>NZ_BMOI01000033.1 GCF_014646995.1 Curtobacterium luteum | reverse complement strand
CTCTGGTCATTGCATGCCAAGAAACGGGGACTGACTCGGAAAGCGGGCCCGCCGGTGCACGATGACCGGGTCCGGCGGGCATTCACCGCCCCGGACCTGGACCGGCTGTGGTTGACCGACATCACCGAGCACAACACGGCCGAGGGCAAGCTATATCTCTGCGCCGTCAAGGACGCCTGCTCCCGCCGCATCGTCGGCTACTCGATCGACGCCCGGATGCGGTCCTCCCTCGCGGTTGCGGCGCTGCAAATGGCGATCTCGCGCCGGAACCCGTCCGGCACGGTCGTCCACTCGGACAGGGGCAGTCAATTTCGTTCCAAACGGTTCGTTCGGGCGCTCTCTGACGCCGGGCTCCTGGGGTCGATGGGCAGGGTCGGCGCGTGCGCGGACAACGCGGCGATGGAGTCCTTCTTCGCGCTCCTGCAGAAGAACGTCCTCAACCGGCGCCGGTGGGCGTCGCGGGAGCAGCTGCGCCTCGCGATCGTGCACTGGATCGAGGGCACCTACCACCGGAAACGTCGGCAACGCGGGCTCGGGAAGTTGACGCCCATCGAGTACGAA
>NZ_BMOI01000032.1 GCF_014646995.1 Curtobacterium luteum | reverse complement strand
CGAGGTCGTCGGCGATGAACCGGTACCCGAACGTCGGGTCGTCACGGTGCGCATCGACGGCGGCGTTGGTCAGGTGCGCGTTCTCCCAATCACGACGACTCACCGGGTCCTTTCGCCAGGCGTAGTACGCCTGCTTCGAGAAGCCCAGCACCCGGCAGGTCACCGCGACCGGGATCCGGTCGGCGGCGAGTTCACGGACCAGCGGATACATCATTTTGGGAGGTGCGCTTGGGAGAGATACGCGGCGGCACGGCGGAGGATCTCGTTCTCCTGCTCTAGCAGCCGGTTCCGTTTCCGAAGCTCTCGCAGCTCGACGTTCTCGGTCGTCGTGGTCCCAGACCGAACCCCGTCGTCGATGTCGGCTCGACGCAGCCAGTTCGTCACGGTCCCCTCGGAGATCCCGAAGTCCTTCGCGACCTGCGTCAACGGGATCTCACCCCGTCGCGCGACCGCGATCACGTCGCGTCGGAACTCCTCCGGATAAGGCTTGGCCATGATCGACATCCTTCCAGCGAGGACCACGTCCCCACAGGTCAGGAGTCAACCGAACCGACAGCAGTCCC
>NZ_BMOI01000031.1 GCF_014646995.1 Curtobacterium luteum | reverse complement strand
CGCTTGACGGCGTCGGTGCCGAAGGTCTTGTTCAGCAGGCCGGCAGCGTCCTCGGAGATGTGGACCGTGGTGCCGGTCAGGACCGCGTTGTCACCCTCGAGCTGCAGCGGCTTGAGCGTGCCACCCCAGAGCTCGAACAGGTACGCGTTCGCGACCGCGACCTTGCCGTTGACCAGCACGTCACCGTAGAGCTTGGACGAACCCGGGTTCACCACGAAGTTCTCCAGCGTCACCGTCGTGTCACCGGCCTTGAGCGTCAGCCCCGAGTCGTCGTGGTTGAGCAGCCCCTGCACGTACGGACGGTAGTTGCCCTCCGGGTTCCAGTACGTCACCGAACCGGCCGTGATCGGGAACGACACCGACCCGTCGGCGAGCTTGGCGTTGCCCGACACACCCGGGGTCAGCTTCAGCGCGGTCAGCGCGTCGGTGAAGCCCGAGTCGAGCTTCACGGCCGTGGTGCCACCGAGGACCTCGGGCACCGACGCGACCGGCGCCGGGATCTTCGACGAGCTGGAGGAGACGGTGTGGACCGCCGGGGTCGACGCGTTCGCGGCGCCGACACCGAACGCGGCGCCACCGAGGACGAGCGCGCCGGTCGTGGCGAGGGTGATCGTGGTCTTCAGGCTCTTGCGCATGATGAGTTCCTTTGCTGTGTCG
>NZ_BMOI01000030.1 GCF_014646995.1 Curtobacterium luteum | reverse complement strand
GAACCCGGAAGCTAAGCCTCTCAGCGCCGATGGTACTGCAAGGGGGACCTTGTGGGAGAGTAGGACGCCGCCGGACTTATTTTGCAAGAAGACGTGGCCACTGGCCCTCCGTCGAGAGCAGGGAAACCTGTCTCTCGCGGCGGCCAGTGGCCATTTCTGTTTTCGGCCGTCGCGCCTCGACGTCCGGCTCGGTTCGTGATGGACTGGGTCGGTGTCGTGCTCGCGGACGGCATCCAACAACAACGACACAGTGGACGACAGCTCGGGAGACCGGGCGCGCAGACGAGGAGCGACGGTGGCGAACGACGACGAACAGCGACGGGATGGCGAAGGCCGCTCGGACCGGCAGCGTCGAGACGGAGACCGTGGGCCTCGTCGGGACGGCGGCCAGGGCGGCCGCTGGTCGTCCGGTCCGCGCGACTTCGAACGCCGCGAGGGCGAGCGTCGCGATGGCGGTGCCCGCGGGGGTGACCGTTCCTTCCGGGACGGCTCGCAGCGTGGTGACCGACCGGCGTGGAGGGACGACCGCTCCGCGGGCGGTCGTCCGCCTCGTGGTGACGGGCCTCGGGGTGCCGGCCGTCCCCAGCGTGACGGTGATCGTCCGTTCCGGGGTGGCTCTGACCGTCCGGCTCGTGACGGGGATCGTCCGTTCCGTGGTGGCTCTGACCGTCCGTTCCGTGGTGGTTC
>NZ_BMOI01000029.1 GCF_014646995.1 Curtobacterium luteum | reverse complement strand
ATGAACGAGTCCCTGGTCATCATCCCGACGTACGACGAGGCGGAGAACATCCGTCCGATCGTGGCGCGCACCCTCGCGGCCACGGACGACGGGGTGCACGTGCTGGTCGTGGACGACAACTCGCCCGACGGCACCGGTGACATCGCCGAGCAGCTCGCGTCCGAGACCGACCGGGTGCACGTGCTGCACCGCACCGTGAAGGACGGCCTGGGCGGGGCGTACCTGGCCGGGTTCGCGTGGGGGCTCGAGCACGGGTACGACCGGCTCGTGGAGATGGACGCCGACGGCTCCCACCACCCCGAGTACCTGCCGTGGATGCTCGAGCTCGCCGACAGCAACGACCTCGTCCTGGGGTCCCGGTGGGTCAAGGGCGGGCAGGTCGAGAACTGGCCGTGGTACCGGGAGGCGCTCTCCCGCGGCGGGAACCTGTACACCCGTCTCGCGCTCGGGATCGCGGTGCGGGATGCCACGGGCGGGTTCCGGGTGTTCACCCGGACCGCGTTGGAGCGGATCGACCTGGACGGGATCGCGTCGAAGGGGTACTGCTTCCAGGTCGACCTGTGCTGGCGTGCGCTGGAGGCGGGGTTGCACGTGGTGGAGACGCCGATCACGTTCACGGAGCGGGAGCACGGGGTGTCGAAGATGAGCGGCAACATCGTGCGGGAGTCGTTGACGTTGGTCACGAAGTGGGGCATCGCCCGCCGCCTGCGCGAGGCCCGGTCCCTGGTCCGCGACCACCACCGCCTGCCCTCCGTCCGCCGCAACGCCCACGTGG
>NZ_BMOI01000028.1 GCF_014646995.1 Curtobacterium luteum | reverse complement strand
GGCGGTGGGGTCCGCGCCGTTGGTGGCGGACCCGCAGACCGTCGTGGACGCGGCGCTGCGGCCCGACGGCGCGTTCGTGACGATCGCCGAGGTGATCGCTGTGGTCCTGGTGGTCCTCGGGATCGTGCTGGTCGTGCTGGCACTGGGGCCCGGCCGGCAGCACCGGTCCGCGGTCGAGCACGACCGCGGCGCCGTGGTCATCGACACCGCGATCCTCGCCTCGACCGCCGCGAACGCCGCCGCGCTCGCTGCCGGCCTGCCCGAGGACCACGCCAAGGCCTCCGCCCGCGGCCGGTCCTCCGAGGTCCGCCTCGTGCCCCTGTCCGGGGTGCCCGTCGACCAGGCAGCGGTCCGCTCCGCGGTCGAGGACCGCCTCGGCCGCCTCGACGCCCGGTTCGGCAAGCGGGTCAAGGTCCGCGTGGACGAGAAGGGAACCCTGGCATGACCAAGAGCAACCGCACCCTGAACCGCATCATCCTGCTCGTGCTCGGCCTGGTCGCCGTCATCGCCGGCCTGACCATCGGCGCCGGCGTGCTGCCCGCGGTCCGTGACGCCCTGAAGCCGTACGTGACGTTGCCGAGCAACGTGAGCGTGCCGGCGGCGTCGCTGTGGATCGTCGCCGGCGTGTGTGTCGTGGTGATCGTGCTCGCGTTGGCGTGGGTGTTCACCCGCGGCCGCGGCGGCACCAGCGTCGCCGTCCGGGAACGTACCGGCGAGGACCAGGTCACGATCAACGTCGCGCTCGTGCGGGACGTGATCGACCACGAACTCCACGGCGTCCGCGACGTCGTCGGCGCCAAGGTCGACACGTACCTCGTCAAGCGGCAGCGCGCGGCCCGGATCCGGGTCAACGTCCGCCGCGGCGGTGACGCGGTCACCGTCCTCGACGCCGTCGACCACGCCATCGGCGTGCTGGACCGCACCCTGGGCCGGCAGGTCCCGGTCCTGGTCCACCTCACCGGCGGCACCCGCGCCGCCCTCGCGAAACCCACCCGCGTGCAGTAGACCGCACCACCCACCGACCACCCCAGACCCCGGGAGGCACA
>NZ_BMOI01000027.1 GCF_014646995.1 Curtobacterium luteum | reverse complement strand
GCCGCGAACCAGCTCACCGCCGGCACCGTCATCCTCGGCAACCTCGCCGACGACGCCACCTCGACCACGCCGCTGAACTTCACCAACGTCATCCCCGTCGCGGCGTCGGATGTCGCCACGAAGGCACAGACGTTCAACATCAACGTCCGCAACGTTGGCACGGCCGACATCGACTGGACCGCGAAGCTCACCCCGGACGTCTCCACGGCTGCCAGCACCGCCTTCGCGAAGCAGGTCTTCGTGCAGGCATCCACCGACGGTGGCTCGACGTGGTCCACCGCGCAGAGCATCTCCGACTTCAGCGGCAACACCATCGCGAGCACCTCCAAGATCGTCGCGAACGGCTCGTCCGTCATTCAGCTCCGCGCATGGCTGCCCTCGACCACGGACAACACCGCCCAGGGCCAGACGCTCAAGTTCACCCTCGAGGTCGACGCCATCCAGGCCGGCGTCCCGCGCTCCTAACCCTCCCCACGGCACGCGGCGCCGACTTCATCGTCGGCGCTGCGTGCCGTTCCCACATCACCGCGAGCGTCGCACCACGCTCCCCGCCCCGTTTGGTCAGCTGCACCCGAAGGCAGAAGATGCGTTTCCTCTCCTATACACGCTGGTTTGTCGTCGCACTCATCGTCGCGACGCTGCTGACACCGACAGCGATTGCGCTCCTCAGCGGCGCGAAGCTCGTCGTGGTGGACGGCAAATCAATGGTCCCGACCTACCAGTACGGCGACATCATCCTCATCGAACCTGTAACCAAGCAGGACTTCACCCCCGGGCACGTCATCTCGGTCCAACGGCCAGACGGGTCGATCTACACGCACCGCATCAAGTCCGTGCACGACGGCACCGCTGTCCTCAAGGGTGACGGCAACAAGGTCGCCGACCCCGAAACCGTCACCTTCAACGAAGTGATCGGCGCGGTCCACGGGCACATCGCACAGCCCCTCGCAACGGTCATCGCATTCGTCCAGTCGTGGCCGGCACGCATCTGCCTCGGCGTGACCGCGCTGGCGTTGATCATGCTCCCCATCGAAGCCCTGCGTGGGGAACGTCCCTCCCGCAGTGCAGACACGCCGACGTTCCCGGGCCGCCACGAAGCACTCGACGACACTGCGGACGACGACGAAGCACTCGACGAGCTGACGAGCTGGGTCGATGACCCGTCGACCCTCCTCGATCAACAGCCAAGCGGAGCGCACCTCGCGAGGCACCGCCACGAGCAGGGACGGATCGCGCAATGAGCGACTCCACGCCGCTCCCCCATGACCGAGCCGATCGAGATGTCTTCGCGAGCAGTTCCTCGTCATACACCTGGGCTGCTGGCGAGGAACGCTACATCCCCCGGCTGTGGGGGAAGGGCTACTGGTGCACCATCACGGAAGTCGACCGAGTGCATGTGAAGTTCGACGGCCCCTGGGGGCCCGGCGCCATCTCACACGACCTGCTCACGGTCCTGGACCGTGTGATGCAGGAGCGCCGTGCACGGGCAGAGTCTCGTCCCCGCCCGTAGCCCCCCC
>NZ_BMOI01000026.1 GCF_014646995.1 Curtobacterium luteum | reverse complement strand
GGGATGGACTCGCGGCCTATCAGCTTGTTGGTGAGGTAATGGCTCACCAAGGCGACGACGGGTAGCCGGCCTGAGAGGGTGACCGGCCACACTGGGACTGAGACACGGCCCAGACTCCTACGGGAGGCAGCAGTGGGGAATATTGCACAATGGGCGAAAGCCTGATGCAGCAACGCCGCGTGAGGGATGACGGCCTTCGGGTTGTAAACCTCTTTTAGTAGGGAAGAAGCGAAAGTGACGGTACCTGCAGAAAAAGCACCGGCTAACTACGTGCCAGCAGCCGCGGTAATACGTAGGGTGCAAGCGTTGTCCGGAATTATTGGGCG
Organism: Curtobacterium luteum; assembly: GCF_014646995.1. Taxonomy (GTDB): domain Bacteria; phylum Actinomycetota; class Actinomycetes; order Actinomycetales; family Microbacteriaceae; genus Curtobacterium; species Curtobacterium luteum. The sequence continues at coordinate 1,225 of NZ_BMOI01000026.1, read as the reverse complement.
TAAAGAGCTCGTAGGCGGTTTGTCGCGTCTGCTGTGAAATCCCGAGGCTCAACCTCGGGCTTGCAGTGGGTACGGGCAGACTAGAGTGCGGTAGGGGAGATTGGAATTCCTGGTGTAGCGGTGGAATGCGCAGATATCAGGAGGAACACCGATGGCGAAGGCAGATCTCTGGGCCGTAACTGACGCTGAGGAGCGAAAGCGTGGGGAGCGAACAGGATTAGATACCCTGGTAGTCCACGCCGTAAACGTTGGGCGCTAGATGTAGGGACCTTTCCACGGTTTCTGTGTCGTAGCTAACGCATTAAGCGCCCCGCCTGGGGAGTACGGCCGCAAGGCTAAAACTCAAAGGAATTGACGGGGGCCCGCACAAGCGGCGGAGCATGCGGATTAATTCGATGCAACGCGAAGAACCTTACCAAGGCTTGACATACACCGGAAACGGCCAGAGATGGTCGCCCCCTTGTGGTCGGTGTACAGGTGGTGCATGGTTGTCGTCAGCTCGTGTCGTGAGATGTTGGGTTAAGTCCCGCAACGAGCGCAACCCTCGTTCTATGTTGCCAGCGCGTTATGGCGGGGACTCATAGGAGACTGCCGGGGTCAACTCGGAGGAAGGTGGGGATGACGTCAAATCATCATGCCCCTTATGTCTTGGGCTTCACGCATGCTACAATGGCCGGTACAAAGGGCTGCGATACCGTAAGGTGGAGCGAATCCCAAAAAGCCGGTCTCAGTTCGGATTGAGGTCTGCAACTCGACCTCATGAAGTCGGAGTCGCTAGTAATCGCAGATCAGCAACGCTGCGGTGAATACGTTCCCGGGCCTTGTACACACCGCCCGTCAAGTCATGAAAGTCGGTAACACCCGAAGCCGGTGGCCTAACCCTTGTGGAAGGAGCCGTCGAAGGTGGGATCGGTGATTAGGACTAAGTCGTAACAAGGTAGCCGTACCGGAAGGTGCGGCTGGATCACCTCCTTTCTAAGGAGCATCTGGCTCAGTTCATCCTTCGGGGTGGGTGGGTCCAGGCGCCGATGCAACCCGAACGTGGTTGCCGGTAGCTCATGGGTGGAACATTGACAGTGCAGTCGTCGGCGCGTCTGCCGACTCTAGTACGGCCTGCTTGCGGGTCAGGAACGGGTTGGTGGGGGAGCGGGGTGGCTGGTGCACGTTGTTGGGTCCTGAGGGACCAGGCTTCCCGGCTGTGATGGTCGGGGTCCCTGCCGGTTGG
>NZ_BMOI01000025.1 GCF_014646995.1 Curtobacterium luteum | reverse complement strand
CGCGCAGATCACGGTGTCGGTCACCGGCTCGGCGAACGGCGAGTCTGCAACGGTGACGAGCAATCCGGTTGGGCCAGTTGGGAGGGCGTTGCCGCTGTCTGCTCCGCTGTTCAACGGTCAGTCGGACGTCAGCCTGTCACGCACGGTGACTGCGGGCGAGCGCTTCAGCTTCACGGGCTTTGGGGCCACGGGGAACCCAGCTCCGACCTACACGGTCACTAGCGATGCCAACGCGGACCGCAGCCTCCCCACCGGTGTCACCTTCAAGAACGGAACGCTTTCGGGCGTGCTGACCGATATCGGCTCGCCTGAGATTGTGGTGACGGCGAAGAACTCGCAGGGTCAGGCGGTCGAGCGGATCGAGCTCATCGTCAATCCCGCGAAGCCGATCGGTTTGAAAGCGGTCGTGTCTCCGCAGCGGTGGGAGTCGAAGGACGAACCCGTGTGGGAGGTCGCGCCGGACGGTTCCGTCACGCAGTGGCTTACATCTGGGGAGAAGCCGGGCGCAACGATCACGGCCAAGCAGGGCTCGACGCTTGAAGTAGACGTCGTGAAGGTGGACAAGTACGGCAATCCCGTCACCTCGTTGCAGCGCGTGTCGGTGACGTCCAGCATCGCCACAGACACGGTGAAGGCGCTGAGCCAAGATGACGCGACCATCACGTTCAATCACGCAAGCCCGCACGTCATCACGATCCGGCAGGACGGTTTCGTGAACACCTTCACGATCCAGGTCTCGCCGCAGACCGTCGCATCGCCTACCGCGACGCCGACCGCCACAGCGGCGGCGGACTCCCTCGCGTTCACTGGCGCGAACGTTGCTATGCCGATGGGAGTGGCGTTGGTCCTGTTCTTCATCGGTGGGATCTTGCTGATCTGGACCCACCTGCGGAAGCGCCGCATCGGTCGACACAACTAACCGCAATCGAGGCATGGGCGGCAGGGCGACGAGCTCTGCCGCCCATGCCCTGTGACGCAGGCCTAGTCGGCTCGACCAACACAACAAGCGGCGGCCGGGAGAGAATCTCTCCCGGCCGCCGTTTGCTGTCTAGTTGTACCGGTGAATGACTTCCGCTCCGCCTGGCATCCACTCCCCCTCTACGTACTGGCACCTTTGAATCTGCACGATAGGCAGATCATCAAGTGGCGCCATGACGTGCCCCCGAAATGTAAGTCGGGAGGGCGCTCTATACGCTTCCGCTAAAGCGATTGAAGAGGGCTCCAAGCTGAAGAGGCGATGCCGAACCGGTTCCCCCAACAGCGGGCTGCCGAGTATTTTGAGGTAGAACTTCGGCCGAGCGAAGAACGCCTCTGCTTCCGGAAGTGGTACTGGATCGTGTTTATACGCAGCACTCCCCCACATGACCTCATTGTCGCCGATACGCAGGCTGAATTCAGTGGCGCTCTGCTGGTGGCGAATCACGCCGACGCCGTGGAGCACAGGCTGGAGGTACATCTCCCGGTTTCCGAGCAGCGCCGGCATGCTGTCGGTGTAAACCACGACGACGAAGTCGCCGACTGCCCCACCAGGCGCCCGGCACTCGATAGCTTGCGCCACCTCAATGATGGGCTCGTCGCCGTACATGCCGTGGTACTGCGTGAGATAGATGCTCGCGAGCGGGATCTCGGTGAGCTCGAGTGGCTCAGGGAGCAGCCTCCGCGCTCCGTGCTCGTCTGTGGCGTAGTCGATCCGCAGCACGGTTCGGCGATGAGCGATCGAACCGCGCCCCGAAATTACGGGCACATTCGCGGGCGTCGTAAAGAGCCGGAGAACCTCAGAGGCCAACACCACGCCAGCATAGGCAGATTCATAGGGAGGCTGTCTTCGATTATCCTCCGCCCGCACTCCAGCGAAACGGTCGGCCTACCTATTGGACTGATTCAACGTCATGTTTTGCCACCACTCGCGGCCCCGGCGGAGCCGATTCACCCGGCGTGTTCGAGGTGCTCCGGATGTGCTCCAGCACTTCGTCACGCACGATGATCCATTTCGACCCGATATGGTACGCCGGGAGATCACCGTTTTGAAGATATTCGTAAACAGTTTTGTTGTTCAGCCCCAATATTTCCGCGAGTTCTCTCGCGGAAAGAATGGGTGGATAGCCATCAAAGAGCTGCTCAAGGCGCGTTGACATATTGACTCCGTGGGTAACGGGTGGAAGAGCACACGTTACTGCACTTTGGTGCAGATACACCTTGAACGGAGCGCGCCCCGGCGACATGGTGCGCTTCACGGCCGAACGGACCCCCTTTACGGGGGTGACCACGGTCGGTTCACCCCCGTTTTAGGTGGTTCTGTTCCGTTTTGTTCCTTTTTGTTCTACAGTTGCTCCCGTACCACCGACGATCAGACGCGTCCGTGGGCGCGGCAGCGGGGACCGCATCTCCGCCGTCGCGGGGCATGAGCCCTACACAGCTG
>NZ_BMOI01000024.1 GCF_014646995.1 Curtobacterium luteum | reverse complement strand
CGCGCAGATCACGGTGTCGGTCACCGGCTCGGCGAACGGCGAGTCTGCAACGGTGACGAGCAATCCGGTTGGGCCAGCTGGGAGGGCGTTGCCGCTGTCTGCTCCGCTGTTCAACGGTGAGTCGGACGTCAGCCTGTCGCGCACGGTGACTGCGGGCGAGCGCTTCAGCTTCACGGGCTTGGGGGCCACGGGGAATCCAGCTCCGACCTACACGGTCACTAGCGATGCCAACGCGGACCGCAGCCTCCCTACCGGTGTCACCTTCAAGAACGGAACGCTTTCGGGCGTGCTGACCGATATCGGCTCACCTGAGATTGTGGTGACGGCGAAGAACTCACAGGGTCAGGCGGTCGAGCGGATCGAGCTCATCGTCAATCCCGCGAAGCCGGTCGGTTTGAAGGCGGTCGTGTCTCCGCAGCGGTGGGAGTCGAAGGACGCACCCGCGTGGGAGGTCGCTCCGGACGGTTCCGTCACGCAGTGGCTTACATCCGGGGAGAAGCCGGACGCAACGATCACGGCCAAGCAGGGCTCGACGCTTGAGGTAGACGTCGTGAAGGTGGACAAGTACGGCAATCCCGTCACCTCGCTGAAGCGCGTGTCGGTGACGTCCAGCATCGGCACTGACACGGTGAAGGCGCTGGGCCAAGATGACGCAACCATCACGTTCAATCACGCAAGCCCGCACGTCATTACGATCCGGCAGGACGGTTTCGTGAACACCTTCACGATCCAGGTCTCGCCGCAGACCGTCGCATCGCCCACGGCGACGCCGACCGCTGCGGCTACGGCAGACTCCCTCGCGTTCACTGGCGCGAACGTGGCTATGCCGATCGGAGTGGCGCTGGTCCTGTTCTTCATCGGCGGGACCCTGCTGATCTGGACCCACCTGCGGAAGCGCCGCATCGGTCGGCACGGCTAGCCGGGGCCGATGCGCGGGGCGGCAGAGCGAGGAGCTCTGCCGCCCCGTCCTACGTATCGGGCATGGAGGCCCGGCTTCTGCCAATACGAAGACGAACGGCGACTGGGAGAGCTCTCCCCCAACCGCCGTTCGCTGTTTAGTTGTACCGGTGGATAATTTCTGCTCCGCCTGGCACCCACTCCCCCTCAACATATTGGCAGCCTTGAATCTGCACGATAGGCAGGTCATCGAGTGGCGCCATGACATGCCCACGAAATGTGATGCGTGAGGGCGCTCGATATGCCTCTGTCAAAGCAAGTGCAGAGGGTTCCAAACTGAAGAGGCGATGCCGAACCGGTTCCCCCAGCAGCGGACTGCCGAGTATTTTCAGGTAGAACTTCGGCCGAGCAAAGAACGCCTCTGCTTCCGGAAGCGGTGCGGGATCGTGCTTGTAGGCAGCACTCCCCCACATGACCTCAGTGTCACCGATGCACAGGCTGAATTCGGTGGCGCTCTGCTGGTGCCGGATCGCGCCAATGCCGTGGAGCACGGGCTGGAGGTACATCTCCCGGTTTCCGAGCAGCGCCGGCATGCTGTCGGTGTAGACCGCGACGACGAAGTCGCCGACTGCCCCGCCAGGCGCTCGGCACTCGATGGCTTGTGCGACCTCGATGATGGGCTCGTCGCCGTACATGTCGTGGTATTGCGTGAGGTAGATGCTCGCGAGTGGGATGTCGGTGAGTTCGAGCGGCTCAGGGAGGAGCTTCCGCGCTCCGTGCTCGTCTGTGGCGTAGTCGATCCGCAGCACGGTTCGGCGATGAGCGATTGAACCGCGCCCCGAGATCACGGGCACATTTGCCGGCGTCGTAAAGAGCCGAAGAACGTCGGAAGCCAACACGACGCCAGCATAAGCAGATTCATAGGGACGCCGTGTCCAGCTGTCCCCCACCCGCACTTCAGTGAAAAGAACGGTCTACCTACTGGGCTGCCTCAATACCACGTTTTGCTGACGCTCGCGGCCCCGGTGGTGCAGATTCTCCCGGCGTATTCGAGGTGCTCTGGATGTGCTCGAGCACTTCATCTCGAACAATAATCCATTTCGACCCGATGTGATAAGCCGGGAGGTCTCCGTTTTGGAGATATTCGTAAACAGTTTTGTTGTTCAGCCCCAATATTTCCGCGAGTTCTCTCGCCGAAAGGATTGGTGGATAGCCATCAAAGAGCTGCTCAAGGCGCGTTGACATATTGACTCCGTGGGCAACGGGTGGAAGAGCACACATTACTGCACTTTGGTGCGGATACACCCTGAGTGGCACGATCCCCCGCGCAGTGGTGCGTTCTACGGCCCCCTACGACCCCTTTACGGGGGTGACCATGAACGGTTTAACCCCCGGTTTGGGCAGTTCTATTCCGTTTTGTCCCGTTTGGTCATACAGTTGTTCACGTACCACTGACGATCAGACGCGTCCGTGGGCGCGGCAGCGGGGACCGCATCTCCGCCGTCGCGGGGCATGAGCCCTACACAGCTG
>NZ_BMOI01000023.1 GCF_014646995.1 Curtobacterium luteum | reverse complement strand
GATCTCGCTGAAGTATTCAGTTTCGTTCCCGATCGTCTGTCGGGAACCACAAAGTGGACGCGAGCCCGTGACACGAAGGCCACGGAAATCAGTGTGTTGTCAAGTCTTCGGCTTATTAGTACCGGTCAGCTCCACGGGTCGTTAGTCCCCGCTTCCACATCCGGCCTATCAACCCAGTAGTCTGCTGGGAGCCTCTCACACTCAAGGTGCATGGAAATCTCATCTCGAAGACGGCTTCCCGCTTAGATGCTTTCAGCGGTTATCCGGTCCGAACGTAGCTAATCAGCGGTGCCCTTGGCAGAACAACTGACACACCAGAGGTTCGTCCATCCCGGTCCTCTCGTACTAGGGATAGATCTTCTCAAATTTCCAACGCGCGCAGCGGATAGGGACCGAACTGTCTCACGACGTTCTAAACCCAGCTCGCGTACCGCTTTAATGGGCGAACAGCCCAACCCTTGGGACCTACTCCAGCCCCAGGATGCGACGAGCCGACATCGAGGTGCCAAACCATGCCGTCGATATGGACTCTTGGGCAAGATCAGCCTGTTATCCCCGAGGTACCTTTTATCCGTTGAGCGACAGCGCTTCCACAAGCCACTGCCGGATCACTAGTCCCGACTTTCGTCCCTGCTCGACCTGTCAGTCTCACAGTCAAGCTCCCTTGTGCACTTACACTCGCCACCTGATTGCCAACCAGGTTGAGGGAACCTTTGGGCGCCTCCGTTACTCTTTGGGAGGCAACCGCCCCAGTTAAACTACCCACCAGGCACTGTCCATGAACCCGATCAGGGTCCTACGTTAGACATCCAGAGTGACCAGAGTGGTATTTCAACAACGACTCCACGAACACTAGCGTGCCCGCTTCACAGTCTCCCACCTATCCTACACAAGCCACACCGAACACCAATACCAAGCTGTAGTAAAGGTCACGGGGTCTTTCCGTCCTGCTGCGCGTAACGAGCATCTTTACTCGTAGTGCAATTTCGCCGAGTTCGCGGTTGAGACAGCTGGGAAGTCGTTACGCCATTCGTGCAGGTCGGAACTTACCCGACAAGGAATTTCGCTACCTTAGGATGGTTATAGTTACCACCGCCGTTTACTGGGGCTTAAATTCGGAGCTTCGCCCAAAGGCTAACCCTTCCTCTTAACCTTCCAGCACCGGGCAGGCGTCAGTCCGTATACATCGTCTTGCGACTTCGCACGGACCTGTGTTTTTAGTAAACAGTCGCTTCCCACTGGTCTCTGCGGCCTTCACCGCTCACGGAGCAAGTCCGGTCACGGTTCCGGCCCCCCTTCTCCCGAAGTTACGGGGGCATTTTGCCGAGTTCCTTAACCACGATTCTCTCGATCTCCTTGGTATTCTCTACCTGACCACCTGAGTCGGTTTCGGGTACGGGCGGCTGCAACCTCGCGTCGATGCTTTTCTCGGCAGCATAGGATCACTGATTTCCCCTCACGGGTACGCGTCGGATCTCAGGCACACAGACGACGGATTTGCCTATCGTCAGCCCTACATCCTTACACCAGGTTCACCTTACGGATACCATCGCCTGGCTCAGCTACCTTCCTGCGTCACACCTGTTCATACGCTAGCCGCACCAGCATGGGGTCGAGCGTTAGACCGGCCCGCATCACCCCGAAGGGATCCGCTGGTCCGGGTTAGGACTCTTAGCACCACTGGATTAGCTTGGGCGGTTGTTCGCCGGTACGGGAATATCAACCCGTTGTCCATCGACTACGCCTGTCGGCCTCGCCTTAGGTCCCGACTTACCCAGGGCGGATTAACCTGGCCCTGGAACCCTTGGTCTTTCGGAGGACGGGTTTCTCACCCGTCTTTCGCTACTCATGCCTGCATTCTCACTCGTGTGGCGTCCACGGCTGGATTACTCCGCCGCTTCACTCGCCACACGACGCTCTCCTACCACTCCGCACGACTGAACCACGAAGGCTTATCGAGTGTGCGAAATCTACAACTTCGGCGGTGTGCTTGAGCCCCGTTACATTGTCGGCGCGGAATCACTTGACCAGTGAGCTATTACGCACTCTTTCAAGGGTGGCTGCTTCTAAGCCAACCTCCTGGTTGTCTGTGCAACTCCACATCCTTTCCCACTTAGCACACGCTTAGGGGCCTTAGTTGGTAGTCTGGGTTGTTTCCCTCTCGACGATGAAGCTTATCCCCCACCGTCTCACTGCTGCGCTCTCACTCACCGGCATTCGGAGTTTGGCTGACGTCAGTAACCTGTTGAGGCCCATCGGCCATCCAGTAGCTCTACCTCCGGCGAGAAACACGCAACGCTGCACCTAAATGCATTTCGGAGAGAACCAGCTATCACGAAGTTTGATTGGCCTTTCACCCCTATCCACAGCTCATCCCCTCCATTTTCAACTGAAGTGGGTTCGGTCCTCCACGACGTCTTACCGTCGCTTCAACCTGGCCATGGATAGATCACTTCGCTTCGGGTCTAGGACATGCGACTCACTCGCCCTATTCAGACTCGCTTTCGCTACGGCTACCCCACACGGGTTAACCTCGCCACATATCACTAACTCGCAGGCTCATTCTTCAAAAGGCACGCCGTCACCCCTACAAGGAGGCTCCGACGGTTTGTAAGCAAACGGTTTCAGGTACTATTTCACTCCCCTCCCGGGGTACTTTTCACCTTTCCCTCACGGTACTTGTCCGCTATCGGTCATCTGGGAGTATTTAGGCTTATCAGGTGGTCCTGACAGATTCACACGGGATTTCTCGGGCCCCGTGCTACTTGGGATACACATCCGGCCATAACACCATTTCGTCTACGGGGCTGACACCCACTACGGCCCGGCTTTCAAACCGGTTCGACTATGATGCGCTGTAACCGTCCCAGTCCGGCAGAACTGAGCGACGTGTCCCACAACCCCGACCATGCAACGCCCGCCGGCTATCACACATGATCGGTTTAGCCTCATCCGCTTTCGCTCGCCACTACTCACGGAATCACATGTTGTTTTCTCTTCCTGTGGGTACTGAGATGTTTCACTTCCCCACGTTCCCTCTACCCGCCCTATATATTCAGGCGGGAGTCACCAGGTCGACAAGTCGCCTGGCGGGGTTTCCCCATTCGGAAATCCTCGGCTCACAGCTCGATTATCAGCTCCCCGAGGCTTATCGCAGATTTCTACGTCCTTCTTCGGCTCCAGATGCCAAGGCATCCACCGTTTGCTCTTAGAAACTTGACCACAAAGATTAAAATTGCGATCGACTCGAACAACAACCAAGCCCGAAAGCTTCGTCATCGTCACGAGCGATCTAAGATGCTCGCGTCCACTGTGTAGTTCTCAACATACGATCGGCACCACACTCCCCCAACACGAACCGTGTCAGCTTCATGCAGCCCACCGAAGAACCCGACCAGAACCCCCATCACAGGAACCCCAGTCACGGCCCACCCC
>NZ_BMOI01000022.1 GCF_014646995.1 Curtobacterium luteum | reverse complement strand
CTTGGCCATGATCGACATCCTTCCAGCGAGGACCACGTCCCCACAGGTCAGGAGTCAACCGAACCGACAGCAGTCCCAAGTTCGGGTACCGGTGGTTGTCCGCCACGACCGGCACATGGATCGAGCGGGACACCCTTGATGCGCCCCTCGACCCAAACAATGCCAATCGCTACGCGTTCGTTGGATGCGACCCCATCAACGGGTCCGACCCGACTGGGAGGGCTTGTAAGTCAGGCGCGTCCACCTTTGGCGCGGTGCTTGCCATCGCCGGCGTCGTTGCGCTCGGGACGGGCGTTGTGGCAGCAAGTATCGTTGCTGGAGCCGCGGCGGCTCCAGTGACAGGAGGGGTGAGCGCCGCTGCGGGCGCAGCGGCAGCAGTAGAAGGGATTAGCTTCACCGTCGGAGCAATCAGCACCATCACTGGTGGCGTTCTCGCGGTGGGATGTTTGTGATTAATATGACGAAAAGACTGCTAATCCACAGTGTGATTACCGCCTTGCTTTGTTTGCTGATGGTCATTGTCGGTGTGGTGCTTATTGTTCACAATCAAATAATCATCGGATGCGTGCTTTCCGGGCTAGCTGCGGTGGTCGGCGTGCTCGCAGCTCTCAATGCTCGTCGCTTACGTTCGCGACGCCCTGGTGAGAACGCGTAGGCAGGACGGCGACTCGACCGTGATCAGCGAGCCGGTGACGGGGGGGCAGCCGTTGGACTTGCAGGCCACTGACGGTGCCACGAGCATGTGGGTCGTCGACGGGATTGGCAACCGGCATCGCATCCTTCGCACTCGCCGGCGCTGCGCTCGTCCTGTCGACCTTCACCGGTAGCCTGACGATCCCGATCGCAGCTGGAGTGCTTGGCGTGAGGGTCGTTCCTCACGGGGGTGACGTCCACTGCATTCGGGATCTACTACCTCTCGTCAGACGGGAACTGCTAACTTATGACAGACGGCACCCCTTATCCCCAGCAGGTTAAAAGATTCTGGGCGAGCGTTTGGGTGAGCGGCCTGATTCTCGCGCCGATCCTGCTCGTCGTGGCAGGAGCGCCTTGGGGGCTACCGCTGCTCATTGTGGGAGCAATCTGTACGGTCGGATTCGCCGTCGGTCGGGTCGTGTTCAAGAGGCGAGTGCCGTCTTAACGCGGTAGCAAAGCCCGGCGTCGACAGAGCGGCGGCACTTCTTCTCGAGAAGTGCCGCCGCTCCTGTCGGCCGGCACCCAATGCGTCTTGAACCGGCGCCGCGAGGCCCCTGCCACGAGGTCGATGTCCGGCTTTACTGCCAGATTGCTTGTCCTGATGCGAGCAGTATCTCGATAGTCGATCCGCCACTGAGACGGGTTGATGGTGCGAGCGTCGGCGGACAAGGTCCGGCACACTGTCGCCATGAAGCAGGACGACGCAGACGATCTCTTCCCGCTCGGGCGCCCTGACCGCCACACGCTCTCGATCCACACTCCTGCAGGTTGGAAGGATCTCGCAGTCACCCTGACGTTGTTCGGTCTGACCCTGCCGATGCTCGCTGTCGGCTGGTTCGGCGTCGTGCTCTCGATGATGGCCTTCGACTCCTGTGCTGGTGGGGGTTGCAACGACACCGCCGGATCGGTCGCCTGGATCGGATTCCCGATCGCGGCCGTCGTCAGCATCGCGCTCTGGGCGTCGCTTGCTGAACGCCGCCGGCGTGCCCGTCGTCGCGCATGGATGTGCGGAGCGGCAGCGGTCCTCACCATCGTCGCCCTGTTCGCTCTCGCTGCAACGGTCGTCCACTTCGCCGCGCAGCCCGACTGAGTTGTGCGCTCATGGGTGCCGGAAGCGTGCATCGAGCAGCATCGGACAGGCCGCTGGCCGGTCGGCGGCCGGCACGCCGGGGTGCAGAGGGAAGTGCTGACGCCGGTCACGCCGGCGGCGTCGTCCCCGCCCCCTCGGTGTCGTCCGTGCCCGGCAGACCGGTCCCGGCCTGGTCGAGGTTCTCGTCCCGGTCGCCCATGTCACCGGTCGCCTTGCCGACCGGTGACAGCCCGAAGTGCTTGCGCACAGCGTTCGCCTCGGCAGGGGACAGGGTGTTCCCGGGTCCGATCGAGGGCGCACCCTTGATCGCGTCCTTCGTGTACCCGACGTGCAGGTCTCCGCCGTCGAGGGTGGCGTCCTCGACCGGGACGAGCGCGTGGTGCCTCCCGAGCAACCCGGTCGCGACGCTGACGTAGGCGGCGCTGCCGTCCTCGTCGGAGGGGAACACCTGTGTGACCTTGCCGACCGTCGCGCCCTCGCGATCACGGACCGTCGCGCTCTCGATCTGGTGGATGTCGCTCTTCGAGATCATGGAGGCAGTCAACGCCGTCCGCCTGACGCTTCGCAGGCGCCGAGCACGGACCGCCGAGCACGGACCGCTGGGCACGGACCGCTGAGCACGGACCGCTGAGCACGGACCGCTGAGCACGGACCGCTGAGCACGGACCGCTGAGCACGGACCGCCGAGCGCCGAGGACGCACCGCCATCAGCGGCCGCGAGCCGGAGACGCGCGCGCTCCCAACGCGACGGACGGGGCGGACAGCAGCCGCGCCTCCAGGCCGGTCCGAGGGTGCGGCAGGAGCCGTAGCCGTACCCGCGACGTTCCGGTTCACCCGCCCTGCGTGAGACTCGTGATGAGGTTGATGGCGACCGCGACCACGAAGGTCCCGAAGAAGTACGACAGGAGCGCGTGCCCCATCGCCACCCGACGTGACGGGGTGGACGACTTCGTGATGCTGCTCGCGCTGTACGACATCCCGATCGAGAAGGCCGTGTACGCGAAGTCGCTGTACGCCGGATCCTCGTCCTGGTCGAAGTCGAAGCGGTGCCGGTCGTCGATGTAGTACATCCGCGCGTACTTGAAGGCGAAGACGGTGTTGATGAGCGCCCAGGCGGCCACGACCCCGACCACCGCGAGGATCGCCGCTGCAGAACCGACGGGGTTCTTCTGCTGGCTGCGCACGAGCCCGAAGACCACGAGGACCACGCTGAGCAGGGTCGCGGTGATGATGAGGGAGTCGACGAGCTTCCGCGACCGGTCCTCGTGCCGCGCGAGTGAGCGGGTGGTGTCGGGGTCGGCGGGCCAGGCTCGTGACCACGCCCACGCCAGGAAGACCGCGGCGGCGACCACCCAGCCCAGCAGCAGGGCCAGGTCGGGCACGCCGAGGACCACGGCTGCCAATGCCACCACGAGGCCGACGATGCCGGCGACACCGGCTTGCATCGAGAGATGGGACATCGCGCTTCCTTCCTGCGCCGTCAGACGAGGCCGGCGGCGATGAGGGGGATGTAGAGCCCGGCCCGTTCGGCACGGACGGCCGCGAGGGTCCGGGAGGTGGCGTTCAGCTTGACGAGGATGTGCTCGACGTGGGCGGCCACGGTGCGGGGGGTGACCGCGAGTGCACGGGCGATCTCGTGGTTGGAGCAGCCCTCGACGAGGTGGCCGAGCACCTCCAGTTCGCGCGGTGTCAGGCCGCGCAGCCCGGAGGCGGGGGAGAGGACGACGACACCGCAGGCCACGGTGCCCACGGCGCGTTCGCACGCCGTCACCGTCGCGCGCACGAAGTCGTCCGGCGCGGCGGTGGACGTCCGGGGCCACAGGAACGAAGTGTGGTTCGCGCCGTCGCGCGACCGAGCTGGCCGGGGTGAAGCCGGGCGACCAGACCGTCATCTACGGCGCCGGACCCGTCGGCCTGATGGCGGCCCTGTCGGCCACCATCAAGGGCGCGAGCAAGGTCATGGTCGTGGACCGGCACCCGGACCGGCTGCGGCTCGCGGAGTCCATCGGGGCGATCGCCATCGACGACTCGGAGGTCGACCCGGTCCAGGCGGTGCTCGACCAGACGATGGGGCTCGGCGCGGACAACGGGTGCGAGTGCGTCGGCTACCAGGCGCACGAGCCGAGCGGGGAGGAGCAGCCGTCGCGCCGCGCCGGCGACGTTGCGGCGCGCCGGGGCTCGCTGACGGCCGTCGCGGACAGGCCGCGCCGGGGCGGGTGACGGACGTCGCCTGGCCGGGTCAGCGTCCGGCCGGCACCGCCGCTCCGACCAGCTCCGCGCGCACGATGTCCGCACCCGCGGACAGCGCACCGAGCTTCGCGAGCGCCGCACCCCGGGCCAACGGCGCCATGCCGCAGTTCGTGCTCGGGATGAGCTTGTCCGCGTCCACGAACTCGAGCGCCCGCCGCAGCACCTCCGCGACCTCGTCGGGCGTCTCCACGGTCTCGGTTGCGACGTCGATCGCGCCGAGCATGACCTTCTTCCCGCGGATGAGCTCCACGAGGTCGAGCGGCACGTGCGAGTGGATGCACTCGAGCGAGACGATGTCGATCGACGACTGCTGCAGGAGCGGGAAGGACTGCTCGTACTGCCGCCACTCGGCGCCGAGCGTCTCCTTCCACCGGTTGTTCGCCTCGATGCCGTACCCGTAACAGATGTGCACGGCGGTCTCGGCGGTGTGCAGCCCCTCGGCAGCGCGTTCGAGCGCCGCGACACCCCAGTCCTGCACCTCGTCGTGGAAGACGGTGAAGGCGGGCTCGTCGAACTGGATGACGTCGACGCCGGCGTCTTGCAGCTCCCGGGCTTCCTGGTTGAGGATCGTGGCGAACTCCCACGCCAGCTTCTCGCGGCTCTTGTAGTGCTGGTCGGAGAGCGTGTCGATCATGGTCATCGGACCGGGGAGCGCCCACTTGATGGGCCGGTCGGTCTGCGCGCGCAGGAACTTCGCGTCCTCGACGAAGACCGACTCCGGGCGACTGACCGCACCGACGACGGTCGGCACGGCGGCGTCGTACCGGTCGCGGATCCGCACGGTCTCCTTGCGCTCCTGGTCGATCCCGTCGAGGTGCTCGATGAACGTCGTGACGAAGTGCTGCCGGGTCTGCTCGCCGTCGCTGACGATGTCGATGCCGCGGTGTTCCTGCTCGTGGACGGCGGAGCGGAGCGCGTCCTGCTTGCCCTCGGCCAGGGCCGCGCCCTCGAGCAGCCAGGGCGACCAGAGGCGCTCGGGTTCGGCGAGCCAGGACGGCTTCGGGAGGCTGCCGACGATGGAGGTGGGGAGGGGAGAGCTCATGGGGGTGGCGGTCCAGACGGTCAGCGGGCGGGGACGGGTTCGGCGACGAGACGGGACAGGAACGCACCGTGCGGCGCCACGAAGTGCTCCTCGGTCCACCGGCCTTGGGTGATCCCGAGGCGGCTGCGCTCCTCACGGTCGTAGGTGACCGGGGTCGGTGTGAAGTCGGCGTGGTCGAGGGTGGGGCGGTACGCGTCCCCGGCGGGGGTGTTCGCGGCGTAGATCTCCGGGCGGTAGATCTTCTGGAACGTCTCCATCGTGGCGATGGTGCCGATCAGCTGGAGGTCCGTGTAGTCCGCCGTGACGTCGCCGCGCGAGTAGAACGCGAGCGGGGCCGACGCTCCGGCGGGCTGGAAGTACCGGACCTGCATGCCCATCCGACCGAAGTAGTCGTCGGTGAGCGAGGAGTGCTCGTGCTCGTACTCGGCGCCGAGGACGGGGTGGACGTACCCAGTCCGACGGTAGGTCTGGCTCGTGGAGACGCTGATGCAGACGACGGGCTCGGCACCGAACCCGTCGTGGAACGCCGACGACGAGAGGAACTGCTGGAAGAGTGCACCGTGCAGCACGCCGAAGTCGGCCGGCAGGCCCTCTGACGACGGCAGCAGCACCGAGAAGTCGTAGTCCCGCAGGTAGGACGAGAAGTTGTTGCCGAGGATGCCGTGGTGGCGCTCGCCGGTGTGCTGGTCGACGATCGTGACGTCGAGCATCTCGAGCAGCGGGAACTCCGCGTCCGCTCCACCGTCGGGGAAGGCCACCGCGACGGAGACGATGTCGAGCTGCAGGCGGTAGCGGTCGGGTGTCCCGGCCAGGTCGTTCGCCCGCTCGTCGATCATCGTCAGCGCAGCGCGGAGGTTCTCCTGCCGGCGCTCGCCGCGGGCGAGGTTGGCGAAGTTGGTCGTCAGGCGGGAGCTCTCCGAGGGAGAGTAGTCCTCGTCGAACCGGGTCCTGGTGATGCTGAAGGTGAGGTCGTTCGCCATGCTGGGCAGTCCGTACGCTGAGCGGCCCGGAGGCACTTCGGAAAGGGTCCCTCGATCATGACGGGAAGTGGGGGTCATCAGGTAATACGCAGACGCTATGCGCCGGTATAGCCTCTGCCTATGGCCCGTGTCTCGAACGACATCACGCTGCAGCAGCTCCGCTACTTCATCGAGGTGGCGTCGGAGGGGTCGATCAGTGCGGCCGCGGACCTCCTCTACGTCTCCCAGCCGACCCTGTCCGCCGCCATGAAGGACCTCGAGACCCGGATCGGTCGGCCGCTCTTCACCCGGTCGGCCCGGGGCGTGGTCCTCACCGTCGACGGTGTCGAGTTCCTCGGGTACGCCCGACAGGTCGTCGAGCAGGTGTCCCTCCTCGAGCAGCGCTACGTGGGCGGGCAGCCCTCGCGTCGGCTGCTCGGGGTGTCCGCGCAGCACTACTCCTTCGCGGTCGAGGCCTTCGTCCGGATGGTCGAGGGAGCAGCCGCGGACGAGTACGAGTTCTCCCTGCGCGAGACTCGGACGTGGGACATCATCGAAGACGTCCGCACCCTGCGGAGCGAGGTCGGCATCCTCTACCGCAACGACTTCAACCGCCAGGTCCTCGGGAAGCTGCTCCGGGACGCCGGGGTCGTGTTCACCCCGCTGTTCGTCGCGCAGCCGCACATCTTCGTCGCCCGGCGCAACCCGCTGGCGTCCCGGGAGCGCGCGACGCTCGAGGACCTCGCCGACCTCCCACGCCTGACGTTCGACCAGGGCGCGAACAACTCCTTCTACCTGGCGGAGGAGATCCTGTCGACGATGTCGAGCAAGCGGGAGATCCGGGTCTCGGACCGCGCGACGATCTTCAACCTCATGATCGGCCTCGGCGGGTACACGATCTCGACCGGCCTGATCAGCGACGACCTCGACCCGGAGATCGTCGCCATCCCGCTCGACGTCGACGAGCGGATCGAGATCGGCTGGATCGCGCATGCGTCCGTCCCCCTCACCGTGCAGGCGCAGACGTACCTGGACGAGCTGCGCGCGGTGGTCGTGGGCTACGGCGTCGAACCGCTCGGGTGACCCAACCGGCCACGTGACGGACGGGAGGCGCGGTGCGGCCCGGCACCGTGCCTCCAGACCGTCTCGTGGACCGGCCGGGAGGCGCGACGCGCGTCCGTCAGGTGGGTCCCGTCCCCGGGGCGCCGGCCGACCCGGCCGTGGGATCGGCAAAATCGGTGAGGACGAGGTGCTGGTGTCCGTCCAACAGCTCCCGGGCGATGTCGAGGTGACCGGCGTGCGTGGCGGTCTCGGTGATGACGTGCAGCACCGTCTCGAGCAGGCTGCGGGCCGGTGCCCACGGGTACATCGCCATCGCCTCGGCGGAGGGGAGCGCCTCGAGCGGCGTGGACTCGATGACGGCGTCCGACCGCGCGGCTGCCGCTTCGTGCGCCTCGACGACGGCGCGCGCCTCCGGCCAGGTCGTGGGGTGCCACACCTCGTCGTCCGTCGGCAGGGCGAGCCGTTCGCCTGCCACGACACCGCTGAACCAGAACCGCTCGACGTCGTGGGTGAGGTGCCGGACCATCCCGAGTGGCGACCATGCCGACGGGAGCACGGACCGGGTCAGCGCCTCGTCGGGGAGGCCGGCGAGCGTCGCGACCACGCGACGCCGCTGTGTACGCAGCTCCGACAGCAGGCCGTCCCGCGCGATGGTCACGGGACCAGTCTCCATCCTGGGACCGCGATCGTCACGGCCGCGGCCCGATCCCGTGAACGCGGCGAGCGTCACCGGCCCGCCGTATCCTGGCTCGGCCCGCGTCGAGCCCGCTGGCACGGAGGGAACAGCCATGAGCATGGAAGGCGCGGCCTGGAGCTCGCTGTACAAGATCTCGACCGCCAAGGACGGCGGCGGGTTCTCCCGCGAGTCGATCCGGCGGATCCTGACGTTCGCCACCCCGTACCGCGCCCAGCTGGTGATCTTCATCGCGCTCTCGGTCGTCGGCGCGTTCCTCGCGGTCGCGACGCCGGTGCTCGCCGGCCAGGTCGTCGACGTCATCGCGGCCCGGGGTGCCGTCGGCACGATCGTCTGGCTCGCGGTCGTCATCGCCCTGGTGGCGGTGGCCGACGCCGGCTCGTCGCTCGCGACGCGGTGGTACTCGGCGCGGATCGGCGAGGGCGTGATCCTCGACCTGCGGACCGCGGTGTTCGACCACGTGCAGAAGATGCCGATCGCGTTCTTCACCCGGACCCGGACGGGCGCCCTGGTCAGCCGCCTCAACAACGACGTGATCGGGGCGCAGCAGGCGTTCAGCGGCACGCTCTCGGGTGTGGTCACGAACCTGGTCGCACTCGTCCTCACGCTGGCGGTGATGCTCAGCACGTCGTGGCTCGTGACGGTCATCGCCGTGGTCATGCTCCCGCTCTTCCTGGTGCCCGCGCGCCGCATGGGCAGCCGTCTGGCGGCGCTGCGCCGCGAGGCCGCGGACCACAACTCGGCGATGAGCACGCAGATGACCGAGCGGTTCTCGGCACCGGGCGCGACCCTCGTGAAGCTGTTCGGTCGGCCCGACGAGGAGTCCGAGGAGTTCCGCGTCCGGGCCGCCCGCGTCCGCGACATCGGGGTGCGGACGGCGATGCTGCAGTTCGT
This sequence comes from Curtobacterium luteum, assembly GCF_014646995.1. Taxonomy (GTDB): domain Bacteria; phylum Actinomycetota; class Actinomycetes; order Actinomycetales; family Microbacteriaceae; genus Curtobacterium; species Curtobacterium luteum. The sequence goes on along the minus strand of NZ_BMOI01000022.1, from coordinate 7,197 downwards.
GTTCGTCACGGCGCTGACGCTCGTCGCCGCGCTCGCCCTCGCGCTCGTGTACGGCCTCGGCGGCGTCCTGGCGCTCGGGGGCCAGCTGAACACCGGTGACGTGGTCACGCTCGCGCTCCTCCTGACCCGCCTGTACGTGCCGCTGACCAGTCTCGCGAACGCGCGGGTGGAGATCATGAGCGCGGTGGTGAGCTTCGAGCGGGTCTTCGAGATCCTCGACCTGCAGCCGCTCATCCAGGAGAAGCCCGACGCGGTCACGGTGCCGGACGGTCCGGTCGCGGTCGAGTTCGACGACGTCCGCTTCGCCTACCCGTCGGCGGACCGGGTGTCGCTCGCGTCGCTGGAGGAGGTCTCCACGCTGGACACCCGCGGCGGCGACGAGGTGCTGCACGGCATCTCGTTCCGGATCGAGCCCGGGCAGACCGTGGCCCTCGTCGGGACCTCCGGCGCGGGCAAGTCCACGATCGCGCAGCTGCTCTCACGCCTGTACGACGTCGACAGCGGCGCGGTGCGGCTCGCGGGGGAGGACGTCCGCGACGTCACCTTCGACTCACTGCGGCACACCATGGGCATGGTGACCCAGGACGGGCACCTCTTCCACGAGACGATTCGCTCGAACCTGCGGCTCGCACGGCCCGAGGCCACCGACGACGAGGTCTGGGACGCCGTCCGGCGGGCCCGGCTCGAGCCGCTCATCCGGTCGCTGCCGGACCAGCTCGACACGATGGTGGGGGAGCGCGGCTACCGACTGTCGGGCGGCGAGCGGCAGCGGATGACGATCGCGCGACTCCTGCTCGCGCAACCGCGGGTGGTCATCCTCGACGAGGCCACGGCGGCGCTCGACTCGACCTCGGAGGCCGCGGTGCAGGCGGCGCTGAGCGAGGCGCTCGAGGGCCGGACCGCGATGGTCATCGCGCACCGGCTGTCCACCATCCGGAGCGCGGACCAGATCCTGGTGATCGAGGACGGCGCGGTCGTGGAGCGCGGCACGCACGAGGAACTCCTCGCTGCCGGCGGGCGGTACGAGGAGCTGCACCGGACGCAGTTCGCCGTGCAGAAGGAGGTCGCACCGGACGAGGCGTCGGTGCCCGGAGCGTAGGTCGCGATCTGCACCACACGACGGACGGGAGGCCCGTGGCGAACCCGCCACGGGCCTCCCGTCCGTCGTCACTGAGCGACAGCTGGTCCACCGGACGGCCGCTCGCGGCACGGTGCGAGCTTCTCCACACCGTGCCCGGTGGTCCCGCCCGCACCGTGTGGGAAACCTCGCACCGTGCGGACGGTGCGGGCAACCTCGCACCGTGCGGCCGGTGTGGGCGACCTCGCACCGTGCGAGCGTGCGCCGAACCTGAACGATCCGTCATGTCCGCCTCCTCCCGGACCGGCCCGCGCTGCTCTACGGTCGGGTACCGGGGGCGGTGTGCTCCCGTCGACCCTCGAGGAGCACCGATGTCCACGACACCCCCAGGCTGGTACCCGGACCCGTCGGGTCAGCACGGCACCCGGTGGTGGGACGGCACGGGGTGGACCTCGCACGTCGGACCGGCGACCGCGCAGACCCAGCGCCCGCGCATCCCCGACCACGTGTCGACGGACACCGTGTTCGTGTGGGTCATGGTGCTGCTGCCCGTCATCGCGCTGCCCGTCTCGCTCTTCTACCACCCGGAGTTCCGGTACACCGTCGTCGAGCCGGGCGTGCGGACCGTGGACCCGACGTCGATCTACACCCCTGGGTACGTCCTCCTGCAGGTGTTCACCCTGCTCATGTACGCCGCGGACGTCGTGCTGGCGTACTTCGACCACCGGACGTTGCAGCGTCGCGGCGTGGTCCGGCCGTTCCCGTGGGCGTGGGCCTTCCTGCTCTCCCCGATCCTCTACGTGATCGGCCGGACGGTCGTCCTCCGCACGGTGGCGCCGGGCCGTCCGATGTGGCCGCTCTGGGTGACCATCGCCGTCACGGCCATCGGCCTCGTCGTCGGGGTCGTCCGCGTCGTGGCGACGTTCCAGCAGATGCTCCCGTAGGTGTCACCGCCGCACGAGGCCGGGGATCCGCTCCTTGAACGGGAAGAACCCCCGGGACGCGAACGGCCACGCCCGGCTGTCCCACCGCCGTCGCACCGCGACGAGCCGGACGCCCGCACCGTCGAGCGCAGGCCGGAGGGCGTCGAGCCGCTCCTGCACCGGCCCGACCGGGGCGTACGGCACGAGGACGCTGTCGAGCCGACCCGCCGCCGCCCAGTCCATGACGGCAGCCGCACCGGCGGAGTCGAGGATCGTGGCCGCACCGCCGTCGGCGTCGTGCGTCCGCGCGGCCGTGTCCGCGACGGCCCCGGCGGTGAAGTCCACGACGAGCGACGACGCCCCGGCGGGGGAGCGCGAGGACGCGTCGGCGACCACCGCGGCTGTGGCGAGCGGCGGAGCCGAGCTCCCGAGTTGCGCGAGCAACGAGGCGGGCTCGAGGTCCTCCTCGTGCAGCAGCAGCCCCACGCGTGACCCGACGGCCGAGGGCTCCTCGTCGTCGGGGATCGGCGTCGCCGGCGGGAACGGCTCCTCGTCGAGCGCCCGGGCATCCGTGGCGAGCCCCGTCGGCGCGAACCGTCCGTCGGTGTACCGGGCGATGTTCTCCGTCGTCGCCAGGTAGGTCTTCCCCCGTGTCTGCAGCCCCGCGACCCACCGCCACGAGAGCGTGTTCGACGCCGCGTCGCCGTCGAGGAGGTGCCGGAGGAAGAAGTCCGCCCCGAGCTGCCACGGCAGCCCGAGCGTGAACACCCAGATGCTCGCGAACCACATCCGGACGTGGTTGTGCAGGTACCCGGTGTCGACGAGCTCCCGTGCCCAGGCGTCCATCGCGTCGATCCCGGTCCGACCCGCGACGGCGTCCTCGTAGCCGTCCGGCAGGTCCCCGGCGAGGAGCTCCCGGACCTCGGCCCGGTACCGCCGCCACACCTCGGGACGCTGCTCCAGCCACCCCTTCCAGTAGGTCCGCCAGAACACCTCCTGCACGAACTTCTCGGCGGCGTGCAGGCTGTGGCGGTCAAGGACGGCATCGACGACCTCCGCCTCGGTCACCAGCCGGTGGCGGATGTACGGCGACAACCCGGAGACGTTCGTCCGGGACGGCCCGAGGTCGTGGTTGCGGTCGCGCCGGTAGTCGGCCCCGGCGCGCGGGACGAAGTCGTGGAGCGCGTCGAGACCGGCGGCGCGGGTGGGGATGGTCGCCGCGCCATCCTGCGCCTGCCGGCGTCGTCGCGGCGGCTGTGGCACAGGTCGATCCCGCCGACGAAGGCGACGTCCGCGGACGGGTCGTCGCGGTGCTGGACCACGAAGAACTTCTGGTGGTGCGAGCCGAACACCCTGACGCGCTGGTCGAGGAGCACCTCGCCGCCGGCGTCGTTGACCTTCCGCCCGAGCAGTTCGTTGGACCGGGCGCTCAACGAAGCAGAGACACGCTCACCGTGGGAGCGCCAGACGAGACCGCGGACCTCGACCCCGGACCGGGCGAGGTCGGCGAGCAGGTCCCCGATGGTCGGCCCGTCCGGGAGCAGGCGTTCGTCCGCGTCGCCACGCCAGTCGGTGAACCACACGCGGTCGCCGGGGCCGAGCGCGGACAGTTCCGCGTGCAGGCGGGCGAAGTAGGTCGCGCCGTGCACCAGCGGCCGGACGGCGTTGCCGTCGGACCACGCCGCCCCGTCGTCGCCACCGCCGGAGTGCACGTCGGTGGCGGTGTTGCCGCGTTCGTCGCGGGTCAGGAACCAGTGACGCGGATCGGTGGGCACCTCCGCAGACCACGACCGTGACCGCGTCGACGGCCGGGAGGCCCGTGGCGGCGCCGCCACGGGCCTCCCGGCCGTCAGCTGGTCGCGCCGGGCGCGACCGCGTCCTCCACCAGGCGGACGGTCACCGTCACGAGGTCGGCGCCGCCGTCGACCTGGGCGTCGAGCAGCGCGCGGACCCGCTCCCCGACCGCACGGACCGTGTCCGGGGCGGGATGGTCGCCGCTCACCGCGATGCCGGCCTCCACCCGGAGCGTCGCGCCGTGACGGTCCAGGTCGACGAGGACGTCCGGCTCCCGGAGCGCGAGTGTCCTCGCGACGGCCTCGGCTGCGGCGTGCGCGATCGGTCGGGGCGGGTAGACCGCGACCACGCCCGGGACGTCCCGGATCGCCGCGGTGAGGGTGCGGGAGAGGGTCTCGTCGTCCACGGCGGCGCTCCTCACGGCAGGACGACGTCGTCGAAGTGGACGTCGATCGACTCGATGGACAGTTCGGTGTGCCGCGCGAGCGCCGTGCCGATCGCTGCGCGCAGGCGGTCCGCCGTCGTCTCGGCGGACTCGCCGTACAGCAGGCCGGCGGTCACGGTGACCCGCACGGGTGCGCCGGGGACGTCGACGTCGCCCTCGAGCGTGCAGCGGCCCATCACGACGCCACCGAGCGCGTCGCCGGCCCGCCGCACGATCCCGCGCACGGCGGCCTCGGTCATCGCGAGGCGCAAGCGCGGGTCGGGGTGGGCGATCGGGACGTCCCGACCGGAGCGGACCTCGGCACGGATCGTGTCGAGCAGCCGGTCGATCCACGCGGTCTCGCGGTCGGCCTCGGCCTCGGCGCGGCGCTGGAGCGCGCCGGCGGACAGCTCCCGGAGCCGCTGCATGTTCGCGAGGGCGAGGCGGCACCCGGGGGAGGACTCGATGGTCGGGTCGCGGGGCGCGCGACCACGGTCGAGGTAGTCGGCGAGCTCCTCGATGCTGTGGCCGTCGAGTTCGTCGTCGGGCGCGGGGAGGTCGTGGTCGGTCATCGCCATCCCTCCATCTCGGCCGCGAGGAACCGTCGCGCTCGTGCGAGGAGCCCGCGGACGGTGGACGGGGACAGCTCGAGCTCGTCGGCGATCTGCTGGTAGCTGAAGCCGGCGGTCTCCCGCAGGAGCCAGCACCGACGCTGGTCGGGGGGCAGTCGGTCGAGCGCCGCCAGCAGCGCGTCGAGCTGCAGCCTGGTCTCGACGATACGCTCCGGGCTCCGAGCGGCCCCGACGTGCGGTTCGACGTCCCCGAGGTCCTCGTGGTGTCGGCGCCGACGCAGCCGGTCGAGTGCCTTGCGGGTCGTGATCTGGAGCATCCACGGCCGGAACCGTGCGGGGTCCTCGAGGTCGGACAGCTTGCGCCAGCCCGTGAGGAAGGCCTCCTGCACGACGTCGTCCGACTCGAGCGTCGACCCGAGGACCTGCTCCGCGTAGACACGCATCAGACCGCCGTGCCGCCGCGCGAGGACCTCGAACGCGAGAACGTCGCCGTCGGACGCCCGCGCCACGAGCGTCGCGTCGGACCCGCGCTGCAGGGGATCGTCGTCGCTCATCCCCGCCTTCCGCGCTGTCGGTGTCCCGGTCGGACGACCGGGGACCTCCGAGCATGCACCTCCCGGCCGTGCCACGTCCGTGCGCGGTCCGGTCGAGCGGTTTCGTGACATCCGGGCCGGTCGAGCGGTTTCGTGACATCCGGGCCGATCGTGACGTCTCCCTGAAGACATGCACCACGACGCCACACCCGCCGCCGACGAACCGGCCGCCCTGCACGAGACCACCACGACCGCTCCGGCACTCGACCCCGAGCGGCCCGTCCGCGACCTCTGCATGAGCGTCTTCGACCGCTGGCGGTGCGGTCGGGAGGACGGTCACACCGGCGCCCACACCTCGGGGACCGACGACGCGACCGCCTCGTGGAACGACTCCGCTGCCGGTCGCCGCCTGCGTTGGCGCTGAGGCGCCGTCGCACTACCACGGCGCCGCGTCGGGTGACCGCCCGCGATCGGGGTACGTGCACGCTGCGCGGTTAGTGGTCATCGCGCGTCGTCGTGCGGCCGCTTTCCGAACCGCGACCTGCACCGCCGTCGGATCGGGGGACAAGAACGGCCGGAAACGGCTCTTGTCTGGGAAGTCGATGGAGGAATCCGGCGGCGCGTGACTTCCGTCTGGGGTGCCCCGTCTCATCCGTGAACAGCAACCGCTGGGAACGCCCGGCGGGACGAACGGAAGGAAACGACATGGCTGACACCACGACCCCCAACACCATCAGCAGCACCCGTGCCGCCGGCACCCACGCCGCGGGCTCGAACCCGTCGGGCAAGACCACGATCGACGACACCGTCGTCGAGAAGGTCGCCGGCATCGCGGCCCGCGAGGTCAACGGCGTGCACTCGCTCGGCTCCGGCGCTGCTCGGGCGATCGGTGCGATCCGCGACGCGATCGGGCAGCGGGACTTCGGCCAGGGCGTCAAGGTCGAGGTCGGCGAGAAGCAGGTCGCCGCGGACGTGGTGATCGTGGCCGAGTACCCGGTGTCGCTGCAGCAGGTCGCCGACGGCGTGCGCTCGTCGGTCGCCCGCGCGCTGACCCAGATCGTCGGCATGGAGGTCGCCGAGGTCAACGTCACCGTCCAGGACGTCTACATCCCGGGCGACGACAACGACGACGACAAGAAGGAGTCGCGCGTTGAGTAACACGTCGACCGGCGCCCTCATCGGGGCCATCCTCGCCGTCGTGGCACTCCAGTTCGGCTTCTGGGGCTTCGTCCTGGTGATCGTGTTCGGTGCGATCGGTGCCCTCGTGGCCGCGATCAGCTCCGGCAAGATCGACCGGGGTGCCCTGACCGACGTGCTGACCGGACGTCGGAGCTCCCGGTGACCGGCGGCCCGGACGTGCCGGGCCGCGTGGAGATCTCCGCTCGTGCGTTGAACTCGCTGGCGCGGGCCGTCGCGGCCGAACGGCTCGGCGCGCCCGCCCGGCGGGTCCGCGTGGAGCTCGGTGACCACGCGGGCGCCGTCGCACTGCAGGTCACCGGTCCCATCCGCGCGCAGCAGGACGTGGTCGGATGGGCCGTCGCGGCGGCCGAGCGCGTGCGCGAGCGCGTCGGAGAGCTGTCCGGCCGCCGGGTCGGCAGCGCCCACATCGAACTGACCGGCATCGTGCACGAGCACGACAGCCGGGTCCGCTAGGAGGAGGAAGACATGAGCACGACCTCGCTCGAACGGCGCATCCAGCGTCGGAGCGTGCACCGCTCTCGGTCAGGTGCCGTCTCGGTGGCACTCGTCGTCCTGGCGCTCGTGGCTGCGTGGATCGGGACGGAGTCGGTCTTGCAGGCGGTGGGGTCCGCGCCGTTGGTGGCGGACCCGCAGACCGTCGTGGACGCGGCGCTGCGGCCCGACGGCGCGTTCG
>NZ_BMOI01000021.1 GCF_014646995.1 Curtobacterium luteum | reverse complement strand
TGCACTGGATCGAGGGCACCTACCACCGGAAACGTCGGCAACGCGGGCTCGGGAAGTTGACGCCCATCGAGTACGAAACAATCATCAACCCACAGGTCGCACTCGCGGCCTAAATCAACGAGTCAACCGAACCTGCAGCAGTCCCGTCTCAGTCGTTGAGTAGTTGACCTCGCGAAACGGCGACCGAACCTGTCACGACGAGGCATCGTGAGGCGATGGCCGATCGGCCACCCCTTCCTCCGACAGAGCGATATTCGGTGAACGATCACTCATACCGTTCCGGTACGACCGCACTTGACCAGGGTTTTAGTTCCCGGCCCTCGTTTGGGTGACGCGTTGCGCAGGCTGCGCTGCTCCTACGCTGCGAGGACGAACAGCAATCCGTGCCGTTCACTCAAAGAGGGGGTCTCGTGCGACCAGTCCTGCACGCTCCGCGGATGAGGAAGCGCAGCCTGGCTGCCGCAGTCCTCGCCGCGGTCGCACTCATCGCATCACTCCTGGCGGCCACACCAGTGCATGCATTGAACGACACCGGGACGGGTGGCGTGTTCGTTCCCGCGACGGGCCGCATTCTCGACACGAAGACGGGCACCGGCGGCTTCAGTACGCCGATGGAAGCGGGCACTTATCGGACCATCAAGGTGACCGGTCTTGCAGGGCTGCCGACTGATGGTTCCGTGGGCGCGGTGTCGTTGAACGCAACGGTCGGATCCTCGAGCGGCGCCGGCACGTTGTTCGGTCGGCCCGATGCCAACTCGGGTCGGACGACGATGCTGATCTACAACGGCGTCTCCGGCCAGTACACCTCCAACAGCGCCACCATCGCAGTCGGTGCTGACGGCACGATCCAGGTAATGACCGAGACCAGTGCCCGGCTGATCCTAGACGTGCAGGGCTACTACACCGCGAACACGGACGGCACCGCCGCGGGCGGGTTCGTGCCGGTCGCGAAGCGCATCGTCGACACCCGCTCCGGCCTCGGAGCCACCAAGGCGACGATCGCCCCCGGGGGCAGCGTCGACGTACAGATCACCGGCTCCAACGGGGTCCCGTCCGGGGCGTCGGGTGTGGTGGTGAATCTCCTCGCCATCAACAGCACCAGCAGCGACGGCTACCTCACCCCCTACGCCACCGGTTCGACGAAGCCGCAGAACGCGCTGCACTACGCCCCGTCCATCACCACAGCGATGCAAGCGCAGGTGCCCCTGTCCTCGGACGGGAAGATCACCATCGCGAATGGCTCATCGACCGTGAACCTGGTCATCGACCTGCAGGGCTACTTCACCGCCGCCGGTACGAGTGGCGCGAACTTCACCCCCTCCTATGGGCGCGCATACGACTCCAGGGCGACCGGGAACACGGCACTGGCGAAGAGTGAAACCCGGTCCATTCAGATTGCCGGCAAGGGCGGCGTGCCTGTCATGGGCTCTGGGATCACCGCGGTGACGCTGACGCTGATCGTCTCCCACGCGGGCAGTGCTGGCTACGCCCAGGTGTACGCCGACGGAACTACCAATCCCGGCACGACCGCGATCAACTTCCAAGCCGACGACATCCGAACCAACACCATCACCGTTCCCCTCGGAGACAACGGCAAGATCGCGCTTCGTAACATCGCCGACGCGTCAAACTACATTGTAGATGTGCAGGGTTGGTATTCGAAGCTTGGACCCGCAACGATTTCTTGCCCAGACGCGACCGTTGGCTCCTGGCTCAAGTCGGTACCTAGCGACGGCATCGATTGCACCATTGTTGCGCGACCCGCTGACCACTCAGGTGAAACCGTCTCGTACATCCTCGACGACAACGACGAAGTCACCGCGAACCTCTCTGAAACTGCACCAACGAGCGTCTCGGTTCACGTTTCGGGAACGGCCGGAAATCACACGCTGGCTGTCTATCAAGACCAGTCTGATGGCATCGTTAGCTCTACTCAGTGGTTTGCCACGTTTGGTGACTGGACTACGGTCAACACATCGAACATGCCCGCAGACGGCGATAGTGTGTCGCTCAACCCAGAACTATCGGTTTGGACGGAGGATGTCGGACTCCCAAGCAATGCCGTCTACAACTACAAAGTGTGGCATGGCACTGATACCTCAGTAGCACCAATCACTACAAGTGGGGATCAGTACGGCGAATGGCCTATCCCCCAGGGAGTGCTCGTAAGCGGCGAGACTTACAGTTGGACCGCCACCGTAACTGCCGATATGGGCGGCCAGACAGGCGACTTCACTACACCGCCGTCCACGTTCCTGGCCGACAGCTCCGTAACTAATGATACGGGCAAGCCTGATGATGCGTCTTCTTACAGCACCGTCGACCAGGCTGATGCGAACGCGGCAAGTGACAGCGGGCGGGCACCTACTGTCTCCCTCGCGTCCTCCGTGGTCCGGCAGCCTAAGGTTGGCGACGTGGGCGGCTGGCGGTCGGCGCAGACCATGCAGCTTGCGTCCGTTCAAGGACCAAAGGGCGGCGGTCTGAGGTGTGACCATAAGTATCTTTACACTGCATACGAGGCCACCTTCTCGCTTCGAAGACTTTGCTCGTCGCCAAACATTACAGCTTGGGGTTTCCTTATTTCTGTTACTCAGTGCCAAGCCGCAATTGGTAACGCCACAGAAATAGGCCTGCAGTGGTGGGATCACACCACTAGACAGTCAAGTCAAAACGCTAAGCACTATGAGCATTGCACATACCATTTTCACGGATCAATCACGGGACCCACAGTGGGACACTACGTAAGTTATTATGACTATGTCTCATTCCCTGCCGTAAGAGGATTTGAGACTGGTACCGCATATGTAGACACGTGGGGGGCATTTACAATCACGAATAAGCATTACTAATGACCAAGATTTATGAACTGCAACCTCAAGCTGAAAGCGTACTAAAGCTCTTACTCAGCACTGAAGAGCGAGAGACTATGCAGCTCGAGTTCGCTGATTCGTCCGGCGCCCAATTGACGTCAACCTCAACGGTTGCGGACGGTGATCTTGTGCACGTTTTGTTTCCGGACGATTTGTTTATCTTCAATCTTTCTGCAGCGGAATCAGCACCTGCCTATGCCGAGAGGTTCCGCTCCGAACTAGCGGACTTCATTGCTACCAGCACTTTCGGGTGGGGTGAGAATCGCGATATTCGATAAACACACGGGGGCGGATTCGCCACATGGTGAATAACGAGATGACCCAGCACATCTCTTCTGGACAGCATCGATGGACATTTCTCGAACTCCGGCACTACACAAAGGTTGGATCTAGTACAGGCTGGGAGAGCCCGATTGAGCAGCCCGCTTCGTACTTCGGATTTCAAATTGAAGCGTTTGTGCAACGACGGCGGAGTCGATTATTATTCGGCCAGGCAGCCTGATCGAGGATCATGAGAAAAATACACGCAGTAGTCGGCATCCAAGGGTGGGCCTTTCTTGGGTGTTAAATAGTGCTTTATCCATCAGCAGCAATTCTTTTTAAGGCTTGGGGTTGGCGTTTTCCGGGGTGGTTGTGGCTAATCATGATCGCCGTACCATTGATGAGCCTCGTGGCCGATTATCTCGCTCGATGCAATCGACCGCTTGGTCGAGCGAAGGAACGAATCGACGAGTTGGGGGGGATTGAGTGACTTTTGTCGCCTCGCCCGAATGATCTGCTCGGAGAGAAGTCAGCTGCCATGACTCTGCCGTATCGGTGAGAACGAGAACAGCCGACCACCTCGAGGGGTGGTCGGCTGTTGCGCGTGGGGGAGTGGCGTCAGTGTGCGGCGTCGTACGCGTCGCGGACAGCCTGGCTGATGCGGCCGCGGGAGGAGACATCGTGGCCGTTTGCGTTCGCCCACTCGCGGATCTTCGCGAGCTCCTCTGCGTTCCCGCGCTTCGGGGCACTGCCGCCGGTGGTTCGGCCCGACCGGCCACTCACCTTGCGAGCGGCAGCGACGTAGTCCGAGAACGCTTCGCGCAGCGCGTCGGCGTTGTCGTCGGTGAGGTCGATCTCATAGTTGCTACCGTCGAAACCGAAGGTAACCGTTTGGCCCTTGCCGTCTTCAATGGTGTCGCCGGTGAGGTCGTCGACGAGATGCGTGGTGACTTTCTGCGCCATTATTCAAGCTCCAATCAGGGTTACACGCATAGCTTGACACATCGGCGTGCATATGTCCGCATTGAGGCGTAGAGTGCTGCTACTCGTTGTTGTGGACGAACGCCCCGAATCCGGGAATCGTGAATTCAAGCATGCCACGATCGGCCGGCTGGATGAGTCCCTTATCAATCAGCCGAGCGCGGGGCGTGGAGAGTTGATTACTGCCCGTATGCAAAGCCTCCGCGATTGCGGATCGAGGCACAGGCCCGTCGCCGAGGTTCGCCATCGCGGTCAGCATGCGCCGCTCGGCGGGCGAGCACACGGCCCACCGTGCGCGGAACAGGGCATCGAGATCGGCTTGCATGGCGATATGGCCGCGCTCGACCGCGCCCACGTCGATAACGCCGCCTGGGTTGGGTCGTCCTGCGACTGTCCATGCGGCGTCAGCGATGAGTTGCACTGAATACGGGTACCCCTGCGCGATCTCGAGCGCCCGGTCCACGGCGCCCTGGCTCCAGTGCACGCCAAGGGCGCGGGCGGGTCCGATCAGGGCAAGTTCTTCCGCGTCCCGGTGCAGCGGTCCGAGGGGCCGATACGCGAGGCGCTCACTGAACGTGACGATGCTCGCAATGGTTTCGGGCGCGTTGGGCAGGCCCGCAGCGAAGACAGCGGCGGGCACGTCGACGCCCTCTGCTTGGAGGTGCTGCCACGCGTACACGAGGGTGCGGAGCCCGGCCGGGTCGGCGGACTGGATCTCGTCGATGAGGACCACTAAGGGCACCTCCGTGGTGGCGGCCTTGATGACGGCCTCGAGTGCCCGCGCTCCGGACTGGTCACCGTCGGCGTTGTTCGCGGGATGGAAGGTCCCGGTTGCGGTCGCGATGCCCGGAACCCCGACCGAGAGCTGCAGTGTCTCGATCCTGCTGCGCAACGCCGCACGAGTCTTGTCGCCAAACCCGTCCGTGACGCGCCGGAGCTCTGCCGCGATCTGCGTGACGAGCCCCTGCTCTTCGCCAGCGGTCACCCACACGGTTGTGGCCCCGCGGGCAGCAGCATGTCGCTGATACTCGCGGAGGAGGGACGTCTTCCCGAACCCACGGGCCGCGTGATCGACTCTGATCCGACCGACGAGCCGCCCGAGATCGATCAGCGTTGACAAGCGCTCGTCGACTTCCGCGAGCTGCTGGGCGCGACCTGGGACGGAGCGGGCGACCTCGCCTGGCGTGTAGGGGCTTGGCTGCATCAACATCCTCGATGGGTCGTTATGAAACGGTGCGTTCATAACAAAGTATCGCAGCTGGGCGGTAGCCCAGCCTCACACGCCCCTCGGTCTTAGCGTGCCGGGCGGATGCTCGGCACGCTGGTCGAATGTTGCAATGGCTTGTTGCAGAGTCTGTGCGGCCGGTCTGGGCGGCGCGATGCAAGTGGTGTCTGATGTCAACGCTCCCGACGGAGGCGGAAGATCGCGCGGGCGCTTCGAGGCTCCGCTGAGTGCGCAAGCGCTAGCTCTGCCGATGCCTCCGAGGACGACGGACACGGTGGCAGTTAGGTTGTTCATGCTCGCGTGAGCACCGGGGCATCGGGCGCTGGAGACCTCGAGGACAGATGGGACGATCAGTACGCGGCCGCGCACGTCTTGAGAACCCACTCGAGGAAGGCTCGGTAGTCCTCGTCGCTGGCAGCGGCTTGCAGTGCGACCGATCGGAGGAATCGCGGATCGGTGCCGACGTCGGACACCTTGCTCTCCGGCGGGAAGTTACGCAGAATCGTGACGGTTTCGTCCGCGGCCGCGGCGAACTTCTTCGCTCCCGCTGTAACCTGCGCGGACGCGTCCAAGACAGGGAGCAGCTCCCGGGTGGCTTCGGCCTGCGCGCGCCGTGCGGCGATGTCCTCGACAACCGTGCCCCTGACCGCCCTAGCTGCCGCAGCGTTCGCAGCACAGAACGTGGCGACGCGGTCCTCGTCCGACGCTGCCGACGCTGCCGACGCTGCCGACGCCGTCGATGACGCAGCGGTGTCGGTCGATGGGATCGACGGTATGCGGGCCGTGGGACGGTCGGAGCTCGTCGCGGTCGGACCTTTGGTCGCGCCGGTCGTGGTGCACCCGGCCAGCGCCGCAACCAGGGCCGCCGCGACAACGGTCGTCCAACGGGCCCGGGACGCCGTCATGTCAGGCCGCCGTTCCGCACTCGGCGCAGAACCGTGCGCCCTGGGCGAGGTCGGTGCCGCAGCCCGTGCACGCGCGGGCGGTCGTCAGAGGTGCGCCGCAGTCCGTGCAGAACTTCCCGCCGTGGGTCTGCGCGCCGCAGGCGGGACACCTCGGCTGCGCCTGCTGCCCGAGCGGGGTGCTGCCGACCAGGTCGACGGACTCGAGCCGCTGCTGCATCTGCGTGCGGCGGGCTTCCGCCTGGAGCCTGGCGAGCTCCTCGACGACGACGGGGGAGCAGCGGGCGCACTGTCCGACGTCGTTGTTCCAGCACCCGTCCCCGCAGACCCAGTCGCCGCATCCTCGACACTGGTGGAAGCGCGGCGCGATCTCGGCGGTCGCAGCGCGGAGCGCCTCGTCCTTCGCCGGGGAATTCGTCCCACGATCGAGGAGCCGGTCGGCCATGTAGCCGGCCTGGGCGAGCGGGCCACCGAGGAAGCCGCTCAGTCCCCGCGCGAGTTTCTGCCCCGTCGAACGGAGGTCTCGTCGGAAGGCGGAGCGGAAGCCGTTGCCGCAGCGTTCGCAGCGGAACTCGAACTGGTAGCCGTCCTCGTTGGAGAGGTCGGTGACGTTGTCGGTGAACGGGACGTGCTCGGTCATCGCGGTCCTTCATCGGCCGACGGATCGGTTCCGTGCGGAATCTGGTCGGACGGCCCGAGGATCGCTTCGACGATCGCGAGCACGTCGGCGTCGGCGGACGCGTTCGCGGCGTCCATGAGCAGCAGGTTGTTGATGAGCATGCCGCGGCTCAGGAACGCGGCCGCCTCCGGGATGGTCGCGCCGGCAGCACGGATCGTCGCCGTGATCTCCTCGAAGAGCCGTCGTGCCTCGGCCGCGATCGCGGGTTCAGCCGGGGCTGCGGAGAACGCGTGCGCGTGGACGAGTACCGCCGCTAGATCCGACCGGACCAGTCGCACGTAGGCGGCTCCCAACGATGCCGGCACAAACGTCTCGCTGCCGTTCGCTGCTGCCCGGAAGGCCGCGACGATGCGGGAGCCGGCATGCGCGTGGGTGCGGAGGAACAGTTCACGCTTGGACCCGAACGTCTGAATGACGTAGGGCTGCGACACCCCCATCGAGGCTGCAACCTGCGCGGTAGTGGTGCCGAAGTAGCCGCGGGCAGCGAACGCCGTCATCGCCGCGTCGAGGAGTTCCTCGTTTCGTGCAGGGGGACGACGGGCACGCATCGCTGGCGATCCTCCCCAGTGCTATCGGACGATAACACTCTGGCAGAAGCCCTGCACCGTGTCGAGAGGGGCTTCCCCCGAAGTGGTTCACCAATGGTGGTTGCGTGCCCAGCGACGCTCTAACTGCTGGACGTCTGCTGCTGTGACGATGGTTGTCGAGTGCGCGGGTGACCAGGTGCTGGCGGTGACGACCGGCTGGATGGCGAAGCGCACGACAGCTGGGTGGTGCCAGAGGTCGGGGCAGGTCGCTGCCGCGACGAGGCGCATCAGCTCCTCTTGTACCGACCCGGTGAGCGAGGAGACCGCACTTTCCGCTGCCAGGTGCGCAAGCCCTGCGGTCTGAACTCTCGGGAGCGCGCCTGGGCGGCGTCCGAGCTTCAGGCGTGGGTAGCAGATGTCGTCGAAGACCGGAGGGAGCGGTGAAGCTTGCGTGCGTGCAAGGAGTCCGGCGAGGTATTCGGAAACGATTGAGCACCATACATGGGAGTCGGCGAGGGTTGCTACTGGGGTCGCGGATCCAACGACGCTGATCGCGCCACTTGTGATCCGTTCGACGAATGCTTCTCGGGCGTTACGGTCCCCTCGGGAGGCGGCCTGACTTGTGGTGGCGACCTGCAGGAAGAGTGTGTGCAGGCTCTCGTCAACGATCAGCGTTTCGTACCAGGTGGCACCGCGTCCGACAGCGTGCCCGGTTGAAGCGGCATCGGCGGGGTCGAGCACTCGTCGAGCCCCGCGAGTGGGTGTTGTGACGTCGCGGAAGCTCGCGTGAAAGCCGCCGAAGATGCCTTCGAGGTCCGCTTCGAGGGCCGCGAAGTCCGCGGTGGTACCGCACTTCGCGGCGCGGACAACCAGATCGTTCTGGTGTCCTGCGCCATGACAGAAGCAGTGGCAGCTTGCCTGTGCTGCGCTCTCGCAGGCCGAGTTGTGGATGTATTGAACGGCAGCCTTGCCGGGCATGGACGCTCCTGTGGCTATGGGGACGACTGGGGGCGTGCAGCGATCCTGGCAAGCGGGAGAGGCGGGGCTTAGACCGCACCTCCCGCTTGCCTGGCTTCTACTTCGCTGCCTGGACGGACCGGGTTTGGTCGTTCATCGCGCTGCCGACGTTCTTGCTGCTCGCGAGGTAGCCCAGGCTCGCGCCCTTGAAGTTGACCTTCTCCCAGATCTTCACGCGGCATCCGGAGTAGCCGGCGAAGGAGCTGACTCGGCCGTACCAGCCGGATCCGATGTCGCCGACGTTCCAGATGGTCGATCCGGAGCACGAGCCGGATGCGTCGATCTCCTTGACGCCGCCGCCGTAGTTGGCGTCGTCGTAGAGCTTGGCGACGACGTAGACGGCTGCCGCGGCGCGTGCGGCCTTGATCTGCGCCGTCGACGGGGCGGTCTGCGTCTCGATGACGGTGTACCCGGTCTCGTCGTAGACCGCGGCGTGCAGATCATCCCCGTGGTCGACGCATACTTCCTGCCCGGTGTCGGTCAGGAATGCGCAGTCCTGCACTGCGTCGCCGGCCGGATCGCTCGTCGCGGCGTTGGCTGCTGGCGCGGCTCCGAAGAGCGACACGGCGACGGCGACCGCTGCGAGGCCTGCTCCGAGCGCGTTTCGGCGCGCGGATGACGTGATCATTTTCTTCATTTGTTCATCTCCCCAGATGACGTGCCCGGCGTTGCGCTGGGCACCTGGAGGACACCCTGTCGGCGAAACTGTGGACCTGTCAAGAAAAAGGTTTGAGACGATTCGCGGCGGCCGGACAGTACGAGATGTGACCTTCGTATCCCGCTCCGAGCCGCCGCAGGCTCCCGTCGCCACCAGCGACGCGGAGCTGTTCCGGCGCGCCGCCACCGGCGACCGTGCGGCGTTCGGACTGATCTACGACCGTCACGTGCACACCGTCTACCGGTACGCGCTGAGCCTGCTCAGAGCCGTGCCCGAAGCCGAAGACCTCACGCAGGACGTGTTCATCACCGCATGGAAATCGGCAGGGAAGGTGCGACTCGTCGACGCGTCAGCGTTGCCGTGGCTGCTCGTCACCACACGCCGCAGCGGCGCGAACCGCAGCCGCGAACTCCAGAAACGTGCTGCCCTCCCGGACAGCGCTGCTGATCGTCTCGTCGACGAGCGTCTCTCCCCAGAGGACGCCGCCGAACGGGAAGAACTCCGATCCGCGATCACCGCTGCTGTCGCATCACTGTCCGAGGTCGACCAGCACCTCTACATGCTGTGCATCGACCACGGGATGTCCTACGCAGACGCCGCGAAACAACTCGGCGTCACCCATGGCGTCGTGCGCAACCGGCTGAGCCGACTGCGCACGACACTCCAAATCGCTCTCGCACCGACACGAGGTGAACCGTGAACACAGTCCTCCCGCCGACCGACAACCAGGTCGCAGCCATGCGTCAGCGCGTCATGACCGAGATCAGCACCGTCACCAGGCGTCGTCGCCGCCGCGGCGGACTGACGCTCGGCGCCGCACTCCTCGGCGCCGTCGCCCTGACCGGGGGAGCGTTCGCCGCCACCCAGGCCAGCGTCGAAGCCCGCAACAACACCGTCGAGTGCTACACGGCGGCGGACACCAGCGCCGTTCACGCCACCGCGACCATCGCGGACAACGACGCGAACACCAGCAGCACGCTGACACCGACGCAACAGCGGGTGCAGAACGCGATCGCGCAGTGCGAAGCGGGATGGAACGCCGTCCCGACCGACCCCGACGCACCAGCCTCGACGGCGGACGTGGCGCACCCGACCGCATGCCAGCTCGGCGACGGACGGCTGGCGGTCTTCCCGAACCAGGACGACGAGAGCAGCTCGTCGTTCTGCGCGGGACTCGAGCTCGCGGTGCCCTCGGCCTGACGGCACGGCGACAAGGGAACGGCACCCGCCGCCAACGGCTCTGGGGAGAGGACCAGCGGCGGGTGCCGGCAACCGACGCGTAACGCGAAACCGGCGCACTCAAGGCTTACACGACATCGACCCCAACAGCTCAAGGAGATGACATGCGCGACACCGTCACCCCGGAAGCACTCCACCTCCCACCAACACGAATGATCGACATCACCGACAGCTTTACTGCCCTCGACGTTTTCGACGCTCGAGACGGAAGCGTCGCAGTGAGCCGCGCTCTTGAACGTCGCGCCGCCCGGGTGCAGACCCAGCCGACGACGCGCGCGGCGAAGCAGTGACAGACGGGTTCGTCATCACATCGAGTGTCTTCGGCGTCCTCGGGACCCTCGGCGGAATCAGCGGCACAATCAGCGCCGTGCGCGCAACCAACGGTCGTCGCTACGTGGAACGCGGAACCGGAGCCGCGGATCTCCTCCGAGCTCTCGACAGCCTCGCTGCCCAAGATGCCGACGGATCGCGATTCGTCCTCCCAGAAAGCGACGTCAAGCTCAGATCCGAGCTGAGCCGCGTCGTCCGTGAAAGCGCCGCCGTGTACACGCAGCAGTACCCGACACCCGCCGGATTCGAAGGCGCGCGCATGCTCCTCCCCGCCTACGCCGTCCTCGCAGCGGTCGGCGCCGTGCTGAGTTTCATCGCCGCTCTGGCCGCAGCCGGATCGGACCGGGTCGGGCTGCTCGGAGCGGGAACGATCTACGCATTCGCCGCACTGACGTGCGCCGCGATCGCTGCCTCCCTCTGGGAACGCATGGAACGCCGCAACCGGGCAAGGGAACTCTCCGCGACACCCGGCCGAGAGCGCTACTTCGAATCAATCCACTCGATCATCCAAACGATCCGCCAACGATCAGCGCGAAAACACACGAACTTCTAGCCTCCCGCTTCAGGCCGGCGAACATCCCGGTTACCGCCGATCACGCCAGCGACCATGATGACGAGCGGCTAGGGCTGTCCCGGTTCTCGAGTGAGCTCCTCAGCCTGGGCTCGGAGCGTGTCAATAATGTCGACGTGCTTGACAAGCCGGGTGATGAGTGGCCGGAAGTCGCCTGTGACGGCCCTGGACCAGGCGGCCGTGTTGTCTCGTTGTTTCGGAGGGAGAGGCTTCCATCCCACACCGCCATCGACGCGGGGAAGGGGCCAGACGGCATGGAGGAGTTCGTTGCGGGTACGGGCGTCCGCACGTGCAGCTGCGACTTCTGCGTGAAGGGCGTGGAGGAGTTCCGGAGGTGCAGAGCGCCGGGCAGGCATGCCCGCGCGCGTAATGCGGTCGAGCTCGTCGAGGACAGCGCCAGCGGGAAGTCCCGCCCACATGTCCTGCGGGTCGGCTCCGACAGTAGAAAGCAGCCCGTGAAGTTTGCTCTCGACGAGCGGTGACAGGAGCGCGACGCGGGCGATTGCGGCGGCAAACTCGTCAGGGATGGGGCCGCCGAACATCGTGTCGGGGACGCCCCACCGATCCGCTCCTGCGCTCACTGGATCACCTTCGCGGGTCCCACAGTCGTTCAGCCTCGCGCGCCGCTCGATCATCGGAGAACCCGAAGTCCGCTAATCGACGTGCTGTTGCCTGCCGTTCAGCTTCTTGCATCCCGCGCCGTCTGAGGACCATGAAGCCCAGCGCCAGCGCCACCCCGGCGAAGGCAGGTACCAACACGCTCGAAGCTTCCAGTACCGAGTAGCCCTCTCGCAGCATCGGCGCGTACAGAACCACCAGAAGTGTGAGGATCGCGAAGACAACGAATGTTGCCGGCAGCCCCTTCTGCGCGAAGCGGTTCCACCGCTGAGCCGCTACCCGGCGACGCTCCATCACGCGCGCCAAAGCACGTAACTCGTCGTCGCGATGCATTGCAATGTAGACAGAGGACACACTCGCCGCATCAAGCAGGGGCAGCGTTTCCTGCGCCTTCTTGATCGCCTCAACTCGTCGCCGCGGCCCTCGTTCGAGCACAAGGCCCGAGATACCTCGTCCTGCTGCAACAGCAACAGCCGCTACGGCCGACGACCCCACAAGGATGCCCGCGCCCCTGCCGACGACCTCCCAAATCGTGTCCCAGTCCATCACTCTCGGAGCGTAAGGCACTGCCGCTACCGCAATGCACCGACCCGCCCCGCGCCGAGGGTCGGGCCGCTAGCTCGGCAGCGAGATCAACCACCAAACTGACATAAGGTAAATTATCGGCTGGGCAAACACGCAGTGGATCTCGACCCACCGGTGCACGCCTCGTTCCCTGATCTGCAGCACTCCAGCCACTCAAGCGCCACCTCGCCATCCGTCTATTGGCGGACAGAGCTCGCGCTCGCGCGCGAGCTCCTCACGCCGTGCCGAACTACACCGGCGCCCATCCAGGCGCGTGCACCCCAGCACACCCCAATACGAGGGGCAGGACCACCAAGTCGTCGACCACTGGTCGCCAATAGCGCTTTCATACCGTATCGTACCGTTTTGACCCTTTTGTAACCGCGACAGGCCTCTACTGGCTCAAGCCGCGGACCGCCTCGCAGCCCGACCGCCCCAGGAGAAGTCATGGTTAGACCAAGCAAACGCGCCTCCTCACCGGCAGCAACAACGCCGCGTCGTCGCACCTTGCTGGCCGCTGCCGTGACTGCAGCCGTCGTGATCGCCGCATCCTCGACTCCAACCACCGCCACCGGGGCGTGGTTCACCGCGCAAAAGACGCAAAGCAACAACGCCCTCCAGGCTGCAGCCCTACAGCCAGTCACAGGCCTCTCCGCGACCGCGCGCAATGACGGAACGAACATTCGATGGGTTGACGCCCAAAAGCAAACCTGGGCCACAGCAAACCGTGTTACATCTGGCGTTACGTACACCGTCACTCGAACAACTAATGATCAATCTCCGACGGTGATCTATAGTGGCGCGGCCACTAGCGTGAGTGATGCTTACCCCCCAGTACGCTCAAGCACAACCGCCGCCTCGTCGTTCAGTGCCGGTGATAACGTAGCTGGATCGGTCCAAGATGGCTCAGTCTGGACCTGGGGAACCGATCCCACGTACGGCGCGCTCGGGACGGCATCATCGTCGAACCCATATCCCGTCAAGGTCACTTTCCCTACCGCCACTACTGTGACTTCGCTGTCATACACCGACCGTACCGCTGTCGCAACCGGCAAGGATGGATCCGTGTGGCTGTGGGGCTCATGGAATCCCTCCTGCACTCAGGGCGATTCGCAAACGCCGAATACACCCATCCGCATCAGCACTCCATCGGGCCGGCAG
This sequence comes from Curtobacterium luteum, assembly GCF_014646995.1. Classification (GTDB taxonomy): domain Bacteria; phylum Actinomycetota; class Actinomycetes; order Actinomycetales; family Microbacteriaceae; genus Curtobacterium; species Curtobacterium luteum. The sequence goes on along the minus strand of NZ_BMOI01000021.1, from coordinate 4,021 downwards.
ATCGTTTCGGCCACGGTCGCCGATGCCTGCTCCGTCATACAACTCGCTTCCGATGGCACCGCATGGTACCTGCACGGGGGTAGTCTGACCCAGGTAGTCATTCCGGGTGGACGACGCGTAGCGCAGCTGACCAAAAGTGCGATTGTACTCGCTACGGACGGAACAGTCTGGGGTTGGGGATATGCGCACCGAGGCCGCTTAGCCGAGGGAACAACTGACAGTACGACGCTCATTCCTCCGACAAGCCCAGTACAGGCCATCCTTCCCGCCGGAACGTACGCCAAGCAGCTTTCATCCTTTCACTACAACACGGCAGTCCTATTGAATAACAATACGATTTGGGCAAGCGGTTACAATTCGTATGGGCAACTTGGGGCGAACTTGCCGAAGACAACCAGTGATAACACCGGCGCGTATGGCTACCTGCAACGGTTCCAAGCTCCAAGCAGTAAGACCTGGTCCTCAGTCTCGGTCGGTTCGTGCAATATTGCAGCTATCGCTACTGATGGAAGCATTTATACGGCAGGAAACGGAGCATTCGGCCAACTTGGCAATGGCACTAATTCTGACACTTCGATTCCTGTAGCTGCCACAATCCCCGCGGACGTCCAATTCAAGGCTCTTGATCTCGGAACCCTGCAGACTTATTCCCCGGATCAGAACGGGACATATTGGGGATGGGGTATGAACCAGAATTTGCAGGGCAGCGCTGCAATCTTCGGAACCAACGACACCAATCGTGATCGCCAGTACTATCGGTCCCCGATGCTGGCAGCTACGAATCAAGTGTATAAGCCAAGCGCCACGGTCAGGTTTTGCGATAACGGGGGCACTCCCAACGACGCCGATTATTGCCCGCCGAGCGGAACTGTAAAATACCTCGTGCAGTACAAGTATCAGTCGTGGACGGCCGATATGAGCAGCGTGGCTGCTAGTGCTACTGCAACACAGACCGGTACAGCAGTGATCGGCGGCCCTGGATCAAGCAACATGTGCCTTACTATTTCGGACAATGGAAATGCAGACGGCACGCCAGTGGTCCTCGCGAGCTGTAATTCGTCCGCCTCCGCGCAGCAATGGTCAACTTGGTCCGACGGCACCTTCCGCGCCAACGGTAAGTGTCTCGACATGAAGGGCAATACCCCAGGCGTCGTTGTGCAGCTGTGGAACTGTAATGGACTCGGTTTCCTATGGTGGGTACCTCGAGACGACGGATCTTTCTTTAATCCTACTTCACAGCTCTGCTTGTCCGACCCGAGTGGTGCGGCAACAGCCGGGACTCAACTCCAGATTGCAACCTGCAATGGGTCCCCTTCGCAGCGGTGGAAGTTGACCTGAGTAGACATCGTAGTTTAAAAGACGTAGAGGCGAGCAGAGGCTCGTCTCTACGTCTTTTCCGGACGCGGATCAAGTATCTTTCCTCAATCAACCGAGTACCCTGCGACTTGTTTGGGAGCTTGAAGTAGCCTGCTTGGTCGGACAAGCTAAGTGCCTTCAAGCGCACGGTACCCGTCTGGCACCACCATGCCGCTTCCGCTCTGCAATCAGTTCTTACGCCGACAGTGGATCTTGCGAGGCGACGGGGCGCTGCACAACCCTTCCGCAGGACTGCAACGGGCCAACCCGAACCTGTTCAATGGACTTCAGGGGACCAGGGGCCCGGCACCGGTAACTGCCGCACACCGGACACTCAACTGAGGCGAGCTCCCGCTCCTCACGGTCGCGCCGACAGTTGGACAGGCGCGCCGAGCTTGTGCTCCTGACGGAAGATCGTTTTACTCGGCTGTGCCGTGCAGCTGATGCCGCCGACCCTCGGAGCTCGGTCGCTCTTTTGGACGTTGTTATCGACAACATTCCGCCGTCTTGGGGCGGCTCGAGACTCAGCGGAGGAAACGCACGCTGTCAGCAGAATTGGGCGGGGGCAGAGCCTTTGTACTGTGTGGTGGACCGCGGCCACTTGTCCTCCGCGAAGGCCAACACCGCCAGTCTGCCCAGGCGTAGCTGCTTCGTCCGCTGCGCAGATACGCACAAATCGCGGTCGTGGTCGTGATCGTGATCGTGATCGCGCGGGGCCGTGCAGCCCTCAGCCCGCGGTCATCAAGGGCAGACCTCTACGGAAGCGAGGCTGCTTCGATGTCCTCGCGGACACTAGCGGGCCCACCCACGATCCGTGGATGGGCCCGGCTGCTTGCCTCGATATCAGGTGGTCTGCGTCATCGTGAGGACTAGCCGATATCGCAGGGACGCACGCTGGTAGGTGTTATCGGCCGAGGTCGGAACTTGGATCTTGACCGCGAGCTTGATCGATTTGCCCGGCTTTAGCACGGTGAATTGCTGCTGCGGGCCGCCAGATAGCGGGCCACTGATCTTCGTGACGTTGGACGTGGTCACCTGCCACCGTGTGACGTTTCCGAGCTTCTTGGTGTCTGCGAGCGTGAACGACGAGAGGTAGAGCTTCATCGGCACTTTGCCGATGTTCGACACGGGCGCAGCTACGGTTGCCGTCGATCCAGGCATGACCTTCATCGCCTTGTTGTACGCGACGGCCTTGCCGTCGGGCCCGGTGACAACGACCGTTCCGACCTTAATTGGGTTCGTCTTGACCACGGGTACGGCTGCTTTCGCCGCTGCATACGCCGGCACGGATGCTCCGAGGATGAGCGCGCAGGCGCTCGAGATGGCGATGAAGGCCATCCCCTTCCGTCCTCGACGCTTCGTCCCAGGGAGTTGCACGAGGTCCGGTTCGCGGCGTGAACGTCGGAGGGACACCGCGCCGAGGGCGACCAAGGCCACCAACGCTAGCCCGACCATGAGCACTGGAAGGGCGTTCGCGGCTGCCCAGTGCAGCACCTCGTCGAGCAGTCCCGATGCCGGGTCTTGCCCCGGCTGCGCGGGAGGAACCATGCACACCAGTGAGCTCGCGGCCGAACAAGACATGTTTCCTCGCAGGATAAAAACGGTACAAAATGGTATTGACCCGGTTACTCTAGCTGCCCGTCAGCGTAGAACGTCCCCCCGTAAGGGGCATGCGGTGTCGAGCTCGCGGACGCGGGGATCTAGGGCCGTACGGGAGGCGAGCGCGTGTGGTCGGTCAGGGCCACGGCATATCACGTTGGTGCGTCTCGAAGCTCGAGGGAGTCGCCCCGCTGGAGATGCAGGGGTGGCACGGATCAGGCGACCACCCCTGCACCAGGCGACGGCTTGGCCCCATAGTTCGGCATCCAGGGGACAGAGGCTCACCGCCACCAGCAGCAGATTACCATTCTGTACCGTTTATTGCCATAACGACCCGCTTCGTGCATGCTGTTCCAAGCTGCCGGTGTGTGCAGCTCCTAGACAGAAGGAGAGACGTCTTGACGTCACCCCACACGAGTACCCGAGGGCGTCTCGTATCAGTTGGCGCCGCGATGACGCTGCTCACGATGAGCGCTGTGGTTACGGCCACTCCGGCGATGGCAGCACCGATCACGTGGCCGTCATCATTGACCATCGCGGGAGGGTCGTCGGTGCAGGGCATCACGATCCACGACGGCCTCCTATATGCCGCTGATCATGGAACGGGCCGCTTCACGACGACAACCCCCGGCGGGTCGACGAAGACGGTGCTGACCGTTGAGGGCGGTGAACCGGCGGCAGTGGCTGTCGACAGCAAGGGCGATGTGGCCTTCACCCTCGACAGCGATCCCACCGTGTACCAGGTCGCCGCGAGTGCCTTGCCGCTCACAGTCTCGGCCAGCAGCCTGTCCACCAACCCGAGCGTCCAGATCCGCTACCACCAGACTGGCACCGAGTACTTCTACGGCCTCGCCTTCGACGCGAGCGACAACCTCTACTTCGGCAAGTCCGTCAATCCGTCGGTGTACGAGCTTCCCGCTGGTCAGCAGTCGGTGGTCACCACCGTAGTAGGTCTCGAAGCCGGCGTCGACGGCATGGGATTCGCGCCCGATGGGTCGCTGTATTTCGCCACGGACGACGGGAACGTGCACAGCGCGACCAAGAGCCAGCTGCAGAGCAGCCTGCC
>NZ_BMOI01000020.1 GCF_014646995.1 Curtobacterium luteum | reverse complement strand
CCGCCGCCTGCGCGAGGCCCGGTCCCTGGTCCGCGACCACCACCGCCTGCCCTCCGTCCGCCGCAACGCCCACGTGGCGTAGCGGCCGACGTCAGTGGTCGCGGAGGGCGGCGATCAGCTCGCTCTTCCGCTTCGACGAGTAGCCGGTGAGTCCGAGTTCCTTCGCGCGCTTCCGCAGGTCGGCGACGGTCCAGTCGTCGTAGGAGCCGGACTCACCGCCCTTCTTCCCGACGGCCTTCGTCCCTCGGGCAGCCGCGGCGTTGCTGATGCGCGCGGCCTTCTCCTTCGAGGCGCCCTCCTCGCGGAGTTCCTCGTACATGTCCGGTTTCTTCAGCTGGTTCGGCATGGCCCGGAGGCTACGCCGGGGTGGGCCGGGGTCTCGCAGCCGGCTCAGTCCTTCTCGGGGTCGTTGCCCCAGTTCATCAGCGACCACCGCCACTTGGTGTCGTGCACGTCGCCCTTCGGCCGCTGCTTCGAGTGCCGCGCCACGTACCCGACGACCTTCTTCATGTGGGCGTAGTCGTCGTCGGTGTAGTCGCCCTGCTTCTTCTCGAGGATCCGCACGATGTGCCGGCCGCTCTCGTGCCCGGTCGACTCCCCGCCGCCGTCGGACTTCTGCCCGACCTCCTTCGACTCGTCGGTGTCGAGCCACTGCTTCAGCTCCGAGGCGGTCATGTTCACGGCGTCCGCGAAGTCGTCGCGGATCTCCTTCTGGTCGTCGCTCATGCCCCGACCCAACCCGGTCCGCCTGACCACCGGCTCCCGGTGCGCCGAGCGGACTGACGCTCCGGGTCTTCGGAGCCGGTGCCGCGTTGAGTGGTCCGCGCAACCCACGACGGAAGAGGAACACATGCGCGCAGTCGTCTGGCACGGCATCGGGGACATCCGCCTCGACGAGGTCCCGGAACCGACCATCCAGCACCCCGAGGACGCGATCGTCCGCATCACGCGGAGCGCGATCTGCGGGACCGACCTGCACTTCGTCCGCGGCACGATGGCGCCGATGCACGAGGGCACGATCCTGGGGCACGAGGCCGTCGGCGTCGTCACCGAGGTCGGAGACGCCGTGCGCGGGTTCAGCCCCGGCGACCGGGTCGTCATCAACTCGACCATCTCGTGCGGCGCATGCCGGTACTGCCGGATGGGCAAGACCGCGCAGTGCGACGTCGCGAACCCGAACGGGCCGCAGGCCGGCACCAGCTTCTTCGGCGGCCCGCAGTCGACCGGTCCGGTGAACGGCCTCCAGGCGGAGTACGTCCGGGTGCCGTGGGCGCGGAACACGATGCACCCGCTGCCCGAGAACGTCAGCGACGAGCAGGCGATCCTGCTGTCGGACATCTTCCCGACCGGCTGGTTCGGCGCCGAGCTCGCCGGGGTCACCCGCGGTGACGTCGTGGTCGTCTTCGGTGCCGGGATCGTCGGGCAGTTCGCGGCGGCATCGGCGTACAAGCTGGGTGCCGCACGGGTCATCGTCGTCGACGGCGAGGAGACCCGTCTGGCAGCGGCGCTCGCGCAGCACTGCGAGGTCGTGGACTACAACCGTGAGGACCCGGTGCAGACGATCCTGGACCTGACGAACGGCATCGGCGCGGACTGCGTCATCGACGCCGTCGGGGTCGACGCCGAACGTCCGAAGCACGGGCCGGCCGCCGTGTCCGACGAGGACGCCGCGGCGTTCGACGCCGAGGTGCAGCAGGTCGCCCCGGACGCGTCCCCGGACGGCTTCGGCGACCAGCAGCAGTGGAAGCCCGGCGACGGCCCCTCGCAGGTCGCGCAATGGGCGGTGGCCGCGGTCGCGAAGTACGGCCGGATCGGCATCATCGGCGTCTACGGGCCGACCGCCCAGCAGTACCCGATCGGCGAGGCCATGAACAAGAACCTCACGATCCGGATGGGCAACTGCGACCACCACTCGGTCACGCCGCCGCTCATCGACATGGTCGCCGCCGGGCAGTTCGACCCGACTGCGCTCATCACGGAGCACGAGCCGATCGGCTCCGCGATCGAGGCGTACGAGGCCTTCGACCGCCGCGAGCCGGGCTGGATCAAGGTCGAGCTGGAGCCGGCCCGATGAGCGCCCCCGAGGACCAGTACGCCTTCGGCGACCCGCGGAGCCGGTACCCCGACGTCTCCCCCGAACCGCAGACCCAGGAGGAACCGGGGCTGCAGTCGCAGATGGACCCGGTCCCCGACCTCGGCGAGTCGAGCTACCGCGGGACCGGTCGGCTGGCGGGCCGGAAGGCCCTCGTCACCGGCGCGGACTCGGGCATCGGCGCAGCCGTCGCGATCGCGTTCGCCCGGGAGGGCGCGGACGTCGCGCTCGCGTACCTGCCCGACGAGCAGTCGGACGCCGACCACGTCATCGAGCAGGTCGAGGCGGCCGGACGCACCGCCGTCGCGATCCCGGGCGACCTCCGCGACCGGGCCTACGCGAACGATCTCGTCGAGCGGGCGGTCGCGGGACTCGGCGGGCTCGACGCGCTCGTCAGCGTCGCCGGCAAGCAGCGGTGGCAGCCGGACCTGCTCGACATCACCGACGAGCAGTTCGAGGCGACGTTCGACGTCAACGTGTTCGGCCTGTTCCGGCTCGTGAAGGCGGCACTCCCCCACCTGCGCCCGGGCTCGACGATCACGACCACGGCCTCCATGGAGGCGTACAAGCCCGCACCCGACCGCCTCGACTACGCCGCGTCGAAGGGCGCGATCAACAACTTCTCGAAGGGGTTGTCGCAGCTGCTCGTCGAGCGGGGCATCCGCGTGAACGTCGTCGCCCCCGGGCCGACGTGGACGGTGCTGCAGCCGAGCGGCGGGGTGGACCCGTCGACGCTGCCGGAGTTCGGGTCGAGCGAGTCACCCATGGGCCGGGCCGCGCAGCCGGCCGAGCTGGCGCCCGCGTACGTCTTCCTCGCGTCGCAGGAGTCGAGCTACGTCGCCGGCGAGACGCTCAACGTGAACGGCGGCATGGTCACGCCCTGACGCGGAGCGCTCCTCGATTCCGCAGCGGGCAGTCCCGGTGCACGATCCTCGACGTTCGTGCACCGGGACTGCCACGTGGCCTCTCAGGAACCGCCGCGCGCCGCCGACGACCGCCCTCCGCTGAGCACGACCGCCGCCCCGTCGGTAGCGTCGGTGCGGTGACGACGGGGTCCGGCCCGTTCCACCGCCCACGACCCCGAGGACGTCATGCCCTTCCTGCACCGCTCCCCCGCTCCGATCGACGGCCGGGGGTCGGTGTGGTCCGACGGCTTCGGGCGGCTGGCCGTGCGCTGCCTGCAGGTGTCGGTCGTCCTCGTCGTGGCGGCCGTGGTGGTCCTCGCAACGGTGCGCCTGAGCCTCGTGTCGATCCCGGTGCTGCTCGCGCTCATCGTGGCGTCGGCGCTGTACCCGCTGGTGTCGTGGCTCCGCCGGCACGGGGTGCCCTCGGCCCTCGCGACGATCGCGTGCTTCCTCGCCGTGCTGGCCGTGATGGCCGGCGTCACGTGGCTGCTCATCGCGGCGGTCGCGAACCAGTGGTCGAGCCTCCAGTCCTCCGCGGTCGACGGCCTGCAGCAGCTGCAGGACGTGCTGCACGACCTCCCGGTGCACGTCACGGACGGCCAGATCGACGACGCGGTCGACGGCGTGGTGTCCTTCGTGACGAGCCCGCAGTTCGGCTCCGGTGCCATCGCCGGCATCTCCGCCGTGACGAACTTCGCGACCGGGGCCGTGCTGATGGCGGTGATCCTGTTCTTCTTCCTCAAGGACGGTCCGGCACTCTGGGAGTTCCTGCTCCGACCCTTCACCGGCGCGCAGTACGCCCGCGCTCGTCGCGTCGGGGACCGCGTCGTGCAGACACTCGGCGGCTACGTCCGCGGGACCGCCGCGATCGCCGCGTTCGACGCGCTCGCCATCGGCACCGGTCTGGCGATCCTCGGGGTGCCGCTGACGATCCCGCTGGCGGTCGTCGCGTTCGTCACCTCGTTCATCCCGATGATCGGCGCGCCCATCGCCGGCACCCTCGCCGCGCTCGTCACCCTGGTGTCCGTCGGGCCGGTGCAGGCGGTCGTCGTCGTCGGCATCGTCGTGCTGGTGAACCAGGTCGAGGGCAACCTGCTCCAGCCGGTGCTGATGGGCAAGACCCTGAGCCTGCACGGGCTGGTCATCCTCGTCGGCCTCACCGCCGGGACCGTCCTCGGTGGCGTGTTCGGCGCGATCATCTCGGTGCCGCTCCTCGCCGCGGTGTGGGGCGTCGTGCAGGTGTGGAACGGGCCCGACCAGCCTGCGGAGCCGTGGCGGCAGAAGCGCCGCGAGGACGTGCCCGTCGGCTGAACGCAGCGGGACCACGGGGATCCGGGTCCGCGACCTCGCGCAGGGCGCCGCTCCGACGGCGGCGACCGCCCGTCATCGCGACCAGCAGCCAGGAGGCGCGGTGCACGTCGGACGCGCACCGCGCCTCCAGGCCGTGGCCGCTCTGGTCAGGACCGCGCCGGCCGCGCGACGGGCGCGACCACCAGGAGCACCAGCGCGACCCCGATGCACGCGAGTCCCGCCCATCCGGGGGCGGTGAGCCGCTCCCCCACGACGAGCACCGCGAGGACCGTCGCGACCGCCGGTTCGAGGAGCGTCACCGTCGTGGCCGTGCTCGGGCGGATCGTCGCGAGGCCGATGCCGAAGAGCAGGTAGCCGAGGAACATCGGGACGAGCGCCAGGTACAGTCCCGCCAGCACGTTCGTCCACGAGGTCAGGAACGCGCCGCCCGTCAGGACCAGGACCGGCAGCAGCAGGACGCCACCCGTGCCGAAGACCGCCCCCATCGACGCCGCACGGCCCGCGCCGACGACCATCAGCCGGTGGGCCGCCCACGAGTACACCGCGTACGTGACGCCGGCGACGAGTCCGAGGAGGATCCCGAGGACCGTGCCGCCCGACCCGATGTCGGTGCCGGCGGGCGCGTCGGTCGGGGCCTGCCCGCTGTCGACGCCGGACAGGCAGAGCACGGTGCTGCCGAGGACCCCGAGCGCCGCGGCGGCCACCCACGCACGTCCGAGCGGTCGGCGGTCGACCACGCGTTCGAGCACGCCCGACGCCAGCGGGGCGGATGCGAGCGAGACCACGGAGCCGATCGCGACGCCCGCGGTGTGCATGGAGCTGTAGAACGCGAGCGGGTACACCGCGACCGCGATGCCGCCCAGCAGGACCAGCCCGAGGTGGCGGCGGAGCACCGGCCGCGCCCTCTGGAGCGGCCCGACGGCGACGGCGGCCTGGAGGAGTCCGCCGATCCCCAGTGCGGCCGCACCGATGGCGAGCGGGCCGACCGCGGCGGTCGCGGCGGCGGTGCCGGTGGTGCCCCAGAGGACCGCGGTGACGACGACGGCGACCAGGCCGGTCCGGGGCGACGGGGTGGTGCGCACCGGTCGCACCTCCGCTCGCTGGGGTGGTCTCTGGCTCTGGCTCTGGCTCTGCGGAGCGGTCCCCGCGGGGTGGGCCCTGACGGACTCGAACCGCCGACATCTTCGGTGTAAACGAAGCGCTCTACCAACTGAGCTAAGAGCCCCTGTTCGACCATCCTAGGGGGCCGCCGCGGACCCTTCGTTCGACACTCCATCTGAAGAGTCGTTCAGTGATCGGGGCGGTGCGTCTCGCTGACCAGGGCTTTCTCGACTCCCCCCTCGAACGTGTGGCACGGACCGGAGCCCCGAGGACCCCTATGCTTCGCGAACGGACAGCAACGCCTGGTGTCCGATGACCGAGGGGGACTCCCGTTGCCGAACCGCACTCCGAACCGTCGTCGCGCCTGCACGGCGGGGACACTCGTCGCCGTCATCACGCTCGGTGGCCTGCTCGGGGTGGCGGGCCCCGCTGCCGCAGTCGCCGCAGACACGACCTCCGGGACTGACGCGGACGTCGCGGTGGTCGGGCAGCAGGCGGACCCGGCTGCCGCGGACACGGGGAGCTCCGGCGGAACAGCGGCAGACGCAGGAGCGGCGAGCGACACCGGCGCCGCTGGCTCGGGCGCCGCCGACTCGGGTGCTGCCGGCACGGGTGCCGCCGGCTCGGGTGCCGCCGGCTCGGGTGCCGCCGGCCCGGATGCAGCGACGCCTGCGGATGCCGGGACCGCGGCCGGCACTCCCGCGACCTCGGACCCGACCACACCCGCGGCCTCGTCGTCCCCGGACCCGTCCGACACCGCGTCCCCCTCGGCCGACGCGACCGCCGTGACGATCGACGGCGCGCCGACGGTCGGCGCCACGCTGACCGCGCGTGCGACGGGGTTCACCGGCCCCGTCACGTACTCCTGGCGCGCCGGGGACACCACCCTCGCGGCCGACGGAGACTCCTACACGCCGACCCGCGCGGACGCGGGCCAGGTCATCACGGTCACCGTCGACTCCCTCACCGACGACCCACGGTCGGCGAGCACCACCCGGGTGACGGCGCCGCCCGCGTTCGACGACCAGTCGACCCCGGACGACCCGGTCACGCTGACCACCGGCGCCGGCGAACGGTTCCGCCACGCGTTCGCCACCACCGGGTTCCCTGCTCCGACGTACTCCGTGCAGTACTGGGACGCCGACGCGTCGCCCGAGGAGTCCGACGGCGACGACTCGTCCTTCCTGCCGTACGGGATCACCCTCGACCACACGACCGGCGTCCTGTCCGGCACCTCGGACTACGCCGGGACGTACGCCTTCCGGATCGTCGCGACCGACGGCACCACGAGCGTGTCGCAGTACGTCCACCTCACGACCACCCCTGGGGCACCGCTCGGCATCGAGGTCACCGCCGAGGACCGGTCCACCGTCCTCACCGCACACTCGACCAGCTGGGTCATCGAGCGCGACGGCACCGTGTGGACGTTCCAGAACGAGACGACCCGTGACGGCGACGGCTACATCACGTTCGGGTCCGGTTTCGAGGGCGGCCAGCCGACGATCGACCAGGGCGGCACCCTCCTCGTCGGCGGCGACCTCGTCGACCGGTTCGGCAACGCCGTGCACGCCGACGACTGGACGCCCACGCCGGTGACCGTGACCTCCGACCACGCCTCGGACGTCATCGCGCCGGACGAGGAGTGGACCGGCCGGGCCGACGTGACGTTCCCGCAGGCGTCGACCCACCGACTGACGGTGTCGGCGCAGGACTTCGCGACGGCGTTCAACGTCGCCGTGCGACCCACCGCGGTCACGACCGTGCGGACCGTCCCGACGACGACCCGCACCGAGCTCGCCTACACCGGTTCGGACGCGCTGGGCCTGCTGCCCTGGGCAGCAGGCCTGCTCCTCGGTGGCGCCGCGATCACCGCCGTGCGCGGAGGCGTCCGCCGCCGGCGCTGACGAGACAGCCGCATCCGCGGTAGCGGCGTCACCGGTGTTCTGCGGCGCTCCGGTGTCGTGACCGGCCTTGCCGCCGGTGCTGCCCGGTGGCAGGGTCGGTTCCATGACGCTGCCCGCCGACGCGCACGTGCACAGCGAGTTCTCATGGGACGCCGGATCGGACCCGTCGTCCGTCGGCTCGATGCGGCGGACCTGCGAGCGGGCGGTGCGCATCGGACTGCCGGCCCTCGTGTTCACCGAGCACCTCGACCTCGAGGACCACTGGGTGGCCGGGCCGGAGGACCTCGGATCGCACGCCCACACCCTCGTGGGCGTGGACGGCCGGGTGCGATTGCCGCCGCTCGACCTCGACGGGTACCTCGCCGCCATCGACCGCTGTCGGTACGACTTCCCGGAGCTCACGATCCTGACCGGCGTCGAGTTCGGGCAACCGCACCTGTGGGACGCTGCGGCGGCCGACGTCGTCCGCCGGGTCGACCGGGTCAACGGGTCGCTGCACATGCTGCCGTTCGAAGAGGGTGACGCGGGTGCAGGATCGGGCGCGGACGGCGCTGCTCGAGGTGCCGCACACGATGCCGGGGCCCGGACCGAACCGTCGACGCTCTACCGGTACCGGCCGCCTGCCGACGTCATGTGGGCGTACCTCGCCGAGATCCCGCGCATGGTCGCCGGCTCGGTCTCCTTCGCGGTCTTCACCCACATCGACTACGCCGTCCGTTCCTGGCCGAGCGCCACCGCCGGCCCGTTCGACCCCCGCGAGTTCGAGGAGGGGTTCCGCTCGGGGATGCGCGCGATAGCATCGTCCGGTCGGGCCCTCGAGATGAACACCCGACGGCTCTGGTCGTGGGTCCCGCAGTGGTGGGCGGAGGAAGGCGGCCGGGCGGTCACGTTCGGGAGCGATGCGCACACCGCGGACGCCCTCGCCACCGGGTTCCCCGAGGCGACGGCGATGCTCGAGTCGTTCGGGTTCCGGGCGGGGCGTCGGCCCGAGGAGTTCTGGACGCGGTGACCCGGGGCTCACGGGGAACGCGGCGTCGCGGAGCGAGCTCGAGGACCGCTCCTCCCCACGCAGCCCTCGCGCACCTGACCATGAACCGTTCGTTCGGTCTCCTGTGGATCGCCCAGGCGCTGTCGTCCATCGTCAACGCTCCCGACCCGGCATCGTCACCGCGCCCTGCCACACCCACACCCGGTACCGCGATCCGTCCCGCCGGATGACCTCCACCTGCACCGCCCGGTCCGTGTACGCGACGACGACCGCCCGCTCCTGCACGCGCACCTCGACGAACCGCAGCCAGACGTCGACGGTGTCCCCGTCCGAGACCGGGACGGGTGCATCCGGGCCGATCTCCTCGCGCGTGAGGCTCACCGGGTACGGACGGGTCAGGAACTCGTTGACCGCAGCCCGCGAGACATCTGCCGGCACTGTGCGGTATTCGCCTGTGCGGAGTTCGCTGCTCGGCCAGCGGTCGGCGCGGCGTCGACTCATGGCATCTCCAATCGAACGTGTGTTCGAATGATAGACCGAGCCGGAACTGAGTCGTCACGACCACCCGCGCTCGCACGGCCCCAGGGCTCCCCGTTGAACTCCCGGGCCTGGCTCCCCATCTCCATCCGAGTCGGGTTCGGCTCGGGCAGGTCCTCGGGAAGGAATCGCCCGTCCTTCGGATGCAGGAAGAGCCATTTGCTCGCGAATCCCACGGTGTGTTCGTTGAAGAAGCGCTCCATCTGAGTGCTCCCGAGCGGGAGTGTCATGTCGAGCTCGCCAGCTGCCACGCGATCGACCGAGATGTGCTCGGCGAAGACCATCGGGTCCCCCATCACCAGGCCGAGCTCGCGCGTCAGCGGCATGATGATGCCTGCTGCAGTGGCGTAGCCGACACCTTCCCAGGGGGACGCATCGGCTGGCGTGACGAGGGACACGGGATGATCAGAGGTCACGAGCGATCTGCGATCGAACCGGACGAGCGTCCACGGACGTCCGAGGATGTACGGGAGGATCTGGGTCGCGCTGGAGAGCATCTGGTCGGCGAACTCGATGCTGCTCACCCGCAAGGGCGGCCCTTCGGGGCGTATCGCTTCGGCCCACATCCGATCGACGGTGTCGTTCGTGACTTGCGGGTCCGCTCGTTGGAGCTGCTGCGTGAAGAGCTCGCGTCCGCCGACACCGATTTGCAGACGCGCCAGCTGTGCTTCGAGTGAATCCACGGTGCGGCGCTGCGTCTGTGTGCGAGTGCTTTGCAACGCGATGAAGAAGGCGAGCGCCTGACGGTCCGCCGATGGGAGCGGCCACACGCCTGACGCGATCTGCGCGATGATCGCAGCCGTCGGGGCCTCGACTTCCGCAAGCGCCCGCTCGAGGACGTCATCGCCACCGTCATGCCCCGGCAGGGCGTAGAAGTCGGTCTCAACGGCAGCACTGTTCACGGACTGCTTGTACCGCCGTTCCCCGGGCAGCGGGACCGTCAGGAGCGTGTCACCGTCCGCGAAGCCGCGCAGGTAGAACTTCGGCACGGTGTGATGCCGTCGAGACGTTTGCCGACCTCCGTCAGTCATGAACTCAGCATGAACGAACCGGCCGACACGCTACGTCGCTCTACCGAACGGTCGAGACTCCCCCGATGAGCGCACCGACCGATTCGAGGGCGCCGGGGACGAGGGAGAAGTAGGCCCAGGTGCCCCGCTTCTCGCGGTGCAGGATGCCGGCATCGACGAGCACCTTGAGATGATGCGACACGGTCGGCTGGGACAGCCCGAGCGGTTCCTGCAGGTCACAGACACAGGCTTCGGCGCCGTCATGCGCGGCCACCATCGAGATCAGTCGCAGGCGAGCGGGGTCTGCGATCGCTTTCAACGACTTCGCGAGGACCTCGGCGGACTCCTGCGTCATCGCTTCGGTTGTGACGGGCGAGCAGCACGCAGTGACGTCCTGGATGGGAAGCAGCTCGATCGTCGTCATCGCATCATCATCCCACGGACTTCGACACGCGTCTATATTTGCGTTCATCTATATCGACGTGCTTCGATGTTCCTGTTCGACTTCCGATCGACCTGCAGAGGACCGACTCCGATGACTCACCTCGTTGCCGTTGGGGGCAGTGACGCCGGTATCGCCGCGGCGCTGCGCGCCCGTGAGCTGGACCCGTCGACCGACGTGACGGTGGTTCTCGCCGACGAGTTCCCGAACTTCTCCATCTGCGGCATCCCGTACTGGGTCTCGGGCGACGTCGCCACAGAGGCGTCTCTCGCGCACCGCACCCGCGCTGACCTGGAAGCCGTCGGGATGACGGTCCGCTCCTCGACATGGGCCTCCGCCGTCGACGTCGACCGCCAGCTGCTCTCTGTCACCGGCCCGGCTGGTGAGGAGCAGATCGCCTACGACGAGCTGCTGATCGGGACTGGCGCGGAGCCGGTCCGTCCGGCTGGGATCCCGTTCGGTGAGCCGGGCATTCACCTACTGCACTCGATGACCGACGCGGAGCAGCTCGTTGCCGCCCTGGACCTTCTGCCTGCCGGCAGCCGTGTCGCGGTCGTCGGCGCCGGCTACATCGGCCTCGAGATGACCGAAGGCCTTGTCGCCCGCGGCTTCGACACGACGCTGATCCAGCGCGGACAGGAAGTGCTCTCCACCCTCGACCCGGAACTCGGTTCCCTCGTCACCGCGGAGGTCCGCCGACATGGTGCAACCGTGCTGACCGGGGCGACGGTCACCGGCATCACCCCGGCCGGAGCTGGGCAGTGGCGGGTGGCGACGACGACGGCTGCCGGGGATGCGGAGGGCACGTTCGCGCTCGTGGTGGTCTGCGTCGGCGTACGGCCCGTGACGGACCTCGCGGCTGCGGCAGGCGCGCAGCTCGGGCGGGCCGGCGCGATCGTCGTCGACGAGCAGATGCGTACCGGGGTGCCGCACGTGTGGGCGGCTGGTGACTGCGTCGTGACGCATCACCGGCTCCTCGGCACGACGTGGCTCCCCCTCGGGACGACGGCGCACAAGCAGGGCCGTGTCGCCGGGGAGAACATGCTCGGCGAGTCCCGGACCTTCGCCGGTTCGGTGGGGACGCAGGTGGTGAAGGTGTTCGACCTGGTCGCCGCCCGCACCGGCCTCCGCCACCACGAAACAGCACCGCTGGACGTGTCCCCGTTGACCCGGGTGACGGTCGCGGATGACCACAAGCGGTACTACCCGGGTGCGGTGCCGTTGACGATCAGTGTCACCGGCGACCACACGTCCGGGCGGCTCCTCGGCGCGCAGATCGTCGGGGAACGGTCCGCGGAGATCAGCAAGCGCATCGACACCTTCGCCACCGCCCTCCACGCCAGCTTCACCGTCGACGACGTCATCGACCTGGACCTGTCCTACACGCCGCCGCTCGGGTCCCCGTGGGATGCCGTGCAGGTCGCCGCGCAGGGCTGGGAGCGCGCCGCCGCGGCAGCGAACCAGGCCGGGGTGGGCGTCTGATGGTGCTGGCGGTCGTCGCCGCGGCGATCTTCGTCGCGACGCTCGTGGTGGTGATCTGGCAGCCCAAGGGCTTCCCGATCGGCTACACCGCCCTCATCGGCGCGGTCGTCGCCCTCGCGACCACGGTCGTCGGGCTCGGGGACGTGCCGACGGTGGTCGGGATCGTGTGGAACGCGACGCTGACGTTCGTCGCGGTGGTGCTGATCTCATTGATCCTCGACGAGGCCGGCTTCTTCGAGTGGGCAGCGCTCCACGTGGCCCGGTGGGGTCGCGGGAACGGTCGGCTGCTGTTCGTGCTGATCGTCGGCCTCGGCGCGGTCATCGCGGCCGTGTTCGCCAACGACGGGGCCGCGCTGATCCTCACTCCGATCGTCGTCGGGATGCTCCGCGCGTTGAACATGCCGGCGAAGGCGGCGCTGGGGTTCATCCTCGCCACCGGGTTCATCGCCGACACCGGCAGCCTGCCGCTGGTGGTGTCGAACCTGGTCAACATCGTCTCCGCCGACTACTTCGGCCTCGGGTTCGCCGAGTACGCCGCCGTCATGGTGCCCGTCGGCATCGTGTCCGTGCTGGCGTCTCTCGGGATGCTGCTGGCGTACTTCGGTAGGAGCATCCCGAAGTGGTACGACGTCCTCGCTCTCACCCGTCCGGCCGCCGCGGTGAAGGACCGGGCGACATTCCGAGCCGGCTGGGTGGTCCTCGCCGTGCTGCTGGTCGGCTACTTCGCCGCCGACCCCGTCGGGGTGCCCCTCGCCGCGGTCGCGGGTGTCGGCGCGGTCGTGATCGTTCTCGTTGCCGCCCGGCAACCCGCGTTCCTCTTCGCCCGCCAGGCTGCGTCCCCGGTCCTCGTCACGACCGGCGGCACCGCCGCCGTCACCGCTGGCAGTAGTGGCACCGGTGGCGGGTCGGGGCGGGTGATTCCGGTGTGGAAGACGATCCGGGAGGCGCCGTGGCAGATCGTGCTGTTCTCGATCGGCATGTACCTCGTCGTCTACGGGCTGCAGAACCAGGGCCTCACCGACTACCTCGCGAAGCTGTTCGATGTGTTCGGGGACCACGGGGTCCTCGTCACCGCGCTCGGGGTCGGGTTCGTGATCGCGATCCTCGCGTCGCTGATGAACAACATGCCGACCGTCCTCATCGCCGCCCTCGCGATCGGCGGAGCCGGTGCGACCGGGCTGACCCATGAGGTGATGATCTACGCCAACGTCATCGGTTCCGACCTCGGGCCGAAGATCACCCCGATCGGGTCGCTGGCGACGCTGCTGTGGTTGCACGTGCTCGATCGGAAGGGCATCCACATCGGCTGGGGGCAGTACTTCCGCACCGGCATCGTGCTGACCGTCCCCGTCCTCGCCGTCACCCTGACAGCCCTCGCCGGCTGGCTCACCCTCATCCGATGACCGCCCGAACCGAAAGCACCGCCATGACCGCGACCCCCACGATCCTGTTCGTCTGCGTCCACAACGCCGGCCGCTCCCAGATGGCCGCCGGCTACGCGAAGGCCCTCGGCGGCGACCGCGTCCAGGTCCTCTCCGCCGGCAGCGCACCGAAGGACCAGATCAACCCCGTCGCGATCCAGGCGATGGCGGAGGACGGCGTCGACATCGCCTCGAACCAGCCGAAGATCCTCACCACCGACGCTGTCCGCGAGTCCGACGCAGTGATCACGATGGGCTGCGGCGACGCGTGCCCGGTCTTCCCCGGCAAACGGTACGAGGACTGGGACCTCACCGACCCCGCCGGGAAGGGCATCGACGACGTCCGCCCCATCCGCGACGAGATCAAGACCCGCGTGCAGGCGCTCCTGGCCGAGCTGCTGCCCACCGAAGCATCCGCCTGACCACCGGAAGGACCACCCCCATGACCCTCACCCTCACCCTCCCACCCCAGGCCGACGCGGACCGCCTCACCGGGCTCCCCGTCGCAGTCATCGGCGCCGGCCCCGTCGGACTCGCCGCCGCCGCGCACCTGCTCGAGCAGGGCCTGCCCGTCGTCGTCTACGAAGCCGGCGACACGGTTGGTACGTCTGTCCGTGCGTGGGGGCACACCAGGCTGTTCTCCCCGTGGCGGTACGTCATCGACGACGCCGCCCGCCGCCTCCTCGAACCCACTGGCTGGACCGAGCCCCGCCGGTCGTCGCTGCCGACCGGGCACGACCTCGTCGAGCAGTACCTCGAACCCCTCGTCCAGACGCCGGAGCTGGCGCCGGTGATGCGGTACGGCGTCCGCGTGAAGGCGGTGTCCCGGCAGGGCATGGACCGCACGCGCTCCACCGGCCGCGCCGACACCCCGTTCCTCCTCCGCCTCCACGCGGCCGACGGTGTCGAGGACGTCACCGCCCGCGCCGTCGTCGACACGTCCGGCACGTACACGTCCCCGAACCCGCTCACCGCCGCGGGCCTCGCACCCGCTGCGGACCTCGGGGACCGGGTGATGCACGCTCTCCCGGACGTGCTTGGTGCGGACCGTGACCGGTTCGCCGGGAAGCGGGTCCTCGTCGTCGGGGCCGGGCACTCGGCCGCGAACACGCTCATCAAGCTCGCCGCCCTCGCGAAGGACGAACCGGGCACGACGCTGCTGTGGGCGATCCGGAACGCCGGCACCGCTCGCCTCGGTGCGGACGCTGCCGACGGGCTCGCCGCCCGCGGGCAGCTCGGCTCCAACGTGCACGGTCTCGTCGAGTCCGGGCAGGTCGAGCAGCTCGCCTCGTTCGAGATCGACGACATCCGCCCCGACGGCGACCAGGTCACCGTCATCGGCCGCCGCGCCGAGGAGCCGTTCACCGTCACGGTCGACGTTGTGGTCAACGCGACCGGGTTCCGGCCCGACCTCGACATGCTCCGCGAGATCCGCCTTGGCCTGGACGACATCGTCGAAGCGCCCCGGGCGCTCGCGCCGCTGATCGACCCGAACCTGCACTCCTGCGGCTCCGTCCCCCCACACGGTGTCGCGGAGCTGGCGCACCCGGAGCCGAGCTTCTTCATCGCCGGGATGAAGTCCTACGGCCGCGCCCCCACGTTCCTGCTCCTCACCGGCTACGAGCAGGTCCGCTCCATCGCCGCGGAACTCGCTGGCGACCACCAGGCCGCCCGCGACGTGCAGCTCGTGCTCCCCGAGACGGGCGTCTGCGCCACCGATGTCGGCGGCTCATCCTCCTGCGGTGTTCCCGCTACGACCGAAGCGGCCGAGGGGTCGTCGTGCTGCGCGGCGCCCGTGTCGGCCGCTCCGCCCGCCAGCAGCTCCTGCTGCACGAACTGAACCGGACCCCGCATGACCGACAAGCCCACCGTGCTGTTCATCTGCAAGCACAATGCCGGCCGTTCCCAACTCGGCGCCGCCCTTCTCGAACTCGCCGCCGACGACCGCTACACCGCCACCTCCGCAGGAATCGCTCCCGCCGACGAGGTGAACCCGTCGATCGCCGCGACCGTCGCGGAACTCGGCCTCGACATCAGCGACCACACCCCGCGGAGGGTCACCCCGGAGCTGCTGGATCAGGCCGACGTCGTCGTGCTGATGAAGCCCGGCCTCGACCTGCCCGCGACGCCCCGCGGGACGGTGTTGCAGTGGTCGTTCCCGGACCCGGAGTCTTGGTCCCCCGACGACGTCCGCCCCATGCGCGACGCCGTCGCCGCCCGCATCCAGGACGAGCTGCTGCGCCCATGACCGACGACACCCCGGTCGCCATCCGGCCGATGGTCGCCGCGGACTGGCCCAGTGTCGAGGCGACCTACCGGGAGGGTATCGCCACCGGGAACGCGACGTTCGAAACGGAGCCGCCGACCTGGGCGGCGTTCGACGCCGCAAAGCTGCCCGAGCATCGGTTCGTCGCCGTCGACGGTGATGAAGTCCTCGGCTGGGTAGCGGTCTCCCCGACCTCCGCCCGGCCGGTGTACCGGGGTGTCGTCGAGCACTCCGTCTACGTCGCCGCAGCAGCCCGCCGCCGAGGCGTCGGGCACGTCCTCCTCGACGCCCTGATCGCGTCAACCGAAGCCGCGGGGATCTGGACGATCCAGTCCGGGATCTTCCCCGAGAACACCGCATCCCGTGCACTCCACGCTCGGCACGGCTTCCGGGAAATCGGCATCCGGGAACGCGTCGGGCTGATGATGTCCGGGCCCTGGGCCGGCCAGTGGCGCGACAACGTCCTCATCGAACGGCGCAGCAACCGAACCGGCATCTGAGCGGCACGAGCACGATCGAGCGCCGCGGACATGCGCACGCCGACCTACCGCACGCCGCGAGATCCGTGAGCTCAATCGAACTCCCGAGACACTGGGCCGCCCGGTCGGGTACCCGCCAGGCGGGCCCACGTCGAAGCGGTCGCGATGCTGACGCCGAGCACACGTGCGACGACAGCCGATGGGACCTGCGTGAGACCTGGCTCGCAGAAAGCGTGATCCCACGCTCGGCAAGCAGCGGGATGAGTTTCGTCGTGCTGAACAGGCCGGCGGCAGCCATCTGCTCGCGCAGCCGCCATTCGTAGCTGAGCTGATGAGTCACGGGGTTCCCTTCAAGCTGAGGAGATGCGGCACACGATCGAGTGCATCCCGCAGGATTCGGTTGGCGAACTCGGCCGAGACGTGCGTGTAGATCCCCGTCGTCGACTGGTACGCGTGTCCGAGCTGCCGCTGCACGAACATCGGGTCGTGACCGTCCTCGATCAGGTGCGTCGCGTAACTGTGCCGGAGGCAATGCGGTGTCAACGCCCGATCCAACCCGAGCTCATCGCGGTACTGCGCGAAGCGGTCGCCGAGCGCGCGCTTCCCTACCCGCGCGCCACGCTCGGATGGCCGCAGCGCACGTGTCGAGGTAGCCCCTCGCATCATCGGCAGGACGTTGTCGAGGTAGTCGCGGACCGCGTCAACCGCCCATGGCATCACGGTCGCGACGGCACGCGGTTTCGGTGGCGAGCCATGGGACGCCTTCCCGGAACGGACGCGAAGGAACCCGAACCCATCGAAGATCGGCACCTTGGGGTTCCGGTAGAAGTCGTGCACCTCGAGCATGACGGCTTCGTTCGCTCGGAGCCCCCAGCCGTAAGCGACCTTGAGCATCGTGGCGTCATGGTACGCGGCGATGGCGCCCTTGCGGCCAGCGTCGAGGCGCCGACTGACTTCCCCGTCGGCCCGATCGAACACAGCCTGAAGCTCGTCGCGGGTGAGCGGCCGCCGTGCAGGATTTGCCTCGGATTCCTGCACGTGCGCCGGAGTGTCCCACTCGTGACAAATCTGGACCGGGTGGGTTCCGAACCGGGTCTCGCATTCCGCGACCCACCCGTAGTGCGGCGAGCAGACGAAGTCGCAGAACTGCCGGATCGTGTCCTGATAGCGGCGCAGCGTCGACGCCGCGAGCCGGTGCGTCGCGACCAGGTCGGTCATCCACTCGTCGAGCATCGCCGCGGACCACGTCCACGGCCACTCCCCTGCGTGCCGCTGGAACTGTCGCACCACCTGGATTCGGTTCGTCACGGTGGGCATCCGCAAGCTCCGGCCCCCGACCATCTGCGAACACCACCCGTCGAGCATCGCGTCGAACACGGCTGCGTCCTCATTGAGCAGCAGCACTCCGGAAAGCAGATGCAGCTCCGCCGAACCGTACCGCTCTCGCACCACAGCACCTCCTCCGTGCAATGCACACATCATGCATCAAACGCGAAATCCAGGCTCGAGGTCAAGCACGACTTGCCTGCCCGACGGTGATCAGGAGAACTTCGCATATCAACGCCGACGGTCAACTCGCACCGGACGCAACTCCGCACGGAACGTTCCGTACCGCCGGTTCTGACCCATGGCCTCCTTGCTGCCATGGATTCGAACACACGTTCGAACATCCGCGCTACCCGTCAGCCGGCGAGGAAACCCTCGATCGCGGCGATGGTCTCCTCGTTGCGGACGTGCAGCACTGCGCGGATGCCGCACCGCTCCGCGCCGAGGACCGGGCCCTCGTTGTCGTCGACGAAGAGGACCTGCTCGGGCGAGGCACCCATCCGCGCGAGGGCCGTGGTGTAGGCACCCGGGTCCGGCTTCGCCACGCCCTGCTCGTGGCTGTAGCAGATCGGATCGAAGACGCTCGAGAAGCCGAAGCGGCGCTCTTCCTCCTCACGGGCACCGTCGCCGGAGTTCGACAGGATCGCCAGCTTCGCCCGGTCGCGCAACGACCGGGCGTGCTCGAGGAGCTCCACGTTCGCCACGCTGCAGTAGGCGTCCCAGAACTCCGCGTGCATCGTCACGACCTCGGTCGGGGTCGCCCCGAGCGCGGCACCGAGCTTCCGCCAGTACTCGTCTGCGACGCCCGTCCGCAGCGCCGTGTCGGGGAGATCGGCGTCGCGCAGCCGGGTCCGCACCTCGTCGACCGTCAGCCCGAAGCGGGCGCCCCAGGTCTCCCGGAGGACGTCGGGCCACCGGTCGTCGTCGACGAGTTCGAGGACGCCGCCGACGTCGTAGAGGATCCACTGCTCCATCGCCGAAGGCTAGCGGGGCTCCCCGGACTGCGGGAGCGGATCGGGGCACGCGGCGGCGCTCGCCGCCGCGGACGCGCGGACACACATGCGCTGCCGCGAACAGGCCGACGAGGGATGTGCCGGTCTGGAGGCGCGGGTCGGGCCCGCCCCGTGCCTCCAGGCCGACATCGCCGACCGTCTGTCCCCGAGGGGTCCCGACGGCAGCCGACCTCGTCTGGGTCGTTCGTCGGCGGATCGCCGTGACGAGGTGCGGTTTCTTGGCGAAGTCTTGCGGCGCGCTCCCTACCGTCGTGATCCCCCGTGCCGCACCGACCGCGACACCACCGACCGACGAGGAGAACGCCGTGTCCAACTCGCCCGCAGTGCCCGTCGCCGCTCGATCACGACGGAACAAGGTCCCGGACCCGACCGCGTCCTTCTGGATCATCAAGGTGCTCGCCACGACCGTCGGCGAGACCGCCGCGGACCTGCTCAGCGACACGGTCGGACTCGGTCTCCCCCTGACGACGCTCATCATGGCGGTCGCGCTCGTGGTGTTCCTCGTCCTGCAGTTCCGCGCTCGGACCTACCGTCCGGTGCTGTACTGGGTCACGGTGGTGCTCATCAGCATCGTCGGCACCTGCGTCACCGACAACCTGACCGACGGACTCGGGGTCCCGCTCGTGGTGAGCACGGCGGTGTTCGGAATCGCGCTGCTCGCGGTCTTCGTCGTCTGGTACCGCGTCGAGGGCACCCTGTCGATCCACAGCATCGACATGGTCCGCCGCGAATCGTTCTACTGGCTCGCCATCCTGTTCACGTTCGCGCTCGGCACCGCTGCCGGGGACCTCATCGCGGAACAGACCGGGCTCGGCTACTTCCCGGCCCTGCTGCTCTTCGCAGGCGCCATCGCGGTGACCGCTGCCGCGTGGGCGGTCGGCCGGCGGGGCCCCGTCGTCTGCTTCTGGATCGCCTACATCCTCACCCGTCCGCTCGGTGCGTCGACGGGCGACCTCCTCTCCTCCCCGGTACAGGACG
This sequence comes from Curtobacterium luteum, assembly GCF_014646995.1. Lineage (GTDB taxonomy): Bacteria > Actinomycetota > Actinomycetes > Actinomycetales > Microbacteriaceae > Curtobacterium > Curtobacterium luteum. Next base: position 30,248 of record NZ_BMOI01000020.1, on the reverse strand, counting down.
GAGGCCTGGGCGTCGGGACCATCACGACGAGCATCGTGTTCCTCGTGGTGATCGTCGCCATCATCAGCTGGCTCGTGGTCCGCATGCGCCGCGACGACACAGCACGCCCGCAGCCCGCCGTCTGAGCCCGTCCTGCTCGTCCTGCTCGTCCTGCTCGTCCCCGGAAGGACCCTCGTGCTCTCCTCAGTCCCGCTCGCCGTGAGCCTCTTCGACGCAGCGTCCGTGCTCCACGCCTTCGGTCCCGACGTCCTCGCCGGCATCGCCGTCCTGATCTTCATCGAGTCCGGGGTGCTCTTCCCGTTCCTGCCAGGGGACTCGCTGCTCGTCACCGCTGCGATCATCAGTGGCACCCTCGGCATCGCGCCGTGGCAGGTCGCGATCGTCGCGTCCGTCGCCGCGGTCGCGGGTGACCAGGTCGGGTACTGGCTCGGGAAACGGTACGGCCGGCGTCTCTTCCGGGACGACGCGCGGATCCTCACCACGGCGCGGCTGGAGGAGGCCGAGGCGTTCTTCACACGGTGGGGCGGCCTGAGCCTGGTGCTCGGTCGCTTCGTCCCCATCGTCCGCACCTACGTGCCGCTCGCCGCCGGGACCGCGCGGATGCACTACCGGCGCTTCCTGCTGTTCAACCTGATCGGAGCGATCTCCTGGGCGGTCGGGCTCACGGTCGTCGGCGTCCTCCTCGGCGGCATCCCGTTGGTCTCGCACAACATCGACGCGCTGATGATCGTGATCGTCGTCGTCTCGGTCCTGCCGATCGTGATCGGTGCGCTGCGTCGCCGGCACGTCGCCCGCCGCACCCGACGCGACGAGCAGGCGGGCCGGGGCGTCCCGACGGACGCGCAGGCCCGCGCCGCAGCGGGCGACGAGCGGTGACCGCCACCGGTCCGCTGCGGAACCGCGTCCCCGACCCGTCCGTCTCGTTCTGGGTGACCAAGGTCCTCACCACGGCCATGGGCGAAGCGCTCTCGGACTTCCTCGTCACCCGGTTCGACCCGGTGCCGACCGTGCTCCTCACCGCGGCCGTGTTCGGCATGGTCCTCGCTGTCCAGCTCCGCACCGACCGGTACCGCCCCTGGCTGTACTGGGGTGCCGTGTCGATGGTCGGCGTGTTCGGCACGATGGTCGCTGACGTGGTCCACGTGGCGCTCGGCGTGCCCTACACGGTCTCCACGCCGATCTTCCTGATCGCCCTGGTCGCGGTCTTCGTCGTGTGGCGCCGTGTCGAGGGCACCCTCGACGTCCACCGAGTCACGAGCACGCGGCGCCAGCTGTTCTACTGGGCCGCCGTGGTGGCGACGTTCGCGATGGGGACCGCTGCCGGCGACCTCGCCGCGGGCGGGTTCGGTCTCGGCTACCTCGGCGGCGGCCTCGTCTTCACCGGCCTCGTCCTGCTCGTGGCGCTCGCCGCCGGCGTCCGGGTGCTCGGTCAGGTCGCGGGGTTCTGGACCGCCTACGTCCTGACCCGACCGGTCGGCGCGTCCTTCGCGGACTGGGTCGCGGTCCCCCAGGACCGCGGCGGGCTGGACGTCGGCACGGGCGTGGTCAGTCTCTGCCTGCTGGTGGTGCTCACGGGCGCGGTGGCGTGGACGAGCGTGGAGCGCGGACGGCGGCGATCACGACGGCCGGCACCCGATCACCCGGCGCAGCCGGTGACCGGTCCCTGAGCCGACGACGACCGGCCTGGAGGCACGGGACGGGCCCGCCCCGCGCCTCCAGGCCGGCACGGCCCGGCAGGGCGGTGAGCGCACTTCAGCTCTTCATCCCTCCGGATGATGCGCGCGCTCCGCGCGCCGGGCCATGCTGGTCTCGGTGAGGGGAATCCGGTCGTCCGCGACCGCGGTCGTGGGGGCCGCGGTCGCGGCTCCGGCTCCTCGGGGTCTCGCTGGTGGTCCGGTTCCGGCCCGGGCCAGCGCTACTTCGTGAGCACCGCCGCGACCTCCGGGATGCGGTCGACGTACCCGCGCACGAGGTCACGGGCGACGGACACGCTGTCGACGAGCGGGTGCAGCGCGAACGCCTTCACCGCCTCGTCCTTCGACCCGGTGAGCGCCGCGGCGATGGTGTGCCGCTCGACGGCCTTGACCTGCGACATGAGTCCGATCTGGTGCAGGTCGGGCTGGTCGGTCGTCATCGGGTGCACGCCGTTCGCGTCCACCATCGTCGGGACCTCGACGACGGCGTCACGGGGCAGCCCGGCGATGGTGCCGTTGTTCCGGACGTTGAGGATCATCGTCTGGCGCTCGTTCCGGCTGATCGCCGCCATCACGCCGAGTGCGACGCCGGCGTACCCCTGGTGCGACGGGTCGGTCTCGCGCTCCTTCGGGTCGAGCGGCTCGTCCTGGGTGCCGCCCTTCGCCTCCGCCATGTACGAGGCGCTCCGCCGCTCGACGGTCTCGCGCCAGAGCTCGGCGACACCGTCGCCCGCGGCGCTCGCGCGGTCGTAGAACGCCGACTGGCTCTCGGCGAGGAAGTCACCGCGCGTCTTCCCGGAGCCGATGATGGAGCGCACGGCGTCGCGGTTGAAGTAGTAGTAGAACAGGTACTCGTTCGGGATCGACCCGAGGGACCGGATCCAGTCGAGGCCGAAGACGTGGCCCTCCTCCATCGCGCCGAGGCGGTCGTCGTCGGCCATCAGCTCGGGCAGCACGTCACGGCCGTCGTACATGACCCGTCGCATCCAGCCGAGGTGGTTCAGCCCGACGTAGTCCATCTGGACGCGGGTGTGGTCGAGTCCGAGCATCCCGGCGACGCGGCGACCGAGGCCGGACGGGGTGTCGCAGATGCCGAGCACGCGGTCCCCGAGGACGGACTGCATCGCCTCGGTGATGATGCCGGCCGGGTTCGTGAAGTTCATGACGTAGGCGTTCGGTGCGAGGTCCTTGATGACCTTCGCCGCCTCGACCATGACCGGGACGGTGCGGATCGCGTAGGCCAGACCGCCGGGACCGGTGGTCTCCTGCCCGATGACGTTCAGGTCGAGTGCGACGTGCTCGTCGCAGCGGCGTCCTTCGAGCCCCCCGACGCGGAGCGCCGCGAACACGTAGTCACTGCCCTCGACGGCACGGTGCAGGTCGGTGGTCGGTTCGAGGACCGGTGCGTCCGGGAAGTCGGCGGCGAGCTCCGTGAGGATCGCGACCATCGCGTGCAGTCGGACTTCGTCGACGTCGTAGAGCGCGACCCGCTCGACGCGGGGGGAACCGGTGTCGCGGAGCAGTGCCTGGTACACGTACGGCGTGCGGAACCCGCCGCCTCCGAGGATGCAGAGCTTCATGTGGTGATGACCTCTCCGCCGGCGTTCCGGCTGTGGGCGAGTGTGTCGTCGGGTGCGCCGGTCGTGGTGATCAGCACGTCGACGTCGGTGAGGGAACAAAGCCGGAGCGCGCCTGTCCCGGGGAACTTCGCTTCGGAGGCGAGGAGCACGACGCGTTCGGCCGCCGCGATCATCGACTGCTTGATCGGCGCCTCGACCGCCATGTTGTCCACGACGTGACCGTTCGCGCGGACGCCCGTGCACGACAGGAACAGCACGTCCGCGCTGACCTGGTCGAGCGCGGCCTCGGCGAGCGAGCCGACGAGCGTGCGGTAGTTGCGCCGCACGACACCGCCGAGCAGGACGAGCCGGACGGCCTCGTCGTCGCGGAGCACGTCGAAGACGGCGAGGTTCGTCGTGATCACGGTGATGTCGCGCCCGCGGAGCAGCTCAGCGACGAGCGGCGTCGTCGTGCCGATGTCGAGGATGACCACCTGACCGTCCTGCACCATCGCGGCCGCGGCGACGGCCATGCGGTGCTTGAGGTCGTAGTCGCCGGCCGCCTCGAACGGCGCCTCCACCACCTCGTCGTCCTCGGTCGCCCGGGGTTCGTCGCGGGGGACGTCGCGGGCCGTCTGGCGCGGCGCGAGGACGGCGCCACCCCAGGTGCGCACGAGCTCGCCGTTGCGGTCGAGCATCTCGAGGTCACGTCGGATCGTCGCCGCGCTGACCGCGAGCGCGGCGGCGAGCTCCTGCACGGAGGCGGCACCGTCGTCGTGCAACGCCTTGATGATGCGGTTCTGCCGCTCGCGCAGGATCATGCCGCCACTGTAGCGCGACTCGCGCACGATCGTGCAAGAGTGCGCAGAACACCGGGCTGAATCGAGCACACTTAACAAATCTGGTGCAATCGAGTAACGTCACCGCAACACCGATCGCGCAGGCTTGAGCAACCGCGGTCGTCCCCTGATCCGCGACGACGAGGAGCAGCCGTGACCCGTACCGACCCGACGCCGGCCCGAGGAGCGCTGCTCTTCGCGGGCGACGTCTACTGCGACCTCGTGTTCGCGGGGGTGACCGCGCCGGAGCAGGGCGCCGAGGTCTACGCCGACGCCTTCACGGTGACGCCGGGTGGGGTCGCGAACCGCGCGGTCGCGGCCGCACGCGCCGGAGCACCGACCCGGTTGCTCAGCCGCCTCGGCGACGACGTCCTCGGGCGCCACGTGCACCGGGTCCTCACCGAGGAACCGTTCCTCGACACGAGCCTGCTCGAGCTCGTCCCCGGGCACCAGAGCCCGGTGTCCGTGGCACTGACCGGCCCCGAGGACCGGAGCTTCATCACGTACGAGGAGCACCTCGGCCCGCTCGTGGTGCCCGACGACCTCGGCCCGGTGTCCGCGACGCACGTCGGCATCGCGCGACCGCTCCCGGCCTGGGTCGCCGCACTCCGCGCCACCGGCACCACCGTGGTCGGCGGCGTCGGGTGGGACCACACGGGCGAGTGGTCCGGCGACGTGCTCGACCGGCTCGCCGAGATCGACGTCTTCGTCCCGAACGACGTCGAGGCCATGCGCTACACCCGCACCGACACCGCCCTCGACGCGGCGAAGGCCCTCGCCGAGCGCGTCCCGCTCGCCGTCGTCACCCGCGGTGCGGACGGCGTTGTCGCGGTGGACTCGGAGCACGGCGTCGTCACCGCGAGCACGATCCCCGTCGACGTGGTGGACCCCACGGGCGCCGGTGACGTGTTCGTCGCGGCGTTCATGGCCGGAGCGCACCACGGCTGGGACCTCGCCACGCGGCTGCGGTTCGGTGCCGCCTCCGCCGCGTTCGCCGTCACCGGGCTCGGCGGTGCGGCGAGCGCCCCGCACCCCGCGCAGCTCCGCGCGTTCCTGCAGCGGGCCGCTCCCGACGACGACTGGTCGTTCCTCGACCCGGTCGCGCTCGCTGGAGCCTGACCCGTCCCGTCCCCTCCCTCGCATCCCTCCCCTCGCATCCCCTCCCTCGCATCCCTTCCCTCGCATCCCTTCCCTCGCAGAACGGACCACCATGAAGCACTCCAGCAAGGCGACGCTCCTCCTCGGCGTCGCGGCGGCCGTGGCCATCGGCCTGACCGGCTGCACCCCGGGCGGATCGGCTGCCCCGGCCGCGTCCCAGAGCCTCGGACCGGTGTCGAAGGACGTCGGATCGGGCAAGACCACGCTGACCGTGTGGGACCAGAACACCGACACGGGCATCAACGATGCGCAGCAGGAGCTCAACGACGAGTTCGAGAAGGCGCACCCGAACATCACCATCAAGCGGGTGTCGCGGTCCTTCGCCGACCTCAAGACGACGCTCAAGCTCGCGCTCTCCGGCAACAACCCGCCGGACGTCGTCCAGGCGAACCAGGGGTACCCGGACATGGGTGCCTTCGTGAAGGCGGGGTTCCTCCGCCCGGTCGACGACTACGCGAAGCTGTACGGCTGGGACTCGTACTACCCGTCGAGCCTCCTCAAGCTGAACTCGTTCTCGTCGGACGGGAAGACGTGGCAGGGTGACGACCTCTACGGCGTCTCGCAGACCGGCGAACTCGTGGGCCTCTACTACAACAAGGCGGTCCTGCGGAAGGCGGGCATCGACTCGCCCCCGAAGACGGTCGCCGAGCTCACCGAGGACATGCAGCAGGTCAAGGCGTCGGGCACGCTGCCGCTCAGCTACGGCGACGTCGAGAAGAGCCCGGGCATCCACCTCTACGGGCTCGTGCTCTCCGCCCTCGCCGGGCACGACGCGGTGAACGACCTCGTCGCGGGCAAGTCCGGCAGCTGGACCGGTTCCGACGAGGTGCAGGCCGCGAAGACGATCACGGGCTGGGTCGACAAAGGCTACGTCACCGAGGGCGCCAACGGTGTCTCGCGTGACGACGCCGTCGCCGCGTTCGGGAAGGGCCAGTCCGCCTTCCTCATCACCGGCACCTGGTACCAGGCCACACTCGAGGCGGCCGCCTCGGCGAAGGACATCGGGTTCACCGCCCTCACCCCGGACGGCGCCAGCGGCCCGGTCACGATGGGTGGTGAGGGCCTCGCGTGGGCGATCACGTCGAAGACGGGGAACGCGAACGCCGCCGCCGCGTACATCGACTTCGTCACGAACAAGGACGCCGCGAAGGTGCTCGTCGACAAGGGCAACCTGCCGACCGTCGTCCCGGACGGCGACTCCCCCGCGTCGGGCACGATCGCCGGTGACATCACGAGCGAGTACGAGTCGATCTCGTCGTCGAACAGCATCACGCCGTACCTCGACTACGCGACCCCGACGTTCTACGACACCATCACGGCGGCGATGCAGGACCTCGTCGCGGGCAAGGCCAGCCCGGAGCAGTACACGAAGACGCTCCAGGACGACTACGCCGGCTTCGTGAAGCAGTAGGCAGGAGCACCCGTGAGCCAGTTCACCGGCACCACGGCGAGCGCTGCCGACCGCAGCGCCCGCCGTGGCCGGACGCGTCGGGCGACCGGCAGCGTCCGCAAGCGGCGGCGGAGCCTCGTCGCGTACCTCTACGTCCTCCCGGCGTTCATCGTCTTCGCGGTGTTCCTCGGGGTGCCGTTCCTGCAGAGCATCCAGTACTCGTTCTACGACTGGGACGGCCTGTCGGTCGCGACGTGGGCGGGCTTCGCGAACTACCTCGACGTGTTCGCCGACGCGCAGCTCCGCGCATCGTTCGGGCACGCGCTGGTGTTGATGGTGTTCTACGCCGCGGTGCCGGTGGCCCTGGCGCTGTTCCTCACGGCGTTGATCTCGCGGGCGAACGGGCTGCGGGGCATGTCGTTCTTCCGCACCGTGCTGTTCCTGCCGCAGGTGATCGCGTCGGTGGTCGTGGCGACGATCTGGGTGTCGATCTACTCGGCGGACGGGTTGGTCAACGACGCGCTGCGCCTGGTCGGGCTCGGGCAGTTTGCGCAGGTGTGGCTCGGTGGCTACGACACGGCGCTGCCCGCGATCGGGTTCGTCGGCACGTGGCTCAACGTCGGCCTGTGCCTGGTGCTGTTCCTGTCGGGCGTCGGGAACATCCACCCGAGCCTGTTCGAGGCGGCGCGCATCGACGGCGCCGGGGCGGTCCGGGAGTTCTTCTCGATCACGCTCCCCTCGCTCCGCGGGCAGATCGCCGCCGCGCTCACGCTGACCGTGGTCTCGGCGTTGAAGACGTTCGACCTCGTCTACGTGACGACGAGCGGCGGTCCGGGCAACTCGACGTCGGTGCCGGCGTTCGAGGCGTACAACCGGGCGTTCCAGACGGGGCAGGTCGGGTCGGCAGCCGCCGTCGCGGTGTCGCTCACCGTGGTGATCATGATCGTGACGGCGCTCATCAGCCGTCTCCAGCCGAAGGACGTCGCATGAGGCTCTCGATCCGGGAGAAGACGGTCGACTACGTCATCCTGTCGCTCTTCGCGCTGTTCGCGATCATCCCGCTCGTCGGGGTCCTGCTGTCGTCCGTGACCCCGTCGGCGGAGAACTCCGGCGGGTTCACGGTGCCGACCACGATCGACCTCGGCAACTTCGGCGCCGCGTGGAACCAGGGCCACTTCGCGTCGTACATGTTCTCGAGCGTCCTCGTGACGGTCTCCGTGGTGGTGCTGACCGCCGTGCTCGCGGTGTTCGCCGGCTTCGCGTTCGCCCGGCTCGACTTCTTCGGCTCGAACGTGATCTTCTTCGTGATGCTCGCGGGGCTGATGCTGCCGGCGGAGGCGTTCATCATCCCGCTGTACTTCAACCTGCGCTCGGTCGGCCTGACCGACACCTACACGAGCCTGATCCTGCCGCAGACCGCGCAGTCGCTGGCGTTCGGGATCTTCTGGATGCGGAACCAGTTCCGGAGCTTCCCGGGCGAGGTCATCGAGGCCGCCCGGCTCGACGGCGCCCGGGACGTGCGGCTGCTCTGGCAGGTGATCGTGCCGTCCTCGGTCGCGCCGATCATGACGATGGCGCTGCTCATCACGATGTGGACGTGGAACGAGTTCCTGCTCCCCCTCGTGCTCATCACGAGCGAGGACCACCGCACCGCGCCGCTCGGGCTCGCGTTCTTCAAGGGCGCGCACCTGACGGACTTCTCGCTGCTGTCCGCGGCGGGGGTGATCGTGGCACTCCCGATCGTGCTCCTCTACTTCTTCCTGCAGAAGCGGTTCATCTCCGGGATGCTCGGCGGCATCGCCGATCGCTGAGCGGGCCGCGGCGTGGGCGCCACCGCGTCCGTCAGTCCCTCATCATCCGGTGCAGGTGCTCGAGCACCTCGGCCATCCCCGGATTGACGAGCCGCGCATCGTCCGGGGCACGGTCGGCGGCGACGTCGTCGAGGAACCGACGGTCCGCGTCGAGCCGCTCGAGGGCGTCGGCGCCCGGTGCGCCGTGGCCGGGGACCACGACGGCTGCCTGCTCGGCGTACCGGGTGAGCCGATCCAGGGCGGAACGGTACGCCGGAAGGTCGTCGGGCCAGAACGGCAATGGGAGCTCGACGTCGCTCAGCATGTCCCCCGCGAGCAGGACCCGCTGGTCCGGCAGCCAGAGCGCCGTGTGCCCGGGCGCGTGACCGTCATGGACCACCAGCTCGACCACCGTGCCGTGCGGGAGCACCGCTCCGGGGACCTGCTCGACGCCGATGACCCGACCCATGAGGTCGACGAGGTCCCCGGGGAAGTCGGCTCCGAGCGCTGCCACCAACGCCGGCCGCTCGGTCACCGCGAGCGCAGCGGTCGCCGGAGAGGCGAACCGCGGCACGTCCCCGAACCCCGGGCGCCAGAGGAGGTGGTCGTGGTGCGCGTGCGTCGCGAAGCCGCCCGTCACCGACAACCCACGACCGCCGAGGGTGGCCGCGAGCGCGGCGAGTTCGTCGGGCAGCCACGCGGGGTCGACGAGGAACGCACGACCTCCGTCGTGGAACACCGTGGACGTCGTCGACATCCTCCGGCTCGTCGCGACCAAGACCCCGGGAGCGACTTCCGTCAGTTCGCGCACGTGAGCAGCCTGACAGATCCTGCGCAGCGCAGGATCGCACCCCGCGGAGGACGTCGCGCCCCGTCATGTCGGGGCGCGACGTCCGTGGCGGCGCGTTGTGTCGCCGGGACGCGCACACGCGCCGGACGGGAGGCACGGTGCGGGCTTGCACCGTGCCTCCCGTCCGACCTGTGCGGACCTGCGACCCGTGGTCGCGTCCGAGCATCACTCGCGTCAGAGCGCGCGGGCGTAGTCGACCGTCGGGTAGCCGACGAAGCCGAGCGACTCGTAGAGCGCGCGGGCGGACGCGTGGAACGCGTCGCCGCCCGTGCCGATGTGGACGACGCGGACGCCGCGGGCGCGGAGCCGGTCGACGACGGAGGTGCAGAGCGCTCGTCCGACCCCGCGACGTCGTGCGCCGGGGCGGACGGCGACCATCTCGAGTCGGCCCGAGGTGCCGCCCGTCACGGTCCAGCCGACGTAGCCGAGCAGGAGTCCGTCCCCCTCGGCGAGGGTGATGAAGCGGTCCTCCGCCGGGGCGAGCAGGGCGGGCACCTCGGCACGGTAGTCGTCCTCCCACCGGCCGTGGTCGTGCGCGGTGACGGCGGGGCGGGCAGTCGGCAGCGACTCCGTGAAGAGCGGGCGGAACACCTCGATGGTGAGGTCGGTCAGGGCAGGCAGGTCTGCCGGGGTGCAGTCGCGGATGAGCATGGGGTTCCTTCGGGTCCGTACGCGTGCTGAGGGTTCCCGACGGCGACGTCCGCGGTCGGGAGTGGTGCGACGGCCATGCACGGTCGGCCTGGTGCAGTCGACCGGGGCCGTCGTCTCAGCGGCGGGTACGCCAGCTCGCGAAGCACTCCATGCCGGCACGGTACGCCCCACGCGCGTCGGTCGCAGCACCTGGGCCCTGCGCGCGTCCTGGTGGGGCTCGGCGACGACGGGTACGGTCGACTCCGTGCAGGGCATCGGGATGATCGACGAGGCGGGTCGCCTCCGGCTCATCGGTGCCGGGGTCGCCGGAGCGGCGTTCGGCGTCGTCCTGGTGGTGCTCGTGCTCTCCTCGTGGACGCCCGCGACCACGACCGTGCTGGTCGTCGCCGGGGTCCCCGCCGGTGCTGCCGGTGCCGCGGTCGGCGTGTTGACGACGATGCGGTCGTGGCGGCTCGACGGCGGCTACGAGCACTCCGTCGAGGCGCAGCGGTGGGTCGCGGACGGCCGCGTGCCCGCCGACGTCCCGGCAGACGTCTGGATACCGATGCTGCAGGCACAGGCCGACCGCGAGGGCGCCGGGTGGGGCAAGGTCCTGCTCGGAGTGCTCTGGATCGCGATGTCGTGGTCGATGCGCGACCAGCACGGCCCGCTCGTCACGACGATGCTCATCGCCCTCTGGGTCGGGCTCGCACTGTGGGGAGGCGTGGTCGTCATCCCCCGGGCGCGGGCGGCGCGGGCGCTGCTGCGCGATCGGGTCGCCGCGCTGTCCTGAGACGGCGGGGCGGCGGCGCGCGGGGCCGGCGGGCGGCGGGGCCCAGGCCGTGCCGCACGGTGCGAGGTTCCGCGCACGGTGCGAGGTTCCGCGCACGGTGCGAGGCTTTTCTCCTCGCACCGTGCGCGCAACCTCGCACCCGGCGCCCGGGGACGCACCGACCTCGCACCGTGCGAGGCCCCCGAGGCCACGCCGCGCATCCACGGGCGTCGGCACCACGGTGCGAGGTTCCGCGCACGGTGCGAGGTGTTTCTCCTCGCACGCTGCGCGCAACCTCGCACCACCGGGCCGCGCCGACCGCCGACCGCCGACCGCCGACCTCGCACCGTGCGACCGGCCCCTCGCGGCCGTCCGCCCTGCGCGCTCACCGCGAGTGCGGCACCAGCGCGTGACTACGCTCGGGAGCATGCAGAGTCGCACCCTCGGCCGCACCGGCCGCGCAGTCTCCCCCGTCGGCCTCGGCACCTGGCAATTCGGCGGTGACTGGGGTCCCGTCAGTGAGCAGGACGCGAACGCCGTGATGGACGCCTCCGTCGAGGCCGGCGTGACCCTCTTCGACACCGCAGACGTCTACGGCGACGGCCGGAGCGAGCAGCTCATCGGCTCCTGGCGGGCTTCGAACCCCGACGTGCCGCTCACGATCGCCACGAAGATGGGCCGTCGCGCCGAGCAGGAGCCGTCCAACTACGTCGCCGCGAACTTCCGCGAGTGGGTCGACCGCTCGCGCCGCAACCTCCGCCAGGACACCCTCGACCTCGTGCAGCTGCACTGCCCGCCGACCGCCGTGTTCGACGACGACGCGGTCTACGACGCCCTCGACGCGCTCGTCGCCGACGGCTCGATCGCCGCCTACGGCGTCTCCGTCGAGACCGCCGACCAAGCGCTCACCGCGATCGCGCGGCCGGGCGTCGCGAGCATCCAGATCATCCTCAACGCGTTCCGGCTCAAGCCGCTGGACCGCGTCCTCCCCGCCGCACGGGAGGCAGGGGTCGGCATCCTCGCGCGCGTCCCGCTGGCCTCGGGGTTGCTCTCCGGCAAGTACACGCCCGAGACGACGTTCCCCGAGCAGGACCACCGCAACTACAACCGGCACGGCGAGGCGTTCGACCAGGGCGAGACCTTCAGCGGCGTCGACTTCGAGGACGGCGTCCGCGCTGCCCAGGCCTTCGCGGCCTGCCTGCCCGAGGGCGTCTCGGTCCCGCAGGCGGCCATCGCGTGGGTGATCGCCCAGGACGGTGTCACGGCAGCCATCCCCGGCGCACGGAACCCCGTGCAGGCCCGGTCGAACGCCGAGGCCGGATCGCTCCCGGACGTGCCCGGCCTCGACCGGACGGTCCACGACCTCTACGACCAGTGGTTCCGCGCCGCGGTCCACGACCGCTGGTGATGCACGCCGCACGGGGTGGCCGCCCGGCGGTCGCCGACTCCACACCGTGGAGGGGCGGGCGCGCGAGCCGCGCGATCGTCGCCGCGGCCGCCGCCGTGCTCCTGCTCGCAGGGTGCAGCTCCGGTGCGGTCGTCGGATCGGCGGCCGGCACGACGACCGACGCGCCGCCGTGGCCCGCCCCGACCGACCTCACTGCCCGCGCCGACGCAGCCGGCCTCTCGAACGTGTGGGGCGAGCGACTCGCGGAGCACGTGCACACGCACCTCACCATCCTCGACGGAGGCGAGCCCGTCACGGTGCCCGGGAACATCGGACACAGTGACCGGGCCAAGTTCGCGGCGCAGATCCACACGCACGACACGTCCGGGATCATCCACGTGGAGTCGCCGACGAAGGACACGTTCACCCTCGGCCAGTTCTTCGACGAGTGGGGCGTCTCGATCGGCCCAGCGCACGTCGGCGGCCTGCACGGGGACCTCACCGTGTGGGTCGACGGCCGACGGTTCTTCGGCAACCCGAGGTCGATCGAGCTGACGAACCTCCGTCAGGTGGTGCTCGAGGTCACGACGATCGGAGAGGCTCCGCACCGCCCGGCCCCCTTCGACTGGCCGCCGCAGTACCACTAGCGCGCCGCGCGCCTCGGGTCTCCCGCACGAATGCCCGCCGTGCGGCCGCCCGCCCGCCCGCTCGCTCGCCGGCACGCCCGCTCGCCCGTCTGCCCGCACAACCAAAGTCACTCCGAACCGCGGGCTTCCGCAGTTCGGAGTGACTTTGGTTGTGCGAACGGCACCGAGACCGGTCCCCGGCGTCGGCAACGCGAGCGCTCACGCCTCCTTCGGCGCGGTCCAGGAGAGGTCGAGGTCCCACTCCGCCACAGCACCGGCGCCGAGCTGCCACACGTACTCGTTCTTGAGCTTCCGCCCGTCGTCGCGGAACGGCCCCGTCCGGTACGGGTAGAACGCCACGGTCGGCAGCGTTCCCGGAGGCGCCGTCCGGATGGCGTTCGAGAAGTCCTTGTTCAGCCGGCGCAGTTCCGCGACCACGGCGGGACGAGCGGCGTCGGCGTCGAACCCAGCCGCGCCGGCAGCCAGCTGGAACGCGATGTGCAGCTGCCGGTCGCCCCGGTCGTCCTCGTAGCTGATGAGCCGGTGGTTCTCCACCGCTTCGAGCAGCGCCGGGTCGCCGTACACGACGTCCCGCACCACGTCGGGCGCGACCACGGCACCGTTGTAGTCGACGGAGAGGTCCGACCGCCCGTAGTGGAACAGCAGCGGCAGGTCGAGCTCGGCGGATTCCGCGAGTTCGTCGAACCCGTGCTCACGCAGCGTCTGCCGCAGCGGACCCATCCGGACCACGTGTCCCCGGTCGTGGATGTTGTACCGGATGCGGGGGCTGATGTTCTCCGACCGGGCGATGGTCACGACGAGTTCGCCGTGCTCGTTCGTCTCGATGAGGTACCCGAACGGGTTGAACTGGAACACCATCGGGAGCACGCCGTACTCGGCCTGCCTCGTCAGGGCACCGGAGAGCGCCGGCGACGCCGCGATCGCCCGCCGCAGCGCGACCGAGAAGGGCGTCTCGATGCCGAGGTTGATCTCGAGGTCGCTCGCGCCGTACGAGCCGAGCACCGCCTGCGCGTACTGCTCGATGTGGGCGCGCATGTTCTCGCTGATGCCCTCGCCGCCGAACGCCGCGACGATCGTGTACCGGCTCCAGTCGAGCCGGTCGTCCTCGAACAGCGCCTTGAGGAACGGCGGGTAGCTGCAGATGACGTACGTGAAGTCGGGTCCGAACTCCCGCATCGTCTGGACGATCTTGTCGCGGTCCGGCCCGATCGACTTGATCATGGACGACTCGGTGAGCGACGCGGTCACGTTCATGCCGGTCGCCCACGCGCCGAGCGAGAACGCGTTGAGCACGAACGGCTGCTTCGGCAGGTCCTTCGCCGTCCGTGAGAACCCGAGCTGCAGCAGCTGCCGGGTGGCTTGCCGTTCGTCCGGGCCGCGCACCCAGCTGGTCGGCGTGCCGCTCGACCCGCTGGACTCGTCGACGACCACCCCGCGGCGCGGCAGCCGCCCGTCGAGGCAGCGTTCCGGGATGCTCCACCGCTTGACGTAGGACTCCTTGTCCATCTCGGGCAGGCCCGAGAGCGCGGCGGCGATCCCGCCGCGGGTGTCCAGCCGGGAGGCACGCCCCTGCTCCGCCAGGAACGCCCGGTACGCGGGCACCCGCTTCGCCGCGCGCTCCGCGGTCCGCCACGCCCGCCACCGCCCGAGGGTCCAGCGGAGTGGCTCGATCCCCGGGGTCAGCAGGAGCTTGTGGGTCTGCACCCGCGGCATGAACAGCGCGACGAACGTCTCGACGACCCACACCACGGAGAACACCGCCGCGCGCTTCACCGGTCCGTCCCGATCGTCATCGCCGACGCCGGACGCCGGTGCGCCAACGGCGGCGGCGCGCTGTGCCCGAACCGGAACAGCATCCACGCCATCCGCCCGTCGGACTCGTCCACCCCGGCCCGCTCGACGAACGCGGCGTGCGAGCGCGGGTTCGTGATCACGGTGCCGAACGGGTGCAGGGCGATCCCCCGCGCGGTGAAGTCCAGCCAGACGCGCATGAACACCCGGCCGGCCTCGACGTACTCGGCCGGGGTGCTGAACGGCCCCTCGAGCCATCCGAGCTGACGCACGCCGCGCATCGTCGACAGGTACACGCGCTTGAACACCCCGCCGACGCCGGGCGCCTCCCACAGCCCGCGGTGCTCCATCGCGAACCGCAGTACCGGACCCGGCATCAGCATCGTCTCCGCAGAGAGCCCGTCGCCGGTCTCCGCCGCCTGCCGCTTCGAGAACCGCAGCCAGTGCAGGATCTCCTCGTGCACCGCGTCGTTCCGGAGGTCGTCGAACAGCGTCTCCTGGTTCACCCGGACGATCTCGTCGACGGTCGCCCGATCGGCGGTCGTGCGGAACCGGTGCCCGGAGGCAGCCGCGATGTCCACCGCAGCCGACACGGCGGACTCGTCGACCAGGGTGGCGTCGTAGGGCCTGCGCGAGGTGCGGCGCGCCGTGAACCCGGCCAAGGCCTCCCGGTCGTCCGCGGTGACCGCGTGCGGACGCAACGCGACCCGTCCCAGCCGGTGCAGGTGGTCCGCCGGGTCACGGTCGAGCCGCGTGAAGTCCATCTCGGCGTGGTCGAGGGTCTCGGTCACGGCGAACCCGTGCGCCCTCGCGACCACGTCGAGCCCGGCGAGGAACACCCCGGCGCAGACGTGGCCGAACGGGATGCCGAACGACTCGGCCGGCAGCCCCCGCCGCAGGTCGTAGTACACGGTCGCCGTCCGGTCGTCCTCGACGCCGAGCACGATCGGCTGCGAGTTGTGCGGTGACGGGTAGTGCCGGGCGTCCTCGACGATGCCGGTCCACGGTGATGCCATCGTTCCCCCTCGGTGGTCGTGCGCCGATGCTACCCATGCCCGCTGACGCGCATGCCCGCGGCGACATGCACCCTGCCGCCGGAGCGCAGCGACACGCACCCTGCCGCCGGAGCGCAGCGACACGCACCCTGCCGCCGGAGCGCAGCGACCACGGCGGAGCGCCCGCCCGACCGGCGCGTACCCTGTCGGCATGACCGTGATCCGGACGGGGACGGACCTCACCGCCGTCGACGACGTCGTCCGCGGCATCGCGACGCACGGCGAGCGCTACCTCGCACGCATCTTCACCGACCGCGAGCGTGCCGACAGCGGGGACGACCCCGAGCGACTCGCAGCACGGTTCGCGGGCAAGGAGGCCGTCGTCAAGCTCCTGCGCCCGTCCCGCGCCGACCCCTGCCTCTCCGGGACGTCGCCGTCGTGCTCGACGAGGACGGCGCACCCACCGTGGAACTGACCGGCGCAGCGGCGGCGCTCGCCGAGGCGATCGGCTGCGGCCCCGTCTCGGTGTCCCTGTCCCACGAACGCGGCCTGGCGGTCGCCACCGCCGTCGCGCTCGCCGAACGCTGAGGCCGACGGGCCGCGCGGTCACGGAGCGGCCACGGTCCCGCCGGACGGTCGTGCGGTTCCCCGCAACCGGCAGGCGGCTTTCCGGGGAGCCGTCCTCATTACGGTTGCCGTCATGGACCAGGACCAGCAGACCCGCGCGACCGCCGTCGCGCTCGCCGACCCGACGACCGAACACGCCGTCCGCCGAGCGCTCGCCGACCACGGGCACCTCTCCGTCGATGCCTGGGACGTGGCCTCGATCGCGGACCTCTACGCACTCGGGCTGACGTCGCACGCCACCGTGAACGTGATGCTCGCGGTGGAGGACGAACTCGACGTCGAGTTCCCGGACGCCGTGCTGAACCGGTCGACCTTCGCGACGGTCGAGTCGATCGTGCACGCCGCCGGTACGGCGTCGTGACCATCCTCGACGCAGCGCCGCCGACCGCGCCCGTCCCAGTCGTCGCGCCGGCCGGCCCGACCCGGCGCGGGCGACGCGCGGCAGCGGGAGCGGCCACAGCGGCGACCGGCTCGGCGACGACCGGCACCGCCGCCGGCAGCGGCACCCCGACCGCAGCGACCGGCACCGACGCCAGCGGCAGCAGCACCGCGCCCACCGGCGCCGTCGCCACCGCCGCCGCCGGCACGGACCCCCGCGGCCGCTTCGCCGCGCGGACCGCCCTCGTCGCCGACGTCGCCCGCCACGTCGCCGACGAGGTCGACCGCGACGCCAGGCCCCCGCGCGAGGCGATCGCCGCCATGCGCGAGCACGGACTCCTGGCCGCCGCGGTCCCGACGGAGCTCGGCGGCGAGGGTGCGACCCTCGCCGAGCTGTCCGTCATCGCGACCGAGCTCGGCCGCGCGTGCGCCGCCACCGCGATGGTCTTCGCGATGCACCAGGGCCAGGCCATGGCGCTCTGGCGGCACGGTGGTGACGGTGCCGGCGTGACGGAGCTCGTCGCCGGGGTCCGCGACGGCGCGCTGCTCGCGTCCTCCACGACCGAGCGCGGCATCGGCGGCGACGCCCGTCGCAGCACCTGCGCGCTCGAGCCGGACGCCGCGGGCCGGATCCGTCTCCGCAAGGACGCGCCGGTCATCTCCTACGCGACCGAGGCCGACGCGATCCTCGTCACCGCACGCCGCTCGGTCGACGCGGCCGCCTCGGACCAGCGCGTCGTCGTCTGCCTGCCCGAGCACACGACGCTCACGCAGACCTCGACGTGGGACACCCTGGGCCTCCGGGGCACTTGCAGCAACGGCTGGCTGCTGGATGCGGAGACCACGGCCGACCACGTCCTCCGCGACGACTACGCCACGGTCAGCGCCCGGACCGTCCTGCCGGTCTCGCACGTCCTCTGGGCGTCGGTGTGGCTCGGGATCGCGGCCGACGCCGCGGACCGCGCCCGTGCCGCCGTCCGCAAGCAGGCCCGCGCCGCCGTGGGGACCACCCCGCCCGGTGCACTCCGGCTGGCCGAGCTGCTCGTCGAGCTGCAGGCGCTGGCCGACTCCGTCCGGCACGCCGCGGAACGGTTCGACGTCGTGGCCGAGGACGCCGACGTCCTCGACTCCACGGCGTTCGCCCTGTCCGCGAACGCCCTCAAGATCGGTGCGTCCGAACGCGTCACCGACCTCGTCACCCGGTCCCTGCGCATCGTGGGCATCGCCGGGTACGCCACGAGCGGTCCCTCGAGCATCGCCCGACACCTCCGAGACGCCCACGGTGCCGCCGTCATGGTGAGCAACGACCGTCTCCTGCACAACGACGCCGGCATGGCGCTCATGACGGGAGCACTCCTGTGACCATCCACCTCGACACCGAACGCACGACGCTCGACGCCGCACGAGCTGCCCTTCGCGGACGCCTGCTCGCGGACGGGGTCCTCATCGACCTCGGCTCCCCTGGGCTCTACGGCCGGACCGGCGTGTTCGAGCGCGTGTACGGCGCGGTCGACGCCGCCGCCGTCCGCAGCCAGTCCGACCTCGACGCCGAGGTCCTGCGGTTCCCCCCGGTCGAGCCCCTCACGGCGTTCGAACGGACCGACTACATCGCCTCCTTCCCGGACCTTGCCGCGTCGATCTCCGGGTTCACGGGGGACGACCGGACGCACCGGGCGCTCCTCGCCGCCCGCGAGCGCGGGGAGCGCTGGGAGGGCTTCCTCGAACCCGCGGACCTCATGCTGACGCCGGCCGTCTGCCACCCGGTCTACGGCCTCGTCGGTGACGTCGTCCACGCGGGCGGCCGCTTCTTCGACATCGTCGGCGACTCGTTCCGCCGTGAACCGTCCCTCGACCCGATGCGGCTCCAGGCGTTCCACATGCACGAGTTCGTGCACATCGGCACGCCGGAGTCCGCGAAGGCGCACCGCGACGGACGCATCCCGGTGATGCGCGCGCTGCTCGAGTCGTTCGGGCTCGAGATCGACGTCGTGCCCGCCAACGACCCGTTCTTCGGGCGCGTCGGGCAGATGCTCGCCCGCAACCAGGTCGAGCAGGCGCTCAAGTTCGAGTTCGTCACCCCGGTGTACGGGCCCGACCACGAGGCCACGGCCATCAGCTCCGCCAACCTGCACGAGGACCACTTCGGCACGGCGTTCGGCATCCGCAGCGCCGACGGCGGCGTCGCGCACAGCGCGTGCATCGCCTTCGGCCTGGAGCGCATCACGATCGCGCTCTTCGCCGCGCACGGCACCGACCCCGACGCGTGGCCGACCGCGGTCCGCTCGGCACTGGCGCTGTGACCACCCTGCACGGCTGGTCGGGATCGCCCGCCCTCCGGGTGGCCGTGCACCTGCCGCCCGCCGCGCGGGCCGGGGTGGTCATCGTGCCGCCCCTCGGCCAGGAGGGCGTCATCGCGTACCGCACGCTGCGCCTGCTGGCGGACCGCCTGGAGGCCCGTGGCGTGGCATCGGTGCGCTACGACCCGTCTGGACGTGGGGACGCAGCCCCCGACACCGACCCGCACGCACAGGTCCGGTCGGCGGGACACGCGGCCGCGCTGCTGCGCAGCACGGGCGTCCGACGGATCGGTTTCGTCGGGCTCGCGTCGGCTGCGATCGTCGCCGCCGAGGCCGCCGCGGACGACGATGCCCTCGTCGTGTGGGACCCGCCGGCTTCCGGGCGCGCGTGGCTCCGCGGGCAGCGGGCACTCGCCACGATGACGATCGGGTCCGACCGTGTGCTCGACGGCGTCGAGTCCCTGGTCGGGATCGACGTGGACGAGGCCGAGGCCGCCGTCCTCGGCGCCCTCACGTTCACCCCGCGCGCGGCCCCGACCGTCGCCTTCGTCCGCCCCGGCGCCCCGGCTCCGCGGAAGCTCGGGGCCGTCGATCGGATCGAGGTGCACGGCACCGACGAACTGATGGACCGGACGAGCATGCACGCCCGCATCCCGGGTCCGGCGGTCGACGAGGTCGTCGCGTGGATCGACACCTGGGCCCCCGCGGTCGCCGAGACGCCGCGGACGCCGGTGCTCGACGAGGTCCTCGACGTCGACGGCCGGGTGTCCGAGCGCATGGTGCGCCTCGGCCCGGAGGCCCTGTTCGGCATCGAGACGGTGTCGTCGGCCCAGGGACACGACGCGCCCACGGTCGTGCTCCACAACGGGTCCGCCGAGCACCGAGTCGGGGCGTCCGACTACCAGGTCGCCCTCGCACGGGACCTCGCCCGCGACGGCGCCCGGGTGCTCCGGATCGACCGACGCGGCACGGGCGAGAGCTCCGTCGTCCGCGCCGACGAGCGCGACTTCATGTTCGCCCAGGAGTGGATCGACGACCAGGCCACCGTGCTCGACGCGCTGGAGGTGCCGCCGGACCGACTCGCCCTCGTCGGCATGTGCGCGGGCGCGTGGCTCGCCGGTCGGGCGGTGGACCAGACCCCGCGGCTCGTCGTCGAGATCAGCCCGAACGACTACCGCCGGACGCCGGCCGCGCCGGGCAGCTACGCCGACCACGTCCGCGCGGTGGACTCCCCGTCCCCGCGGCGGCAACGGTTCCGGACGCTCTACAACCGGTGGGTGCCGGAACGACTGCGGACGCGGATCGCCCGGCGCGACAGGGTCGGCGGCGTCGTCGGGCACGTGCGGCCCCTCGTGCAGCACGGCACCGAGGTCGTGCTCGTCGTCGCGCCCGAGGACGCCGAGCTGTTCGACCGGCTCGGCGGCCGACGTGCCGTCCGACGGTGGTCGGGGCAGGTCGAGGTCGTGCGGGTGCCGGACGGCGACCACGCGCTGTTCTCCCCGACGATGCGGGCAGCCGTCCGCGCCGAGGTGCGGGCACGCGTGGCGGCCACCTTCCCCGCGCACGTGTGACGCCCCCGCGGCTCCGGCCGGTCCGGGTGTCCTCGCGGGTCGACCCTCAGGGGGCGAGGAGCGCGGCGACCTCGGCGGGGTGCTCGACGTGGGCGAAGTGGCCGCAGTCGTCGAGGAGCACCGTCCGTGCCTGCGGCATCGCGGCCCGGAGCTCGTCGAGGTCCGCCGGCCGGGCGAACACGTCGTCCCGGCCGAGCACCGCCACGACGGGGCACCGGACGCCGCGCCAGCGCTCGGTGTCGTAGCGGGCAGCGGAACGGGCGGCTGCCGTGAACTCGCGCGGCCGCAGCTCCCGGACGAACGCGTCGAGCACGCTGCGGTCGAGCCGGCGCACGTGCGTGAACACCGGGGCGGCGAGCAGTCGGAGGAGCCCCACCGCCGCCAGCCCGCGGAGCAGCGGCAGCGCAGCCCGGCCGGTCACGAGCAGACCGCCCCGGAGCAGCGTGTACGCCGGCAGGTGTCCGAGCGCACGCCACGGGTGCCGAGCGGCACGGACCGTCGCGGTCGTCGTCGGGGACACCAGCGACAGCGAACGGACCCGTCCGGGCAGCACGACCGCGAGGTGCAGGGCGACGAACGCGCCCATCGAGTGCCCGACCACGTCGACCCGTCCGACACCGAGGGCGTCGAGGACCACCGTCACGACCTCCGCCGCGCCGTCGACCGTGAGCGGCTCCGCCGGCGTCGAGGAGGCGCCCCAGCCGGGCAGGTCGAGGAGCACCACACCGCGTCCCGCAAAGTCGTGCGCCGCGTCGAGCAGCGGCGTCCAGGTCGTCCAGGAGCCCGCGACGCCGTGCAGGAGCAGGACGGGGTCCGGGCCGGGGCGGTGGTGGACGACGACGACGCCCGCCGTGGTCTCGACGGTTCGGCGGACGAGCGACCACCGCTCGGGCTGGTCACGGAGCGGGAACGGCGCGTAGGCGCCGCTGTCCGTCGCGACCGCGTCGCCGACCGAGCGTCCGTCGATGACCCGCACCGTTCCTCCCGTCCGGACCGCGCGTGCGCGCGCCCGAGGAGGATTCGGAACGCTAGGCGACCGGGACGGGTGCCGAGCAGGCGGCGAGGCGGTCGAGCGCGGCCTGGTACTCGGCGACGTCGCGCTGCAGACCGGGCTCGGTGATGATGGAGGCCTTGATCCGACCTTGCACGTCGATCACGAAGGTCGCGCGGGTCGCGAAGCCCTTCTTGTCGAGGAACACGCCGTACTCCTTGGAGACCGCGCCGTGCGGCCAGAAGTCGGCGAGGAGCTCGAAGTCGTAGCCGTTCGCTTCGGCGAAGGACCGCAGCGTCGCCTTCGAGTCGACCGAGATGCCGATGAGCTCGACACGCTGGTCCTCGAACATCGCGATGTTGTCCTGGAGGGCGCAGAGCTCGTTGGTGCAGCCGGACGAGAAGGCGAGCGGGAAGAAGACGAGGGCGACGGGGCGAATGCCGCGGAAGTCGCTGAGGCGGACGTGCTCTCCGAACTGGTTCGGGAGTTCGAAGTCCGGCGCGAGTGAGCCGATCTCCAGTGCCATCGGTGCGTGTGCTTCTTCCTCGGGCGTGGTGTGTGCCCGTGTCCCGTGCAGGCGCGGGTCACGCGTGCACGATCGGCAATCGTACGCCGACGTCACCCGAATGCAAGCGCCTGTCCGCGTGCACGTCACCATCAGCATGGCGGTCGGTGGTGGGGCCTAGAGTGGTGGGGGTTTCCCTCAGGTCCGACCGACCGCCGGAACCCACCATGTCCACCACCACGAGAACGAACGAGGTCAAGGGTGACGGTGAACGACCAGGACCCGTACAGCGCCGGCAGCAACGACCAGGACCCGGAGGAGACCGCCGAGTGGCGTGAGTCCCTCGACGGCCTGGTGCAGACCCACGGCCACCAGCGTGGCCGCGAGATCATGCTCAGCCTGCTCAAGCGGTCCAAGGAGCTGCACCTCGGTGTGCCGATGGTCCCCACGACGGACTACGTCAACACCATCGCGCCGGAGAACGAGCCCGAGTTCCCGGGCGACGAGGAGCTCGAGCGCCGCTACCGCCGCTGGATCCGCTGGAACGCCGCCATCACGGTGCACCGTGCACAGCGCCCGGGCATCGCCGTCGGTGGCCACATCTCGACGTACGCGTCGAGCGCCGCGATGTACGAGGTCGGCTACAACCACTTCTTCCGCGCGCAGGACCACCCGTCCGGCGGCGACCAGGTCTTCTTCCAGGGCCACGCCTCCCCCGGCATGTACGCCCGCGCCTACATGGAGGGCCGCCTCAGCGAGGACCAGCTCGACGGCTTCCGGCAGGAGAAGTCCCACGCCGGCGGCGGACTGTCGTCCTACCCGCACCCGCGCCTCATGCCGCACTTCTGGCAGTTCCCGACCGTGTCGATGGGCATCGGCCCGATCAACGCGATCTACCAGGCGCAGCAGGCCAAGTACCTCTCCAACCGTGGCATCAAGGACGCCTCCGACCAGCAGGTCTGGGCGTTCCTCGGCGACGGCGAGATGGACGAGGTCGAGTCGCGCGGGCAGCTCCAGGTCGCCGCGAACGACGGCCTCGACAACCTGAACTTCGTGATCAACTGCAACCTGCAGCGGCTCGACGGTCCGGTGCGCGGCAACGGCAAGATCATCCAGGAGCTCGAGGCGTTCTTCCGCGGTGCGGGCTGGAACGTCATCAAGGTCATCTGGGGCCGCGAGTGGGACGACCTGCTCTCCCGCGACACCGAGGGCGCGCTGCTCAACCTCATGAACGCGACGCCGGACGGCGACTACCAGACGTACAAGGCCGAGAACGGCGCGTACGTCCGCGAGAACTTCTTCGGCCGCGACCCGCGGGCGCTCGAGCTCGTCAAGGACTACTCCGACGACCAGATCTGGAACCTCAAGCGCGGCGGGCACGACTACCGCAAGGTGTACGCGGCGTTCAAGGCCGCGACCGAGCACAAGGGCCAGCCGACGGTCATCCTCGCGAAGACGGTCAAGGGCTACGGCCTCGGCCCGAGCTTCGAGGGCCGCAACGCGACCCACCAGATGAAGAAGCTCACGCTCGACAACCTCAAGCAGTTCCGTGACGAGATGCGCATCCCCATCTCGGACGCGCAGCTCGAGGAGAACCCCTACACGCCGCCGTACTACCACCCGGGGAACGACGACGAGGCGATCCAGTACATGCACGAGCGTCGTCGCGAGCTCGGTGGCTACGTGCCGGAGCGCCGGACGAAGTACACGCAGGTCACCCTGCCGGACGACTCGAAGTACCAGGTCGTCAAGAAGGGCTCCGGCAAGCAGGAGGTCGCCACGACGATGGCGTTCGCCCGTCTGCTGAAGGACCTGCTGCGATCGCCCGACTTCGGCGACCGCGTGGTGCCGATCATCCCGGACGAGGCGCGCACGTTCGGCATGGACGCGTACTTCCCGACCGCGAAGATCTACAACCCGAACGGGCAGCACTACACGTCGGTCGACCGTGAGCTCCTCCTGGCCTACAAGGAGAGCCCGCAGGGCCAGATCATCCACGTCGGCATCAACGAAGCGGGCGCCCTGGCGGCGTTCACCGCGGTCGGCACCTCGTACTCGACGCAGGGCGAGCCGCTCATCCCGGTCTACGTCTTCTACTCGCAGTTCGGGTTCCAGCGCACCGGCGACGCCATCTGGGCAGCGGGTGACCAGATGACCCGTGGCTTCATGATCGGTGCGACCGCGGGCCGCACGACCCTGACGGGCGAGGGCCTGCAGCACGCCGACGGCCACTCGCTGCTCCTCGCGGCGACGAACCCGGCCGTCGTGTCGTACGACCCCGCGTACGGCTACGAGATCGGGCACATCGTCAAGGCCGGTCTCGAGCGCATGTACGGGACGAACGAGGACGGCTCGCCGAAGCACGCCGACCCGAACGTCATGTACTACCTCACGGTCTACAACGAGCCGCTCGTGCAGCCGGCCGAGCCGGAGGGCGTCGACGCCGAGGGCATCGTCAAGGGCATGTACCTCCTCAAGCCGAGCGAGCAGGACGGCCCGAAGGCCCAGCTGCTCGCATCGGGTGTCGCCGTGCCGTGGATCCTCGAGGCGCAGCAGCTCCTCGCAGAGGACTGGGGCGTGTCAGCCGACGTCTGGAGCGTCACGAGCTGGGGTGAGCTGTACCGCGACGGACTCGACGCGGAACAGCACGCGTTCCTCAACCCGAACGAGGCCCCGCGGACGCCGTACGTCACCGAGCGCCTGCTCGGGACCGAGGGGCCGGTCGTGGCGGTGAGCGACTTCATGCACGCCGTGCAGGAGCAGATCCGTCCGTTCGTGCCGACCGACTACGCCACGCTCGGCGCCGACGGCTTCGGCTTCTCGGACACCCGTCCGGCGGCCCGCCGCTTCTTCCACATCGACGGTCCCTCGGTCGTCGTGCGGACGCTGCAGCAGCTCGCGAAGCAGGGCAAGGTCGACCACGCCCTCGTCCAGCAGGCGATCGACAAGTACCGTCTGCACGACGTCACCGCCGGCACCACCGGCAGCGCGGGCGGCGAGAGCTGATCCCCGCGTGACGACACCCCGCACCGACCCTGCCGTGAGCCGGGAGAACGACCGCGAACGCGCGCTCTCCTGGCTCCGGCAGGTGTCGGGCGAACTCTCCACCGCGACCATCAAGCGGCTGGAGGACACGCTCCCCTGGTACAGCGAGATGCCCCCGGGCCGGCGCAGTGCCGTGGGGCTGGTGGCCCAGGCCGGCATCACGTCGTTCATCGGATGGCTCGAGGGCAGTTCCTCGACGCCGTGGATCGCCGCGGCCGACGTCTTCGGCTCCGCACCGCGGGAGCTCCTCCGCTCGGTGAGCCTGCAGCAGACCCTGCAGCTCATCCGGGTCGTCGTGACCGTGGTCGAGGAGCGGGCGAAGGACGACGAGATGCTGCAGGAGGCGATCCTGCAGTACTCGCGCGACATCGCGTTCGCGGCGGCCGACGTCTACGCGCGTGCGGCCGAGGCCCGCGGGCTCTGGGATGCCCGGCTCGAAGCGCTCGTCGTGGACTCGATCCTCTCCGGCGAGTACGACGACGAACTCCCCTCCCGCATCGCGGCGCTCGGGTGGCACGGCCACGGCGAGGTCGCGGTGCTGGTCGGTACGGCGCCGAAGCAGCTCGAGGTCGACCAGATCCGCCGCACCGCGCGGCACATGGACGCCGACGTGCTGATCGGGGTGCAGGGCTCGCGGTTGGTCGTCGTCATCGGTCGGGCGACCCCGCGCGACGACGTCCCCGAGGGCGAGGACCCCGTGTCCTTCACCGCGATCGCCCAGGCGCTCGAACCGTCGTTCGGCGAGGGCCACCTGGTGCTCGGCAACGAAGTGCCCGGTGTCGTCGACGCCTCCACGAGCGCGAAGGCCGCCCTGGCCGGCTTCGCGGTCGCTCGCGCCTGGCGCGGCGCCCCGCGTCCCGCGCTCGCGGACGACCTCCTGCCGGAGCGGGCCCTCGCCGGCGACCCGCTCGCCCGGTCGGCCCTCGTCCAGCGCATCTACGTGCCGCTGAAGGACCAGTCGACCGAGCTCCTGCAGACGCTGTGGTGCTACCTCGACACCGGGCGGTCGCTCGAGGCGACGGCACGCGAGCTCTTCGTGCACCCGAACACCGTCCGCTACCGGCTGCGGCGCGTGGCCGACATCATCGGGTGGGACGCCACGCACGCCCGGGACGCCCTCATCGTGCAGTCGGCGCTCATCCTCGGCGCGATGTCGGAGTCCGCATCCGGGCGACGGCGCCTGCCGCACCGTCGGTGACCCGAGCAGCGCTCGGTCGCGCGTCGTTCGCATCCCAGGGTGTATGAATTCGCACAATGTCGCGCGCGGTTTCGTGTGGGAAGCCCACACGGACCGCGCGCGCCCGGCCCGGCAGGATTGTCCGGTGATCGTCGTCGTCGCGCCCGGACAGGGCTCCCAGACCCCCGGCTTCCTCGCCCCCTGGCTCGAGGACTCCGCCGTCCGTGATCGTGTCGGAGCCTGGTCGGACGCCATCGGCGTCGACCTGGTCGCCCACGGCACCGTCTCGGACGCCGAGACGATCAAGGACACCGCGCTCGCGCAGCCGCTCATCGTCGCCGCGGGCCTGATCACCGCGGACGCCCTGCTCGCCGACGGCCGTCGTGGTCTCGTCGGGGGCGTGGCCGGCCACTCGGTGGGCGAGTTCACGGCGGCGGCCGTCGCCGGCGTCCTCGAGCCGACCGATGCCCTCACGCTGGTCGCAGAGCGCGGCCGGGCGATGGCCGACGCGGCAGCGCTCGAACCGACCTCGATGGCGGCCGTCCTCGGCGGCGACGCCGACGAGGTCGCTGCGGCACTCGAGTCGCGCGGGCTCGTCCCGGCGAACCACAACGGCGGCGGTCAGACCGTCGTCGCGGGCGCCGCGGACGCGATCACCGACCTCGCCGCGAACCCGCCGGCGAAGGCGCGCGTCGTGCCGCTCGCGGTGGCCGGCGCCTTCCACACCCGGTACATGGCCCCGGCGGTCGAGCGCGTCGCTCCCGTCGCGGCGGCCGCCACGGTGCAGGACCCCACGCTCCCGATCTGGACGAACGCCGACGGCTCCCGTGTCGACGACGGCCGACGCTTCGTCGACCTCATGGTCCAGCAGATCGCGAACCCCGTGCACTGGGACGCCGTGATGGAGTCGTTCTCCACCGCGGGCGTCACGGGCATCATCGAACTGGCTCCGGCCGGTGCCCTCGTCGGCCTCGCCAAGCGCGGCCTCCGCGGCACGCCGACCGTGGCCATCAAGACCCCCGACGACCTGCCGGCAGCCATCGAGCTCCTGCAGGCCGCGACGACGGAAGCAGAGGCGACCGCGTGACGGACGCGACCAGCACCAACCCGACCGACAGCACCACCGACACCAGCGTGACGGACGCGACCCGCGCCTCCCGGCCGCTGCTCCAGCAGCGTCGCGGCCACGAGTTCACGCGCATCCTCGCGTTCGGCGCGGCCCGCGGCGAGAACGTCGTCCCGAACGACGACCTGGTCGGCCCGATCGACTCGTCCGACGAGTGGATCCGGCAGCGCACCGGCATCATCACGCGCAAGCGTGCCGGAGCCGGCACCGAGGCGGTCGACCTCGCCGAGACGGCCGCGCGGGAGGCGATCGAGAAGGCCGGCATCGAGCCGTCGCAGATCGGCGTCGTGCTCGTCAGCACCGTGACGCACACGGTCGCGACCCCGTCGATGGCGTCGCTCCTGGCCGAGCGGATCGGTGCCACCCCGGCCGCGGCGTACGACGTCAGCGCCGCGTGCGCCGGCTACGCGTACGGCATCGCCCAGGCCGACTCGTTCATCAAGTCCGGCCTCGCCGACCACGTGCTCGTGATCGGTGCGGAGAAGCTCAGCGACGTCGTCGACCCGACCGACCGCTCGATCTCGTTCCTCCTCGGCGACGGTGCGGGCGCCGCGGTGATCGGCCCGAGCGACTTCCCCGGCATCGCGCCGACGATCTGGGGCTCCGACGGCTCGAAGTGGGACGCGATCGGCATGACCGCGACCTACAACGAATGGGCTGCCGGCGCACCTCGTCCGACCATGCGACAGGCCGGTCAGACGGTCTTCCGCTGGGCGGTGTGGGAGATGGTCAAGGTCGCCCGCGAGGCGATCGAGGCCGCCGGCATCCGCCCCGAGGACCTCGCCGCGTTCGTGCCGCACCAGGCGAACATCCGGATCATCGACGAGTTCGCGAAGCAGCTCGGCCTGCCGGACACGGTGGCCATCGCGCGGGACATCACCACCACCGGCAACACGTCGGCAGCGAGCATCCCGCTCGCGACCCACCGACTGCTCGAGGAGCACCCCGAGCTGTCGGGCGGCCTCGCGCTGCAGATCGGCTTCGGTGCCGGTCTCGTCTTCGGCGCGCAGGTCGTCGTCCTCCCCTAGTCCCACACGGTCGTGCTCCGGCACGACCCCCACGGGGGTCGCTCCGCGATCCCCGGCCCGCCTCCGGGCACCCGCAGCGCGAGTGCCCTAGGCTGGTCCACGGTCAAACGACACCCCCTCAAGGAGAATCCCCATGGCCCTGTCCAACGAAGAAGTCCTCGCCGGCCTGGCCGAGCTGATCAACGACGAGACCGGCATCGCGACCGACACCGTCGCCGCTGACAAGTCGTTCACCGACGACCTCGACATCGACTCGATCTCGATGATGACCATCGTCGTGAACGCCGAGGAGAAGTTCGACGTGAAGATCCCGGACGAAGAGGTCAAGAACCTCAAGACCGTGGGCGACGCCGTCGACTACATCGTCAAGGCGCAGGCCTGAAGCGAGCTTCCTGAGCGCCGCGGCCCCGGTTGACCAGCCGCGGGCCGCGGCGCTCATCTCGTCCACCTCCGGACCGACACAGCTCGGTCCACTCCGGCTCGACGTTCGTCGGGCCGAACCGGCTCCGTCCGGCTCCGCCACGAGCGGCCGGGCGTCCTCACGAAAGAACACGTCGTTCCATGACCAACAAGACCGTCGTCGTCACCGGGATCGGTGCCATCTCACCCCTCGCCGCGACCGCCCCGGAGACGTGGGAGGCGCTGCTGGCCGGGAAGTCCGGCATCACCCGCATCGAAGACCCCCGCTACGCGGAGCTCGAGCTCCCCGTCGAGTTCGCCGGCCAGGCGCGCCGCTTCGTCACCGACCAGCTCACCCGTCCGGAGACCAAGCGCCTCGACCCGTCGTCGCAGCTCTCCCTCATCGCCGCCCGTGAGGCGTGGGCCGACGCCGGCATCGACGCCGAGTCGGTCGTGCCCGAGCGCCTCATCGTCGACTGGGCGACCGGCATCGGCGGCGTCAACACGCTGCTCGATGCCTGGGACACCCTCCGGGAGAAGGGCCCGCGTCGCGTCATGCCGATGACGGTCCCGATGCTCATGGCCAACGGCCCCGCGGCCGCCATCGAGATGGAGTTCGGCGCGCGCGGCGGTGCCCGTACGTACCTCTCCGCCTGCGCCTCCTCGACCGAGTCCCTCGCCGAGGCCTACCGCCACGTCGCGACCGGCGAAGCGGACATCGTCATCGCCGGTGGCGCCGAGGCTGCCCTGCACCCGCTGCCGCTCGCCGCGTTCGCCGCCATGCAGGCCCTGTCGCGGCGCAACGACTCCCCCGAGACCGCTTCCCGGCCGTACGACGTCACGCGTGACGGCTTCGTGCTCGGTGACGGCGCCGCGGCGCTCATCCTCGAGACGAAGGAGCACGCCGAGGCCCGCGGAGCGACGATCTACGCCGAGGTCGCCGGCGCCGGCATCACCTCGGACGCGTTCCACATCACCGCCCCGGACCCCGAGGGCAGCGCGGCAGCCCGTGCGGTGCTCCAGGCGCTCGAGCACGCCGGCGCGTCCCGCGAGGACGTCGTCCACGTCAACGCGCACGCCACCTCGACCCCGGTGGGCGACGTCGCCGAGTACCACGCCATGCGCCGCGTGTTCGGCGACCACCTCGACGACGTCGTGGTCTCGGCCACGAAGGCGTCGACGGGCCACCTGCTCGGCGGTGCCGGCGCGATCGAGGCCGTGTTCACGGTCCTCGCGCTGCACAACCGGGTCGCGCCGCCGACGATCAACCTCACCGACCAGGACCCGGAGATCGTCATGGACGTGGCACGCGAGCCGCGCCAGCTACCGGACGGCGACCTGCTCGCGGTGAGCAACTCGTTCGGCTTCGGTGGCCACAACGCCGTGGTGGCGTTCCGCAACGTGTAGTCGCGTCGGGTGGGCGCGCCGCGTCCGATCCGGTCTGGAGGCCCGCCCCGCGTCGTCGGGGCGGGCCTCCGTCGGTTGCGTGGCCGGCCTGGTCGCGGGTGCCCGGGTGCCCGGGCGCCGAGACTCGCGCTGCGCGACACTGCTCGGGCTGTCCGGCGCGAGAACGGTCGCCCTGCGCGAGACTCGCCCTGCGCG
>NZ_BMOI01000019.1 GCF_014646995.1 Curtobacterium luteum | reverse complement strand
GACGGGGACCGTCCCTACCGTGGTGGTTCGGACCGTCCGGAGCGTCGTGACGGGGACCGTCCCTACCGTGGTGGTTCCGACCGTCCGGAGCGTCGTGACGGAGATCGCCCGTACCGAGGTGGATCGGACCGTCCGTTCCGTGGCGGTTCCGACCGTCCGGAGCGTCGTGACGGGGATCGTCCGTTCCGTGGTGGCTCAGACCGCCCCGCTCGTCGCGACGGTGACCGTCCGTTCCGTGGTGGTTCCGACCGTCCGGAGCGTCGTGACGGAGATCGCCCGTTCCGTGGTGGCTCGGATCGCCCCGACCGTCGTGACGGCGACCGCCCCTTCCGCGGCGGGTCCGGCCGTCCGGCTCGTGACGGCGAAGAGCGCCGCCGGTTCGGGGACGGCACCCGACACGCGGGAGCCCGTTTCGGCGAGGCCGCTCGTGACGACTGGGAAGACCGCGACCCCTACGGCACGAAGTCGATCCGCCCGCGTCACGAGGACCCGGAGATCCCGGACGGCGTGCAGGCACGAGACCTCGATCCCGCGGCCCGTTCCGAGCTCAAGACCCTCAGCAAGGACAACGCCGACTGGGTTGCGAAGCACCTCGTGTCCGCTGCCCTCCTCGTCGACGTCGACCCGGAGACGGCGAACCAGCACGCCCTGAGTGCCGCCCGTCGAGCCGGTCGTGTGGCCGTCGTGCGCGAGACCGCCGCGATCACCGCGTACCGGCTGGGTGACTTCGCGACGGCGCTCCGCGAGCTCCGGACCTACCGGCGCATCGCCGGCAAGAACGACCAGCTCCCGATGATGGTCGACTGCGAGCGTGGCCTCGGACGCCCGGAACGCGCGCTCGAGCTCGGACGCTCCGTCGACCGTGCTGCCCTGGACACCCCGGTGCAGGTCGAGCTCGCGATCGCGATGTCGGGCGCTCGGCTCGACCTCGGGAATGCACAGGCGGCGTTGGGTGAGCTGGAGATTCCACAGCTCGACCCCTCCACGGCCTACAGCTGGTCGCCGGCGCTCTACAGTGCTTACGCGGCCACGCTCGAGGAGCTCGGCCGTCAGGACGAGGCCGACGAGTGGTGGGCCCGTGTCGATCACGCGACCGAGGCACTCGCCGAGGCCGCTGACGAGGATGCTTGGGAGACGGTGGATGTGGTCGAGGAAGCGATCGAAGTCGACGAGTACGACGACCGAGACGACGCAGGCGACAGGGACGACGAGCAGCTCGACGAGCCCGCGGTCGAGCAGGACGCCGACGACGAACTCGAGCCAGCCGACGAGCCCGCACCCCTCGACGAGCCCGGACCCGCGGACGAACCCGGCGAGATCGACGACGACAACCCCGTCGACGTCGACGGATCAGCAGCCGACTGACGTCCCCGTCCCACCCACACACGGCGTCGACCTGGTCCTGACCGACCTCGACGGCGTCGTGTACCGCGGCCGCCACGCGATCCCGCACGCCGTCGAGTCGCTCACCCGGGCGTCCCTCGGCGCCCGGGTCGGGTACATCACGAACAACGCCTCCCGTCGTCCGGTCGACGTGGCGGAGCACCTCGAGGCGTTCGGCCTCGAGGTCTCGGCCGACGACGTCGTGACCTCGTCCCAGGCCGGCGTCCGCCTCCTGTCGACGCTCGTGCCCGCCGGCTCCACGGTCCTCGTGACCGGGGGGCTCGGCTTGACGAGCATCGTCGAGGAAGCCGGGTTCACCGTGACGAACAGCGCGGAGGACTCGCCGGCCGCGGTCATCCAGGGCTTCTCGCCCGACCTCGGGTGGACGGAGCTGGCCGAGGCGTCCTTCGCCCTGGCCGACCCGTCCGTGCCCTGGGTGGCGACGAACATGGACTGGTCGATCCCCGTCGAGCGCGGCATCGCGCCCGGGAACGGGACGCTCGTGTCCGCCGTGCACCAGGCCGTCGGCCGGATGCCGGTCGTCGCGGGCAAGCCCGAGCGGCCGATCTTCGACGCCGCCCTCGCCCGGTTCGGCGGCGAGCACCCGCTGTTCATCGGGGACCGGCTCGACACCGACATCAAGGGCGCCAACGACGCCGGCATCCCGAGCGTGCTCGTCCTGACCGGCATCGACCAGGCCAAGCAGGTCCTCGCGGCCGACCAGAAGTCGCGGCCGACGTACATCCTCGACGACCTCCGTGGGCTGTCGAGCCCGTACCCGCGCACGGTCCGGCGCGAGGACGAGGACGGCACCCGGTACGTCACGGTCGGCGGTGCGACGGTCGCGATGCGGGGCCACGTGGTCCGCGTGCTCGACGACGGGGACGCGATCGACCGGCTGCGTGCCGGCGCGACCATCATCTGGGAGTCCGGTCTCGCGATCTACGGCCTCGACGTGGACCCGAAGCTGTACGGCGGCGAGTAGCGTGACGGACGTGCCGAACGAGGACCGCCCGACGCCGCCGCAGCCCGGCGACGCCGCACCACGGCCGCGGCCCGGCGGCGTGGTCGGGACGCCGACGTCCGAGCGGGACCACGAGGACTTCGCCGCACGGACCGCGGCGGCCGAGGGCCTCGAGCTCCCGGACCGCGCGGACGCCTTCGCCGCGTTGCACGACGAGCTCCGCACCCGGCTCGAGAGCGGCGGCACGGCGAGTGCCTGACGCCACCGGTGCACCCGTGGACGCACGCGGCGGCACCGTCCGTCTCGATGCGCTCGTCGCCGAGCGTGGACTAGCACGATCCCGCACGGCGGCCGCGAAGCTCATCCAGGACGGTCGGGTGACGGTCGGCGGGACCGCGGTGGTCAAGCCGTCGCACCCCACCCGCCCGGACGCGGCCGTGGTCGTCGACTCCGGCGACGAGTGGGTGTCCCGCGCCGCGCGCAAGCTCGTCGGCGCGCTCGACGCGTTCGGGGTCGACCCGGCCGGCCGGGTCGCCCTCGACGTCGGCGCGAGCACCGGCGGGTTCACCCAGGTGCTCCTCGCCCGCGGTGCGCGCCGCGTGGTCGCGCTCGACGTCGGACACGGCCAACTCGACCCGGTGGTGGCGCTCGACGACCGCGTTGCCGTGGTCGAGGGGTGCAATGCCCGGAACCTGACGGCCGAGTCGTACGCGGCGCTCGACCCGGCGGCGGGGGAGACCTCGCTCGTGGTCGGTGACCTGTCGTTCATCTCGCTGCGGATCGTCCTGCCCGCGCTCGCCGAGGCCGTGCCCTCCGACGACTTCGTGCTCCTGGTCAAGCCGCAGTTCGAGGTCGGTCGGGGCGGGGTGCGCGAAGGCATCGTGCACGATCCCGGACTCCGGAACGACGCGCTCATGAACGTGCTCTGGGTGGCCTGGGACGTCGGGCTCGGTACCTCCGGGATCGCCGCCTCGCCGATCGTCGGGACGCACGGCAACCACGAGTACCTGGCGCGCTTCCAGCGTGGTGTCGGTACCAATCCGACAGAATGGATCGACCGGGCGACGGACCTGGCGGAAGGGGTGGCATGAGCGACGAACGGCACATCCTGCTCGTCTCGCACACCGGGCGGCAGGACTCCATCGACGCGGCGGTCGAGGTCTGCGACATCCTGCACGCGGCCGGCCTCAACCCCGTGATGCCGTTCGACGAGTACGCCGACGTGCGACGGGCCGAAGCCTCGGTCGGGCAGGTCGACATCCTCGGCGTCGACGTGCAGGCGGAGCAGCTCGAGATCGTCATCGTCCTCGGCGGCGACGGCACGATCCTCCGGGCGGCGGAGCTCGTCCGCGGCACCCGCGCCGCGATCGTCGGGGTGAACCTCGGGCACGTCGGCTTCCTGGCCGAGAGCGAGCGACCGGACCTCGAAGAGACCGTCCAGCGCACCCTCCGCGGCGAGTACCACGTCGAGGAACGCGTGGCGCTGCAGGTGGACGTCGTCGTCGGTCAGGAGACCGTCTACTCCTCCTGGGCGCTCAACGAGGCCACCATCGAGAAGGCGTCGCGGGAGCGGATGCTCGAGGTCGTCACCGAAGTGGACGGCCGTCCGCTGTCGTCCTTCGGGTGCGACGGCGTGGTCATCTCGACCCCGACCGGCTCGACCGCGTACTCGTTCTCCGGCGGCGGCCCGATCGTGTGGCCCGACGTCGACGCGATCCTCATGGTGCCGCTGAGCGCCCACGCCCTGTTCTCGCGTCCGATCGTCGTCGGCCCGGACTGCACCCTCGCCGTCGAGGTGCTCCGCCGGACCAGCGGCGTCGGCGTGCTCTGGTGCGACGGCCGCCGGGCGCACGACCTCCCGCCGGGCGCCCGCGTCGAGGTGCACCGATCGCCGGAGCCCGTCCGGGTCGCGCGGCTCAAGGACGCCCCGTTCACCGATCGCCTGGTCGCCAAGTTCCGGCTGCCCGTCACGGGGTGGCGCGGCCCGCAGCGCGAGGACGAGGTCGACCGGTGATCGAGGAGATCTCGATCAGCGACCTCGGCGTCATCGGCGGAGCGACGCTCGAGCTCGGTCCCGGCTTCACCGTCGTGACCGGTGAGACGGGTGCCGGCAAGACGATGATCGTCACCGCGCTCGGACTGCTCCTCGGTGCCCGTGCCGACGCCGGTGCCGTCCGCCGGGGTGCGTCGTCCGCGGTCGTCGAGGGCCGTTGGCACGTCCCCGACCACGACGCCGTCGCCGAACGCGTCGAGGACGCCGGGGGTGCCGTCGAGGACGGCGAACTCTTCCTGACCCGCACGGTGTCGGCCGAGGGGCGCAGCCGTGCGACGGTCGGCGGCCGCGGTGCTCCGGTCGCGGTCCTCGGCGAGCTCGCCGACCAGCTCGTCACCGTGCACGGCCAGTCGGACCAGATCCGCCTGACCTCCGCTGCGGCACAGCGCGCCGCGCTCGACGGGTTCGGTGGCCCGAAGCTGCAGAAGGCGCTCGGCGCCTACATCGCCGCCTACGACGCCTGGCAACAGCACGCCGGCGAGCTCGAGACGCTCACCCGGGACCGCGACGACCGGGTCGCCGAGGCCGAACGGATCCGTGCCGCGTCGGACGAGATCGAGGCAGCCGACCCCCAGCCGGGCGAGGACGCCGAACTCGCCGAGCGCGCCGAACGCCTCGGGAACCTCGAGGAGCTCCGGCTCTCGGCGGGACTCGCGCACGAGGCCCTGTCGAGCGAGTCGCTCGAGGGCGCCCCGGACGTCGTCGGGCTCGTCGAGTCCGCCCGGCGTGCGATCGAGCGGGTCGCGGCGTCCGACGCTGCGCTGCAACCCGTGCTCGAGCAGCTGACCGAGCTGAGCATCCAGGCGACCGAGGCCTCGGCGAGCCTGTCGAGCTACCTCGGATCGCTCGAGCCGGACGCGGGGCACGACCTCGAGCTCATCAACGAACGCCGGGCACTGCTGGCCGGGCTCACCCGCAAGTACGGCGAGACCGTCGACGACGTCATCGCCTACGGGCAGCGCGCCGGGGAGCGACTCCTCGAGCTCGACGGCGACGACGACCGGATCGCCGCGTTGCAGCAGGCGGTCGAGCAGGACGAACAACGGCTCGCCGACGCCGCCGCCGCACTGACGACCGCACGCACGAAGGCCGCGGGAGACCTCGCGAAGCGTGTGACGGCCGAGCTGAAGTCGCTCGCGATGGCCGGTGCGACCCTCGTGGTCGAGGTCACCGACGCGGGCGAGTACCGCCGGCACGGACGTGACCAGGTCGCGATCCTGCTCCAGCCGCACTCGGGCACCGACCCGCGACCGATCGGCAAGGGGGCGTCCGGCGGCGAGCTCTCCCGCGTGATGCTCGCGATCGAGGTCGTGATGGCCGGCAGCACCACGGTGCCGACGTTCGTCTTCGACGAGGTCGACGCCGGTGTCGGCGGTGCCGCGGCGATCGAGATCGGTCGACGGTTGGCGCAGCTCGCGGAGCGGACGCAGGTGATCGTCGTGACGCACCTCGCGCAGGTCGCGGCCTTCGCCAACAACCACCTCAACGTCGTGAAGGACGCCAGCGGGGCGGTGACCTCGTCGAGCGTGCGCCGGCTGGAGGGCGAAGAACGGCTGCAGGAGATGGCGCGCCTGTTGTCCGGCCTCGGCGACAGTACGAGCGGCATGGAGCACGCGCGCGAACTCCTCGAGGTCGCCGGGCAGTCCGCCTGACCGCGGCCTGGAGGCCCGTGGCTGGCCCGCCTCGCCGGTCGCGCCACGCGGCGGGCCGGCCACCGGCCATCCACCCGCGCAACGCCCGCGGCGAACGCGGGTCGCGCCTCCCGTCCGATCTGACGTAAGATGGAAGCCCGTGGCGGACACTTACAGCGGCGGAACACAATCTTCGAACGAGACCCCGAAGGTGACGAAGCAGATCTTCGTGACCGGCGGGGTCGTCTCGTCTCTCGGCAAGGGCCTGACGGCGGCCAGCCTCGGCAACCTGCTCACGGCGCGCGGCCTCAAGGTCGTCATGCAGAAGCTCGACCCGTACCTCAACGTGGACCCGGGCACGATGAACCCGTTCCAGCACGGCGAGGTCTTCGTGACCGACGACGGCGCCGAGACGGACCTCGACATCGGGCACTACGAGCGCTTCCTCGACATCAACCTCTCGCAGGCGGCGAACGTCACCACCGGGCAGGTCTACTCGAGCGTCATCGCCAAGGAGCGTCGCGGCGAGTACCTCGGCGACACGGTCCAGGTCATCCCGCACATCACCGACGAGATCAAGCGTCGGATGCGCGAGCAGGCCGAGAACGACCCGCAGCCCGACGTCATCATCACCGAGGTCGGCGGCACGGTCGGCGACATCGAGTCGCAGCCGTTCATCGAGTCGGCGCGCCAGGTCCGGCACGAGCTCGGCCGGAACAACGTCTTCTTCGTGCACGTCTCGCTCGTGCCGTTCATGAACGCGTCCGGCGAGCAGAAGACCAAGCCGACGCAGCACAGCGTCGCGGCCCTGCGCTCGATCGGCATCCAGCCGGATGCGCTCGTCCTCCGCAGCGACCGGCCCGTCTCGGACTCGAACAAGCGCAAGATCGCGCTGATGTGCGACGTGGACGAGGACGCCGTGGTGAACGCGGTCGACGTGCCCTCCATCTACGACCTCCCGGGGCTGCTGCACGACCAGGGGCTCGACCAGGTGATCATCGACGCCCTGCGACTCGAGGCGCACGACGTCGACTGGACCGCGTGGAAGCCGGTCCTCGACGCGGTGCACGAGCCGAAGAAGGAGGTCACGATCGCCCTCGTCGGGAAGTACATCGACCTCCCGGACGCGTACCTGTCGGTCACCGAGGCCCTCCGTGCCGGTGGGTTCGCCCACAACGCCCGCGTGAAGCTCAAGTGGGTCGTGTCCGACGACTGCACCACGCCCGAGGGCGCCGCGAAGCACCTCGGCGACGTCGACGGCATCTGCGTGCCGGGTGGCTTCGGCGTGCGGGGCATCGAGGGCAAGCTCGGCGCGCTCCGCTTCGCGCGTGAGCAGCAGATCCCGACGCTCGGCCTCTGCCTCGGCCTGCAGTGCATGGTCATCGAGTGCGCCCGCCACGAGGCCGGCCTGACCGACGCGTCGAGCACCGAGTTCGACCCGGAGACCACGACGCCGGTCATCGCGACCATGGCCGAGCAGGTGGACATCATCGCCGGTGGCGACCTCGGCGGCACGATGCGCCTCGGCCTGTACCCGGCGAAGTTCACCGAGGGGTCGCTGGCGGCCGAGCTGTACGGTGCCCCGGAGGCGTCCGAGCGGCACCGTCACCGCTACGAGGTGAGCAACAAGTACCGCGAGCAGATCGCGGACGCCGGCCTGGTGTTCTCGGGCACCTCGCCCGACGGCACGCTCGTCGAGTACGTGGAGCTGCCCCGCGAGGTGCACCCGTTCTACATCGCCACGCAGGCGCACCCGGAGCTCCGGTCGCGTCCGACGAACGCGCACCCGCTGTTCGCCGGGCTCGTCGGTGCGGCGATCGAGCGTGCGGGTGCCTCGAGCCTGTTCGACCCGCAGGAGTCGGCTGCCTGACGCAGCCACGAGCGGACGGGCGCGCCCCGCTCGACGGCGACGCGAAGCGTCGCGCGGGGCGCGCCGACCGAGCCTGCGAGGGAGGACGGTGCTGGCTCGCACCGCGCCTCCCGTCCGTTGCGGGGTTGCGTCCCTGCCGGACGGGCGTGCTTGGATTGACCACGTGACCGACGCACCCATCGCAGACGAGCCCATCTCCTTCGACGTCACCGACTCCGAGGTCGTGTACGAGGGTGTCGTGTGGAACGTCAAGCGGGACACCGTCGCGTACGGCGACGGCTCGATGGTGCGCGAGTACATCGACCACACCGGCGCGGTCGCCGTGTACGCCGAGGACGACGAGGGGCGCGTCCTCGTCATCCAGCAGTACCGCCACCCGGTGCGGGTGCGTGACTGGGAGCTGCCCGCGGGACTCCTCGACCACCCGGGCGAGGACCACCTCGTCGCGGCGAAGCGCGAGCTCGCCGAAGAGGCCGACGTCGAGGCCGACGAGTGGGAGCACCTCGTCACGTACAACACGTCCTCGGGCGGCAGCGACGAGTTCCTCGAGGTCTACCGTGCGCGGGGGATCCGTGCGACCGCGTCGGCGTTCGAGCGTGAGGCCGAGGAGGCCGACATCGTGAAGCGGTGGGTGCCCCGCGAGGAGCTCGTCGCCGCGATCCTCGACGGACGGCTGCACAACTCCGGGCTCGTCGTGGCGGTGCTGGCCGCGGACGCCGCAGCCCGGCGGTAGCGTGCGCATCGTCACGGTGACCGGGTGATCGCGCTCGACCAGGCCACGGAGTCGTACCTGCGACACGTCGCCATCGAGCGCGGGCTGTCGCAGCACACGGTGGCCGCCTACCGTCGCGACCTCGCGGTGTTCGCCACGTGGTTGGCGGACGCTCCGGTCGTCGACTCCGCGGGCGCGGACCGAGCCGGGGGAGCTGCTGCGGTCGACGACGTCGGACGGCTGGCCCGGGCGGACGTCGCCGGGTTCGTCGAGCACCTCGCGACCCGTCCGGAACCGCTCGCGGCGCGGTCGATCGCCCGGATGCTCAGCTCCGTGCGGTCCTTCACGGCGTTCGCGGCGGGGGAGGGGTGGCTACCGCTCGACCCGGGCACCGCCGTCCGCCCGCCGAAGGCCCCGATGCGGCTGCCGAAGGCGATCTCCGTGCACGACATGGAGCGGCTGCTCGGCGCGGTCGTCGGGGACGATCCGGTGCAGCTGCGGGACCGGGCACTGCTCGAGCTGCTGTACGCCACGGGGGCGCGCATCTCCGAGGCTGTGGGGCTGTCCGTGGACGACGTGCAGACGGAGGACGAGTCCGGGGTCTCCGTCGTGCGCGTGACGGGCAAGGGCAACAAGCAGCGGATCGTTCCGCTCGGGAGCTTCGCCCGGGCAGCGATCGACGCGTACCTGGTGCGGGCGCGGCCGGTGTTCGCCGCGCGGGGTCCGTCGACGCCGGCGCTGTTCCTCGGCGCTCGTGGGGCCAGGCTGTCCCGGCAGAGTGCGTGGCTCGTGATCCAGGCGGCAGCGGCGACGGCGGAGCTCGAGGCGCACGTGTCGCCGCACACGTTCCGGCACTCGTTCGCGACGCACCTGCTCGAGGGCGGTGCGGACGTGCGGGTCGTGCAGGAGCTGTTGGGGCACGCGAGTGTGGCGACGACCCAGATCTACACGATGGTGACGGCGGACATGCTCCGGGACGTGTACCAGACGGCGCACCCGCGGGCGCGGCGGGGGTAGCGGGCGCGCGGGGCGCGCGGCCGGGCGCCCGTGCACCCCGCGCGTTGCGTTGCGTTGTGTGGAGGGTCAGCGCCCAACCGGAGTCCGTCGGCACCGCGGAAGCGCGCGGTGCGGATGGTCTTCGGTTGTGCGAACGACGTCGGCGCCGGGGGCGCGGTCGGCGCCGTGAACGGGAGCGCGGTCGGCGCCGTGAACGGGAGCGCGGTCGGCGCCGCGAGCGCGGTCGCGAGCGCGGTCGGCGCCGGGAGCGCGGTCGGCGCGCGGCCCCTCAGAACAGCCGGAACTGCGCCGACGCGGCGACCGCGGCCGTGGACACCGCGACCACGAGGGCGCTCGCCGCGATGCTCCGCGACAGCACCCGCCAGCCACCGGTGGCCCGCGGCGCGATCACCGCGAACAGGCCGGCGAGCAGCGCGACGAGACTGCACAGCCCGAACGGGTTGACGACGACGGACGCCACGGCGGCGATCGCGGCGACGAGCGTGACGGCGCAGAGTCGACGGGCGGTGCCGGCGCCGGACGCCCACGGGCGAGTGCGGGCGGCGGCGGTCCCCACCGAGAACGACGGCCCGACCGGGGCCACTGCGACGGGCAGGACCGCCTCGGCCCGGGCGGGCAGGGCACGCGTCCCCTCACCCCAGGTGCGCCCGTCCCACCACCGCAGACGGGATGCGTCCTGCGGGTCGGGGAACCAGCCAGCGGCCGGGAGCGTCACGGGGTCCTCCTCGAGGAGACGGAGTTCGGATGGTGCTCCTCGACGCTACGGCAGGCTACGGACCGCAGGCACGCCCAAAGCGGGTGTCGGCAACAAGGGGGACCACTGCGCTCAGGCCGGGACCGGCGCCGCGTCCACCTCCGTGACGACGTCCTTCACCGCCGCGAGCAGCCGAGCGTTGAAGTCGACGCCCAACTGGTTCGGCACGGTGACGAGCACGGTGTCGGCAGCACGGACGGCCCTGTCGGCGGCGAGCTCGGCCACGAGCTCCTCCGGCGATCCGATGTACGAGCGGCCGAAGCGAGCGAGCCCACCGTCGAGGTGCCCGACCTGGTCCTGTCCCTCGACCTGCGCGCGGACGCCGAAGTAGTGCCGCGACTCGTCGTCGACGATCGGGATGATGCTCCGGGAGACCGAGACCCGCGGGGTGCGCTCCCACCCCATCTGCTCCCACGTCGACCGGAAGCGCTCGATCTGCTCGGCCTGCAGCTCGTCGAACGGCACACCGGTGTCCTCGGTGAGGAGCGTCGACGACATGAGGTTCATGCCCTGCTCGGCGGTCCACTCGGCGGTGGCCCGGGTGCCGGCGCCCCACCAGATGCGGTCGGGCAGCGTGTCCGACAGGGGGAACACCGGGAGCGAGCCGGTCGTGCCGGTCATCTGCGGGTTCGCGTTCGCCATCGGCTCCCCGGCGATCGCGCGGCGGAAGACGTTCGTGTGCGACCGGGCGAGGTCCCCGCCGTTCGTGTCGGCCGCGTCGGGCACGTAGCCGAACTGCTGGTAACCGGCGAGAGCGGTCTCGGGTGACCCCCGGGAGACGCCGAGCTGCAGCCGGCCGCCGGAGATGAGGTCGGCGGCAGCGGCCTCCTCGGCCATGTAGAGCGGGTTCTCGTACCGCATGTCGATCACACCGGTGCCGATCTCGATGCGGCTGGTCCTTGCGGCGATCGCGGACAGCAGGGGGAACGGTGCGGCCTGCTGGGGCGCGAAGTGGTGCACGCGGAAGTAGGCGCCGTCGACGCCGACCTCCTCCGCGGCGACGGCGAGGTCGATCGCCTGCACGAGGGCCTCGCGCGCGCTGCGCACCTTGGACCCCGGCACGTCACGCCAGTGTCCGAACGACAGGAACCCGATCTTGGTCATGTCGATGCGAACGCATCCGAGCGCGAGACCATTCCGGCCGGACTACGGTGGTCCGCCATGGACGACCCACGCGCCGCGCTCACTGCCGAGCGGCACCGCAACGAGCGACTCCTCGCCGGCGTGGAGCAGAGCATGCGCGACGTCAGCGACTCCCGGCAGGACGCGAACTCCGACGACGAGCACGACCCCGAGGGAGCGACGCTCGCGTGGGAGCGCGGCTCGCTCGGCGCGGTCCGGGACGACGCCCGCGAACGGATCCGGCTGGTGGACGCCGCGCTCGCGCGGCTCGACGCCGGGACCTACGGCCGCTGCGCGGTCGGTGGGGAGCCGATCCCCGAGGCGCGCCTGGCCGCCGTCCCGTGGGCGGCGACCTGCGTCGCGCACGCATGACGGGCCTCCCGGGCGGGCGCTGACGACGACGCGGGCCGGGAGGCCCGTGGTGCGCCGTCCAGGTCCCTGCCGTCCGCCACGGCGCACTTTCCCAGCCGCGGGCCCTACCGTGCCGACATGGACCGCACACCCGACGAGCGACCCGACGCTGCCGAGCAGCCCGGCGCCGTCGAGCCCGCGACGGCCCGGCACCGCTTCCAGTGGTTCCGCAA
Source organism: Curtobacterium luteum (assembly GCF_014646995.1). GTDB lineage: Bacteria > Actinomycetota > Actinomycetes > Actinomycetales > Microbacteriaceae > Curtobacterium > Curtobacterium luteum. The sequence continues at coordinate 40,420 of NZ_BMOI01000019.1, read as the reverse complement.
CCTCCGCGCGTGGATCCACGCGCGCCCGCACGTGCACCTCGTCTACAAGGTGCTCGTCGGGGCCGTGGGCGGACTCGTGGTCGTCATCGGGCTCATCCTCGTGCCGCTGCCCGGGCCCGGCTGGCTCGTGGTGTTCATCGGCCTGACGATCCTCGCCAGCGAGTTCCACTTCTTCCACCGGATCATCACGTGGCTCCGGGCCCGGCTGCACCGGTTCTGGGACTGGGCGAAGGCCCGGGGCCCGCGGTGGCTCCGCAAGGCGGCCGACCGGGGCAAGGCCGACGTGGACGCCGCCCACGCGGACGCCCACCGCAACATGGGCATGCAGGCCCGCGCCCCGAAGCACCCCCGCCCCGGGCACTGAGCGGCCCGACGGGCAGCGAGCTCAGTCGGCGGTCGCGGCGCCCCGGTCCGGGCACGTCCGGACGGAGCCGGTGGCGGTCCGCTCGACGACCTCGGCGGCCTGCTCCTCGACCGCCGCACGCCGGCGTGAGCCGAGCTGCAGCACGAGGGCGACCGCCGCGGCGAGCACGATGAAGGCGCCGTACCCGGCGAGCACGGGCACGAACCCGAACGTCGGCTCGAGGAGCCCGGCGACGACCGCGGGGAGCCCGAACGCCAGGTAGCTGACGATGTAGACGGTGGACAGCAGGCCGGCGCGGTGCGTCGGGGCGGCGGTCGCGAGGAGCATGCGGAGCGGGGCCTGGAAGCCGGCGCCGAACCCGACGCCGGCGATAGCGCTGCCGACGACGAGGCCGGGCAGCGAGTGCGCGAAGACGAACGACACGGTGACGACCGGACCGATGATGAGCGCGACGAGCCCGAGGAGCAGGCTCCGGCGGGTGTCGAGCCGCTGGATCGCCAGGCCCGTGAGCCCGCCGACGCCGGTGACGACCGCGATGAGGGCACCGGCGGCGAAGTGGTCCTCGATGCCGAACACGCTGCGGAGCGCCGACGGCACGAGGGACAGGAAGAGGCCGCCGAGCGCCCAGCTGGCGACGAGCGAGCCGGCCACGCTCCGGAACAGGGTGCGCGACGCCCGCGGCACGGACACCGTGGGGCGGAGCGACCGGAGTGCCCCGGGGCGGCGGGTCACCCGCTCGGGGACGACGACGAGCGCCGCCACGAGCACGAGGAGGAGCGCGCCGAACACGACGTAGACGAGCTGCTCGGGTGCGGGGCCCCACTCGACGAGGGCGCCGCTCGACAGTGCGCCGGTCGCGAGGGCGAACGGCGGGACGGCTCCGTTGAGGACGCCCGCGAGCGCGGGGAAGCGCTCGAGCGAGTGGTCGATGAGCGCGGCACCGAGCGCGCCGATCAGCAGGCCGACCGCGACGCCCTGCACGATGCGGTCGAGGACGAGCGCGCCGAGGCCGTCGGCGCCGGTGAAGAGCCCGAGCGACAGCACGAGCAGCAGGCCGCCGGCGAACAGCACCGGCTTCCGGCCGACGTGGTCCGAGAGCCGCCCGGCGACGAGCATGGTCACGAGGAGCCCGGCGACGTAGATCGCGAACACCGCGGTGAGCATGAGCGGCGTGAGGTGCCACTCGGCCGCGTAGACGGGGTAGATGGGCGACGGGACCGAGGACGACGCCATCGCGGCGAGGAGCACCGCGGCCAGGATCCAGAACCCGGCGACCGAGCGAGCTGACTGCTGCATGAGCACCCTTCCGAGGAGGTCTTGTACGACTGCATTCGTACCGTAGCCGTCTGTACGATGCAAGTCGTACAGGGAGGGGAGCGGTGCTACCGTCTCGTGCATGCCCGCGAACGTCGATGCCCCGGAGCGGCTGCCCCAGCCGACCGTCGCCGAGATGGACCTGCCCGTCGTGCTCGACGCCCTCAGCGACCCCATCCGGCTCGCGATCCTCCACCGGTACCTCGTCGACGCGGCCGGCGGCGTGCGGAGCTGCGGCTGGGTCGGCGTCGACCGGCCGAAGTCCACGCTGACGCACCACTTCCGCGTCCTGCGCGAGGCCGGACTGCTCGAACAGCACCAGGAGGGTCTGGTCCGGTCCAGCCGTGCGCGCATCGAGGACGTGCAGGAGCGGTTCCCCGGCCTGCTCGGCCTCGTGGTCGCGTGGGAGGTCCCCGCCGCCCTCATGCGCGAGGACGTCGCCCCGTGACCCCGGCGAGCCAGGGGAGCCCGGCGAGCCACGGGAGCCAGGGGAGCCCCACGAGCCACGGGAGCCCGGTCGGTCCGTCGCCCCGCCAGCCGCGTACGACCCACCGTCTGCCCACGATCGCGACCGAGCCCGGAGTGACCGCGATCGCCGCCGACCTCGACGCCGCGGGCTTCACGGTCGAGCGGCTCGACTCGCTCTGGGGCGCCGAGGCCGCCGCGTCGCTCCACCGCGGATCGCGGGTGGCCGCGCTGCGTGCACTGGCGTCGCGCGAGTCGTCGCCGCTCGCCACGCTCGCCACGCTCTTCGTCCTCGGGCTGCCCGTCTCGCGTGCCCACGCCGACGCCGCGTTCCCGACGGCCGGTGTCGACCGGGTCGTCGCCGCGGGACTCCTGCGGCTCGACCCGACGAGCTCCGACGACTCCGGGCTCCCGCTCGACGTCGCGGACGTGCTCGTCCACCCGACGGTCGACCTCCGCCCCTACGCGTTCGTCGACGACCTCGGCGCGGGCAGCTGGTGGATCGTGTCCGACCTCGGCGAGCTCGCCCTCGGCACGGCGCTCGGCGAGGAGCACGTCCTCGGCATCGGCGGCGCGACGACCACGCTCTCCGGCCTGCAGCTGCCCGTGCACGTCGGCCGGGTGCTCGACCTCGGCACCGGGTGCGGCATCCAGGCCATGCACGCCCGCCGGTTCGCCGACCAGGTCGTCGCCACCGACATCTCCCGCCGAGCGTTCGACATCGCCCGCTTCAACGTCGCGCTGAACGGTCTCGACGGCATCGAGTTCCGACTCGGCTCGCTGTTCGAGCCCGTCGCCGGGGAACGCTTCGACCGCATCGTGTCGAACCCGCCGTTCGTCATCACGCCCCGGCGCGAGGGCGTCCCGGCGTACGAGTACCGCGACGGCGGCATGGTCGGCGACACCCTCGTCGAGACCGTGCTCCGCGGGCTCGAGGAGCACCTCGAGCCCGGCGGCACGGCGCAGCTGCTCGGCAACTGGGAGTACCGCTGGGGGTCCGACGGGCTCGAGCGGGTGAGTTCGTGGTTCGCCGACGCCGAGCTCGACGTCTGGGTGGTCGAGCGGGAGCGTCAGGACCCGCCCGCCTACGCCGAGACGTGGATCCGCGACGGCGGCACGAAGCCCGGCACGGCCGAGTTCGACCAGCTCGTCGACGCCTGGCTCGACGACTTCCGGGACCGTCGGGTCACGGGGGTCGGCTTCGGCTACGTCGTGGTGCGCCGTGCTCCGCACGACACCGACGTGCCGGGAGGCACGCCCCACCTCCGCCGCTTCGAACGCGTCCCCGAGACGCTCGGGTCCAACCCCGCCGGACTCGGCGCCACCGTGGCGCGCGCCCTCGACGCGGCCGCCTGGCTCGCCGTGCACGACGACGCCGCGCTCGCCGCGGCGCACCTCCGGGTCGCGGGCGACGTGACCGAGGAGCGCGCCTACTGGCCCGGCAACGACGACCCGACCGTGATGACCCTCGTGCAGGGTGGTGGGTTCGGCCGTCGGGTCGACGCGGACACGGCGCTCGCCGCGTTCGTCGGGGCGTGCGACGGCGAACTCTCGGTCGCGGCCATCGTCGGCGCGATCGCCCAGATCACCGGCGTCGACGAGGCCGCGCTCACGGCGGACCTGCTGCCGCGGGCGCGGGACCTCGTCCTCGACGGGCTGCTGCTGCCGGCCTGACCCGGCTGGCCGCCGGGGCCCGGCCGATCGTCGGGACCCGCCCGGCGTGTCCGAGCCGGGCGGCCGGCGGCTCAGGCGCGGTGGTCGCGCCAGCTGTGCTCGGGCACGAAGCCGAGCAGCTCGCGGGCCTTCTCGCTCGACAGCAGCGAGCTGACGCCGTCGATGTCGCTCCGGCGCTCGATGTCCGGGACGAACCGCTCGACGAGCTCGATGGTCGGGGTGTCCATCACGGTGTCGGTGTTCGCGATGACGAACGCCTCGAACCCGGTCAGGTCGGCCTCGAGCGCACGGCGGACCGCCTGGGCGCCGTCCCGCGAGTCGATGTACGACCACAGGTTGAAGGTCTTCGCTTCCGGGGTGGCGTCCCACGGGAACGACGGGTAGTCGGTCTCGTCCATCACGTTCGAGAACCGCAGGCCGATCATCTTGAGCTCCGGGTCCCACCGGGTGAAGTGGCGGGCCATCTCCTCCTCGACGGCCTTGCCGAGCGAGTACGAGGACTGCGGGCGGACCGGGAACTCCTCGTCGACCGGCAGGTACGGCGGGTGGTGCTCGCCCATCGGGATGCCGAGCAGGGTCTCGCTCGACGCCCACACCACGTTCTTGATGCGCGCCTGACGAGCGGCGTGGAAGACGTTGATCGACGACGTGACGTTGTTCGTGATGAGCGCCACGTCCGGCACCTGGCCGGGTGCGGGGACCGCGGCGAGGTGCACCACGGCGTCGACGTGGTCGTACCGGTCGTCCACGCCGAGCAGCACGTTCAGGACCTGTCCGTGGTCGGTGAGGTCGGTGCGGATGAACGGCACCCGCTCGGGCTTGTCCGGGGACGGGACCCGGTCGACCAGCACCACGTCGTACCCGTGCTCGTCCAGGTGCCGGACCACGGCCCGTCCGAGCTTCCCGCTGCCTCCGGTGACCACCACGCGTGTCATCGCGTCTCCTCTTCGTCGAGTGTTCGTACCGGACCATCCTGCCCGCCGAGGGGTGGACGCAACCAGGCACGGACGGTACCTGTCCGCCGGACGCTCCACGGGCCTCCCGGCCGGTGCGCGTGAGCGTGCCGCACCCGCTCGGTCAACGACGGCGCAGCGTGATCGGGCATGATCATCTGGTGTCCTCCCCCGACGTGACCGCCGCCTTCCGTGCCGCCCGCGACCAGCTCCTCGACGCGCCCTCCGCCGCGGACGCCCGCGCCGGGTTCACCTGGCCCGACGTCGGCGAGACGTTCAACTGGGCCGACGACTGGTTCGACGTCATCGCGCACGACAACGACCGCACCGCGCTCCACCTCGTGGACGCGGACCGTGACCGGCGTTTCAGCTACGCCGAGCTCGCGGCCCGGTCGGACCGCCTCGCGGCGTTCCTGCACGCGCACGGCGTGCGCAAGGGCGACCACGTGCTGCTCATGCTCGGCAACCAGCTCGAGATCTGGGAGACGATGCTCGCGGTCATGAAGGTCGGCGCGGTGATCCTCCCGACGACGACCATGCTCGACACCGCCGACCTGCAGGACCGCGTCGACCGCGGTGCGGTGGCGCACGTCGTCACGAACGCCACCGAGACCACGAAGTTCGACGACGTGCACGGCGGGTTCTCGCGCATCGTCGTCGGCGGGGCGGTCGACGGCTGGACGACCTACCCGACCGACCTCGGCGAGCCCGCCCCGGCGGACGAGGTACGACCCGTCGTCCGTACGCGGTCGACCGACCCGTGCCTGGTGTACTTCACGTCGGGGACCACGTCGAAGCCGAAGATGGTCGTGCACTCGCAGACCTCGTACCCGGTCGGCCACCTCAGCACGATGCACTGGATCGGGGTCCGGCCGGGCGACGTGCACCTGGCGATCAGCTCGCCGGGATGGGGCAAGCACGCGTGGAGCTGCTTCTTCGCGCCGTTCATCGCCGAGGCGACCGTCTTCGTCCACGACACCCCGCGCTTCGACCCGGTGGCGCTGCTCGCCGCGCTCGACGAGCACGGCGTCACCTCGTTCTGTGCCCCGCCGACCGCCTGGCGGATGCTGCTGCAGGGCGACCTCGGAGCACGGCCCCGGGCACTCCGCGAGGTCGTCTCCGCGGGCGAGCCGCTCAACCCCGAGGTGATCGCGCGGGTGTCCGACGCGTGGGGCCTCACGATCCGCGACGGCTACGGCCAGACCGAGACGACGGCGATCATCGGCAACCCGCCCGGCGCCCCGGTGACCCCCGGCGCGATGGGCACCCCGCTGCCGGGCGTCGAGGTCGTCCTCCTCGACCCGCTCACCGGCACGGAGGCCGACGAGGGCGAGATCTGCCTCGACCTCGCGGAGCGGCCGGTGAACCTCATGTCGGGCTACCTCGGCGACCCCGCCCGCACCGACGACGCGATGCGCGACGGGTTCTTCCACACCGGGGACATCGCTGCGCGTGACGCCGACGGGCAGCTCACGTTCATCGGCCGCACCGACGACGTGTTCAAGTCCTCGGACTACAAGGTCTCGCCGTTCGAGGTCGAGAGCGCCCTGCTGCAGCACCCGGCCGTCGCCGAGAGCGCGGTCGTCCCGGCCCCGGACGCGGCCCGGCTCAACATCGTCAAGGCGTACGTCACGCTCGCCGCAGGCTGGGAGCCCGACGCCGACACCGCCCTGCAGGTCCTGCAGCACGCCCGAGCCGTGCTGCCCGCCTACGCCAGGGTCCGCCGCGTCGAGTTCGCGGAGCTGCCGAAGACCATCTCGGGCAAGATCCGCCGCGTCGAACTGCGGGAGCGCGAGGAACGCGCGGCCGCGAGCGGGGCGCCGGCCGAGGGGGAGTGGCGCGAGGACCGGTTCCCGGAGCTCCGGTCGGTCAGCCGCTGACCTTCGTCGCGGCCTGCGTGATCGCCAGCGCCGCGACGAGCTCGACGTGCTCGGCCATGTCCCGCGTCGGGTCGTAGAGCCACTGGATCTGCATGCCGTCGGACACCGCGAGCATCACGCTGGCGAGCGCCTCGGCGTCGACGTCCGGGCGGAGCCGACCGTCTCCCTGCATCTCGCGCAGCTGTCGGGCCATCGTGGTCCGGCCCGTCTCGTACCGCTGCTGGAAGTAGGCGTGTGCCGCGTGCTCCGGGTCGGTGGCTGCAGCGGCGGACAGGTTGACGAACATCTGGACGAGCCCGGGGACCTCGGCGTTGTGGCGGACCACGGCGGCGAGGAGCGCGGCCGGGTCCGAGGCGTGCCAGTCGTGGGCGTCGTCGATCTCGTCGCGGCGCTTGAGGACCTCGACCCAGAGCTCGTCCTTCGAGTCGAAGTAGTGCAGCAGCCCGGCCTGGGTGAGCCCCACGGCGTCGGCGATGTCCTTGATGCTCGTCCGGCGGAAGCCGTTCACGGCGACGAGGTCGAGCGCGATCGAGAGGATCTCCTCACGCTTCGCGATGCCCTTTGCGTACGAACCCCGTCGTGCCATGCGGTGACCATACCGCTCGGTGGGGACCGGTAAAACCAACTACAAGTAGGTTTTGCGTGCTACCGTGGGCGCAGCCGCCGAGGAAGGCGTGCGAGTCACCGACGACGGTGGCGTACCCGGAAGAAGGACCCAGTGGCCAACGACGCCCTGACCATGGCCGACACCCCGACCGCAGTCGCCCCCACGCACGGTCGCGGCAACCCGCTGATGTACACGCTCGGCATGCCGATCGCGATGTTCGGCCTGTTCATCGCCCTCCTGCCGCCCGTGCTGGTCGCGATGGCGCTCAAGGTCGCCGAGATCGCGCCGCAGGACCAGGCGGGCGTGCTCGGCACCGCCCTCGGCATCGGCGCGTTCGCCGCGATGGTCGCCAACCCGCTGGCGGGTCGCTTCAGCGACCGGACTGCCGGGAGGCTCGGCATGCGCCGTCCGTGGATCATCGGTGGCACGGTGCTCGGCTTCGCAGCCCTCGTCGTCGTCGCCACGACGTCCTCCGTCGTCGTGCTCGTCGTCGCCTGGGGCGTCGCGCAGGTCGCGTACAACGCCACGATCGCGGCGCTCACCGCGGTCATGCCGGACCACGTCACGCGCTCGCAGCGCGGTCGCGTCGCCGCGCTCCTCGGACTGGCGCAGAACCTCGCGCTGGTCGGCGGGACGTTTCTCGTGCAGCTCTTCTCGACGTCCGCCACGCAGATGATCGTCCCCGGGGCGATCGGATCCGCCGTGGTCGTCCTCTACGCCGTGCTCTTCCGGGACCGCGTGCTCGTGGACCGGCCGACGTCGAAGCTCGGCGTGGGCCAGCTCTTCGGCTCGTTCGTGTTCAACCCGGTCAAGCACCCCGACCTCGGTTGGGCCTGGCTCACCCGCTTCATGATGGTCGCGGCCCAGTACACGGCGGTCTCGTACCTGACGTACTTCCTGCGCGACGACATCGGGGTGAACGAGGCGAACCTCGCCAACGCGGTCTTCCAGGGCACGCTCTGGAACGTCGTCGGCATCGTCCTCACCTCGCTCGTCGCCGGGTGGCTTTCCGACCGGCTCGGACGGCGGAAGCTCTTCGTCGCGGTCGCCGGCGTCGTCGGGGTCGTCGGCCTGGTGCTCATCGCACTGGCGCCGTCGCTGTCGACGGTGCTCGTCGGCGAGTTCGTGATGGGCGCCGGCATGGGCGTCTTCTACGCGGTCGACCTCGCGCTGATCACCGACGTCCTGCCCAGCGACGAGGACAACGCGAAGGACCTCGGTGTCGTGAACATCGCCCAGGCGCTCCCGCAGTCGATCGTCCCCGCGGCCGCCCCCGGTGTGATCGCCCTGACCGGCGGCTACAGCGGCTTCTTCATCACCGGAGCGGTGGTCGGCCTGCTCGGCATCGCCTCCGTCTCCCGCATCCGCGGCGTGCGCTGACGCTCGCCGACCGACGAAAGGACCCACCCATCGTGACCGAAACGCAGACCGTGAGCACCGCCTCCCGTCCGCTCACCGAGCGCATCGAGGCGCTCCTCGAACAGCTGACGACCGAGGAGAAGGTGCAGCTGCTCACCGGACGTGACTTCTGGACGACCTGGCCGATCGAGAAGATCGGGCTGCGCCGCATCCTCATGTCGGACGGACCCTCCGGCGTCCGTGGCGAGGTGTGGGACGAGCGCGACCCGTCGCTCAACCTCCCGTCCGCGACCGCGCTGTCGGCGAGCTGGGACCGGGCGATCGCGAAGCGCTACGGCGCCGCCGCTGCGGTCGAGGCCCGGCGCAAGGGCGTCGACGTGGTCCTCGGACCGACCATCAACCTGCACCGCTCGCCCCTCGGCGGCCGCCACTTCGAGGCCTTCAGCGAGGACCCGGTCCTCACCGCGGTCCTCGCCGCGTCCTACGTCGAGGGCGTGCAGGAGAACGGTGTCGCCGCGACCCCGAAGCACTACGTCGCGAACGACTACGAGACCGACCGCTTCACCGCCTCGACCGAGGTGTCCGACCGGGCGCTCCGCGAGCTCTACCTCCTCGCGTTCGAGAAGGCCGTCACCGAGGCCCATGCCTGGGCGATCATGTCGTCGTACAACGCGATCAACGGTGTCACCGCGTCCGAGAACGACCTCCTCGAGACGCCCCTCAACTCCGAGTGGGGCTTCGACGGGATCGTCGTCTCCGACTGGACCGGCGTGCGCTCGGTCGACGCGGCCACGGCGTCCCAGGACGTCGCGATGCCCGGGCCGAACCCGTGGTGGAGCGAGGGGCCGTTGCTCGCCGCCGTGCGGGACGGTTCCGTGCCCGAGCACGCGATCGACCGCAAGGTCCGCCGCATCCTCACCCTCGCCGCCCGTGTCGGTGCGCTCGAGGGGTTCGAGCCCGTCGCCGCGCAGCCCGTCCACGTGGAGGACGGTGTCGCGTTCGTCCGTGAGGCCGAGGCCGAGGGCACGGTCCTCGTCCGCAACACCGGCGTCCTGCCGATCGACCGGGCCGCCGTGTCCCGCATCGCCCTCATCGGGCACAACGCCGACCAGGCCCGCAGCCAGGGCGGCGGGTCGGCCACCGTCGTGCCGTCGCACGTGGTGACCCCCGTCGAGGGCATCCGCGCCGCGTTCCCCGGCGCCTCGGTGGACTACGCCATGGGTGCGGTCGTGCAGGAGGGGATCGCGGAGTTCCCGCTGTCGACGATCACGAACCCGTCGACCGGTGCGCCCGGCGCCCGGGTCGCGTTCGTCCGCGACGGCGCCGAGCTGTACGTCGAGGACCGCCGGGCCACCGCGCTGTTCTGGTTCGGCGGCGACGCCCCGACCCGTGAGGCCGACCGGCTCGACATCACGACGACCTACACCGCACCCTCGACCGGCACGGTCCGGATCGGCATCGGGGCCACCGGGCACTCCCGGATGTGGATCGACGGCGAGCTCGTCCTCGACGAGGTCGTCGGCTCGGAGGGTGACCAGCTCGGCGCGGCCTTCCTCAACCCGCCGGCGCGCTCGGTGCCCGTCGAGGTCGAGGCGGGGCAGCAGCTCGCGATCCGCATCGAGTACGACGTCGTGCAGGACGAGACGCTCGGCGGGGTGCTCGCGTACCAGTTCGGCACCGAGCCGAGCGACGCCGACCCGGCCGTCCTGATCGAGGAGGCCGTGCGGACCGCGGCCGGCGCCGACGTCGCCGTGGTGGTCGTCGGCACGAACAGCAAGGTCGAGTCCGAGGGCTACGACCGCGACTCGCTCGCGCTCCCCGGGCACCAGGACGACCTCGTCCGGGCCGTGGCCGCCGCGAACCCGAACACCGTCGTGGTCGTCAACTCCGGTTCCCCGGTCGAGATGCCGTGGCGGGACGACGTCGCCGCGGTGCTCCTGACCTGGTTCGGTGGGCAGGAGTACGGCAACGCCCTCGCCGACGTGCTGACCGGTGCCGCGGAACCCGGCGGACGACTCCCCACCACCTGGCCGGCGACGCTCGAGGACACTCCGGTGTCGAACGTCACCCCGGTCGACGGCGAGGTCGCCTACGACGAGGGCGTGCACATCGGCTACCGGGCCTGGCTCCGCGCGGGCACCGAGCCGGCGTACCCGTTCGGCCACGGCCTCGGCTACACGACGTGGAGCATCGACGGTGTGGCCGCGACCCCGACCGTCCGCGAGGGCGACGCCGTGATCGTCACCGCGACCGTCGCGAACACGGGCGACCGCGCCGGCAAGCACGTCGTGCAGGTGTACGCCTCGCGGGCGGAGTCGATGGTCGACCGGCCGGTCCGCTGGCTCGTCGGGTTCGCACCGGTCCGCCTCGCTGCGGGCGCCTCGACCGAGGTGTCGATCGAGGTCCCGGCGCGGGCGTTCGCGCACTGGGACGGTGCCTGGGCGTACGAGCCCGGCTCCTTCACGCTGCACGTCGGCGCGTCCGTCGTGGACGTGGCCGGCACCGCGACCCTCGAACTGGAGCAGTGACCCCATCCGGAATCCGCACCACGCGGCGCCTCGTTCAGTAACATGGATCCGCGTGTTCCGGCTGGTTACCGGTCGCGTACACACCATCAACGGCGTCGACGTGTGAGCGAGCCGGTCTCCTGATCCGATCGGTCAGCCCCGATGACGCCGGTGTGTCAGGATGCGTCCCCGCGCTCGCGCGGGGACGCATTCGTCGTTCCGAGGCGCTCTTCCGGGGCGTCGCGGTGGTCGTGGTCGCGGCGTTCGCGGTCGAGTGGGTCGCACGGATTGTCGGGTCGGCGTCGCGACGGTGAAGAAGCTTCACCTTGTCGGGCCGGAATCCGCAGACTCGGTGTGACAACCCGGACGCCGAGTGCAACGATGGGCAGACCATCCCGTGCGGATCAGGAACGGGATGGTCATCCGGCCGGGGGCCCGGGGAACTCACCAGCCCGACACGGGCCCCGCCGGATGCCTTCCGGCCGAGCGTCCGCGGCGCGGTCAGCGCACGACAGCCGCCCGGGATCAGTCGGCCGTGCGGAGCGCCGGCGCGATCTCCTCGGCGACGATCCGGAGGATCCGCTCGTGCGATGCGGCATCGCCGTTCGCGGGCAGGGTGATCACGAGTTCGTCGGTCGACGCCACGGCCGGGTCGGCGAGCAGCGCGTCGATGATCTCCGCCACCGAGCCGGACAGGACCTTGCTGAAGCGGAAGGGCGGGCCGGAGTGGGGTCGGCCCTCGTCGTCCATCCCGGAGGCGTAGCCGGTCAGGAACTCCTCGTGCACCGCCCGGTCGTGGTCGTCGAGCAGTGGGACGACGATGCGCCCGACCGCGACCTTCGGCGTGCGGCCCGTGTGCTGGCCGGCGGCCTGCAACTCGGCGAAGCGCTCCCGGTAGGCGGTGATCTGGTCCGCCTGCGCCTCGGCGAACGGGGCGCCCGTGTCCTCGGTGTTGAGCGTCGAGCAGTGCAGCAGCAGGCCTTTCTCGGCGGTGCGGACCGCGGTGCCCAGGCTGCCCCCGCCCCACCACACGCGGTCGCGCAGACCCGGGCTGAGCGGCTGCAGCGCGAGGTCCGCTCCGGCAGGGATGCTCTCGTAGCCCTTCCCGGCCGTGCCGAGTGGCTCGCCCTGCAGGACCTCGAGCAGCCGGGCGGCGCGCGTCTCGGCCTCGTCGCGGAAGCTCCGGTCGACTGCGCCGAACACGGGATCGAGGATCGGCCCGTACCCGGCGATGCCCGTGCTGATCCCGAGCTGCACACGGCCGCCGCTCAGCAGGTCGACGGTGCTGGCGTCCTCCGCGAGCCGGACCGGGTCCTCGTACCGCATGCCGAGGACCGCGGTGCCGAAGCCGATCGTGCTCGTCCGCTGCGCCGCGGCGGCGAAGAACGTCATCGGGCTCGTCAGGAACGGTTCGAAGTGGCGACCGCGGACCCACCCGGTGCCGTAGCCGAACGACTCGGCAGCGGCGAAGAGCCGCAGGCCGTCCTCAAGCGCTCCAGCGGCACCTGCGGTGACACCGTGGTTCGGGACGAAGGAGAGGAAGCCGAGTTCGCGCATGTCGCGAGTCTATGCGCGCGTATGGAGCAGGGTCTGCGGCTCGGCACGATCCGGACTGGAGGCGCAGGGCGGGCCCGCACCGCGCCTCCCGGCCGCCCCGTCCGCACCTGGGAGGATGGACGCATGACCGACGTCACCACCCAGCCTCCGCTCGTCGCCGCCCTGCCGGCGGCGGTCGACGGTGTCGTCGACCCGGACGCCGTCTACGAGGCGTTCGCCGCGTGGGCCGCCGATGGCGGCCGTCCGCTGTACCCGGCGCAGGACGAGGCGGTCATCGAACTCGTGTCGGGCGCCAACGTCGTCCTGTCGACCCCCACCGGCACCGGCAAGTCGCTCGTCGCGGCCGGCGCCCACTTCGCCGCGCTCGCCGAGGGGAAGCGGAGCTACTACACGGCGCCGATCAAGGCCCTCGTCTCCGAGAAGTTCTTCCAGCTCGTCGACCTCTTCGGCGCGCAGAACGTCGGCATGGTGACCGGCGACTCGAGCGTCAACGCGGACGCCCCGATCGTGTGCTGCACGGCCGAGATCCTCGCGAACCTCGCGCTCCGGCAGGGCCCCGACGCCGAGGTCGACGTCGTCGTCATGGACGAGTTCCACTTCTACGGCGACCCCGACCGCGGGTGGGCGTGGCAGGTCCCGCTGCTCGTGCTGGAGCGGGCGCAGTTCCTCCTCATGTCCGCCACGCTCGGTGACGTCACCACCATCGCCGACGACCTCTCCCGACGGACCGGACGGCCGACGGCCCGCGTGACCGGCGTCTCGCGGCCGGTGCCGCTGTCCTACGAGTACGTCATGACGCCCGTGCAGGAGACCGTCGAACGGCTGCTCGAGGAGGGCAAGGCCCCGGTCTACATCGTCCACTTCGCCCAGGCGGCCGCGCTCGAGCGGGCGCAGGCGCTCCTCTCCGCCCGCGTCGCCAGTCGCGAGCGTCGCGACGAGATCGCCGCGGCCATCGCGGGCTTCCGCTTCAGTGCCGGGTTCGGGCAGACCCTCTCCAAGCTCATCCGCGCGGGCATCGGCGTCCACCACGCGGGCATGCTGCCGAAGTACCGGAGGCTCGTCGAGCAGCTCGCGCAGCGGGGACTCCTGCCGGTCATCTGCGGCACGGACACCCTCGGCGTCGGCATCAACGTGCCGATCCGCGCCGTGCTGTTCACCGGCCTGACGAAGTTCGACGGGACGAAGATGCGGCAGCTCTCCGCACGCGAGTTCCACCAGATCGCCGGACGTGCAGGCCGCGCCGGGTACGACACCGAGGGCGACGTCGTCGCCGAGGCGCCGGAGCACGACATCGAGAACGCCCGCGCGATCGCGAAGGCCGGGGACGACCCCAAGAAGAAGGGGAAGATCAAGCGCAAGAAGGCCCCGGACGGGTTCGTCTCGTGGGGGCAGGCCTCCTTCGAGAAGCTCATCGCGGCCGAGCCCGAGCCGATGGTGTCCCGCATGCGGATCACGCACGCGATGGTGCTCTCCGTCGTGGCGCGCGGCGGTTCCCCCTTCGAGGACGTCCGGTCGCTCGTGTTCGACAACCACGAGCCCCGGGCCCGGCAACTCGCGATGGCCCGGCGGGCACTCACGATCGCGCGGACGCTCATCAACGCCCAGGTGATCGAGAAGGTCGACGGCGAGTACCGGTTGACGGTCGACGTCGCACCGAACTTCGCGCTCAACCAGCCGCTGTCGCCGTTCGCCCTCGCCGCGTTCGAGCTGCTCGACCCGGAGTCACCGACCTACGCGCTCGACATGGTGTCGATCGTCGAGGCGACCCTCGACGACCCGCGGGCGATCCTCGCGCAGCAGCAGTTCAAGGAGCGCGGCGAAGAGGTCGCCCGCATGAAGCGCGAGGGCATCGAGTACGAGGAGCGGATGGAGCTGCTCGAGGAGGTCACCTGGCCCAAGCCGCTCGACGAGCTGCTGACGGCCGCCTACGAGGCCTACGCCGCCGAACAGCCGTGGGTCCTCGACTTCCAGCTCTCGCCCAAGGCCGTCGTCCGGGACATGTACGAACGCGCCATGACCTTCGGCGACTTCGTGCGGTTCTACCAGCTCACCCGCTCCGAGGGACTCGTCCTCCGCTACCTGTCGGACGCCTACCGCACCATGCGCCAGACGATCACCGAGGAACAGCGCACCCCCGAGCTCGACGACCTCATCGAGTGGCTCGGCGAGGTCGTCAAGCAGACCGACTCCTCGCTCGTCGACGAGTGGGAGGCGCTCCTCAACGGGGACGTCGCGCTCGCCGAGGCCGAGCACGAGGAGATCGCGCCGCCGCAGCCCGCGCGGCTCACCGGGAACGTCCGCGCCTTCCGCGTGCTCGTCCGCAACGCCCTGTTCCAGCGGGTGCTGCTCGCCGCCGCCGACGACGTGGACGGGTTGGCTGCACTCGACGGCGCGGCCGGGTTCGGGCGCGACGCGTGGGACGACGTGCTCGAGGAGTACTACGAGGAGCACGACGCCATCGGCACCGACGCCGACGCCCGGTCGATGCAGTACCTGCAGCTGTCCGAGGGGTCCCGGACGTGGCGCGCTCGGCAGACGTTCGCCGACCCGTCGGGGGACCGCGACTTCGGGTTCTCGGCGACGATCGACCTCGACGCCTCCGACGAGACCGGCGAGGCCGTGGTGCGGGTGACCGAGATCGGCCGGTTCGACGGGTGGGCCGAGGTGGACGTCGACTGACGCCGGCCCGTGTCCGTGCCGGGGAACGTCCACCGGGGCGTCCGGGTAGGTTCGGCGGCAGCCCGCGCGCCGTCCGGCGAGCGGGCCCGTCGAGAGGACCTGCCATGCGCATCGGATCGAGCATCGCCCTGATCGTGATCGGCGCCATCGTGGCGTTCGCCCTGAACATCCAGGTCGCCGGGGTCGACCTCCGACTGATCGGCTACATCCTGATGGCTGCCGGCGTCGTGCTGCTCATCATCAGCCTCGCGGTGGCGTTCGGCGGTCGCCGCACCACGACGACCACACGGAGCGGGATCGACCCGGCGTCCGGCGAGCAGATCACCCGGCAGGACCGTCGCGACGGGACGTACTGACCCAGCGCCCGGCCCGACCTCCGGCCGCGCGACCGCTCCGACGTCAGCGGCCGGAGGTCGTGCGCAGTGCGGCGAGCAGGGCGTCGGCGTCCGCGACGTCGTACAGCGCGAAGTTGCCGCGACCGGACGTCAGGTCGAGACCGGTGTTCGCGTACTGCCGGACCGATTCGCTCCCGTTCAGGAACAGGGTGTCGAGGTGGCTGATGTCGTCCCACTCGACCGTCACGTGTCCCTCCGTGCGGTCGACGTACCAGTCGGTCCGTCGTGCGTCCGTCTCGCGCGTGGTGCGGCCGTTGGTCACGAGCACCCGACGATCGGTCACGGCGTAGACGTCCGTCCGCTTCCGGTTACGCTTCACGAGGAAGCGCCCACCGAGGACGTGCAGTCCGAGCAGCAGCAGGGCTGACAGCGCCACGAGCACCGCGGGATGCGCGGACCCGATGGCTGCGCCGACGAGCCCGGTCGCCACGAATCCGGTCCAGAGCGCGCCGAACGGGATCAGGAAGCGGTCGGCGTGGACGAACATGCGACCGGGATCGCTCCGGCCCACCCAGAGGAGTTCCTCGCCGTCGTGGAGGCGGGACTCGACCAGGTGCCGCGCCTCCTGCATCAGAACAGGGTCGCGGGCGGGGTCGCCTCGGGCAGCGGCTCGGGCTCGGTGACCTCGACACCCGGCCAGCCCGGACCGTGGGGGACCTCGGTGCCGTTCTGGTAGGCCGTCGCGGCACCCCGGGCACGGACGTCGGCCGCCTCGTTCATCTCGTGGCCGACGTGGCCGCGGACCCACTCGAACGTGACCTTCCGCCCCTGGAGCTCGGCGTCGAGCTCCTTGATGATCTCCACGTTGAGCACGGGCTTGCCGTCGGCCTTCCGCCAGCCCTTGCGCTTCCAGCCCGCGAGCCACTCGGTGCACGCCTTGATGGCGTACTGGCTGTCGCACAGGATGTGCAGCGGTTCGCCGGTGTCCTTCGTCGCGCGGAGCAGCTGCAGCACCGCGGTCAGTTCGCCCTGGTTGTTCGTCGCCTTCGGCCAGCCACCCGCAGCCCAGCGGTCGTCGTCGACGTACCAGGCCCAGCCGGCGGGGCCGGGGTTGCCGAGGGCGGAGCCGTCTGCGGCGGCGACGATCGTCACGATGGGACCTCCAGGTGGTGCGGGTGCTGGACCACCGTAACGGAGGCCGGAGACGTCAGCGGTTCGCGGGGGAGACGTTGAGGACGTCGTTCTCGGCGAGCCACCGGTCATCGGTGAGCTCGAGGTAGGGGTTCATCCACTCGAACTGCTCCGGTGTCACGCCGAACCGCTTCGACACGGTGATGAGCTCGTCCCCGTGGGACACCCGGTACCAGGTGGGCGTGCCGTCGACGTCCTGCACGGTCCCGTAGGCACCCGGGCCGGCCTCGCCGACGGTCACCCGGAGGTGCGGGTACGGGTTCGGGATGTTCCAGTCCAGCGCCCCGACCGCGAGCACCGAGCCGATCCACGGGCGCTCCGTGGCGAACCCCTCCGACGGGTCGACCCCTGCGACCGGGACGAGGACGACGCTCGCGAGGTAGTCCGGTCGTGGGCCGGCGTCCAACGTGTAGGAGTCGGGCGGACCGGCCCCGGTGTCCCACGCCACACTGCCCCGGACCACTCCGCCGTCCCCGTCCCCCCAGTGCGCCGTGCGGTGTCGGAACTCGATGCTCATGGGCTGCGGGTTCGTCGTCCGGTAGTCCGACAGCTCCGCGGCGAACACCCCCTCGGCGCGCTGCACGACGCGGACGTGCAGGCTCGTGTCACCCGACTTCGAGACGACGTCGGTCTCCGCGGCGACGGTGCCGACCGGCAGCACGGACGTCGGGGTCGGCGTCGGCACCGGCTCGGCCGTCCCGTCCGTCCATCCGTCGGGTGCCGCCGCAGCGGTCCGGTTCGGCACGGGCACGGCGTCGTCACCGCCGAACAGCGAGCAGCCGCTCAGCGCCAGCACCGCGGCCGCCGTCGCGCCGAGCACCGCGATCGTCCTGGTCCTGCGTCCCACGTCGTCCCCCCTCGCCCCGACCCTAGTGGGACGGGGACCGGACACTCGTGCGGCGGGAACCGGATGACGGTCATCGTGACCGAACCGTGCCCGGAGGCGCGCGGCCTACTGTGCAGCGCATGAGCGACAGCATCCCCGACGTCCCCGGCCCCGAGCACTCCGACGACCGCGCCCGCACCGACGAGCTCCGCGACGCCGCGCACCACGAGGGCGCCGACGGCCTCGACGACCGCACTCAGCGCGCGGCCGACACCTCGTACAGCCCGTCGAGCGAGCGGGAGACCGTCGCCGCGCAGACCGAGCAGCGCGACGACGCCGACCTCCGGGCGGACGGGATCGACCCGTCGCGCGTGGTCGCGGCTCCGGGCACCGGCGGCGCGGACGACGCGGGCGACGTGGAGCCCGAGCCGGGCGACCTGAACCTGCCGTGGCAGTCCGAGGAGGACCGGACGGCCTGAGTCGCTCCGCGGGCTGGTCCTCCAGCACCGGCGAGTAGCGTCCGCCGCATGCCGGTTCTCCCGTGGACAGGGCGCGGTGAACATCGCCTTCGCCGTAGTCCTGACCGCGGTCGCCGTCGCGATGGAGGTCCTGTTCGTCCGGAACCTGCGCCAGCAGCTGGCTCGGCGGAGGGGTGAGTGACCGCGGCGACGTGGTTCGGCATCGGTGCGGTCGTCGTGGCGCTCTGGGGGGTCACGATCGCCGTCTTCAACCGCTGGGCGCAGTCGATCGGCGGCGATCAACTCATGAACGGCAAGCCGCTGACGCCGCGGTTCGTCCGTGTCATCGGCATCTTCCTCGCCGTGGTCGGGACCGGGATCGCGGTCCTCGCGTTCAGCGGCGTCCTGCCCGAGAGCTGACCCCTACGCCACGCTGTCCGGGTGCGACCCCGTCCGCTGCCCGGACTCGAGGCCGGCGATGGCCGCGAGGTCGTCCTCGGAGAGCGTGAACCCGTCCACGTCGATGTTGGACCGGATGCGCTCCGGCGTCACCGACTTCGGCAGCACGACGACCCCTTGCTGCACGTTCCAGCGGACGAGCACCTGGGCGACGCTGACGCCGTGCGCCCCGGCGATCGCGGTGAGTACCGGTTCGTCCACGAGGCGTCCCCGGCCGAGCGGCGACCACGCCGCCGTCACGATGTCGTGCTGCGCGTGGAAGGCCATCAGCTCGCGCTGGGGCAGCCACGGGTGTCGCTCGACCTGGTTCACGGCGGGCACCTCGCCGGTCTCGTCGATGATCCGCTCGAGGTGCGGCACCTGGAAGTTCGACACCCCGACGCTCCGCGCGCGGCCCGACTCGCGCAGCTCGACGAGGGTGCGCCAGGTCTCGACGTACCGGTCGTTCGCGGCGGCCGGCCAGTGGATGAGGTAGAGGTCGACGGCGTCCAGTCCGAGCCGGTCGAGGCTCGCGTCGAAGGCACGGAGGGTCGCGTCGCGACCCTGGTGGTCGTTCCACACCTTGGTGGTCACGAAGACGTCGTCGCGGTCCAGCCGGGAGGCACGGATCGCCTCTCCGACGCCGCGCTCGTTGCCGTACATCTCGGCCGTGTCGACGTGGCGGTACCCGGCGTCGAGCGCCGTGCGGACGGCGACGGCGGCCTCGGCGTCGTCGACCTTGTAGACGCCGAAGCCGACGGCGGGGATGCTCCGGCCGTCGCGGAGGGGGAGGGAGGTGACCATGCACCCATCCTGCCGATGGTGGCGGGCGGGTGTCGTGCCTCCAGGCCGGGGTCCACGCCACGTGCTCGACGGGACACGCGACGTTCGACTCGCGTGTCGTCGCGACGCGCGCGTTCCCCGACCCGGGGCGGGTCAGGTGGGGAGGTTCACCGGTTCGGTGTCGGGGAGGGGGCTCGCGTCCCGCCCGCGCAGGTCGGGCAGCCACCGCTTCGTCACGAGCGGCACGACCACGCCGACCGCGGCCATCGCGGCACCGACCATGAGTCCGCCGGTCGCGCCGTGCAGGTCGATGAGGAACCCGGCGACGGCGGAGCCGCCCGCAGCCCCGATCAGCTGGCCGGTGCCCATCCAGCCGTACGCCTCGGCCGTGTCCGAGAACTTCACGGTCGCGGAGACGGAGCCGAACATGACAGCCAGCGCCGGCGCGATCCCGGCACCGGCGATGACGAGCGCGAGGCACAGCCACCAGAAGTCCGTCCCTCCGACCGCGAGGGCGAGGCCGACGAAGACGATGGCCATCCGGGTCCAGAGGGTGTTCCGCGAGATCGGGCGGTGGCCGAGCGCCAGGCCGCCGATGAGCGATCCGATCGCGAACACCGCGAGGACGATGCCGGCGTTCGGGCTGCCCTCGCCGAAGACGCTCGTGACGCTCGCCTCGACCGCGGCGCACGCGCCGATGAGCAGGAGGCCGGTCAGGGTCGCGACGACGACGGAGGGCCGGCGCATGACGACGCCGAACGCGCGCTTCGACCGCGGGATGCGCACCCGGCCGAGCTCGGGGGAGGCGATGAACCACACGCCGCCGATCACGAGGAAGGCCATCGCGACGACGATCGCCTGGACCGTGCCGATCTGCGTCGCGACGAACGTCGTGATCACGGGGCCCGCCACCCAGATGAGCTCCTGCGCACTCGCGTCGAGCGAGAAGAGGGGCGTGAGCTGCGCCGAGGTCACCATCTTCGGGTAGATCGTGCGGACCGCGGGCTGGACCGGGGGGACCGCCAGGCCGCCGAGGAAGCCGACGACGACGTAACCCCACAGCGGCATCGTGACGAACGCCACGACGCCCATGCTCGTGAGCGCGACGAGGCTCGTCAGGACCAGCACGGGACGCATGCCCCAGCTGCCCATCCACCGGCTCGTGAGCGGGCCGGCGATCGCCTGGCCGATGCTCGTCGTCGCGAGGACGAGTCCGGCCGCGCCGTACGAGTCGAAGACGTGCTCGACGTGGAGCAGGTAGGCGAGCGAGAGCATCCCGAACGGGAAGCGCGCGGTGAGCTGCGCAGCGATGACACGACCGACGCCGGGGGTCTTCAGGAGGGTGCCGTACGCGCTCACGAGACGAGTGTACGGACCGGACGGACGGCGGTGTCCCCCGGTCGGGGAGGTGTGGACGGAGTCGTCGTGTGCAGGGTCCGGTGCAGGGTCCTGTGCAGGGTCCGAGGACGGGTTCCGCGACACGCCGACGCGCTGATTCCACACATGTGGATCGACGCTGTCCACGGGTGTGGGGAAGTGTCGGTGGTCGGCCGGAGAATGGCGGAATCCCGGGCCTCTCGGGAATCCACAGACTGTGGAGGGCGTTGTGGAGAACTACACGGCTGTAACACTTCCTCTTGTGGTCGGTGCCGCGGCCAGCCACTAGATGTAGTGTGGAGCCATCGCAGCGGCCCTTCCCGGACACGACTGCGAGCAGGCATCAGCACCACCTCCACAGCACGAACACCACCAGCAAGAACCAGGGGAGATCATGGCCGTCACCGTCTACACCAAGCCGTCCTGCGTCCAGTGCACCGCGACGTACCGGGCCCTCGACAACAAGGGCATCCAGTACGAGGTGCACGACGTCTCCACGGACGAGGCAGCCCTCGAGCACGTCAAGAGCCTCGGCTACCTGCAGGCCCCGGTCGTCGTCACGGACGACGACCACTGGTCGGGCTTCCGTCCCGACAAGATCGCGACGCTCAGCGCCGAACTCGCGTGACCGCGGTGCGGGCCCCGAAGGGGCCCGCACTCACCCGGCCTGGAGGCACCACCCGCCTCCGCCAGGCCGCCCCTGATCCGCTGTCCGCACCTCTGACCAAGGAGCGCACATGAGCAACCTCGTCTACTTCTCGAGCGTGTCCGGCTACACGGCCCGCTTCATCGAGAAGCTGGGGCTGCCGGCAGACCGGATCCCGCTCTACCCGAGCGACCCGTTCCTCCACGCGGACCAGCCGTACGTGCTCGTGCTGCCGACCTACGGGGGCGGCAACGGGCAGGGCGCTGTCCCGAAGCAGGTCATCAAGTTCCTCAACGACGAACGCAACCGCTCCTTGATCCGCGGTGTGGTCGTCGGCGGCAACACGAACTTCGGCGAGGCCTACGGCCTCGCGGGGGACGTCATCGCACAGAAGTGCGGCGTCCCCGTCCTCTACCGTTTCGAGCTCTTCGGCACGCCAGACGACGTGCACGCAGTCACCACTGGATTGGAAGCATTTTGGACGCAGCAGTTGCAGACGTCGATCTGACGTCGCCGCAGACGGGGATGGACTACCACTCCCTCAACGCGATGCTCAACCTCTACGACGCGAACGGGAACATCCAGTTCGACAAGGACCGTGAGGCTGCCAAGCAGTTCTTCCTGCAGCACGTCAACCAGAACACCGTCTTCTTCCACAACCTGAAGGAGCGGCTCGACTACCTGGTCGAGAACGAGTACTACGAGCGCGAGACGATCGACCAGTACTCGCTCGAGTTCATCCAGAAGCTCAACGACCTGGCGTACTCGAAGAAGTTCCGGTTCCAGACGTTCCTCGGCGCGTTCAAGTACTACACGAGCTACACGCTCAAGACGTTCGACGGCAAGCGCTACCTCGAGCGCTTCGAGGACCGCGTCGTGATGACCGCCCTCGGCCTGGCACAGGGCAACGAGCAGCTCGCGATCGACCTCGTGGAAGAGATCATCGCCGGCCGCTTCCAGCCCGCGACCCCGACGTTCCTCAACACCGCGAAGGCCCAGCGCGGCGAGCTCGTCTCCTGCTTCCTCCTCCGCATCGAGGACAACATGGAGTCGATCTCGCGCGGCATCAACTCCTCGCTGCAGCTCTCGAAGCGCGGCGGCGGCGTGGCCCTGCTGCTCTCCAACATCCGCGAGGCCGGCGCCCCGATCAAGCAGATCGAGAACCAGTCGTCGGGCATCATCCCCGTGATGAAGCTGCTGGAAGACTCGTTCTCCTACGCGAACCAGCTCGGTGCGCGTCAGGGTGCCGGTGCCGTCTACCTGTCGGCGCACCACCCGGACATCATGAAGTTCCTCGACACCAAGCGTGAGAACGCCGACGAGAAGATCCGCATCAAGACGCTGTCGCTCGGTGTCGTCGTGCCGGACATCACGTTCGAGCTCGCGAAGAACAACGAGGACATGTACCTCTTCTCGCCGTACGACGTCGAGAAGGTCTACGGCATGCCGTTCGGCGACGTCCCGATCTCCGAGAACTACCGCGCGATGGTCGACGACTCGCGCATCAAGAAGACGAAGATCAAGGCGCGTGACTTCTTCACGACCATCGCCGAGATCCAGTTCGAGTCGGGCTACCCGTACATCGTGTTCGAGGACACGGTGAACAAGGCCAACCCGATCAAGGGTCGGATCAACATGTCCAACCTGTGCTCGGAGATCCTGCAGGTCAACACCCCGACCACCTTCAACGAGGACCTCTCGTACAAGGAGATCGGCAAGGACATCTCCTGCAACCTCGGCTCGCTGAACATCGCGCTGACGATGGACTCGCCGGACTTCGGTAAGACCATCGAGACCGCGATCCGCGGCCTCACCTCGGTGTCGCAGATGTCGCACATCTCGTCGGTCCGTTCCGTCGAGGACGGCAACGACAAGTCGCACGCCATCGGCCTCGGCCAGATGAACCTGCACGGCTACCTCGCTCGTGAGCGCGTGTACTACGGCTCCGAAGAGGGCATCGACTTCACGAACATCTACTTCTACACGGTGCTGTTCCACGCCCTGCGCGCCTCGAACAACATCGCCATCGAGACGGGGGAGACCTTCGACGGCTTCCGTGACTCGAAGTACGCGTCGGGTGAGTTCTTCGACAAGTACACCGACCAGGCGTGGACGCCGGCGACCGCCCGTGTCGCCTCGCTGTTCGACAACGCCGGGATCGCCATCCCGACCCAGGACGACTGGAAGGCGCTGAAGGCGTCCGTCCAGGAGCACGGCATCTACAACCAGAACCTGCAGGCCGTCCCGCCGACCGGTTCGATCTCGTACATCAACCACTCGACGTCGTCGATCCACCCGATCGCGTCGAAGATCGAGATCCGCAAGGAAGGCAAGCTCGGCCGCGTCTACTACCCGGCGCCGTTCATGACGAACGACAACCTGGACTACTACCAGGACGCGTACGAGATCGGCGCCGAGAAGATCATCGACACCTACGCCGCTGCCACGCAGCACGTCGACCAGGGTCTGTCGCTCACGCTGTTCTTCAAGGACACCGCGACCACGCGCGACATCAACAAGGCCCAGATCTACGCATGGCGCAAGGGCATCAAGACGATCTACTACATCCGTCTGCGCCAGCTCGCGCTCGAGGGCACCGAGGTCGAGGGCTGCGTCAGCTGCATGCTGTAGCGGCTGGTCGCTCACGCGACTGCCCACAGCCTGGAGGCGCGGTGCCAGCCCGCACCGCGCCTCCAGTCCGATATCTAGTCACCATCTCTTGAACAGGAACGTGCGTTGGTCGAGAAGCTGAAGCTCATTGATCGGGTCCAGGCGATCAACTGGAACCGCATCCAGGACGACAAGGACGTGGAGGTCTGGAACCGCCTCGTCAACAACTTCTGGCTGCCGGAGAAGGTGCCGCTGTCGAACGACGTCCAGTCGTGGAACACCCTGACGCCGGCCGAGCAGACGATGACCATGCGTGTCTTCACCGGTCTGACGCTCCTGGACACCATCCAGGGCACCGTCGGCGCCGTATCGCTCATCCCCGACGCGATCACCCCGCACGAGGAAGCCGTCTACACGAACATCGCGTTCATGGAGTCGGTGCACGCCAAGAGCTACTCGTCGATCTTCTCGACCCTCGCGTCGACGCCCGAGATCGACGAGGCCTTCCGCTGGTCCGAGGAGAACCCGAACCTGCAGAAGAAGGCCCAGATCGTCATGGACTACTACCAGGGCGAATCCCCGTTGAAGCGCAAGGTCGCTTCGACGCTGCTCGAGTCGTTCCTGTTCTACTCCGGCTTCTACCTGCCGATGCACTGGTCGTCGCGGGCGAAGCTGACCAACACCGCCGACCTCATCCGCCTCATCATCCGCGACGAGGCCGTGCACGGGTACTACATCGGCTACAAGTACCAGAAGGGTCTCGAGCAGGTCACCGAGGCCGAGCGCCAGGAGCTCAAGGACTACACGTTCTCGCTCCTCTTCGAGCTGTACGAGAACGAGACGCAGTACACGCAGGACCTCTACGACGAGGTCGGGCTGAGCGAGGACGTCAAGAAGTTCCTGCACTACAACGCGAACAAGGCGCTGATGAACCTCGGGTACGAGCCGATGTTCCCGAAGGAGCTCACCGAGGTGAACCCGGCGATCCTGTCGGCGCTGTCCCCGAACGCGGACGAGAACCACGACTTCTTCTCGGGGTCGGGCTCGTCGTACGTCATCGGCAAGGCGGTCGTGACGGAGGACGAGGACTGGGACTTCTGACCCTCGTCTGACTCGTGGGGACGCCCTGCTGGCTTCGGCTGGCGGGGCGTTCTGCGTTCGCGGGCGTTGTGGCTGACGCGGTCGTATGGCGGGCCCTCAGCGAGATTCAATCCGGACGGGGTATGTGCGACACGGCTGCTGCTGTGCGCGCGGGACAGGAGGGCGCGTCCGCTGAACGACCGGCTATCGAGACGTCATCAGCGGCTTCTCCGGAGGAACAGGACGACCGCTGCGACGATCACGACCGCGACGATCGGGATCCAAATCCAGACGGGGAGGGAGCCTCCGCCCCCTGGGGGCAGCGCGACTGAGAGAGGGAGCACGGTCACACGCTAACCACGGCGCGCGTTCGGTGACCGATCGGCTTACGGGACACCCGGGCTGCTATCGACGAGTGCCGGCGTCATCGCTACGGTCGAGGGATGGACGGCCACAATCCTCGCTCGATCGTCATTCGGCCGGCAGAGGTTGTCGACGTCAAAGGCATTGCTGCCGTCCACGCCACCTCATGGCGAGAGACGTACGGGCGGTTCGTGGTGAATCCCGATACTGATCCTTGGTTCGACGTCGATCGGCGCATCGACATGTGGAGAACGAACCTGGAGCAAGGCGCCTTCGCGACCTTTGTCGCCGAGGACGAGTCGGGCGTCATCGGGTTCGCCGCGACGCAGGAGACACCCGGGTCTGACGCGGTCCGTCCAGAGGAACTCACGATGCTGTACGTGCTCTCGCGCGCTCATGGCGGAGGCGCCGGGCAGGCGCTCTTGAACGCAGCGCTCGGCCCGCGGCCAGCATCTCTTTGGGTTGCTGCCGACAACCCTCGCGCGCACTCGTTCTACCGGCGGAACGGATTCGCCGCCGACGGAACCACGTCGAGCTTCGGGCCCATCGAGACCACAGTCCGATTGGCCCGCTGAGGGATCGGCTACCGGTCTGCCGAACGCTGCTCGCCCTCGGGCAGAAGATGCCCGATGGCTCGTAGGACGTCGCCCAGCCAAACGAGTTCCCAGTTCAACGTCCGATCGGCGGCCGGCGCCGTCGTCAGGTTGTCCCACGACTCGCTCAGCTGCCCGATCGTGGCCTCGGGTGGATTGCTCGACACGTCGTAGAGGCCCGGAGCGGGCAACGAGTAGAAGTAGTCCTCACGCAGCACGACCGACTCCCCGTTCGCATGTTCGACGTGCTGAAGGATCCGATCGAACACGAGACGGAGATCAGTCACCGGGATCTGAAGACCGTTCCACTCAGGCATCCCACGAACATGGCGCAGAGGGGCTGTCTCGTCAACCGATCGTTCATCGGACGGAGGGCGGAAGTTCGGCGCGATCCGCCCAAAGAACGAGTCCTCCTTTAGGCGGAACGGCGTGCCATCGGCCGTTGCGACGCTTCGTGCCGCCGTACCGTGATCCCATGAGGAAACGGTTGCTCGTGTTCAGCCCCCCTGCCGGCGCGCTCGTGTTGTTGGCCGCCTGGTGGGTCACCCAGCGAGCTGGCGTCGTGGATGTAGTCCCGACGCGGGACGACACTTTCCTGACGAACCCGTACGCAGTGCTCGTGATGATCGGGTAGTCGCTCGCTGCTTCATGAACGGGGGTTACCGCCGGCCTGTTGGGCTTCCCAAGCAGTTCGAATGGGATCGGTGTCGTACACGATGTGCAGGTGTTGAATCCGGGCTTCCAGGTCTAGCTCGGCGACGTCAACCACGGAGAACGGTGCGGGGGTGCCGTCCGAGAGCGTCCAATCGAAGTCGAACCAGAACGCAACAGTCGGAGCCGAGTCGTCTGTGCTGACCAAGGTTCGGCGGAGCGTGAGGACGGATGCGGCCGTGTCGGCGAACAATGTCGGGTAGAAGTCGCGGGCGGGCTGCTCCCCGTAAAGCGGTGAGCTCACAATCGCGTCCGGCGTGAACAGGGCGAGCACCGCGTCTACGTCGGCTGATCCGAGAGCTGCGAGGTATGCATCGACGAGCTGTGTGAGGGTCGTTGCGGGGATGGTCATCAGTGATCGCTTTCGGAGGGGTTCGGCCCACAGCAGCTCGGGCCGGGCGACATTTACCAGCTTCCCATCACCAAAGGCGGAAGACGAACTTGGCTCGCTGGGTCCGGTTGACGACCGGCTATCGGTCGCGGGAGCGGCGCTCGGCTCGAACTCGACGTCGCGCGTCCTGCTGATCCGGCAGCGGGTTTCAGCCCATGCTCCCGCGGGCCGCGAGGAAGACGAGCACGGCGACGATAACCAGTACCACCGGCGCAAGGAACTGCAGATTCAGCATCGCTGCCCCTATCGATCGGTCGTGCCGTTTCAGACGTGGGTGGGGCATGGCGAGCAGTTGGCGACAGAGGTGCCGTCCGGTTGACGATCGGCTAACGGACAGGCTGGTTCTGATGCGCACGACGCTCGCGCTCCTGCTGTCGAGCAACTCGCGGTCCCCATGCGATCAGAATCGCTCCCGCAACAGCGGCGGCGAGGGTCGCCGCCAGCAGCGGCAGCCAAGGCGTGAATTTCGTGACCGCTGCCAGGATCGTCAGAACGATCAGGGCCACCGTGAGTGAGCCAGTGATCCACGCGATCCAGAGCCGATACCTACGCATCATTACCCCATAGTGCACTGGCTCCCGGCCACTGAGACGCGCTTGAGGCTCGAGTTTGCTCGCGCGCAACAGCGACGCGGCATGTTTCGGCGAGGATGGAACTCTTCCGGGAGGATCGGGCAATACCAGTCGTGCCCAGTAGTCATCCCCCTCCAGGAGCCGCAGCCGAGCTCGGTCGCCAGTTCGACGAGCACGGCCGGCGCATCCTCCTGTACCTCGCGCGCCGGACCGACCTGCAGAGTGCCGAGGACATCCTCGGCGAGACGTTCGTGACCGCGCTCGTCCGATGGGAGTCGTTCGACCCGGACCGGCAGGACGCGCTGCCGTGGTTGTTCGGCATCGCGTCGAACCTGCTCCGTCGGCACTGGCGCTCCCAGCGCCGGGCGGACCGTGCCTTGTCCCGTGTCGCCGTGTCCGAGCGGCTCGACGACGACGCCGGCGACCGTCTCGACTCGGAGCGTGCCGTGCAGACCGTCATGCGTGAACTCGACCGGATGCGTCCGGCGGTCCGCGAGACGGTCCTGCTGCACGCTTGGGCGGAACTCACCTACGAGCAGATCGCGGAGGCGACCGGCGTCCCCGTCGGCACCGTCCGCTCCCGGCTGAACCGGGCCCGAACTGCCCTCCGCGCCGTGCCCGGCACCACTGACTCCCTGAACGGACCACTCCATGTCTGACGACGAATTCACCACGCTCCGCCTGCTGCGACGCGACCTGCCGCCCGAGGCGGTCGACGCGTCACTCGACCGCGCTCGCCTCCGCTTCGACACGGCCGCCGTGGCGACCACCGTCCGGACGGGAGGCGCCGCACCGGCCCGTACCGCGCCTCCCGTCCGGTGGCTGCGTCGTTCGCGACCTGTCCTGCTGGCCGGAGCAGCGGTGGTCGTGGCAGGCGGGTTGGTCGCCACGGGTGTCGGAGTGACGCACTGGGGATCGCCGGGATCGGCCGCAGCGGCGACGCTGCACGAGGCGGCCGCCGCCGCGGCCGCCGACCGGACGCCGGCCGGCGCGTTCACGAAGGTGGTGGAGTCGGAACTGTCGATGGTCTCCACGACGTCCGATGGCGAGCACTACGACGAGGGCTACCTGGAGCCGACGACGACCACCACCTGGGTGCCGGCCGACGTTTCCGGGACCTGGGTCCGCGAGATCCGCTCCGGAGCGGCGACGAAGGTCTTCGGGGGCACCGCGGCACGTCAGGCCGCGTCCGACGACGGCGCGGGGAAGCCGTCCGCTCCGGTGTGGGAGCGGGGCGTCGGCGGTGACTTCGCGGTCGGTGAGCTCGGCGGTGAGCAGACCGGCACGCTCGGGGCGTCCGACATCGCGGACCTGCCTCGTGACCCGCACGCCCTCGTCCGACGCATCGAGGCCGCTCCCCGGGCGGCAGGAACGACCGACGAGCTGCACGTCTTCGACACGATCAGTGGCCTGCTCCGCACCGGGCTCGTGCCCGCGGACCTCCGTGCGGCGATGTACGAGGCGCTGGCGACCCTGCCCGACGTCGTCGTCACCGCGGAACAGGTCTCGCTCGACGGCCAGCGCGGCACCGCGATCGGCCTCCCGCACTGGAGCGGGACTGAGCAACACGACGTCATCATCGACCCGGCCGACGGAACCTACATCGGCGAGCGAAGCATCCAGACCCGGCAGATCGGCAGCATCCCGGCCGGCACCGTGATCGACTCCGTTACCGTGCGGGTCACGCCGGTGGAGGACCAGCCGTGAGACGGACCCCGAGGGACCGGTGCTACGGGGTCGAAGGGGAGAGACGGCTCAGCGCTCGATAAGCGATCAGCGCGGCCGCTATATTCGCTTCCATGCCCGCCGACTTGTTCCGAGAAGAACTATTATCGGAACTGACCCGATGACTGAGCGTAGGCTCGAGCCACACGATGAGGAGGCTCCGATGGCAGTTGAGGTGACAGCGGATGGCGGTCCGACGCTCGAGGCTCGGGACCGGATGCGGCAGCAGGACCTGCCGCTCGAGGCGCGGTTCACGCCCGATTTCACCGATCACGACGCTGCCGAAGGGGAACCCGAGGACGGGTCCGGGATCGCGTGGTTCTGGGAGCAGTTCGGGAAGGCGTTCACCGACGTCGAGCGGGAGGACATCGAGACGATCGCGACACCGACGAAGGTGATCACGATCTCCACCCTCGCCGGTACGCACACGGGGGAGTGGATGGGGCACGCCCCGACGGGGCGCCGGTTCACCGGTATCCGCAACGTGCAGGTCATCGGCTTCCGCGACGGCCGCGCATCCGAGCGGTGGGGTAGTACCGACCAGCTCGGCATCCTGCAGCAGCTCGGCCTCGCCTGACGTGCCCGAAGAGCAGTCCGTAACCTCGGCAGCCACCGTCAGCAGACGGGCGCTGACGGCGGAGCAGCGTGCTGCCGCGGAACACTCCCGGACCGCGTTCGCCCGACTCCGAAGCGCCGCCGGTGACGGCGCCCCTGCCGGGTCAGCTGCGGTGACGGTGCCGGTGGGTGCGTCACCGCAGGTGTTCGCGGAGGCGTCTCTGTCGGTGAATACGGTGCGGGCGTACCGGTCGGATTTGCGGCAGTTCGCGCGGTGGCGTGCTGGGTTCCTCGACCATGAGATCTCGGAACCGCACGAGCTTGAGCAGGTCATCACGGCGCCGGTCGACCCGACCGAGGTTGCGGCGTTCCTCGCGGATAAGGCCAACGCGGTCTTGCCTGATGGTGGGCAGCGGTACGCGCCGGCGACGATCAGCCGGTATGTGGCCGCGATCGATTGGGAGCACGCTCGCCGCGGCCACACCCCGCCAGGCACTACCCCGATTGTCCGCGATGTCCTGAAGGGAATCCGTCGCACCCGGTCGGTGCCGGTCAGGCGGGCGAAGCCGATGACGTTGAAGGCGCTGCAGACGGCGCTGTTGAAGATCGACGTCGCCGACCTCCAGACCGGCGCGCTCGGAACCCGCGATCAGGCGTTGCTGCTGTTCGGGTTCGTCGGCGCGTTCCGCGAGTCCGAGCTCACCGCCCTCACCGTCGCGGACCTCCGCCTCGTCGACGGCGAAGGCGTCTACGCCCGCGTGCGGAAGTCGAAGACCGACCAGGACGGCGCCGGCCGGATCAAAGTGCTGCGGCAGGGCGCGAACCCGGTCACCTGCGCCCCCTGCGCGTATGTGCGGCTCTCCCGGCTGATGCTCGCACAGGACGCCAGCGGCGAAGCGGGCCTCTTCGCAGCGCTCACCGGCGCGAGTCTCGCCGTGCACGTCTGTGCCGACGGGCTCGGCGCCGATCGGTTGCCGCCGTCGATGCCGTTCTTCCGCGCCGTGTCCAAGTGGGGCCTGTACCGGACCACCGGCATCAGCCCCACCACGGTCGGGAAGGCCGTCGCCCGCCGCGCGCAGGCGGCCGGGCTCGGGGAGAACGGCTGGTCGGGGCACTCGCTCCGTGCCGGGTTCGTCACCGAAGCCCGCAATGCCGGTGCGACGGACGTGGAGATTATGAATCAGACCCACCACACCAACGCCGCCACCCTCCAGATCTACGACCGCGAATACGCCCCCCTGATCCGCAACGCCGTCACCCGGATGCGCTTGTGACCCCCCAAACCTCCCCCAAACCCGACCCCAAACTCGGCCCCGACAGTAGGACTCTGCTTGAGGCGCACTGGGGTCGGTTCGTCGCATGGTGCACCGCGTCCGGACGCGATTCGCTCCCGGCTACGGCAGCAACGATTGAGCAGTTCCTGAAGCTGTTCCCCGGCAGCGCGTCGACGCAGCGGCTCCGTCGGCACGCGATTCGTGCACACCACCTCGAAGCTGGCCTCCCGGACCCCATACCCACGGTGGAGGCCAGGGTGTGGCCGCGATCAGAAGCCCCCGACCAGACGGCCGTCGGCCAGGTGCTCGCGGCGATCCCGAAGTACAGGTATCCGATCGGGCTCCGAGGCCGCCGCGACGCGTTCCTCGCCGTCCTCCTCGGTACCCTGCACCTCACCCGCGAAGAAGCCCGCACCATCGCACCCGCCGACGTCGCGGTGACGAGCATCGTCCGGATCCGTGGCCACGTCGTACCCTCAACCGATGACGCGGTGTCCTGCGCTGCCTGCGCGGTGACTCGATGGCTGCGCATCGTCGGACCGGTCTGGACCGGATTCCGCGGCGACGTCATCCGCCTGCTTGACCCGACGAAAGGAAACCTCGACCGGCATGACTGTGAGCAGCCGGTGCTGGGGGAGTGGCGCCTGGCAGAGCAGCTGCTGTTGCCGTTAGACGTCCACGGATGGGCGCGCACCGGCGTGAGCCTGTCGGGTCGTTCCATGACGAGCATCATCCCCGCCCGACGCGCTGTAGCCGCAGCCGACGGCCCGGCCGCGGAAGTAGTCGTTGCGGTCGCGCGGCGGCCGTCACGGTTCGAAGGACTGTCGTTGCAGGAGGCATACTCCGAGTTCGGCACTACGGATGCGGCGGTCGACGCAGCCCTCGCTCGACTCGCGGCCGTCTGGGGGGAAGCACGGGCGTCGACACGGAACTCGAGCAAGCAGCCAGCAAGTCCAAGCAGGAGCTACCACCGGATAGCAACGACTAGGTCGCTGCCGGGGCATCCACGTACGCCGGACCGCGACGGGTGGTCTGCGCCCTGTCGCATCAGCTCTAGACCCGCGCACACATATGCCGCGGAGGCCTGTTACTACACACCAGATCCACGGAACGCGTTTCCTACGAAGGTGTGGCGATGGGGTGTACCCATGACCACAGTCCTCTTCACCGCGGCCCCTGTCACTTCTGGCTCCACTCGGCGATCCGTTCCGACTCGAGCCGGCCACTTTCGTCTAGACTGCCCCGTGAGAGATGAGGGGCGCTCAGTGGCGCACAAAATGCAATTCGGATTCCAACTTCACCAGTTGACGTTGTTCTACGGAAACGCTCGCACGGAAAAGGATTTTCGAACCGACACCCTCCAGCCCAAGGGTAACAACGTGCTCGCGTCACTGCGCGAGCTTTCTCCGTCGATATATGACGTGACACGGATCGATGACTTCGCGTACAGGACTCGGGAGCGGCAAGCTGACGTGGCGCTGGCTCCGGCCCTACGAATCGAGCACATCGACGCTACCTCGCAGGATCGAATAGATATTGAGTTTCGATACGGACGCGTGGGTTCTCATGATCTCGCGATTGCTAAGGATCGAAGCGAGGACGCGGCGCTCGACAGTAAGGCGTCTACCAATCCGTACCGAGCATCGATATATCTCCCCAAATCGGGCAACCGTGCCGTTTTGATGTGTGAGGCTCGTGGTGCAAGCTGCCCTAGCACTTATCTGTTGAAGGCGCTGTGTCTCCACATGCGGGATACGGACGCGGAGCGGCCGGAGGCTGACCGTCAAGGCTGGTGGCGGCTCAAGCCGCACCAGGTGTCAGATACGGGGCGCCTGGAGGAAGTCCTCCGACAGGGCAATGGAGCGGGCCTTCAGCTGGAGAAACGCATCCTCAAGCCCGGTCAGACCAGAGGTGGAGAGGTGATCACGCTCCGTCGTAACGGACTCCCCGTCGGCAAGTTGTCGGCCGTCAAGTCTATGGTTCTTGGGTGGGTGGGGATGACGCCAGAGAAGGGAGCCGATGCCGCGCCCAGTGGAAAACCCACGGAACAAGTATCAAGCCTGATCGGCGTGCAGGTCAGTGCGGATGATTTTGATGATGGTGCGGTTACTTACGACCAAGGGGACGGGAAGACTCAGACGATTAGGCCTGATTCTG
Organism: Curtobacterium luteum; assembly: GCF_014646995.1. Classification (GTDB taxonomy): domain Bacteria; phylum Actinomycetota; class Actinomycetes; order Actinomycetales; family Microbacteriaceae; genus Curtobacterium; species Curtobacterium luteum. Next base: position 6,976 of record NZ_BMOI01000019.1, on the reverse strand, counting down.
TCCGGGATATCTTTACCTACCCCGTCAAGGTTGGGCTTCCTCCTACGCCATCAGAAATTCGCAACGCGGCCGAGGAGCGTCTCCAGCGCCTTCAGCCCACATTAGGGATCCAGCTTTCGATTTAGGGCGAGTGATGCAGCGATTCAGCTTCTTGAGCTTAATTCGTGGACATTTCAAAGCACTACGTGATCGGGGTCAGTCATCGAGGCGTATCGCGTGGGGAGCAATTATCGCGCTGTATGGTTTGCCAATTGCTGTTGGTGTCGCCTCCTCGGTTACCCAAAACGCGAGACTAGAGTCACCCGCTACTATCCTGACTGCCCTGGCTCTTCTCGCGGGCGCCTTTTTGACATCTTTTACGCATATGTCGACATTACGCGGCAAACTCTCCGACCGCCAAGGTGATAATGAGGATACGGAGCGACCTGATCGCAACATGATTGACGAGGCGGCGACGCATCTGTTGATGGGCGCCTTTGCATCTATTAGTACGGTGATTCTGATCGTCGTCGCAATGAATGCTCAACGTGGGGACGTACTGCTTGGATGGGCTGCCGCCCTGATCATCGGAGCATGTTCCTGGGTTGCACTCCTCCTGTTGATATCTCTGCCGCGCCTCTATAATGCTTACATTGTTGTGAATAAGGTTCCCAATGAGCTTTCGGGAAGCTTCAAAGGAACTGGTGTTGTGGTCACTGAAGATGATGATGAAATTGAGCGCAACTGAGGGCGTTCATTAAACGCACTAGGCTCTCTGAGTCTCTGGACCTCGCGAATTTGACATAAGAGCGCAGTGCCGGCGTCCGTTGACCCGGCTTCACCCTCCGTGGCGGATGGGGCACCCGGACCGGGGGGTGTCGATTGGCGCTTTGTTCCGTAAGCTGAAGCAATGTCAGCAGCGCCTGCCGGTTGGTACGACGATAAGGATCCGCGGTTCGTCCGCTACTGGGATGGCCAGAGGTGGACCGAGCATGTGCAGCTCAAGAAGTCGGCGCCAGCTGGCCACGAAGGCCCGCCTTCGGACGCCCGCGGGGTGGCCGCTCCGCAAACGCGTCGTGCTGCCCGAGCGGCGGAGCAGTCGCCGCGTACGGCCGTTTCTGCGGTGCAGGAGAAGCCGGTCGAGAAGTTGTCGAAGCGGGAGGCGCGCGAGCGGCTACGTGCCGCGCAGGCACGGATCGAGGCGGGTGAAGCGGTCGTTGCCCGCTACAACATGCGCGCTTTCGACGATGTCGATGCGTACCGGGCCGAGCAAGAGCAGCAGCTCGCCACCCTTCGAGTGGACTTTGAGGCTGAGCAAGCGGCAGCTCGCGAACTCTGGGCAAAGGAACAGGCCGATGCACGCGAACGGTTCGCCGCTGAGCAGGCGGCCGAGCGGTTCAAGGGAGAGCAAGCGATTCGGACCGCCGAGGACCGCGTTCGTGCCGCTGAACAACAAGCCGAGGATGCACGCGCGACGCGCGACGAGATCAACGGGGGGATCAGCGCCCGAAGAGCAGAGCTGGTCGACTTGACCTCCGCAGTTGAGCTCCAGGCGGTCGGGCTCTTCGACTTCGAGAACCCGGCCGCGTCATCAACGGAGCTTGCGTCGAAGTTGGAAGCGCTGCGCTATCGCATCAAGAACGCGGTTCGTGACAAGCGCGCGGTAACCACGGCGCCACGGTTCACGTTCAACAACTCCGAAGCGCAGGGCCGGAAGTTCATGACGGACATGGCGAAGGTGCTGCTGCGTGCCTACAACGCAGAAGCGGAGAACGCCATCAAGGCTACGCGAGCTGGCAACTTGCACGTCGCACAGACGCGGCTCAGCAAGGCTGCGGAGCAGATCGCGAAAAGCGGCACCATGATCGATCTTCGCATTGAACCGAGCTACCACCAGATGCGGCTTGAGGAGATCGCCCTCGCCAACGAGCACCTCCAGACGGTGCAGGCGGAAAAGGAGCGCGAGCGAGAACGCCGAGCAGAACTCCGCGAGCAGCAGCGCGCCGCCGCTGAACTGCAAGCCGAGCACGACCGACTCGAGAAAGAACGTCAGCACTACCTCTCCACCCTCGCGGCCTTGCAGGCAAACGGCGACGCGGAAGGTGCCGCTCGCGTCCAAGCGCGGCTCGAGGACGTCGACCGCGCCATCTCCGATGTCGACTATCGAGCAGCAAATGTGCGAGCGGGCTACGTGTACGTGATCTCCAACGTCGGAGCGTTCGGGGAACGCATGGTGAAGATCGGCATGACGAGACGCCTGAAGCCAATGGACCGCGTCATCGAACTCGGCGACGCGTCAGTGCCGTTCCGCTTCGACGTACACGCGTTGTTCTTCGCCGACGACGCCGTCGGAGTGGAAACGATGCTGCACCAGACGTTCGCGAACCAGCGGGTGAACAAGGTCAACCTCCGACGCGAATTCTTCTACGTCACGCCGGCCGAAGTGCTCGATGCCCTCAAGAGCCATGCAGTCGAGGTGGTCGAGTACACCGTGGAACCCGCCGCGGAAGAGTTCCGCACGAGCGAGCTTGCGGCTGACATCTTCACACCAACGCCTCCGAGCGGTGGATCGATGTCGTACGTGGGATCCGTCGCGTCAGCCGAAGACTGAGGGACATCAGGATCATGGCGCTGCTCCCGGCGCTGCGGGGCTGAGACGTGGCCGGGGCTCGACGCAGTGTCCCGGACCCCTGTCTTGGTGCTACCGAGTAGCCAGCAAGAGGTGAGATTCTGTCCACATGAGTTTGCCTGTTGGTTGGTTCCCGGATCCCTCAGACCCGGAACGCGAGATGCTCTGGGACGGTGACCAGTGGACTGGCCTCACCCGCCCTCGGCGGACGGACAGCGCGGCTGCGCAAAGCGATGGTGACGTAGGGGCGGAGGATGCTCTCGAACCTTCCCGAGGACGGCGCAAGCCACGGCCGCGGCGTCGCCCCTTGGTGCTGGCGCTCGTCATCCTCGCGGTGGTCGTCATCGTTGGTGGCGGGGGTACGGCGGTAGCGGTGGTTCACGCGCGGCAGGTTGCAGCTGCGGCGGAGAAGGCGGAGCAGAAGAAGGAAGCGGCCGCCCGGACTCGTGCTGAGCAGCGTGAGGCGCAACGAGCAGCGCAGGAAGAGGCCGACGAGGCGGAGCGCTCTTCCCGCGCCGAAACGGTGAAAGAGGTCGAGGCGTCGGTGAAGACGATGGCGGAGGAGAACGTGACGAAGGGTCTGCTCGACGGTCCCATCCTTTCCGTGTCCTGCAATCCAGTCAGCGGCTCCACGGATGACTTGACCGACACCACTACCTCGTTCGACTGTTTCGCTGCGAACACGGACAACGCGGACGGAACCCAGTCGGGGTACTTCTTCAACTCCACCGTCAATTGGGACTCCGGCGAGTACACCTACGGTCTCGGCAAGTCAGCGTCTTGACGAACTCCACGAGATGCCGCGCCCATTCGATCACCACGACTTGACATAAGAGCGAACTATCGGTGCGAACGAGAACGGTCGGCACCCGGTGGGGTGCCGGCCGTTGCCGTGACGGGGAAGTGTCAGTGTGCTGCCTCGTACGCGTCGCGGACAGCCTGGCTGATGCGGCCGCGCGAGGAGACCTCGTGGCCGTTCGCGTTCGCCCACTCGCGGATCTTCGCGAGCTCTTCCGAGTTCCCACGCTTCGGGGCGCTGCCGCTGCCGCTGGTGCGGTTCTGGCGGCCGCTGACCTTCCGGGCGGCGGCGACGTAGTCGGAGAACGCTTCGCGGAGCGCGTCGGCGTTGTCGACGGAAAGGTCGATCTCGTAGTGGTTGCCATCGAACGAGAAGGACACGGTGCGGCCCTTACCTTCTTCGATGGTGTCGCCGGTCAGGTCATCGACCAGGTGCGTGGTAACTTTCTGCGCCATGGCAAGGCCGCCTTTCTGAGGTAGGGAGAGGGCGCCTCCACTGTGGCATACGTTTCCGGCCCGTTTCGTAAACGGTCCTTGGGATCAGGGGTGCTGGTGCAGAGTGATGGGATGCGTGCCGATAGTGCTGTTCCGTCCAGTTACGCGGCGACGTTGGCGAGTTTGAAGCAGCATGTGCGCAATGCTCGGTTCACAGCGCAGCGGCGTGCGAATACGGAACTGGTGGTGCTGTACGGGCAGATCGGCGCCACGATCCTCCTGCGGCAAGGGCAGGAGGGGTGGGGCACGAAGGTCATCGCCAGGCTCGCTGAGGATCTGCGGACGGAGTTTCCCGAGATGCGGGGCTTTTCACCGCGGAACCTGGCGTATATGCGGGCGTTCGCGGCGGCGTGGTCGCAGCAGGAGACTGTGCAACAGGCTGTTGCACAACTGCCCTGGGGACACATCACGGTGCTCCTGGACCGGCTCGATGACCAGACGATGCGCAACTGGTACGCCGAGCCGGCGGTACAGCATGGCTGGTCCCGGAACGTCCTCGAGCACCACATCCGCACCGGCGCGCATCAGCGGCTCGAGGCAGCACCGACCAACTTCGCAGCTGTCCTCCCGGCTGGCGAGTCGGACCTTGCGCAGCAGCTGACGAAAGATCCGTACGTGCTGGACTTCCTCGCCCTCGACGGCGACGCGAAGGAACGCCACCTCGAGCAGGCACTCGTGAATCGGATCATCGACACGCTCCGCGAGCTGGGGGAGGGGTTCGCGTTCGTCGGCCGGCAGGTGCACTTCGACGTTGACGGCGACGACTTCTACGTCGACTTGCTGTTCTTCCATGTCGAGCAGCTCCGCTACGTCGTGATCGAGCTCAAAACGGGGAAATTCAAGCCCGAGTACCTCGGCCAGCTCGGCTTCTACGTTGCACTCGTAGATGATCGGCTCCGCCGGGCGCAGCATGCCGATACCGTCGGTCTGCTCCTGGTCGCAGACAAGAGCGACGCGGTCGTCCGGTACTCCCTCGCCGGCCAACAGGCACCAATCGGCGTCGCGAGCTACGACCTGCTGCCCCCCGATGTTCGGGCGGCACTGCCATCCGAAGGTGACCTCGCGAACGCCCTCCGCGCAGCAGACATCCCTAACGCCGCAAGCCCAGGGGAATGACCGCCCGGCGCCGCGGGACACCGGGGCAGGAAACGCCGCACGACGAGCCGTCCCGGTACGAACGGGATGCTGGCGTCGCGCCCCTGCAGGTGGAAACGTACGCGGCGCTCCGCCGACGCCGCAGCGCAGCACAACCGCAGCCTCCCGCGAAAGCGCCGAAAGAGCAGTGGCCAGACTTCGCCGAAATCCTTCGACAGCTCGGGCAGAGCCCGTGAGCAGCGGGACCGCTGACAGGGACGCCTCACCGTGTCGCGGCGAACGCCGAGGTGCCAACGAAAAGATTGTCGTCTCCGACGAGCCGGTACCGCCACGAGAACCCGTCTTGGCTGGGCCGACCGATGTGGAGGTCCTGCTGCTATACACCTGCTCGTAGAAGGCGAGCGCATCGTCGACGCTGGTGCCCTGCTGATCAGACCGCACCGAGGTCGACTCGTCGCCAGGCATATGCGATCGACGCTCACGGACCACCGACAGGGCTGGGGGTGGGGGCATTTCGAGCGTGCGGGCACTGGCTGATCGGATAAAGAACGTGGTGTACGGCGAGTCCACGATCATGACCGGCGACGCAATCGCTGAAGCGGTGCTGGCTTACGCGGCAGCACTTGGCGAGAACGGAACGACCGACATCGTCGAGGTCCCAACCTTCGACGAGGCCGGTTGTGCGGCGACGGCGGAGCTGCTGCTCGGGCCGGCATCGCAGGTGCTGATTGAGGCAGCTCCCAACGATGAGCTGGAACCGGAAGTCGAGGACCTCGTCAACGAGCTCACCAGGCGCACCGGCGCCATCGGGGGCGGGCGTTTCCTCGATGCCGCGTCCGCGCACTCACAAGAACGAGCCGCTAAGCGGCTCCGGACGGATCCGCCGTCCCCCTGAACTCGCACCACCACGAGAAGGCGCCGCTCCCGTGGTGGGGAGCGGCGCCTTCTCGTGGTGGTGCGGGTGCGGTGGTGTGCCGTGGGGGTGTTACTTGATCTGTGCGGTGATGGTCGCGACGCCGACGAGGAGGCCGGACTTCACGGCGTCGGTCTTGAAGGTGCTGTTGAGCAGCTTCGCGGCGTCACCGGAGACGTGCACGGTGGTGCCGGTCAGGATCGCGTTGTCACCCTCGAGCTGCAGCGGCTTCAGGGTGCCACCGTGCAGGGAGAACAGGTACGCGTTGTTGACCGCGACCTTGCCGTTGACCAGGACGTCGCCGTAGAGCTTGGACGAGCCGGGGTTCACGACGAAGTTCTCCAGCGTGACCGTGGTCTCACCGGCGGTGAGGGTCAGGCCCGAGTCGTCGTGGTTGAGCAGGCCCTGCACGTAGGGGCGGTAGTTGCCGTCCGGGGACCAGTACGTGACCGAACCGGAGGTGATCGGGAACGACACGGACCCGTCGGCGAGCTTGGCGTCACCGGAGACACCCGGGGTCAGCTTCAGGGCGGTGAGGGCGTCGGTGAAGCAGGAGTCGAGCTTCACGGCGGTGTTGCCGCCGAGGACCTCGGGGACCGAGGCGACGGGGCCGGGGATCTTCGACGACGACGACGACACGGTGTGCACCGACGGGGTCGAGGCCTGCGCGGAGGTGATGCCGAACGCGGCACCGCCGAGCACGAGCGCACCCGTGGTCGCGAGGGTGATCGAGGTCTTCATGGACTTGCGCATGAGTGGGTTCCTTCCGTTGTCGCGCTCGGCGCGATTCCCTGTGTGCGCGCCGAACACACCCCGACCAGGGGTGGAGAACCAGGTACTTGCGGCTGGTGAGCGCTCCGGGTGTTTCCCGGAATTCACAATCTATTCGTGGCGCCTCGACAGATGGTTTGGGGTTCGTACCCTGTCCCCCGAATGGGTGATGAGGTGGAGCGCGACAATTGCACGGAGGCAACTTTCGCAACGTAGGGTGGGGACTGCTGTCGGTTCGGTTGACTCCTGACCTGTGGGGACGTGGTCCTCGCTGGAAGGATGTCGATCATGGCCAA
>NZ_BMOI01000018.1 GCF_014646995.1 Curtobacterium luteum | reverse complement strand
GCGAGGGTGCGCGCCACGATCGGACGGATGTTCTCCGCCTCGTCGTACGTCGGGATGATGACCAGGGACTCGTTCATGGTGCTCCTTGCTCGCAAAGCCCACCGTATCGGCGCCCTGGTGCGAAGGTCCCGCACCGCTGCTTCGAACGTGGACAGCCTCGCCTGGTCGTCACCTCGGTGTCGGCTGTGAGCGCGGTACGCACCGGGCGGCGCGGAGACCGCACCTGCCGGATCGACGAGAGCACGGCGCAGACCGCACCTGCCGGAACGACGGGAGGCACGGTGCGGAACCCGCACCGTGCCTCCCGTCCGACCCTCGGTGGGTCAGGCGACCCGCGTGGCGGGCGACACCGTCTTCGTGACGTCGCGCTCCGGGATGTCCCCCAGGGCCGCGTCGATCGCGGCGAGCGCGTCGGCGTCGAGCGTGACACCCGAGGCCTTGACGTTGTCGGTGACCTGCTCCGGGCGCGAGGCACCGACGATCGCCGAGGCGACGTTCTCGTTCTGCAGCGTCCAGGCGATCGCGAGCTGTGCGAGCGTCAGGCCGGCCTCGTCGGCAACGGGCTGCAGGCGCTGCACGGCCTCGAGGACCTCGTCGCGCATGAACCGCTTGATCATGTCGGCGCCGCCCTTCTCGTCCGTCGCGCGCGACCCCTCGGGCAGCGGCTGACCCGGCTTGTACTTGCCGGTCAGGACACCCTGGGCGATCGGCGACCAGACGATCTGCGACAGGCCGAGCTGCTTCGACGCCGGGACGACCTCGCCCTCGATGACCCGCCACAGCATCGAGTACTGCGGCTGGTTCGAGATGAGCTGGAAGCCGAGCTCCTTCGCGAGCGCCGCACCGGCACGGATCTGCTCGGCGTTCCACTCGCTGACGCCGATGTAGAGCGCCTTGCCCTGGCGGACGACGTCGGCGAACGCCTGCATCGTCTCCTCGAGCGGCGTCTCGTAGTCGTAGCGGTGTGCCTGGTAGAGGTCGACGTAGTCGGTCTGGAGACGCTCGAGCGACCCGTCGATCGACTCGAGGATGTGCTTGCGGCTGAGGCCGGTGTCGTTGTGGCCCTTCGGTCCGGTCGGCCAGTAGACCTTCGTGAAGATCTCGAGGGACTGCCGACGCTCGCCCTTCAGCGCCTCGCCGAGGACGGTCTCGGCGGCGGTGTTCGCGTAGGTGTCCGCGGTGTCGAACGTGGTGATGCCGGCGTCCAGCGCTGCCCGCACGCACTGGGAGGCGACGTCGTTCTCGACCTGCGAGCCGTGCGTCAGCCAGTTGCCGTAGGTGATCTCGGAGATCTTGAGTCCGGAGTTGCCCAGGTACCTGAATTCCATGGGTCCGACGCTATCGGCTCCGGCGGTCCCCAGAGGGGCAGTGTCGGTACCCGTGAGCCGCTCTCCGGACTGTTCTCGAACAATTGGTTGACGCTTCAACCAAACGGGTGCAGAATGGCGTACAGTTCAAGTCGATGCAGTTGCATGGAGTACGTGCGACTGCTCGGGACCGCAGACACCGTTCGAAGGAATCACCATGACGCTCACCGCCTCCGCCATCCCCGGCTACCAGACCGGCACCTGGAAGATCGACCCGACCCACTCCGAGGTCACCTTCTCGGTCCGCCACCTCGCGATCAGCAAGGTGAAGGGCTCGTTCGAGCGCTTCGACGCCACGCTCGTCACCGCGGAGAACCCGCTCGACTCGACCCTCGAGGCCTCGATCGACGTCGCCAGCGTCAACACCAAGCAGCAGCAGCGCGACCAGCACCTCGCGACCGGCGACTTCTTCCTCGCCGAGGAGCACCCGCAGATGACCTTCCGTTCGACCGGCATCCGCGAGGACGGCGACGACATGCTCATCGACGGCGAGCTCTCGCTCCGCGGCGTCACCAAGAACGTCACCCTGAAGACCGAGTTCGGTGGCGTCACCACCGACGGCTACGGCCAGGTCAAGCTCGGCGCCGAGGCGACCACGAAGATCGACCGCACCGAGTTCGGCGTGAACTGGAACGCCGCGCTCGAGGCCGGTGGCTTCACGCTCGGCAACGACGTGACCATCAACCTCGACGTGCAGTTCGTCCTCCAGGCGGCCTGAGCACCGCACCCCACGGCAGCACCGCACCCCACGGCAGCACCGCACCCTACGGCAGCACCGGCGTCGCCGGTCGCAGCACCGGCCCGGCCGGTCGCCACAGCCTGAGGTCCGCTCGACCAGCGTGACCTGAGGGCACCGAACAGCAGCACTGCAGCACCCGCCTCGACGCCCCGGCTCCTCCCCCACGGAGCCGGGGCGTCGTCGTGTCGAGTGTCTTCTCCACAGACGGGCCGACCGCCCTCCCGCGAGGCGATCCGGCGCAGTAGCGTGTGAGCGCGGGAACCCCCTCGGTGCCGGACCGGTTCCGGATCGGTGACGGGATCCGCCGCACGGACCGCACCACCGACAGGAGCACCCTCATGGCCACCGACTGGATCGCACTGCAGGCCCTCGCAGCCGCCGAGTTCGGCCGCCGCGTCGCCGCCGTCACCGACTGGGACGCCCCCACCCCCGACTCCGAGTGGACCACCCGCGACCTCGTGACGCACGTCGTGGACGAGCAGCGCTGGATCCCCCTGCTCCTCAGCGGGTGCGAGTACGAGCAGGCCCAGGCGGACCTCGAAGAGATCGGCGAGGACCTGACTGCCGAGTGGACGAAGCACGCCACCCGGGCGACCGAAGCCTGGCGGAACGCTCCCGCCGACGTCCACGTGCACCTTAGCACCGACGTCGTGCCCGCGCACGAGTACCTCGCCGAGCAGACGAGCGACATCACCATCCACACCTGGGACCTCGCCCGCGCGACCGGCTCGGACGAGACGCTCCCGACCGAACTCGTCGAGGCCGTCTGGCACCAGTTCGAGCCGAAGATCGAGGACCTCGCCGCGACCGGCCTCTACGCCGCCCCCGTGCAGGTACACGACGACGCTCCGCTCCAGGTCCGCCTCCTCGCGGTCACAGGGCGCGATGCCAGGGTGAACGCATGACCACCGACACCACACGACTCGGCGCCACGGGCCTCGAGATCAGCACCGTCGTCCTCGGCATGATGTCGTACGGCGACCCCGCGAAGGGCTCCCACGAGTGGAGCGTCGGCATCGACGAGGCCCGTCCGTTCGTCCGACGCGCGTTCGAGGCCGGCATCACCACGTTCGACACCGCGAACGTCTACTCGGCCGGCAGCAGCGAGGAGATCACCGGACAGCTCCTCAAGGAGATCGCACCGCGCGAGGACGTCCAGGTCTTCACGAAGGTCTTCAACCGGATGCGCCCGGGCCGCAACGGCGCAGGGCTCTCCCGCGCCGCGATCATGCACGAGATCGACGCGTCCCTGACCCGGCTCGGCACCGACTACGTCGACCTCTACCAGATCCACCGCTTCGACCCGCACACGCCGGTCGAGGAGACGATGGAGGCACTGCACGACGTCGTGAAGGCCGGCAAGGCGCGGTACATCGGCGCGAGCAGCATGTGGGCGTGGCAGTTCGCCGAGATGCAGCACGTGGCCGAACGGCACGGGTGGACGAGGTTCGTCTCCATGCAGGACCAGTACAACCTCCTCGAACGCGAGGAAGAACGCGAGATGCACCCGTTCTGCGGCCACACCGGCGTCGGCGTCATCCCGTGGAGCCCGCTCGCACGCGGGCGCCTCACCCGCCCCTGGGACGCACAGGGCTCCGGCTCACGCGCGGACACCGACGAGTTCGGCAAGACGCTCTACCGCCAGGACGAGGACGCCAACCGCGCCATCGTCGACGCGGTGGCGCAGGTCGCCGACGAGCGGGGCGTCCCCATGGCCCAGATCGCCCTGGCGTGGGTCGCCGGCAAGTCGGTGGTCAGCGCACCGATCGTCGGCGCGACGAAGGAGCACCACATCGACGACGCGGTCGCCGCGGCGTCCATCGAGCTCAGCGCCGACGAGGTCGCGCGACTCGAGCAGGCGTACACGCCTCGGGTGCCGTCCGGCTTCTGACGCACCCGCCGGCCTGGAGGCGCGGGGCGGGGCCCGTCCCGCGCCTCCAGGCCGGTTCCTCGTCGCGGTGGTCCGCCGTCGCCCGGGCAGGACCGCGCGCACGCGCTCGGACGGCAGGACCGCGCGCCCGCGCTCGTCAGGATGCCGGCGAGCTCGCCTCGGACTCGGAGGACTCGGAAGGCTCGGACATCTCGGAGCCGGACGCTTCGGAACCAGGCGCCTCGGAGCCGGATCCCTCGGCGGCCAGCCGCGCGATCCGCCGGCGCGCCGCCGTCTCGGTGTCCGGGCGGCCACCCAGGACCCCCGTCATGCCGTCGATGACGAGTCCCGCTGCGCGCCGCGAGGGGAACGTGATCGGCCCGACCGCGGGGACGCGGAGGTCGAGCATCGCACGGTGCCGCGGGTCGAGCGTCGACACCGCCCCCGCGAACAGTGCCCGGTAGCCCGGCCGGAGCAGCCGCGCCAGGGGCGGGTCCTTGATGAACCGGACGACCTCGTGGGTCCGCGCCGTCGCGACGAGCTCACCCCGGTCGAGGTAGCCGTCCATCTGCGCACGCAGCTCGGCCTCGGACTCCGGTGCGTCGTCGACCCCCATGAGGTGGCCGGCCGTCGCCCACTCGCGCACGTACGCGTCCGCGCCGCCGGGGATGGGTTCGCCCCAGGTCTGCGCGCTCCGCAGGAAGGCGTCCGTGAAGGCGAGGTGCACCCACCGGGCGAGGTCGGGGTCGTTCGCCGCGTACGGCCTGGTCACCCCGTGCCCGTCGACGTACTCGCCGCGGACCTTCTCGTGCAGTCGGACGACCCAGGCGCTGGCGTGCTCGGCCGCGGCACGGTCGCCGTGCGAGACGGTGTAGATCCACCGGATGGTGCCGGCGAGCCGACCGAAGGGGTCCTCACGGTACCGGGAGTGGTCGGCCACACCCGCCAGTGCTCCCGGGTGGAGCGCCTGGACGAGCAGGGCGCGCACCCCGGCGAGGACGGTCTGCCGGCCGCCGTGCACGCTCCACGTCGCGGACCCCGGGCCGAAGAACCCCGCGTCGCTGCCCTGCTCGAGGGCGTCGATCCACTCGGGACGGCCGGGAGAGCCGCCGGTGAAGGTGTCGTCGAGTCGGGACCGGAAGGCGTTCGAGAGCGAGGCCATGCCACCATGCTCCGTCCGACCCCTGACAATGTCCCGGGACGGCGCCACGGACCCGCCCGCTAGGTTGGACGACGTGAGCATCGACACGCCTCGTCCCTGGCTTGCCTCGTACGCCCCGGGGGTCCCGCACGACATCGACGAGCCGACGGGCTCCCTGGTCGACCTGGTCGAGCAGTCCGCCAGGCGGTTCCCGAAACGCGTCGCCCTCGAGTTCTTCGGCCGCACGACGACGTACGCCGAGCTCGAGGACCAGGTGCTCCGTGCCGCCAACGGTCTCCGCAAGGCCGGGGTGACCGCCGGGGACCGGGTGGCGATCGTCCTGCCGAACTGCCCCCAGCACGTCGTCGCCTTCTACGCGGTGCTCCGGCTCGGAGCGATCGTGGTCGAGCACAACCCGCTGTACACCCCGCGCGAGCTCCGGCACCAGTTCGAGGACCACGGCGCGAAGGTCGCGATCGTGTGGGACAAGTCGGTCGCCACCGTGCAGGACTTCCCCGCCGACGTCGCGCTCGACACGATCGTCTCGGTGGACCTCACCCGTGCGATGCCGCGCAGCACCCGGCTGGCGCTGTCGCTGCCGGTGGCGAAGTCCCGCGAGAGCCGCGCGAAGCTCACCGCGAAGGTCCGTGGCACGACGCCGTGGGACGACCTCGTGGGGAACCGCAAGCTCGCGAAGCGGCACCCGCGTCCGGCCACCGACGACGTCGCCCTCGTCCAGTACACCTCCGGGACCACCGGGACGCCGAAGGGCGCTGTGCTGAGCCACGGGAACCTCCTCGCGAACGCCGCGCAGGCCCGCGCCTGGGTGCCGCAGATCCGGCAGGGCGACAACGTCGTCTACGCGGTCCTCCCGATGTTCCACGCGTACGGCCTGACGCTCTGCCTGACCTTCGCGATGAGCATGGCCTCACGCCTCGTCCTCTTCCCGGCGTTCGACCCGGCCCTCGTGCTCAAGGCGATGCGGAAGCACCCGCCGACGTTCCTGCCCGCGGTCCCGCCGATCTACGCTCGCCTGCAGCACGCCGCCGACTCCGCGAAGGTGTCGCTCGAGGGCATCGAGATCGGCATCTCCGGCGCGATGCCGCTCTCCCAGGACGTCGTCGAACCGTGGGAGGCACGGACGGGCGGCTACCTCGTCGAGGGCTACGGCCTGTCCGAGTGCTCCCCCGTCCTGATGGCGAACCCGGTGTCACCGGAGCGTCGTCTCGGCTCGATCGGGCTCCCGCTGTCCTCGACCGAGGCCCGCGTCGCCGACCCGGACGACGCCACGACGGTCCTCGGGACCGACGAGCCCGGCGAACTGCAGGTCCGCGGCCCGCAGGTGTTCCGGGGCTACTGGGGCAAGGCCGAGGCCACCGACGAGGTCTTCACCGCAGACGGCTGGTTCCGCACGGGTGACATCGTCGCGATCGACGCGGACGGGTACGTCCGGATCGTCGACCGCCTCAAGGAGCTCATCATCACGGGCGGCTTCAACGTCTCCCCCTCCGAGGTCGAGGACACGCTGATGCGCCACCCGAGCGTCCGTGAGGTGGCCGTCGTCGGCATCACGCAGGCTGGCAACGAGCAGGTCGTGGCTGCGGTGGTCCCGAAGGACCCTGCGACGTTCGACGCCGACGCACTGCGGACCTGGTCCCGCGAACACCTCACCCCGTACAAGGTGCCGCGCCGGATCGTCGTGGTCGACGACCTGCCCCGGTCGATGATCGGGAAGGTCCTCCGCCGCAAGGTGCGGGACCAGATCACCGGCGGTTCCTGACGACCGGACTGGAGGCGCGTGGCGGTCCCGCCACGCGCCTCCAGTCCGGTCCGGGATCGCGCCGACGACGCAGCGGCCGGCGCGACGTCAGGACACGTGGACGCTCGGCCGCCGGTGCACGTCGGGCTCGGCCTCGCGCAGGACCTCGCGCGTGACGGGGGCGACGTCGCCGACCCCGGTGAAGACGAAGCGCAGCGCGTTCTGGATCGGGCTGCCCTCGTTCCACTCGAAGTAGATGCTCGGGACGACCCCGGCGAGGTCGCGGATCGCCAGGAGCGTCGAAGCGATGGTGTTCGGGACGTTGCCGGACCGCACCCGGAGGACCCGGTGTCCGTGCACGACGTGGCCCTCGACGACGAGGTCCTCCTCGAAGTCGGACGAGTCGGCGGGCAGGACCTCGAGGAACATCGTCGGCACGCGCGCGGGGATGCCCGAGTCGCGTCGTTCCTCACGCCCCTTCGAGCGGTAGGCCTCGGCCGTGCCCGCCCCGGGCTCGTTGGCGATGATGCAGACCGAGCTGAACTGGTCGGCGTCGGCCTCGACGAACTGCCGGGCGACGGCGTCGAGCTCGATCGACGACGCGCGGAGCTCGAACGACCGCCGGACCCGTGAGACGAGCGACACGACCACGATCGCGATGATGAACACCGCCGCGATCCGGACGCCGTCCGGACGCTCGATGACGTTCGCGACCGTCGTGTAGACGAACACCACGGTGATGACGCCGAAGCCGATCGTGCGCTTCTTCTGCCCCTTGCGCCGGGCCGAGAGCGTCACCGCGACCGCTGCGCTGGTGATGAGCACGAGGACACCGGTGGCGTAGGCGCCGCCCTGCGCGTCGACGTTGGCCTGGAAGAGGATCGTGATCGCGAAGGCGATGAGCGTGAAGATGATGACGAGCGGCCGGGTCGCCCGCGCCCACTGCGGAGCCATCCCGTAGCGGGGCAGGAAGCGCGGGACGAGGTTGAGGAGTCCGGCCATCGCGCTCGCGCCCGCGAACCACAGGATCGCGACCGTCGAGAAGTCGTACACCGACCCGAACACGCCGCCGAGGTACTCGTGCGCGAGGTACGCGAGTGCGCGTCCGTTCGCCTGGCCGCCGGCCTGGAACTCGCGCTGCGGGATGAGGAACGTCGTGACGATCGAGGACGTGATGAGGAACGTGCTCATGATGATCGCCGCCACGGTCAGCAGGCGCTTCGTGCCGCGGATGCGGCCCTCCGGCCGGGCGGAACCGGCGTCGGCGGCGTCACCGCGGACCTGCGGCATGACGGCGACGCCGGTCTCGAAACCGGACAGGCCGAGCGCGAGCTTCGGGAACACGACGAGCGCGATGCCGATCATCACGAGCGGGTTGCTGTGCTGGGTGGTGAGGCCGCTCCACCAGTCGCTCGCCACCGTCGGGTGCTCGAACACGTGCCAGAGCGCCACGACGACCACGACGGCGTTCAGCGTGAGGTAGACGGCGACCAGGGCGACCGCGATCCCGATGGCCTCCTTGAAGCCCCGCAGGAAGACGACGCCGAGGAGGAGCAGGAGCGCGAGGGTGAGCGGCACCGGGATCTCGGTGAACCACTGCGGCGTGAAGGGGTTCTCCGCGATGTGCGCCGTCGCGTCCGCCGCCGAGAGCGTCATGGTGATCATGAAGTCCGTGACGGCGAAGCCGAGGAGCACCAGGACGAAGAGCTTGCCGGCCCACCACGGCAGGAGTTTCTCGAGCATCATGATCGACCCGGCGCCCTTGAAGCTGTCCTGGGCGACGCGGCGGTACACGGGCAGGGCGCCGAACAGTGTCACGAGGACCAGGACGATGGTCGCGATCGGCGACAGGAGCCCGGCGGCGAGCGCGGCGATGGCGGGCTGGTACCCCAGCGTCGAGAAGTAGTCGACGCCGGTGAGGCACATGACACGCCACCACGAGTGCGTCTTCTCGACCTCGACCTGGTGCGGGCCCTGGTGCGAAGCGCCACGGTCGGTGCCCTCGAGCATCCAGCGCTTGAGACGAGAGCGACGCTCGGGCAGGCGTCGGGGTTCGGTCGCGGTCACTGGATGATGCTAAGCGGTCTCGCCGGACGCGCCGTACACCCTGTCGGGCTCCACATCCCGCGTCACTTCGCGCTGATCCGGGTGTACTTGCTCACGGCCCACGGCACGAACACGATGAGCATGACCGCGATGCCGATGAGTACCGTGACGACCGGGTGCTGCATGGTCCAGATGTCCGGCACCGGTGCGGTCCCGACGTTGCCGAAGAGCTCGCGCGCGGCCTGCACGAGCGACGACACCGGGTTCCACTCGGCGAACACCCGGAGCACCAGCGGCAGGGTGTCGCTCGGCACGAACGCGTTCGAGACGAACGTCAGGGGGAACAGGATCATGAAGGAGGCGTTGTTGATGACCTCGGGCGTCTTCACGCTCATGCCGAGCAGCGCCATCACCCAGCTGAACGCGTAGCTGAACAGCAGGAGCAGCCCGACGCCAGCGAGGAACTCCGGCGCGGAGGAGTTCACCCGCCACCCGACCGCGAGCCCGGTCAGCATCATGATCACCATCGAGATGCCGTTGAGCACGAGGTCGGAGTTCGTCCGGCCGATGAGCACCGCCGACGCCGACATCGGGAGGGTCCGGAACCGGTCGATCAGGCCTTCCTTGAGGTCCTGCGCCATCGCGGAGCCGGAGAACGTGGCACCGAACACCACCGTCTGGGCGAAGATGCCCGCCATCAGGAACTGTGTGTAGTCGGTGCCCTGCACGGCGATCGCCCCGCCGTACACCTGGCTGAAGAGCAGCACGAACATGATCGGTTGCAGGACCGCGAACACGAGCATGTCCGGCGAGCGCTTGATCTTGATGAGGTTGCGCTTCGTGACCGTCCATCCGTCCTCGAGCCAGACGGCGGCGGGTGCGGTGATCACGACGGGGAGCGCCCGGCCCGGCGCCGTGGTGGTGGTGGCGGTCATCGCGCCGACTCCTTCTGCTTCGTGCGGCCCGGCTTGGTCGGGGCGGGGTCGTCGGGCTCGTCGGCGGTCGCGGCGTGCCCGGTGAGCCGGAGGAACACGTCGTCGAGCGTGGGCCGGCGCATGCCCGCGTCGTGCAGTTCGATCCCGGCTTCGCCGAGGTCGGCGAGGACGCGCTGGAGCGCGCTCGGTCCGGCGTCGACCGCGACCGCGTACGTCCGTCCGTCGCCGGAGGCCTCGACGTCGCCGACCCCGTACCGCCGCAACGCCGTGGTGGCCGCGTCGCCGTCCGCCGCGTCCACGAGCGTGACGACCACCCGGTGCCCGCCGACCTGGGCCTTGAGCTGGTCGGCCGTGCCCTCGGCGATGACCGTCCCGCCGTCGATGACGGCGATGTCGTCCGCGAGACGGTCGGCTTCCTCCAGGTACTGCGTCGTCAGCAGCACGGTGGCGCCGTCGGCGACCAGCCCCTCGATGACGTCCCAGAGCGCGAGGCGGCTCCGCGGGTCGAGCCCGGTCGTCGGCTCGTCGAGGAACAGCACGCGGGGGTTCATGACGAGCGCGCCGGCGAGGTCGATGCGGCGCCGCATGCCGCCCGAGAACCCCTTCACCGGCCGGTCACCCGCCTCGGCCAGGTCGAACACGTCGATCAGCTCCCGCGCCCGCTGCCGGGCCGTGCGCCGCCCGAGGTGGTACAGCCGGCCGATCATCTCGAGGTTCTCGAACCCGGTGAGGTTCTCGTCGACCGCCGCGTACTGCCCGGACACGCCGATCGACCGCCGGGTCGCCTGCGGGTCGCGGACGACGTCGACGCCGTCGATCGTCGCGGAACCGCTGTCCGGCGTGATCAGTGTCGTCAGCACCTTGACGGTGGTGGTCTTGCCCGCACCGTTCGGGCCGAGCAGGGCCTTCACCGTCCCCTGCGGGACGGCGAGGTCGAGCCCGGTCAGGGCGTGCACGGGACCCGACTTCGACCGGTAGGTCTTCGTCAGCCCCGTGGCTTCGATGATCGCCATGTCGCTCCTTCGTCGAGCATGGAGAATACCAGTATGTCAGCGGGTGACCGCGTGCCTGTGGACGGTCCGGGCGGGCCGGAACACCGGGTCAGACGTCGAAGTCACCACCGAAGTCGCCGCCGAAGTCACCGCCCCAGTCGGAGCCGCCGTCGGCCGACGCTTCGTCGTACCCGCCACCAGTGTCACCCGAACCACCGTCATCCGCAGCGTCGGTACCGCCGTCGAACGATCCGGGGTCAGGCAAGAAGGCGCTCATGATCGCCGAGCCGATGACGTACCCGGCCACCGTCCCGAGGATCGACGCGCCGACCATCCGACCGAACGAGGGGCCCTGGCGTCCGCCGAACCCGCCGCCCATCCCGCCGCCCATCCCGCCGAGCGAACGCTCCACGTACCCGGGCTGCCGGATCTCCGAGCGGGTGGCCGCCTGGGCCAGCGAGCGCGGGTCGTCGCCGCGCGGGGCCTCACCGGCCGGGGCGGTCCGCGTGAACTCGTCGTAGACCATGCGGCGCTGCTCGGGCGTCAGGGTCGCGAACGCCTCGGCGTGGACCTCCTCGATGCGCTCCGGCGGGGCCGTGCGCAGCAGGTACCGGTAGCGCTCGACGGCGCGCTCGTCGTCGGTCGCGGCGCCCGCCTGCGCGCCCGCCTGTGCGCCCGACTGCCAGGCCGGTCGCCCTCCGTCCGGCGCACCGGAGCCCCACGTCGGCGACGAGGCCGGCACCTGGTACGACTGCTGCCCGTACCGGTAGCCCTGCTGCTGCGGCTGCTGGGGCTGGCCCCACTGGTTCTGGTCCTGCCGGGGTCGCTCGGGGCGGCCGAGCAGACGATCGAGGAAACCCATGGTCCGTGCTCCTTCGGGAGTGTGGGGCGGTGCTGGGAATGCCGAGCCTACGAGCGGCAGGGGTCCGCTCCCTGTACGCCGACTCAGAGAACGCCGAGCGCCGCGGTCCAGACGGCGTGCAGCTCGTCGGCCGCGCCGGGGTGCGCGACGAGGAACGGCTCGCCGAGCGGTGGGAACCCGTCGACCGGCCCGGTGCGGCTGAGGACGACGCCGCCGGCCTCGTGCACGAGCAGCACCGCGGCGCCGTGGTCGACCGGGTCGAACGCCGAGACGCACCCCCCGATGCCCCGCCCCGCCGCGACCTGCGCGATCGTGAGCGTGCCCGAGCCCTGCACCCGCAGCGTGCAGGCCCGCGCGGCGAGTGCGTCGAGGAACGCCCCGAACCCGGGCCACGGCCGGTGCCCGTCGAGCTCCGTGCCGACGACCGCACCGGCGAGCGGACGCGGGTCGTCGTCGAGCCGCAGGACCCGGTCGCGGAGGACGGCCCCCCGGCCGCGTCGGGCCTCGAGGACCTCGCCACGCCAGGGGTCGGCCACGACCCCGACGACCGGCCGGCCACCGCGCGTGAGGCAGAGCGACATCGACGTCCAGGGCACGCCGTTCGCCAGGTTCGTCGTGCCGTCGACGGGGTCGAGGTACCAGCGGTGACGGTCGCCGGGTGCCTCGCCGTACTCCTCGCCCGTGAAGCCGTGCGTCGGGAACACCGCCCGGACCCGCCCCCGGACGTGCTGCTCGACGAGGCGGTCCACGTCGGTGACGAGGTCTGCGGCGTGCGCCTTCGTGGCGACGACGCCGACGGGGTGCTCACGGGTGAAGGCGATCACCTCGTGGGCGACGCGGTGCGCGAGGGACTGCGCGCGGGAGGCCACCTCGGCCTCGGTCGGCTCGCGTTCGGGCTCCGGCCAGCCGTCCCGTTCCGCGGCCGCGAACGCGCCGTGCAGCGCCGCGAGGTCGTTCGTCGTGATCGAGTCCGCGCCTGCCCGCGCCGCCCACAGCGCGGGTTCGGCGTCGTCGACGGTCCACACCGAGACCTGCAGGCCGAGTTCGTGCGCGACGGCCACGGTGCGCGGCGTGAGGAACGCCACGTCGAGGTTCAGGGTCGACGGGGTCAGCGTCGCGATGTCGTCGACGGTGGGCGGCTCGAGCGACTCCCACGCGAGCCACACGTCGGCCTCGGGCAGGACCGCGCGGACCGCGGCCATCGCGGTGGGCGCTCCGCACCAGGCGACCGGTGTCGTCGTGGTCGAGGCCGCGACCGTCCGGGCGGCCACCTCGGCGTCGGCGGGGTCGGTGAGGTCGACGAGCAGGGTGGACCGGCCCCCGTCGAGCCGCTCCAGGACGGCGTCGAGCCGCGGGATGCGGTCGAGACCGTTGCCGAGCCGGGCGACCTCGCACCACGGCACGTCGGCCACGCGGCGCGCGTCGCCCCACATCCGGCCGAGGGTCTCGTCGTGCAGCAGGACCGCGACGCCGTCCGCCGTCCGCCGGACGTCGACCTCGATGGTCGTCGCGCCGAGCGCCTCCGCGACCGCGACGGCGGGCATCGTGTTCTCCCGCCGGACGCGCGGCGCACCGCGGTGGGCGACGAGCCGTGGCGGGGTCGCACCGTGCCTCCCGGCCGGGTCGGACCCGACCACCGGGCCGGACCCGACCGCCGGGCCGGACCCGACCGCCGGGCCGGACCCGACCACCGGACCGGAGCCGACCACCGGACCCGCCCCGACCTGCGGCGCGGTCCCGGACGCCGGGACCGCGACCTCCGCGCTCACCGGGCACCCCCGACCAGCACGCCCTCGCGGTAGACGAGCACGTCGCCGAGCCGCACCCCGACCGCGTGGCCGACCGACGGCGGCGGTCCGCTGACGAACGCACGGAGCTCGTCGTCGTCGGCGCGCAGCACGACCTCGGCGAAGTGGCCCCGCATGAGCACCCGCGACACCGTCGCCGTGAGCGGCGAGTCGTCGCACAACACGACCTGCTCCGGCCGGACGAGCACCGTGTCGCCCGGACGGCTGTCGACGCCGATCGCGAAGCGTCCGCCGACCGCGCTCGTCGAGCCGATGAACGAGGCGACGAACTCCGTCGCCGGCCGCGCGTACAGCTCCGCGGGTGCCGCGATCTGCTCGATCCGGCCGTCGTGCATGACCGCGATGCGGTCGGAGACGCTGAGGGCCTCGTCCTGGTCGTGCGTCACGATCACCGTCGTGATGCCGAGGCGCTGCTGGATGCGGCGGATCTCGTCGCGGACGCTGACCCGGAGCTTCGCATCGAGGTTCGACAGCGGTTCGTCGAGCAGCAGCACGTCCGGCTCCTGCACGACCGCGCGGGCGAGGGCGACCCGCTGCTGCTCGCCGCCCGAGATCGCGGTCGGCTTCGAGGTCGCGTGGTGGCTCAGTCCGACGAGTTCGAGGGCGGCCCGCACGCGCTCGGCGGTCTGCTGCTTCGGCACGCGACGGGTGCGCAGCGGGAAGGCCACGTTCTGCGTGACGGTCATGTGCGGCCACAGCGCGTAGTTCTGGAACACCATCGCGCTCGGTCGGCGCTCCGGACCGGTGTCGGTCACGTCCCGACCGCCCATCGCGACTGTGCCGTCGTCGACGGGCAGGAACCCGGCGACCATGCGGAGCGTCGTCGTCTTGCCGCAGCCCGACGGGCCGAGCAGCGACACGAGCTCGCCCGGCGCGACGTCGAGGTCGATGCCCGCGACGACGTCGCGGCCACCGAGGCGCTTGCGGAGTCCGCGGACGAGGAGTCCGCCGCCTCGGCCTGGTGCTGCCTGGAGGCCCGGGGCGGGTTCCGCCAGGAGGGTCGCGTCCGTCATCGGGTCGCCTTCCGTGCTGGTGCTGCTGGTGCTGGTGCTGGTGGTCATCGGATCTGGAACCCGTCCGCGAGGCGGCCGCCCATGATGTGCTTGCGCGCCAGGAGCAGGAGGACCACGGACGGGATGCTCAGCGCGATCGCGAACACGGCCGAGACCTGGCGCGGCGAGTTGAGGACGAGCGAGTACATCGCCGTCGGCATGGTCATGTAGGTCGGGGCGCCGACGAGGTAGGTGCCCTGGGCCTCGTCGAAGGACGCGAGGAAGCTCATCACCACGGCGACGAGGATGCCCGGCCAGGCGATCGGGAACGTGACCGTCCAGAAGGTCCGCCCAGCGTCCCGCGCCGGCGTCGCGGGCGGCTTCCTCGAGCGAGCGGGGCACGGCGGAGAACGCGGCCGCGGGCAACCACGTCATGAACACCACGCACCCGAGCACGTGGACGACGAGGATGCCGGTCACCGTGTTCATGAGGCCGAGCGCCGTGAACATCGCGGACATCGTCACGAAGAGTCCCATCTTCGGGAAGGCGTTGGTGGCGAAGAGCCCGACGAGCACGACCCGGCGGCCGGGGAACTCGATCCGGCTGATCGCCCACGCCGCCGGCAGGCACACCGCGGCCGCGATGAGCACGGTGAGCGGCGCGAGCACGAGCGAGTTCTGGATCGCGACGCCGAGCGTCGGGTCCTCGAACACGGTCGACCACCACTGCAGGGTCCAGCCGTCGGGCAGCAGGTTCGGGTACGTCCAGCTCGTCGCGAACGCCCGGACGGCCAGCCAGAGGAGCGGGCCGACGATGAACACGGCGAGGACGGCCGCCGTGGCCCAGACCAGGGCGGTGCCCGTCACGCGTCGGATCACGACTTCGCCTCCGTGTTCGTGGCGGCGAGCTCGCGGGCGTTGCTCCGCACCGTCGAGCGCAGGTAGGACACGCTCGCGGCCGCGGCGAAGGCGAACACGATGAACGCCATCGCCGTGGACTGCTGCGGGCGGTTGTACGCCTGGAAGTACTTCGAGATGTCGACGCCGAGCATCGTCGGGGCGTTCGGACCGGTGAAGTACGGGACCGTGAACGAGCCGAGGACGCCGATCACGGTGAAGGTGGTCGCGATCAGGAGCGGGGTCCGCGCCATCGGGAGGAGCACCTGCCAGACGACCCGCCAGGTGCCCGCCCCGGCATCCTTCGCGGCGTCGACGAGCGCGTCCGGCGTCCCCTGGAGCGCGCCGGCGATCATCAGCACCGCGAACGGCAGGCTGGTCCAGACGCTGCCGAACACCACGGCCACGAGCGTGTAGCCCCACACCGGGAACTCCAGGCCGACCTGGGCGCCGACGCTCCGCAGGAAGCCCTGGGCGTCCGTGAAGGTCAGGATCGACCAGCTCGCGATGACGACCGGCACGAAGATCGGCACGACGGCGAGGACGCTGAGGGTCTTGCCGACGAGACCGCCGCGGAGCCGCAGGATCACCGCGACGACCACGGCCAGGGCGATCGTCAGGCCGGTGGACAGCGCGGTGACGCCCAGGGTCGCTCCGAGGTCGCGGAGGAACACCGGGTTGCGCAGCAGCGTGCCGTACACGGCGAGCGAGAACCCGTGCACGACGTCCTGCCCGATGTCGGCCAGGGCTTCGTTGAGGCCTCCGGTGAAGCCGAGCGAGAACAGCGCGGCGTTCACCACGGGGACGCCGACGAAGAGCACCACCACCAGCACCGGCGCCGCGACGAGGGCGAGCCCGGTCACCCGCGCGCGACGGGTCTGCCGACTGCGGACGGCGCGACGGTCGACGGTGCCCGGCGCGGCGGTCGACGCGGCACCCGTGGCGTCCTCGGCTCCCCCGGCGTGACCGGGGACGGGCGGGAGGCCCGTGGCGGACGCGCCACGGGCCTCCCGGTCGGCGACCTGGGTCACTGCGGGACCTTCGCGTCCCACGCGGCGTTCATGTCCGCGGCGAAGTCGCTCTGGAAGCCGAGGCGGAGCTGCGAGGGGTTCGCGTCCGCGAACTGCTCGGCGACCGACCCCGGCAGCGTGTCGAGCGGGACGACCGGGTACCCGGACACGGCGGTCGCGACGAGCTGCTGCCCCTGCGAGCTCAGCACGAAGTCGGCGAGCTCCTCGGCGGCGGCCTTCTTCGCGGCGGGCTCGGTCTCAGGGATGCCGAGGAAGCTCGCACTGCCGGTGAACGACGGGTCCGTGATCTGCACGGCCTTGATCGACTTCGGGATGATGCCGGTCTTCTGCGAGGTGATGAACTGGTCGCTCCAGACCGGTGCCATCGCGATCTGGCCGGAGCCGAGGAGCTGGACGACCTGGTCGTTGCCGTTCGGGTACACACCCTTCTGGTAGGTCGACGGGCCGAGGTCCTTCAGGACCTGGAAGCCCTTGTCCCACTTCGACTCGAGCGACTTGTCGTACGTGGTCTGCATCGTGGTCTGCTCGTCGGCGGAGAGGTACTTCGCCAGCACCGTGGCGACGAACGAGCCGCCGGAGCCGCCCGAGGACGGCGAGTTGTAGGCGAACTCGCCCGGGTTGGCCTCGATCCACGCGAGGAGGTCGTCGAGGGTCTTCGGCGGGTCGCTGACCTTCTTCGGGTCGTAGGCGAGGAGCACGCTCGAGGCCCGGTACGGGATCGCGCTGTCGCCGCCCTGCTGCCTCGTGGCCTCGGGGACGTCCGCGAGGTTCGGGATGCCCTGTTCGTCGACCTTCGCCATGAGCCCGGCCTTGCCCGCGGTCGTGACGAAGCCGGCGTCGACGAGGTCGTACGCGACGCTCTTGCCGGCCTTGACCGCGGTGGCGAGGTTCGCCTGCGTCTGGGCGTCGTGCTCGCCGTGCAGGTCGATGCTCGTGCGCACGGTGATCTTCGGGTGTGCCTTCTCGAACGCCGGGATGAGCGACTTCTCCCAGAGGTCCTGGACGTTGGTGTCACCGCTGATGAACACGGTGAGGGCGGTCTTGCCGTCTGCGGCGCTGTTCGCGGCGTTCGCGCTCTGGACGCAGCCGGACAGTGCGACGGTCGCGGCGGCGGCGATCGCGAGGCCTGCGAGGACTCGGGTCTTCACGTCGGTTCCCTCCGTGGGGTGTGTGGGGACAGGGGTGTGGGGACGGGGTGTGGGGACGGGGTGTGGGGACGGGGTGTGGGGACGGGGTGTGGGGTGCGCGGGGGGGCGCTGGGGCGCTGGGGCGCTGGGCCCGGTGTGCGTGGGCCCGGTGTGCGGGAACGTTCCCGCGCCGTCGTTGAGTGTGGCGGCGGTGGGTGAACGCGAGGTGCCGCGGGCGTCGCCGTCGGGTGAACTGTCGCGCCGGGGGTGCGGGTGCGGCGCCGCCGCCGCACGGTGCCGCCGCCGGCGCCGCCGCCGCCGCACGGTGCGAGGTTTCGCGCACCGTGCGATGCTCCGGCGCTCCCACGGTGTGCGAAACCTCGCACCGTCGGAGCCGCCTCGCTCCGTGCGAGCTCCCGCCTCGCACCGTCGGAGCCGCCTCGCACCGTGCGAGGTCCCGCCTCGCACCGTCGGAGCCGCCTCGCACCGTGCGACCCGCCCTCAGCGCGTCATGGGCACCCGACCCCGCCGGAGTTTGCTGCGCAGCTGGACTTCTCGCCACAGGTCCGCCCACCCGACGCGGACGACACCCGTGACGTCCGGGAACGCTCGGAGCCGGTCCTCCCGGTACTTCTCCGCGACGACGACGTCCTCGGCGGTGCGGCCACCCCGCAACTGCGGATCGCGGTACTTCGCCTCCCCGTCGAACTCGACCACGACGCCCTGCTCCGGGAACCAGAAGTCGACGACGATGTCCGGATAGCCGCGCTCCGAGAACCGGTGCTGGAGGACGGGTGGCGGCGTGCCGTACTCGTCGAAGCGGACCCGGAGCACCGACTCCCCGACGGACCCGGACGCGGCGTCCGCGAACGCCAGCGACCTCCGCGCCCGCCGACGACCACGGGAGGCCCGTCGGTCCACCCCGAACTCGATCGCATCCCGGTCGGCCCCGAACGCGAGCACGCGATCGAGGGCGACCACCGCGTCGAGGAACGGCGTGGTGGTGGCGAGGTCCACCGCGGTCCGCACGAAGCCGGTGACCAGCAGGCCGTCCGCCGTGAACCGGAGGATGTCGCGCGACTCCGGATCGAGGTCGTCGTGGACGACGAACGTCGCGTTGGTCGTGCGGGAGCGACGTCCGCGCCTGATGAGCTGCACCCTGTCCGGCAACTGTCCGAGCACCGGCACGCCGAGCAGGACGGCCGCCGACCGGTGCGAGACCGCGTACTCGGGCACGATCCGATCGACGAGCGATCGGACGAGGACGTGGTGGCGCTGCTCGGGTGGGAGCCTGTGCCACTGCCGCGCATCGCAGTACCGTCCGTGTGCGATGCGCTGCAACTCGCCGCTGCGTGCACGGCGGCGGAGTGCTTCCGCCTCGTCGGGTCGAGCCGGCGGCGTCCGGAGCACCGGGCAGTCCGGCGTGGGTGGGAAGGAACGGTGGTCATCCATGGCGCGATCGTCCGACGGCCGCGCTCCGAGCTGGCACCGCTGGTCCGGCCTGTGGACAGTGGGACGTCGTCCACAACCCGGTCGACGAACGGGTGGGCGCGTCCGGGGCTGCGATGATGAAGGCGTGTCCACACGCACCTGGGGCTGGCTCGCAGCCGTCGTCGACGTCGTCCTCGTCGTCCTGTTCGCACTCATCGGACGCTCCTCCCACGGGGAGGCGAACACCGCCGGGGCGCTCTGGACGACGGCGTACCCGTTCCTCGCCGGGTGGGCCATCGGCTACGTCTCGAGCGGGGCGTGGGGCCGGCCCCTCCGCACCTGGCCGACCGGTGTCGTCGTGTGGGTCCTGACCGTGTTCGTCGGGCTCGCGATCCGGGTCGCCACCGGGCAGGGCGACGTTGACGGGAACCCGCTGCCGATCTCGTTCGTCATCGTCGCGACGATCGTGCTCGGCGTGTTCCTGGTCGGGTGGCGGGCGGTCGTCCGCCTCGTCCAGCGCACCGCGGCGGCGCGGCGCGGCCGGCGGACCACCGCGTGAGCGGTGCCCGCGGCTCGCAGCCGACCATCCTCGACGTCGCGGCGCGTGCCGGGGTGTCGAAGTCCGCGGTCAGCCGGGTGCTGTCCGGCACCGGTCGGTTCTCGGACGAGACGCGCGAGCGGGTCGAACGCGCCGCAGCGGAACTCGGCTACGTCGCGAACGCGATGGCCCGCGGCCTCGTGCGCGGTCGGACGCACACCATCGGGATGCTCGTCCGCGATGCGTCCTCGATGGTCTACACCGCGCTGCACGCCGTGATGGAGCGCCGCGCGTCGGAGCTCGGGTACCGCGTCGTCACCACCACCGGCGTCGGCCGGGTCGAGGACGAGAAGTCCGCCCTCGCAGCACTCGTCTCGATGCGTGTGGACGGCCTCGTGGTGTGCTCCGGACTGCTGCCCGCTGCCGAGATCGCCGAGTTCGCTCCACGCATCGCGACCGTCGTGGCCGGCCGGCCGGAACTGCACCCGGCGCTGTCGAGCGTCTACTGCGACGAGACCGACGGTGGCACGCAGATCGCCGACACGGTCGCCGCCGCCGGGCACGAGACAGTCGTAGTGCTGACCGTCCCACAGGACAACGCCCTCACGCAGTACGCCCGGTCGCAGGCGATGGTCGCGCGGCTCCGCGGCCGGGGCGTGGCCGTCGTGGACATCGACGCGAGTTTCGTCCGACCGCCGGCGGACGTCGCCGCGGACGTCGCCGAGGTCGTGCGGGAGTCCGGGGCCACGGCGCTCATGTGCCCGACGGACCGTCTGATGCTCGACGTCTGCGACGCGCTGCACCGGCTCGGGGTCGAGGTGCCCCGTGACGTCTCGGTCACCGGCTTCGACGGCGTCTACCCCCTCGCGAACGACTGGATCGGGTTCACGACGCTGGCGCAGCCGATCGAGCGCATCGGGCGCGAGGCGATCGACCTCGTCGTCGGGCGCATCGACGACCCCACGAGTGCGGTCGAGCACCGGTCGCTCCGCGGCACCGTGATCTCCGGTCGGACGCTGCTCCCCCGGCGCTGACCCCGGGCGCAGCACGCCGGCGCTGACCCCGGCCCCGTCGCCCGTCAGGACGGCGCTCGCCGCACGTCAGAACGATCCGGGCTGCGCCGGCCGCACGTCAGAACGGTCCGGGCTGCGCCCGCCGCACGTCAGAACAAGCCGTCGCGCCGCTCCTCGCCGAAGCCGTCGAAGCCGCGGAACATGTCGGACACGAGGGCCTCGATCTGCGGCTCGACCAGCCGTTCGACCGCCTCCGCGATCCGTGGCCGGTGCTCGACGAGCGCCAGGCAGACAGCCGTGCCGGTCGCTCGGGCGCACTCGTCCGAGAGCTCGATCTCGTGTCGGAGCGCCGCCTTCGCCTCGTCCGAGAGGGGCTCCCGGGGCGCCTGCTCCCCCGCCCCCGTGCCGGTCAGTTCCCCGAGGGTGAACAGGAACGGCGACCCGGGCGACGGCTCCGGGTCGACGTCGAGGCCCTGGAACTCCGGCGACAGCCCCTCGGTCGGTTGGTAGCCCGCCTCCCGCTTGCGCGCAGCCGCCCGTTCGAGTTCCCGCTGCAGCAGGGGCAGGTTCTTCGCCGTGTAGTCGTCGACGGCGTCCTCGATGATCGTCGAGATCCGGCCGATCAGTGCGTGCTGGACGGCGTGCGGGACGTCGGGGCCGAACCCCGCGGCGCGGGCGATCGGCGAACCGGTGCACTTCCGGCAGATCCTCGTTCGCGGGCGGGCGGTGCCGATCTGCCACCGCGGCAGCCACCGCAGCCACACGTCGACGGCGCTGCGCACGCGACCGTCGATGCCGTCCATCCCCCAAGACTAGGCCGACGCACCCGAGCCGGCAGGGACCGACGCGACGCGGATCCGCGCCCGCCGCCGGCTCCCGCCCCGTGGTGAGCGCCGCCCCGCAGGGTGCGACTACCGCCCGGCACGGTGCGAGATCCCGCGCACCGTGCGAGGTCGTTCGGCTCGCACCGTGCGGGAAACCTCGCACGCTCCGCCCGGCAGGCAGCGGCCTGGAGGCACGGCACACGTCCCCGAGGCGGGCTCCCGTAACGGGACGCGCGCCGCCTCGCACGGTGCGACCACCGCCCGGCACGGTGCGAGGTCCCGCGCACCGTGCGAGGTCGTTCGGCTCGCACCGTGCGGGAAACCTCGCACGCTCCGCCCGGCAGCGGCCTGGAGGCACGGCGCACGTCCCCGAGGCGGCCCCCGTAACGGGACGCGCGCCGCCCCGCAGGGTGCGAGGTCGTCAGGCCCGCGGCTCCGTCACGAAGTCGATGAGCTCCTCGACGCGGCCGAGCAGCTGCGGCTCGAGGTCGGCGAACGTCCGCACCTGCCCCAGGATCCGCTGCCACGCACGCGCGATGTCGGCCTGCTCGGAGTACGGCCACCCGAGGTGCTGGCAGATGCCCTTCTTCCACTCGATCGAGCGCGGGATCGTCGGCCACGCCTCGAGGCCGAGCCGCGCGGGCTTCACCGACTGCCAGACGTCGACGAACGGGTGCCCGACGACGAGGACGTGGGCGCCCCACTTGCCCTGCATGACCGCGGATGCGAACCGGGACTCCTTCGACCCCGGGACGAGGTGATCGACGAGGACACCCACCCGCCGATCGCGCGACGGCTGGAACTCGTCCAGCACCGAAGCGAGGTTGTCGACGCCGGAGAGCTCCTCGACGACGACGCCCTCGACGCGGAGGTCCGACCCCCAGACCTTCTCGACGAGCTCGGCGTCGTGCTTGCCCTCGACCATGATCCGCGACGGCAGCGCCACTCGCGCGCGTTGCTGCTCGACCGCGAACGAACCGGACGCGGTGCGGAGGCGACCGCCGTCGGACGCGTGCCGGACCGCCGGGGCCGCACCGGGCCTCCCGGCCATGGTTGCAGCCGCGGCAGACCGCCCAGCCGCACCGGTCCCGCCGCTCGCCCGGCGCCCGACCGGCGCCTGCGGCCGTCCGAGCGTGACGAGCTCACCCTCCAGCAGGAACTGCCCCGTGAACGGGAACGAGCGGGTGCGGCCCTTCCAGTCCTCGAGCTCGACGTTGCCCGCCTCGAGCCGCACGACGGCCCCGGCCCAGCCCGTCGCCGGGTCCTCCAGGACCATGTCGCGCTCGAGCGGCACCTGCCGCACCTTCTTCACGCCCCGCGAGCGCCAGTCGCCCGAGAGGACGTCGTTGCCGTACCGGTCGTCGTCCACCCGCAGGAGCGTAGTGTCGATGCGGCCCCGGACGACGTCGACCGGCCGATCACCCCACATCCACCCGACGGAAGAGGCACACCGTGCGCGCAGCGATCATCCACGCCCCCGAGGACATCCGTGTCGAGGACCGCGACCAGCCGACCATCATCACCCCGGACGACGTCGTCGTGCGGGTCGTCGCGGCCTGCGTCTGCGGGTCCGACCTCTGGCCCTACCGCGGGGTGACCGAGACGAAGCGCCCGCGCCCGATCGGCCACGAGCTCGTCGGCACCGTCGTCGCGGTCGGCGACGACGTGACCGACCTGGAGGAGGGCGACTTCGTCATCTCCCCCTTCACGATGAACGACGGCACCTGCCAGGCCTGCCGTCACGGCATGACCACCGGGTGCGACCACCTCTCCGGCTTCGGCGGCAACGACGCCTACGGCCACCCGGTCGGCGGCGCGCAGGCGGAGTACGTCCGCATCCCGGACGCCTCGGCGACGCTCGTCAAGGTCCCGGGCCCGGTCGACCCGGCCCTCGTGCCGTCGCTGCTCACCCTCTCCGACGTCTTCTCAACCGGGCACCACGCAGCGGTGTCGGCGCAGGTCGGCCCCGGGCGCACCGTCGTCGTGGTCGGCGACGGCGCCGTCGGGCTGTCGGCGGTGCTGGCCTCGAAGCGCCTCGGTGCGGAGCGGATCATCGCGATGAGCCGCCACGCGGACCGCCAGGCCCTGGCCCGCGAGTTCGGCGCGACGGACATCGTGGCCGAGCGCGGAGCCGAGGGCGTCGCGGCCATCCGGGAGCTGCTCGGCGGCGACCTGGCGGACTCGGCGGTCGAGGCCGTCGGCACCGAGGAGAGCATGGACCAGGCGCTGCACTCGGTGCGTCCTGGTGGGGCGCTCGGGTTCGTCGGGGTGCCGCACGGCGTGCCGACGATCGGGACGCGCTACCTCTTCGACACGAACATCTCGATCGCCGGTGGCATGGCCCCGGCGCGGAAGTACATCCCCGAGCTGCTGCCGGACGTGCTCTCGGGCGCGATCGACCCGGGCCGTGTGTTCGACCTCGAGCTGCCGCTCGACGAGACCGCGGAGGCCTACCGGGCGATGGACGAGCGTCGCGCGATCAAGGTGCTGTTGCGGCCGTAGGTGCGGGCAGCGCGGCGGAGTCCGGCACCACCCACGGGACGGGAGGCACGGTGCCGGCCCGCACCGTGCCTCCCGTCCGCGCACCACGACCCCGCGTCTCGTGCGTTCCGCCTCGCGGAACGCATGTTTCGGATCTGTGAACAAACCTTTCAGTAAAGAAGGTTGTCCGTTACAGTCCTCGCATGAGCACTCGCGGACGCACCCCCGGACAGCCCGGACTGCTGCGCGTGCTCAACGACCGCGCGGCGCTCGAGCTCCTCCTCGACGACGGACCGCTCACCCGCAACGAGATCGCCGGACGCACCGGACTCAGCAAGCCGACCGCTGCCGAGATCATCCGCCGTCTCGAGTCGGCCGACCTCATCCGGGCTGCCGGAACCGAAGCGCAGGCCGGTCGCCGTGGCCCGAGTGCCGCCGTGTACGAGGCGATCACCGACCGGGACCTCGCGGTCGCCGTCGACGTCCAGCTCGTCGACGTCCGCTCCACCGTCGTCGACGCCCTCGGCCGCGCCTACCCGGTGGCGACCCACACGATGTCCCCGGACGAGGTCCGTGGTCCGGGCACCGACATCGTCGCGGCAGCGATCACCCGCGCCGCGACGGCCGCGGGCACCGACCCCGACCTCGTCACCGCCGTCGCGGTCGGCGTGCAGGCCTCGGTCGACCACACGACGGACACCCTCATCTTCACCGACGGCCTGCCGGGCTGGCCGCGGGAGCGTGTGGCGGCGACCCTCTCCGCCGAGCTCGGGGTCCGGGTCGTCGTCGAGAACGACGCGAACCTCGCCGCCATCGCCGAACGGAACATCGGCGCCGGCCGGACCGTCGGCTCCTTCGCCCTGTTCTGGATGGCGGAGGGCCTCGGCATGGCGCTCGACCTCGACGGACGCCTGCACACCGGCGCGTCCGGCGCCGCGGGCGAGATCGGCTACCTGGGCGTGCCCGCCGACGCACGCGCCATCGACCCGACGGCCACGATCATCGCGGACCTCATCTCCGAGTCCGCGATCGCTGCGCTGGCCGCCGAACACGGGATCACGGCACCGGACGGCTCCGCGGCCGACTGGCGCGAGGTGCTCCCACAGCTGCCCGGACTGCCGGAACAGCACCCCTTCACGACCGCCCTCGGCGAGCGCATCGGGCACAACGTGCTGCCCGCGCTGGCCGTCGCCGATCCCGAGACGGTCGTGCTGCACGGCCCGACCGGCATCGCGGGCGGTCCCGCCCTGGCCGCCGCCGTGACGGCATGGCTCCGGACCCGCACCCGCTGGTCCACGGCCGTCGTCGCGCCCGGCGTCCCCGACACCCCCGTCCTCCACGGCGCGCGCCACGTCCTCATCGACGTCGTCCGCGCCGCACTCGCCGACCGGGTCGACCGCATCAACGAGGATGCACCCGAACCGGCGAGCGCACCCGACCCGCACCTGCGCACCTGATCCGCGCAGGTGCTCGACCAGCACCACTTCCTCCACCCGCACCACTCGAGGCACCACCACCCGGCCCTGTCCCAGGGCTCTTCGGCGTGCCCGGAAACGGGGGTGACCGCGGTCCGACGACCGCGGTCACCCCCGCGACGGACCACCGGAGCGAGAGCAGAGAGCGAGTCCCACATGTCACTCACCCGTCCGAGGCTCCGGCGCATCGTGACCGCCACCGCCGTCGCCGCCACCGGCGCGCTCGTCATCGCCGGCTGCAGTTCCGGGTCGAGCGCCCAGAACATCGACGAGTCGGCCCCGAAGGACCTCAAGGGCACCGTGTCCCTGTGGCACTTCTTCACCGGGCGCGAAGCCGGCGTCGTGAAGAGCGCCGTCGCGGGCTTCGAGAAGGCCAACCCCGGCGTCACGGTCGACATCCACGCCGGCCAGGACGACGAGAAGCTCCAGAAGGCGATCTCGTCGGGGCAGAACATCGACGTCGGGCTGTCGTACTCCACGGCGATCGTGGGGAGCTTCTGCTCGTCGGGCGCGTTCCGTGACCTCACGCCGTACATCGACCGGGACAAGGTCGACCTGTCGGACATCCCGAAGGCCGTCCGTGGGTACACCGCGTACAAGGGCAAGCGCTGCACGCTCCCGGCGTTGGCCGACGTCAGCGCGCTCATGTACAACAAGGCGGCGTTCGCCAAGGCCGGCATCACGAGCCCGCCGAAGACCCTCGACGAGCTGAAGACGGATGCGCTGCAGCTCACGACGTACAACGCCGACGGGTCGATCAAGCAGCTCGGCTTCAACCCGCTCATCGACTTCTACGAGAACTCGCCCGAGCACTGGGCACCGATGATCGACGGCCGCTGGCTCGACAGCAAGGGCAACAGCGTGATCGGCACGTCCGCCGCGTGGAAGAAGCTCATCACCTGGCAGAAGGACTTCGTCGACGAGATCGGCTACGACAAGCTCAAGGCGTTCACGTCGGGCCTCGGGCAGGAGTTCGCCGCCGACAACGCGTTCCAGACCGGCCAGGTCGCGATGCAGATCGACGGCGAGTACCGCACCGCGTTCATCAAGGACCAGAAGCCCGACCTCGACTACGGCACCGCCCCCACCCCGGTGATGGCGGGCCTCGGCCACTACGGCTCGACGTACATCGCGGGCAACGTCGCCGGCATCGCGAAGGGGTCCGAGCACCCCGAGCTCGCCTGGGCGCTGCTGAAGTACCTGTCGACGAACACCGACGCGCAGGTCACGATGGCGAACGGGCTGAAGAACATCCCGACGATCACCTCGGCGCTCGAGTCCCCGAAGCTGGAGGTCGACGAGAACTACAAGACCTTCGTCGACGTCGCGGGGAACGCAGACACGATGACCTCGCCCGGCACGGCGGACGGTGCCGCCTACATCGGCACGTTCACGAAGTTCTGGCAGGCGTACCAGGAGGACGGCGGGAACCTCGACCAGAAGCTGCAGCAGCTCGACCAGGACATCGACAACGCGAACCAGCTGGCGGGTCCGTGATGACGGACGTCACCAGCCCCGGAACCGACAGCCTGGAGGCGCGGCCCACCCGCGCCTCCCGGCCCGCCTCCCCGAAGGGGTCGGCTCCCACCCCCGCGGCCGGCTCCGCGCGCCCACCGCGTCGGCGCCGCTCCGCCGAGTCCCGACGTCGGCTCGTCGCCCTGACGATGCTTGCGCCGGCCTTGGCGGGCCTGGTGATCTTCTTCGCCTACCCGCTCGTCGCATCGATCGTCTACTCGTTCACGCGGTACAACCAGCTGCAGGAACCGCAGTTCGTCGGGCTCCTGAACTACCGCTTCCTGTTCACGCAGGACCCGCAGATCGGTGCCGCGGTGGTCAACACGATCTGGTTCGTGGTGATCCTGGTGCCGGTGCGCATCGTGTGCGCGCTGCTCGTCGCAGGGTTGCTCAGCCGGGCGAAGACCGCCACCGGGTTCTGGCGGACGCTGTTCTACCTGCCTGCCCTCGTGCCACCGGTCGCGAGTGTCGTCGCGTTCGTGTTCCTCTTCAACCCCGGAACCGGTCCGGTGAACCAGATCCTGCGGTTCTTCGGCATCGACGGCCCGCTGTGGTTCAACGACCCGGCGTGGTCGAAGCCGTCGCTCGTGATCATGGGCGTCTGGGTGATGGGCGACATCATGATCATCTTCCTGGCAGCCCTCCTCGACGTCCCGCGCGACCTGTACGAAGCCGCGTCCCTCGACGGCGCGAACGGCCCGCAGCAGGTCCGGCACATCACCCTGCCGACGATCGCGCCGGTGATCGGGTTCGCGGTCGTGACCGGGGTGATCGCGGCGCTGCAGTACTTCACGGAGGCGGCCGTCGCCTCCGGGGTCGCGTCCGGGAAGGCGACGATCGGCGGAGGGACGGCCGCGCAGCTCGGGTACCCGGGCACGTCGCTGCTCACCTACACCGAGCTGCTCTACCAGCACGGGTTCGCGAACTTCCAGTTCGGCTACGCCTCGGCGATGGCGGTCGTCCTGTTCGTGATCACCGCGATCGTCCTCGTGTTCACGATGCGCCGGATCAGCGTGTTCCGGCCGGAGGAGTCCTGATGACCGCCGTGTCCCAGTCCCCGCTCGCCCGCACTCGCCGTGGCCCCGGCCCCGGCCCCGGCCCCGGCGGGAGTGTGGCCGGCACCGGTCGCGGTCCGCGCCGGAGCCTGCTCGTCTGGATCGCCGAGCACGCGGCCCTCGTCGCGCTCGGCGTGGTGACGATCGCGCCCATCGTGTTCGTGGTGCTGACGTCGCTCATGTCCAGCAACCAGGCGCTGACGGCGTCGATCATCCCGAAGCCGTTCGACGTCGCGAACTACGGCCGGGTGTTCACGGAGCTGCCGCTCGCGCAGTGGTTCGGCAACTCCGCGCTGT
The DNA here is from genome assembly GCF_014646995.1 of Curtobacterium luteum. Taxonomy (GTDB): domain Bacteria; phylum Actinomycetota; class Actinomycetes; order Actinomycetales; family Microbacteriaceae; genus Curtobacterium; species Curtobacterium luteum. The sequence continues at coordinate 49,261 of NZ_BMOI01000018.1, read as the reverse complement.
ACGCGGTGCTCGCGACGGCGTTCATGCTCGTCAGCTCCGTCCCGGCGGCGTACGCCCTCGCCCAGATCCGGTTCCGGGGCGCGAACGCGATCTTCACGGTCATCATCGTGGCGATGCTCCTGCCCCCGCAGGTCACTGCGGTGCCGGTGTACGTCATGTGGTCCGAGCTGCACCTCACCGGCACGCTGTGGCCCCTGATCCTGCCGAACCTGCTCGGCGACGCGTTCAGCATCTTCCTGCTGCGCCAGTTCTTCCTCACGATCCCGAAGGAGTACGGGGACGCGGCACGGATGGACGGCTGCAGCGAGTGGGGCGTGCTCGCGCGGGTCGTGGTGCCGATGGCCCGTCCGGGCATCGCATCCGCGGCGATCTTCATGTTCTTCCACTCCTGGAACGACTACTACGGACCACTGCTCTACGCGTCCGAGAACCAGGCGGCGTGGCCGGTGGCGTACGGCCTCGCGACCTTCCGCGGCCAGCACGGCACCGACTGGTCGATGACGATGGCGATGACCGTCGTCGTCATGGTCCCGGTCGTCGTCATCTTCTTCTTCGCACAGAAGGCATTCGTCGAGGGCATCGCGCTCACCGGCGTGAAGGGATAGCACCACAGTGAAACTCGCAGTCATCGGTGGCGGATCCACCTACACCCCCGAACTCGTGGACGGCTTCGCCCGGCTTCGCGACCAACTGCCGATCGACGAGCTCTGGCTCGTCGACCCGGACCCGGAACGCCGTCGGTTGGTCGGCGGCGTGGCACAGCGGATGTTCGCGCACGCCGGGCACCCGGGGACGGTGCACGTCACGGACGACGTGGTCGCCGGGGTGTCGGACACCGACGCCGTGATGTTCCAGCTCCGGATCGGCGGGCAGGCGGCCAGACAGCAGGACGAGACCTGGCCGCACGAGGCGTGCTGCATCGGGCAGGAGACCACGGGCCCCGGCGGCTTCGCCAAGGCGCTCCGGACGGTCCCGGTCGTCCTCGAGTACGCCGAGCTCGTCCGGGAGCACGCGAAGCCCGACGCCTGGATCGTCGACTTCACGAACCCGGTGGGGATCGTCACCCGTGCGCTCCTCGAGGCCGGGCACCGCGCGGTCGGGCTCTGCAACGTCGCGATCGGCTTCCAGCGCCGGTTCGCCCGTGAGTTCGACGTCGCCCCGGAGGCGGTCCGGCTCGACCACGTCGGGCTGAACCACCTGACGTGGGAGCGCGGCGTGCACGTGCGCTCCGCTGACGGGAGCGAGCGCGACGTGCTGTCCGAGCTCCTCGGCGCCGACGGCGGAGCCCTCGGCACCGGAGCCCTCGGCACTGGAGCCCTCGAGCGGATGGCCGAGAGCGTCCACATGCCCGCCGACCTCATCCGGTTGCAGCACGCGGTGCCCTCGTACTACCTCCGCTACTTCTACGCCCACGACGTCGTGCTCGAGGAACAGCTGCACGAACGCACCCGCGCCGAGGCCGTGATGGACACCGAGCGTGCCCTGCTCACGAAGTACGCGGACCCGTCGGTCGTCACGAAGCCCGCCGAACTCGAGCAGCGCGGCGGGGCGTACTACTCCGAGGCCGCGATCGACGTGCTCTCCTCGATCCTCGGTGACCGCGGCGACGTGCAGGTCCTCAACGTGCGGAACGACGGCACGTTCCCGTTCCTCCCCGACGACCACGTCATCGAGGTCCCCGCACGCGTCACCCGGTCGACGATCACCCCGCTGCCGGTCGAGCCCCTCGCGCCGGACATGGCCGGGCTCGTGTCGCACGTCGCCGGCTACGAACGCCTCGCCCTCGAGGCCGCGGTGCACGGCGGACGCGACCGGGTCCTCCGCGCGATGTGGGCGCACCCGCTGGTCGGGCAGGTCGACAAGGCGGAGCGGCTCACCGACCTGCTCCTCGCCGCAAACGCCGACCTCATCCCCTGGGCGCGCGGCGGCGCTGCGGCCGACGGTGCGTCGGCGAGCACCCTCGCGGGGGCCCGGTGACCACCGCGGACGACGTGGTCCGCGTCCCGAGGGTCCTCGACCTCGAGTCCGACGACGTCGTCCTCGCGGTCGACGGCGGCGGGAGCAAGACCGACGTCGTCGCGATCGCACTCGACGGCAGCCTCGTCGCCCACGCCCGCGGCCCCGGGACGAACCCGCAGACCCGGGGATGGGCCGAGGTCGGTCCGGTGCTCGACGAGGTCCGCGCCCGGGTGCTCGACGAGATCGGCACCCGCGAGGTCCGGACGACCCACGTCTACCTCGCAGGGCTCGACCTGCACGACGAACTCATCGCTGCCGAGGCGGCGCTCGCGCACTGGTCGGAGGACGGCGGCGCCCCCGACGTCCTCGACAACGACCTGTTCGCGCTCCTCCGGGCGGGGACCCTCTCCCCCGACGCCGCCGCGCTCGTCTGCGGCACGGGCATCAACGCCCTCGCCGTCCGGGCCGACGGGGCGACCGTCCGTTACCCGGCGATCGGGGACGTCTCCGGCGACTGGGGCGGCGGCGCCTACCTCGGGAACCGGGCACTCTGGCACGCCGCACGCGCCGAGGACGGCCGGGGCCCGGCGACGGCGCTGATGGACGCGGTCCCCCGGTCGCTCGGGATGCGGAGCGTCCGCGAGGTCACCGAGGGCCTCCACTTCGGCCGCATCGACCCGGGGGCGGTGGGTCGGCTCTGCCCGCTGCTGTTCGAGGTCGCCGGGGCCGGGGACGCGGTCGCGCGGTCGGTCGTCGAGCGGCAGGCCGAGGAGATCGTCCTCATGGCCTCGGTGGCCCTCGAGCGGCTCGGGCTCGGCGGCGCGGGGTCCGAGGTGCCGATCGTGCTCGGCGGCGGGGTCCTCGCGGCTCGGCACCCGCTGCTCGTGGAGCCGGTCGTCGCCGGGTTCGCCGAGCGTGTGCCGGGTGCGGTCCCGACGTGGGTCACGGCTCCGCCGGTGCTCGGGGCGGGCCTCGCTGCGCTCGAGTCGGTCGGGGCCGGTCCGGACGCGCTGGACCGCTACCGCGCAGCGGTCCTCGGACGCGAGTTCGCATCGACGGCCGCGCCGATCGTCTGACGACACCACCCACCGGACGGGAGGCCCGTGGCGGCACCGCCACGGGCCTCCCGTCCGTCTGCTCGCGGGTGCGGCGGGCGTGCCCGAGACTCGCGGTACGCGACGGATCGCGCGTCCGTCGGCACGAGATCCGTCGCCCACCCCGAGACTCGGCCCGCCGCGCGCGGCCAGCGCGCCGCGCGCGGCCGGCGCGCCGCCCGCGCGGATCAGCGGTCCCGCACCGCGAGGACGCGGTGCGGGACCGCCGCCTCCGCGACCCATCCGGCCGGCAGTGCTCGGCGGAGTTCGTCGACGGTGAAGCTGCGGCGGATCGACCGAAGCCCGTCGACGCGGACGAACGTGCCGGCGGCGACGAGTGGCGACGCCAGCGCGTAGGACCGGTAGGCGTTCCGGGAACGCCGGATGTCGGAGTGCACCACGCGCGAGGCCGCGAGCCGGGCCGAGTCGGCGAGGAAGGTCGAGCGTGCGGCGTCGTCCAGGTGGTGCAGGACGTGGTTCGACACCACGACGTCGAAGCGCTCGCCCGCCGCGACGAGGTCGTCGCTCGACTGCTCGTGGAACACCACGCCCCGCGTCCGCGACCGGTTCGCCGCGGCGATCGCGCGCGGGTCCGGGTCGACGCCGACGACCTCGACCTCGAAGCCGTCGCTCGCGGCCCAGCGGACCAGCGCTCGGGCGAGGTCGCCACCACCGCAGCCGAGGTCGAGCACCCGCGCACGGCCGTCCACGGGCAGTGCCGGCATCACGTGGGTCCGCCAGACCGTCCTCCACCCGCTGACGAGGGCGTTCACCACCGCGAACCGCCGGAACGTCCGGTCGAGTGCACGGGGGTCGCAGTCGGGGTCGTCCATCAGTTCGCGCAGGTCGAGGTCGCGGACCGACAGGTCGACCGGGAGGCGCGGCTCTGCTCGGTCGCGTCGCCTCACGGCCGGCCCATGGCCGGGTCGGGACCGGTGCCGGTACCGGTGCCTGCGTCTGTGTCTGAGCCTGTGAGCTCCCGCTGGACGACGGTGCAGCGTGCGGCCTCGACGGTGAGCCCGGGGCCAAACGCGAGCGCGATCACCGGTGCTCCGGCGCGGAGTCCGCTCCGGAGGGCTTCGGCGAGCACGAAGAACACGGTCGCGCTCGACATGTTGCCGTGGTCGCGGAGGACCGCCCGGCTCGCGGCGAGCGCCGTCGGCGGCAGGCCGAGCGCCTCCTCGGTCCGGTCGAGGATCGCCCTCCCACCGGGGTGGACCGCCCAGGTGAGGACGGCCGCGGGGCGTCCCTCGCCGAGCAGCGGCGCCACGGCCCGACCGACGTGCTCGCCGATCAGTTTCGGCACGGCCGTGGAGAGGACCATCTCGAAGCCCTCGTCGCCGATGTTCCAGGCCATGTCGTCGACGCCCTCCGCGACGACGCTCGTCGTGAACGCGTCGAGGCGGAGACCCGGTCCGCCGGACGTCACGACCGCAGCGGCGGCGCCGTCGCCGAAGACGCTGTTCGACACGATCTGGTCCGGGTCGTCCGACGCGCGGACGTGGAGCGTGCAGAGTTCGGCGCAGACGACGAGCACGACCGCGTCCGGGTCGGCGTCGACGAACGCGGCCGCGATCCGGAGCGCCGGGAATGCCGCACAGCAGCCCATGAACCCGATGTGCTGCCGGAAGACCGAGGGGCGCAGGCCGAGCTGGTGCACGACGTCGAGGTCCGGGCCGGGCTGGGTGAAGCCGGTGCACGACACCGTGACGACGTGGGTGACCGTGTCCGGGGCCGTCCCCGCGCGCTCCAGCGCGTCGCGGGCGGACGCCACGAACAACGGCGGCGCGAGGACCCGGTAGGCGTCGTTCCGTGTGCCGGTCGACGGCGAGACGAGCGCACCCGCGTCGTCACGGAAGGCGCCGGGCCCCGCTGCCGGGTCGAGCTCGGGGAGCACGGTGTGCCGGGTGTCGACGGCCGACCCGTCGAAGGCCGCCCCGATGATCCGCCGAGCGAGCCGCGAGGCGTCTGCCTGGTCGAGGAAGAGGTCGCGGACGGCGCCCTGGCCGATGCTCGTCCGCGGGACGGCGGTTCCGATGGCGCGGATCGTTGCGGACACGACTCATCCTGTCACCCGGTCGCTGACGCGTCCCCAGGAACGACGGGAGGCACGTGGCGGGGTCGCCACGTGCCTCCCGTCGGGTGGTCCTGCCGGTGCGTCAGCCCTGCTGCGCGCGCTCGAGCACGAGCTCGCGGACGCGGGCCGCGTCGGCCTGGCCCTGCATGGCCTTCATGACGGCACCGATGATGGCGCCGGCGGCCTGGACCTTGCCGTCCTGGATCTTCGCGAGGACGTCGGGCTGGGCGGCGAGGGCCTCGTCGACCGCGGCGGTGAGCGCCGAGTCGTCCGAGACGACCTTGAGCCCGCGGGACTCGACGACCTGCGATGGCGAGCCCTCGCCGGCGATGACGCCCTCGAGCACCTGGCGGGCCAGTCGGTCCGTGAGGTCGCCGGACTCGACGAGCGCGATGAGCTCGGCCACGTGCTGCGGCGACACGAGGTCGCCGGCGGCGGCGTCCTGCGCGTTGGCAACACGGGTGATCTCGCCCGTCCACCACTTGCGCGCTGCCTGCGGAGCCGCGCCGGCGGCGACCGTGCCCTCGACCTCGTCGAGCAGCCCGCCGTTGACGACGTCCTGGAACTCGAGGTCGGCGAAGCCCCACTCGCCCTTGAGACGACGACGACGGGCGACCGGGGCCTCCGGCAGCGCGGCGCGGAGTTCCTCGACGAGGGCCGGGTCGGGCACCACGGGGAGCAGGTCGGGCTCCGGGAAGTAGCGGTAGTCGTCCGCGTCCGACTTCGGACGGCCGGCCGACGTGCGCCCGGTGTCCTCGTGCCAGTGGCGGGTCTCCTGCGTGATGGTGCCGCCGGCCGCGAGGATCGCCGCCTGCCGCTGGATCTCGTAGCGGATCGCACGCTCGACCGACCGGAACGAGTTGACGTTCTTGGTCTCGGTGCGGGTGCCGAGCTTCTCCTGGCCCCGGGGGCGGAGGGAGATGTTCGCGTCGCAGCGGAGGTTGCCGCGCTCCATGCGGGCCTCGGAGACGCCGAGCGCCCGGACGAGGTCGCGGATGACCTGCACGTACGCCGCACCGAGCTCGGGGGCGCGGTGCTCGGCGCCGAAGATCGGCTTCGTGACGATCTCGACGAGCGGGACGCCGGCACGGTTGTAGTCGACGAGCGAGTACTCGGCGCCCTGGATGCGGCCCGTGGCACCGCCGACGTGCGTGAGCTTGCCGGCGTCCTCTTCCATGTGCGCGCGCTCGATCGGCACCTGGAAGATCGTGCCGTCGGCGAGCTCGACCTCGACCTCGCCCTCGTACGCGATCGGCTCGTCGTACTGCGAGATCTGGTAGTTCTTCGGGTTGTCCGGGTAGAAGTAGTTCTTCCGTGCGAAGCGGGAGGACTCGGCGATCGAGCAGCCGAGCGCGAGCCCGAGGCTGATCGAGTACCGGACGGCCTGCTCGTTGACGACCGGCAGCGATCCCGGCAGCCCGAGGTCGACCGGCGTCACGTTCGTGTTCGGCTCGCCGCCGAAGAAGTTCGGTGCGTCGGAGAACATCTTGGTCTTCGTGCCGAGCTCGACGTGCACCTCGAACCCGAGCACCGGCTCGTAGCGTTCGAGTGCCTCGTCGAAGTCCATCAGGGCTTCCTTCTGCGCCATCAGATCACGCCTTCCTGCGCGGCCGACTGCTGGGAGGCGTCCAGGTCGGGGATTCGGTCGATGAGCGGGGCGCCCCACTGCTGTTCGAGGAGCCGCTCGAGGGCCGCGCCGTAGCGGTACAGCCGGGCGTCCTCGCGCTGCGGCGCCATGAGCTGGACGCCGGTGGGCAGGCCGTCCTCGGGCGCGAGGCCGTTCGGGATGCTCATGCCGGGGACGCCCGCGAGGTTCGCCGGGATCGTGGTGAGGTCGTTGAGGTACATCGCGAGGGGGTCGTCGATGCGGTCCCCGAAGGGCAGCGCCGTCGTCGGGGCGGACGGGCTGACGAGGACGTCGACCTGCTCGAACGCTGCCGTGAAGTCGCGCTGGACGAGCGTGCGCACCTTCTGCGCCGACCCGTAGTACGCGTCGTAGTACCCGGCGCTCAGGGCGTAGGTGCCGAGGATGATGCGGCGCTTCACCTCGGGGCCGAAGCCGACCTCACGTGTCGCAGCCATGACGTCCTCGACCGTCGCGCGGTTCTCCGGCGTGACGCGGAGGCCGAAGCGCACGGAGTCGAACTTCGCGAGGTTCGACGAGGCCTCGGCCGGGAGGATCAGGTAGTACGCGCTGATGGCGTACGCGAACGACGGTGCGTCGATCTCGACGATCTCGGCGCCGGCCGACTCGAGGAGCGCGACGGTCTCGCGGAAGCGCTGCTCGACGCCGGCCTGGAAGCCCTCGCCACCGGCGAGTTCCTTCACGACGCCGACCTTGAGCCCGCGCAGCGTGTCCGCCTGCAGGCCCTCGCGCGCGGCGGCCGCCATGGACGGCCACGCACCGGGGATCGAGGTCGAGTCACGCGGGTCGTGCCCGCCGATGACGTCGTGCAGCAGCGCGGCGTCGAGGACCGTGCGCGACACCGGACCGATCTGGTCGAGCGAGGACGCCAGGGCGATCGCGCCGTAGCGGCTCACACCGCCGTACGTGGGCTTCACGCCGACCGTGCCGGTGAACGCACCGGGCTGCCGGATCGAGCCGCCGGTGTCGGACCCGAGCGCGAAGGGCGCCTCGTAGGCCGCCACGGCCGCGGCCGAACCACCGCCGGAGCCGCCGGGGACCCGATCGAGGTCCCACGGGTTGTGCGTCGGGCCGTAGGCCGAGAACTGCGTGGTCGACCCCATGGCGAACTCGTCCATGTTGGTCTTGCCGATCGGGACGAGGCCGGCAGCACGCAGCTTGGCGACCGGGGTCGCGTCGTACGGGGGCCGCCAGCCTTCGAGGATCTTCGAGCCGGAGGTCGTGGGCATGTCCTGCGTGCAGAGGACGTCCTTCACGGCGACGGGCACGCCGGCGAGGGCTCCGAGGTCGTCGCCGGCCGCACGACGAGCGTCGACGGACTTCGCGACGGTGAGGGCGTTCTCGTTGACGTGCAGGAACGCGTGGACGTCGCCGTCGACGGCGGCGATGCGGTCGAGGTGCGCCTGCGTGGCCTCGACGCTCGAGACGTCGCGGGCGACGAGGGCGTCGGCGAGCGCAGCGGCGCTCAGCTTGGTGATGTCGGTCACGGTCGTGGCCCCTTACTGCTCTTCGCCGAGGATCGCGGTCACGCGGAACCGCTCGCCGTCGGAGTCGGGTGCGCCGGAGAGCGCCTGCTCCTGGGTGAGGGTCGCGCCGACCTCGTCCGGGCGGGTGACGTTCTCGAGCGGGACGGGGTGGCTCGTCGCCGGGACGTCGGGCGTCGCCACCTCGGTGACGCGGGCGACGCTCTCGACGATGTGCGAGAGCTCCCCCGTCATCTTCTCGATCTCGTCGGGCGTGAGTGCGATACGCGCGAGGCTCGCCAGGTGGGCGACCTGCTCGCTCGTGATGTCAGGCATGGTGCTCCGTCGATTGCGTTCGTGGGATGCGCACCAGTCTATTGCGGACACTCGCCCCGCCCGCCCGCCGGGGGCGACCCTGTGGACGGACCGGGCCACGGGTCACCCGGTGCAGGAACCGACCGACCGGCGCGACCCGGCGAGGCGGGACCGGGCCGCGCCTCCCGGCCGTCATCCGCCGGACGTACCGCCCTTGCCCGACGTACCGCCCGCGTCCGTCCCGCCGCTCGTCCCGGGCGCTGCCGCAGCGGTGGGCGCAGCCGGTGTTCCCGTCTGCTGCTGCCCCGGCTGCTGCGTCCCCGTCGTCGACTGGTCGCCCGGCGTGGCCGGCGTCCCCGTCCCGTCGCCCGACTGCGATCCGGACGACGACGAAGACGACGAGGACGAGGACGACGACGACGACGACGACGACACGTGCCCGATCATCGCCGGGTCCGGCGTGGGGAGGGCGTCGCCGCCGTAGTGCCCGTCGAGGTAGGTCATCATCTGCTTGCCGACGCCGAACTTCGCGCTGTACCCGGTCGTGCCCTGCAGGAACGGCGTGTTCGCGAGCCCGACGTTCCCCTGCACGTTGCCGATCCAGGTGGCGTTCGTGTACTTCGTGGTCGACGCGACGAGCCAGTTCTGCACGTCGCCGTCGGTCGTCCCGGTCTTCGCGAACTTCGGCGTCGCGTCGCCCGGGTTCGCGCTGGCCGCGGTGCCGTTGCCCTTGAGGACCCCCTGCAGCGCGTAGTCGACCGTCCCGGCGACCGCGGGGTCGACGCCCTGCGTGCAGGAGGACTTCGTCGGCGTGATCTTCGTGCCGTCCGCCTCGGTCACCGAGTCGATCGCGGTCGGGGTGCACACGACACCGCCGTTCGCGAACCCGGCGTACGCCTCGGCGAGGTCGATCGGCGACAGGTTGTTCGTGCCGAGGATCATCGACGGCACGGAGCTGATCTTCCCGCCGTTCGCGAGGTGGATCCCCATGTTGGCCGCGAGCTTGGCGATGGTGCACAGGTCGAGCTGCTTGCCCATCGCCGCGAACGCGGTGTTGATCGACTCGCTCGTCGCGTCCTGCACGGTCATCGAGGACGGCACCGCTTCGGCGTTGGCGACGTCCCAGTTCGGCCCGGCGATGTTCACGCAGGAGTTCGTGAACTCCGAGGTCGGGTACGAGTGCTCGGTCGTGCCGACGCTGTCGCTCAGCGTGTGTCCGGTCGCGAGCCACTCGGCCAGGGTGAACACCTTGAACGTCGAGCCGGTCTGGAACCCGCCGGAGTTCCCGTACGCCGTGTCCGCGCTGTAGTTCACCGCGGTGGTGCCGGGCGCGCTGCTGTCGCCCTGCGTGTAGGCGGTGTTCTGCACCATCGACAGGATCCGTCCGGTGCCCGGTTCGACCGTGACGTTCGAGCCGCCCACGTCGACGCCCGCCATCGTCGCGGGGACGTACGCGGACAGGGACGACTGCGCCTGGCTCTGCAGGTCGAGGTCGAGCGAGGTGTGGATCTGCAGGCCCTTGGTGTCGAGGGTCGCGATGCGCTCGGCCAGGGTCTTCCCGAACGCCGGGTCCTGCAGCACCTCGTCGCGGACGTAGTCGCAGAAGTAGCCGGCGTCGTACGACGTGGCGGCCGTCGAGCACCCGTTCGCGGTCGCGGTGATGTGCGGCTGCACCGGCGTCGCGATCGCGGCCGTCATCTGCGCCTTCGTGATCGAGTGGTGCGCCTCCATGCGGCGGAGGACGTAGTCGCGGCGCTCCTTCGTCAGCGCGTACCCGTTCGCCGTGCCGTTGTCCTTGTCGTTCGGCTCGTCGATGCGCAGGTTCGACGGGTTGTTGAGGATCGCGACGAGCGTCGCGGACTGCACGAGCGAGAGGTCCTTCGCGTGGACCCCGAAGTAGTACTCCGCGCCGGCCTCGGCGCCGTAGACCCGGCCGCCGAGCCCCACGATGTTGAGGTAGCCCGTGAGGATCTGGTCCTTCGAGTACTTCTTGTTGACCGCGATCGCGTAGCGCATCTCCTGCAGCTTGCGCTGCGGCGTCACGCCCGCGGCGTCCTGGTAGCAGGCGTCGACCTTCGCCTGCGTCTGCGCGGCGGTCTTCCCGGTCAGCGACTCGCACTGCTGCACGAGCACGTTCTTGACGTACTGCTGCGTGATGCTGGAACCACCCTGCACGTCGCCGCCGACGGCGGTCGCCGCTGCGCCGCGGAGGGTGCCGATGACGTCGATGCCGCCCTCGTCGTAGAAGCGCGGGTCCTCGGTGTCGACAGCCGCCTCCTTGAGGCTGTCCGCCATCTGCGCGCTCGTGACGTTGGTGCGGTTCTCCGCGTAGAAGGAGGCGATCTTGACCTGCTGGCCGCCCTTGGTCGCGTAGACGGTGGACACCTGCTGCGGCGTCTGGATGTCGAGGTAGTCCGGCAGGTCCTCGAAGAAGGACGCCGCACCGGACGCGCCCTCACCGACCACGGCCACGGCGGGCGTGACGGCGACGGTCACGAGCATGCCCGCGAGCACGGACATGCCGAGGAACGTCAGGAGGGCAGCCGGCCACCGCATCACACGCATGGCGAGCACGCTAGGTGGGTGCCCTGGGTTGGTTCTGGCGCGGAACCACCGCAGACTGCACCGTCGCACAGGTTCCCGCTCAGGCAGCGGGTGGCGCGGCTCGCGCCCCGCACGGGGACGGGGATCCGGACGGGAGGCACGGTGCCGGTCCGTCGGTTCGGTCGGCGGTCACGATCTGGTCACGACGGGACCGCGGCGGTGGCGGTGACCGCTGGTGGCGCCGTGCGCGATCAGTCGCGCGGCTGGAGGTCCTGCGGACGCACGAGGTACATGTCCGGGGTCCCCGGCACGCCGTCGCCGCTGGGCCCCTCGCCGCGGCGCAGCTGCTCGCGCACGAGGTCACCGCGGCCGACCGCGATGAGCGCGACGTCGTGCAGGGAAGCCGTCCCGGGCTTGAGGTAGTCGTTGTGGCCCGAGGGACGGCGGAAGACGTCCCCCGCGGCGTCGGTGTCGGCACTGGCCGCGAGGTCGAGCGATGTCGACCCGAAGGACGCCGACCCGGGATCGGTACCGAAGTACCCGGAGCCCGCGATCGGGTCGCTGTGCGCACCGCCGACGAAGACCTCGCCCGACGTCACCGCCAGTTGCGAGGCGTGCCGCACCGAGCTGCCGGGCGACCCGAGCACCGTGAGGCTGTCCGCCTCCATCCGTCCCGACGCGAGTGCGATGAGCGCCGTGGTCGACCCGTAGGAGTGCGCCACGATGTTGAGCCGCGGCTGCTCGGCACCGCGGACCGTGCGCAGCCCGTCGACGGCCCGTTCGAGCCGCTCGGCGCCGGTCTGCGCGAGCCCGAGCGACAGGATGTTCGACAGGTCCGGCGTGCGGTAGCCCATCCACGCGACGACGGCCACCCCGTTGCCGTGCCCCGGGACGGCGACGGGCGCGAGCGTGGCCTGCTCCGAGGCGAGGTCGTTCGCGGTGTCGGTGAAGTCCGTCATCTGCCCGGTGACGGTGAAGAACATCCCGGGCACGACCACCGTGACGTCGGCCGCCGTGTCGAGGTCGCCGATCGCGATCGCCGCACGCCCTGCGCCCCGCGTGTCCAGGGTGATCAGGGAACGGCGGGGGTCCCCCGGCTCCGACTCGAGCGACTTCCGGACCTGGCCCAGCATCGCGGTCTCGGCGGGCGGGGTCGTCCGATCGGCGAGTTCCGCGGTCATCGTGACGCGGTTCGCGCGGTCCCGCACGTCGTAGGGCACGCCCTCGAGGTTCCCCACGACCGACGGCGCGAGCGTCTCGAGCACCTGGTGCTCGTCGTGGTCGAGTCCGGCCCACCACGTCGCGACCTCGGCGGCGGTCGGCGGGTCGTCCTGCACGGTGGTGACGACGGCGGCGTCCGTGGCGATCCGGCGGAGGTCGGCGGGCGACACCGACACGAGTGCGTCCAGGAGCGCGGCGCCCCGGGCGTGGGCGATCGCATCGACGTCGAGCTGGCCACCGGTCGGCTGCACGAGCGGGACGGTCGGGTCGTCGTGGACGGCGCCGACCGTGTGCACGACGACCGCGGGGACGGACGTGGGCACGGCAGGAGCCTCGACCACTCCCAGCGAGTGCATCGAGGCGGTGAGCAGAGCCGCGGCGATGAGCAGCAATCGGGTCTCCCCCGGGAAGGCCGTCCCGTCGCCTCCCTGCAGACGACGGGTGATGCTCGCTCGAGTCTACGGAAGACGGCCGATCTGGGAACATGCCCGCTGCAACTTGCCCCCCGTTCTGGGTGCACGGCGGGGTGTGCCGCTCCTGGTGGACAGGACCGGCCCGTGCTCCTGAGGGCGGCTCAGCCTTCCGGGGCCCCCTGCTCGTCGGGTGCGGAGGTGTCGGCGGGGGCATCGGTGGGAACGTCCGCGAGGGCGTCCGGGCCCTCGGTGACGAGCAGCCGGAACTGCTCCGCGTCGATGACCCGCACCCCGAGCTGTTCGGCCTTCGTCAGTTTCGAGCCGGCTCCGGGACCGGCGGCGACGAAGTCGGTCTTCTTGCTGACACTCGATGCCGCCTTGCCACCGGCGGCCATGATCGCCTCGAGCGCACCCTCCCGCGTGTACCCCTCGAGGCTCCCGGTGGCAACCACGGTGACCCCGGCCAGGACGCCGCCCTCCGCCGCCGCGGCACCGGGCCCCGGGTGGTCCGGGATCGCGAAGCGCACGCCGGCGGCGGTCCACCGCTCGACGATCTCGCGGTGCCAGTCGACCTCGAACCACGACAGGAGCGCGTCCGCGATGATGCCACCGACCCCGTCGACCGCGGCGAGGTCGTCGCGGGAGGCCGCGCGGACGGCGTCGAGCGACCCGAAGTGCGACGCGAGCGCCCGGGCCGCGACCGGTCCGACGTGGCGGATGTTCAGCGCGACGAGCAGCCGCCAGAGGTCCTTCGTCTTCGCGGCGTCGATGTTCGCGAGCATCTCGAACGCGTTCTTCGACGGGTACCGGCTCGGCTCGCCGGTGTGGTCGGCCCCACGGGCGTCCGGGTCGAACGGGGGATCGGTCTTCTTGCGCGCCCGGCTGAACGGCGTGACGCGCTTCGGGACCCCGGCGTCGTCGACCTTCTGCATGCCGGTCTCAGCGTCGCGGACGATGACCTCGATCGGGACGATGTCCTCCATCGTGAGGTCGAACAACCCGGCCTCGGTCACGAGCGGCGGGGTCTCCGGGTGCAGCGGCTGCGTCAGGGCGGCCGCCGCGACCTCGCCGAGCCCCTCGATGTCGAGGGCGCCCCGCGAGGCGATGTGCTCGACACGACCCCGCACCTGCGCCGGGCAGCTCTTCGCGTTCGGGCACCGCAGGTCCTTGTCGCCCTCCTTGGCGGGAGCGAGCGGTGTGCCGCACTCGGGGCAGTCGGCGGGCATGACGAACTCGCGCTCGGTGCCGTCCCGCAGCTCGACGACCGGGCCGAGGACCTCCGGGATGACGTCCCCGGCTTTCCGCAGCACCACGGTGTCGCCGATGAGGACGCCCTTGGCCTTGACGACGTCCTGGTTGTGCAGCGTCGCCTGCCGCACGACGGACCCGGCGACCTCGGCCGGCTCCATCGACGCGAACGGCGTGGCGCGGCCGGTCCGTCCGACGCTCACGACGATGTCGAGGAGCTTCGTGTGGACCTCTTCCGGCGGGTACTTGTAGGCGATCGCCCAGCGCGGGGCGCGGGAGGTCGAGCCGAGTTCCTCGTGCAGGGCGAGGTCGTCGACCTTGATCACGACGCCGTCGATCTGGTGCTCGACACTCGCACGACGGTCGCCCGTGGACCGGACGAAGCCGAGGACCTCGTCGACGGTGTCGAACACGCGGTAGTGGGTGCTCGTCGGCAGGCCCCAGGTCTGCAGCAGCTCGTAGACCTCGGACTGGGAGCGGGCGTCGGTCTCGCGTTCGAGCTCCCGCACCGGCCACGCCCCGATGCCGTGCACGAGCACCCGGAGCCGCCGCAGTCGGTCGACCATGAGGGCGCGCTTCGCCTCGGACTTGCCCTCCTCCTTCTGGCGGAGCGAACCGGCGGCGGCGTTGCGCGGGTTGGCGAAGACCTTCTCGCCGGCTTCGCGCTGTCGGGCGTTGAGCTCGTCGAACTCGGCGACCGGGAAGAAGATCTCGCCCCGGACCTCGACGAGGGGCGGGTGCCCGGTCCCCGCGAGCCGGTCCGGGATCGTCCCCATGGTCCGGACGTTGCCCGTGACGTCCTCGCCCACGACGCCGTCGCCGCGGGTGGCGGCCGAGACCAGGCGGCCGTCCTCGTAGCGGAGGTTGATCGCGAGTCCGTCGATCTTGAGCTCGGTGAGCCACCGCACGCGCTCGGCTCCGGCGTCGCGTTCGACCTTGGTCGCCCACTCGGTCAGCTCGTCGGGGCTGAAGACGTTGTCGAGGCTGAGCATGCGCTCGGCGTGCTCGACCGGTGCGAACTGGGTCGTCTGCGCCTGCCCGCCGACGGTCTGCGTCGGGCTGTCCTCGGTGAGCAGCTCGGGGTGGAGTTCCTCGATCGCGGCGAGCCGGCGCTGCAGGGCGTCGTAGTCGGCGTCGGACGCGGTCGAGGCGTTGCCCTCGTAGTACTCGTGCCGGAGCTCGGCGATGCGGGCACGGAGCCGGTCGACCTCCCGCGCGGACTGGGCGGCGTCGAGGTCGGCGGGCGCCGTCGTCTCGAACGTGGCGTCGTCGGGCGTGCTGTCGCTCATGCCTCCAGTTCTACCGGCAACCACCGACCGGACGCGCAGGCACCGCCCACCCCGGGAGCGCCGCAGCGCCCACGCCTGCCCGCCGTGCGCGACCGTCGCGCTCAGGCGTCGACCGGCACCGCCGACACCGTGCTGTCGATCGTGCACTGCCCGAGCACCCGCGTGCCGACGTAGACGACCGCCGTCTGCCCGGGCGCGACGCCCGAGAGCGGCTCGTCGACGTCGATCACCAGGTGCCCCTCCGACACCCGCGCCGTCGCCGGCACCGGGTCGGCGTGCGCGCGGATCTGCACGTCGCACGCGAACGGCACCGTCGGGTCCGCCGGCGCCGTGCCCGCCCACGTGAAGCGCGCGCCGGACATCGAGGTGACGTCGAGCGCCTCCTTCGGGCCGACCACGACCGTGTTGTCCTTCGGACGGATCTCCAGCACGAACCGGGGCTTGCCGTCCGGTGCGGGACGACCGAGGTGCAGGCCTCGACGCTGCCCGACGGTGTAGCCGGTCGCGCCCTGGTGCTCCCCCACGACCGTGCCGTCGCGCTCGACGACGTCACCGGGGGCGGTGCCCACGCGGTCCGCGAGCCAGCCGCGGGTGTCGCCGTCGGGGATGAAGCAGATGTCGTACGAGTCCGGCTTCTGCGCCACGGTCAGCCCGCGGGCGGCAGCCTCGGCGCGGACCTCGTCCTTCGAGGGGGTCGCCCCGAGCGGGAACATCGCGTGCTGCAGCTGCTCGGCGGTCAGCACCCCGAGGACGTACGACTGGTCCTTCGCTCACGCCGCCGCGCGGTGGAGCTCCCGCGAGCCGTCGGACCCGGTGACGATCGAGGCGTAGTGCCCCGTGGCGACCGCGTCGAACCCGAGGGCGAGCGCCTTCTCGAGCAGCGCCGCGAACTTGATCCGCTCGTTGCACCGCATGCAGGGGTTCGGCGTGCGGCCGGCCTGGTACTCGGCCACGAAGTCGTCGACGACGTCCTCCTTGAACCGCGCCGAGAAGTCCCACACGTAGTACGGGATGCCGAGCACCGAGGCCGCGCGCTGGGCGTCCATCGAGTCCTCGATCGTGCAGCAGCCGCGGCTCCCGGTGCGGAGCGTCCCCGGCATCCGGCTGAGGGCGAGGTGCACCCCCACCACGTCGTGTCCGGCGTCGACGGCCCGCGCCGCCGCGACCGCCGAGTCGACGCCACCGCTCATCGCTGCCAGTACTCGCATGCATCCAGGGTAAGCACCGGCGTACCGTTGTGCGAACGATGCCCTCCGAGACCCCCGCCTTCGACCTCCGGGCGGTCGTCCTGTCCGGCTTCCTCCCCGCCGCACTCTTCGCCGTCGGCGAGGGAGCGATCATCCCCATCATCCCCATCGCCGCGGACAACCTCGGTGCCGGGCTCGCGTTCGCGGGCTTCGTCGCGTCGCTCATCCTCGTCGGCGAGCTCATCGGCGACGTGCCCTCGGGCGTCGTCGTCGGACGGATCGGCGAGCGGAACGCGATGATCGGCGCGGCCGCGGTGTCCGTGGTCGGCCTCCTGGTGTGCACGTGGGCCCCGAACCCGTGGGTGCTCGCCGTCGGCGTGTTCCTCGTCGGCGTCTCGACGGCGGTGTTCGCGCTCGCCCGGCACGCGTACATGACGACCGCGATCCCGGTGCACGTCCGGGCCCGGGCGCTGTCCAGCCTCGGCGGCGTGTTCCGCTTCGGCTACTTCGTCGGGCCGTTCATCGCGGCCGGGGTCGTCCACCTGACGGGCACCACGCAGAGCGCGTTCTGGATCCACATCACCTGCTGCCTGCTCGCGGCCGTGGTGCTCCTCGTCATCCGCGACCCGGCGACGGGCGCACGCGGCTTCCGGAAGCCGCACCGCGCCTCCAGGCCGACCGCGCCAGACGCGACCACAGCGACCGCCGCGACCACAGCGACCGAGCCGCCTGCCGACACCGGCGCACAGTTCGTGCAGGACGAAGCGCACGGCCTCTTCCGCACCATCCGCACGCACCGGAAGGTGCTGCTGCGCCTCGGCAGCGGCGCCGGCCTGATCGGCGCGCTCCGCGCCGGGAGGCAGGTCATCCTGCCCCTCTGGGCCGTGAGCGTCGGCCTCGACGACTCGACCGCCGCGCTCGTCATCGGCATCGCGGGGGCCGTCGACTTCGCACTCTTCTACACGAGCGGGCAGATCATGGACCGGTGGGGACGGCTCGCGAGCGCCCTGCCGTGCATGATCGGCCTCGCCCTGAGCTACTTCCTGCTCGCCTGGTCCGGACACCTCGACACCCGGGTCGGCTGGTTCGTCGCGATCGCGATCGGGATGTCGCTCGCGAACGGCGTCGGCTCGGGCATCCTCATGACGCTCGGGGCCGACCTCGCCCCGCGGGACCACCCGGCGCCGTTCCTCGGTGCGTGGCGCTTCACGGGCGACTTCGGCTCGGCGGCGGCGCCGCTGCTCATCTCCGGGGTCACCGCCGTCGCCTCCATCGCGGTCGCGAGCGGCGTCATGGGCGTGCTCGGGCTCGTCGGCGCGGGGGTGCTGCTGCGGTACGTCCCGCGGTACCTCCCCCGACGGCTGCGCTGACGGGTGCTGCGCGCGACGTCCGTCGCGTCCGGCGGACCGTCCACCCGGCCTGGAGGCACGGTGTGCGTCCGCCCCGCCGGCACCGCTCGGTAGACTGCCGCTGCTCGCGGGAGTGGTGGAATTGGTAGACACGCAGGATTTAGGTTCCTGTGCCCCGGCGTGAGGGTTCGAGTCCCTCCTTCCGCACGACAGACGGTTCTCCGCACGATGCCCGCGAACTCATACCCTCGGCGGATGGTCCGGACACCCGGGGACGGTACCCTCGCATCAGCGGGGTCGTCCTCGTGTCCCCGCCCGCCCGACCGGAAGAACCATGCACTCCGTCGCTCTCGCCCTGATCCCCTGGCTGGATCCGCAGTACATCCTCGACCACTTCGGGGCCGTCGCCGTGCTCGTCGTCTGCGCGATCATCTTCGCCGAGACCGGCCTGCTCGTCGGGTTCATCTTCCCGGGCGACAGCCTCCTCGTCATCACCGGCCTCTTCGCGTTCGACCGCGGCGGTGCGATCGGCGGCATCCCGATCTGGGTCGCGGCCCTCATGATCGCGGCGTCGGCGTTCCTCGGCGGTGAACTCGGGTACTACATCGGCAAGAAGGCCGGCCCGCCGATCTTCGAGCGCAAGGAGAGCGGCCTGTTCTCCAAGGCGAACGTCGACCGGACGAACGCGTTCTTCCACCGGTTCGGACCGCTCGCGGTGATCCTCGCCCGCTTCGTGCCCGTCGTGCGCACGTTCCTGCCGATCGCGGCCGGTGTCGGCCGGATGAACTACAAGAAGTACTCGCTCTACAACGCGGTCGGCGCCGTCATCTGGGGCGTCGGGGTCACGTTCCTCGGCTTCGCCCTGGGGACGATCCCCGTCGTCGGGGACCTGGTCCGGAACTACATCGACGTCATCCTGCTCGCCGCGGTCGTCGTCACCGTCGTGCCGATGGCACTGACCTTCATCCGCAACTCCCGCAAGGCCAAGCACGCCGAGGAGCAGCAGCAGGCCGAGGTCGAGCCGCAGTAGCACGCGGGCGCGCGTTCGCCTCCGCACGTTCGCCTCCGCACGTTCGCCTTCGCGGGCGCCCCTTCGCACAACCAAAGTCACCCCGAACCGCGTGATCACGTGGTTCGGGGTGACTTTGGTTGTGCGCGGGCGGTCGGCACCGCGTGCCGCGCACCGCGACCGCGCGACTACTCCGCGCCGAAGTACTCCCGCACGATCGGTGCGATGCCGCGGAACGCCTTCGACCGGTGGCTCAGCGCGTTCTTCTCGTCGCGGGTGAGCTCCGCCGAGGTCCGGTCGGCGTCGTCCGGCCGGAACACCGGGTCGTACCCGTGCCCGCCGTCACCGATCGGCTCGGTCGTGACCTCGCCGTTCCACACCGCCTCGAACACGTGCTCGGTGCCGTCCGGCGTCACGAACGCCGCGGCGCAGACGAAGGCGGCGGTCCGCTCCACGACGCCCTCGAGGTTCTGCAGCAGCAGCGCGATGTTGTCCGCGTCGACCCGGGTGCCGGCGTACCGGGCCGAATGGATGCCGGGGGCGCCGTCGAGTGCGTCCACCGCGATGCCCGAGTCGTCAGCCAGTGCCGGCAGCCCCGTGTGCGCGACCGCGGCACGCGCCTTGATGAGCGCGTTCGCGGCGTACGAGTCGCCGTCCTCGACCGGCTCCGGGCCGTCGTAGCCGACGAGCTCCACGCCCGCCCCGAGGGCGTCGCCGAGGATGTCCCGGAGTTCGACGAGCTTGCCGGCGTTGTGGCTGGCGAGGACGACGCGACGCTCGGTCACGAGGTCAGCCCCAGCACCTCGCGCTGGATCGCGGCGAGCGACGCGTTGCCCGCGAGCCCCAGGTCGAGCAGCGTGTTGAACTCGTCGCGGTCGAACGGCGCGTGTTCGGCGGTGCCCTGGACCTCGATGAACTTCCCCGAGCCGGTGGTGACGATGTTCATGTCGGTGTCGGCCGCCGAGTCCTCGGTGTACGCGAGGTCGAGCATCGGCTCTCCCTTGACGATGCCGACCGAGATGGCCTGCACGCTGTCGGTCAGCGGGGTGGCCTTCTTGGCGATGAACCCCCGGTCGCGGCCCCACTCGATCGCGTCCGCCATGGCGACGTACGCGCCGGTGATCGATGCCGTCCGGGTCCCGCCGTCGGCCTGCAGCACGTCGCAGTCGATCACGAGGGTGTTCTCGCCGAGTGCCTTGGTGTCGACGACGGCCCGGAGGGAACGGCCGATGAGCCGGGAGATCTCGTGGGTCCGCCCGCCGACGCGGCCCTTGATCGACTCGCGCTGCATCCGCTCGTTCGTCGAGCGCGGCAGCATCGAGTACTCGGCGGTGACCCACCCGGTGCCCTTGCCGGCGAGCCAGCGCGGGACGCCGTTCGTGAAGGACGCCGTGCAGAGCACCTTGGTGTTGCCGAACGCGATGAGCGCGCTGCCCTCGGCCTGCGTGCTCCACCCCCGCTCGATGGTGACGGGGCGGTGGTCGGAGGCGCTGCGGCCGTCGATGCGGGTGCTCATGGGGTCCTTTCGGTGTGGGGCAGCAGGATGGCCCCGGTCTGGAGGTGGCCGACGCTCGAGACCTCGGGTCCGAGGAAGCGCCGGGCGAGCCGGATGAAGCCGTTCTTGTCGTCGCCGGTCGCCTCGAAGGCGTAGGTCGGCGGCTCCGGTGCGGTGCGTTCGAGTCCGTGTTCGACGAGGCGCCGGTAGACGTCGTTCGCGGTCTCCTCGGCGCTCGAGACGAGCGTCACGTCCGGGCCCACGACGTACTGGATCGCGGCGGACATGAGCGGGTAGTGCGTGCAGCCGAGCACGAGGGTGTCGACGTCGGCGGCCCGGATCGGTGCCAGGTACTGCTCGGCGACCGTGCGGAGCGCCGGGGACGAGGTGTCGCCGGCCTCGACGAACTCGACGAACCGCGGGCAGGCGGCGAGCGACAGGGTGACGTCGGCAGCGACCGCGAAGGCGTCCTCGTAGGCGCGCGAGGCGATGGTGCCGACCGTGCCGATCACGCCGACGCGACCGGTGCGGGTCTGCTTGACGGCGGCTCGGGCGGCGGGCTGGATGACCTCGACCACCGGGATGCCGTACGCCTGCTCGTACCGCTCACGGGCGTCGCGGAGCACCGCGGAGGACGCTGTGTTGCACGCGATGACGAGGGCCTTCACGCCCTCCTCCACGAGGTCGTCCATCACCTCGAGGGCGTAGCGGCGGACGTCCGCGATGCGCTTCGGGCCGTACGGCGAGTGCAGCGTGTCCCCCACGTACCGGATGCTCTCCCGCGGCAGCTGGTCGATGATCGCCCGCGCCACCGTCAGCCCACCGACCCCGCTGTCGAAGACTCCGATCGGTGCATCCGTCACGGTGACCAGCGTACCGACGCGAGCCGACCGTCCGACACGGCCCGTGCCTCCCGTCCGGCGCCGCACCGTGCGGGGCCCGCGCGGCTCCTGCCTCGCACCGTGCGAGGCAGGCCCCGCACGGTGCGAGGTTCCCCACACCGTGCGACCCGCGAAAGGTGCCACCGTGCGCGGAACCTCGCACGCTCCGTCGCCCCGCGACCGCGCCTCGCACCGTGCGAGGTGCGCCCGGCGCTCCCCTCGCACCGTGCGAGGGGGCGCCGCACCGTGCGAGGCCGCACACACCGTGCGACCCGCGAAAGGTGCCACCGTGTGCGAAACCTCGCACGCCGCCCTGGCGCCACAGCCCGACCACCCGGCTGCGGCCGGCGCCAGCGCCCGACGCGGCCCGAGCGCCCGACGCGGCCCCAACACCCGACACAGCGCCAGCGTCCGACGCGACCCGACCACCCGACGCAACCCGCGCCTCCCGACCGACCCCTGCCGTAGTGTCGGGGAGGTGACCAGCGCGCTCCTCACGGACCAGTACGAACTCACCATGGTGGACGCCGCACTGAAGGACGGCACCGCCGACCGTCGGTGCGTGTTCGAGGTGTTCACCCGACGGCTGCCGGACGGACGCCGCTACGGCGTCGCGGCGGGCCTCGGCCGGTTCCTCACCGCACTCGGCGACTTCCGCTTCGGTGACGAGGAGATCGGCTTCCTCCGCGACCGCGGCGTCATCGACGCGGGCACGGCACGCTGGCTCGCCGACTACCGCTTCACCGGGAACGTCCGCGCCTACCGCGAGGGCGAGGTCTTCTTCCCGAACTCGCCCGTCCTCCAGATCGAGGGCACCTTCGCCGAGGCCGTCGTCCTCGAGACCCTCGCACTGAGCATCTGCAACGCGGACTCCGCGATCGCGAGCGCCGCCGCGCGCATGGTGTCCGCCGCCGACCACCGCCCCCTCGCCGAGATGGGCTCCCGCCGCACGGGCGAGTGGAACGCGGTCGCCGCCGCCCGCGCCGCGTACATCGCCGGGTTCGGCGCGACGAGCAACCTCGAGGCCGGTCGCACGTGGGGCATCCCGACGATGGGCACCGCCGCGCACGCGTTCACGCTCCTGCACGACTCGGAGGAGGCCGCGTTCCGCTCCCAGCTCGACGCCCTCGGCGAGGGGACGACCCTCCTCGTCGACACCTACGACATCGAAGCGGCCGTGGAGACCGCGGTCCGCCTCACCGACGGCAAGCTCGGTGCCGTGCGCATCGACTCCGGTGACCTGCCGTCCGTCGTCGCCGCGGTCCGCGCGCAGCTCGACCGGCTCGGCGCCACCGGGACGAAGATCACGGTGACGAACGACCTCGACGAGTACACGATCGCGGCGCTCCGGGCAGCGCCGGTCGACTCCTACGGCGTCGGCACCTCGGTGGTCTCCGGTTCCGGGCACCCGGCTGCCGGCATGGTGTTCAAGCTCGTGGCACACCGCGACGCGGCCGACGAGGCCTGGGTCCCGGTCGCGAAGAAGTCCGCCGACAAGGCGTCGACCGGCGGCCGCAAGGAGGCCGGACGGCGGCTCCGCAACGGCGTGGCCACCGCCGAGGTGGTCCTGACCCAGGGCGCGGTCGGGCCGGACGAACGGCCGCTGCTCGTCCCGGTGGTCACGGACGGCGAGGTCGACCCAGCCTTCCTCGGGAGCGCCGGCGTGGAGGCGGCCCGCAAGCACCACCGGATGGCGAAGGCCGAGCTCCCTGCCGATGCTGCTCGCATCGGACGGGGCGACCCGGCCATCCCCACGCTGGTCATCTGACCGGCGATCGTGTCGTTCGGCGGACTACTCCGCCTTCATGCGCTCGTAGATCTTCTTGCAATCGGGGCAGACCGGGAACTTCTCCGGGTCGCGCCCGGGGATCCACTTCTTGCCGCACAGCGCCTTGACGGGCTTGCCGCTGAGCGCCGACTCGAGGATCTTGTCCTTCTTCACGTAGTGCGAGAACCGCTCGTGATCGCCGGGCTCGATCCCCTCGTCCTCGAGGAGCTTCTCGAGCTCGCGGTCCATCACGTCGAGGCCGCCACCGGGTTCCGTCATGCTCATGGGTCCAGGGTACGACGCGCGCGTCCGGGCCGCGACGGACGGTCGGCCGGGAGGCGCGGGGCGGGGCCGCCACGCGCCTCCCGGCCGTTGTCCGGTGCCGTCGCGCCGGGGGCGACCGTCGGGTCGCGTCGGTCGGCGGCTGCGCTGCGCCGGGGGCGACCGTCGGGTCGCGTCGGTCGGCGGCCGCGCTGCGCCGGGGGCGACCGTCGGGTCGCGCCGGTCGGCGGGTCCGCCGGGCGTCAGTTGCGCTGGGCGGCTGCCAGCAGGTCCGGCCCTCGGCGGTCGAAGGCGCGGCCACCGACCGCCACGCCGACCACCAGGACCAGCACGCCGACGGCCGCACCGACGACGACCGTCGCGACCGCCCACGGGTCGGGACCGTCGCGGAGGGCGAGGACGCCGAGCCATCCGGCCGGCACGGAGCACAGCACCGTCCCGATCACCATGACCGACTGTGCGACGGTCGCGGTGACCCCGGCCGCCTGCGGCTGCTGGAAGGGGTGGTCGCCCGGCCGGACCGTCGGGTACGGGAGCAGGACGGACACGACGCTCGACAGCCCGAGGCCCGACAGGAGCGCGGCGGCGCCGACCCCGGTCAGCACCGGGAACGCGATCCAGTCGCCGAAGAGCCACGCGGACACGGCCGAACCCGCGACGAGCGCCGGGAGCCCGACGGTCAGGACGGGGACGACCCGGCCGAGGCGGTCGCTCCACCCGGGCGCGCCGGAGGCGACGTGCAACCACACGGCGGTGTTGTCGTACGACACGTCGTTGTGCGGCAGGAACCCGGCGATGAGCGCCATCAGCGGCAGCGGCACGAGCGCGGTCCAGTGCCAGGGCACGCCGGCGACCCCGAGCGGGATGACGACGATCGGGACGAACACGAGGACGAGGTACGAGGTCCGGTAGCGGGGGTCACGACCCCAGTAGGTCAGGGCGCGTGCCGCGACCGCGGCGACCGGTGTCGACCCGAGGCGGTCGAACCACCCGAGCCCGCGGTACCGGCGGCTCCGCGTCCGGGTCTCCACGGTCTCGAGCGCATGTCCTACCTGCGCCCACCACGCCCAGGCGAGGAGGGCGAGGACAGCGACCGCGACGAGGAGCTTGAGGAGCCCGGTACCGACGTCACCGACGGCGACGTCCGCCGGGACGGCCCACGCCGCACCCCACGGCGTCCAGCCCGCGATGCCCGCGACCCGCTGCGTCTCGACACCGACCGGGTCGATCCAGCCGCTGTCGAGGAGGAGCGACACGGTGGGGATGCCGAGCACCACGATGACGAGCGCGACGAGCCAGCCGGCGTCCCGGGTCCGGTGCTGGCCGATGAGGCGGGAGCCGGCCGTGCACCCGACACGGACGAGCAGTGCGCAGGTCGCGATGGCCAGCAGGCCTCCGACGACGCCGAGCACGGCGGTGCCGCCTCCGCGCATCCAGGTGACGGACTGCCCGACGGCGACGATCGCCACGGCGACGACCGGCACACCGACGAGTCCCGCGACGAACAGGCCGACCGTGAGGTCCTTCCGCCCGATCCCGAACACGGCGAAGCGCCGCGGGTCGAACTGGTCGCTGCGACCGACCACGAGCGGGACGACCGTGAAGCCGAACGTGGCGAGTGTGCCGACCGGCACGACGACGGCCCTGGCCGATTCGGGGTCGGCCGTGCGGAGCCCTGCGGCCACGACGGCGATGCCCACCGCGACCAGCAGCCCCACGAGGCTGCCGAGCACGACCAGTACCGAGCGCCGGGCGCTCCCCCGGACCTCGCCGGCGAGCAGGTCGGCCCTCAGCCGGAGAAGCTGTGCAACCATTCCATGCTCTCTGCGACGACGCGGCCGCCCGCGAGTTCGACGAACTTGTCCTCGAGGCTCTTGCGCCCGCGGACCTGCGCCATCGTCCCCGATGCGAGGACCTTGCCGCCGACGATGATCGCGACCGAGTCGCACGTCCGCTGCACCAGTTCCATCGAGTGGCTGGAGAGGACCACCGTGCAGCCACCGGCGGTGTAGCGACGCAGGATCTCGGTGATCGTGGCCGCGCTCACGGGGTCCACCGACTCGAACGGCTCGTCGAGGACGAGCACTCGCGGCGAGTGGATGAGCGTCGCGGCGAGGGCGATCTTCTTCGCCATGCCGACCGAGTAGTCGGCGACCTGGCGTCCGAGGGCCTCGCCCAGTCCGAAGGCCTCGGCGAGGTCGGCACTGCGCTCACGGGCTGTCGCGCCGTCGAGGCCACGGAGCGTGGCCGAGTAGTAGAGCAGCTGGCCACCGGTGAGGCGGTCGAACAGGCGCAGCCGGTCCGGCAGGACGCCCAGGCTGCGCTTGGCCGCGGTCGGGTCGGCCCAGACGTCGTGGTCGAGCACGGTCACCGTGCCGGCGTCGGGACGCAGCAGGCCGGTGACCATCGAGAGCGTGGTGGTCTTGCCGGCGCCGTTCGGGCCGACCACACCGAAGATCGACCCCTGGCGGATCTCGAGGTCCACCTCGTCGACGGCGAGGGTGTGGCCGTACCGCTTGACGAGGCCCTCGGCGCGGAGCACGACCGGCTGCTTCGGTGCCGCGGCCTGCGGGCGCTTCGCGGCGGGGCTGCGCGGTGCGCGCTTCTTCGTCGGGACGGTGGCCGCGGCGGTCGACTCGGCCGCCGCCGCTCCGGCCGGGTCCGACCCGGGCCGGGCCGCGTCGGGCCGATCCGAGTCCGATCGGTCCGTGTCGGGCCGGCCGCCGTCGATCCGGGCCCCCGCGCCGGCGGGTCGCTTCGCGCGGCCCTTGCCACCGCGCTGGTTCCCCGGCCGCTTCGCGCTGGCGGTCGGGACGCGATCGGCCGCCGCGGAACCGCCCGTGGACGCCGTCGCCGCGGGCGACGTCTCCGAACCGGTCGTCGTGCCGGTGCCGGTCGTGTCCGTACCCGGCTCGGTGGGAGCCGTGTCCGTGGCGATCGTCCCCGCGTCCGTGCCCGCGTCGTCGGTCATCTCGTCGTCGACGGGAGCGCCACGCGCTTCCCCGTCGTCCGTGTCGCTGTCGTGCGGCGTGTCACCGTCGTCCCCCGTGTCGCTGTCGGCCTCGGTCAGCCAGGCAGCGTCGGACGTCGCGTACACGTCCTCGTCGTCTGTTCCTGCGGCCATCGCCCCACCGTACCAACCGTCTGCCACAGGGTGGCGACCGCCCCGGTCCCGCCCCGCGCGTCGCCCGGTCGAGGGTCACGATCCGGGAACGAAGCCCCGCGCGGTGTACCCCGGAAGGCGCTCGTTCCGTATCATTCACCAGGGCACGCCGAAGTGTTCACCACTTGGAAACCCGCCCGGGCCGGCCAACGTGATGCAGCCCGCGCTGGGAGTCTGATCCGAGAAGCGAGGGTTCACGGCCGACCCCGATCCGGCGGGAGCAGACTCGACGAGGCCCGCCCGTGCCCCACAGGCGCGCGGGCGGACACCAGAAGGGACCAGCATGACCACGCAGATCGTCATCCTCGCCGCGGGGATGGGCAGCCGCCTCGGGCGCAGCCTGCCGAAGCCGCTGACGGAGCTCTCCGACGGCCGCACCATCATGCAGCAGCAGTTCGACAACATCCGCGCCGCGTTCGGTTCGAGTGCTCGCGTGACGATCGTCGTCGGCTACAAGTCGGAGTACATCGTCGAGGCCTTCCCGCAGGCGAACTTCGTCTACAACGAGTCCTACGACTCCACGAACACCTCGAAGAGCCTGCTCCGTGCGCTCAAGGCCACGGGCAAGAGCGGCGTGCTGTGGATGAACGGCGACGTCGTCTTCGACCCGCGCGCCCTCGTCCGGGCCGCCGACATGATCGACGAGGACCGCTCGTTCGTGAGCGTCAACACCGAGAAGGTCTCCGACGAAGAGGTCAAGTACACGGTCGACGCCGAGGGCTTCATCGAGAAGCTGTCGAAGCAGGTCGTCGGTGGTCTCGGCGAGGCCGTCGGGATCAACTACGTCTCCGCCGCCGACAAGCAGGCGCTCATCCGCCAGCTGGGCCGGGTGGACGACCAGGAGTACTTCGAGGGCGGCATCGAGGCTGCCATCGCCGAGGACGGGCTACGCTGGTCGCCGGTCGACATCTCGGACCTCTACGCGGTCGAGATCGACTTCGCCGAGGACCTCGAGCGCGCGAACAACCTGTTCGCCTGAACGGCCCCCACCCCCTCGGCGGTTCCGCCCGGAGGGAAACCGTGACCACAGCGAGTGCGCCGACCGTGCCCGCGGCTGCTGCCCCCATGGCCAGCCGCAGCGCCGGTCGGCGCTACCGTCATGCGCTCTGGCTGCTGACCGTCCGCGACCTGCGCGTGCGGTACTCGACGTCGGCGCTCGGGTACTTCTGGTCCATCCTCGACCCGCTCGTGATGTCGGCCATCTACTGGTTCGTCTTCACACAGGTGTTCCACCGCGGCAAGGTCGGCGAAGAGCCGTACATCGTCTTCCTGCTCTCCGCGCTTCTGCCGTGGATGTGGTTCACGGGGGCGGTGTCCGACTCCACCCGTGCGTTCACGAGCGAGGCGAAGCTCATCCGCTCGACGACCATCCCGCGGAGCATCTGGGTGGCCCGGATCGACGCGTCGAAGGGCATCGAGTTCGTCCTGAGCCTGCCCGTCCTCGCGATCTTCGTGCTCGCGACCGGGGCACGCGTGCACTGGGAGGTCCTGCTCTACCCGCTCGCGATCGTCCTGCAGTGCGGGCTCATCTACGGGCTCGGCCTCATCGTCGCACCGCTCGTGGTGTTCTTCCGCGACCTCGAGCGCGCCGTGAAGCTCGTCCTGCGGTTCCTCTTCTACGCGTCGCCGATCATCTACGGCACGTCCGCACTGCCCGAGCGCTTCCGCGACCTCATGGCGCTCAACCCGCTGTCCGGGATCATCGGGATCTACAGGTCCGCGTTCTTCCCCAGCCAGCTGCACTGGCTCGAGGTGGCGAGTTCGACCGTGGTCACGGTGGTCGTGCTGCTGATCGGGCTCGTCGTGTTCCGGCGCAGCGAGCACCGCGTCCTCAAGGAGCTCTGATGACGGCCACCGACCAGTCCCGACCGAGCACGACCACGACGCCC
The DNA here is from genome assembly GCF_014646995.1 of Curtobacterium luteum. GTDB lineage: Bacteria > Actinomycetota > Actinomycetes > Actinomycetales > Microbacteriaceae > Curtobacterium > Curtobacterium luteum. The sequence goes on along the minus strand of NZ_BMOI01000018.1, from coordinate 20,970 downwards.
GTGATCAGCGTCCGCGGAGCCGGCATCCGGTTCAAGCGGAACCGCCGTGCGAGCCGCAGCTTCAAGGACCTCTTCGCGGGCCGTGACCGCCGCAAGCGCGCGGACGAGTTCTGGGCGCTCCGCGACGTCAGCTTCGAAGTGCAGCCCGGCGAGGCCATCGGTGTCGTCGGCCGCAACGGCCAGGGCAAGTCGACGCTGCTCAAGCTGGTCGCCCAGGTGATGCTCCCCGACGAGGGCCGGGTCCACGTCGGCGCCGGAGTCGCTCCCCTCATCGAGATCACCGGCGGGTTCGTCGGGGACCTCACGGTGCGCGACAACGTCTACCTCACGGCCGGACTCCACGGGATGTCGCGGGCCGAGATCCGCGACGCGTTCGACGAGATCATCGAGTTCGCCGAGATCGGCGACTTCGTCGACACCCCGTACAAGCACCTGTCCAGCGGCATGAAGGTCCGCATCGCGTTCTCCGTCATCTCGCGCCTCGACGAGCCGGTGCTGCTCGTGGACGAGGTCCTCGCGGTCGGCGACAAGGGGTTCCGCGAGAAGTGCTACAAGCGCATCGACGAGCTCCTCGCCGGCGGCCGCACACTGTTCTTCGTCTCGCACAGCGACAAGGACCTGCGACGCTTCTGCGACCGCGGGCTGTACCTCGACAAGGGTCGACTGCAGTTCGACGGCACGATCGACGAGGCGCTCGAGCGGTACAACGCCGACACCGCGTCCTGACCGCCCGCGCGACGCTCCTCCACAACGGGCCGCGCCCCGGCCCCCTCCACAGCCCGGTCGGACCGACGGCCTCCCGGGGGCGTCGGCGTCGGCACCCCCGCCTAACGTGTCCGGCATGCACCCCACCACCACCGCGTACCGCGTCCCGTTCCACGTCGACCGCCGTGATGCCCCGCGCCGCTACCGGCTGGTCAACACCGGCACGGAACCGGTCGACGGGCTGACGCTGACGCACCTCGGCTCGGGCTACTGTCCCCCGCTGGGCGTCCGTCGTCTCGAGCCCGGTCGGGCGCTGTCGATCGCCGTGTTCGGGGCGGCACCGGACGACACCGGCGTGGTGGTGCTCCGGTGGCGGCGTCCGGACCGGAGCGAGTACCTCTGGCGGGTGCCGCTGGTGGCGGAGTCGACCGGTCGATGAGCGGGACGTGCCGGGCAGGGGCCCGCGCCCGGGAGCACGCCGGGGCACACGCCACACGCCGTCAGCGCGCCCCTGCCCGACCTTGTCCAGGGTGGTCGCCCCGTGCCCGTCGACGCACGGCGCGGTCGCCCCTGCCCGTCAGCGCCCGACGTGCTCGGCCGCGACCGTTCGCCAGCGCTCGAGCAGCCGCTCGATCGCGCCGTGGAAGCGAGCCGTGGCCGCACCGGGGGTGGTGTCCCCGAAGTACCGCTCGACCCAGTGCCGGAGCCGCGCGAGTTCCTCCGCGTCGTGCGCCGCGGCGTCCACCCGGGCGACGACGTCCTCGGCCTCGGCGGCGAGCAACCAGTTGGCGTCCCCGAGGTAGCCGCGCTCGTCGACGTCCGCGTCCGGAGACACCGGCCGGGTCACGATGAGTGGCTTCCCGACGGCGAGCCGGTCGTAGATCATCGCCGAGATGTCCGTGATCGCGACGTCCGCCCCGGCGATCTGCCACCCGAGCCCGGGTCCGTCGTCGTACACGTGGTGGGCGGCCGGGTCAGCGGCGTTCGCGGCCGAGATCGCCGCGATGATGCGCTCGTGCGCAGCCTTGTACTCGGGATCGAGCACCCCGGAGCGCGGGTGCGGCCGGTACACGAGTCGGTGTGCGGGCGACGCGAGCACCCGGTCGGCGATGGTCGTGCCGTGGCTGGCGATCGATCCGTAGGCCGCCGCAGCACGGTCGCCCTCCCACGTCGGCGCGTAGAGCACGACGGTCCGCCCGTCCGCCGGCCAGGGCACGTCGGCCGCGAAGTGGTCCGCCTGGGGCCGGCCGATCGCGATGGTCCTGGCGTCGAGGTCGTAGTCCCAGAGCGCTGCGGTGAGCCGGTCACGAGCGGCGTCGCCGGCGATCAGGGCGTAGTCGTACGCCTTGAACTGGTTCGTCGTCATGTACATCTTGTCGCTCTCGCCGTGGTTCACGAAGACGTGCCACATGCGCCCGTACCGCATCATCTGGAAGTTGCGGGCGTTCTGGTTGACGTAGAGGACGATCTTCGGCGCCTGCTCGTCGACGAAGCGCTCGAGGTCGACGACCTGTCGCGCGTAGACCGCGGGCACGGGCGACTCGTCGAGCAGCGCGAGCATGGTGCCGGGGCTCCGGGAGATGATCGCGACCGGGTGCTCGGCGTGCAGCTCGGCCAGGGGGCCGTACCACTGGCGCACCTGGTACATGTTCACCGGGCCGTCGGCGAAGTACACCGCGATCTCGACGGACCCGGGAGCGAGAGGCGGCTGTGTCCGGAGCCGCCGCGCCAGCTGGTTCCGGCTCTGCCGCGACCGCAGGAGTCGTTGCACGAGCCGGAACGCCGTGCGCACGTCGCTGGGGATCGACATGGGTCTCCTCAGATGATCGGGGGCCGGCCGGCGAGCGTCATCCGCCCGATGGTCAGCCAGCCCATGGTCGAGGCCGGTCCGCAGTCCGTCGTCCATCCCTCGCGGACCCCGCCGAACCACGTCGCCAGCCGGCGCGGGTGTCGCCACCACCGGGCGACCTGGATCGCGGCCCAGGAGCCGACGTAGAGCGGCTGCAGCACCGTCGGCAGGTTCCGCCGGGCCAACCAGACACGGTTCCGGGCGTTCAGCCGGTAGTACTCGCGGTGCCGGGCCGGGTCGATCGCCGGGTGGTGGGCGACGAGGTCGCCGGCGTACCAGGTGCGGCGGCCGGCGTCCCAGACCCGCCACGCGAGCTCGATGCCCTCGTGCGCGTAGAAGTAGGGCGCTCCCCAACCGCCGACCGTGCGGTACACGTCCATCGGCAGGACCACCGCCCCTTCCCACACCGAGAACACGGGCGAGGAGTCCGACGCCCGGCCCTTCCGGATGCGCGGGATCCATCGCGTGGGGTTCGCCGCGCCCGACGGGTCGACGACCTGCGGCTGCACCAGGCCGAGCGACGGGTCGTGCTCGAACAGCGCGATCGCGTCGCGGAGGAAGGTCGGCGACGGCACCGAGGCGTCGTCGTCGAGGAAGAACACGTAGTCGCCCTCGACCGCCTCGGCGCCGGCGTTCCGACCCGCGGGGATGCCGACGTTCTCGGGCAGTGCGAGCGCACGCACCCCGTCCGGCAGCCCGGTCGGCTCCCACCCGTTGCCGACGCAGACGACGTCGAGGTCCACGTCCTGCTGCGCGAGCACGCTCTCGAGCCCCCGGCGCAGGTCGTCCGGACGGGTCCCCTGCGACAGGCTGACCACGGCCACCCGCGGGCGCGCACGGTGCAGGACTGCGTGGCGGCGGGTGGTGCCCGGCATCACGCCCGCACCCGCTTCGACGCGATGATCGCGAGGAAGTGCCCGATCGTCGCGAGGACGGCGAGCGGCAGGAGGGTGCCGACGAGGATCCGCGACGCGAGCGTGTCGCCGATGACGAGTCCGAGCAGCGCGAAGACGAAGGCGAGGATCGACAGCTCCACCGAGTGGTACAGGCGGTGGAACGGCAGGAAGCGCGCGAGCCGACGGAGCGAGGCCAGGCGGCGACCGGACGGCGCGGTCGACGCGTCACGGCGGTCGACGAGCTTCTCGAGCCCGGCGTTCGCGCGGGCGACGTGCACCATGTCGTTGAGCGCCTTGTTGAGGACGATCACGAGCCCGAGCGCGCAGCCGATCGTCGTCCACATCCAGTCGGCGTCGTGGATCGGCCACGTCGCCGCCCGGATGCCGAGTGCGACGGGGATGAGCCCCTCGGTCGTGTAGTGGCCGACCTTGTCGAGGAACACGCCGGCCGGCGAGTGGGTGCCGCGCCAGCGGGCGACCTCGCCGTCGCTGCAGTCGACGAGCATCTGCAGCTGCCCGAGCACGAGCGCGAGTGCCGCGCCCCAGATGCCGGGGACGAGCAGCGCGGCAGCGACGCTCCACCCGACGAGGATCATCAGGCCGGTGACCTGGTTCGCGCTCACCCGGGTCTTCAGCAGCACCCACGTCAGGTACGGCGACACGTCGCGCAGGTACAGCGAGGCTGTCCAGTGCTCCGCGTTCGCCCGCATCCGGACCGCGTCCGGCTGCGCCACGGCGCGGAGTTCGGCGATGGAGGTCGGTCGGCCCGTGCGGCCGGTGGCGGTCTCGTCGGTCATGGCGGTCACCGTCCCGTGTGCGTCGTGAGGTCGGACGTCCTGGTGAGGAAGCCGATGATGAACCCGATGCCCCAGCCGACGTGGATGCACGGCAGCACCACGAGGAGCCAGAGGAGTGTCCTGGGTCCGGAGCGCCGCGCCACTGCGACCGCTCCGAGCACGACGAAGAGCAGGTAGACCGCGGGGACCACGAACCCGAGCAGCGCCCACGCCGCCCCCGTCCCCGTGGCGGCGCCGATGATCCCGACGACCCCGGCGACGATGCCGAGCGCCATCGCCGCCACCATCGCCGGGGGCACGAAGTAGCGCAGGCCGTTGTTCGCCGGGAACCGCCGCGCGAGTTCGCCCCGCCACAGCCCCGTCGCCACGAACTGGCGCACGAGCCGCTTCAGGCTCGGCCGCGGGCGGTACGTCACGACGAGCTCCGGCGTGAACCACACGGTCCCGCCGGTCTGGCGCAGCCGCCGGTTGAGCTCCCAGTCCTGGCCGCGCTTGATGCCCTCGTCGAACAGGCCGACCTCGAACAGGCGGTCGCGTCGGAACACCCCGAGGTACGCCGTCTCGGCCGGCCCGGCCTGACCACCGACGTGGTGCGGAGTGCCCCCGAGCCCGACACGGCTGCCGTAGGCGAGTGCCACGGCACGTTCGAAGGGCGTGCGGCCCTCGGCGTGCATGATCCCGCCGACGTTGTCCGCGCCGGATTCCTGCAGCACCCGGACCGCCACACGCGTGTAGTCCCGCGGCAGCACCGAGTGCGCGTCGACGCGGACCACGACAGGGTGCTCGGAGGCCCGGATCGCGACGTTCAACCCGGCGGGCGTCGACCCGACCGGGTTCTCGATCGCGCGGATCCGCGGGTCGGCGGCGCTCATCTCGGCCACGAGCTCGTTCGTGCCGTCGATCGACGGCCCGAGCGCGAGGATGACCTCGAACGGACCGGCGTAGTCCTGGTCGAGCAGACTCTGCACGGCAGCACGGACCTCGGTGACCTCGTTCAGCACGGGCATCACGTACGAGACGCCCGGCAGGGGCTGTCCGTCTGGCTGCATGCGTCCCTCGGGGTGGTGGCTGGTGCGCGGGGCGCACCGCGAGCGGTGCCGCCCCGCAGAGCGACCATGAGCCTATCAAGACGGCCACGCCGGGACGGACTGGAGGCTCGGCGCACGTCGTGCACCGAGCCTCCAGGCGGTCTGTTGGTCGCGTCAGCCCTTGCTGTCGTAGGTCCCGAGGGTCACGTCGGCCGTGTACGACTTGCCACCGCGCAGGTAGGTGATCTCGGTCTTCGCGCCGCCCGCGAAGAACCGGACCTGGGCGGTGAGGTCGGTCGCGTCGGAGACCGACGCCGAGCCGATCTTCGTCACGACGTCCCCGGCCTTCAGGCCGGCCTTCGCCGCCGCACCGTTCGACGTCACCGACTTGATGAGCGCGCCCATCTGCGTCGCGTTCGACGCGTCGGCCGCGTCACCGACGCTCGCGCCGAGGAGACCGTGCGTCGCCGAGCCGTTGTCCTTGATCTCGTTCGCGACCCGCTTCACGAGGTTCGAGGGGATCGAGAAGCCGACGCCGATGCTGCCGGACTGCGAGTCCGACGACGAGGAGCTGCCGGCGGACGCGATCGCGACGTTGATGCCGATGAGCTTGCCCTTCGAGTCGAGCAGCGCACCACCCGAGTTGCCGGGGTTGATCGACGCGTCGGTCTGGATCACCGGCAGCGACACCGTGGAGCTCGCCGAGGAGCTCGAGCCGTTGTCGCCGTTGCCCCAGAAGTCGAACGGGCCGCCCTGGCTGCCGTTGCCGCCCTCGTTCGAGTCGCCGCCCTGGCTCGGGGCGCTCGACGTGACCTGGATGCTGCGGTCCAGCGTCGACACGATGCCGTCGGTCACGGTGTTCGACAGCCCGAGCGGTGCGCCGATCGCGACCGCGGTGTCGCCGACGTTCAGGTCCGACGAGTCGGCGAACGTGATCGGCTTCAGGTCCGTGGCGTCGATCTTGATCACCGCGAGGTCGACGGTCGGGTCGGTGCCGACGAGCTTCGCGTCGTAGATCTTGCCGTCCGAGGTCGTCACGGTGATCTTGCCGTTGCCGCTGTCACCGTCGAGCGTCACCACGTGGGTGTTCGTGACGATGTAGCCGTCCTTGCTGAACACGACGCCCGAGCCCGTGCCGGCCTCGTTGCTCGCGGAGACGTTGATCGTCACCACGGACGGGGTCGCCTGCGCGGCCACCGCGGTGACCACGGTGGCGTTGTTGTAGTCGTTCACCGTCAGGTTGCCGCCCTGCGCGGAGCTGCTCGTCGGGGTGCCGCCCGTGGCCGAACCCGAGCCGGCGAGCCACCCGGCACCGCCGCCGACGAGACCGCCGATGACCGCCGCCGCGATGAGCGGGACGAGGAGGCGGTTGCGGCCCTCGGTCCTGGTGCCCGCGGGGGCCGCCGTGGCGGAGTCGGCGAAGTACTGGCCGTTGCGCTGGTTCGAGCCGTCGACGTCCCCGAAGGACGACGCGGACGCCGGAGCGTCGGTGGCCGAGCCGGGAGCCGGGGCGGACGCGGCGGAGGGCGATGCGGCCGAGGAGGGCTGCTGCGCGCACTCGCCGTAGCGGGGGCGGTCCTGCTGGCCCTGGCCGTACTGGCTGCCGGCCTGGCCGTACTGGCTCGGCTGGCCGTACTGGTTCGGCTGGCCGTACTGGCTGCTGCCCTGGCCGTACTGGCTCGGCTGGCCGTACTGGCTGGAGCCCTGCCCGTACTGGCTCGGCTGGCCGTACTGGCTTGGCTGCCCGTACTGGCTGGAGCTCTGCCCGTACTGGCTGCCGCCCTGGCCGTACTGGCTCGGCTGGCCGCTGCCCTGGCCGTACTGGCTCGGCTGGCCGTACTGGCTGCCGCCCTGGCCGTACTGGCTCGGCTGGCCGTACTGGCTACCGCCCTGGCCGGAACCGGACTGGTCCTGCTGCCCGTAGGCGGAGCCGTGCGCTCCGTAGGGGCTCTGCTGGCCCGACTGGCCGTACTGGCCCGTCTGTCCGCCGCTGCCCTGGCCGTACTGGCCCGCGCCTGCGGCGGGGTACGGCGCCGTGTACTGCGACGTCGCCTGCTCGCCCGCGCGCGGGAACACGTCGGTCTCGTTCGCGGTGGCTGGCTCGATCACGTCGGTGTGGTCTGCTGCCTGGCGGTCGTCAGCCGCGAGGGAGTCGTTCGGCGCGGACGTGGTGCCCTCGGCGGACGTGGTCTCGTTCGTCTCGTCCGGACGGCGGTCGTCGTCCTGCCCGTGGGGCGTGTTGTCGCTCATGCTGGACGTGCTCCTTTCAAGCACGTGCAGTCTGTCGCACCGACCTGAGCGCCGGTACCGGCCGGGCTGCACGTGACCTATGGCGATCGTATGCGTGCGCTGAGGACGTCCGCCGCGGTCCTGGTCCGGCCCACCGCTAGGTTGGGTGACGTCCGGCACGTTCGACCCGCAGCGGAGGGACCATCATGCGACTCGAGGGACCCTGGCTGCGCGCGGCCGAGGGAGCGATGCTCCTGGGACCGGACGGCGTCCCCGCCCCCACCGTCTTCGCCGAGATGAGCGCCCTCGCCGCCGCGACCGGGGCGATCAACCTCGGCCAGGGGTTCCCCGACGAGGACGGACCGCGGGAGGTCCTCGAGGCCGCCGTGCAGGCCATCCGCGACGGCGCGAACCAGTACCCGCCGGGGCGTGGGATCCCGGACCTCCGTGCGGCGATCGCCGAGCACCAGGCGCGCTGGTACGGCCTCGACGTCGACCCCGATCGCGAGGTCCTGGTCACCGCCGGCGCCACCGAGGCGCTGGCGGCGACGCTCCTCGCCCTGGTCGAACCCGGCGACGAGGTGATCACCTTCGAGCCCTTCTACGACGCCTACGGGGCGCTCGTCCGGCTCGCCGGCGGGACGCACGTCACGGTGCCGCTCACCGCGCCGGACTTCCTGCCCGACGAGACGACGCTCCGCGCGGCCTTCTCGGACCGGACCCGCGTCGTCCTCGTGAACACGCCGCACAACCCCACCGGCCGCGTCCTGCCGCCCGAGGTCCTCCGCACCGTGGTCGAGCTCGCCGAACAGTACGACGCCGTGGTGGTCACCGACGAGGTCTACGAACACCTCACCTTCGCCACGCCGCACGTGCCGAGCGCCACCCTCCCGGGAGCGCGCGACCGCACCGTCACGATCTCGAGCGCTGGGAAGACCTTCAGCACGACCGGCTGGAAGATCGGGTGGCTCACCGCTCCCCTGGCGCTCGTCGACGCGATCACCACCGTCAAGCAGTTCCTGACCTTCGTCAACGGTTCGCCGTTCCAGCCCGCGGTCGCCGCCGGGCTCCGACTGCCGACCGAGGTCTTCACCGGCATCGCGGCCACGCTCGCCGCGAAGCACGAACTCCTCGCCGACGGGCTGCGCCGTGCCGGGTTCGACGTCATGCGACCGGACGGCGGGTACTTCGTCATCGCCGACGCCGCGCCCCTCGGCTTCGCGGACGCGCGCGAGTTCTGCCTCGCGCTCCCCGGACGGGTCGGCGTCGTGGGTGTGCCGGTGTCCGCGTTCGTCCGACCAGACCACCAGTCGGGCTACCGATCGCTCGTGCGCTTCGCGTTCTGCAAGCAGCGGCCGGTCCTCGAGGACGCAGCCGCCCGCCTCGCGGCGCTCACGCCGACCGCCTGACCGCCGGACTGGAGGCACGGATCGCCTCCGCCTCGCCGGCGGCGTCCGTCAGTCGCGCGGCACGACCTCGTACCGGCGGAGCGCGAGGGACGGGTTCACCGACCGCACCGCCGTGGTGACCTCGGTGTCGATCGTCGCCACGAGCAGCCCCGGGGTCGCGCCGGCAGCGCCGACCGCCACGCCCGCCGGGTCGAGCACGACCGAACCGCCCACGCCGATCGGCGGCGTCTGACCGACGCCGACCACCCACACGGTGTTCTCGATCGCGCGCGCCGTGAGGAGGGTCCGCCAGTGGTGCTCCTTGCCCGGTCCGCGCACCCACTCGGCGGGCAGCACGACCACGTCGGCGGCGCCGTGCTCCGGCGCGGCCAGGCGCCGGGTGACCTCGGGGAACCGCAGGTCGTAGCACGTCTCGAGCCCGACCCGCACGCCGTCCAGCTCGAAGACCGGGAGCTGCTCCGGGTCACCGGCGTCGATGCGGTCGGACTCGCGCGACCCGAACGCGTCGTAGAGGTGCACCTTCCGGTAGGTCCCGACGAGCGAGCCGTCGGGCCGGACCGCGACGAGCGTGTTCCGGAAGCGTGCGGGGTCGTCGGCCGTCTCGGCGACCCCGACCACGAGCGTGAGGCCGGTGTCCACCGCGATCGCCCGGAGTTCGGTGACGAAGGGCCCGTCGAGGGCCTGCGCCGCGGCGACGAACCGGTCGTCGATGTCGGCCGTGAAGTAGGAGCTGTACTCCGGCGTCACGAGCAGCTGTGCCCCGCGCTGCACGGCCTGCTCCGCGAACCGCCGGATCGTCGCGGCGTTCGCCACGGGGTCGTCCACGGGAGCGAACTGCGCGGCCGCGATCGTCAGGGTGCCCATGCCGCGAGCGTACCGGCGGCGGACTCCGGCGCGACCGTGGCCCGGCGGCGAGGACGGCCCGGGAACGACGAAGGCCCCGGTCCGAGTGGACCGGGGCCTTCGTGTGACGCTTGGTTGCGGGGGCAGGATTTGAACCTACGACCTCTGGGTTATGAGCCCAGCGAGCTACCGAACTGCTCCACCCCGCGGCACATCCAGTAGCCTAGCGGGGCCCGTGGCGGGGTGCAAATCGAGCACCCCGCCCTCGGCGTGTCAGTTCCCGCCCTCGGCCTTCGTCGCGGCCTCGATGGCGTCCTGCAGGCGCTGGTCGGCCTCGGCGGCGGCGACCAGGTCGTTCTTCGCGTAGGCCTCCTGGCGGTCGGCGAGCGCCTGCTTCGCCTCCTCGAGCGCCTTCTGCAACGCAGCGTTGTCGGTGCTGCCCGAGCTCGAGCCCGAACCGCTGCCGGAACTCGACCCGGAACCGGAGCCGCTGCCGGAACTCGACCCGGAACCGGAGCCGCTGTCGGACGAGCCCGAGCCGGACGAACCCGAACCCGAGCCCGACGAGCCCGAGCCGTCGGAGACCCCTGGTCGCCGGCGTTCGCACCCGAGTTGCCGCCGAACAGCGTGTCGAGCGCCTGGTCGAGCGTGTCCTCGAACGCGATCTTGTCACCGAAGGCCACGAGGACCTTCTGCAGCAGCGGGTAGGAACCGCTCGACGTCGACTGGACGTACACGGGCTGGACGTAGAGGAACCCGCCACCGACCGGCAGCGTGAGCAGGTTGCCCTGCTTCACCGTCGAGTTGCCGCGCTTCAGGATGTTCAGCTCGGCCGACACGTTCGTGTCCGAGTTGAACAGGTTCTGCACCTGCAGCGGACCGGGGATGTTGTCCGTCTTCGGCATCGTCAGCAGCGTGAGCTTGCCGTAGCCGGACGCCTTCTTGCCCGTGCCGGCGCCCCCGGCGTCCGAGTCGACCGCGAGGTACCCGGTCAGGACGTTCCGGCTGTCCGCGCCCCGACCCGACTGCTGCGGGATGTAGGTCGTGTAGAGCGAGTACTTCGTCTCGGACCCCGGCACCTTCATCGTCAGGTAGTACGGGTCCTGCAGGTCCTCGGCGTTGGTCGTCGTCGTGGTCTGCGTGCCCAGGCCGTTCGTCGTCGTGTTGGTGATCGCGGACGAGCCGGAGGACGAGTCGCTGTTGGCTTCCTTCGTCGGTTCCTGCGGCGTCTGCCACGCGTCGTCACCCGAGTAGAACGAGTTCGCGTCGGTGACGTGGTACGTCGCGAGGATCGAGCGCTGCACCTTGAACAGGTCGGTCGGGTACCGCACGTGGTCGAGGAGCTCGGCACTCATCGCGGACACCGGCTTCAACGTGCTCGGGAAGATCTTCTGCCAGGTCTTGAGGATCGGGTCCGTCGTGTCCCACGCGTAGAGCGTCACCTTGCCGGTGTAGGCGTCGACCGTGGCCTTCACCGAGTTCCGGATGTAGTTCACCTGGTCCGTGCTGTAGGCCGACGACTCCGCGCCGCTGATGCTCGCCTGCAGGCTCGCGCTCTGCGAGTACGGGTACGCGTTGGTGGTCGTGTAGCCGTCGACCACCCACACGATCCGGTGGTCCACGATCGCCGGGTAGGCGTCCTGGTCGGTCTGCAGGTACGGCGCGACCTTCTGGAGCCGCTGGATGGGGTTGCGGTCGTAGAGGATCTGCGAGTCGGCGTTCACACGCTGCGACAGCAGGATCTGCTCCGACTGGAACTTCGCGGCGTAGACGAGCCGGTTGAAGAAGTTGCCGATGCTCGGCCCACCGTCCGCGGCGTACGTCGTCGTGGCGTTCCCGCCGTTGCTGGCGTCGTCGCTCTCCTCCGAGCCGGACGGGTAGTCGAGCTCGATGTTCTTCGAGCCCTTCGGCGCGCCCACGATCGAGTACTGCGGCGAGTTCTCGCCGAAGTACACGCGCTGCTGGAAGTCGCCGAGGGCGCCGCTGGACGGGATGCCGGACTCGAGGAAGACCGGCTTGCCGTCGCTCGCGCGCTGGTTGCCGTACGCCGCGGCCACGCCGTAGCCGTGCGTGTAGACGAACGTCCGGTTGTACTGCGTGTTCGTCTTGGCGCTCAGCCCGTCGAGGTTGATGTCACGGACCGCGATCACAGTGTCCTCGGTCTGCCCCTTGATGTCGTAGCGGTCGACGTCGAGGGTGTCCGGGAACTTGTAGTACTGGCGGTACTGCTGGAGCTGGCTGAAGGTGTCCGAGACGATCTTCGGGTCGATGAGGCGGATGTTCGCCGTCGTCTGCGCGTCCGACGCCAGTGCTCCCGAGGACGCGCTCGTCTTCGCGTCGTAGTTCTGCTCCTCGGTCGACGCGACCCCGTAGGCGTCACGCGTCGCGTCGATGTTCCGCTGGATGTACGCCGACTCGTACGAGCCCTCGGAGGGCTTCACCTGGAGCCGCTGGACGATCCACGGGTAGATGCCGCCGACGACGATCGCGGCGACGAGGAGCAGCCCCGTGCCCACGATCGAGATGCGCCAGCGACCGATGACCGCGGTCACGATGAAGAGGATCGCGACGATCGCGGCGATTCCAGCCATGATCTCGCGGCCGGGGATGACCGCGTTGACGTCGGTGTACTGCGCACCCGTGATGAGCGAGTTGTTCTTCGCGAGGGTCGCGTACTGGTCGAGCCAGAGGCTGACGGCCTGCAGCGCGATGTAGACGGCGGCCGTGACCGCGAGCTGCACGCGGGCCGCGCGGGAGATGCGGACCTCGCGCCCGCCGAAGCGCATCGCGCCGTACAGGTACAGGGCGGCGAGCGCCGCGAGCCCGGCGATGAGCACGACCGCCGAGGCGTACGCGACGATCGAGCGCCAGAACGGCAGCTCGAAGACGTAGAACCCGATGTCGAGGCCGAACTGCGGGTCCTTCTTGCCGAACGAGGTCCGGTTGAAGTACTCGAGGACCATGCTCCACCGGCCGGAGGTCGACAGGCCAGCGAAGACGCCGAGGACGACCGGGATGCCGATCATGACCGCGCGGCGCAGCGGCTCGATGACCTGCTGGTAGCGGTCGAGCTGCGAGTTGAGCTTCGCGTAGACGGGACGGAACCGGAACGCGAACGCGATGCTCAGGTAGACCGGCACCGCCATGCCGAGGAACCCGGCGACGAACATCGACGTCCCCGCGATCCACCGCGTGGTCAGGACCTGCTGGAACCCGAGCTGCGCGAACCACGCGTAGTCCGTGTAGAGGCTCGCGAAGATGAAGAAGGCGATCACCAGTGCAGCCAGCACGATGATCGTGACCACGATCGGGACCCGCGGCGAACGCCGCCCAGAGGAGGATGGACCCGAGGTGGACGAGGTGGTCGTCACTTGATGTGCTCCAGACGTGTCGGACCGGCGGGCCCGGCGCGGCGGGCCGTCAGTGCGTCGATCCTATTGGTCACTGCCGACAGTGAAACTGTGCGGGGACTCAGGAAGGTGATCCGGGCCTCCCGGCGGGCCGCCTGGAGGCGCGGATCGCGACGTGCGCGCACGTCGCGTGGAGCGCGTGGCCGTTCCTACGACGTGCAGCGTGCGAGCTTCGCGGTGCTCTTCCCGGACGCGATGGTCTGCAGGTCGGTGACCGCCTGGTCGAGCGTGGCGACCTTGTAGACGTCGAGCCCGTCGGGCACGTGTCCGACCACCTCGTCGCAGTTGTCGGCGGGGGCGAGGAAGATCGTCGCTCCCGCTTCCTCCGCGCCGTACATCTTCTGGCGGATGCCGCCGATCGCGCCGACCTCGCCCTGCGCGGTGATCGTGCCGGTGCCCGCGACGTGCTTCCCGCCGTTCAGCTTGCCGGGGGTGATCTCGTCGATGATCCCGAGCGCGAACATCATGCCGGCGGACGGGCCGCCCACGTCCTGCAGGGTGATCTTCACGTCGAAGGGGAAGTCGTAGCGCTCGGTGACGCCGACGCCGAGGAGCGCGGTGCCGTCCTGCTCGCGCGGGGTGACCCGGACCTGCCGCTCCTTCCCGTCGCGCTCGATCGTGATCGTCGCCGGGCTGCTCGTCCCGTGCTTCGCGACCGCGGTGCGGAGGCTCGATGCGTCGACGTCCTCGGTGAGCTGCGTCCCGTCGAAGGCGCGGATGACGTCACCCTTCTCGATCGTACCGTCGGCGGCCGACCCCTTCTGGACGGTGCCCACCTCGAGTTCGGTCGGGACGGGGATGTCCTGCTGCACGAGGGCTGCGGCGACGGCGGACTGCTGCGACTGCTGCATGTCGGCGGTGTCCTGCTGGCTGACCTGCTCGTTCGTCGATCCCGGAGGGTAGATCGCCGAGGCCGGGATCACGGCCTCCGACTTCGTGAAGAGCGCCCGGATGACGCTCGTCCAGCTCGGCCGGTGCGTCGCGTCGCCTTGGACGCCGACGGTGAGCATGTCGAGCGCGCCCGAGGTCGGGTAGGTCTCGCGGCCCGAGATCTGGATGAGCTCGACGTCCTTCGCGTCCTTGCCCTCCCCCTGCCGCTGCGTGCCGATGGTGTTGTAGACCGGGCCGGGGACCTCGATGAGGTACGGGCTCGGCAGGAAGCTCGCGAGCAGGCCGAGCACGACGGCCCCGATGACGAACGCCCAGCCGAGCGTCCGGGCACGGGATCGACGGCGGGGCTCGGGGGCGAAGAGCGTCACGCAGGGTCCTTCCACGGGGGTGTTCGCCCTCGGCGCAGCGGTTCGGGCGTTCCCACGGGAGCGTCCCAGGTCGGTGCCCGTGAGCAGCGGTTAGCGTAGTCGCCATGCCTGATGAACCGCAGCCGGGGCCGGACGACGATTTCCAGGAGATGCTGCGCAAGCTGCTGTCCGGGGAGGGCCAGATCGACCCGTCGCAGCTCGCCGGTGCGGCCGGGCTCCCGAACGACCCGGCGTTCGTCGCGAACCTGATGAGCCAGCTCCAGCGGGCCGCGCAGTCGGGTGGGGACGGCATCGACTTCTCGGTCACCGCCGAGCGTGCGACGGCGATCGCGCGGGAGGGCGGCCATGCCGTCGACCCCGCGACGGCGCAGGCGTCCGACCAGGCCTTCCAGGTCGCCGCACTCTGGCTCGACGAGGTCACCACGGTCGCCGAGCTCACCGCCACGCCGAGCCTCTACACCCGCGAGCAGTGGGCGAAGGCGACCGCCCCCGTGTGGACGCAGATCGCCGAGCCGGTGGTCTCGAGCATCGCGGACGCCCTGACCGAGGCGATCGACCAGCGGGCCCCCGAGGAGCTCAAGGCCATGCTCGGCGACGTCTCGAAGGCGATGCGCGGTGTCGGCGGTGCCCTGTTCGCCATCCAGCTCGGCCAGGTCGTCGGCCAGCTCTCGAAGGAGGTCGTGTCCGGCGGCGACGTCGGGGTCCCGCTCCTCGACGAGCAGGTCGCCGCGCTCCTCCCCCAGAACGTCGCCGAGTTCGCCGAGGGACTCGACGTGCCCGAGGACGAGGTCCGGATCTGGCTCGCCGTCCGGGAGCTCGCGCACGCCCGGCTGTTCCGGTCCGCCCGGTGGCTGCGGCTGCACATCATCTCGTCGATCACCGACTACGCGAAGGGGATCCACATCCCCTTCGACCGCGTCGAGGAGCTCGCCGCGGACATCGACCCCACGGACCAGGAGCAGCTCCGCGACGCCCTCGCGTCCGGTGCGCTCATCCCGCCGCGGAGCCCCGAGCAGGACGCGGCCCTCGCACGCCTCGAGACGATGCTCGCGCTCGTCGAGGGCTGGGTCGACACCGTGACCGCGGCGGCGACCGCCCGGCTCCCCCGCGCCGACGCCGTCGCCGAGATGGTCCGTCGTCGCCGTGCCTCCGGTGGACCGGCGGAGTCCGCGTTCGCGACGCTCGTCGGCCTGGAACTGCGGCCCCGCCGTCTGCGCGAGGCCGCCGCGATGTGGCAGCGCGTCACCGACGAGCTCGGTGCCGAGGGCCGCGACGCCCTGTGGTCACACTTCGACGCGGTGCCGACCTCGGAGGACATCGACGCCCCGGACGCCCTGGTGCTCCGGCTGAAGAACCCGGGCTTCTCGGCCGAGGACGACGAGTTCGACAAGGCGCTGCAGGACCTCCTCGACGACAGCACGGGCTCGCGGCCGCGGGAGGACGAGCAGGGTCGGGTCGAGGACGGCGACGGGTCCGACGACGGGTCCGCTCCGCGGGCCTGACGTCCGGGGCCTGGCGTCCGGAGGCCCGGGGGCCTGACGCCCGGGGGCCGGCGTCCGGGGGTTCTCCACAGATCGGTGCCGGTCGCCCCGGACGGCCCCGTGCTGCGGGACGGTGGGTGCATGGGCATCCGCATCGACCCGACGCTCGAGTTCGTCTGGCGCGACCCGGCGACCGTGCAGCTCGGCGTCGACCCACCGCGCGCCGTCGTCCCGGTCCCGACCACGGCCGAGGAACGGTTCCTCTGCGCCCTCCGACACGAGACCGGTCGCGATGCCCTGACCGCCCTCGCCCACGCCTCCGGGTGCCGGCCGGAGCTCGCGGCCGCGGTCCTCGCCGCAGCGTCCCCCGCGGTGGTCGACGTCCTGCCGCCGACGCGCCCACGGGTGCAGGTCCACGGCGCGGGGCCGCTCGCCGACACGGTCGCCGCCCAGTTCGAGGGCGAGGGCGTGGAGGTGCTCCGGACGCTCCCGCCGGCGGACGGCACGGGCGTCGAGCACGGTGCGGGTGCGGCGCCGCCAGCGGACGACGCCCAGTTCGCCGTCGTCGTCGCCGAACACGTCGTGGACCCGGCCCTCCGCGCAGCGTGGTCCCGCCGTGACGTCCCGCACGTGGCGGTGGTCGTCGGCGACGGCAGCGTCCGGGTCGGCCCTGTCGTGACGCCGGACGCCGGGCCCTGCCTGCAGTGCGTCGAGTACGACCGTGCCGACGACGACCCGGCGTGGCCGGTGCTCGCCGCACAGGTGTGGGGCCGCAGCGCCGCCCCGCTCGGTCCCTGGCGGACGGCCGCGGTCGCGGCGACGACGGTGGCGATCGTCCTCGCACGGGTGCCGAGCGCCGCCGTCGCCCGGCAGCGACCCGACGACGACCAGGACCAGCTCGTCCTCGACCGGTCGGACCTGTCGGTCACGCGCCGGACGCTGCTGCCCCATCCGCGCTGCGCGTGTCGAGGGCTGCCAGGAACCGACTCGGAGTCCGCGTCCCCCCGCGGACCGACCCCTGTCGCGACCACGTCACCGTCACCGACCGACGGGCCCGCGTGAGGCCGACGTAGAACAGGCGGCGCTCCTCGTCGACCTCGGCGTCCGTGGTCGCGTGGGAGATCGGCAGGAGCCCCTCCGCCGCGCCCGTGATCACCACGTGCGGCCACTCCAGGCCCTTCGAGGAGTGCAGGGTGGCCAGCGTGACCGCGTCGAGCTCGGGCTCGTGGTGCGTCGCAGCGCGGTCGACCAGGTCCTGGGTGAACTGCTGCATGGTCGTGCCGGCCGGGGCGTCCTCGGCGAGGCCCATGATCGCCTGCAGCGCCTCCCACTGCTCGCGGACCGCTCCCGTCCCCTCCGGCGGGGTCGGCGTCCAGCCGCTCACCTGCAGCACCAGACCGACGCGGCGGGTCAGTTCGTCGTCGGTCTGCCGGACCGCCTCACCCCGCATGTGGTGCACGGCGAGCTTCACCTCGGGGCGGTCGAAGAACCGCGTGCCGCCCTGCACCCGGTAGGGCACGCCGGCGCGGCCGAGCGCCGACTCGAGGGCGGCGGACTGCGCGCCGACGCGGAAGAGGACCGCCACGTCGCCCCATGCGGACCCGCCGGCGACCAGGTCCGTGATCGTGCGGGCGACCGTCTGCGCCTCGTCACCGTCGTGCACGCACGCGAGGACCGTCGGTTCCGGACCGGGCGCGGTGCTCTGCGCGACGAGGTCGAGCGCACCCGGACGGCCGCGCATGAGCGTGTTGGCGGCGTGGACGACCTCGCGCGTCGACCGGTAGTTGCGCTCGAGCCGCACGACCGAACCGCGTGGGAACTCCGAGCCGAACCCGAGCAGGAACCCGCTCGACGCCCCGGCGAAGGAGTAGATCGTCTGGCTGGCGTCACCCACCACGCACACGTCGTCACGACCGCCGAGCCAGGCCCGCAGGAGCGCGTGCTGCACGGGCGAGACGTCCTGGTACTCGTCGACGACGAAGAACCGGTACTGCTGCCGGACGTAGGACGCGACCCGCGGTTCCGACTCGACCATGCCGAGCGTGGCGAGGAGGACGTCCTCGAAGTCGAGCTGCCGGCGGTCGTCCTTGAGCTGCTCGTACGAGCGCATGAGGTCGACAACCCGGCGCGGGGAGGTGTCCCGCGGCATCGTCCGGTCCGCTGCAGCGGCTTCGTACTCCTCGAGCGTCAGCATCTGCACCTTGCGCCACTCGACCTCGGCCGCGAGGTCGCGCAGCACCGGGGTGTCGACGTGCAGGCCGACGGTGTCCGCCGCGTGCGCGATCACCCGGCCCTTCTTGTCGACGAGGCGCGGTGCGTGGCCACCGACGGTGTCCGGCCAGAAGTAGCTGAGCTGCGCCATCGCCGCCGAGTGGAAGGTGCGCGCCTGGACCGTCCCCGCCCCGAGCGCGCGCAGGCGGGAACGGAGCTCCCCCGCCGCGCGGGTCGTGAAGGTCAGCGCCAGGACGTGGTTCGGCGAGTAGGTCCCGGTCGCGACCCCGTACGCGATCCGGTGCGTGATGGCCCGGGTCTTCCCGGTGCCGGCGCCGGCGAGGATCGCGACGGGGCCGAGCAGTGTCCGTGCGACCGCCTGTTGCTCCGGGTCGAGCGCGGCGAGGAGCTCCTCGGCGGACGGCCCCGCGGCACCCGCGGGCGGTGCTGCGGCGCCGCTCACGGCAGGTCCAGCGGGCCGCCGTACCACTCCTCGATGATGGCGCGGGCGATGGAGGTGCGGCCGGGCAGCAGGAGGGTGTCCCCGGCGCGCTCCCGGATCTCGTCGCGGGAGAACCACCGGACGTCGAGGATCTCGACGCCGTCGGGGCGGGCTGTGCTCGGGTCGCCGTCGACCGCGCGGGCCCGGAAGCCGAGCATCAGCGACGCGGGGAACGGCCACGGCTGCGACCCGAGGTACTCCGGCTCCTCGACGCGGACACCGGACTCCTCCCAGACCTCGCGCCGCACGGCGTCCTCGAGGGACTCACCCGGCTCGACGAACCCGGCGAGCAGCGAGTACCGGTCCTGGTCCCACGCCGCGTTCGAGCCGAGGAGGATGCGGTCCTCGGCGTCGGTCACGCCGACGATGATCGCGGCGTCGGTGCGCGGGAAGAGCTCGTGCCCCTCGGGGTCGCGGCGGACCCAGCCACCCGTGGTGACCGACGCCGGGGAACCGGTGCGGGGCGAGAAGCCGTGCACGGCGTGCCAGTTCGCCATCGCGACCGCCTCGACCGCGAGGCCCTGGTCGCGCGCGGACAGCTCCGTGCCGAACATCCGGAGGCTCTCCCAGGCGTCCTCGTCCGGTTCGATCGCGCGTGCGGTGTCCGGGTCGACGAAGGCGGCGACGAATCGGGTGCCGGCCGGGGCGTCGGCGGCGTCGGTGATCGCGCGGCCGAGGTACAGCAGGACGGTGTCCTCGGGGACGTCCGCGGCGGACACGAAGCGCAGCGTGCCGTCGGCGTTCCGGAGCATCTCCGAACCACGGAGCGGGAGGTACCGCGTGGCCGGGTCGTCGCGGAGCACGCTGTCGAGGTCCGGCGTCGTGCGGAACTCCGCGTCGCGGTCGAGTTCGTTCCGGGACAGGGGCAGTCTGGCGGCGAACTCGACGGTCACGGCGGAGGGCTCCTCAGATCAGCGGCTTCGGCCGGGAGTGCCCGGGTCAGCGTGGCGTGCCCGGATGGCGACGACACGGACCTACCCTGATGGGCATGGCGGGATCCCAGTTCACTCTAGCCGCGTTGGCGACGACGGCCGTGCCCGGGCTCGTCGTCACGGGGACACGCACGCTCGGCTCCGCGGCGTCCGGGGACTACGAGTCCGCGGTCCTCCGCGACGCCGACGGCGCCGCACTCGCGATCCGCCGGCCCCGCAACCAGCGGGCCGAAGCGCGCCAGTCGGCCGACCTCGTCGCGATCCGGGCGCTGAGCGCCGGGATCCGCACGCGCCTCCCGTTCGCCGTCGCCGAGTACCGCGGACAGGCCCCGATCGGGTCGACGCGCGCCATCGTGACCACCTACGTCCCCGGCGCCCACCCCGCGCTCCGCGACCTCGCCGACCGCCCCGGTCTCGCCGACTCGGTCGGCCGTGCGGTGGCGGCGGTCCACCAGCTGCCGACGAGCTTCGTCACCGACGCCGGCCTCCCGTCGCTCACCCCGTTCGAGGTCCTCCGGTCCGCGGTCTCCGTCATGGACCGCGCGGTCGCCACCAAGCTCGTCCCGGCCGCGCTCAAGGAGCGGTGGGAGGGCGCGGCCCGCGACCAGCAGCTGTGGCAGTTCACGCCGACGGTCGTGCACGGCTCGGTGGGCACCGAGGCGCTCCTCGTGGACGGCGACGCCGTGACCGGGGTGCTCGGTTGGGGCGAGCTCCGGCTCGGCGACCCCGCGAAGGACCTCGCGTGGGTGCTCGCCGGGCGGAAGGACGCGTTCGACACGGTCCTCAGCGCGTACGAGACGAACGGCGGCGGCCGTGACCGGCAGCTCGCGCAGCGTGCACGGGTGCACCACGAGCTCGAGACGGCGCAGTGGCTGCTGCACGGCGTGCAGGTGAAGAGCACCGAGGTCGTCGACGACGCGGTCGCGATGATGCACCGGTTGGTCGACGCGGTCCACGCGCCGACGGCAGCGCCACTGCAGTCGGTGTCCCCGGAGACCATGGAGATCGGCGAGGTCGAGCAGCTGCTGTCGTCGACCGAGCGTCGGCACGGCTGACCCCGGTCGCGCTCGCGTCCAACGGTCACGACTCCCCGCTCACCTCCGGCGACCGGTCACGACTCATCGCCCCGGACGCCCCTGACCGACGGTTCGTGACCGCTCGGCGACCTGCGCACGGCACGTCGCGACCGGCGCGGGTGCGGGCATCACCCGTCCGCTGGACGGTCACGACTCCCCGCTCACCTCCGGCGACCGGTCACGACCCGTCGCCCCGGACGCCCCTGACCGACGGTTCGTGACCGCTCGGCGACCTGCGCACGGCACGTCGCGACCGGCGCGGGCGCGGGCATCACCCGTCCACCGGACGGTCACGACTCCCCGCTCACCTCCGGCGACCGGTCACGACCCGTCGCCCCGGACG
>NZ_BMOI01000017.1:10562-78530 GCF_014646995.1 Curtobacterium luteum | reverse complement strand
GGCAGGCTGCTCTGCAGCTGGCTCTTGGTCGCGCTGTGCACGTTCCCGTCGTCCGTGGCGAAATACAGCGACCCATCAGGCGCGAACCCCATACCGTCAACACCGGCCTCGAGACCCACCACAGTCGTGACCACCGTTTGCTGACCCGCGGGAAGCTCGTACACCGACGCGTTGACGGACTTGCCGAAGTAGAGGTTGTCGCTCGCGTCAAACGCGAGGCCGTAGAAGTACTCGGTGCCGGTCTGGTGGTAGCGGACCTGGACGTTCGGGTCAGTGGACAGGCTGTTGGCCGAGACCGTGAGTGGCAAGGCGCTTGCGGCCACCTGGTACACGGTGGGGTCACTGTCAAGAGTGAAGGCCACATCGCCCTTGCTGTCGACGGCCACCGCCGCCGGCTCGCCGCCCTCAACGGTCAGCACCGTCTTCGTTGACCCGCCGGGGGTTGTCGTCGTAAACCGGCCCGTCCCGTGATCAGCGGCATATAGGAGGCCGTCGTGGATCGTGATGCCCTGCACCGACGACCCTCCCGCGACGGTCAATGATGACGGCCACACGGTCGGTGCTGCCATCGCCGGAGTGGCCGCAACCACGGCGCTCATCGTGAGCAGCGTCATCGCGGCGCCAACTGATACGAGACGCCCTCGGGTACTCGAGTGGGGTGACGTCAAGACGTCTCTCCTTCTGTCTAGGGACTGCACAGACACTGGCAGCTTGAAACAGCATGCATGAAGCGGTTCATTATGGCACGAAACGGTACAGACTGGTACCTTGCGTTTGACGAAGGCTGCCCCTGTCCCCCTGAATGCCGAACGAGGGGGCTGACTCTTCGTCTGGTGCAGGGGTGGCTGCCTGATCCGTGCCACCCCTGCACCTTCAGGAGGGCGACACCCTCGCGCTTCGAGGCGCATCGACGTGGGTCGGCAGCGGTCTTGACTGCCTGCGTGGCGCTCGCCTCCAGTACGGCGCTGCGCCCAGCGTCAGTAGCTCGACATCGCATACCCCGTATGGGGGTGAGTCAGTCGCGCACCAACAGCTAGAGTGTCGGACATCTACACCGTTTTGTACCGTTTTAACCTGCGAGGAATCATGTCTTGTTCAGCCGTCAGCTCACTGGTGTGCACGGTTCCTCCGGCCCAGCCAGCGCAAAATCCGGCGTCGGGGCTTCTCGACGAGTTGCTGCACTGGGCAGCGGCGAACGCCGTTCCGTTGCTCATGGCCGGGCTAGCGTTGGTGATCTTGGTCGCCCTCGGCGCGGTGTACTTCGGCCGTTCGCGCCCTGCACCTGACGTCGCGCAACTCATTGGGACGAAGCGTCGAGGACGGAAGGGGACGGCCGTCATGGCCATCGCGAGCGCCTGCGCGCTCATCCTCGGCGCATCAGTGCCGGCGTATGCAGCGGCGAAAGCCGCCGTCCCCGTGGTCAAGACGAACCCCATCAAGGTGGGGACGATTGTTGTCACCGGACCCGACGGCAAGGCCGTTGCGTACAACAAGGCTATGACGGTTATGCCGGGAGCGACCGCGACCGTCGCGGCGCCCGTATCCAACATCGGCAAAGTTCCGATGAAGCTCTACCTCTCGTCGTTCACGCTCGCTGACACCAAGAAGCTCGGCAACGTCACACGGTGGCAGGTGACCACGTCCAACGTCACGAAGATCAGCGGACCGCTCTCTGGCGGCCCGCAGCAACAATTCACTGTCCTCAAGCCAGGCAAAGCGATCAAGCTTGCGGTCAAGATTCAAGTTCCGACCTCGGCCAACAATACCTACCAGCGTGCGAGCTTGCGCTACCGGCTTATCCTTACGATGACGCAGACCACCTGAGTTCACGGCAAGCAGCAGGCCTCTGAGCCCCTACCGCTCGCAACGCCATTGTGGCGCTCCATCCCTGTAGCTGACCGTTCGCCGTCCTATGATTTGCGTGGTTTCGCTCGGGGCACGGTTCAGAGTACTGATTGAGCCCGCGGACTGATCACTTGCGCGCGGAGGCGGCCGGGCCTTGGCGTCAATAAGCAGCGGGCGGATTATTGCGGTTCACCGCGCACCATTCAGGCTGCTGGGACTGCCGCAGGTGCGGTTGACTCCTGACGGGTCGGGGCATTGGTTCTGCTGGGAGTACGTGCTCCATGGTGGAGGCGTATCCGGGCGAGTTGCGCCGCGATGTGATCATGGTCGCCCGCACAGGCGAGACATCGGTGCGGCAGGTCGCCAACGGCTTCGGCGCCGCTGAGTCCTGTCTGACCAGACGGTTGCGAATCGCCGACCGAGACGACCGGCAATGGTGCTGTTAGGGTTCCGCCGATGAGAGCGGTTTGCAAGCCGAGCTGCGGGAGGCGCAGAAACGGATCCGGCTGCTCGAGCAGGAGAACGAGATCCTCCGCCGAGGAGCGGCGTACTTCACCCAGTCCCAACTTCCCGAATTGATCTATCCGCTGGTCCTCGAACTTGCCGCAGACCGGATCCCGGTCGAGGTGGCCTTCCGGGTGCTGGGATTGCTCGAAGCAAGGGTTCCCACCGGGGCCCGCGAGCCGGTGACCGATCGCGACTGAGCTGACCGGCGTCTAACCCACGCAACCGTCATGCGCGCCGGGACAACCCGATGCTCGGATACGGGCTCATTGGCAACAACGTCCACGTAGCCGGCTTGGTCGCTGCACGCGAAGAAGCGAGGCCTGAACCGTGAGGCCAGCACACCGGTGCACAACGATAGGTCCGACGCGCGTTCACGGCGGCGGTTCCGGACTGGCTGTGGCTGACGGACATCACCGAATCCAACATCGCTGGTCGGGTGCGCGTCCTGCCGGCCCCGACCGTCATCGATCGGGCAGGCTATCGCTAGATCGCTCGCTTTCGGAAACCCCAGCTCCCGGCAGCCACCGCGACCGGGTCCGCTGGGTGGCGAGCTCAGTTCGGATCACCTACCGCTCCTGCAGGCGATCCAGGTAACGAAACGTGCAAGTCAGGCGTGTGGCCAGACACGACGCCAACGAGGTCGTCGTGTCTGACCGCACTACGGTGATCACCTGATTAAGAGATCTTCCATTTCTGGGATGCGCTTCCATCGCACTTCGCGATTTGCTGTTGCACGCCAGTTGCAGCGGTCCCGCTTGGATCAGCGAGGCACAACCCCGATGACGGGTTGTACATGGATCCGTCGTCTCGAGGAACCCACCACTGGTAGCTGAGCCCGTTGCAGTCCCAGCGCTGCACGACAGTACCCGGTGTGTCGCCCTTCATATCGAGGCACTTCCCGTTTGCACGGAAGCTGCCGTCAGACCACGTCGTCCATTTTTGCCCCACCGACGATGAGTCGCATGCAGCCAAAACTACAGCTGTTCCTTGGGCGGCCCCGTTGCCCTGGATAGTCAGACATAGGTTACTGCCTCCCGGGCCACCGATTACCGCCGACCCAGTCTGGGTCACTGAAGCCAACGATGAGACGGACTGAGAAGCAGCCGACCACGGGCCGTACGTGTACGAGACTTGGTACGAAACGTTTCCAGGCGGTAGGCAGTATCCGGCCGAATTCGCAGCCCCTCCATTGAAGCAAAACTGCGGGGCTTTGCCTTTCGTGTACTGCTGATTCGTGGCCGCAAGATAGGGGTAATAATAAATCGCGCCGGATGGGTTGTTGTTATTGCCGAACAGAGCTTGGCTGTTGCTGTTGACATTGATTCCCCACCCGAAGTAGTTAGAGTTTTGATCCGCCGCGTAAACGCTACTGTCGCCTAGATCGAAACTCTTGAATTGGACACTGCCCGGATTCTTCGCTGCAACCGGCACGTTGGTGCTGCTCTGACTTCCATTTCCCAAAACGCCAGTGTTACCCTGCCCTGCGATATAAATGCTGCCGTCGCTTGCGAGTGCCGCAATATTAGCACTACCGACACGAACATCTACCCATGTCTTGTCGCTCGGCACCTTGAACTGCTGGGAATAACCATAGCTGCCGGTATTGGAAAGCCCTGCACCCAATTGTCCTACGTTATTTGTGCCAACGGTCCAGATTGTATTATTGTTTAGTAGAAACGCAGCATTTGCGCCGTAAGATGCGACGCGTGTCGCGTAGGTTCCCGCGGGGAGGATTGCCTGCACCGGTGAGTTGCTGGAGTAGTATCCGGAGGTCGAGCCGTTTCCAGTCTGCCCCGTTGAGTTGCTGTCCCATGCCCAAACAGTGCCGTCGGATGCTAGAACCATTGCTCCCTTTGTGAGCTGAGTGACGCGCCGGTTGCCCGGAAGAACAACTTGGGTGGGGCTACCGCGGAATGGAGTGGTCCATAGTGTTCCATCGGAAGCAAGTTGCAAAATTGCACACCTGTCACTTGGACTGACAGACACAATGGTCTTCCCGGCGGGAGTTTGAACCTGCGTAGGGGTATTCACGTTCGACATGGTCCCCGAGCAGTCGCTGTTCTGCCTCATTCCGCCCCAAAACCACACGGTTCCGTCGGCGGCGAGGACGGTTGCTGCATCGAACGAGTAGGTCAGCTCAACGGCGCTACGACCGCCGGGGATCGTAACCTTCACAGGGTTCGGAGCGTAGTCAGTGGCGACGCCGAGGGACCCGCTTTGCCCGGTGCCCCAGGTCCACACGGAACCGTCCGATTGAATGTTGCCAGCGCTATCGGCGCCAGCACTGAAACTGCTGGGGATACTGCCAGTAACGGTGGACGAGTAACTGTCTGTTGTGGTCGTTTGCCCGCCGGTGTAAACGGTGGTGGGATTTTTCCCGTCAATTGTACGAGTGACCGTATATGTCGGGTGGGTGGTCACATTGTTTGCCGTCGCCCAGGACTGCTGATTGGCGCTCAACCAGCGAACAGTATTCCGATCATTGTATTGGGTCGCCGTCAGCCCGCTTACAGGCTGAAGAGTCGCGGCCGAGATGGAATTACCTGTTCTACTCTGGGTCGCTGTGAACCACGCACCACTGGTGGTTGCTGGTGTCAAAAGGCCAATGGTCACTGAGGTTGCAAGGGCAGCCACGGCTAGCCATGAGCGGCGGTGATGCCGCAACAGCGGCGGCAGGGACGCTCGTCTGCGTGTTGGAACCATGGCTTCTCCTGAGGACTGTCGAGCTGTGCGTGGGACACCCTCGTTCTCGCCAACCGGAATCAGGTCGGATCGAAGAGGGTCAAAACGGTACATTACGGTATTCGGCCTCTCAATGGGGCGGTGAGGACCAGATAGGCGCTCAGCCCCCCCGCTCTGGGGTAGAAACACCAGGGGGTGCGGGTGGTCCCGGCGACTGCGTAGCTCATCGACGCGGAGGGCGGCGGGATCGTGACTCCTCCCGAAGAGCTTCTCGAGGGGCGGCTTGCGCCGGTGGCTGCAAGGGAACGCGAAGAGGCCGCGAGTGCGCGGAAAGCGGACGAGGGGCCGGCTGTGTGGAGTGTCGAGCGCTAGTGAGTCGAGCCAGGAAGCCGGTACGCGCCGATAATGTACCTTTTGTCAGTTTGGTGGTTGATCTCCCTGCCGTGTTCCGCCCCGGGTGCAGTGGAGGCTCGGTAGTGCCGTCCCGACGGTAGTCGGAGCGGGGTGGTGCCGGTAGTGGTCGGTCTCGTACTCGACGGGTGGGACCATGCCGAGTTCGCCGTGGAGGCGGCGGTGGTTGAACCAGTCGATGTACTCGACCGTCGCGATCTCGAGGTCCTCGATGCCGCGCCATGGCCCCTTGTTGCGGATCAGTTCGGCTTTGAAGATCGAGTTCACGGCCTCGGCGAGCGCGTTGTCGTAGCTGTCGCCCTTCGACCCGACGGACGCGACCACGCCGGCCTCGGCGAGCCGGTCCGTGTAGCGAATGGCTCGATATTGGACTCCGCGGTCGCTGTGATGGACTAGCTGCGACAGGTCTCGGCCGTCTCGTTGCCGGGTCCAGAGACCCATCTCGAGGGCTTCGAGAACGAGGTCGGTGCGCATGTTCCGTGACAGCTGCCACCCGACGATCCGGCGGGAAAACACGTCGGTGACGAACGCTGCGTAAACCCAGCCCGAGAAGGTGCGGATGTAAGTGATGTCGGCAACCCACAGCTGGTCCGGGGCGGTCGCGGTGAACGCCCGCTGCACCAGGTCCGCGGGCCGATCGCCGATGGGAGCTGGGATCGTCGTCCTCGGCCCCTTCCGTTTGCTCACACCATGCAAGCCGGCGGCTCGCATGAGGCGTTCGACGGTGCAGCGGGCGATCTGGCGGCCCTCTCGGCGCAGTTGCGCGTGCACTTTCCGGGCACCGTAGACGCCGTAGTTGCTCCGATGCACCCGCACGATCTCGGCATGCGGACGACATCGCTGTGCGACCTCGCGGACGGCGGCCTCGACCTCGCGGCGTAGTAGCTCGACGGGGCAACCTGCAACGTCCTGCAGATCGGCTCGACCCCGAACTCGTGCTTGTGCTGATCGATGAACTGCGTCATCTGCTGGACGGGCGGTCGAGCTCCGCCGCGAAGAAAGCCGACGCCGACTTCAGAATCTGATTCGCGCGCCGCAGCTCCCGGACCTCACGCTCCAACTCCGCGATCCGCTGCGCGTCGTCAGAGGTGACACCCGGCCGATCGTCGGCATCGACCTCGGCCTGCTGCACCCAGTTCCGCAGCGTCTCCGAATTGATCCCCAACTGCTCACCGATCCGACGCAACGCGCCGCCTCTTGTGTTTGGGTCGCGGCGCGCTTCCACCGCGAGCCGGACCGCCCGCTCAGGAAGCTCATCCGGGTACTTCCTCGGTGCTCCCATGACTCTCATCCTCCCGTGGATTGAGAGCCTCCATCGGACCCGGGACGGAACAAAGACGCATCTGGTCTGCGGTGGCAAGGGCAGGCCGCTCGGTTTCGTCATCACGGGCGGCCAGGTGGCGGACACGATCATGCTGCCGGCGACGATGGAGCAGATCCGTGTCCCTACCGCTGGACGTCCGCGTTCCCGGCCGGATCGGCTGCGCGCGGACAAGGGGTACCTGTCGAGGGTGAACAAGGCATGGCTGCGATCACGGGACGTGAAGACGACGATCCCGGAACGCGATGACCAGATCGCTCACCGTCGGAAACGTCCAGGACGGCCGATCCTGTTCGATGCGGACGACTACAAGCGCCGCAACGTCGTTGAGCGGTGCTTCAACCGGCTCAAGCAGTGGCGGGGCATCGCGATGCGCTCCGACAAGACGGCACGGAACTACCACGCGGCGCTCTGCCTCGCAGCAGCACTGCTCTGGGCGCGAGATCAGACAGCGACGTAGTCGGCGCTCATGTCGTCAGGATGCGTTGGAACAGCCGGTGCTCCTGCCACGACCCGGCGATACACAAGTAGTCGGCGGCGACACCGGACTCGGTGAACCCGCACTTGCGCAGCACGGACTGCGACGCCTTGTTGGGAAGCAACGTCGCCGCTTGAACTCGGTGCAAGTGCAGCTCGTCTCTCGCAATTTGCACCGTAGCCGCGACGGCGGCGGTCATCAGTCCACGTCCCTCGTGACTGGCCCCGACCCAGTACCCGAGATTCGCGTTCTGGAACGCGCCCCGCACAATGCCGGTGAGATTGACCCGACCAACGATTCGCGTGCCATCAGCGAGCACAAGCGGAAGCGCCGCATCAGCGGCGAACGCTTCCAGCGTCTTCTCGATCTGAGCGCGCTGCCGCGCTTCAGTGAAGAACTCCTCGTCCCGCGTCGGCTCCCAAGGCTCCAGGTGCTCCCGGTTCTCGCGATACCCCTCGGCAAGCGTCGCTCCATCCTCGGCCCTCACGAGCCGGAGTGCGACGCCACCCCCAACTCCACCTCTGTATCCACTCGACGACCGTATCGCCAACCCCAGCGACCACTGAGCCATGTAGCAACACGCCCTAGTCCGTCACTCGCTGGCCCGGACGGGTTCGCCGGTGTCCGGGTCCCACCCGACCACGCGCGGCTGCTGCGCCTTCGGAGCGCGCGCGGGCCGCGGCGGGAACCAGGCGCGCGCCGGCGGGAGGTACGGGAGCACCCCGGCGAGGGCCGCGGCCACCCGCTCGGCGGTGGTCAGGCCGTACGGCGGGACGACGGCGCCGAGCAGCCCGAGCGCGGCGAGCACCGCCAGCCAGAACCGTGCGCGGCCGGAGCCCCGTGCCAGTCGGACAGCGCCGAAGACGACGAACCCGATGAGTCCGAACCCGACGACGTACACCACGACGGACCACGGGCCGTACAGTGCAGCGGTCCGGCCGATCATCAGGGCCTGTCCGACGAGCTGGACGGCGCACACGACGAGCCAGAGGACGACGGCAGCGGTCACGAGGGCGGGACGGGAGCGCCGAGCACCGGTGGTCATGAGCCGATCCTAGAGCCGTGCGTCCGGGATGCCGAGGACCCGCACGGCAGCGCTCCGGGCCGCCGCGGCCCAGGGACGTCCGGGGTCCGCCTGCGCGCTCGCCATCGCGCCGTCGTAGAGCAAGCAGAGTTGGAGTGCGGTCGCCTCCGGCCCGGGGTCGCCGGCTTCGGTGAGGAGCGACTCGAACAGCCCGCGCACCCATTCCCGGTGCTCGAGGGTGACCTCGTGCGTCGGGTGTCCGGCGCCGTACTCGGCCTCGACGTTGATGAACGGGCACCCGCGGTAGCCGGGCTCGTCGAACCACTCGCCGAGCAGGTCGAACACGGCCAGCACGCGCTCGGCCGGCGTCGAGCCGCGCCCGGGGAGCTCGCGCGCGACGTGCTCCTGCCAGGACGCGCTCCGACCGCGGAGGTACCCGAGCACGAGGTCGTCCTTCGTGCGGAAGTGCGTGTACAGGCTCGCCTTCGAGATGTCGGCCTCGGCCGCGACCTGGTCGACCCCGACGGCGTGGATGCCCTGCTCGTAGAACAGCCGGTCGGCGGTCGCGACGGCCCGCTCGTACGCAGGGCGCCGTCGCGGGCGGGAGGCGGGTGCGTCGGACATGGTTTGACTTTACTGCACCGATCTGTACAGTTACCAGCGCAACGCTAACCGTACCGATCTGTTCAGTCAGGAATCGCCATGACCACCA
Source organism: Curtobacterium luteum (assembly GCF_014646995.1). Taxonomy (GTDB): domain Bacteria; phylum Actinomycetota; class Actinomycetes; order Actinomycetales; family Microbacteriaceae; genus Curtobacterium; species Curtobacterium luteum. Next base: position 69,550 of record NZ_BMOI01000017.1, on the reverse strand, counting down.
CCACCGCACTCGTCACCGGATCCACCAGCGGCATCGGCCGCGCCACCGCCGAACTCCTCGCCGCCCGCGGCGTGCACGTCGTCGTCTCCGGGCGGAACGCCGAGCGCGGCGCCGCGGTCGTCGACGGCATCCGAGCCGCCGGCGGCACCGCGGACTTCGTCGCAGCCGACCTGCGTGACGCCTCGAGCGCCCGCGGACTCGCCGCCGAGGCCCTGCGCATCGGCGGGGGCCGGGTCGACGTCCTCGTCAACAGCGCGGGCATCTTCCCGTTCGGCGCAACGGCCGACACCACCGAGGAGGGGTTCGACGAGGTCTTCGACATCAACGTGAAGGCGCCGTACTTCCTCGTCGCCGCGCTCGCGCCGGGGATGGCCGAGCGCGGGACGGGTGCCGTCGTGAACGTCACGACGATGGTCGCCGAGTTCGGCGCCGCCGGCATGGGCCTCTACGGCTCGACCAAGGCGGCACTCGTCCTCCTCACGAAGTCCTGGGCGGCGGAGTTCGGTCCGTCCGGCGTCCGCGTGAACGCCGTGAGCCCCGGCCCGACCCGGACCGAGGGGACCGCTGCGATGGGCGAGGCACTCGACCAGCTCGCCGCTGCCGGCCCCGCCGGACGGCCGGGCACGGCCGAGGAGGTCGCCGAGGCGATCGTCTTCCTCGCGACCGACGCGGCGTCCTTCGTGCACGGCGCGGTCCTGCCCGTCGACGGTGGCCGGATCGCGGTCTGACGCGGCCCAGCACCGGACGGGAGGCGCGGGGCGGGCCCGCACCGCGCCTCCCGCCCGCACCGCCCCGCCGGGGCGCACCGTCAGCCGGGGTACGCACCTCGGCGCAGGTCCCAGCGTCCGACCGGTACAAGGACGACATGACCACTTCCTCCCGGACCCCGCTCGGCGTGACGCTCGTCGACGGCGGCGCGAACGTCGCACTCTTCTCCAGCACCGCCGAGCGCGTCGAGTTCTGCCGCTTCGACGAGGACGGCACCGAACACCGCACCGAGCTCCGGAACCGCACCGGCTACACCTTCCACGACGTCGTCCCGGACGTCACCGTCGGCACCCGGTACGGTTTCCGGGTCCACGGCGCGTGGGACCCGGCGAACGGCCTGCGGCACAACCCGGCGAAGCTGCTGCTCGACCCCTACGCCACCGCCGTGGACGGCTCCTACGAGTGGGGGCAGGCGCTCTTCGGGCACGACATGGAGCACCCGGACCAGCGCGACGACACCGACTCGGCGGGCGCGATGCCGAAGTCCGTCGTCGCCGACCGTGACTTCGACTGGGGCGGCGACACCCGACCGGCGACCCCGCTCACCGACACCGTCGTGTACGAGGTCCACGTCAAGGGCTTCACGAAACAGCACCCCGACGTGCCCGAGGAGATCCGCGGCACCTACGCCGGCCTCGCCCACCCCGCCGCGATCAGGCACCTGACGGACCTCGGCGTCACCGCCGTCGAACTCCTGCCGACGCACCAGTTCGTCCAGGACTCGACGCTCGCCGACAAGGGCCTGCGCAACTACTGGGGCTACAACAGCATCGGCTTCTTCGCCCCGCACGACGAGTACTCGTCCTCGGGCACCGCCGGGCAGCAGGTCGCCGAGTTCAAGGAGATGGTCAAGGCCCTGCACGCCGCCGGGCTCGAGGTCATCATGGACGTCGTCTACAACCACACCGCCGAGGGCAACCACATGGGCCCGACGCTGTCGTTCAAGGGCATCGACAACCAGGCCTACTACCGGCTGGTCGAGGGCGACGAGGCGAACTACTTCGACACGACCGGTACCGGCAACAGCCTCAACGTGTCGCACCCGTCCGCGCTCGGGCTCATCACCGACTCGCTCCGCTACTGGGTCGAGGAGATGCACGTCGACGGCTTCCGCTTCGACCTCGCCACCACGCTGACCCGTCAGGACGGCGAGGCCGAGAAGCACTCCGCGTTCCTCGACATCATCCACCAGGACCCGGTGCTCCGTGAGGTGAAGATGATCGCCGAGCCGTGGGACACCGCGGGGTACCAGGTGGGCGGCTTCCCGGCCGACTGGTCCGAGTGGAACGGCAAGTACCGCGATGACCTGCGCTCGTTCTGGCGCGGGGACGAGGGCACCCTCGGCGACGCCGTGCAGCGCACCCTCGGCTCCCCCGACGTCTACGAGGGCTCCCGGCGCTCCCCGCTCTGCTCGGTGAACTTCGTCACCGCACACGACGGCTTCACGCTGGCCGACCTGACGATGTACGCCGAGAAGCACAACGAGGCGAACGGCGAGGACAACAACGACGGCGAGAGCAACAACACCTCGTTCAACGGCGGCATCGAGGGCCCGACCGACGACGGCACGGTGAACGACTACCGTGACCGGCAGCGCCGGAACTTCCTCGGCACGCTCCTGCTGTCGGCCGGTGTCCCGATGATCCTCGGCGGTGACGAGATCGCACGCTCGCAGGGCGGCAACAACAACGCCTACTGCCAGGACGACGAGATCTCGTGGTTCGACTGGGCCGCGGCCGACCAGGACCTCCTCGCGTTCACGACGGCGGCGATCGCGTTCCGTCGCGAGCACCCGTCGCTCCGGCCGGAGTGGTACCGGACCGCGCCCGGGGACTCGGAGTCGACCGTGCAGGTGCTCCGTGCCGACGCGCAGGGCTTCGAGGACACCGACTGGGCCGACGGTGGGAACCGCGCCGTGACGCTCGTGCTCACGCAGGGCGACGACACGGTCGCGGTGCTGCTGAACGCCTCGGAGACGACGGTGGAGTTCACGCTGCCGGAGAAGCCGGGCGGGGGCAGCTGGTCGCTCGGGCTGTCCAGCGACCAGGAGCAGGCGGTCGGCGGCGACGCCGCGTCCGTGCTGGTGCGGGACGCGTCGTTCACGGCGCTGGTCTAGACGGCACGACGGACGGGAGGCGCGGTGCCGGCTGGCACCGCGCCTCCCGTCCGCTGCTGGTCCGGTCGGATCGTCAGCCGATGCGGATCAGCTTCTTGTTGACGAACTCGTCGGCCCCGAAGGGGCCGAGCTCCCGGCCGAAGCCGCTGGCCTTGACGCCGCCGAAGGGCAGCTCGGGGCTGTCCGCACCGACGATGTTGACGTAGACCATGCCCGCCTCGATCCGGTCCGCCACCCGCAGCGCCTGCTCCGGATCGGTCGTGAACAGGTACGAGCCGAGGCCGAACGGGGTGTCGTTGGCGATCGCGATCGCGGCGTCCTCGTCGGCGACGCGGTGGACGGCGGCCACCGGGCCGAAGAACTCCTCGCGGTACGCGTCGTTGTCCGGGGTGACATCGGTGAGCACCGTCGGCGTGAAGGCGTTGCCGCGGCGCTCGCCACCGGTGACGACGCTAGCGCCCTGGTCGACCGCGTGGCGGAGCTGCTCCTCGAGGCGGTCCGCCGCGGTCGGGGAGGAGAGCGGACCGAGCTCGGCGCCGGAGACGCTCGGGTCGGTCGGCTCGACGGTGGACATGGCGGCGGTGAACTTCGCGAGGAAGTCGTCGTACAGGTGGTCGGCCACGAGGAAGCGCTTCGCGGCGTTGCAGACCTGGCCGTTGCCCTCGAGGCGGGTGGCGACGGCGGACTCGACCACGGCGTCGAGGTCGTCGGTCGAGAGCAGGATGAACGGGTCCGACCCACCGAGCTCGAGCACGACCTTCGTGAGGTTGCGGCCGGCGATCTCGGCCACCGCGGCACCGGCGCGGGCGGAGCCGGTCAGCGAGACGCCCTGCACCCGCGGGTCGGCGATGACGTCGGCGACCTGGTCGTTCGTGGCGAAGACGTTCGTGTACGCCCCCGCGGGGAAGCCGGCGTCGTGGAAGACCGCCTCGATCGCGAGCGCGGACTCCGGGCACTGCGGCGCGTGCTTGAGCAGTACCGTGTTGCCGATCACGAGGTTCGGGCCGGCGAACCGGGCGATCTGGTACGCGGGGAAGTTCCACGGCATGATGCCGAGCAGCACGCCGACGGACGACTTCCGGACGAACGCGCTGCCCTCGCTGCCCTCGGCCAGGGTGATCGGCTGGTCCGCGAGGAACTCCTCCGCGTGGTCGGCGTAGTAGTCGTAGATGTCGGCGCAGAAGTCGACCTCGCCGTAGGCCTGGTCGATCGGCTTCGCCATCTCGCGGACGATCGTCGTCGCGAGGGCCTCCCGGCGTTCGCGGTAGAGCTCGGCGACGCGGTGCAGGAGCGCAGCCCGCTCGGCGACGGTGCTCGACCGACCCCAGGCGGCGTGCGTGTCGTCGGCCGTGGCGATCGCCTGCCGCAGCTCGTCGTCCGTGATCGTCGGGAAGGTGGCGAGGACCTCGCCGGACGCCGGGTCGGTGACCGCGTAGGTGGTGGCGGTGTCGTTCATCGTGTCTCCTGTCCGTGCTCGTCGGTGAGCTGCTTGTTGACGCCCGTGACGGGCTGGTTCTCGTCGAAGCCCTTCGGCTGCACCCGGAAGCCCTTCGTGATGACCAACAGGTACACGAAGCCGATCGCGGCCCAGACCCCGCCGGCGATGAGCGCGTCGGCGTGCAGCTGTGACCAGAGAACACCCGTCAGGAGCATCGCGACGCCCGGCAGCACGATGTACGTGAAGCAGTCGCGGACGGTCCGGCGGCGGCCCTCACGCCACGCGAAGTGCACGATGACCGTGAGGTTGACGAAGGTGAAGGCGATGAGGGCGCCGAAGTTGATGTACGACGAGATGGTGTCGAGCGAGAACGTCATCGCGAGGAGGGTCACCGCGCCGACGATGACGATGTTCGGGATCGGCGTGCGGGTCTTCGGGCTGACGTAGCCGAAGACCTGCTTCGGCAGGACGTTGTTCCGTCCCATCACGAGCAGCATGCGGGCGACGCTCGCGTGCGAGGCCAGCCCGGATGCGAGGGCGGCGACGAACCCGGCGGCGACGAGGATCGCCTGGAACACCGGGCCGCCCACGAGCAGACCGATCTGGGGGAGCGGGTCGTCCGTGAACTCGCCGAAGGGTGCGTTGGTCGGGAAGCGGAGCTGCGCGAAGTACGAGGACACGAGGAAGATCAGTCCGCCGAGCAGGACGGTCATCAGGATCGCCTTCGGCATGATCCGGATGCTCTTGGCCTCTTCCGTGTACATCGTGACGGCGTCGAAGCCGATGAACGAGAAGCAGACGACGGTCGCACCGGTGAGGAGTGCCGTCATGGTGACGCCGTCGTGGACGAACGGCTCGGGACTCACGATCGTGCCGGCACCGGCGCCGCGGGTCAGCTCGATCACGGCGAAGACGACGAACGCGATCATCGCGAGGATCGCGCCGACGAGCAGCACCATGTTGAGGTTGGAGGTGCCGCGCATCGACAGGCAGATCACGGTGGTGACGAACAGCGTGTAGACCACGACAGTCACCCACGCCGGCAGTGCCGGGAAGACCTGCTCGAGGTAGAGCCGGATGATGAGCGCGTTCACCATCGGCAGCAGCAGGTAGTCGAGCAGCGATGCCCATCCGACCATGAAGCCGGCGTTCGGGTGGATCGACTCCCGCACGTACGTGTAGGCCGAACCGGCGGCGGGGTAGACGCGCACCATCTTCCCGTAGCTCACCGCCGTCAGGAGCATGATCACGAGCGCGACGAGGTACGCGCTGGGCACCGCACCGTTCGTCTCGTCGGAGACGATGCCGAAGGTGTCGAACACGACGGTCGGGGTCATGTAGCCGAGGCCGAGCCCGACGATCGCCCAGAGGCCGAGGTTCCGCTTCAGGGACCCGCCCCGCGTGGTGGTGGGCGGCGCGGTGACCAGGGTGGGTGTTGCCAAGGGAGTTCCCTCCTGCTCGCGGCACTGCCGCGGGGCCGGGGCCGGGGCGACGGTGCCCCGGCCGGTGCGGGTACCGGACGCCCGTCGGGTGGTCCGGTTCGCCGACGATACCGACGTCGAGGCACCCACCCGACTCGACGCTGAGTACACCGTGCTGACGGTGCTTGTACGTCATGTCGCTTGCTCGGAGGACGCCAGACGGTCGCTGTGAGCCGGATGGGGAGGACGCTCAGCCGTTCGGTCCCGGACGGCAGCCGGTTCCCGGACCCGATCCCTACGCTCGCGGCCGAAGCGGACCGTTGCCGGAACGCACGGAGGACGAGGACGACCGATGGCACGCACACCCACCACCCCCCGCGCACGACGTGGCGCAGCACTCCTCGCCGGGGGACTCGGCATCGGGCTCGTCGTGGGGCTCGCCGTCGGGGGGCTCGCCGTCGTCGGGCTCGGCGGCTGGAGTGCGAGCCACGCGGTGGCGGTGTCGGGCGGGCAGGCAGCGGCGACCTCCACCGCGCGGGCGCAGTCCTCGCCGCGACCCGTCCCCACGTACACACCCGTCCCGACCTCGTCCCTGGGCATCCCCGCGACCGAGTCACCCGCGGGGTCGACGGCTCCCGGCAGCGTCGACCTCGCGACCACCTGGACAGCGCCCGCGGACATGCCCTCCGCGGGGCGGTTGCTCCACGAGACGATCCCGGCCACCACCAGCCACTTCGTCGCCCGCCAGGCCCTCGTCTACCTGCCCCCGGCCGCGCTCACCGCCGACCCGCCGCACCTGCCGGTCGACGTCCTGCTGTCCGGGCAGTCGCGCGGTGCCGGCCCGAACGACGTCCAGAGCGGCGGGCAGATCGAGCAGACGATGAACGCGCTCGCGACCGTCGACCGCGGTCTCACGCCGATCGTCGTCGTGCCCGACCAGCTCGGCCCCCGGTCGTCGAACCCGATGTGCGTGGACGGCAAGCTCGGGAACAGCCGCACGTACCTGACGAAGGACGTCCCCGCGTGGATCACGAGCCACCTCACGGTGCAGACCGCCGCGTCGGCGTGGACGATCGGCGGCTTCTCGCAGGGCGGCACGTGCGCCATCCAGCTCGGCGCCGGTGACCCGTCGCGGTTCGGCAACCTCATCGACGTGTCCGGGGAGGACGGTCCGACGCTCGGGAACACGGCGGAGACGATCGCCGACGGGTTCGCCGGCAGCCGCGCCGCCTGGCTCGCCGCCCAGCCCGAGGCGCTGCTCCGCGCGAACGCCCCGTACCGGGACACCAACGCGTTCTTCGCGGTCGGGCAGCTCGACACCACGTACGGGTCGGTCATGCCCGTCCAGGCGGCACGCGCCCGGGCAGCAGGCATGCACGTCGCCACCTGGGTCGTGCCCGGCGACAAGCACAACTGGACGACCGCGCGGGCGGCACTCGCGGCGGGACTGGCGTGGATGCAGTCGCGGATCGGGTTGGCGCCGGCCGACGGTTAGCGGTCCCCGACGCTCGGCTGCTGCTGGGTGATGCAGTGCAGCCCGCCGCCCCGGGCGAACACCTCCCGCGCGTCCACCGACCGCACCTGGCGCCCCGGGTACACGTCGGCGAGGATGCCCCGAGCCCGGTCGTCCGCCGCCGGTTCCCCGAAGGCACACGCGATCACCGCACCGTTCACCACGACGTGGTTGACGTAGTTCCAGTCGACCGGGCCGTCGTCGTCGGTCAGGGTCGCCGGCGCCGGGAGCTCGACGATCGTCGCGTCCGTCGCCTGCTCGAGCGCCGCCCGGACCTGCGGCATGACGAGGTGGTCGGGGTGGCCGGCGTCCGGCTGGGCGTGCAGCAGCACGACGTCCGGCGACGCGAAGGTCGCCACCATGTCGACGTGCCCGCGCGTCCCGAGGCCGTCGTAGTCGCGCGTCAGGCCACGGGGGAGCCACACGACGTCCGACGCCCCCACCGTCCGCGCGAGCTCCTCCTCGACCCGTGCGCGGTCGGCGTACGGGTTGCGACGGGGGTCCAGCTGGACCGTCTCCGTCACGAGCACGGTGCCCTCGCCGTCGACGTGGATCGCACCGCCCTCGTTGACGAGCAGCGACGGGATGCGTTCCGCCCCCGCGGCCTCGGCGACGACCGCCGCGATGCGGGCGTCGCGGGTCCAGGTCGACCAGGCGTTCGCGCCCCAGCCGTTGAAGACCCAGTCCACCGCGCCGAGGCGCCCGTCGTCGAGCACGAACGACGGTCCGGTGTCGCGCATCCAGAAGTCGTCGAGCGGTGCCTCGAGCACGTCGACGTCGCCGGACAGGAGCCGGGTGGCGTCCGTCCGGGCGACCGGGTCGACGACGACCGTGACCGGCTGGTGATCGACGATCGTGTTGGCCGTCGTCGCCCACGCTTTCCGTGCGGCCTCGGCGCTCGCCGCGTCGTCGCCGAGGGTCGCGCCAGGACGCGGGAAGGCCATCCAGGTCCGGGCCTGGGGTGCCGTCTCCGCCGGCATCCGCCAGCTCATGCGCCGGCCGCCGCGGTCTGCGGGCCGCCGGCCCGGTGGGTGGTCGACGCATCCGCCAGGGAGGCACGGATCGCCTCGTCAGCGCCGTACCCGTCGCGCAGACGGTCGACCGGCGCGGTCAGGGTGGCGTAGAGGTCCGGCCTGCGGGTCACGTAGAACGGGAACAGCCGGAGCCACTCCGCGCGCGCGTCGAGGTCCAGGTCCGCCACGAGCACCGCGTCCGCGTCCCGCGGAGCCTCGACGAGGACCCGGCCGAACGGATCCGAGATGAACGACGAGCCGTAGAACGTGATCGCCCCCTCGTCGCCCCAGCGGTTCGGCACGACCATGAACTGTCCCGCGGTGATGCCGTTCGCGACGATGACCTGCCGCCAGATCGGCGCCGTGTCGAAGTCGGGGAAGGTCGGCTCGGAGCCGATCGCCGTCGGGTAGGCGAGCACCTCGGAGCCGGCGAGTCCGTAGGCCCGGGCGACCTCGGGGAACCACTCGTCCCAACACGTCGGCAGGCCGACCCGAGCACCGAGTCCCGCCGGGTCGTGCACGGGGAAGGGGTCCGTGTCGGGTCCGGGGCGGAAGTAGGTGTCCTCGTAGTACCCCGCGCTGATCGGGATGTGGGTCTTCCGGGTACTCCCGACCAGCGTGCCGTCGGGAGCGACGAGCACCGCGGTGTTGTACCCGCGCGGGTCCTCGGGCTGGTCGTCGTCCGCGGGGCGCTCGTACAGCGACGCGTGCACGAAGACGCGGTGGCGCCGTGCCTGATCGCGGACGAAGCGCATCGTGGGGCCGTCCTCGATCGACTCCGCGCCGTCCTTCGGCACCCCGCCGGCGGGGGTGTCACCGGGGTACCGGGAGAGCGTGAGCTCCTGCAGGAACACCGCGGTGGCCCCGTTCGCCGCCGCAGAGGCGATGCCGTCGGCGAGTGTGCGTTCGTGCTCGTCGGGGTCCTCGTGCCAGCGCGTCTGGACGAGCGCGACACGGACCCGGCGGCGAGCCGCGCCGGTGTCCTGGTGCAGGGGGGACGGCTGGTCTGCGGCGGTGATCACGTCCATCCCGTCATTGTTGACCATACGATCAACGATGACAAGAGCGCCGAGGTCCGAGTTGTATCGAGGCATGACCGGAGCGATCGTGAACCCCCTCGGCTTCTCCCACGTCCGACTCACCGTCACTGATGTCCGTCGGAGCAAGGCGTTCTACGAGCTGCTGTTCGGGATGCCGCCGGGGAGCGACTTCAGCGACGAGATCGACGACCCGACCATCCACGACGACCCGTGGCGCACGTACGGCGGCTGCTCGTTCACCTTCGGCGGACAGACCCTCGGGCTGCGACCCGTCGCCCCGGTCGACGACCGGTTCGACCCCGATCGGGTGGGTCTCGACCACGTCAGCTTCCGTGTGGCGAGCGCGGATGACCTGCATGCGGCGGTCGACCGACTCGACGCCGCTGGGATCGAGCACGGTGTGGTCACCGACCTTCCTCCGTTCGGGCTCGTCATCCTGTCCGTCCGCGATCCGGACGGCATCAACCTGGAGTTCGCGGCGCCGCGTCCCTGACTGTCCGGAGTCCGCGCACGTCCCCCGGACGTCCACGCGGCGCGGAGCCGTCCGGGCGTTGTGTGGTCCGGTCACGACGCAGGAGGAGACATCATGAGCAAGACCTGGTTCATCACCGGAGCATCGAAGGGCTTCGGCCGCGAGTGGGCGGAGGCGGCGCTCGGACGCGGTGACTCCGTCGCCGGCACGGCCCGCAACCCCGATGACGTGCGTGACCTCGAGGAGCAGTACCCGGAGACCTTCCTCGGGCTGCGACTGGACGTCACCGACCACGACGCCGACACCGCCGCGGTTCGGCGCGCAGCCGAGCACTTCGGCTCGCTGGACGTCGTCGTCAACAACGCCGGGTTCGGCCACTTCGGCATGGTCGAGGAACTCACCGAGGACGAGGTGCGTGCACAGCTCGAGACGAACTTCTTCGGGGCGCTCTGGGCCACGCAGGCCGCACTGCCGATCATGCGCGAGCAGGGCTCCGGCCACATCGTGCAGGTGTCGAGCATCGGCGGGATCAGCGCGTTCCCGACCGTGGGCGCCTACCACGCCTCGAAGTGGGCGCTCGAGGGCCTCTCGCAGTCGCTGTCGCAGGAGGTCGCGGACTTCGGCATCCACGTGACCCTCGTCGAGCCGGGTGGGTTCTCGACGGACTGGTCCGGACCCTCGTCGAAGCGGAGTGCGGAGCTCGACGCCTACGACGACGTCCGCGAGGCAGCATCGAAGCGTCCGTCCGCCGCGGACCCCGGCAAGCCCGAGGCGACCCGCTCGGCGATCCTCGCGGTCGTCGACGCAGACGAACCACCCCTGCGCGTGTTCTTCGGCAAGGCTCCGCTCGGGATCGCGGAGCGGGACTACGAGTCGCGGCTGGCGACGTGGCGCGAGTGGCAGCCGGTCGCCGAGCAGGCGCACGGGTCCTGATCGCCCGTCCGTCACGACCCCGGGTCAGTTGATGATGTTGACCGCGCGAGATATGACGAGCGCCAGCAGGATGAACCCGCCGACCGCCTGGTAGGCCATGATCATCTTCGCCCGGACGGTCAAGGGCATCGTGTCCGTCGGACTGAACGCCACCATGTTCGTCATCGCCACGTAGAGGTAGTCGAGGTAGACGGGTCGCCACGACGCCTTGCTCGGATCGGACTCCTGCGGGAACAAGAAGTCGGCCTCGTCGCTCGCCCAGAGTTCCGGCTGCCGACGCGCGACCGGGCCGCCGCGGTCCAGCTCCCAGTACACGAGGCCGAACGCGATGATGCTGCTCACCCAGACCTGCAGCGCCGTGAGGAGCACCGCGCCGCCGTCGGGGTGACCGTGCAGGAGTTGGTCGACCGTTCGCACGACGGTCGACTGGTTCGCCACCGTGAGCAGGACGGCGAGCCCCGTCGAGAGCCAGCGCGACCAGGTCGTCTCGCGGGTGAGGCGTCGGGGGTTGAAGACGATGAGCGGTGTCAGGAGCAGGACCCCGAGCAGCGGGACGACCCACGACGGGAAGAACAGCACCTCGTCCGGCAGGAAGAGGCTCAACGCCAGGTTGACCAGCACGGCGACGGCGACCGGTGCGCGGTGCTCGTGCTGGTGGAGGGGCCGCGTCGTCGTCACGGTCCGAGTGTGGCACCGCTGCAGAGGTCGGCGGCGGTGCCATCCGTGCGGACCCTCTCAGCCGACCGCCCTCCACTCGCCGGGGCCGGCGACGGGGACGGGGACGTCAGACGCGGAGCGGCCCGGCGAGGGACGCCGGCGTGACGTCGTGCCCGAGCAACCGCCCGGCAGCCCGCAGCCCGGACAGCAGCGCCCCGTGCACGGTCGCAGGGTCGTCGCCCCAGGTGGCCTCCCCGGCGAGCTGGACCCGGCCGCACCGCCCGCCGAGCCGATCGTGGTCGTCGGTGGAGGCCCCGACGCGCAGGAACGAGTACGACCCGAGGGCGAACGGGTCAGCCGCCCACCGGGTGACGCGCACCGCCTCCGGCTCCGGGACCGACGGGCCGAACATCCGCCGCAGTGCGGTCAGCCCTTCGTCGACGATGATGGCGTCCGGCAGCGACTCGATGCGCCGGGCGCCCGCTCCGCCGAGCAGCGCCGCGAGCACCGGTTCGCCGGTTGCGCGGGACATGTCGTACCAGGAGTGCCAGTCGACCCCGGCGGGCCCCTGCTGGCGGACGACCCAGTCGTCGCCCCAGAACCGCTCGGGGAAACGCAGGAACACCTTGTCGTAGACCCCCATCCCGAGCCGGCCCATCGCGTCGAGGACGTCCGGCTCCAGCGGCGGCTCGAACGTGACCGAGCCGGCCTGCAGGACACCGAGCGGCACGGTGACGACGACCTCGGCGGCGGTGACGACCGTGCCGTCGGCGAGCTCGACGGCGGCGCCCTGCGGCGACTGCCGGACGGCGCGCACGACCGCGCCGAGCCGCACGTCGAGCCCGTCGGCGAGGGCCCGCGCGTACTGGCCGTACCCGCCAGGGAACACGACCTCGTCGCCGGGCACGTGCTCCTCGTCGAGCCCGTGCGCGTCGAGCACCGTGACGGGTGCGCCGCAGAGGTCCTCGGAGCGGCGGGCGGTGTACTCGCGGACGCGTGCGGCCCGGTCGCCCTCGATGTGGAGGTCGCGCAGCACCGTGTTCACCGCCACGGCGTACGTGGCCGGGGGCGGGGCGTGTCCGACGACCGCGGGCAGCGCGGCGTCGAGGGCGCGCAGGTCGGCGACGAAGGACGCTGCCTCGGCGTCGGTGAGCCGGCGACCGGACGGCGCGTGCCACCCGATCGGCCGACCGTCGAACTGGAAGCTGCCGACGGTGAACTCGACGGTGTCGATGCCGAACGCCGGCGCGAGCTCCCAGAGCGGGTTGCCGTCGACGCCGTGGATCCACGAGGCGCCGAGGTCGACCGGCACGCCGAGCTCGTCGTCGGTCCAGGTGCGGCCGCCGATGCGGTCGCGGGCCTCGAGGACGACGACCCGCTTCCCTCCCTGCGCCAGGGCACGTGCCGCCGCGAGACCGGACACGCCTGCCCCCACGACGACGACGTCGGCACCCGGACCAGGGACGTCGGACATCAGTGCCCTCCCGTCAGGGGCGCCATGAGCCGCGCCGCGAGGCTGGGCCGGCCGGTCAGCGCTTCCTCGCGGTCGGCGAGGTCGGTGGCCACGAGTCCGGCGTTCGTGCCGAGGAACCGGAGCGGCTCGGGCTCCCAGTCTGGCGACCGGTGGTTCACCCACGGCAGCGCGGTGAGCGGCGAGGCGACCCCGCGCACGAGGTCGGCGAGCGTCCGCCCGGCCAGGTTCGTCGTGGAGAGTCCGTCACCGACGTAGCCGCCGGCGGTCCCGACGTGGCCGTCCCAGGTCACCGAGGCGCACCAGTCGCGCGGGACGCCGAGCGGGCCGCCCCAGGTGTGGGTGATCGGCGCGTCGCCCACGGCGGGGAAGAGGTCGACGAGGGCCTTCCGGAGGTGCTCGAACACGCGGGGCACCCGGTCGTGGCCGGGCTCGATGGACGACCCCCAGTGGTAGCGGGCACCCCGTCCGCCGAAGGCGATGCGGTCGTCGGCCGTCCGCTGCCCGTACACGAGGAGGTGCCGGTAGTCGGAGAACGTCTGCCCGTGCTCGAGGCCGATGCGGTCCCACACCCCGGCGGGCAGTGGTGCGGTCGCGATCATGAGCGAGTACAGCGGGAGGATGCGCCGTCGGGTCTGCTCGAGCTGCGCGCCGTAGCCCTCGACGGCGATGACGACGGCGCCCGCCGTGACGGTCCCGCGTGACGTGACCACGCGGCCGCGGTCCCAGGACGAGGCGGGCGTGTGCTCCGCGATCCGCACGCCCCGTGCCTCCAGGGCGGCCGCCAGGCCACGGACCAGCGCGGCGGGCTGCACCCGCGCGCAGTCGGGGGTCCAGGCGACGCCGGCGGTGCCCGCCGCGTCGCCCGGACGCGCGTCCCGGTACGTCATGTCGTCGCCCCAGGCGACGGAGGCGGCGACCTCGTCGCGTGCCGCGCGCTCCTGCACGGCGGAGCGCGCGTACAGCACGGTCCCGCCCTTGACGAAGTCGCAGGCGACGCCCGCCTCGGCCGCGGCACGGCCGACCTCGTCGACCGTGTCGCGCACGGCCGCGCGGAGCGCCAGGGCTGCCTCCCGACCGTGCCGTTCGGCGATGGACGCCGCGGACGCCGGGAAGAGCGCGGAGCACCAACCGCCGTTCCGTCCGGAGGCGCCGAACCCGGCGATCTCGCGTTCCACGACGACGATCCGGAGGCCCGGGTCGGCCTGGTGCAGGTACCACGCGGTCCAGAGACCCGTCAGTCCACCGCCGACGATCACGACGTCCGCGGTCGTGTCGCCGTCGAGCGGAGCCCGGGGCGTGAGGTCGTCACGCCCGCCGGCGACGAGCGCGTCGAGCCAGAACGAGACGCCCCGGTACCCCGACATGGTCAGATCTTCGTCCAGGCCTCGGTCAGGACGCTCCGCAGGATCGACGTCATCTCGCGGAACTCCGGCTGCCCGATGGTCAGCGGCGGCGCGAGCTGCACGACGGGGTCCCCGCGGTCGTCGGCGCGGCAGTACAGCCCCGCGTCGAAGAGCGCCTTCGACAGGAACCCGCGCAGCAGGCGCTCCGACTCGGCGTCGTCGAACGTCGTCTTCGTCGCCTTGTCCTTCACGAGCTCGATGCCGTAGAAGTACCCGTCACCGCGGACGTCGCCGACGATCGGCAGGTCGCGGAGCGTGTCGAGCTCGGCCCGGAACAGCGGGGCGTTCTGCTGCACGTTCTGCAGCAGCCCCTCCTCCTCGAAGATGTCGAGGTTCTCCATCGCGACGGCGGCCGACACCGGGTGCCCGCCGAACGTGTACCCGTGGTAGAAGGTCGTGTCGCCCTTGGAGAACGGCTCGAACAGCTTGTCGCTGATGATCGTCGCGCCGATGGGCGAGTACCCCGAGGTCATCGCCTTGGCGCACGTGATCATGTCGGGCACGAAGTCGTAGGTGTCGCACGCGAACATGGTGCCGATCCGGCCGAACGCGCAGATGACCTCGTCGGACACGAGCAGCACGTCGTACTCGTCGCAGATCTCGCGGACGCGCTGGAAGTACCCGGGCGGCGGGGTGAAGCAGCCGCCCGAGTTCTGCACCGGCTCGAGGAAGACCGCGGCGACGGTGTCCGGACCCTCGAACTCGATCATCTCGCGGATGCGCTCGGCCGCCCAGAAGCCGAACTCCTCCTCAGAGCCACCGGCGAAGCCCATCTCCTCGGCGCGGTAGTAGTTCGTGTTCGGGACCCGGAAGCCACCGGGCGTGAGCGGCTCGAACATCTGCTTCATCGCGGGGATGCCGGTGATCGCGAGGGCGCCCTGCGGGGTGCCGTGGTACGCGACCGCGCGGGAGATCACCTTGTGCTTCATCGGCTTGCCGCGGAGCTTCCAGTAGTACTTCGCGAGCTTGAACGCGGTCTCGACGGCCTCGCCGCCGCCGGTCGAGAAGAACACCTTGTTGAGGTCACCCGGGGCGTGGTCGGCCAGCCGGTCGGCGAGCTCGATCGCCGCCGGGTGCGCGTACGACCAGATCGGGAAGAACGACAGGGTCTCGGCCTGCTTGGCGGCCATCTCCGCCAGGCGCTTCCGACCGTGCCCCGCGGCGACGACGAACAGGCCGGAGAGCCCGTCGATGTACTGCTTGCCGTGGCTGTCGTAGACGTGGTGCCCCTCGCCGCGGACCATGATCGGCACGTCGGCGCCCGCCTGGTTCGCGCCGTGTCGGGCGAAGTGCATCCAGAGGTGGTCGCGCGACTTCTGCTGCAGCGCGGCGTCGTCCACCGGGGCGGACGGATCGTAGGACCCCAGGCGTGCACGTGGTTCGGAGATGGTCATCGCGTTCCCCAGTCGTAGAGCTGTTTGCGGAGTTGCAGGTAGACGAAGGTCTCGGTGCCGGCGACGCCCGGGATCGCCCGGATCGTGCCGTTGAGCAGTTCGATGAGGCCGTCGTCGTCCTCGCAGACGACCTCCACCATGAGGTCGAAGCTCCCGGCGGTCATGACGAGGTAGTCCACCGCCGGGAGCCGTTCGAGTGCATCGGCGACGGTTCGGGTGTCGCCGCTGACCCGGATGCCGATCATCGCCTGACGGTGGAACCCGAGCTGCATGGGGTCCGTCACCGCGACGATCTGCATGACGCCGGTCTCGGTGAGCTTCTGCACACGTTGACGGACCGCCGCCTCGCTGAGACCGACCGCCTTGCCGATCTCGCCGTACGGGCGGCGTCCGTCTGCCTGGAGTTGCTCGATGATCCGTTTCGAGGTCTCGTCGATCGGTCCCGGACGTCGTGGTGCTGCCGCCATGCCGGACAGCATGGCAGCGGCGTCGAGGGCGCGCAAGGGATTTCGTTGTGAACACGATGTTTCGCGACGATTTCCGTTGTTACGGTTCTCCACAACCCGCGGAATCTTCTTCCGGAGCAGCGCATTCCGTGCCACTATCACCGCCATGCTGGACAGTGACACAGCCTCCCCGGGCCGCGCGACGGCGGTCTCGGGCGCTGCCGCGATGGGCGGGACGGCCAGGGGCGTGCTCCGGAACGTCATCGGGGGCGAGCAGGTCGACGCGCGCGGCGACGCGACCATGGACCTCGTCGCACCGACGGACGAGCACGTCTACGGCACCTCGCCGGTCTCCACCGCCGAGGACGTCGACGCAGCCTTCGCCGCCGCGAGCCGCGCGTTCGACGGGTGGCGGCGCACCACCCCAGCGGAGCGGCAGCTCGCCCTGTTCCGGATCGCCGACGCGATGGAGCAGCGCGCCGAGGAGTTCGCCGACCTCGAGGCCCTCGACACCGGCAAGCCGCGTGCGACCCTCGTGCAGGACGAGATCCTGCTGTCCGTCGACCAGATCCGCTTCTTCGCCGGGGCCGCACGGAACCTCGAGGGTCGCAGCGCCGGCGAGTACACACCGGACCACACGTCGTTCGTCCGTCGCGAGCCGATCGGCGTCGTCGCCCAGGTCACCCCGTGGAACTACCCGCTCAACATGGCGGTGTGGAAGGTCGCCCCGGCGCTCGCCGCGGGGAACACGACCGTGCTCAAGCCGAGCGACACCACGCCGCTCTCGACGCTGCTGCTCGCCGAGGTCGCCGCGGAGTTCCTCCCGCCCGGGGTCCTCAACGTCGTGCTCGGCGACCGGACCACCGGCGCCGCGATGATCGACCACCCGACACCCCAGCTGGTGAGCATCACCGGCTCGGTCCGGGCCGGCATGCAGGTCGCCCGCGCCGCCGCGTCCGACCTCAAGCGCACGCACCTCGAACTCGGCGGCAAGGCCCCCGTCATCGTGTTCGACGACGCCGACGTCCCGTCCGCCGTCGCCGGCATCGTCGCCGCGGGGTTCTTCAACGCCGGCCAGGACTGCACCGCCGCCACCCGGCTGCTCGTGCAGGACGGCATCCACGACGAGTTCGTCGCGGCCCTCGTCGCCGAGGCCCGGACGAACGCCCGGACCGGCCCGGACGTCGCGGACCCGTCGTTCGGGCCGGTCAACAACGCCGGCCAGCTCGCCCAGGTCCGGTCCTTCGTCGACACCCTGCCCGACCACGCCACGATCGAGACCGGCGGGCACCGCATCGGCGACCGCGGCTTCCACCACGAGGCGACGATCGTGTCCGGGCTCCGGCAGGGCGACCGCGCCGTGCAGCAGGAGATCTTCGGCCCGGTGCAGACGGTGCAGCGCTTCTCGACCGAACAGGAGGCGCTGACCTGGGCGAACGACGTCGAGTACGGTCTCGCGAGTTCGGTGTGGACGACCGACCACGCCAGGGCCATGCGCTTCGCCCGAGACCTCGACTTCGGATGCGTGTGGATCAACACGCACATCCCGATCGTCGCCGAGATGCCGCACGGCGGCTTCAAGCACTCCGGCTACGGCAAGGACCTGTCCCAGTACGGGTTCGACGACTACACCCGCATCAAGCACGTCATGTCCTACATCGGCTGATCCCGACCCCGACCCGCGCACCAGCAGCAGGAGGCACCATGGCTATGACCGGCACGTTCGCCGAATCCGGAGCCGATCTGCGGCTCGAGCAGATCACCAAGGCGTTCCCGGGTCACACCGCGGTCGACGCGCTCGACCTCACCGTGCCCGCTGGCTCGTTCTTCGCCCTGCTCGGCCCGTCCGGCTGCGGCAAGACGACCACGCTCCGGCTCGTCGCCGGGCTCGAGGAGCCGACGAGCGGGACGATCACGATCGGCGGGCGCGACGTCACCGAAACCAAGCCGTACCAGCGGCCGGTCAACACCGTGTTCCAGAACTACGCGCTCTTCCCGCACATGAGCGTGCTCGAGAACGTCGCGTTCGGCCTGAAGCGGCGCCGCATCCCGGACCCGATGACGAAGGCGACCGAGGCGCTCCGGCTCGTCGAGCTCGAGGGATCCGCATCGAAGCGTCCGGCGCAGCTGTCCGGCGGCATGCAGCAGCGCGTCGCCCTCGCACGGGCGATCGTGAACCGCCCCGCGCTCCTGCTCCTCGACGAACCGCTCGGCGCCCTCGACCTCAAGCTCCGGCACCAGATGCAGTTCGAGCTGAAGTCGATCCAGGCCGAGGTCGGGCTGACGTTCCTGCACGTCACCCACGACCAGGAAGAGGCGATGACCATGGCCGACACGGTCGCGGTCATGAACGGCGGCCGGATCGAGCAGATGGGCAGCCCGCAGGAGCTCTACGAACTCCCGCGCACCGCCTTCGTCGCGAACTTCCTCGGCCGGTCGAACCTGCTCGAGGGCGAGGTCCGCGGGACCGACGGCGAGCTCCTGGTCGTCACGACCGGTGCCGGGACGCTCGCGGTCCCCACCGCTCGAGCCGTCGCCACGACCGGTCGCGTCGTGGTCGGCGTCCGACCCGAGAAGCTCAAGATCCGCACCGCGGAGCCGACGCCCGAGGCCGGTCGGAACATCCTCGGGCCCGGCCGCGTCGTCGACGTCTCGTTCTCCGGCGTGAGCACGCAGTACCTCGTGGACGTGCCCGGCGCCGGGCACGTGTCCGTCTTCGCCCAGAACTCCAAGGGCGGCCCGCGGATCGCCCCCGGGACCGAGGTCTGGCTCACGTGGGGCGTCGACCACGGGTTCGGCCTGGAGGCGCACCACGCGTCCGACGCGACCGTCACCACCCAGGCCGGTCCGGGCCTCCAGTCCGAGCCGGCGACCGCAGGAGCGGTCGCGTGAGCAGCCGCCCCGACCTGGTCCGCGGACTCACGTCCGCGCGCGTCAGCCGGCGCGGGTTCCTCGCCGGCGGCGGGGCCGCCGCGGTGGCCGCACTGCTCGCCGGGTGCAGCATCAAGGGCTCCGCCGCCTCGCTCGCCGAACACCCCGTGGACTGGAAGCGGTTCTGGGCCGACGCGACGGCCACGAAGCAGCTCAACTTCGCGAACTGGCCGCTCTACATCGACTCCGACAAGGGCAAGTCCGAGTCGCTCCGGCTGTTCGAGAAGGCCACCGGGATCACCGTCGACTACCAGGCGGTCATCCAGGACAACGCGACGTTCTACGCGACCGTCTCGCCGATCCTCCGGGCACAGGGCGCGACGGGCTACGACCTCGTCGTGATGACGAACGGGTTCGAGCTCACGCAGATGATCAAGAACGGGTTCGTGTGCGAGCTCGACCACTCGCGCCTGCCGAACTTCGCGAAGTACGCCGGCGACTCGGTCAAGGACCCGACCTACGACCCGGACAACAAGCACTCCGTGGTCTGGCAGACCGGCTTCACCGGGATCGCCTACAACCCGAAGTACATCGACCGGGAGATCACGTCGTTCCAGGACCTCCTCGACCCGGCGTTCGCGGGACGGGTCGGACTGATGAGCGACAACACGGAGCTCGGGTCGCTCGGGCTGCTCGCCACGGGCGCCGACCCCGAGACCTCCACGCCGTCGGAATGGCGGACGGCCCAGGAGTGGCTGCGGAAGCTCCGGCCGAGCGTCACCGGGTTCTACGACCAGAGCTACATCAACAAGCTCGAGAACGGCGACACCTGGATCACGCAGGCCTGGTCGGGCGACGTGTTCCAGGCACAGCAGTCGGGGTTCGAGCACCTGAAGTTCATCACGCCGGAGGAGGGGCAGATGATGTGGCACGACAACCTCATGATCCCGAGACAGGCGGCGAACCCGGTGTCGGCGCTGGCCTGGATGGACTTCTACTACACGCCGGAGATCGCCGGGATCGTCGAGGACTACGTCAACTACGTGTGCCCGGTGCCCGGCGCCCAGGACTACGTCCGCGACGTGCTCGACGACCCGACCGTGGCGGACAGTCCGCTCGTCTTCCCCTCGACGGACGTGCTCGAGCGGTCGCACGAGTTCCGCGTGTTCCAGAACTACGACGAGTACTCGGAGTGGAACGGCATCTTCAACGCGGTGGTGCAGTCGTGACGGCCGTCGGGACCGCGGCGATCGCTGGCGTCGGCGCCGGACCGGGCCGTCGTCGGTTGCGGGTGCCGTTCCTGCTCGGGATCGTCGGCACGGCGTACCTCTGCGTGTTCTTCGTCATCCCGCTCGTGTCCGGGCTCATCGTCTCGCTCATGTCGGGCAACCCGGACGACGGCTACACCTTCACCTGGAACTTCGGGATCTACTCATCGCTCTTCGTCGACCCGCAGGTGCCGTACCTCACGTTCCTGCTCCGGTCGCTCTGGTACGGCCTGGCCGCGACCATCGTGACGATCGCGGCCGGGTACCCGGTGGCGTACTTCATCGCGTTCCGGGTGTCGCCGCGGTGGAAGAACCCGCTGCTCATGCTCGTGTTCATCAGCTTCCTGGTGTCGTTCGTCATCCGCACCGACATGTGGGCGTTCGTGCTCGCGTCGCAGGGGCCCGTCGTGACGACCCTGCAGGCGATCGGGCTCGCGGGGAAGGACTTCCACATCCTCGGGACGTCCGGCGCCGTGATCTTCGGCAACGCGTACAACGACCTGGCGTTCATGGTCCTGCCGATCTACGCCGCCCTCGAGCGCATCGACCCACGCCTCGGCGAGGCCGCGCACGACCTCTACGCCGGGCGGTTCCGGGCGTTCTAGCACACCACGCTGCCGCTGTCCCGGTCCGGCATCTTCGCGGGCGTGCTGCTCGTGTTCATCGACTGCGTGGGCGACCCGGTGAACTCGGCGCTCCTCGGCGGGACGAACACGTACACGATCGGCCAGGCCATCCAGGACGCCTACTCGGGCAACCAGCAGTACAACGTCGCCGCCGCGCTCTCGACCGTGCTCATGGTCGTGTTCGGCATCATCCTGTTCATCTACGCCCGGGTGTCCGGCACCGACGACCTCGAGGACCTCGTATGACCGCCGTCACGCCGACCCGGGCCGGGTCGACCGCCCCCGTGTCGCCCCTCGCCGCCGGCGCTGCCGAGCGGCCCGTCCGACGCCGTCGCGGCGGCGCGACCCGGCGCGGGCCGTGGCTCGCGATCGTGTACTGGGTGGTCATCGCGATCACCCTCGTGCCGATCGTCTCCATGATCGCGTACTCGTTCAACGACGCCCCGACGAACCGGCTGACCTTCGCGTGGCGGGGCTTCACGACGTACTGGTACCAGAACCTCTGGAACGTCTCGGGGCTCGGTGCGGCCTTCGGCACCTCGGTCGCCGTCGCGTTCCTCGCGGCGATCGTCTCGGTGGCGATCGGTCTGCCGTTGGCCCTGGCACTGGAGCGGTACCGGTTCCCCGGCCGCGGGGTCGTCAGCTCGATCGTGTTCGTCGACATCGCCGCACCGTCGATCGTCGTCGGCTCGGCGTCGCTGTCGTTCTTCCTGTCGATCGGGCTCGGCACCGGCTTCTGGACGATCCTCCTCACCCACGTGGCGTTCGACGTCGCGTACGTCGTGGTGGTGCTCCGAGCGCGGATCGCGGGGACGTCGAAGGTGCTCGAGGAGGAGGCGAGCGACCTCGGTGCGACCCCGTTGCAGGCGTTCCGGCTCGTCACGTTGCCGCTCCTCGCCCCGGGCATGCTCGCCGCCGGGCTGCTGGCGCTCGCGATGTCGATCGACGACTACGTCATCACGTCGTTCGTCGCCGGACCCTCGGTCACGTTCCCGCTGTTCGTGTACGGCGCCGCGAAGGCCGGGATGCCGCCGCAGGTGCTCTGCTTCGGGACGCTCGTGTTCGCGGTGGGCCTGCTCGTGGCGCTGCTGAACGGCGCCCTCAATCGGCGGTTGGCGCGCACGCGGGGGTAGGCCCGGTCGCCGCGGTGGAAGAACGCGGCGCTTCGACGTCGCACGCGTCGATCGACGCGTGCGACGTCGGAACGCGCGCGTTTCCACCCCTGGTCGGATCCCGCTGGTCTCGAAAGTCGATCGTTCCTTGGCGGCACCCGGACACAGACTCAATGTACGACGTCAAGTAGCGGGGAGACACGAGCGGGCTGGTGGCTCCGGACACCACGCCCGCTCGCGTGTCGACGAGCGGGTCAGGCGGTGGGGACCTGGCGACGCCCACTCCGCGCTGCGAACGCGTCCAGTGCCTCCACGACCTCATCGTTCACCCACACCCGGTTCCGCTGCTTGGAGTTCGCAGGTCGGAGGACACCACGGTCGACGAGTTGCGCGAACCCGTTCGCGACGGCTGGTGCACTCGACCCCGTCCGTTCGATCGCGAGGCGCGCGTTCAGTACCGGGTGCTCGATCGAGAGCCTCGCGATGCGGCGTGCGGTGGCGTCGGTCCTGAGGCCGGCGAGTCGGCCTCCCCACTGCTCCTGCAGCCCGCGGATGTCCGCTGCCAGGGTGCTCGCGTTCCGGAGTCCGGCGAGCGACGCCGACGAGAACACGTCGATGATCGGCTCGACCTTGCCCGCGCGGTAGGCGTCGAGGGCGCCGAAGTAGCCGTCGACGTCGGTGAGGATCCCACTGCTGACGGGGATGGTGAGGTGCCGCAACAACCCACCCCGACGCAGGATCGCCTGCACGAGCGCACGACCGGTGCGGCCGTTGCCGTCCGGGAACGGGTGGATCGTCTCGAACTGCGCGTGCGCGATCGCGGCCAGGACGAGCAGGGGGAGGTCCGTCCTCGACGTGAAGGCGATGAGGTCGTCCATCGCGGCGGGCACCTGCTCCTGGTGCGGCGGGACGAACGCGGCCAGGTGCGGCAACGAGCCGCCGATCCAGACCTGCTGGTCACGGAAGCCGCCGACGAGGCGCGGCGTCTGGTCGCGCAGCAGTTCCTCGTGCATCGCGATGATCGTCTCGATCCCGAGGTCGTCCGCGAGTGCGACGGCCGCTTCCATCGCCCGCACGTTCCGGACGATCAACGGGGCGTTGCCCTGCACCCGTTCGTCGATCTCCGCCTCGGCGATGGCACGCGCCCCGGCGGTGAGGTGCTCGATCTCCGAGCTCGATGCCGACTCACTCCGCAGGAGCACCGCCGCGAACGGGACCGGGAAGGAGGCGTACTCGGCGTCGAACCGCGCGATCGCCCTCGTGGCGTCGTCGGCGTCGGAGAGTGACCGGGAAGCGATGGTGAACTCGGCGGCCGCGATCTCCGGAGGGACCGCCGCCCGGTACGGTTCGCCGCGCAGCGCTCGGATCCGACGGGAATCGAAATCCGGGTTCTCCGGCCGGGGCAGCCAGCGTTCCTCCCAGTCGAGTGTCGTCGGCACGCGCGCACCCTTTCGTCCGGTTCGTCCTTGTTGAAGTTTACGGCACAACCTTCAATGAGGGCCCACGAGAGCGAAGCTTCGCCATCGTGTTACGAGCATGAGTCAGTCGGGGCGGCGGTGCGCCTCGTCTGGAACGTGGACTGCCGCGCACGACGCGTCGCGGACCCCGGTTCCGGACCTGCCGGGCGCCGTCGTCACCGACCCCGTGCTGAGCCGCGACGGCCGGAGCGTGCTGCTCGCCGTCGAGGGCCCGACCCGTCCGCGTGAGCTCTGGCGGCTCGACACGAACGCCCTGACCTGGAGCCGCGTGACCGGCGTGCCGGAGCTGCCGGACGTGCCGCTCGTCGAACCGACCCTCGAGCGGTTCGCCGCACGCGACGGACTGGAGCTGACCGGCTGGCTGTCCCGGGCCGTTGAGCCGACCGACCCGTCGGCGGAGGCCGATCCGTCGGCGGACGCCGATCCGTCGACGCGCTCCGTGCCTCCCGGCCCGCGCGCAGCGCTCGTGCACCTGCACGGCGGACCGGAGTCACAGGAGCGACCGACGTTCTCGCCCCAGCACCAGGCGCTCGCCGCTGCGGGCGTCACCGTGTTCGCGCCGAACATCCGCGGGTCCTCCGGCTCCGGCCACGAGTTCGTGCACGCCGACGACCTCGCGGGCGGTGGAACGCGCTCGCCGACGTCGTCGACTGCGCCCGGTACCTCGTGGCGAACGGGTACGCCGAGCGCTCCCGGGTCGCCGTCGAGAGTCGCTCCTACGGCGGGTGCGCGACGCTGGCGTCGCTCGCGTTCACGCCGGACGTCTTCGTCGCCGGGGTCGCCGTGTGCGGCATGAGCGACTTCGCGACGTTCTACCGCGACACCGAGCCGCGGATCGCGGCCGCGGCGGCGACGAAGTACGGACACCCGGTCGAGGACCGGGCCCTGCTCGCCGCCCTGTCCCCGATGCGGGCGGTGGACGAGATCGCGGCGCCCCTCCTGGTCGTGCACGGCGAGCTCGACACCAACGTGCCGATCGGCGAGGCGCACCAGGTGGTCGCGGCACTGCGGGAACGGTCGCACGACGTCGAGTACCTCGAGCTCGAGGGCGAGGGGCACGAGTACCGGCGGACGTCGTCGCGGGCGCTGCTCGTGCGGCGGATGGTCGAGTTCGTGGTGGCGCGGCTGGGCTAACCGGATCGGGCTGCGTGTTCTCCGGGCGCGCGGGGACTAGCGCCGGGTGAAGAACGGGCGCGCGGCCGGGACGAAGAGGAGGACGGCGGCGGCCGCGGAGAGCGCCGTGAGCAGGAGCGTCGACGGCCCGTTGCCCAGGCTGAGCAGCGCCCGTGCGACCGCCACCACCACGAGGGCGATGCGTGCCGTCGCCGAACCCCGCGAGACGCGGAGGACAGCCCACGCGACGAGGCCCCAGACCACCAGGGAGAGGACGACGGAGACGACCGTCACCAGGACGCTCGACGGGAACTCGACGAAGCCGACCACGGACGCGAGCACGCAGCCGACGAGCCACACGAGCCAGAGCACGACCGAGATCGTCACGATGCGGGGCCGGGGGTTCGCTGCGGTCACGCGAGCAGCGTAGCCGTCACGGTCCGCAACGATCCGTCGGACACCGCGCCGGGGTCGGAGACTGGGGGCATGACCACCTCGCCCGTCACCGTCGTCCGTCGCTCCGCCACCGCCGACCCCCGGGTCGAGCGGTGGACGCACGACGACCAGGGCGCGGGCGACGGGCCGGGCGACGCCGTCGCGTCGGGCGCGGTCGACGGGCGCGGCGACGCCGTCGTCTCGGATGCGGTCGCCGAGTCGAGCGCTCCGGGTGCGCACCTCAGCGCACTGACCCGCCCCGGCGAGGTCGAGGTCCGAGCCGGGGTCGACGCTGTGGGACCGGCGCTCGGCGACCTCGTCGACGCCGCCGTCGACGCCGCGACCGTGCGCTTCGCCTCAGCGGTCGTGGTCGACACGGCCGGACTCACGGACGGCGTCCGACGGCTCCTCGAGGAACGGGGGTTCGTGCCCGACGCGCGCGGTGCCACGGTGCGCACGCTCGACCTGACCACCGCGGAGGACGGCACGCCGACGCGCATGCTCGACAACCCCGCCCTCGCCTCCCTCAACGGCGTGCACGCCCGCTTCGCCGAGCGCCGCGGCGAGATCGTCCGGTACCGCCCCGACGTCTCGGTGTGGACCGGAGTCCCGGTGCACCCGACGGAGCAGGACTGGGCGGACGTCGCGGCGCTGCTCGGACCGGGCGCCGGCTTCCGGGTCGATCCGTCCGCCGTCCTACCACCGGGGTGGAACGAGCTGGACGGTGCCGGCGGGGTGCAGCTCACGGGCGAAGGGGTGGCGGGAGCACCGGATCCGGAGGCGGTCGTGCTCACGGCCGACGACGTCCCCGAGATGCTCGACCTCGTCGCCAGGACGAAGCCCGGGCCGTTCCTGCCCCGGACCATCGAGCTCGGCACCTACCTCGGCATCCGCCGCGAGGGCCGACTGGTCGCCATGGCCGGGGAGCGCCTGCACCCGCCGGGATGGACCGAGATCAGCGCGGTGTGCACGGACGACGGGTACCGCGGGCAGGGCCTCGGTCGGCGCCTCGTGCTCGCGGTGGCGCACGGGATCAGGGAGCGCGGGGAGGTCCCGATGCTGCACGCCGCCGCGACGAACACGGGCGCGATCCGGCTGTACGAGCACCTCGGCTTCCGGCTCCGGGAGCGCGGGGCGATCCGGTTCGCCCAGGTGCCCTGACGAGCGGCGGCCCGCGGCGCCGTCCCGGTCCCATACGCTTGCGGGCATGCACGTCGACGTCCGCCGGACCAGCCGCGGGAGCGCCAGGTGGTTCGTCGCCGGGGCCGCGACCCTCTTCGGCACGCTGATCAGCCTCGTCGCGATCACCCACCGCACCGTCTGGTTGGACGAGACCGCCAACCATCGCGGCGTCGACGCGCTCGTGGGACGCCCTGCAGGACCTGGTCGGCCGGATCGACCTCGTGCACGCGGCGTACTACGTCGGGATGCACGTCTGGTTCGACCTGGTCGGGTACAGCCCGTTCACGCTGCGGTTCCCGTCCGCCGTCGCGATCGGGCTGGCCGCAGGACTGCTCGTGCTGCTGGCCGAACGGTTGTTCTCCATCGCCACCGCGACGGTCGCGGCGATCGTCATGCCGCTCCTGCCCGTGGTGGCCGCCGCCGGCACCACGGGCCGATCGCCTGCGTTCGAGTTGCTGCTCGCCGTGCTCTCCACCGTGCTCCTCGTGCACGCGCTCGACGTCTCCGATGCCCGGAGACCGCCCCTGGTGGTCGTCGCGTGGTGGCTGCTGTACGCCGTCGTCGCGTACCTCTCCGTGCTGGTGTTCCTGTGGGCGGCACTCGTCCTGGTCGCGCACGCGCTCAGCGTCTTCCTGCGGTTCGTCTCGGCACCGAGGCGGCGGTGGGTCGGTCTCGCCGCCGCTGCGACGGCACTCGTGCTGGTCGCCGCGGCGGCGCTGCCGTTCGTGCACGGAGCGATCCCGCAGTCACGCCAGATCGCGTGGCTGCAGGCCCCCTCGTTGCGCGGCGCGATCGAGAGCTCGTGGCGGCTGCAGTTCTTCGACTTCGCCCTGGTGGACACGACGAGGACCTTCGTGACCGCGGTCGCCGTGGTGTCGTGGCTGCTCGTGCTGCTCGCCGTCGGGTCCGCGCTGCGGCGCCGTTCGGAAGCGCTCGTCGTGCTGCTGCCCTGGCTGGTGCTGCCGACCGTGGTGCTGCTCGCGGCGTCCCACTTCGGCAAGCCGGTCTACAGCGGCCGCTACCTGACGTACTCTGCTCCGGCGCTCGCGATCCTGGCCGCCGCCGGCATCGTCGCCCTGCTGCCGTACGCCAAGGGCGTCATCAGCGGCATCCTGCTCGTCGCGTTCCTGGTGCCCGCCGGGCAGGTCTGGTGGAGCGTCCGGTACGCGTCGCCGATGACGACCGACCTGGCCACGGCCGCGCAGGAGCTCACCGACGCACGGCACGACGAGGTCGGGCCGGCCGGGCTCATCCTCGGCAAGATGCGGCGGCCCGCCGACCAGTTGACGATCGCATACCCGTCCTCCGTCGCCGGCCTGCGCGACCTGTGGACGAAGACGGACTCGGTCGGCATGAACTACTTCTTCGCCCGGATGCACGGCGCGGTGAACGCGGCGAAGGAGACCGACGGGCTGCGCACCGTCTGGTACGTCGGTGACGATCCCGCGGAGCTCGAGCGGGTCGCCGCGGTCCTGCGTGCCGACGGCTTCGACGAGCGCACACCCCTCCGGTTCGGCGGTGGCGGGGAGCAGAACGTCATCGTGGAGTTCACGCGCTGACTCGCGGGTCGGCGGGCATCCGCCCGGGTCGGTGATCGTCGATTCTCTATGATCGGACCATGACGAGCACCATGGCCGGGTTCGGCAGCGAGCGGATCACGCAGCTCGGACTCCGCGACCGGGTCTACGACCGCGTGCTCGAGTTCCTCATGGGTCACGACGTCGAACCGGGCATGCGCCTGTCGATCGACGGACTGGCGCGCACGCTCGGGGTCTCGCCGACGCCCGTCCGCGAGGCGCTCGTGCAGCTCGAGCGGACCGGGCTCGTCACGCGCGAGGCGAACAAGGGCTACCGGGTCGCGCCACCGCTCGCCGGCGACCAGCTCGAGGCGCTGTTCGACGCCCGGCTCATCGTCGAGAGCGGCGCCGTCGAACTCGCTGCCCGCGGTGACGTCGACGCCCTGCGGGAGCGGCTGGACGCGGCGCTCGCGGTGCAGGCCGAGGTCGCCGCCGAGGTGGCCGCGATCGAGGTCGGGACCGTGCCGGACGAGCTGATGGCCCGGTTCTTCCGCACCGACTGGGACTTCCACCAGGTGCTCTTCGACGCGACGCACAACCCGTTCCTCGAGGAGATGTCCGAGATCATCACCACCCGGGTGCACCGGATGCGGCAGATCGTCGGGGGCGGAGACGACGACACGTCGCGAGCCGTGGCCGAGCACCGGTCGATCCTCGACGCCCTCGCGATCAGCCCGTCGGCCGCGGTGTCCGCGATGCGGGTGCACATCGACAACGTGCGCGTCCGGTCCCGGGCGGACGCGTCACACGGGGCCTGACCGCAGCCTGATCGCGCGGACGGGTTGCGCTCCGGCCGTTTCCGAGTATCTTTCCTATAGGAAAGAGGTTCGGGGCTGAACCGCACCGCACGACTGCGAAGGAGCATGCACGTGGCATCACCACAGGACTGGGTCACCCAGGATTGGGACCCGACGACCTGGACGGACGAGACGTGGCCCATCGCCGCGTGCCTGCACGGCTTCGCCCAGGTCACCCGCGAAGGGACGGCGTTCCACGACGCCCCCGCCGAGGTGTGGGACGACGTCTTCGCGCAGATCGCGGCCGCCGGCTTCTCGCTCGCCGAACTCGCCGACAGCCACATCCGCCCCGCCGACCTCGAACGCTCCCGCCGTGACGAGCTCTTCGCGATCGCCGCGGCGCACGGCATCGGCATCCCGTCCGTGCACCTGCAGCGGAAGAGCGTCATCCAGCCCGGGCACGAGGAGGACAACCTCGCGTACGCCCACCGCACGATCGACGCCGCGGCCGAGTGGGGCATGCAGGTCTTCTCGACCGGTTTGCACCAGCCCTTCACCGAGGCGCAGCGGAAGGCCCTGTGGTTCTGGACGGCGCCGGGCCCGAAGGACCCGGACGACCCGGAGGTCTGGGACGCCGCCGTCAAGCGGCTGCGGGAGCTCGGGGAGCACGCCGCCAGCGTCGGCCTGCCGATGGCCCTCGAGCTGTACGAGGACACCTACCTCGGGACCGCCGACAGCGCGGTCCGCCTGGTCGAGGAGATCGGCCTGGACACCGTCGGGCTGAACGCCGACGTCGCGAACCTCATCCGCCTGCACCGTCCGGTGGAGGACTGGCGGGAGCTGTTCGCGAAGACGCTGCCGTACACGAACTACCTCCACGTGAAGAACTACACGCGCGACGAGGCCGGGGACGGCTCCTGGGCGACGAGCGCGCCGAGCACCATGGAGACCGGGCTCATCAACTACCGGCAGGTGCTCCGTGACGCCGTCGCCGACGGGTTCCGCGGGATCGTCATGACCGAGCAGTACGGCGGGGACAGCCTCGGCGTCTGCGCGACCAACCAGCAGTACATCCGATCCGTCCTTGCCACCTCGGTGGTCGGGGCGACGAAGCAAGGAGCAACTCGATGAGCACCCTCGACATCGCCGTCGTCGGGTCCGGCTACATGGGCGGCGGGATCGCTCAGGTCCTCGCCCTCGCCGGCCACACCGTCCGGATCGCGGACGTCTCGGCCGAGATCGCTGCGTCGAACCGCGCCCGGCTCATCGCGGAGACGGAGCAGTTCGTCGCGGACGGCCTGTTCCCCGCGGACGCCGTCGCCCGCGTGGACGCACACCTCAGCGCTGCAGCGTCCATCGAGGAGGCGGTCGCCACGGCTGACTTCATCGAGGAGGCCGTTCCCGAGAAGATCGAGATCAAGCACGCGACGCTCCGTCGGATCAGCGAGGCTGCGCGACCCGACGCCGTGATCGGGTCGAACACGTCGACGATCCTCATCGAGTCCCTCGCGGAGGCCGTCACCCGCCCCGAGCGGTTCCTCGGGGTGCACTTCTCGAACCCCGCGCCGTTCATCCCCGGCGTCGAGCTCATCCCGCACCCGACCACGAACGAGCACGCGATCGAGGTCGGCGAGGCCGTCGTCGCCGCGACCGGCAAGCAGTCGGCCCGCGTCACGGACTCGACGGGGTTCGTCCTCAACCGCCTGCAGTACGCGCTGTTCGAGGAGGCGACGAAGATCGCCGACGAGGGCATCGCCACCCCCGACGACATCGACACCATCGTGCGCACCACGTTCGGCTTCCGCCTGCCGTTCTTCGGCCCGTTCGCGATCGCCGACATGGCCGGGCTCGACGTCTACGCGTTCTGCTTCGAGTCGTTGCAGACCCGTTGGCCGGAGCGCTTCGCCACACCGCCGTCGCTGCAGCAGCACGTCGACGCCGGCGAGCTGGGCACGAAGTCCGGTGCCGGCTACCTGGACGTGCCGGCCGACCGCGCGCCCGAACTCGTGGCCTACCGGAACAAGGCGTACGTCGCGATGCAGAAGCTCCTCGACGAGCTCGGCCCGGCGCCGATCCACTGAGGGGACACGTCATGAGCACCGAACAGCAGACCGTCGTCCTCACCGGCGCAGCATCACCCCGCGGCATCGGCCGCGCCACCGCCCACCACCTCGCCGAGCAGGGGTGGAACGTCGGCGTCATCGACCTCGACCAGACCGCGAGCGAGCAGGTCTCCGCGGAGATCCGCGAGCAGCACGGCGTGCAGGCGGTCGGGGCGGGCGCGAACGTCGCCGACGAGGCAGCCGTCCGCGCCGCGTTCGACACCATCGAGGCCGCGCTGCCGCCGATCGCCGCCCTCGTGAACCTCGCCGGCGTCTCGTCCGCACACGCCTACCTCGACCTGCCCGAGGGGGAGTGGCACCGCGTGCTGAGCATCAACCTCGACGGCGTGCACTTCGCGAGCCTCCGGGCGGCGCAGTCGATGGTCCGGAACGGCTACGGCCGCATCGTGAACCTGTCGTCGGTGTCGGCGCAGCGGGGCGGCGGCACGTTCAGCAAGACGCCGTACTCGGTTGCCAAGGCCGGCGTCGTCGGGCTCACGCGGGGCATGGCCCGCGAGCTCGGACACCAGGGGATCACGGTCAACGCGATCTCCCCCGGCCCGATCGACACCGACATCATGGGCGGCACGCTCTCCGAGGAGCGCAAGACCGCGATGGCCGCCGACGGCGTGCTGCCGCGCATCGGCACCCCGCGGGACATCGCCGCCGCGATCGCCTACCTCATCAGCGAGGACGCCGGGTTCGTCACCGGCCAGACCCTCAACGTCGACGGCGGCCTCTACATGCACTGAAGCGCCCCGGGCCCAGCCCCACGACCAGAGCGAGCCGACGTGCTCGTCGCGTGTCGTGCCTCCAGTCAGACCCACCCGATCGCGAAGGAGCGACCGTGTCCGCAACCAGCCCCGCCCTGGGGTCCACCCACGATCCCGCCCTCAGGTCGGCGATCGGCAAGGCGACGAAGCACCTCATGCCGATGCTCGTCATCCTGTACTTCGTCGCCTTCCTCGACCGCACGAACGTCGGCTTCGCCGAGGAGGCCCTGAGCGTCGACCGGAACATCTCCGACGCCGCCTTCGCCCTCGGCGCAGGGATCTTCTTCATCGGCTACGCGATCTTCGAGATCCCGTCGAACCTGCTGCTCAAGCGGTTCGGTGCCCGCTTCTGGCTCGCCCGCATCGCCGTCACGTGGGGCATCGTCGCCGCGCTGTTCTCGTTCACGACGAACGACACGATGTTCATCGTCCTGCGGTTCCTGCTCGGCGTGACCGAGGCCGGCCTGTTCCCCGGCGTCATCATGTACCTGTCCGAGTGGTTCCCGAACAAGGTCCGCGTGCGGATGTTCGCGATCTTCTACCTCGCGCAGCCGTTCTCGCAGATGATCGGCGCTCCGCTGTCCGGCGGGCTCATCAGCGTCGGCGACCAGGTCACCCCGTTCCACGGTTGGCAGGTCATGTTCTTCGGCGAGGGCATCCTGGCGGTGCTCGCCGGGGTCGCCGCGCTGTTCTTCCTGACGAACAGCCCGCAGCAGGCGAAGTGGCTCGACGACCGGCAGAAGGCGTCCCTCACCGCGGCGATGGCCCGCGAGGACCACGCGCGGAACGAGGACGGCCCGAAGGGCATCTGGAAGGCGATGGCGAGCGGCCGCGTCTGGTACTTCACGATCATCTACTTCTGCCTGCAGGTCGCCGTGTACGGCACCACGTTCTACCTGCCGCAGCAGGTGTCGTCGCTCCTCGGGCAGGACGTCGGCTGGCAGGTCGGCCTCGTCGCCGCGATCCCGTGGCTCGTCGGGCTCGTCGCGTGCTACCTCGTCGGCTCGAAGGCCGACACCGTCGGACGCCGGCGCCGCTGGGGCGCGATGTTCTACGTCACCACCGGACTGTCGATCCTCGGGTCGGCGTGGGCGGGCGCGAACGGGCAGCCGATCCTCGGCATCCTGTTCATCACGCTGGCCGTCGCGAGCTTCCTCGCCGTCGGACCGATCACGTGGGCGTACCCGACGGCGTTCCTCACCGGTGCCGCAGCGGCCGCGGGCATCGGCCTCATCAACTCGCTCGGCAACCTCGGCGGGTTCGTCGCCCCGATCATGCGGACCGCGATCAACGAGGTGGTGCCGACCGACAGCGGCGCGTTCGGCATCGTCTCGCTCGGTGTCCTCGCGTTCGTGGCGGCCGTGATGATCTTCTGCACGAAGTTCTTCGGCGGGGCGAAGGCGGACGAACTGCTCGACACCTCCCACGTGGCGACGACCCGGCCGCGCGGGGCTGCGGAGCGCGCGGAGGACCCGCACGCCGCCGCGACGCGCTCGACGAAGGAGACGAACGCATGACCAGGCTCTTCAACGACCCCGCGGACTTCGCGGACGAGGCGGCGGACGGCTTCGTCCTCGCCAACCAGCGGTGGGTCCGCCGCGTGCACGGCGGGGTGGCGCGTGCGACCACGAGCCCCGACGGCACGGTCGCGGTCGTCATCGGCGGCGGTTCCGGGCACTACCCGGCCTTCGGCGGCCTGGTCGGGCACGGCCTGGCCGCCGGAGCGGCCATGGGCAACCTGTTCGCCAGCCCGTCCGCGCAGCAGGTCGCCGGGGTGGCCCGCGCAGCCGAGCACGGTGGCGGGGTGCTGTTCTCCTACGGCAACTACGCCGGCGACTGCCTCAACTTCGACGCCGCGGCCCGCACCCTCGAGTCCGAGGGCATCCCGGTCCGGACGATCCGGGTCACCGACGACGTCGTGTCCGCCTCGGCCGACCGTGCCGCGGAGCGCCGCGGCATCGCCGGTGACCTCTGCGTCTTCAAGGTCGCGGGTGCCGCCGCTGAGGAGGGCCGCTCGCTCGATGACGTCACGGCCGTGGCCGCGCGGGCCAACGACCGCACCCGCTCGTTCGGCGTCGCCTTCTCCGGCTGCTCCCTGCCCGGCGCGGCCGAACCGCTCTTCGAGGTGCCGGAGCGTCGCATGGCGATCGGCATGGGCATCCACGGTGAACGCGGCATCGACGAGACCGACGTCCCGACGGCCGAGGGACTCGCGTCGCTGCTGGTCGCGCGCCTGCTCGACGAGGTGCCCGACGGCGTCGACGCGGCGGGAGCGCGGGTCGTCCCGATCCTCAACGGCCTCGGCAGCGTCAAGTACGAGGAGCTCTTCGTCGTCTACCGCTCGGTCGCCCGACTCCTCGAGGAGGCCGGTGTCGTCGTCGTCGAGCCCGAGGTCGGGGAACTCGTCACGAGCTTCGACATGGCCGGCGTCTCGCTCACGCTGTTCTGGCTCGACGACGAGCTCGAGCGGCTCTGGGCAGCGCCCGCCGACACCCCGGCGTTCCGGAAGGGCGGCGCGGTCGTGTCCGAGCGGTTGCCGGAGTCCGAGCTGGAGGCCTCCGACGGCATCGACGTCGGCACCGGTTCCCCCGAGTCGCAGGAGGTCGCGGCGCGGGTCGCCGCAGCGCTCGCCGCCGCCCGCCGCGTCGTCGACGAGCACGTCGACGAGCTCGGGGAGATGGACGCGGTCGCCGGTGACGGCGACCACGGGATCGGCATGCAACGCGGGGCGCTCGCCGCTGACGCGGCCGCCCGGGAGGCACTGGGTCGCGGCGTCGGGGCGGGCGGACTCCTCGCCGTGGCGGCCGACGCGTGGTCGGACAAGGCCGGCGGCACGTCCGGTGCGATCTGGGGCGCCGCCCTGGAGGCGCTGGGTCGCGCCGTCGGGGACACGTCGCGTCCGTCGTCGGCGCAGGTCGCGGAGGCCGTGCACGCTGCCACGTCGGCCGTCCTCGCCTTCGGCGCGGTACCGGGAGACAAGACGATGGTGGACGCCCTCGTGCCGTTCGACGAGGCCTTCGGGTCCGCCGTCCGGGACGGCGCGTCCGTCGCCGACGCCTGGCGTGCCGCCGCATCGGCAGCCCGAGCGGCCGCGGACGCGACCGCCGACCTCGTGCCCCGCAAGGGACGCGCGAAGACCCACGCCGACCAGGCGGTGGGGACGAGGGACCCGGGAGCGGTGTCCTTCGCGTTGATCGTCGAGACGGTGACGGAGGTCATCGAGGAAGGAGCAGCACGATGACGCTGCGACTGGTGGTCGGGTCGGACGATGCCGGCTTCGAGTACAAGGAGGCCATCAAGGCGGACCTGGCCGGTGACGACCGGGTGGCCTCGGTCCACGACGTCGGGGTGGATGCGGACGGGCACACCGCCTACCCGCACATCGCGGTCGACGCCGCGCGCATGGTCGCGAACGGGGAGGCCGACCGGGCGATCCTCATCTGCGGGACGGGCCTCGGGGTGGCCATCAGCGCGAACAAGGTCCCGGGCATCCGAGCGGTGACCGCCCACGACAGTTACAGCGTCGAGCGGTCGGTGCTGTCGAACGACGCCCAGGTGCTCTGCATGGGGCAGCGGGTCATCGGCCTCGAGCTCGCACGTCGGCTGGCGACGGAGTGGCTCGGGTACGAGTTCGACACCTCGTCCGCGAGCGCCGAGAAGGTCGCGGCCATCTGCGGGTACGACGGTTCCGCGGCCGAGGGGCTCGACGCGTCGGGGGACGACCGCGCATGACGCTCGTCGGGGTGTCGCTCAAGATGTACTTCTCGCACGCCCGAACCCTCGCCTGGGTGCGGGACGTCGTGGGCATCGCCGAGCGGCACCCCGCCGTGCGGTCCGGCGCGGCCACGCTGTTCGTGGTCCCGACGTTCCCGGCGCTCGTCCCCGTGCGCGCGCTGCTGGGCGGGTCGCCGGTGCTGCTCGGGGCGCAGGACCTGGCGTGGGCGGACGAGGGGGCCTTCACGGGGGAGGTCTCCGGAGCCGAGCTGCGCGAGATCGGGGTCGACCTCGTCGAGATCGGCCACGCGGAGCGGCGTTCCCTGTTCCACGAGACGGACGACGAGGTCGCGGGGAAGGTGCACGCGGCGTTCCGCAACCACCTGCGGCCGTTGGTCTGTGTGGGGGAGCCGCACCGTGCCTCCAGTGCGGACGCCGTGTCCGAGGTGACTGCGCAACTGGACCGGTCGCTCGCCACCGCGACCGCGGACGGTCTCGTCGGGCCGCTGATCGTGGCGTACGAGCCGGTCTGGGCGATCGGCGCGTCGGCACCCGCGCCGGACGACCACATCGTCGACGTGCTCGCGGGGATCGAGGCGCACCTCGCCACCCGCCCGGAGCTGGCAGGCAGCACCGTGATCTACGGCGGGAGTGCCGGACCGGGACTCCTCACCCGGGGGCAGGGGCGGATCGGCGGCCTGTTCCTCGGGCGGTTCGCGCACGACCCCGCGGCGATCGCGACGATCCTCGACGAGGTGGTCGGCGCCTAGCCCTCGTCGCGCGCGCCGGCGAGCCCGTGGTCGTGCGCGTAGACGACGAGCTGCACCCGGTCGCGCAGCTGGAGCTTGCCGAGGATGCTCGAGATCTGCGTCTTCACGGTCGACTCGGTGACGAACTCCTTCGCCGCGATCTCGGCGTTCGACAGACCCCGTGAGGCCCACCCGAACACGATGCGCTCCCGGTCGGACAACGACTGGAACTCCGTCGGCTGCGGCTTCGGCGCCCGCTCGACGTCGGTGCCGAAGAGCTGTGCGAGGTCGTTCGGGGCGATGACCGAGCTGCCCTCGTGGACGGCCCGGATGGCGGCGAAGAGGAACGGCGGGGTCGTGTCCTTGAGCAGGAACCCGCTCGCACCGAGGCGGATCGCGGTCGCCGCCGCCGGGTCGAGGCCGAACGTCGTGAGCACGATCACGCGGGGGACCGGGGCGGGGAAGCTCCCGGAGAAGAGGTGTCGGACGGTCTCGACCCCGTCCATGCCGGCCATCCGCATGTCGAGGAGCACCACGTCCGGGCGAACGGCCGGGATCGCGGCGAGGGCCTCGGCGCCGTCCGACGCCTCGCCCACCACGACCATGTCGTCCTGTGCGTCGAGCACCACGCGGAGGCCGGCTCGGAAGAGCGCCTGGTCGTCGGTGAGGAGGACGCGGATGGGGCGCGGGGTCGCGCCCGCCGGGGCGGCTGGCTGGTGGGCGCCTCCGGTCGGGCGTGCCTGGTCGGCGCCGCCGGTCGGGCGTGCCTGGTCGGCTGGCTCGTCGGTCGTGTTCGTCATCTGGTCCCCCCTGGGATGTCGATCGGGATGCGGGCGCGGGCCACGAACACGTCGTCGAGGACCGCGGCGTCGAAGGAGCCGTCGAGCGCGGCGAGCCGGGAGCGCATGCCGTCGACCCCGCGGCCCGAGCCGCCGGTCGCGCCGCTGCCGACGACGTTCTCGACCTCGAGGACGAGGTCGGCGGACCGCCACGTCTCCCGGACGGTGACGGGCATGCCGGGGGCGCCGTGCCGGAGCGCGTTGGTGAGCATCTCCTGCAGCACCCGTCGGGCGGCCGTCCCGGCGTCGTGGCCGAACGGTCGGGGACCGCCGCGGACGGCGTGCTCCACCGGGACGCCGGCGTCGCGGATGCCCTGCACGATCTCGTCGAGCGTCGCCGGGCCGGAGTCGCCGGTGCCGTCGATCTGGCCGAGGACCTGCCGCACCTCCATGAGCGAGCTCCGGGCCGTGCTGGCGATCGTGGCGCTGACCTCGCGGACCCGTGCCTCGTCGGCGAGGAACGGCACCGAGTCCGCCTGCGCGATGATCACCGCGAGCGAGTGTCCCCACCACGTCGTGCACGTCGCGGGCGATCGCCGCACGGATGCGTTCCGACTCCGCGACGTCGATGGCGCGGGTGGCGGTCGCCTCGGCCTCGGTGGCCACGGCCTCGGCGCGGGAGCGGGCCTCCTCGGCGTGGGCGCGGCGCTCGGACTCGCGGTCGCGGGACCGGAACGCGCGGACCGCCAGGCCGCCCGCCCACACCGCCAGGAGTGCCGCGGCCGGTGCCGCCATGGCGAGGAAGGCCTGGTCGCGGGGACCGTTCACGAGCACCGCGAACCGGAACCCGGTGACGGTGAGGTAGAGCGTCGCGCCCACGCCGGCGACGAACGCCAGCAGTCCGGAGAGGACGACCTCGGCGCGGGTGCCCACGATCGCGCTGGTGCCGATCACCACGAAGATCGCGAGGTCGACGAGGGACGGCCGTTCGCCGCCGGCGACCTGGACGAAGCCGAGCGTGACGACCAGGAGCATCGCGACCGACGGCGAGATCCGTCGCACCGCGATGGCACCGGCGGCGGCGACCACGGCGAGGATGCTGGCGTGCTCGAGCTCGAGGTCGACCGGGGCGAGGAAGGCGAGCGCCGCGACGACCGCCCAGACCACGTCGACGACGATCGAGCGCGTGGCGAGCGGTCGGATGAACGTGCGCCCTTCCGTCACGGCTCCGATCATCGCACGGGGTCGTGCGCCGCTCGGCCGTGGGCCGCGTCGCTCCCGGTGCTCACGCCACCGGGGACATCGCGATGAGTGCCCACGCGGTGACGGCGACGATCCCGGCGCAGACCGACAGGGTGGCGATGACGTGCTTGATCGAGGAGTCCATGGTGTCAGCCTGGGGGACCGACCACCCGTCGGGCATCGGGCGGGCGGCCGAAGCGCATCCGTCCCGAGGACGAACGGGTCGTCCCCCCCGCCCGCCGTCGTGGGACGCGCCCTGGGGTCAGACCACGACGGACCCGAGCATCCGGTGGGCGATCGAGATCGACTCCCCGCTGAGCGCCGACAGCGGGGACGAGAGGAACGCGACGAGGTCCGCGATCTGCCGCGGGCTCGACTCGCCGCCCGCACCGTGCTGCACCTGGGCCGCCGGCTCGTCGGTCACGGTCCCCGGGTTCACCACGTTCACGCTGACGCCCGACCCGGCGAGTTCGTCGGCGAGGTTCTTCGCGATCACGTTCGCGGCGGTGTTCCGGAGCGACGCGGTGATGTTCCCCGAGATGTAGGCGTTCTGGCCGCTCACGACGACGACCCGGCCGAAGCCGGCCTCGCGCTGGTGCGGGACGACGGCGTTCGCGACGCGCAGGAAGCCGAGTGCCTTGCCGTCGATCGCCGCGGCGACCTGCTCGGGGTCGGACTTCCGCGCGGGGTCGAGGGTGCGTGCGCTCGGAGCCGCCGTCACGACCAGGACGTCGATGCGCCCGTGCCGATCGACCACCGTCGCGACCCCGGCGTCGACGGACTCCTGTGACGCGGTGTCGATCACCACGCCGTCCTCGTCGTCCCCGGCGCTGCGCGAGGCCACGACGACGATCGCCCCCTCGGCACGGAGACGATCCACGACCGCGCGGCCGATGTAGCCCTTCCCCCCGACGACGAGCGCGACACGATCCGAGAGCTGCAGGTCCATGCGCTGCACGCTAGCCGAACAAGGAGGAGTCGTCCCACGGAACGCGCGCGTCGCGTGCTCCCGTGCAACGAACGGACTGGAGGCGCGGTGCCAGCCGGCACCGCGCCTCCAGTCCGTCTTCCGGTCACCGCCTGGTCGTCGCGACCGTCCCGGTGTCGTCCGCCGGTTCCGGCGGCGGCGCGAAGACGCCGTCGTACAGTCGGACCGCGCTCCACCCGGCCACGAGCGCCGCGGTCCCGAGGACCGACGCGACCCAGGGCATCGCACCCGACCACGCGGCCGGGGCGACGACCCAGGCGAGGAACGACCCGACCGTGCTGCCGGTCGCCCCGAGCACGAGCGCGACCCGGCGGTCGAGGCTCGTCACCGTCAGGCCGACGGTGACGACCGCGATCGCGAAGAGCGCGTTGAGCAGTCCTGCCATCGCGCCCCGGGCCTACTCGGAGGTGCCGCCGGCGACGGCGAGCTGCTGCGAGCCGGTGCCGACCGCGACGTCGATCTTGCGCGGCTTCGCGGACTCCTTCACTGGGATGGTGATGCTCAGCACGCCGTTGTCGTACGCGGCGGTGATGCGGCCGGCGTCGAGGTGGTCGCCGAGCGTCAGCTGCCGGACGAACGTGCCGGGCTGCCGCTCGCGTGTGATCCACTGCGAGCCCTCGGGAGCGCCGAGGGTGCGCTCGGCACGGATGGTGAGGACCGAGCCGTCCACGTCGACGTCGACGCTGCCCGGGTCGATGCCGGGCAGGTCGACGTCGAGGACGAAGTGGTCCCCGGTGCGGTACAGGTCCATCGGCATCGAACGCGGCCCGCCGGCGCTCCCGAGCAGGGAGCCGGCGAGGCGGTCGAGCTCGCGGAACGGGTCGAAGTTCATCGTCATCGTCGTCAACTCCTTCGTGGTGTTCTGTGTTGAGTCCCCTCGACTCAACTGCTTCTGTTCTAGCACTCGAACCCAGAGAGTGCCAACAGATCGCTCAGTGTCAGCTGGGAGTCCGACGGAGAGGGCCAGCGGATGCGGAAGGCCCCGCGACGGCTGTCGCGGGGCCTCCGGTCGTGCGGGGGTCGGGTCTACTTGACGACGACCGTGACGTTCGGGCTCGTGCTGGTCGTGAG
Source organism: Curtobacterium luteum (assembly GCF_014646995.1). Taxonomy (GTDB): domain Bacteria; phylum Actinomycetota; class Actinomycetes; order Actinomycetales; family Microbacteriaceae; genus Curtobacterium; species Curtobacterium luteum. Next base: position 29,645 of record NZ_BMOI01000017.1, on the reverse strand, counting down.
CCGGTCGGTCCCGGCGAAGACGGCGTGCAGCGTGTGCGTGCCCTTCTGCAGCGGCAGCGCCACCGTCACCGTGCCGGACTTCACCGTGACCGTCGCCAGGCGCTTCGAGCCCTGGTAGATCCGAGCGGTGCCGTTCACCGTGACCCCGGTCGCCTTGACCTGCACCGTCGCCTTGCCGGCGCTGTACTTGACGGCCGTCCGCGACGGGGTCTTTGCGACCTCGAACGCGGTGGCGCTGGTCGTGGCGGAGGAGGCCCCGGCGAACGCCGAGGTGCTCGTGAACGTGGCGGAGAGCGCGTGCTCGCCCAGTGCCAGCGAGGCCGGCAGGGTCAGCGTCGCCGAGCCCGCCTCCAGGTCGACCGTCCCGAGCGCCGTGCCGCCGTCCGAGAAGGTCACCGTCCCGACCTGGGTGCCGATGCCGCCGTCGACGGTCGCGGTGACCGTGGCGGGCTTCGCGGTGCCGAGGGTCTGCTCCGGGGCCGAGACCGAGAGCTTCGTGGTCGTGGCCGGCAGGGCTGCGTCGAGCTGGAAGCGGTCGACGGTCGACCCGATCGGGGCCGGGTCGGCCGAGGCCGTCGGCTGGAGCGTGACACCGCAGTCGGACACCTTGCCGTGGGTCACGGCGGCGTTCGGCGCGGAGCAGTCACCGGCGCGGATGTCGTGCACGTCGAGTGCGTCGTCCGTCACCGAGACCTTGACGTACGTCCGCACGTGCTCCTGGTTCTCGACCGAGTTGGCCCAGTGGCGCTTGCCGGTCGGGTCGAGCGGGTCCGCACCGTAGCCGCCCTTGGTGGCGTCCGGAGCGGTCAGGTCGTAGTACTTCGAGCCGGATGCCGAGTTGGCGGTGATGTAGATCACGCCGCCGGGGCCGGAGAAGACCTCGGGGGCCGCCGGCTGCTCGTCCGGGTTGGCCTTCTTGCCGTTCTTGATCGCGTAGCTGCGGGAGTACGAGTGGTCGTGGCCCTGCAGGACGATGTCGACGCCGAGGTCCGAGAACGCTCGCGTGAAGTCGAACCGTCGCTGCTGGTTGTCGGCGTCGTTCGCGTGGTCGGCGGGCGAGTAGATCGAGTGGTGGTAGACCAGCGCGGTCCACTTCGCGTCGTCGCCGTAGCGGTTGATGACGTCGCGGACGTACGACACGTGTGCCGCGTCCGAGCCACCGGCGTAGGCGTTCGAGTTGATGTCGATGAACAGGACGCCCTTGTAGGTGTACCAGTAGTCACCGCCCGAGTTCGCGGTGCTGTTGCCGCCCGGGTAGAAGTCCGGGACCTTCAGCGAGTTCGGGACCTGGTTGTGCTGCTCGTACGCCTTGCCGCCGACGTCGTGGTTGCCGATCGTCGAGGCCCACGGGTACTGCTTGAGCACGTCGCTGCTGTCGGCGAACGCGCCCCACTCGTACTCGTTGTTGGCGTGCTCGACCTGGTCGCCGCCGGAGACGAGGAGCTCGGCCGCGGGGTCGTTCCGGGTCGCGTACTCGAGCGTGTCCGCCCAACCCGCGCCGTCGTCGTCGACGAAGCCCGACGAACCGATCTGCGGGTCGCCGAAGAACAGGAAGTCGAAGTCGCCGCTGAAGCGCTTCGTCGTGAAGGTGTACGTCGACGACCACGCCGAGCCGTCCGCCGCACCCACGTGGTACGTGTAGCTCGTGTTCGGCTCGAGGTCGCTGATCGTCGCGTGCGCGTTGATGTAGCCGGACTCCGCGGCGATGCCGGCGATGCTCTTGGTGTCGGAGTCGGTGGTGCTCGTGTCGGCCGCGGTGTTGGCGGCCTTCGAGGCGGCGATGGTCTTCTTGGCGCTGGTGAAGGCGCCGTCCGCCAGGTCGGCGGTCTTCTCGATCTCGAGCGACTGGTCGACGTTGGTCGGGAAGTACCAGGAGGCGATGCGCTGGCTCTCGGTGGCGCCGACGCCCAGCAGGACGTGGATGGGGCCGCCGGTCGAGATGTTCGTGGTCGGGGTCGTCGGCGCAGCCGTCGCCGTACCGGTGCCCGTGAAGGCCGCGCCGGCGACGAGCGCGGCACCCAGGACGGCCCCGCCGAGGCGGAGGGTCGTGCGACGCCGTGCGGGCGTGCTGGACAGGAGACTCATGATCGTGATCCGTTCAGGAACGAGAGGAACGTGCACGGGAGACTCTGGGCGCGCCGTGAAACCCCTCGGTGAACGCTGTGTGTACGGACAGACCCGGTTTGCTGAGGACCGTCACAGGGTCGCGACGACGGCGCTGAGGCTGCCGCTGCCTCAGCCGGCGGCGAGGCGCTGCACGAACCAGATCATGCCCATGACGAAGACGCCGGCCGTGATCGCCCCGGTGACCCAGAGGGCCGCGATGTGGGCTCGGCGACGCAGCAGCGCGAGCGGCGGGAACACGATCGCGATGATCGCGAGCTGCACCGCTTCGATCCCGACGTTGAAGATGAGGAGCGACACCAGGAGCTGCCACGAGAACGCCTCGTGGATGCCGAGCGCCCCGGCGAACCCGAGCCCGTGGACGAGCCCGAACGCGAACACCACCGCGAGCCGGGACCAGCCCGAGCGGTCGAGGGCGAACCGGCCCTCGGTGCCGACGGCGAGCTCGTCCGCGCGGGAACGGCGACGCCAGAGGCGCCAGAGGTACCAGCCGGCGACCGCGGCGATCGAGAGCGCGATGAGTGGCTCGACGACGATCGACGGCGGGCTCACCACCCCGAGGGCGGCGAGGATGAACGTGATCGAGTGCGCGACGGTGAACGCCGAGGCCGTGTAGACGACCTCCCGGAGTCGTCGGGACCCGGCGATCAACGCCACCAGGAACAGGATGTGGTCGATGCCGGTGAGCAGGTGCTCGGCGCCGAGGGTGAAGAACTCCCAGAACCGCTGCCCGGCGGACTGCTCGGTGGAGAACGACGGGCTGTCCGCGGCCAGTGTGGCGGAGCCCTGCTTGCCGTCGACGTCGTACGTGACGATCGTCTTCGTGCCGGTGACGTACGACTCGTGGTCCGGGAAGAGCGTCGAGGACACCACGTGCCCCGAGTCGGTGCGACCGGGGTCGGGGCAGGTGAAGTCCGCCGTCACCTCGGCGTACGGGACCTCGTCCTGCATGTCGACCGTGACCGTCGGCTCCAGTTCGCCCACGCACGCCCGGCCGCCGGGGGTCACGGTGAACCGGTCGAGGACGTACGCGCCGAGTGACTCGAGGTGGGCCTCGGCGGTCTTCCGCATCCCGGGGAAGTCCCCGTCGTCCCACGCGGCCTGGCCCGCCCGGTAGAACGGGTCGTCGTGCTCGCTCGTCCCCACGGACACGAGCATGAGGTCGTACTCGAGGCCGAGCCGCGCGCGCACGGTCCCCGCATCCCTCGAGTCGACGTGCGCGTAGACGACCGAGCTGAAGCCGTGCGCCGACGCCGGGCCGCCGAGGGCGAGGAGGCCGACGACGGCGACGACGGCGAGCAGCACCGCGGCCACGATCCGGTGTCGGAGGATCGGGGTGCGGTGCGGGGAGCGGGTGGTTCCGGGGGTCACCGGGCAGACGATCTCCGGTCGAGGCAACCGGCAGGTGAACAGTCGGCGACCGGTTGCCGACCGACCGCGGATCAGCGCGCCCACGCCTCCCGCAGGTGCCGCGCGTCGTGGTTCCATGGTCCGGCCCTGCTCGCCCCGTCATGCCCGGAGGCCCCACCGTGAACCGCATCCGCTCCCGGACGCCCGTGCTCGCGGGCGTGCTCGCCGTGACCGTCGCGGGCGCGCTCCTGCTGACGGCGTGCTCGTCCGGTCCGAGCGGGGAGGCCGGAGGGGTCCCGACCACCCGGTCCCCGTCGTCGGACGCCGCCGGCACGCTCGGCGCCGGCTTCGTCGACCCGAGCAGTCCCCCGTCGCCCGAGGCGACGATCAGTCCGGCCCCCGGCTCCTGGGACGGCACCCACCCGCCGGCCGACTACGACGTCGTGCTGCTGTCGCCGGGGGAGTACGGCGCGGGTGACGATGCCCAGACCGCGACGCTGGCATCGGCGGTCCGGAGCTGGGCGACCGCCGAGGGGGTCACCGTGACCGACGTCCAGCCCGCATCCGCCGACGGCATGACGGACGCCGTGCTCCAGGCGGTCGCGGACCGGGCCGACCTCGTCATCAGTGTCAGGAACGCGATGGTGGACCCCGTCGCAGCGATCTCGCCGAGCGCGCTCCACCAGCAGTTCCTCGTGCTCGGCGCGGAGATCGCCGAGCCCACCTCGAACGTGACCGCCGCCGACTGGACCGGGGCGGGGTTCCGCGGCGAGGAGCTCGGGGCCTCGAGCCACCACGACCCCTCGACCTTCACGCCCGAGCGTGCTGGGCGGGCACTGCGCGCGGGGGTCGCCGCTCTGCAGCACGACCTGAACGGCACCGTCGTCTGGGTCGACTGACCGGACCCCGCGAACCGTCCGAACGGTTCAGTGCGCGAAACGTCCAAAGTGCAAACAGTTCGTTGCGCGAATCGTTGACGTCGTGAAAGAGTTCGGAACGTCCACGAGGACGACGTCCACGAGGATGCAGGGATCGACGGGAAGGCGGGTCTGACATGCACAGCACGTACACGGGGATGGCGCGGCAGGCGAGCGTCGGCCGGAGCCACCCGCGGGTGGGCCTCACGAACCAGGCGGTCATCGACGCCTTCGTGCAGCGCCGCATCAACGACCCGTCGCTCCTCTCGACGCGCTCCGAGCCGTCGTACGCCGACTTCTTCACCGCACCGACCGCTTGACCCAGGAGCGCATGACCACATGCCGTTGACCATCGTCCGCCGAGAGCACAACCACCTCTACGCCCGCCAGCCGCGGTCCGCCGCCGCACGGGGCGCCGTCGAGTCGATCCTGCGGCTGCAGCACGCCGAGGAGCAGCAGGTCGAACAGGCCCGGATCGAGAGCGGGTTGGCCAAGAACGAGTCGCTCGCGCTCCGGTACCTGCTCCAGGCGGAGCGCGACGCCCGGCCGATGGGGCCGAAGGACCTCGCGGTCATGCTCACGGTGTCGAACGCGTCGGTCACGAAGATCGTCGACGGTCTGGTGGAGAGCGGTGACCTCGTGCGCGATGCCCACCCCACGGACCGGCGGCAGCAGGTGCTGCGTCCGACCCCGCAGGCGGCGGCGAAGATCGACGGGTCCTACGCGCGGTTCCACGAGGCCGTGGTCGGCGTGCTCGACAACCTCGACGACGCCGACAACGAGGTCGTCGCCCGGGCGCTGTCGTCGATCGTGGATGCGCTCACGGCCGGGATGCCCACCCCGGTCGACGAGTACACCGTCGCCGCAGGGCAGGCCTGATCGCTCCACGGACCGGCCCTGTCGTCGTGTGACCGGGGGCTCGGGCGCTCGCGCGGAAAACCTTCCAGCGGTAAGTTGGCGGGATGACCTCCCCGCCGGACGACGACACGGCCCCGCAGCGCCGTGGGTACCGCAAGGGTGCCGAGCGTCGGGCGCAGATCCTCGACCAGGTGATCCGCATGGTCGCCGAACAGGGCGTGGACGCGTCGTCCCTCCGCTCGGTCGCCGAGTCGCTCGGCATCACGCACGCCGCCCTCCGGCACTACTTCCCGAGTCGTGACGAGCTGCTGCTGGCGGTCTACCACGAGCACGAGGTCCGCGAGCAGGGCGCTCCTGACCGGGTGAAGTCCGCGGTGGGCGACATGCGTGACAGCGCGGTCCGCAACCGCGCCGTCCCGGGGCTGGTGCAGCTGTACACGACCCTCTCGGCCGACGCGGTGCAGGAGGGACACCCGGCGACGCGCGAGTTCGTGCGCGAGCGGTTCACGGGTCTCCGGGCCGAGCTCGCCGAGTCCATCGCGTCGGACCAGGCTGCGGGCCGCATCCGCCCCGACCTCGACGCGGTCGACCTGGCGAGCCTGTGCATCGCGGCGTCGGACGGTCTGCAGGTGCAGTGGCTGCTCGACCCCGACGCGGTCGACGGCGAGCGGGTGCTCCGCCTGCTCGAACGGCTCGTCCCGCCGGTCGACTGAACCGGGTGCGACTCAGCGGGGGGTGAGCGTCGTCGTCATCGTGACCACGCGAGCCCCCGGGACGTCCTCCACCGAGATCGCGACCGTCGGGTCGACGAGGTCCGAGAGCGCGTCCGGGTGCGTCCCGCCGCACGGGATCGCCGCCACGCCGTCGGGCAGCTCGCACCGCCACTGCCGACGAGCGGACAGCCGGGAGTCCTCCGCCACGACGTGGATCGGACCCCCGGTCGCCGTCCACGCGCGGAGCAGCCCGGTCACGCGGTCCGCGATGCCGTCGGCGTCGTCGAAGGCGCCCGGGTCGAAGCCCTTCTTCCGGAGCGACTTCCCGATCCGGTAGACGTCCTCGGAGCGGTACTCGCCGATCAACGACCGCACGATCGCGAGGGAGTCGAACGCCGGCCGGCCGAGCGAGTCCTCCGGCACGGGCTTCGACCAGCGGTCCGCGAGCACGGCGTCGAGGGCGAGGGCCGCGAGGTGGCAGGCGCTGTGCGCGACGCTGAGCGCCGTCCGGAACCCCCGGTCGACCGTGACCGTCGCGCGGTCCCCGAGTGCCGGCGGGTCCGCGTGCACGACGTGGGCGACCGCGAACACCCACCCCTCGGTGCCGGTGCGCACCGGGAGGTCGTCACCGACGTGGACCGTCCCGTCCTGGACGCCCGCGACCCGGACCTCGACGCCGTCGTACTGCGCGTCCGGCGTCGAGAGCGTGACGCGGTCTGCCGGCTGGTCCGGCCAGGCGGTGTCGACCGGGTGAGCTGCCGTCCGGTCCAGGAAGACCGCCCAGCGGTCGCCGCCGACCGGCTCGACGTGCACGACCGTGCCCTCGCTCGTGACCGTCCCGGCGGGGTAGGTGACCTCGGTGTCGATCGTCGGTGCTGCCATGTCCGTCCTCCTGCCGCACCGTACCGCTCGGGCGGCCAGTCGCGCTCCCGCGGACCAGCGCGTCGCCGGGACGCGCACGCGCGGTCTCGCTGGGCGCCCGTCGCTGACACCGCGGCCCGCGGTACCGAGCCGAGCCGCGCCTCCAGGCAGGGACGTCAAGACCACCGCAGGACGCACGAGGGGCCGGTTCCCGACGGAACCGGCCCCTCGTGGTGCTGGCGACTAGGCTCGCACGCCCTCCGCGAGCACCGCGGCCGAGGGGTCGAAGTCCTCGGGCAGCGGTTCGGGCTTGGTGATGCGCGAGGCGATCTCCACGGGCTGACCCGACTCGGCGGCGTCGCGGATGCCGAGCATGACGTCGAGCGCGTGCGACGCGACGGCGCCGGAGGCGCGCTCCGGCCGACCCTCGGCGATCGCGCGGGCCAGCTCGACGACACCCGTGCCACGGCCCCAGGTCGAGCCCGTGTGCGCGAGCGTCGTCGGCTCGTCCTCGCCGAGCGTCCACAGGGTGCTGTCGCCGTCGAAGACGTTCGGGTCCGGCAGCACGATGGTGCCCTCGGAGCCGTTGATCTCGACGAAGCCGTTGCGGGGCAGGGCGTGCTGGAACGACAGGGTCGTCTGCGCGGACTGGCCGTCGGCGAACGAGATGAGCGCGGCGTGGTGCGTGGGCACCTCGACGGGGAACTCGGTGCCGGCGCGGGGACCCGAACCGATCACGCGGGTCTCGCGCGACTTCGACGACACGGCCTGCACGCGCGAAGCGGAGCCGAACGCGTGCAGCAGCGTCGTGACGTAGTACGGGCCGATGTCGAACAGCGGACCGGCGCCCCGGGCGTACAGAAACTCGGGGTCCGGGTGCCACTGGTCCGGTCCGGGCACGTGGAACATCGTCGTCGCGGTGAGCGGCGTCCCGATGTCACCGCGGGCGATGGCGCGGATCGCGGTCTGGATGCCCGCGCCGAGCACGGTGTCCGGCGCGGTCGCGTAGCGGACGCCGGCGGCCTCGGCGGAGGCGAGCAGGTCCTGCGCGTCCTCGGCGGTCGTGGCGACGGGCTTCTCGCTCCAGGTGTGCTTGCCGGCGGCGATGATCTGCTGGCCGACCTTCGCGTGCTCGGCCGGGATCGTGATGTTCACCACGATCGAGACGTCGTCACGGGCGAGGAGCTCCTCGACCGTGCCGTACGAGGCGACGCCGTACTTCTCGGCCTGGGCCTTCGCGCGCTCCTGGATGAGGTCCGCGACGAACAGGACCTCGACGTCGGCGAACTGCGTGAGGTTCGTCAGGTACTGGTCGGAGATGTTGCCGGCACCGATGATGCCGACGCCGACGCGGCTCACGCTGCGCCCCCGGCGGTGTCGTTCTCGCGCAGCCACTGCAGCGACTCGGTGATGCCCTCGAAGACGTCCCCGGCGTAGGCGTCGAACTCGACGACGCGGATGGCCTGCGGCGCGGCGGCGAGGATGCCCGCGACGTCGACGTCGCCCTGGCCGGCCGGCTTCTGGTTCTCGAACGCCCGCTGGAGCGCTTCCGGGACGATGAGGGCGCTCTCGGCGGAGGGGAGGGCGGTGAGGATGTCGCCGTCGACCTTGCCGTCCTTGACGTGGATCGCGACGACGCGGTCGCCGAGCGAGCGGAGCACTGCCGGAGCGTCCGCGCCGCCGACGGTGGCCCAGAAGGTGTCGACCTCGAGGACGGTCTCGGGGTGGAGCTGCGCGACGAAGTGGTCGTAGACCGTGCGGCCGTCGACCTTGTTCGTGAACTCCCACTGGTGGTTGTGGTACCCGAACTTCAGGCCGTGCCCGGCGGCTTCGGCGGTGAGTTCGTTCACCCGGTCCGCGATCTTCTTGACGTCGTCGGCGGTCTGCCAGCGGTCGGTCGGGATGAACGGGTCGATGACGGTCTCGATGCCGAGGCGCTTCGCGGCGTCCCAGATCGGGGCGGTGTCCTCGGCGTCGATCACGGCGACGTGACCGGAGGGCGCCGTGAGGCCGTTGGCCTGCAGTGCCCGCTCGAGGTCGTCGACCCGCTCGACGAACGCGTACGGCTCGACGTTCTCGTAGCCGATCTCGCGGACCCGGGCGATGGCCGTGTCGAGGTCTTCGGCGATGGCGTCGCGCAGCGAGTAGAGCTGCACAGAGGTGGTGGGCATTGCGGAGTGCTCCTTCGGTCCTGACTGGTGTCGCGGCACTGGATGTCGCAGCACCGGGGGTCGCAGCCCGTCGAGGAGCGATGCTCCACGGCGAGATCGATGACGACGCTACCGGAGAAACCACCCGCTGTGTAGTTTTCGACGCCGTGTTGCGTTCCTCGCACCGCGGAGGGCCGCGCCGGCGGGGTCGCCATCGGGCTCCGGCCCCGTCCGCGCCCGGGGGCACGGCCCGTCATCGGGCTCCGGGCCCGCGCCCGATGCTCGGCCCGCTAGCGTGGACGGCATGCCCGATCTGCGCGCGTTCGACACCTCGGTCGGCACCGTCCTGGCCCGCGTGGACGGCGACGTCGTCCGGGCGCAGGGCATCCCCTACGCGACCGCCGAACGGTTCCGTCGACCGCTGCCGGCGCCCGCGTTCCCGGAGCCCTTCGCCGCGGTCACCCCGGCCCCGGTGGCGCCGCAGCCCCCGGCGGCGTTCGTCGACGAGCTGCTGCCGCCGATGCAGCACCTCGGCGTCGACGAGGACTGCCAGCGTCTGACGATCACCCTGCCCGCGGACGCACGCCCCGACGAGCGCCTGCCCGTCATGGTGTGGGTGCACGGCGGCTCGTACGTCATCGGCGGCGGCGACCTCCCGATCCACGACGCCCACGACCTCGTGGCGGAGCAGCGCGTGGTCGTCGTGTCGGTGACCTACCGCCTCGGGGTGCTCGGCTTCCTCGGCGACGGCGAACGCGTCCCGGCCAACCTCGGGCTGCTCGACCTGGTCGAAGCGCTGCGGTGGGTGCGGGCGAACATCGGGTCGTTCGGCGGCGACCCCGACACCGTCACCGTGTTCGGGCAGTCCGCGGGCGGGGACGCGATCGCGCACCTCATGATCAGCCGTGGCGCAGAGGGCCTCTTCCGACGGGCGATCATCCAGAGCGCACCGCTCGGCATCTCCCGACGGCGCGCCCGGATGAGCCGCGCGGTGCTCCGAGCCGTCGGTGCCGTCGACGCGGCGACCCCGCTCGAGGACGTCCTGGCCCGGCAGCTGGCGGGGGCGCGGGCCGGAGCGCCGTTCGGCCTCCGCGGCGGGATGCCGTTCGGCACGCAGTACGGGCAGGACCCGCTGCCGACGGAGTCCCGTGCAGCCGACGCGTGGCGTGCGGTGGCGCCCGACGTCGACGTGCTCATCGGGTCCGCGGTCGACGAGGCGGCGATGTTCGTCCGGTCGGTGCCCGCGATCGCCGCCGTCTCCCGGACGCGGGTGCTGCGGCCGCTCGTGCGCTGGTGGCTCGTCCGCCCGCTGTCCGAGGTGGTCTACGGCCGTGACGTCCGGCGGTTCCGCGACCGGCACCGGGCCGCGGGCGGGCACGCGACCTCCTACCGGCTGCTGCGGGGCACGACGGCGCGGCCGACCGGCGCGGTGCACATGAGCGACCTGCCGATGCTCCTCGGCGGGCGGGCCGCCTGGGCCGGCTCGGCCTTCGTGCCCGAGCGCGACTGGCCGGCGGTGGACGAGCGCGGGCGGCGCATCCGCACGGTGTGGGCCGAGTTCGCCCGGACGGGTCGCGTGACGGCTCCCGACGACGACACGATCACGTTCGACCGGGGCTGAGCGGTGCGGGCCCGCTACGCGTACCGGGCCCGCACCGGCACCGGCACCGGCACCGGGATGGTCGGGACCGCACCGGCCCCACCTCGTCCCCCGGACTGGGCGGTGCCCCGGCTCCGCCGCCGCCCCAGAATCGACGGCATGTCCGATTCCGATGCCGAGCTCCGCTCCCGTGTGGTGACCGGTGCGATCGCGGCCTACCGTGCCGGCGACTTCCACAGCGTCGGTCACGTCGAGATCGCCCGGGCGGCCGACCTCGACGTCGACGACGTGCGGCGCGCCTACCCCATCTGGGACCTCCTCGTCGTCGCGGTGATGGACCGCTGGAACAACGGGAGCCGCCGGGCGCTGTGGAGCGTGGCCGAACGGGACGGCGTGGTCGCGTACCTCCGAGCGCGCCTGCAGGCCGGGCTGGACGAACCGTCGCTCGTCCGGCTGCGGATCGCCCTCCTCAGCGCGGCGTCGACGCCGGGCCACCCGGCCGAGGGCTGGTTCCGTGCGCAGTACGACCACTCGTTCGAGGACATCACCCTCGGCCTCTCCCGCGACGTCGTCGCCGGTCGTGAGCCGGAGGGGACGTCCCCGCGGCACGCCGCCGAGCAGCTCGTCGCGCTGTACGAGGGCCTGCAGCTCCAGGCCCTGCTCCGTGACGACACCGAGGTCATCGGCGGGTTCGACCGTGCGGTGGCGCGACTCCGGGTCGGCTGGCGGTCGAGCGCGACGGTGTGACGGCCGCAAGGCGCGGCGCGGCTGAGCGGGTCGCGCTCGCGTTCCTGGCATGGTCGGGTGATGGAGTACACCGACTACGACACCCGACTCGCGGCCTACGCCGTGGTCACGGAGGGCGACCGGGTGCTCCTCGCGCGACTGCGCTTCCCGGAGTCCGGCACCTGGACCCTGCCCGGTGGCGGCGTCGAGTTCGACGAGACCGTCGAGCAGGCGGTCGTGCGGGAGGTCCGGGAGGAGACCGGACTCGAGGCCAGGGTCGGCGCCCTGCTCGGTGTCCGCCACCACGTCGTCCCGCCGGAGCGCCGGATGCACGCGGGCGCGCGGGGTCGGCCGATGAAGGCCGTGCAGGTCGTCTTCCGCGCGACGATCGTCGGCGGGGAGCTCCGCGACGAGGTCGACGGCTCCACGGACGAGGCCCGTTGGGTCCCGATCGCGGAGCTGCCGCACCACCGGCACGGCCTGCTGGTCCCGATCGCGCTCGGCTGGGCGGGCGCGCTCACCCGCTGACGGGGACGCGGCGGCTCACCGGCTCGGGCCGGACTCCTGCTCCACGATGCTCAGCACGTTGCCGGACGGGTCCGTGAACCAGGCGATCAGCGGTCCGCCGTTCCGGTTCACCCCCCGCTCGTCGGTGACGCCGTCGTACTGCAGGAACCGCACGCCCGCGGCGGTGAGCTCGTCCACGGCGGCGTCGACGTCCGGCACCGGGAAGTTCAGCACCGTGAACGACGCCGGCTCGTGCGCGGGACCCTTCGGGTAGACGAGCACGTGCGTCCCACCCACCTGCAGGGAGAGCATGCCGTGCTCCTCGGTGACCGGGACCCCGAGCACACCCTCGTAGAACGCCCTGGCCTCCGGCACGTCCCGGACCGAGAACCCGCTGAACGCCGTCGTCGCATCCACCATGCGGCCAGTGAACCACCGGGCCTGCCAGGATGGCACCGTGTCCCAGCCCCGGATGAACGTCGACGAGGCCGTCGCGCGCGCCGTGGACCTCGCGTCCGGCCCCGACCGGGTGGTGCTCGGCATCGCCGGGGCCCCGGGAGCAGGCAAGTCGACCCTCGCCCGGCGCATCGTGACGGCCGTGGACGACCACGCCGGACGTGGGACGGCGGTCCAGGTCCCGATGGACGGCTTCCGCCTGGCGAACGCGGCCCTCGACGCCCTCGGACGGCGCGACCGCAAGGGCGCGATCGACACGTTCGACGCGGGCGGCTACGTCGCACTGGTCCGTCGCCTCGCGGTCGCCGACGAGCCGGTCGTCTGGGCACCCGACTTCGACCGTCGGGTGGACGAGCCGGTCGCGGGCAGCATCCCGGTGCCGCGCAGGACCCGTCTCGTGGTGACCGAGGGCAACTACCTGCTCGACGAGGACGCCCCCTGGGCGGACCTGCCGTCGCTGTGCACCGAGACCTGGGCGTGCGTCGTCGACGACGCCGTGCGCGTCGACCGCCTGGTGGGCCGGCACATGCGGCACGGCCGCGACCACGACGCCGCGCGCGCCTGGGCGCTCGATGTGGACGGCGTGAACGCCGCGAGGGTCGCTGCCACGGTGATCCGTGCCTCCCGGACGGTCGCGACGTGACCACCCGCACGGCGCGACCCGGCAGACGTCGTCACCCGCACGGCGCGACGCGGCACGCGGTCCCGCCCGGACGACGCGACGGTCCGGACGTCACCACCCGCACCACGCGGCCCGGCAGGCGGGTCCGCACCCGACGGAAGGACCGACCATGACCATCGCCGTCACCGGGGCCACCGGCAACATCGGCGGCGCGGTCGCCCGGGCGCTCGCCGCCGACGGCGTGCCGTTCCGCATGCTCGTCCGCGACCCGGACCGCGCCCCGCGGTTGCCGGGCGCCGAGGTCGCGGTCGCGACCTACGGCGACGCCGGGGCGAGCCGCGCCGCGCTCGACGGCGTCGACCTGCTCCTCATGGTCTCCGGAGCGGAGGCCGAGGACCGCCTCGCGCAGCACCGCGCGTTCGTCGGCGCCGCGGCGACCGCCGGGGTCCGGCACGTCGTCTACACGTCGTTCGTCGGCGCCGCGGCCGACGCGACCTTCACGCTCGGGCGCGACCACTGGGCGACCGAGGAGGCGATCCGTGCGACCTCGATGGCGCACACGTTCCTCCGTGACTCGTTCTACCTCGACTTCGTGGAGGACCTCGTCGGCGAGGACGGCGTGATCCGTGGCCCGGCCGGCGACGGCGCGATGGCGGCGGTCGCCCGGGCCGACGTCGCGCGGGTGGCGACCGCCGTGCTGCGCGGACCGTCCGCGCACCTGGACCGCACGTACGAGCTGACGGGCCCCGCTGCGATCACGCTCGACCAGGCTGCGGCGACGGTCTCGGCGGTGCGCGGCACACCGGTGCGGTACCACCGGGAGACCGTCGAGGAGGCGTACGCCTCACGGGCGCGGTGGGACCCGGAGCCCTGGCAGGCGGACGCGTGGGTCAGCACCTACACGGCGATCGCCGAGGGGGCGCTCGCGCGCGTCTCGGACGACGTCGAACGGGTCACGGGGCGGCGACCGCTCTCCTTGCGTGACGTCCTCGAGCAGGGCTGACCAGCACCTGGACGGGGCCGTGCCCGTCGGCGGGGTGCACGAGCACCCGGCCGACCGAGGGACCGGGCAGCCCGCAGCGCCAGACCGACCACGCCACCGGCGGGACGCGCCCGGCACGGCGTCCGAGCAGGACCGTGTGGTCGTGGCGGAGCGTCGGCGAGCGGTGTGCGACGACCATCCGGCAGCCGCCGTCGAGCGCGGCACGGAGCACCGGGTCGTCGCGGTCGCTGCCGGCCCGGATGACGAGCACGTGCAGACCGTGTGCGATGCGCTCACGGACGTCCTGGGCCGTGAAGACCGGCACCCTCCCCGAGAAGCCGCCGTCGGTCAGGACCGGCAGCCCGGTCGCGGAGATCACCAGTGACGAGATGCGCCACGTGTCGGTGAGGAAGAGCGGCAGGCCGGGGGCCTGGTGCGCGTCGAGGCGCTCGGCCTCCGCGACGAGCCGACGGACGTCGGTCGGGTAGTACGTCGGCTCCCCACCGCGCCACTCCGGGGCGGACACCGCGAAGGGGGTGTCCGGTCGGTGCCGCCCCACCGACGCGTCGAGACCGCTGCCGTCGCGTGCCGCGTCGAGCGCCTGCAGCGAGAAGGCGGCCGGTCCGGCCACGACGGCCAGTCCGGTGACGACCGCGACGACCGCCCGGGAGGCACGGAACGGGTCCGCCCCGCGTGTCACCACCGAGCGTGGCGGCAACACCACCGCGACCAGCGCCGCGACGACCGTCGCCGTCGCGATCGTCGTCGCCGGGCGGGTCAGGACCGCGGGCGCCTGGCTGCCCGCGGCGAGGTACTGCCACCACCAGGCCTGGCCGACGGCGAGGACCACCGGCACGGCCCGGACCCAGACGACGTGCGACCGCGCGAGGGCGACAGCGGCCCGCCACCCGACCGCGCCGAGGACGGCGAGCTGCACCCCGACGGCGGCGAGGTACGCGGTGTGCGGGATCCGCGTCACGGAGAGGACGCCGGCCGCGGTCACCAGCCAGACGGTGACCACCACGAGGGTGACGGCGCCGGTGCGGGGGGCGGCGGCCGTGCCGGTGGTCGTGCCGGTGCCGGCCGTCGTGCCGGTGCCGGCCGTCGTGCCGGCGCCGGTGCTGAAGAGGCCGCCGAGTGCGTCGGCGGCGAGTCGACGACCCAGGCAGAGGACGACCACGCCGACGAGGACGGCGAACACGGCCGCGGGCAGCATCCACGAGACCTGCGAGCCGAGGTGCGGTTCGAGCAGCTTCGTGATCCGCCCCGGGTCCCCGGCGGACGAGGCGGCCGTGGACGGGCGCACCGCCACGGACCCGGGCCAGGCGCCGGCGTGCAGCCGATCGAGCCCGTTGTAGCCGAACACCATCGCCCAGGGGTCGTCGTCGGTGGAGCCGTCGACGTACGGCCGGGCCCCGACGGGCGTCCGCGCCAGCCCGACCACCCACACGAGCGACGCGGCGCCGGTCACGACGCCGAGCGCCGTCGTCCGCGCGAGGCGCCACCACACGCCCCAGCGCCGACCACCCGGGCGGGCGGTGGCGAGCAGGGTCCCGAGGAGCAGCGCCGGCAGCACGAACCACTCCTGCAGCATCTTCGCCTGGAACCCGACGCCCACCGCGAGCCCGGCGGCGACGAGCGGCCACCACCGTCCGGTGATCGCGGCCCGCTGCCAGCAGAGCAGGGCGGCGGCGAGGGCGGCCGTGACCATGCCGTCCTCCATCGGGTGCGCGAACATCGAGACGAAGACCGGCGTCGTCGCGGCGGCCAGGGCGGCGACGAGGCCGGTGCCGACCCCGCCCCACCGGAGCCCGACGACCGAGCAGGCCCACACCGTGACGAGGCCCTCGAGGAGTTCGGGCAGCGCGATCGCCGTCGTGGAGTCCCCGAGCAGCCGGATGCTGAGCGCCTGCGGCACGAGGAACCCGGCGAGCTTGTCGAGGGTCACCGTCGCACCGGGGTCGAAGGCGCCGGACAGCATCGCGGGCCACGACTCGGACATCGACCGGGCGGCCGCCGCGTAGAAGGGAGCGTCGCCGCCGCGGGCGAGGTTCCAGCCCAGCAGCACGGTCGCGCCGAGCAGCACGAGGAGCAGTGCCAGCCGCGCTGCGAGGTGTTGGTCGGCCCAGCGGGCCGGTCGTCCGGTGTCCACACCTGGACCCTGGCCGTCCGGGATGACGGTGCACCGCGATCGAGCCGCCAGCACGCCCCGAACACACGACCTCCGCTGAGCCGACGTGCGGCTCGTCCGGTCATCGTCCAGGAAACGCGCAGCCGGGACCGAACAGGGTCTCAGGCGTTCCCGAGGTGCGAGGCCCCGGCTGACCTGCTCGCGGTTGCCCCGCGGCGGCCGGAGGTCCTGGTGGGCGCGGTCGCCCCGGGGTCAGTCGACCCGACGCGCGGCGATCGACCCGACCACGCCGAGGACGAGCACCGCCACGAGCACGACGAGCAACGGTGCCGTCCAGTCCCCGGTGGCCCCGTGCAGCGTGCCGGCGACGAGCGGTCCCGCGCTCCCGATGAGGTACCCGCCGCCCTGCACGAACGCGGACATCCGTCGGGCGTCGGCGTCGCTCGACACGATCCGGACGATCACGGTGAACACGATGGTGATGCCGCCGCCCTGCGCCGCGCCGCCGAGGACCGACCAGAGGAGCCACAGCTGCGGCGCGAACAGGAGTCCGAGCGGCATCGCCAACCAGAAGAACTCGACGAGCGCGATGATCGCCCGTGGTCGCCACCGCGCCGCCAGCACCGGGACGCCGAGCGCGCCGATGACGGCGAGGATCTGGAACACCGACGAGCTCGCGCCGGACGACTCCTTCGAGAAGCCGATCTCGTCGTGCAGGAGCGTCGGGATCCAGGCGGTGAGGGCGTAGTACGAGAACGCCTGCCCGCCGAACGCCAGGGTGAGCCCCCACGTGATCCACCGGCGGGCCGGCGCGGGCGTCGGGGCGGTCGCCTTCCGCTCGTGGTCGGTGTCGAGCACGAGGTCGATCGGCCCGGTCTCCGGGACGGGTTCGACCACGGACGGCCGACGCCAGGCCGCACGGGGACCGACCGTGAACGTCCAGCCGATACCGGCGAGCACCGCCAGGACGCCCCACACCGCGATGGCGACCGGCCAGCCCCAGACGGCCGCGATCGGCGCGGTGCCGAGCGAGGTGATCATCGACCCGACGTTGAGCGCCGACGTGTAGACGCCCGTCACGAGCCCCACGCGCTCGGGGGCGGTGTCACGGCGGATCACCACGGGGATGACGACGTTGCCGATCGTGATGCCGATGCCGATCACCGCGGTGCCGACGAGCAGCGCCGCCGACGAGGGCAGCGACCGGACGACCGTGCCCACCAGGACGACGACGAGCGAGAGGGACACCGCGCGTTCGGGGTCGGCCTTCGCGATCACCCAGCTCGCGAGCGGCGTGGCGAGGGCGAAGCACAGCACCGGGATCGTCGTGAGGAGCCCCGCGATGCCCGCGGTGAGCCCCAGGTCGGCGCGGACGTCCCCGATGACGGGAGCGGTCGCGACGATCGGGCCGCGGAAGTTCAGTGCGATGAGGACCACCGCGGCCGGCAGCAGCCAGGCGGCGTCGCGCAGGCGAGCGGTCCGGCCCGTGGCGCCCCTGGCGGTCACGGCAGCAGGATCGGCAGGAGGTCGAGCGGGGTGGCCGCCTGCGCGACGGTGCCCTCGGCCTCGGCGGGGGAGCCGTAGCCCCACGCCGCGAAGATCGTCGGCACCCCGTGGACAGCGGCGCCCTCGACGTCGTGCTTCCGGTCGCCGATGAGCACCGGACGGCTGACGTCGAACCCGCGGGCGTCGAGCCGACGCAGCGCCTCCGCGACCACGTCGGCCTTCGAGCTCCGGACCTCGTCGTCGCTCGCGCCGGTGATGATGTCGATGTCGCCGGTCAGGCCGTAGTGCTCGAGGATGTACGTCGCCGGGGTCTCGGGCTTGCTCGTCGCGGTCGAGATCGGCAGGCCGGCCTCGTGCAGGGTGTGCAGCACGACGTCGATGCCGGGGAACATCGCCGAGTCGAGGGCGCCGTGCGAGAGGTAGTGCTCGCGGTAGACGGCGAGCGTGTGCTCGGCCTGCGCGGTGTCCATGCCCATGGCGTCGTGGAAGGTGTCGAGGATCGGCGGTCCGACGAACGACATGAGCGTCGCGTGGTCCGGCACGGGGACGCCCACCGTGGTGAAGGTGTGCGTCATGCTCTCGAGGATGCCCGGAGCGGAGTCGCTGATGGTGCCGTCGAGGTCGAAGAGGATGGCGGTGAACGGGCGCGTCATGTCCTGCCCAGCCTAGCCGGGGCCTTGGACGCGCCCGTCCGGGTGCCGCGCCGGCGGGACGGAGGTGGCCCGGGCCTCCCGACCGTGCGCGTTTCGACAGCCGGCCCGGCCCCCGCCTCAGAACAGGCGGGTGTGCCCGCCCTCGATGCCCCGCATCGCGTCGTAGTCGAGCACGAGGACGCGGATCCCGCGGTCCTCGGCGAGGGTCCGGGCCTGCGGGGCCACCGTCTGCGCGGCCAGCACGCCCTGCACCGGGCGGAGCAGCGGGTCGCGGTTCATGAGCTCGAGGTACCGCGTCAGCTGCTCGACCGCGTCGATGGTGGCGTTGCGCTTCATCTCCACTGCGACGCTCGCCCCCGCGTCGTCCCGCGCGAGGATGTCGACCGGGCCGATGGCGGTCATGTACTCGCGGCGGACGAGGGTGTGGCCGTCGCCGAGGAGCTCGATCTGCTCGGCGAGGAGCTGCTGCAGGTGTGCCTCGACGCCGTCCTTCACGAGCCCGGGGTCGACGCCCAGGTCGTGCGACTCGTCCGCGATCACGTCGTACAGGCTCACGACGAGCTTGTCCTGCGTCTTCTTCTGCGTGACCGTCCACACCTGCGTGATACCGGCCTCGGCCTGCTCCTGGCTCGGCTCACCCATCTCGATCGAGCAGGGCGGGCTCATCCAGTTCAGCGGCTTGTAGCTGCCGCCGTCCGAGTGCACGAGCAGCGAGCCGTCCGCCTTGAGCATGAGCAGGCGCGTGGCGAGGGGGAGGTGGGCCGAGAGTCGCCCCGCGTAGTCGACGGAGCAGCGGGCGATGACGAGACGCACCCGGCGATCCTAACGGTCGGTGCGTGCCCCGGTCGTGTCGGCGCCGGACCGGTCGGTCGACGCGGCGGTGTCGGCGCCGGGCCGGTCGGTCGACCCCGCGCTGTCGGTGCCGGC
>NZ_BMOI01000017.1:0-10552 GCF_014646995.1 Curtobacterium luteum | reverse complement strand
GTGGGCCGAGAGTCGCCCCGCGTAGTCGACGGAGCAGCGGGCGATGACGAGACGCACCCGGCGATCCTAACGGTCGGCGCGTGCCCCGGTCGTGTCGGCGCCGGACCGGTCGGTCGACGCGGCGGTGTCGGCGCCGGCGCGGTCGGTCGACGCGGCCTGGAGGCGCGGTGCGGCCCCGCCGTCCGTCATCGCGTCCTGCGGGCGGTCGCCACCACGGCCGGTGTCGGCCGCACGGCCCCGTCGTCGCCGCAGCGTCTCGGCGGCTGCGCCGGTCTCGCGGGCTGCGCCCGACGCGAGCCCGGCGCCGATGATGAAGACGAACACCACGAGCAGGGCACCGAGCAGGCCGATGTGTTCGCCGAGGAACCCGATGAGCGGCGGTCCGGCGAGGAACGCCACGTAGCCGATCGTCGCGACGGCGCTGACCTTGAGCGCGGCCGAACGTGGGTCGTCCGCCGCGGCCGACATGCCCATCGGGAAGCCGAGGCTCGCACCGAGTCCCCACAGCACGACGCCCACGATCGCGATCGGGATGACGTCCACGAAGATGAGCAACCCGAGGCCCACCACGGCGACGGCGGCGCTGACCCGGAGGACGGGGACGCGGCCGAACCGGTCGATGAGCGGACTGCCGGCGATCCGGCCGGCGGTCATCGCCGCGAGGAACACGGTGAGCACGGCGGACCCGGCCGCGTTGTCGAGGCCGTGCCCGTCGATCATGGCGAGCGGCAGCCAGTCGTTGGCGGAGCCCTCGGCCAGCGCCATGCCGAGCACGATGACGCCGATGAGCAGGGTCGACGGCTGTGCCCACACCTGCCAGCGGGTGAGCTGCACGGGGGTCGGGCTGGTCGCGGTGCTCTGGTGCTCCTCGTACCGGTGCTCGTCGCCGAAGCGGGCGGCGGCCGCGAGCATCACCAGGCAGGTCACGACCCCGAGGACCGCGAAGTGCAGGACGACCGGGACCTCGAGGGCCTCGGTGAGCGCGCCGATCCCGGCACCCGCGAGGGTCCCGACGCTGAACGCGGCGTGGAACATCGGCATGATCGTGCGGCCGCCGGCCTTCTCGGCGGCGGCGCCGGAGACGTTCATCGAGACGTCGACCAGGCCGTTGCCGAAGCCGAACGCGACGAGGCCGACCCAGATCGCGGCGAAACCCCACCCGAACGTGACGGCGAACCCGGCGAAGACGATCCCCGCGGCCAGGCAGAACGCGGCGACCTGCACCCCGCGCCGGGCACCGACCTTGGCGACGATGTGCCCGGCGAAGGTGAGCCCGCCGATCGAGCCGACCGCCATCCCGAGCACGAGCAGCCCCATCTCGAACGTGCTCGCGCCGAGGGAGTCGCGGACGCTCGGGATGCGGCCGAGCCAGGTCGCGATCGCGAGGCCCGACATGGTGAAGGCCACGAACACCGCGGTGATCCAGCCCCGGGTGGTCGGGACGGTGCGGGCGGACGTCGTCGTCATGCTGCTCTTCCGGTTCTGCGTGTCGGTTCTCGGTGACGGTGCTGCGCGTCGGTCTTGCGCGTCGGTTTTGCGCGTCGGGCGCGTTCTCGCGTGTCGGGCGAGCGGTCGAATCGATTCGACCGCGGGTGACAGTTACGCTAACGGGCGATGGACGAACCGGCAACCGCCAACGGCGCGGCGCGACCCGACACGGGGAGCCGTGCCGCACGCCCGACCCTCGCCGCGGTCGCGCGGGCCGCAGGGGTCGCGCCCTCGACCGCCTCACTCGCCTTCAGCGGGGCCGGCCCGGTCTCCGAGGAGGCCCGTACGCGCGTGCTCGCCGCCGCCGCGGAACTCGGCTACGGCGGTCCCGACCCGCGTGCACGGTCCCTCCGCCGCGGTCGGTCCGGGGTCATCGGGGTCGTCATGGACGAACGGCTCAGCGACGCCTTCCGGGACCCCGTGAACGTCCTGACGCTCGACGGCATCGCCGAGGTCGCGGGCGAGGCCGGCACCTCCCTGCTCCTCGTCCGGAGCCCGCTCGACGACGCCGGGCTCGTCGGACCGCTCGTGGACGCCCCGGTGGACGCGGTCGTGCTCATCGGGTGCAACGTCCGGATCGACCCCGCGGTCGCCGTGCTCCGTCGACGGAACATCCCGGTGGTCGCGATCGAGGCGGACGAGATCGAGGGCGCCGTGCCCGTCCAGCTCGACAACCGCGAGGCCTCACGGCGCGCAGCCGCGTTCCTCCGCGACCTCGGGCACACCGCGGTCGCGGTCGTCACGCTCCCGCTCGACGGCACGCACCAGCGCGGTCCGGTCAGCGCCGAGCGCGAGGCCGCGGGCATCGCGCACACCTCGCTCGAACGACTCCGCGGCGTCCGGGGCGTCTACCCGTCCGCGCCGGCCTGGGAGGCGGCGGGCAGCTCGGTCGAGGAGGGCCGGATCGTCGGCGCCGCGCTCTTCGCTGCCGACGCTCCGCGACCCACGGCCGTGGTGGTGCAGAGCGACGTGCTCGCCGTCGGGGTGATCTCGGCCGCGTTCGACGCCGGGCTGCGCGTGCCGGAGGACGTCAGCGTCGTGGGGTTCGACGGCATCCCGGTCGACGACAGCCTGTTCCACCGCACGCCGATCCGGCAGCTGACCACGCTCGTGCAGCCCTTCGTGCAGAAGGGGCAGGCGGCGGCCCGGGCGGCGATCGCCATGCTCGAGGGTGCTCCGGCGCAGCCCGCGGCCTTCCGGTCCGAGCTGCGCATCGGCGACACGACGGCGCCGCCGCCCGCGCGCTGACGCGGTCGCGCCGCCCGCGCCCCGAGTCTCGTGCTGAGCGACAGTTCTCGCGGCTGATCGCGCGAGAACTGTCGCCCACGCCGAGTCTCGCGCCCGCCTGGACGAGTCTTGCGCCCGCTCAGCGCGCCAGCGCCGCCGCGATCCAGCCGCGCCGGTGCGCCCGCACACCGAGCGTCACCGCCCGCACCCCGATGTACCCGAGGGCGAAGGCCGACCACAGCCCCGTGAGGGTCCCGCCCGCCCACCACAGCAGCGGCAGGTACACGACCAGGTTCACGCCGCCCGCCATCGCCAGGTACCGTGCGTCCCCCGCGCCGATGAGCACGCCGTCGAGCACGAACACGTACCCGGCGACCGGCATCCCCACCGCGACGATGAGCAGGACCACGGGCAGCGCGTCCTGCACCGCCGACGCGTCGGAGAACACCGGACCGAGCACCCGGCTCACCGACGCCGTCACCAGCCCGAGGAGCACCCCGCCCGCGATCCCGAGCAGCACCAGCCGACGCGTCACCAACCGCACCCGATCGGGGTCCCGCGCCCCGAGCCCGTGTCCGACGAGCGCCTGACCGGCGATCGCGAGGGCGTCGAGCGCGAACGCGAGCGTGGAGAACACCGTCAGCCCGACCTGCGTGGTGGCGAGCCCGGTCGTCCCGAGCCCGGCGGCGACCGACACGGTGGCGAGCATCGCGACCCGGAGTGACGCCGTCCGGAGGAACAACCACGCACCCGATCGCAGTGCGCGTGCGACGCCCGAGGCACCCGGTCGCAACGGCGCTCCCGCCGCCCGCGCTGCCCGCACGGCGATCACCACGTAGACCGCCGCCATCGCCCACTGCACCAGGACCGTTCCCGCCGCCGACCCTTCGACGCCCCAGCCGGCACCGTAGATGAGCACCGCGTTGAGGAGCCCGTTCGCGACGAAGCCGACGGTGGCGACGACGAGCGGGGTCCGCGTGTCCTGGAGCCCACGGAGCAGCCCGGTCGAGGCCGTGACCACGAGGATCCCCGGCAACCCGACCAGGGAGAGCGTCAGGTACGCGGTCGCCGCCCTCGAGACGTCCTCGGAAGCGCCGAACGCGTCGACGAGCGGCGCGGCGAGCGGCCACCCGACGAGCGCGAGCACGACCCCGAGCACGAGCGCCAGCCACATGCCGTCGATGCCCGCGTGCACCGCACCCCGTCGGTCACCGGCTCCGAGGGCCCGCGCGACGGCCGGAGTCGTCGAGTACGCGAGGAAGACGAGCAACCCGGTGACGGTCTGGAGGACGGCGCTCGCGATGCCGACGGCGGCGAGCGGCGTCTGCCCGAGATGCCCGACGAGCGCGGTGTCCGTGAGCAGGAAGAGCGGCTCGACCACGAGTGCCCCGAGCGCGGGGACGGCGAGGCGGACGATGTCCCGGTCGACGCGGCGGGTCTCGGAGCCGTGGGTCACCGGTCCATTCTGGCGGCGGTATCCTCCGGGCTGTGGACGCCCTCGCGCTCGTGCCGGCGGCCGTCGGCATCGCGCTGAGTCCGTTGCCGGCGGCCTCGGTCGTCTTCCTGCTCGGCCACCGGCGTGGTCCAGGGTCCGCGGTCGGACTCGCCGCGGGGTGGACGGCGACCATCGCGGTCGGCCTCGCCGTCGCGGTGCTGCTCGGCGAGCGTCTGCCTCCGGAGACGTCGGGCGGCACGACGGTCGAGGCCGTGATCGCACTCTGCGCCGCGGTCCTGCTGTTCGCGCTCGCGGTGTGGCAGTGGGTACGACGTCGACTCCCGGACGGGTCACCTGCGAGCTCGCGGTGGGCCGACCGCGTGGATGCGATCGGCAGCGCGCACGCCGTCGGGCTCGGTGCCCTCCTGACCGTCAACCCGAAGGTCGTCGTGCTCGTGCTGTCGGCGGGCCTCGTCTTCGGCGAGGCAGACCCCGCTGCTGGCTGGACCGTCCTCGCCGGCGTGTGCTTCGTCCTCGTCGCGGCGCTCCCCACGGTGCTCCCGATCGGGATCGCGGTGGCGCTCGGCCGTCGCGCGCAGCCCGTGCTGGACACGCTCCGCGAGTGGATCGCCCGCTGGGGATCGCTCTCGCTCGTGGTCGTGCTCGTGGTGCTCGGCGCCGTCCAGCTCGTGACGGGGCTGGCCGGCCTGCGCTGACGGTGCGGCACCGCGCCGGCCGGGAGGCGCCTGGCGGGCCCGCACCGCGCCTCCAGGCCGTCACCTGGAGCGTCCCGCGCGCCGGGACCCCGAGGACCGTCGTTCAATCGGCGCGCGGTTCCGCGGGGACCGCCGCGGTCGCGGCGTGCGCAGCGTCCGACGCTGCGGGCGTCGCCGGATCGGTGCCCCGCGCCCGACCGATGAGGTCCATGACGTGGAACACGACGATCGCCGCGACCGTGCCGACGATGATCCCGCCGAAGGTGGCGCTGCCGAAGGAGAACGTGAAGTCGGCGATGCCCATGATGAGCGCGATGCCGGCGGTGAGCTGGTTCTTCGGCTTCGCGAAGTCGACGCGGTTCTCGACCCAGATGCGGATGCCGATGATCCCGATCAGGCCGTAGAGCGCCGTGGTCGCTCCGCCCAGCACCCCGGCCGGGACGGACGAGATGATCGCGCCGATCCTCGGCGAGAGCCCGAGCAGGACCGCGACGATCGCTGCGACCCAGTAGGCGGCGGTCGAGAAGACCCGCGTGGCAGCCATGACGCCGATGTTCTCGCCGTAGGTCGTCGTGGCGGAGCCGCCGCCCACACCGGCGAGCACGGTCGAGATGCCGTCGGCGAAGAGCGCGCGACCGGTGAGCGGGGTGAGGTCACGGCCGGTGAGCTGCCCGACGCCCTTCACGTGGCCGACGTTCTCGGCGACGAGCGCGAGCACGACCGGCACGAAGCCGAGGTAGATCGCGAGCTGACCCGCGTCGAACGCCGGCGCGGTGAACGTCGGCAGGCCGACCCACGGCGCCGCAGCGACCTTCGAGAAGTCGACCTCGCCCGCGAGGACGGCGGCGACGTACCCGACGACGACGCCGATGACGATCGAGAGCCGCCCGATGAGCCCCTTGAAGAGGACGGTCACGAGGATGATCGTGAGCAGGGTGATCAGCGCGACCGCCGGCGCCTTGACGAAGTTGTCGCGGGCGGCGGGCGCGAGGTTGAACCCGATGAGCGCGACGATCGCACCGGACACCACCGGCGGCATCACCCGGTCGATCCACCCAGCACCGGCCAGGTGCACGACGAGCCCGACGACGGCGAGCAGCGCTCCGACGACGATGATCCCGGACAGGGCGAGCGGGATGCCGCCGATCTTCGTCGCTGCGCCGATCGGGGCGAGGAACGCGAACGACGAGCCGAGGTAGCTCGGCAGCCGGTTCCCGGTGATGAGCAGGAACAGGATCGTCCCGATGCCGCTGAACAGCAGGGTGGTCGACGGCGGGAAGCCCGTGATGAGCGGGACCAGGAAGGTCGCGCCGAACATCGCCACGACGTGTTGGACACCGAGGCCGACCGTCCGCCCCCAACCCAGGCGCTCGTCGGGGGCCACGATCGTCGTCGCGGAGACGGTCCGGCCGTCACCGTGCAGCTTCCAAGGGAGTCCCATGCCGGAAACGGTAGTGGCACCGGGACTCGCATGACGAGGCCCGGGCCCGACCTGTGGACGACCGCGAGGCCGTCCACAGGTCGGCGACGGCACCCGGGCAACGGTGGCTATCGTGGACGCCATGACCGACGTCGCAAGCACTTCCGGCATCCACACCGACGAGCTCGACGCAGGTGTGCGCCCCCAGGACGACCTGTACCGCCACGTCAACGGCACGTGGGTCGCCGCCACACCGATCCCGGACGACAAGGCGCGGTACGGCGCGTTCACGATCCTCGCGGAAGAGGCCGAACTCGCCGTCCGGGACATCGTCGAGCGGTCCCAGCAGGCCGCGCCGGGCACGGAGGAGCGCAAGGTCGGGGACCTCTACACCGCGTTCACGGACGAGGAGCGCCTCGAGGCGCTCGGCACCGGGCCCATCGAGCCGCTGCTCGCGGAGATCGACACCATCGACTCGGTCGAGGACGTCCTCCGCTCGGTCGGACGCTTCGAACGCCTCGGTCTGCCGGGCTTCCTGCAGCTCTTCGTCGACAACGACCCGGGTGACCCGGAGTCCTACGTCGTCTTCCTCGAGCAGAGCGGCCTCGGGCTGCCCGACGAGTCCTACTACCGCGAGGACCGCTTCGCCGACATCCGGACGAAGTACCGCGAGTTCGTCGCCGCCATGTTCCCCCTCGCCGGGTTCGACGATGCCGGCGCCCGCACCGACGACGTCATCGGGCTCGAGACCGCGCTCGCGGCGCAGCACTGGGACAACGTCACGACCAGGGACAGCCAGAAGACCTACAACAAGCTGCCCTGGTCCGAGGTCGCCGCGCTCGCCGAGGGCATCGACCTCCGCGCCTGGTGGGAGGCCATCGACGCCCCGGCCGGTGCGTTCGAGACCGTCGTGGTCCGCGAGCCCTCCTTCATCACCGGCCTGGCCGCGCTCCTGGTCGCCGAGCCGATCGAGGCGTGGAGGAACTGGCTCCGCTGGCAGGTCGTCCGTGGATCGGCCGCGTACCTGACGAGCGCGTTCTCCGCGACGAACTTCTCGTTCTACGGCACTGCGCTCACCGGTGCGCCGAAGCAGCGCGAGCGCTGGAAGCGTGGCGTCTCCCTGGTCGAGGGTGCGATGGGCGAGGCCGTCGGGCGCATCTACGTGCAGGAGCACTTCGACGAGACCTCGAAGGCGACGATGGACGAACTCGTGGCGAACCTCGTGGAGGCCTACCGGCAGAGCGTCACCGGCCTCGACTGGATGACCGACGAGACCCGGGCCCGCGCGCTCGACAAGCTCGACAAGTTCACGCCGAAGATCGGCTACCCGGTGCGGTGGCGCGACTACTCGGCGCTCCAGGTCTCCGCGGACGACCTCATCGGCAACGTCCGGGCCGTCGCGAGCTTCCAGGTCGACCGCGAGCTCGGCAAGATCGGCAAGCCGATCGACCGCGACGAGTGGTTCATGACGCCACAGACGATCAACGCCTACTACAACCCGGGCTTCAACGAGATCGTCTTCCCGGCCGCGATCCTGCAGTTCCCGTTCTTCGACGCCCAGCGCGACCCTGCCGCCAACTACGGCGCGATCGGTGCCGTCATCGGCCACGAGATCGGGCACGGCTTCGACGACCAGGGTTCGCAGTACGACGGGGACGGTCGCCTGGAGAACTGGTGGACCGAGGCCGACCGTGCCGCGTTCGAGGAGCGCACGAAGGCCCTCATCGCGCAGTACGACGCGCTCGTGCCCACCGAGGTGCCCGACGGTCACGTCAACGGCGCACTCACGATCGGCGAGAACATCGGTGACCTCGGCGGTCTGTCGATCGCGTGGAAGGCGTACCTGCTGTCCCTCGACGGTCAGGAGCCTCCGGTCGTCGACGGGCTCAGCGGCGCCGAGCGCTTCTTCCTGAGCTGGGCCCAGGCCTGGCGGATGGCGATCCGTCCGGAGGAGGCCGCACGCCTGCTCAGCATCGACCCGCACTCCCCGAACGAGTTCCGCTGCAACCAGGTCGTGCGGAACATCGACGGCTTCTACGACACGTTCGGCGTGACGGAGGGCGACTCGATGTACCTCGACCCGGCCGAGCGCGTCGCGATCTGGTGATGGCCGAGCCGGACGCGGCTCTGCCGTCCCGGCGTCGCCGTCAGGACCGGAGCGGCGTCGGCGGTGCGGGCGACCGCCCGCGCGGCGGCGGTCGCGACCACGGGCGCCACCGCGGCGGTGCGGACGACCGGTTCGGAGCCACCCTGGAGGCACTGGGCGGCCTGGCCAGGGACGGTGCGGCGGTCAGCGCCTCCGTCATCGACACGTCGTCCGGCAAGGCGCTGCTCGCGGTCGACGACACCCTCGTGCAGCCGGTCGCGAGCCTCGGGCGGGTGCTGCTGCTCATCGAGGTGGCGGCGCAACTCGAGGACGGTGGCCTGCACGGCGACCGCCTGCAGCGGATGGCCCGGGACACCGCCACCGGTGCCGGACTGTGGCAGTTCCTGCAGGAGTCGACCATGCAGGTGTCCGACCTCGCGACCCTGGTCGGTGCCACCGCAGACGCGTGGGCGATGAACGCGCTGCTGTCGACCGTCGGCATCGACGCCGTCCGGGAGCGTGCGGAGTCCCTCGGCATCGAGCGGACGGCCCTCATCGACCGCGTGCGGGACCGACGGGGTCCGGACGACGCCCCGGATGCCTCCGTGGCGGCGACCGGGGAGCTCAGCTGGCTGTTCCGCGGGCTCGCGCTCGGCGAGGTCGTCGACGAGGCCGTCTCGAACCGGGTCCTCGGGTGGCTGTCCCTGTCGAGCGACCTGTCCCTGGTGGCGGGGTCCTTCGCGCTGGACCCCTTGGCCCACCGCTCGCTCGACCACGGGCTGCAGGTGGTCTCGGTCACCGGCTCGTCGCTCGGCGTCCGGGCCGAGGCGGGCATCCTGCGCGGACCGGCGTCGTCGGTGAGCTACGCCGTCACGGTGACCTTCGACGACGCCACGCTCCAGCGGCGCCTCGCCGTGGTGGACGCCCTGCGGACCATGGGCACCGAGGTGCTCGAGGCCGTGCACCAGCCCGCGCGCCGCTGACCGCCCGGCGCGCCGTTGATCGTCCAGCGCGCTGCTGACCAGCCCGCGCGCCGCTGACCAGCCCGCGCGGCCACGGCCGGGCGCGCGCCGCTGCCCGTGCCGCGAGACCCCCGCTCAGCCGAGCAGCAGCCGCACCCACGCGTCGAAGCGCTGCCGGATGACCCGCGCCGTCACGTCCGGCCGCCCGATGCCCGCGTAGTTCGGCTCCCAGGTCTCCACGTAGGGGTCTGCCCGTGCGGCCGCGAGCACGTCCCACGCCCACACGTCGCCCACCCGCACACCGGAGTGCTCCTCGTACGCAGCGAGGAACCGGTCGGCGGCGTCCGGCGCACCGAGCAGCACGAGGTCCTGCCGGCACCACGCGACGTCGACCCCGCGTGGGGCGGACACCGCGCCGGACCAGTCCACGATCCCGGTCAGCCGGTCGCCCTGCCACACCGCGTTGCCGGTCCAGAAGTCACCGTGCGTGAGGACGCGTCGCTGGTCGGTCGTCGGCCACGCGCCGGCGGCAGCAGGTGCGAGCCGCCCGGCGGCGCGGTTCGGTGCCCGCCCCTCGTCGGGCAGTCCGACGGGGTCGAGCGCGTGGACCCGGGCGAGTGCGGCACCGAGTGCGGCCGCGGCGGCGTCGAGGTCGAGGTTCGCCGGCGGGGTCGTCCCGGGCATCGCGGTCGTGACGATCGTCGGGACGCCGGCGACGGTGCCGTGGGCGAGCAGCCGCGGTGCGAGGTCACCGAGCGGTCCGAGCCGTTCGAGGACCGCGGTCTCCCGGTCGACGGCGTCGTCACCGCGGGGGAACGTCCGGACGACCACGGGCCGGTCGTCGTCGTCCGCGAGCGCCGTCCGCGCGTGTTGACCGCCGGACAGCGCCCGGATGAGCCGCAGCGGTCGGCCGAGGAGGACGCTCCCGGCGTCGACGGTCCCGTGGTCCACCAGTGGAGCGTACTGAGCGTGTTTGTCACGGAACGGTAACGGCACTGACTTCACCCAAACCAGTTCGGCACGGGTGCCGAATCCCCTGCACAGACCGGGAACCACCCGGAGCGCTCACCAGCCGCAGCTGCTGGTTCTCTCCACCCGTCATCGGGTGGGTTCGGCGCGCCATCGAACGCCGCGCCGAGCGCGACACAGCAAAGGAACTCATCATGCGCAAGAGCCTGAAGACCACGATCACCCTCGCCACGACCGGCGCGCTCGTCC
>NZ_BMOI01000016.1:67449-85396 GCF_014646995.1 Curtobacterium luteum | reverse complement strand
CGCGCCGCCCTCGCGAAACCCACCCGCGTGCAGTAGACCGCACCACCCACCGACCACCCCAGACCCCGGGAGGCACATCGCGCCTCCCGGTCGGTCCGGGGCGGTCACCCACTCGATCAACCCTGACGGCAGGACGCAGCAGCGTCCTGTCGTGCTTCATGAGGAGACCCCCATGGCGAAGAAGACCCCTGTCAGCACCTCCACATCCGAACAGCGCCGTGAGGACGCGGCCGCCTGGTCGCCGCTCGCGCGCTACGCGTCCGAGTTCTTCGGCACCTTCCTGCTGGTCCTCGGCGGTGTCGGCACCGCCCTGTTCGCGGCGAACGTCCCGAGCGCGACCGACAACCAGCAGGGCGTCGGCTACCTCGGCGTGGCGCTCGCGTTCGGGCTCACCCTCGTCGCCGGGATCTCGGCCGTCGGCCACATCTCGGGCGGGCACTTCAACCCGGCGGTGACGCTCGGGCTGCTCGCCGCCGGGCGGACCGACGCCCGGCACGTCGCGGGGTACATCGTGTCCCAGGTGGTCGGCGGCCTCGTGGCGACGAGCATCATCGCCGCGGTCCTCAGCGGCAAGCCGGGCGCGTTCGCGGCGGCGCAGGAGGGCGGCTTCGCGTCAAACGGCTACGGCGACTCGAGCCCGAGCGGGTTCGGGCTCGGCTCGGTGTTCCTCACCGAGGCCGTCCTGACCGGGGTGTTCATCGCCGTGATCCTGTCGATCACCGCGAAGCAGGAGTACCAGGCCGTGGCGCCGCTCGGCATCGGTCTGACGCTCACCCTCATCCACCTCGTCAGCATCCCGGTGAGCAACACGTCGGTGAACCCGGCACGCTCCATCGCGACCGCGGTGTACGGCGGTGCGACGCCGCTCGCCCAGCTGTGGGTGTTCATCGTCGCACCGATCCTCGGCGGCGTCGTCGCCGGTCTCGTGGTGCGCGTGGCGGGTCGGAAGCGCCTGACCAGCTGACGGGACGGCCGGTGCGCCCCTCCCGGCGCGCCGGCCCCGGTGAGGGACCGCTCGCTGTGCGGTCCCTCACGACCCGTTCACCTGCTGTCCCCCGAGCGGGGGCGGCCACGGGGCGAGACTTCCCACATGAAGCTCATCGGCAGGACCAATGGTCGACGGCGCACCGCAGCGTTCGTCGCAGCGGCAGGCGTCTTCGCTGCCGCCGTCGCGGGCGTCGCGACCACCACCGCCTCCGCAGCAGACGCCAGCACGGCGCAGCGCGGGACCACGATCACCTCGACCGGGCTCCGTCCCGGCCAGGTCAAGCACGTCTGGCTGATCATCCTCGAGAACAAGTCGTACGACGCGACGTTCACGGGCCTCAACCAGAACAGCTACCTCTGGAAGACGCTGCCGGCCCAGGGGGTGCTGCTGAAGAACTACTACGGCACCGGGCACTACAGCATGGACAACTACATCTCCATGGTGTCTGGCCAGGGTCCGCAGGCGGACACCCAGTCCGACTGCAACGTGGTCGACACCCGCTTCGGGTCCGACCACAGCATCATCGGGTCCGGCGAGGACCGCGGGCAGGTCAAGTCCCTCGCGAACGCGGCACAGCCGAGCGGCGCCAACGCCCCCGACGGCTCGAACGGCTGCACCTACCCGCACTCCACGCCGACGCTCTTCAACCAGCTCGACGCCGCGCACGAGACCTGGAAGGGCTACGCGCAGGACCTCGGCAACCAGCCCGGCCGCGAGGACGGCCTCTGCGGAGCTCCCGGGACCGCCGACAACAACCCCGAGAACAACCCGACGTACCTCACGCCCTCGGCCGACCACCCGGCACCGACCGGCGTGACGAGCTTCACCGGGGCCCAGGCGAACGACCAGTACGTGGCGAAGCACTTCCCGTTCCCGTGGTTCGAGGGCCTCACCGGAGCGGCCGGCGCGAAGGGACGCGCGGCGACCTCGCTGACGACCCCGACGCAGGGCGGCACCGACTGCGACGCCGCGCACATCGCGAACCTCGACTCGTCCTCGAACGGGCTGTTCCGCGACCTGCAGCACGAGAAGACCACGCCGGCGTTCAGCTGGATCACGCCGAACAACTGCAGCGACGCGCACGACGCCGTCTGCAAGGGCAACAACCTCTCCGGGTCGTTCACGAGCAGCGGGCAGCCGGTCTACCAGTCCGGCACCCCGGCGCCGGAGTCGACCACGCCGAAGAACCACACCGGCGGCCTCTACGCCTCGGACCTCTTCCTCAAGTACTACATCCCGATGATCGAGCGCTCGGCCGCGTTCAAGGACGGCGGCCTGATCGACGTCGCGTTCGACGAGGCCAACCCGCCCTTCACCTACAGCGGCAACAGCTTCGACAACGCGAACCACTACGGGCCGACCCTCTCGGACAAGCCCGACGCCTCCTCGGGCATCGCGGCTGACCGTGCCGGCGAGAACATCGACGGCAAGAACGTCGCGACCGAGCCGACCGGCCCGAACTCGACGCTCGGGACGGACTCGAAGGGCAACCAGCTGTACCCGGGGCCCGGGTACAACGCCTTCATCGACCGGCCCTCCGCGTGCACCCAGACCTCGCCGACGCTCGTCCCCGCCGACTGCGTGCCCGGGATCGTCCGGGGCGGGTCCGGGAACACCCCCGGCGCCCGGACGGACGCCGTCGCAGCGAACACAGCCTCCAGCTACGTCGTCGACCAGTCGATCGTCGCCGACGACACCGGCCGTGGCGTGGTCGACACGACCGACAAGACCGGCCCCGGGGGCACCAGCCCGATCCCGGCCGACACCTTCGTCGGAGCCGTGAGCGACACCGGCCCGCAGTACCCGACGTCGGCCTCCGGATCGGTCGTCAGCGGGTCGTTCCAGCTCCTCGACGCCGCCGGGAACCCGGTGACGCCGACCGGCGCGGTGACGAGCCTGACGCTCAGCGCCGAGGGGGCGCCCGGCTTCCTCAGCACCGGGCAGACCGCCGACCCGCTCTACGACGCCACCGACGCGACCCCCGGCGGCGGCGACACCGGGAGCGTGCTCATCAGCCCGCTCATCAAGCCCGGGACCGTCTCCACCACGTACTACAACCACTACAGCTGGCTGCGGACGATGGAGGACGTGTTCGGCGTCAGCACGGGCGACGACCACCAGCGGCTGCCCGGCGGCACCGTGTCCGGCGGCGTCGACCGGCTCGGGCACCTCGGGTACGCGGGCCAGGCCGGCCTCGAGCCGTTCGGGCCTGACGTGTTCAACAACGCGTTGCCGAGGCGCCGGTGACCCGTCCGCACCCCGGGACCAGGAGGCCGCTCACCCTGGTGGCCTCCTGGTCCGCTGCGCTCGTCGGGGTCGTCGTCCTGACGTCGGTCCTCGCCGGGTGCACGGGGCAGACGCGTCCGGGGGTCGAGGACACCTACGGCGGGATGCCGTCGTACCTCGCGACGATCCCCTCCACCACCGACGAGGTCCTCGACGGCAGCGCCGCCCACCCCGCGCTGACCTCCGAGGGCGATGCCGTCCGGGTGCACCTGCAGGACGGCGCCACCGTGACCGCGACGGTCACCGGGCCCGTCGTCCCGGGCGAGGGGCTGCCGCACCAGGGGGAGACGACGACGTGCACGTGGACGGTGTCCCTCCGGGGGACGTCGGGCAGCGTGCCGGTCTCCGTGTCCGACATGACGACGATCGACCAGCTCGGGAACGTCTACCGCCTGTCACCGGTCCCGGGGAAGGGGACGCCGCCGCGAACGCTCCGCGCGGGGCAGCGCGTCACCTTCGAGCTCCGCACGGTGATGAAGGTCGGGGAGGGCGTGCTGCGCTGGGCACCCGGTGGCGGGAAGACCCTCGCCGAGTGGGACTTCGAGGTCGAGAACGACTGACCGGTGGGGTCGCGGTCGCGACCACAGGACGGACGGGAGGCACGGTGCGGTTCCGCCCCGTGCCTCCCGTCCGTCGTCGGTCACCGTTCCGACACGGCGGCGATCGCTTCGCTGATCGTCGCGTCCGGATGCTCCTCGCGCCACTTCCGGACGCTGCGTGGATCGGGCGCGGCCCCGTCCGGGACACGGGTCGCGCCGACGACGCTCGGCGCGGAGGCAGCGTACGCGAGCGTGGCGAGCGCTCCGAGGCAGGCGTCGAGCAGGCCGAGCGCGAGCCAGGCGCCGATCGTCGCTGCGATGCCGCCGACGATCACGACCGTCGGACCCCGACGGACGCGCGCGGTCACGGCCGTCGGTGCCGTCGGCGACGGAGTGCGGTGCCGGCCCACACCATCGCGGTGAACAGGGCCAGCGCGGATCCGACGGTGCTGCCCCAATGGCCGGCGGTCGTCGGCGCCGTGACGAGGACCGATCCGGCGACGACGAGCGCCGAACTGCACGTCAGCGCGATGGGCAGGCGCAACAAGAACGACCTCATGACGTCATGTCTCCCATCAGGCGCACCGCGGCTTGACCTTGCCGCCCGCGAACGGGTAGACCCGCAGCTGTTTCGTGCCGCAACGGATTGCCCCGCTCCCGGTGATCGCCACCGTGGCCGCGGTGAGGATCGCGCCGACGACGACGCAGAACGTGCCGCCACTCACTGCGCACACGGCGGCCCCGAGTGCGAAGGCTGCGCCACTGATGATCATGTTCTGGTCCGTCGCGTTGAAGCTGACGTAGGTGCCCTTCGAGTCCGTGCCCGCTCCGATGCGCTCGCGGGAGCGTTCGGTGACGAGGTCGAACGTGAAGCCGTCGCCGAGATCGATCCTCGTGACCGTCGACCCGTCCGCGCGTTCGCTGTTCGCCACGACCAGTCCATCAGCCCTCGCTTCGCCGAGCGCGGCTGCGAGCTGCTCCGGGCTGATCTCGACCTCGGCGCCGTGCGTCTGTACGGCCGTCCCGGCGCGGGGCATCGTCGTGGCAGCTGTCGCCGCTGGTGCAGTCACGAGCGCGCTCGCGATCACTGTAGTGACGAGCACGAGGCTCGTGATGGCTGTTCGGTGCTTCGACATCGATCCCCCTGGGGCTCTCGGAGCCGCCTCGTCGCGGCCTCGGAGTCGAAATTACACAGGTGCCGTTCGTACGTCAAACCTGACATTCCAGGCGGTCAGACGGCCGCGAGCTCCCGCGTCAGCGCCGCCACGAAGTCGTCGATGTCCTGCTCCGACGTGTCGAAGGAGCACATCCACCGCACCTCGTTCCGGCTGGCGTCCCAGTCGTAGAACCGGAAGTGCTCGCGGAGCCGATCGGCCACCCCGGCCGGCAGGGTCGCGAACACACCGTTCGCCTGGGTCTCCTGGCTGAACCCGACGCCCTGGATGCTGCCGTCGGCGATCCCGGCCTCGAGCGCGCCCCGGAGCTTCGCCGCCATCGCGTTCGCGTGCCGTGCGGAGCGGAGGTAGAGGTCGTCGGTGAGCAGGGCGATGAGCTGCGCCGACACGAACCGCATCTTCGACGAGAGCTGCATGTTGAGCTTGCGGAGGTAGTGCAGCCCCTCGGACGCCGACGGGTCGAGCACGACCACCGCCTCGCCGTAGAGCAGACCGTTCTTGGTGCCGCCGAAGCTCAGCACGTCGACCCCGGCGTCGGTGGTGAAGGCGCGCAAGGGGAGCCCGAGCGTGGCGGCCGCGTTCGAGATGCGGGCTCCGTCCATGTGGAGCTTCATGCCGAGCCCGTGCACGTGGTCGGCGATCGCCCTGATCTCGTCGACGGTGTAGGCCGTGCCGAGCTCGGTCGTCTGCGTGATGGACACCACGAGCGGCTGCGCGCGGTGCTCGTCACCCCAGCCCCAGGCCTGCTGGTCGATGAGCTCGGGGGTGAGCTTGCCGTCGGGCGCGTCCACGGTGAGGAGCTTGATGCCGCCGACGCGCTCCGGCGCACCGGCCTCGTCGGTGTGGATGTGCGCGGTCGAGGTGCACACGACGGCGCCCCACCGGGGGAGCATCGACTGCAGGCCGACGACGTTCGCGCCGGTGCCGTTGAACACCGGGAACGCCTGCGCCTGGTCGCCGAAGTGCTCGGTGAAGACCTGCTGCAGCCGTGCCGTGTAGACGTCCTCGCCGTAGGCGATCTGGTGGCCCTGGTTCGCGGCCGCGATGGCGTCGAGGACCTCCGGGTGGATGCCGGCGTAGTTGTCCGAGGCGAAGCCCCGCAGGTCGAGGTCGTGCAGTCGAAGGGTCACGCGTCGATCCTAGGTTCCGTGCCGACGGGCTCCGTGGCGAGGGGCAGACGGACGCCGTTCACGTCGGTGGGGTCGGCCGCCCAGAGCCGGACGACCTCCTCGCCGAGCCGGCGTTCGAGGCCGTCGAGCGTCCGGACGACGAAGACGGTGGCGGCCGCGGTGGTCGGGGCGTCCTTCCGGAAGCCCTGCGCGACCGCACGGGTCCAGGCGTCCGCCGCGGCCTTCGCAGCGGCGTAGTTCGCGGCACCCGCGGCGGGGGCGTCGACGCTCGTCGACGACACGATCGCGAGGCGTCCGGTCGGCGAGGCGACGAGGTCGTCGTACAGGGCGCGGGTCGTGTTCCGCAGGGTACGGAAGCCCCGTTCGAGGAAGTCCCAGTCCTCGTCGGACTGCCCGGCGAGACCGCCGCCGCCCCGCCATCCGCCGACCAGGTGCACGAGGCCGTCGACGTGCGTCCCGTCGGCCTGGAGGCGCGACACCAGCCCGTCGACCGCGCTGCGGTCCGCCAGGTCGCACCGCTGGGTCGTGACCTGCGGGACGGCCGCGCGCAGTGCCTCCAGGCCGTCGCCCCGGGTGCCGACGGCGACGACCGCCGCTCCGGCGGCGACCAGTGCTCGCGAGACGGCTTCGCCGCTGGTGCTGGTCGCTCCCGCGACCAGCACCGTGCGGCCGGCGAGCGGGCCGTCGTTCACGCGGCGACCGACGCGTCGTCGGTGGTCCCCGTGATGCCCGCGGTGGACTGGATGACGGCTGTCATCTTCTTGTCCAGCGCTTCGTAGAACATCGAGAGCGGGAACTCGTCGTCGAGCACGGCGTCGGTGTAGCCCTTCGGCGGACCGGCGAGCGTCTCGGACGGCAGCCCCTTCGCCCACGCGGACGCAGGGTGCGGAGTGAGGGTCTGCGTGAGCATCTCGTAGGCGGCGAGCCAGTGCGCCGACTTCGGCCGGTCGATCGAGCGCCAGTACAGGTCGTTGATCCGGTCGCTCAGCGCGATGACGACGTCGGGGACCGCGTCCCAGTCGATCGTGAGCTGCGTGTCGGTCCAGTGCAGGACGCCGTGCTGGTGCAGCCACGCGAAGAGCAGCTGCCCGCCGAGCCCGTCGTAGTTCCGGACCCGGCTGCCGGTGATGGCGAAGCGGAAGATCCGGTCGAAGATGACGGCGTACTGCACGAGTGCCGCGTGGTCCCGGATCGAGCGCTGCGCATCCGACAGCTCCCCGTCCGGCACCGCCGACAGCGACCGCTGCAGCCGGACCGACTCGCGGAACGCGGTGAGGTCGCAGCGCAGCTCCTCGAGCGAGTAGAGGAAGAACGGCATGCGCTGCTTGATCATGAACGGGTCGAACGGCAGGTCGCCGCGCATGTGCGAGCGGTCGTGGATGATGTCCCACATCACGAAGACCCGCTCGGTGAGCTCCTGGTCGTCGAGCATCGCCGCGGCGTCCTCGGGCAGGTCGAGCTTCGTGATGTCGGCGGCCGCACGGACGACCCGGCGGTAGCGGGCGGCCTCGCGGTCCTGGAAGATCGCGCCCCAGGTGAACGCCGGGATCTCCCGCATCGCGACGGTCTCGGGGAACAGCACGGCCGAGTTCGTGTCGTAGCCGGGCGTGAAGTCGACGAACCGGAGCGCGACGAACAGCTTGTTGCCGTACTCGCCGGCCTCGAGCTCGGCGATGAAGTCCGGCCAGATGACCTCGACGAGCAGGGCCTCGACGAACCGCGAGGCGCTGCCGTTCTGCGTGACCATCGGGAACACCACGAGGTGCCCGAGGCCGTCGACCCGGTGCTGCTGCGGCTGGAAGGCGTTCAGCGAGTCGAGGAAGTCCGGGACGCCGAAGCCCTGCGCCTCCCACGCCGCGAAGTCCCGGCGGAGCAGCTCGAGGTACGCGGCGTCGTGCGGGAACGCGGGCGCGAGCTCGGCGATCGCCGGGACGACGACGGCGAGCAGCTCGGACGCGGCGGGGTGGTCGGCTGCGTCCGGGACGGAGCCGTCGGTGGCCTGCAGTCGCTGGAGTGCGACGACGGCGTCCTTGAGTCGGAGCCACGCGGGGTTCGCGGCGACCTCGCGCACGGGTGCGGCACCGCGGTCCTCGACGACCTCGGGCTCTCCGATGATGGCGTCCTGCGTGAACTTCTGGACGAACTGGGACATCTCGAACCTCCCCGTCGTTGGGCCGGCGTGCGCGTGTGGACCGCACCGATCGGCGGTCCTGACGGAATCCTAATGAGGAGCCGGAGCGGCATTCTTGCCTCTTCCCGCCGCATTCCTGCGCGGTTCCGGGGCCGACGCACGCGATCGGGGGTGGCACGCTCGACTTCGCGCGTTCGGGTGTTCGCCGGGGCGCGCGGACCTTCCCCGGGCGATCATCCTGCGGGATGATCCGACTGGCCGACCGGTCTCGCTACCGTGACCACCAGCGCGTGCCGCACGGCCCGCGGAACCACCCGCCGACAGGGGGACCCCGACGTGGACCGTCACCGCCGCCAGCCACCACGCCGCCGTCGCGGTGCTCGATCCCTCGGGGCGCGATCCCTGGGCGCCCGGTCGCTCGGGGCCGCCGCCGTCGTCGCGGCGCTCGCCCTCGCCGGCAGCCTCGTCGCCCTCCCTGCGGTCGCCGCGCCCGCCGACGGCACCCCCGCGGACGGTACCGGCGCCACGATCACGACCGGCGACTCCCCGGTCGCGTCGGGGGACGGGTGGACCGTGACCGCGGTCGCCGGCGGCTACGTCGTCACCCTCACGCTCGACGAGCCCCTGCCGATCCGGGCCGCCGCCCCGACGCTCGTGGTCGACGGCCGGGACATCGGGATCGCGAGCACGAGCATCGACCAGCGCACCCTCACCGTCACCACCACGGACCCGTCGGTCGCGAGCGCGACGAGCGTGGTCCTCGGCTCGACCGGGGGCGTGCAGCGCCCGAGCGGGCCGTCCGTGTCAGCGCAGGCGACGCCGGGTGCCCGACCCGAGGAGACGCCGGCGCCGCTCGACGCCGACCCGGCCGCCGCGGGTCCGTACTCCGTCGTCCGCGCCGACTACGACCTCGGCGACCAGGCCGAGACCATCCGCGGCTTCCGGGGGCGCAAGGGCGAGATGCGCGCCGCGGTCTGGCTGCCGGCGAACGCCCCGGGGAAGCGGCCCGTCGCGGTGTTCCTGCACGGTCGGCACGAGGCCTGCGTCGGCGGGACCCCGACCGCGGCCGGTTGGCCGTGCGGGAAGAACCAGACCGTGATCCCGAGCTACCTCGGGTACAACGCTGCCGCCCAGGCGCTCGCGAGCAACGGGGTCGCGGTCGTGTCGATCTCCGCGGACGCCATCAACGCCCTCGACGGCACGTACGCCGACGACGGCGGGGCCACTGCGCGGGGGCAGCTCGTCCTCGACCACCTCGCGCTCCTGCAGCGCGCGGACGCGGGGGACGAACCGCGGCTCTCCCCGGCGCTCGTCGGCAAGCTCGACCTGCAGCACGTCGGCCTCATGGGCCACTCCCGCGGCGGTGACGGCGTCGTCCGGGCGGCCCTGCTGAACGCCCAGCGGAAGCAGCCGTTCGGCATCACGGCCGTCATGCCGCTCGCACCCACCGACTTCGGCCGCACGACGCTCCCGGACGTGGACACGGCCGTGGTGCTGCCGTACTGCGACGGCGACGTGTCCGACCTGCAGGGCCAGCAATTCTTCGACGACTCCCGGACGGCCTACGGGGACGACGTGCTCCGCTCCTCCGTCCTCGTGATGGGCGCGAACCACAACTTCTTCAACTCCGTCTGGACCCCGGCGACCTACCCGAAGGCGTCGTTCGACGACTGGTGGGACCAGCAGGACCCGGTGTGCGGCGCGAAGGCGAAGGGCACCACGCGCTTGAGCTCGAGCGCGCAGTACGCCGTCGGCACGAGCCTCGTCAGCGGGTACTTCCGACTGACGCTCGGCGGCGAGCAGCAGTTCCTGCCGTACTTCGACGGCAGCGGTCGCGTGCCGTCAGCGCTCGGCACGGCCGACGTCCGCGTCACCGCGTCGCTCCCGGGCGGCACCCGCCGCGACCTCGCGCTCTTCACCGCGGCGGACCCCGCCGTGACCACCCGGGGCGCTGTGCGCGCGGTGACCTGTGCCAGCACCGAGGGCGTCGCCGGCACGCCCGCCCTGCCGGCCTGCGTCACCGGAGCGACGACCGCGCCCGACTACGTGCAGGCCTGGCTCGCGCCGTCGGTCCCCGCCACGCCCGCGCTCCACGTCGTCCCGACCGGGACGGCCTCCGGTGGCGCGGTCAAGGTCGCGGTCGACCCGGCCGCAGGGGACCTGTCGTCCTTCTCGACCCTGTCCGTCCGCCTCTCGCCGGACGACCGCGCGACCGCGGCGGCCGACGTGTCGCTCCGGGTCACCGACGCCTCCGGAGCCAGCGCGACGCGGAGGCTGTCCGACGTGAGCCGTGCCGGTGCGCTCCTGCCCGGTTCCCGGGACGCGGTGCGCAAGACCTTGCTCCAGCAGGCGCAGGTCCCGCTCAGCGCCTTCACCGGGATCGACCTGACGAACGTCCGGCAGGTCGCCGTCATGGTGCCGAAGGGTCGCAGCGGCCTGCTGCTCAGCGATCTGTCCGCGCTGCCCGCCTCGTCGCTCGGCACGCCGAAGGTGGTCGACCGCCCGACCGTCCGGGTCGCCGACCGGTTCGTGAACGAGGGCAACGCCAAGGGCACCGCGCGGGTCGCCGTCGTCCTCTCACGGCCGGCCGAACAGACCGCGACCGTCGCGTTCGACCTCGACGCCTGGGACGGTGCCGTCAGCTCGACCGTGCAGGACGTCGTCTTCCGTCCCGGTGAGGTCTGCCACACGGTCGCCGTGCCGGTCTTCGGGGACCGGCGCGCCTCGGAGTCCCGGACCACCGCGTACCCCCTCGCCGTCAGCACGACGCAGGGTGGAGCGGTCCTCGGCGACGGCACCGGCACCCTCACGCTCCGTGAGGACGACGGTGTCTCGATCGGTGGGACGAGCGTGTCGTCCGCGCCGCCCGTCGGCCGCGCCGGCGACGCCTGCGCCGAGGCGCAGGCCGGGACCGGCACCGTCACCGCCAACCCCACCCGCCCGCAGCGCGCGCACCGCGTGGTCTTCACGAGCGCCGGGTTCCG
This sequence comes from Curtobacterium luteum, assembly GCF_014646995.1. Lineage (GTDB taxonomy): Bacteria > Actinomycetota > Actinomycetes > Actinomycetales > Microbacteriaceae > Curtobacterium > Curtobacterium luteum. The sequence continues at coordinate 74,163 of NZ_BMOI01000016.1, read as the reverse complement.
GCCCGGTGAGTCGGTCGCCGTGCGCATCGACGGCGGCGCGGCCACCCGTGTCGTCGCCGACACGACGGGCACCGCGACGCTGACCGTCGCGAAGTCGACGCAGAGCGTCGGCGCCCACGTCGTGACCGCTCGCGGGTACGGATCGGACCGTGCGGCGCGGGGGAGCTTCACCGTCCGGCGCTGACACGCCGTCGGCCGGGTGACGGCCGGACTGGAGGCGCGGGGCGGGCACGCACCGCGCCTCCTGTCCGGCTGCTCCAGCGTGGTACCGCTCTGCGGCGCTGCCGAGCCCCGATGGGGGCTGGGTCAGTCGCGTCGCCCCCGCGCGTACGCACTCCCGTCGCAGGTGTGCACCGCGCGGTCGTCCGTCAGGAGCCGCAACGAGTACTCGGCGCAGTCGACGAACGTGCCGATGCTGATCCACGACGAGGAGCGCCGGAGCGTCCCCTTCGACGGTCCGTCCGACCCGATGCCGGCGCGGTGGACCGTCCACTGCAGGTCGCGGGCCTCGGTGTCGAGGTACCGCATCACCGCCTCGTTGTCCCGGTGCTGTCCGTCGTAGCTCCGGGCGATCGTGCGCCGGACGATCCGCAGCACGAGCGGGAGCCGCTTGCCGGGCACGGCACTCAGGCCGCCCGCCTGGTAGAGGAACCGCCGGACGCCTCCGCGGCGCATCGCGGGGACGAGCTCGCGGACGAACTCGGTGTTGATCATCCGGGTTTCCTGCGCCTGTCGATCGCCGAGCATCGCGACCACCGCGTCGACACCGTCGAGCAGCCGGTCGAGGTCGAGGGGCTCGGTGATCGACCCCTGGACGACCTCGAGGTGATCGTCGACGAGTGTGAGCTTGCCGGGGGTGCGGGCGACGGCCCGGACGGAGTGCCCACCGGCGAGGGCGAGGCGGACGAAGTGCTGGCCGGTCTGGCCGGTGGCACCGAACACGAGGATCTGCATGACGCCAATCTAGGCACTGGCTAGAAAATAGGCAATGCCTAGTTCGTGATTAGGATGGAACGTGCCCGACCGCCCCTTCCACCACGGCAACCTCCGAGCGGTGCTGCTCGACGAGGCCGTCCGAGTCCTGCGCGAGTCCGGGGTGGACGGACTCTCGCTCCGCGACCTCGCACGCCGGGCGGGGGTCAGCCACGGCGCACCGCGGAGCCACTTCGTCGACCGGCAGGCGCTGCTCGACGCCCTCGCCGTGACCGGGTTCGAACGGCTGACCAGCGCGGTCCGCCGGGCGCTCGCCGGGTCGGGCGACGACCTGGCGGCCCGCTTCCGCGCGGTCGCCCGTGCCTACGTGGGCTTCGCGATCGACGACGCCGCGCTGATGGAGCTGATGTTCCAGGCGAAGGGCAGCGGCGGCACCGGGCCCGCCGGCGAGTCCGCTGCGACCCTCTTCGAGGTCCTCGACCAGGCCATGGGTCCTCGGCCGGGCGGCGGGGGAGACGAGGGAGCACGGACCGCGTTCAAGATGCTCTTCGCGGCGACCATGCAGGGCATCGCCGCGCTGGTCGCCTCCCGACGGCTCGAGCGCGCCCACGCGGACGGCCTCATCGACGCCGCGACCGACATGATGCTCGCGTCGGACCTCCGGACCCGAGCGCTCACCCCGGGCTGATCCCCGACCGATCGGGACACTCGTCCCCTCGCGCCGGAACCGGGCAGGACGTTCTCCGACACACTGGCGACATGCTCTCGGTCCGCGTCTCCGCTCCCGCCCCGCTCGCCGAGGAACTCCGCGTCCGCCTGTCCGCCGACCCGACCGTGTCCGACGTCACGGTGCTGCGCGGGGCCTGTCTCGACGGGAGCGGCGACCTCCTCCTCTTCGACATGGCGCGGGAGAACGCGAACAACGTCATGCGCATGCTGCGGCACGCGGGGGTGCCCGAGCACGGCACGATCGCGGTGTACGACCCGGTGACGGTCGTCTCCGACGCCGCGGACGCAGCCGAACGGGCGGCACCGGGACACCCGGCCGACGGGGTGCTCTGGGCGCAGCTCGCCGACGACGCCCGCGAGGACGCACGCCCCTCCGTGTCCTTCTTCACCTTCCTCCTCCTCGCGACGCTCATCGCCGGCATCGGGAGGTTGCTCGACCAACCCGTGCTCATCATCGGCGCGATGGTGGTCGGTCCGGAGTTCGCCCCGATCGCGGCGACCTGCTACGCCCTGGTCCGTCGGCGCTTCGGCATCGCCGGGTCAGCCGTCGCGACGCTGCTCGCCGGGTTCGCCGGTTCCGCCCTCGTGTCGTGGGGCCTGTGGGCGGCGGTGTCCGCAGCCGGGCTCATCACGTACGAGCAGGCGACGACCGGCACGCAGACCGAGTTCATCGTCGCGCCGGACGGCTGGTCCTTCGTCATCGCGGCGCTCGCCGGCATCGCCGGAGTGCTCTCCATCACGTCCGCGAAGCCCTCGGCGCTCGTCGGGGTGTTCATCTCGATCACCACGGTGCCCGCGGTCGGGACGGTCGGGCTGACGCTGGCGGTGGGTGCGTGGGACGAGGCGAGGGCTGCCGTGGTGCAACTCCTCGTGAACCTCGCCGGGCTGCTGCTCGCGGGCACGGTGACCCTCGCGGTCCAGCTCGTCTTCGGCCGTCGGCTCGGTCGGCGCCTGCAGGAGCGTCGGGCGGCCCGCCGGTGAGCCGGGGAGGCGCGATCCGGGCGGTGGGCTTCGACCTCGACGACACCCTGTTCGACCACCGAGGGGCAGCCGTCGTCGGCGTCCGACGGTTCCTCGGACAGCGCGGCATCGACGCGACCGACGCCGTCCTGGCCGCGTGGTTCCGCGCGGAGGACGAGCAGTACGAACGGTGGCGCTCCGGCGAGATCGGCTTCCCGGAGCAGCGGCGGGAACGACTCCGGACGGTGCTCCCGCAGCTCGGGCTCGCGGTCCCCGCCTCCGACAGCGGGCTCGACGCCCTCTTCGACGACTACCTCGCCGCGTACCGGGACGCCTGGCGGGTCTTCCCGGACGTCGTGCCGCTGCTGCGGACGCTCCGGCAGCGCGGGTACCGGATCGGGCTGCTCACGAACGGTTCCGAGGCGCAGCAACGCGACAAGCTCGCCCGCACCGGCCTGGCCGACGCATTCGACGCCGTCTGCGTCTCGGAGCTGATCGGCGTCCAGAAGCCCGACCCGCGAGCGTTCACGATCCTCGCGGAACGGCTCGGGGTCGGAGTCGGAGCGTGCCTGTTCGTCGGCGACGATCCCGAGCGGGACGTCGCGGGCGCACGCCGTGCCGGCATGTGCGCGGTGCTCGTCGACCGGTCGGCCGACGCGGCTCCCGCCCTCGACGAACTGGTCGACGCGGCGCTCACCGCGCCGGCCCACGGCGACTGAGCGCGGACCCTGCTCGAGGCCCGACAAGCGGACTGGAGGCGCGGGGCGGGCCCGCACCGCGCCTCCCGTCCGATGTGACCGGGCCCCGCGCCGGGGAGCGAGCCGCCTCACCCGAGCAGGTCGGCGATGCGCGCGGCGCGCGCCGCGGCCTCCCGCGCTGCCCCGACCTCCGCGCGGCTGGCGTACCAGAGCGCCGACTCGACCATCCGGGCGACCGACCAGGCGAGCACGCGGTCTGGTGCGAGACCCGTCCGGTCGGCCAGCAGTCCGACCCGGTCCGCGAGGACCGTCCCGGGGTCGGGGTGGGCGAACGGGTCGTCGACCTGCACGAGCAGCGGACAGAGGTCGTACGCGGGGTCGCCTGTCATCGGTTTCGGGTCGATCACGAGCCACGGTTCGCGTCCGGCCATGAGGACGTTGCCGGGGTTGTGGTCACCGTGCACCACGACCGTGGTCGGAGCCGACCGGGGGAGCTCGCGGAGCAGCGCGATGCCGTGCCGGACGATCCCGGGGTCGAGCGGCGGCGCGAGGGTCCGCATCCGCTCCTCGGCGAGGTCGGCCCACTCGTCGCAGACGTCGGCGACCCGCTCGAACGGGGACGCGTCGGGCACCCCGGCCGCCCAGAGCCGTGCGACGGCGTCCGCACCGATCGCCATCCGCTCGGCGGCGCTCAGGTCCGTCCGGTCGACGAGTCGTGTGCCGGGGTCGCAGCGCTCGAGCAGCAGCACGAACGGGTCGTCCGGATCGACCGCGAGCAGTCGGACCGCTCCCTCGCCGCCCCACCAGGCGAGCGCTGCCGCTTCGTCCCGGGCCTCGCGGTGCGGGAACGACAGCTTGAGCACCGCTGCTCCGCCGTCCGCGGTGGTGACGGCCTGCACGTGGGACACGCTCCCGCCGGTGATCACCCTGCCCGGCCGGAGGTCCCAGCGCGCGGCGGCGAGGCGGTCCGGGACGGTCCGGTGCCAGGCGTCCTCCGTCGGCCACATGACCCCACCGTACGGCGTGGCCGCCCGTGCGGCGAGCCGGCCCGGCCGCCCGGCCCAGCGAGCCGGACCAGGGCGCCGGACCCGCGTCCGGCGTCAGCCGACGGGGACGGGAGCCACCACCGGGGTCAGCCGGACCGGGACCGCCTTCGACACCGGGGTGTTGCTGCCCTTCGCGGCGGAGTCGAGGGGGACGAGCACGTTCGCCTCGGGGAAGTACGCCGCCGCGCAGCCCTTCGCACTCGGGTAGGCGACGATCCGCTGGTCGCGGAGCACCCGCTCGACGCCGTCGTGCCAGACGGTCGCGACGTCGACGTGCTGGCCGTCCTCGAGCCCGAGCTCGGCGAGGTCCTCCGGGTTCACGAAGACGACGTGCCGACCCTTCTTGATGCCGCGGTACCGGTCGTTGAGGCTGTAGATCGTCGTGTTGTACTGGTCGTGCGAGCGCAGGGTCTGCAGCAGCAGGGTGCCCTCGGGCCGTTCGACGTGCTCGAGCTCGTTGACCGTCAGCATCGCCTTGCCGGTCTCCGTCGCGAAGGTCCGGGAGTCGCGGGGGCCGTTCGGCAGGACGAAGCCCTCCTTGCTGCCCGCCCGGCGGGAGTAGTCGTCGAAGCCCGGGACGACGTGGCTGATGTGGTCGCGGATCACGCCGTAGTCGTCGCGCATGGCCTCCCACGCGATCGGCACCCGGTCGCCGAGGACGGCTCGGGCGAGTTCGCAGACGATGGCGACCTCGCTGCGGAGTCCGGGGGCGACGGGCGGCACCTGGCCGTGGCTGCCGTGCACGGAGCAGACGGTGTCCTCGACGGAGACGAACTGCGGCCCCGCGGCCTGCACGTCGATCTCGGTCCGGCCCATCGTCGGCAGGATGAGTGCCTCTTCCCCGACGACCGCGTGCGACCGGTTCAGCTTGGTCGACACCTGGACGGTCATCTCTGTGCCGCGGAACGCCTGCTCGGCGAGCTGCGAGTCCGAGATGGCGGCGACGAGGTTGCCGCCCATCCCCATCCAGAACTTGACGTCGCCTCGCTGCATTGCGTGGATGCCCTTGAGCGCGTCGACACCGTGCTCGCGGGGCGGCTCGAAGTGGAACTCCGCCGCCAGGGCATCGAGGAAGGAGTCCGGCATCTGCTCCCAGATGCCCATCGTCCGGTCGCCCTGCACGTTGCTGTGGCCGCGGATCGGCGAGGCGCCGGCGCCGGGCTTGCCGATGTTCCCACGGAGCAGCAGGAGGTTGATGATCTCCTTGATCGTGTCGACGGCCTTCGTGTGCTGGGTGATGCCCATCGCCCACGTGATGATCGTCCGCTCGGAGCGCAGGTAGCGGTCGGCGAGCTCGTCGATCTCCGCGAGGGTGAGGCCGGTCGCGCGCACCACCTCGTCGTCGTCGACCCGGAGGATGTGCTCGACGAACGCGTCGTAGCCGCTGGTGTGCTCGTCGATGAAGGCACGGTCGACCACGGTGCCCGGGGCCGCCTGCTCGGCGAGGACGACCCGCTTCGCGACGGCCTGCAGCAGCGCCATGTCGCCGCCCAGCCGGATCTGCAGGAACTGGTCCGCGATCTGGGTGCCGTGCCCCACGACGCCGCGGGGGCGCTGCGGGTTCTTGTACCGGCGCAGACCCGCCTCCGGCAGCGGGTTCACCGCGACGATCTCGGCGCCGTTCTGCTTGGCGTCCTCGAGCGCGGTGAGCATGCGCGGGTGGTTCGTGCCGGGGTTCTGCCCCATGACGATGATGAGCTCGGTCTGCTCGAAGTCGTCGTACGCGATGGTCGACTTCCCGATGCCGACGACCTCGGCCATCGCGAGGCTGGTGGACTCGTGGCACATGTTCGAGCAGTCGGGCAGGTTGTTCGTCCCGAACGCCCGGACGAAGAGCTGGTAGACGAACGCGGCCTCGTTGCTCGTGCGACCCGACGTGTAGAACGACGCCTGGTCGGGGCTGTCCAAGCCGTTCAGCTTCTCGGCGATGATCTCGTACGCGCGCTCCCAGCTGACCGGCTCGTAGCGGTCCTTGCCCGCGGGCTTCCACACCGGCTCGGTCAGCCGACCCTGCATGCCGAGCCAGTACTCGGTCTTGTCGGCGAGGTCGTCGACGGAGTGCTCGGCCCAGAACGTCCGCGGCACCGTCACCGGGGTGGCCTCCCACACCACGGCCTTGCCGCCGTTCTCGCAGAACTCCGCGGTCTTGCGCTTGTCCGGGTCCAGCCAGGCGCAGCTCATGCAGTCGAACCCGCCCTTCTGGTTCAGGGCGAGCATGAGCTTGGCGGTCCGCGCGGCACCGAGCTGTTCGAGCGCTGGGCCCATCGAGTGCAGGACGCCGGGGACGCCCGCCGCCCAGTCCTTCGGCTCGCCGACGGTGAGGTCGGCGTCGGTCACGTCGTCGGTGG
>NZ_BMOI01000016.1:0-67424 GCF_014646995.1 Curtobacterium luteum | reverse complement strand
GTGGCTGCTTCGTCATCGTGCGCTCACGGTCTCTCTCGGTGCGGCGGAGGCGGGGGCCGACTCCATGATGCGCTCGGCGCGGCTGTAGACGACCATGCTCTGCCCGCGGAGGAAGCCGACGATCGTGATCCCGACCTCCTTCGCGAGGTCCACGGCCACCGACGACGGCGCGGACACCGCCGCGAGCACGGGGATGCCGGCCATCGACGCCTTCTGAGTCAACTCGAAGCTCGCGCGCCCGGAGACCATGAGGACGGTGCCACTGAGGGGGAGTCGGTCCTCCTTCACGGCCCAGCCGATCACCTTGTCGACCGCGTTGTGCCGCCCGACGTCCTCCCGGAGCACGAGCATCCGCCCCGTGGCGCCGTCGAAGAGCGCCGCCGCGTGCAGGCCGCCGGTCTTCTCGAACACGTCCTGCGCCTCGCGGAGCCGGTCGGGGAAGGTCGCGAGGAGCGCCGGGTCGAGCACGAGGTCGTCGTGGAGCACCGCGTGCTGGGACTTCGTGCGCACCGCGTCGATGCTGGCCTTGCCGCAGAGGCCGCAGGAGCTGGTCGTGTAGAACGCCCGCTCCAGGCTCGGGTCGGGCGCGGGCACGCCGGCAGCCAGGGTGACGTCGAGCACGTTGTACGTGTTCAGCCCCTCCTCGGTCGCGCCGGCGCAGTACCGGGCAGCCGCGAACTCGTCACCCCGGGCGATGACGCCCTCGGAGACGAGGAAGCCCGCCGCGAGGTCGACGTCGTGGCCCGGTGTGCGCATCGTGATGGCGAGCGCCGAGCCCCCGACGCGGATCTCGAGCGGCTCCTCGACGGCGAGCAGGTCCTCCCGGACGGAGCGGGAGGTGGCGACGGTGATGCGCGTGACCCGCTTCCGGGCGGTGATCCGGTTCATGGCTCGGGTCTACCACCCCGGGCCGCGTCGGACCAGGGTGCGCGGCCGCGGTGCGGTTCCCGGCCGGTCGCTCACCAGGGCAGCGCGAGCGCGGGCACCTCGTCGCCCGCCCGCGCGCCCACGTCGACGACCATCAGCCCGTCCGCGTCGGCGAGCCCGCGCAGCATCGCCGACGTCTGGTGCGCGGCAGGGACCGCTCCGTCCGGCGTGGCCCGGTAGGCGAGCACGAGCGCGCCCGGCCGGTCGACCGGGACGTCGACCGCCAGCCGGACCGAGCCGGGCGCCGCGAGCGGCCGGCCGGTGAGCCCGGCGACGAGGGGCCCTCCGAGCAGCACGGCCCCGACCATCGCGGCCATCGGGTTGCCGGGGAGGCACAGGTACAGCGTGCGACCCCGCCGTGCGAGCATCGCCGGTCGACCCGGACGGACGTCCACCCGGTCGACGACGAGTACGGCGCCGATCCTGCCGAGCGCGCCGCGCACGTGGTCGGTCGACGACCCGGCCGTCCCGCCCGTGGTCACGACCAGGCATTCGACCGCGCCGGCCAGTGCCCGCTCCGTCACGTCCGGGTCGTCCGGGACCCGCAGCGTCGATGCCGGACCCGCCCCGAACGCACCGAGCACCGCGGGCAGGGTCGTGGAGAACACGTCCCGCACCTGCCCGGGCCGCGGGACGCCGTGCTGCACGATCTCGTCGCCGAGCACCGCGACCCGCACCGTGGGGGCCGGGACGACGTCGACGGCGTCCACGCCCGAGGCTGCCGCGAGCGCCACGCGGGGCGGGGTGAGCACGGTGCCCGCGGGGAAGAGCCGCTGACCGACGGCGACCTCCTCGCCGGCGGGACGGACGTGCCGGCGGGCGCTGGTCGTGTGGCGCACGAGCCGTCCGTCCACGACGTCGGCGTCCTCGGACCGCACGACCGACGCGGTGCCGGGCGGCACCGGTGCGCCGGTCGTGATCGGACGTGCCTGTCCGGCCCGCAGCACTCCGGTCGAGGGCTCCGCGCCCGCGACGATCGGAGCGCCGAGCACCCAGGGCCCGGCACCCGCGACCGCCCACCCGTCCATCGCCGCGCCGTCGTGGCCGGGGACCGCACCCGGGGCGTGGAGGTCCGAGGCGAGGACGCGTCCCAGCGCCGCCGCCAGGTCGGTCGGTTCGCCGGTCTGGCGGAGCAGCGTCCCAGCCGCGTGCGCGGCGGCTCGCGCGTCGGTCCAGCGTGGGGCGGCCGGGCTCACGCTCCGCCCTGGTCGGCCCGTGCGACGGCGAGCCGGGTCGCGGTCGCGGTCGCGTCAGCCAGGTCCTCGGCGCTCCCGCCACGCAGGCCCGCCGCGTACCCGACGAGGAACGTCGTGAGCGGAGCCGCCGGGCGTGCGACCCCGTGCGCCGCGTCACGCGCGAGGTCGAGCACCGTGCTGATGTCGACGGGGGAGTCCGCGGGGAGCCCGAGGGCCTCGGCGAGCTCCGTCCGCCACGCTGCGAGGACGTCGTCAGTGGTCATGGCGTCAGTCAAGCAGGGTCGCGACGCCCCCGGGGGTTCGAGCAGGTCCAGGTGCGTCCTCCGGACGCGAGTCGTCCCGCCGCCTCCGGGGTGTCGACGTCCGCGCAGAGCGCCGACGGCACCGGGACCTCGACGAGGTCGAGCGGTGCGGTGAGGCGACGGAGCGACGCGCCGTCCACCTCGTCGAGCGCGTCGACCGCGGCGCGGAGGGGCGCCGACCGGTAGCACGCGAGGAGGGGCTGCCGCCGCCCGTCGTCGTCGACGGCGATCCACCCGTCCGCCCCCGGGGTCGTCCCCGCGCGGAGCACCGCCACCGCCTCCGCCGGACGGACGAGGTCGCACGCCAGCACGAGCGTGGTCGGCGCGCTCGCCGGGATCGCACGGAGGGCCGCCGCGAGCCCGCTCACCGGACCGCCGAAGGGCGGTTCCTCGTGCACGAGGACGGCGTCGGCAGGAGCACGGGCGGCGTCGCGGAGGCCCACGACCACCAGTCGCTCGGCCCCCGTCGCCGCGGCGACGGCACGCTCGAGGAGCGTCCGTCCGGGGCTGCCGAGCGCTGCCTTGTCGAGGCCGCCGAGCCTGGTGGCGCGGCCGCCGGCGAGGACGACGGCGTCGAAGGGGTGCGGCTGGGACACACCGGCACGGTACTCGTCAGGTGCGGCACCCGGCCTGGAGGCACGGCTCGGCTCCGGCGGTGAGGATCGCTCTGTACCGTGGTCACGATGGACGGTCAGGACGTGGAGGTGACGCCGCCGCGGTCAGCAGCGCCGCGGACGAACGGGATCGCCGTGGCCGCGTTCGTCGTCGCCTTCGTCGGCGGGTTCGTCGGCTCGGTGCTCGGGTTCGTCGCGCTGCGGGAGATCCGCCGGACGGGCGAGGGCGGGCGGGGCCTGGCGACGGCGGCGATCATCGTGGGCTTCGCCCTCACCGCGGTCGTCTGGGCGGCGGGCATCGCGATCGCCGTGTCGATCGTGCACCAGAGCGGTACCGCACCGGCGTGACGACGCCGGGAGCCGTCCGCCGGGTCAGCGGCAGCGCACGAGCGTGAACGACGAGCCGGCCTGGTCGCCGAACGGGTTCGTCGACCGCGGGTGCCCGACGGGGACGGCGCCCCAGCTGCGCACCGTCCGGCAGCCGAGGGCATCGGTCGCCTCCACCACGGGGGCGGTGGGCGACGCCGAGGGAGCGAGCACGAACAGCCGCTCCGCGCCCGAGGCCACGAGCCGGTCGATCTGCGCGACGGTGAAGACCGGGACGTGGCCGGAGAACCCGCCGTCGGTGAGGACCTCGCGCCCGGTGTCGCTGATCACGTCGGCGGACACGCGCCACGAGTCGGTCATGAAGAGCGGAGCTCCGTCCCGCCCGCCGCCCGCGCGCTCGGCAGTGGTGACGAGTGCCCGCTCGGCCGGGGTCAGCGTGGAGTGCCCGCCCCAGACGTCCGGGGCGGAGACGCGGAAGGCCGAGCTCGGGACGACGCTGCGGTCCGCGCCGAGCATGCCGCTCCTGGCGAGCGCGAAGGCCCGGTCCGGGGTGCGCCCGCCGAACGCGTAGGCACCCGTGCCGACACCGACCGAGGCGTCCCCACCGCTGCCGTCCCGGGCCGCGTCGAGCGCCTGCAGGGAGAAGCACGCCGGGCCGAGTACGACCGACGCGACGAGCAGCGCCGCAGCCGTGCGCCGTCCGCGTCCGTGGGGTCGCACCGACACCCCGCCCCAGCGCACGAGGAGGGCGATGAGCGCGGCGATCGTCGCGCCGACCGCGACCGCGCCGAGCGCCACGGGCTCCGACGACGAGCGTGCCAGCCACGTCCACCACGCGCCCTGGACGACGAGGAGGGCGACCGGCACGACCCGGAGGCGCCGGTCGGCGGCTCCGACCATCCCGGCCGCACCCCACCAGCCCACGGCGCCGAGGAGCGCCAGTTGCACGCCGATCCCGGCCACGTAGGCGGTGTGCGGCAGCCGCATGACGGACAGCACGACGGTCGCGGTGACCAGCCACACGACGACGGCGACGAGCGCGGCGAAGGCGGGGCGGGCCTCCCTGCCGGTGCGACCCGGCCACCAGCGGGCCGCGCCGATGCCGATGCCGGCGAGTGCAGCAGGCCACGACCACCCGACCTGGCTCGCGTAGCGGGGGGAGAACAGCTGGAGGAGTGTGCGGCCGCCGGCGTGCTGCCCACTCCCGACACCGTGGAAGGCGTGGCCGAGGTGCGATCCGGCACGGGCGAACGCACCGCCGATCGTGCTCACCGCACCCGGCCAGATCCCGGGCAGGAACCGGTCGAGGCCGTTGTAGCCGAACACCATCGCGAACACGCTGTCGTCGGTCGACCCGTCGACGTACGGGTGGTCCGCAGCGGGGAGGAGCTCGACGACGACCGACCAGGCGAGGCTCGCCACGAGCGCCGACGCGACGAGCACCGCGACGTGCCCGAGTGCGCGGCGCCAGCGGACTCCCGGGACGGCGAGGGCCACGACCGTGCCGACGACGAGCGCCGGCAGGACGAGCCAGGCCTGCAGCATCTTCGCCTGGAAGCCGATCCCGACGAACAGGCCGGCGAGCAGGAGCGGCCACGACCGCCCGGTCAGGACCGAACGCTGCCACCAGACGAGGGCGACGGCCAGCGCCATCGTCAGGAGTCCGTCCTCCATCGGGTGGCCGAACATGGAGACGAAGATCGGGGTGGCCGCGGCGAGGGCTGCGGCGACGAGGCCCGCCCGGGCTCCGGCCAGACGCAGGCCGACCACCGACACGGCGAGCGTCGTGACGGCGCCCTCGACGACCTGGGGGAGCGCGAGCGCGGCGGTGGACATGCCGAACACGTGCACGCTGATCGCCTGCGGGACCGCGAAGCCCGCGAGCTTGTCCAGCGTCACGGTGGCGGACGGGTCGAAGGAGCCGCTGAGGAACGCGGGGAGGGACTCGGACATCGACCGGGCGGCCGCGGCGTAGAACTCGGAGTCACCGCCGCGGGCGAGGTTCCAGCTCGTCAGGACGGCGCCGAGGACGACGACGGCCACGAGGACGGCCTGGTGCCGCCGGGTCTGGTGCAGCCAGCGGGCGGGTCGCGTGCCGGTGCGGTCGGACGTGCTCATGGCGGCACTGTGCTGCGCTCACCGATGAAGGAGCCGGACGAGCACCGATGCGACGCATCGGGTTCACTCAGGAGGCGTTCAGCGGATCAGCGCTGCGCGGGTGCGGCTGCGGTGGCACGGGCGATGATCTCGTCCACACGAGTCGCCGGCACCCCGACGTCCCGCAGCACGATCGCCCAGCTCGAGCAGAGCGTGTCCTCGATCGGGGTCCGGCTCAGGCGGTAGAGGGCCGCGGCGTGGGCCCCGAGCGCGCCGACGAGCAGCCGGCGGGTCAGGACCGATCCGTCGACGTCGGTCCGGACGTCCCCGTTCGCGACCGCGGCGGCGACGTTCGCGCGGACGAACGCGACGGCGTCGGCCGCGCGCGCCGGGGCCATCTCCTCGTGGTGCTCCAGGAGCAACCGGATCGCGCCGTGGGCGATCGGGCTCGTCGCGTCGAGCCGGGCACCGGCCACGAGCGCGGTCAGCAGGGCGTCGAGCCCTGGCGCCTCCGTGGCGCGGACCTCGTCGAGCGCGGCGCGGAGGCGGTCGAAGTGGGCGTCGAGCACCGCGGCGGCGATGGCGTGCTTCGACGGGAACTGGTCGTACGGGATCGCCGACTTCGGCTTGCCGAGCACGGCGGCGATCGAGGCGAACGTCGTACCCGCGTACCCGTGGCGGGCGAACTCCCGGGCCGCAGCCTCGATGATGAGGCGTCGGGTCCGCGCTCGTTGCTCCTCGCGCTGGCTCATCCGACGATCCTAGGCAGGGTGGTCTCAGGGCACCTCGACCGGGACCCCGCGCCGGGTCAGGTGGTCGCGCCCGAAGCCGCAGTCGCACACGACGGCGATCGACTCGCCCGTCGTCAGCAACTCGAACCGCTCGAGGTGCAGCACCTTCGAGCGGTCCTCCGATCCCGTCGTCCCGCTCACGTGCATGTCCCCTCGACGCCCTGATCGTCCGGTAGACGAGCGTATGCCGAGTCTGTACCGGGCCGGTACCCCTCGGACGCGGGTGACCGCTGCACCGGTAGCGTGTCGGCATGCCCCGCTTCACCCCGCCGCCGGCCGACGCCGTCCGGGCCCGCCTGCTCGACGCCGCGCGGGACGAGTTCGCCGAGCACGGCGTCACCGGCGCGAAGGTCGAGCGGATCGCAGCGGCTGCGGGCAGCAACAAGGCGCAGCTGTTCCACTACTTCGGCGGGAAGGACGGCCTGTACGAGGCCCTCTACGTCCAGACCGTGACCGAGCTCGCCGCCGAGGTCCCCCTCGACGTCGACGACCTCCCGGAGTACGCCGGCCGCCTCCACGACGTGCTGGTCCGACGGCCGTGGGTGCAGCGGCTCACCACCTGGCACCGACTCGAGGGACGTGCGATCGAGGCGCTCGCCGAAGCCCGGGCCGAGTCCGTCGCGGCCGTCGAACGCGCGCAGCGGGCCGGCGTGCTCCCGCGGTCGTTCCGGCCCGCGGTGCTCCTCGGGCTCGTCGAACAGCTCGCGGCGTTCTGGGCCGAGACCGCACCGGAGGGTGCGGCGCTCGTCGCCGCAGTGGCGCCGCCGCGCCGGCGGCAGGTCGTCGTCGACGCCGTGGCGGCGCTGCTCGCGCGCTGAGGCGCATCCTGCGCTGACCCGCGCCGACCGGAGTCTCGTGGACGGGCGGGGGCGCGAGTCGGTCGTGACCACCCGACGGACGGGAGGCACGGTGCAAGACCGCCCCGCGCCTCCCGTCCGGATCGTTGGTTCCTGGTACGAACCATCGCCCTGACCGGGGCTTTTCGACGCCCGAGGCGTGTGCCCCGATCGGCGTACCCCGGAACGGTCGGTCCGCCCCCCGAACGGAGGTCTCCTGACGCACCCGGACCTCGGAATGCGCTCAGGAACACCGTTCGTTCACCTGCGGTCCGCCGACCGGACTCCCAGCAGAGGGCATCTGTTGGCTGTACGACTGCCAATCTCGTCCCCGCCGGAACGACGAGCAGCGCTCACCGGCACCTCCGATCCGCTGCTCACAGGAATCCCGAAGGATGCCGTTGTCCACAGATTCGCCCCGCCTGCTGACGGTCGTGCGGGACCCCTCGGACGTCAGGTTCCGGTTCATCGCCCGCGCGGGCGGTGTCGCCGTCCTGACGATCATGCTGCTCGTCGGGCTCTTCCTGACGTTCCGGGCGTCGCAGGCCCTCGGGGTCGCCGGTTTCGGCTTCCTCACCACGCAGGCCTGGGGCCCGGACGCGCACCGGTTCGGCATCGCCGCCGTGCTCGTCGGGACGATCCTCATCGCCGGGGTCGCGATCGTCTTCGCGGTGCCGCTCTCGCTCGGCACCGCGCTCTACATCACCGAGTACGCGCCCCAGCGGATCCGGAAGGCCTTCATCGGGCTCGTCGACCTGATGGCCGCGATCCCGAGCGTCGTCTACGGCCTCTGGGGGTTCTTCTTCCTGCAGGGCCAGATCACGCCGGTGTCCCGCTGGATCTCGCAGTGGTTCGGCTGGATCCCGCTGTTCCACGTCTCGGGCGTCGACCTCGACGATCCGCTCGCGTCGCCGACGTCGTACACGGCGTCCACGTTCATCGCGGGCATCGTCGTCGGGCTCATGATCACGCCGATCGTGACCTCGATCATGCGGGAGGTGTTCTCGCAGGCGCCCCTCGGGGAGCGGGAGGGCGCCCTCGCGCTCGGGTCGACGAAGTGGGGCATGATCCGCTCGGTGGTCCTGCCCTTCGGTCGCGGCGGGATCATCGGCGGCACGATGCTCGGGCTCGGCCGGGCGCTCGGCGAGACCATCGCGGTCTACATGATCATCTCGCCGGTGTTCGTGATCCAGCCGCACATCCTGCAGGCCGGCGCGAGCTCGGTGTCGTCGCTCATCGCGCTCCGCTATGGCGACGCGACCCCGTTCGGCATGTCCGCGCTCATGGCGGCCGGACTCACGCTCTTCCTGATGACGCTCTGCATCAACTTCGCGGCGTCCGCCGTCGTCGCCCGGTCGCGTTCGGGAGCGAGCAGCTAGCCATGACCGACACCACGCAGGCGCCGTCGGGCGCCACCACACCCCTGCCCACCGTGCCCCTCCGGACCCCCTCCGCCGTGATCACCGCGCCCGTCCCGGCGTCCACGCCGTCGGGTGCCGGGTCGGGGACCGTGCTGCCCCGACTCGAGCGGGAGCCGGAGCACCGCCGCGGACCCGAGGAACGCCGCACGAACGGCGTCCGGATCAGCGACGTGCTCTGCATCGTCGGCGCGGCCATCGCGTCGCTCTCGGTCACGTCGATCGTCTTCACCGAGCTCGCGCCGGTGTCCGGGCCGATCGCCTTCGTCGCGGTCGCCTACCTGCTGTTCCTGGTGTTCTACGCGCTCCTCGTCGCCACGAACGAGAGCGGCTCGGTGGTCCGCGACCGGGTCGTGTCCGCGGCGGTGCACTCGCTCGCGTTCGTCGTCGTCGCGACGCTCGTGTTCGTGGTCGGCTTCAGCGTCGTGCGGGCCACGGACGCCCTGCCGCACTGGAACTTCTACACGCAGGACATGGCGCTGACCGGACCGCTCGACCCGATGAGCTCGGGCGGCGTGCTGCACGCGATCGCCGGGTCGCTCATCCAGATCTCGATCGCCCTCGTGATCACGGTGCCGCTCGGCGTGACCACGGCGCTGTTCCTGACCGAGGTGCCGGGACCGTTCTCCCGCTTCGTGCGCACGATCGTCGAGGCGATGACCGCGCTGCCGTCGATCGTCGCCGGGCTCTTCATCTACGCGAGCGTCATCGTCGGCCTCGGCTTCGACAAGTCGGGCTTCGCCGCGGCGCTCGCGATCAGCGTGATGATGCTGCCGATCATGATCCGGTCCGCGGACGTCGTCCTCCGTCTGGTGCCCGCGACCCTCAAGGAGGCGTCGATCGGGCTGGGGGCCGGCCAGTGGCAGACGGTCTGGCGGGTCGTCCTGCCGACGTCGCGGTCCGGCCTCGTGACCGCGATCATCCTCGCCACCGCCCGCGGGATCGGCGAGACGAGTCCCGTGCTCCTGACCGCCGGCTTCGCGCCCGACCTCAACCTCGACCCGACGAGCGGGCCGATGATCTCGCTGCCGCTGGCGATCTTCGAGTTCGTGAAGTCGCCCGAGCCGAACATGATCGCGCGCGGCTTCGGCGCCGCCGCGGTGCTCATGTTCCTCGTCCTCGTGCTGTTCGTGATCGCCCGCGTGATCGGTTCCCAGACCGTCGCAACCCGCGAACGCCGCCGCGAGCTCATCGCCGCGGCGTGGGGCACCGTGCTCCGCGGCGTCGAGGCCGCCGGGCCCGCCTGGCGTCCGGTCGGCCGCTTCGTCCGCCGGAACGCCCGCCGCTACGTCCACCCCTTCCCTGCCGACGTCTCCAAGAAGGACCCCTCGTGACCACCCGCAGAACCCGCCTGCTCGGCGCGATCACGGCCGCCCTCGCGCTCGCCGTGTCGCTCCTCCCCGTCAGCGCCGCACACGCGGCGGAGTCCTACGTGCCGATCTCCGGTGCGGGCTCGTCGTGGAGCTCCGTCGCCATCCAGCAGTGGGCGGTGAACGTGCAGCAGTACGGCATGAAGGTCCGCTACGCGAGCACCGGGTCGTCGGACGGCCGCAACCAGTTCAAGGCGGGCACGGTCGACTTCGCCGTCTCCGAGATCCCCTACGGCATCAAGGACGGCGGCGTCACCGACGTCCCGCCGACCGTCGGCTACGCGTACATGCCGATCGTCGCCGGCGGTACCTCGTTCATGTACAACCTGGCCTCGGGTGGCAAGCAGATCACCAACCTCCGGCTGTCCGGACCCGTGCTCGCGGGCATCTTCACCGGCTCGATCACGAGCTGGGACGACCCGAAGATCAAGGCGGACAACCCCGGGCTCGAGCTGCCGAAGCGCAAGGTCGTGCCGGTCGTGCGCTCGGACGGCTCCGGGTCCACCGCGCAGTTCACCACGTGGATGAGCAAGAAGTACCCGTCGCAGTGGAACGCCTACTGCAAGCAGGCCGGGCGTCCGCTGCCGTGCGGCGTGACGTCGAACTACCCGACGATCCCGGGCAAGGGCTTCATCGCGCAGCCGAACTCGCAGGGCGTCTCGGGCTACGTCGCGCAGAAGGCGAACGTCGGCACCATCACGTACGTCGAGTACTCCTACGCCCTGAAGACGGGGTACCCGGTCGCGAAGGTCCTCAACAAGTCCGGCTACTACGTCGAGCCCACGGCCTCGAACGTCGCGGTCGGCCTGCTCGGCGCGAAGATCAACACCGACAAGAAGTCGCCGTCCTACCTGACGCAGATCCTCGACGGGGTCTACGACAACCCGGACCCGCGCACGTACCCGCTGTCGTCGTACTCCTACATGATCATCCCGACGACGACGGACGCGAGTCTCACGACGGCGAAGGGCAAGACCCTCGGCGCGTTCGACTACTACTTCCTGTGCGAGGGCCAGCAGCAGGCCGAGGTCCTCGGCTACTCGCCGCTGCCGATCAACCTCGTGCAGGCCGGACTCGACCAGGTCCGTCGGATCCCCGGCGTCCAGGCGAAGTCGATCGACATCCGGAAGTGCAACAACCCGACCTTCTCGGCGGACGGCAAGAACACGCTCGCGGTGAAGGCTCCCCAGCCGCCCGCGTGCGACAAGCTCGGCGCCACCCAGTGCAACACCGGCACCGGCGGCGCGAAGGGCACCGCGACCCCCACCCAGACGAGCAGCGGTTCGGGACGCTCCTCGGGCTCCGGCGGGGCGAACGGTGGAAGCGGCTCCGGGTCGGGGTCCGACGGTGCGAGTTCGGACGCCGGCTCGGGGTCGACGAGCGGTGGGTCCTCCGGCACCACCACCGCGGGGGACCTCTCGAGCGGGAGCGCCGGCGGCTCCGGGTCGGGATCCGGCACCGGCAACGCGGTCGCGGCGCTGAACGACGGGTCGCCCGTGCAGTGCGACGCCGACAGCGGTGTCTGCCAGAACGTGGCGGCGCTGCCGGTCGAGGTCGACGCCGCCGACGGGTGGAGCCCGACCAAGACGCTCATGACCTGTGCCGTGGCCGCACTGCTCGGCCTGGTGCTCCTGCCGCCGTTCATCGGCGTGCTCGTGTCGCGACGGAGGATCCGCAAGTGAAGCACCAGACCCTCGTCCGACTCGGCTCCGCGGCGCTCGTCTTCGGCGTCGTGACGACCACCGTCGCGGGTTCGCTCCTCGTCGCGAGCTTCCCGGCCTCGGCCGCTGCGCCGTCCACGAACTCGTCGTCGTCGGTCACGACGTCGTGGGCGGACGCCCAGGCGGCGCTGGCGACCGGCGGCACGGTGTCCGGCGCCGGGAGCGGCACCGGCACCGGCCGCCCTTCGGCCGGCACCGCCGACACTGCGGCGGGCAACACCGACGCCGGCACCGCGGGGGCGAGCAACACCGCCACCGCCACGACCGCGCCCGACCCCGCCGCGACCCCCGACCCCGACGCGACCCCCGACCCCGACGCGGCCGACTTCGCCGCCATGTCGTTCACCGTCAGCCAGACCGAGGACCTCACCGACCAGGGCGTCACCGTGAGCTGGACGGGTGCGAAGCCGACCTCCCCGAGCGAGTACGCCACGAACTACGTGCAGATCATGCAGTGCTGGGGCGACGCCGCCACCGGACCGTCGCCCGAGCAGTGCGTCTGGGGTGCCCCGTCCTCGACGATCGCCTCGCTGACCGGCGTCGGCGCGGCCAAGCGCGACCTCGTCATCGGAGACGACCCGCTGCAGGATCCCGCGCTCTCGGGTCCCGACGCGGACCCCGACATGCTCCTCGACCCGCCCGTCGAGAACCCGTTCCTCCGCGCCTACCGGGTGCCGTTCCGTGCGGTCGACGGCTCGCTGTCGAAGAGCACGACGGAGCTGTCGAAGCAGTTCGACGCGACCACCACGAACGAGGTCACGGCGGCGCGCACCGCGAGCGACGGCACCGGACGCGTCACCTTCGAGACGCAGTCCGGACTCGAGGCGCCCCAGCTCGGCTGCGGACAGGACGTCCGCACGGCGACCGGGACGGCACCCCGGTCGTGCTGGCTCGTCATCGTGCCGCGCGGGTCGCACAACCTCGACGGCAGCCCCGCGACCGCGACCGCCGCCGGACGCGTCACCGGCTCGCCCCTGTCGGCCTCGGCGTGGCGCAACCGCGTGGTGTTCCACCTCGGGTTCCAGTCCGTCGCGCAGTCCTGCCCGATCGGGAACAAGGAGCAGCGGCTCGTCGGCTCGGAGACCGCGACCGAGGCCGTCACCGCGTGGCAGCCCGCGCTCTGCCGACTCGGCACCACGTACGGGTACTCGCAGATCGGCGACGAGGAGGCGCAGCACCAGATCGTCTCGACGACCGACGGCGCGGCACGACTCGCGCTCGTCAACACCCCGCTCGACACCGGGACCGCGTCCGGGACGACCATCCGGTACGCCCCGGTGGCGCAGTCCGCGCTCGTCATCGGCTTCACGATCGACTACCGGCTGTACCCGGACGCCCCCGCGAAGGTCCGCAACGGGCTGCAGGCGCAGGACCTCACCCTCGACGCCCGGCTCGTCGCGAAGCTGCTCACCCAGACGTACCAGGCCGACGTCCCCGGTCGGGGCAAGGGCGACGCGGTCGTGCAGGCGAACCCGACGAGCATCGTCACCGACCCCGAGTTCCTCGCGCTCAACCCGTCCTTCGTCGGGTCGAAGAGCGACTCGGCGCCGGCCGGCCTGATGGTGGCGCTCGGGGACACGGACGCCAACGCCCGGGTCTGGGCCTGGCTCCGGGCGGACCCCGCTGCGCAGGCGTTCCTCGAGGGACGCCCCGACGAGTGGGGGACCCGCATCAACCCCGCGTACCTGCCGCTCGCACTCGGGACGGACACGACGATCGACAGCTTCCCGAAGGCCGACCTCACGATCGCGAAGGGCGGCGACCCGGACGAGACCGGCTACGGGACGCTCGACATGCGGCCGTACATGAACGACATGCACGAGGGCGCGTACCGGACCCTCAAGGCGGACCCGAACGAGAAGGACTCGTGGAACCCGTTCGGGCAGCCGAAGGGCTACACCTCCCTCGGCGCGCAGGTGCCGGGCGCGCGGTTCGTCCTCACCGTGACCGACGCGGCATCGGCGGCCCGCTACGCGCTCCCGACGGCGAAGATCGTCAACGCCGCCGGCGAGGCCGTGGCGCCGACGACCGAGTCGATCACCAAGGGGATCGCCACGATGCGGCCCTCGACCGCCGGTGGTGTCCTGCTCGCCGACCCCACGAACCGCGACCCCGGCGCCTACCCGCTCTCGATGCTCAGCTACGCCGCGGTCAACGTGTGCGCCTCGTCGCCGACCGAGCGTGCCGCGTACGCCACGTTCATCCGGTACGCAGCCGGCACCGGGCAGGTGCAGGGGGAGAAGCAGGGCGAGCTCCCCGCGGGCTACGTGCCCCTCACCAGCACGATGGCGGCCACCGCGAAGCAGGTCGCGGCCGGGCTCACCGACGCCCGGAGCATCGCGAACGCGTGCCCGACGACGACCCCGCCGGCGGCGTCCGGCGGCACCGAGCAGCCCCCGGTCGCAGGCGGGGCGGGCGTTGCCGTGCCGACCACCGAGGGCACGACGACGGACCCGGGCAGCGTCGGCGACGTCGCGCCGGCCGCGGACCCCGAGGCGCCGGCCGCAGCTGCCCCCGCTTCCACGCACGACGTCGACGAGTCGTCGACGCCCGACCGACGCACCCACGACCAGCCGCTCGCGGTGAGCCGCACGGCGCTCGCGGCAGCGCTCGGCGCCGGTCTCCCGGCACTCGGCGTGGGGCCGTTCCTGATCCGCCGCGGCCGGAGGCTGGCGATGCTGGCCGCCGCCCGTGTGTGACCGAGTTCCACCCCAACGACGGCTGTCACCGCGGCAGCGTCGGAACCCACGAAAGGAAACACCAGCCATGAAGGTCAACACCTTCTGCAAGGTCGGCGTCACGCTCGGGGCCTCGGCCCTGCTCGTCGGGGCCCTCTCCGTGCCGGCACACGCCGACCCCGCGGGGAACGCGTTCGGCACGCTCGTCGGTCTCGGCTCGGACACGACCCAGGACGTGATGAACGGTGTCGCCAGTGCCGTCGGCGGGAACCAGATCGCGTCCTACGACGCCACGAACGCGGGACCGACCGTGGTCACCCGCTCCGGTGGCAAGGCGATCCCGCGGGTGTCGGGTTCCGGTGCCGGACGCGACGAACTGCTCGTCTCGATCGGCGCGATCGCGAACAAGTCCGGCGTCGCACTCGCCGACGGTTCGAGCACCACCATCGACGACTCCGTCGTGGGACAGCTCGACTTCGCGCGGTCCTCCGGCGGCCCGGCGAGCAAGGACCTGTCGGCCGACGGCGTCCTCGCGTACGTGCCGTTCGCCCGCGACGCGGTCGACGTCGCCTACGCGCCGGGCAGCGCCCTCGCGAAGGTCCCGTTCTTCATCGGTGACGGCACCCAGGCGAAGAACGCGCCGACGCTGTGGAACGTGTACCGCGGCGACGTGACGCACGCCTACTTCAACGCCGACGGCACGTACAACTCCGTCGGCTCGGACGCCACCGGTCCCGACGGCACGACCGCGTACCAGCTGCAGCCGCTCCTGCCGAAGTTCGGCTCGGGCACCCGCAGCTACTTCCTCGGCCAGCTCGGCCTGACCGACGCCTCCGGCTTCACGAGCACGAACCCCTTCGTCTCCGACACCGACGGCGGCAAGCCGATCGAGGAGCACGACGGCACCGCGATCGTCGACCAGACCACGCAGTCGACCCTCGCGATCGCCCCGTTCTCGGTGAGCCAGTGGGTGGCGCAGGCGAACGGCGTCGGCACGGTCACCGACCGCCGCCACGGCGTCCAGCTCGCCGCGCTCAGCAAGGCCGACGGCGCGCAGACCGCCGCCACCACCGGCAGCGGCACGGCCTACGCGACGAACCCCGCGTACGCCGGCTTCGTCCGCGACGTCTACAACATCGTGCCGTCGCGCCTCGCCGACAACCCCTCGAGCGCCATCGCGAAGACCTTCGTCGGCAAGGACTCGCTCGTCTGCAAGCAGACCGCGACCATCGCGGCCTACGGGTTCCTGCCCGAGCCCGCGACGAGCGCGGCGACGACCTGCGGCTACGCCCAGCTCCGCGCCTACGCTCCGTCGCTGAGCACGACGACCCTCTCGGTGCCCGCGACCGCGACCGCCGGCAAGCCCGTCGACGCGACCGCGTCGGTCGAGTCGTTCGGCACCGGTGGCGGCTCCGTCCGCTTCCTCACGGGCTCCACGGTCGTCGGGACCGGCACCATCGCGAAGGGCGCCAAGAGCGTCACCGCCCCGGTGACCCTGCCGGTCGGCACGTCGTCGGTCACGGCGCAGTTCATCCCCGCCCTCGCCGGTGTCGCCTCGAGCACCTCGGGTGCGTCGAACGTCGCCGTGTCCGCCGCGACCACGG
The DNA here is from genome assembly GCF_014646995.1 of Curtobacterium luteum. GTDB lineage: Bacteria > Actinomycetota > Actinomycetes > Actinomycetales > Microbacteriaceae > Curtobacterium > Curtobacterium luteum. Next base: position 51,543 of record NZ_BMOI01000016.1, on the reverse strand, counting down.
TCGCCGTCTCGGTGCCGAAGCTCACCGTCGGCACGACCGCGAAGGCGACCGTCACGATCGGCAACGGTGACGCAGCCGGCGGCACCGTCACGCTGAAGAACGGCACGGAGACGGTCGGTACCGCGAAGGTGGCCGCCGGTCGCACCAGCGCGACGATCTCGTTCGTCCCGAAGCACGCCTCCTACAAGTTCGTCGCCTCCTACGTGCCCGCGTCGACCGGTGGCAGCACCGTGTCGAGCTCGGCCGTGAGCGCCACGGTCGCCAAGGGCGCCCCGACGGTGAAGGCCGGTTCGGTGAAGTCCGTCTCGGCGAAGAGCCACGCGAAGTTCTCCGTCTCGGTGAGCGGTGCGGGCGCGACCCCGACCGGCAAGGTCACCGTGAAGGAGGGCAGCAAGACGCTGACCACGGTCACGTTGACCAAGGGCAAGGCGACCGTGACGCTGCCGCGGCTCTCGGCGGGCACGCACAAGCTGACCGTCTCCTACAGCGGTGACTCGCTGTGGAAGGCCGGCTCGACCTCGGCGACCGCCAAGATCACCCCGCTAGTCCCACCCCGTCCGGCCGGCCCGCACGGGCCGGCCGGACCTCCCCGCACCCGAGCACCCCCACGAACACCCCGACGGACGGACCGATGACGAGCTCGACCTCCTGGCTGCCCCGACCCTCCTGGTGGCCCCCGCGCCGCGCCGAGCCTGGCCGAGGGCGCAGCCGGACCCGGGGACCCGCGCGCACGGTCAGCGGCTGGTCCCGGGAATCCGCCGGCCCGGCCGCCCGAGCGATCCCGACCCTCGGCGAACCCGACCGGTGGCGCTTCGGCGGGTCCGCGGTCGTCGTGGCCGGGCTCCTCCTGGTCGGCTTCGCGCTGCAGTTCACCGGCGTCTCGCAGATCTCGTACGCCCGTGACCAGCAGCTCGCGCTCGACGCCTTCCGCTACCAGCTCGCGAACGCCACCGCCCCGGTCGGCCAGACGGGCTCGGACGGCCGACTCGTCCCCGACGGCACCCCGGTCGCGATCGTCCGCGTCCCGGCGCTCGGGCTCGACACCGTCGTGCTGCAGGGCACGACGTCCGACGTCACCCGCTCCGGACCGGGTCACCGCCGCGACACCCCGCTGCCCGGGCAGGTCGGCGCCAGCGTCGTGTACGGACGTCAGACGGCGTACGGGGGGCCCTTCGGTCGGATCGACCAGCTCCGCACCGGCGCCGTCATCACGACCACGACCGGCCAGGGCACCGCGGAGTACCGCGTCGTCGACGTCCGCCGGTCCGGCGACCACGTCCCCGCGCCCCTCGGCGCCGGTGACGGCCGCCTCACCCTCGTGTCCGGCGCAGGGCTGCCGTTCCTGCCCGACTCGATCGTCCGGGTCGACGCCGAACTCGTCTCGAAGGCAGCCGTGACCCCGACGCCCGCGATCGGGTACTCCTCGCTCGCGCCCGAGGAGCTCACGATGGCCGGCGACGGCTCGGTGTGGCCGTTCCTCGTCCTCGGGCTCGTCGTGCTCGCCGCGATGGTCGCGCTGTTCGCCGTCGGCATGCGGTTCTGGGGCCGCCGGCAGACCCTCGTCGTGGCGGTGCCCGTGGTCCTCGCGATCGGGTTGTCCGCCGCGTCCCAGCTCACCGTCCTCCTCCCCAACCTGATGTGACCGAAGAGAAGACCATGACCGACACCGAAACCCTCCTCGCCGAGTTCGACAGCTGGTTCGGGGACAGCACCCCCGACCGGCCCGGCCCCGCGGTCGCGCCCGCGACGCTCGACGCTCGGTCCGTGTCCGCCTGGTTCGGCGACCACAAGGTCCTCGACCGGGTGTCCCTGACCATGCCCGCCGGCGAGGTCACCGCGCTCATCGGGCCGTCCGGGTGCGGCAAGAGCACCTTCCTCCGGACCCTGAACCGCATGCACGAGCTCGTGCCGTCCGCGTCGCTCGCTGGCGAGGTCCTCCTCGACGACGTCGACATCTACGACGCGTCCCGCCGGATCACCGAGGCGCGCCGCCAGATCGGCATGGTGTTCCAGAAGCCCAACCCGTTCCCGGCGATGAGCATCCAGGACAACGTCCTCGCGGGGCTCGCCCTCACCGGCGTCCGCCTCGACAAGGCGGCGAAGGTCGACCTCGTCGAGGAGACGCTGACGAAGGCCGGGCTCTGGAAGGAGGTCAAGGACCGCCTCCGTCAGCCCGGCGGCGGCCTGTCCGGCGGTCAGCAGCAGCGCCTCTGCATCGCCCGGTCGCTCGCCGTGCGGCCCCGCGTGCTCCTCATGGACGAGCCGTGCTCGGCGCTCGACCCGACCTCGACCCGGCGCATCGAGCAGACGATCACGGAGCTCGCCGCCGAGGTCACGATCGTCATCGTCACCCACAACATGCAGCAGGCGCAGCGGGTGTCGGACCGGTGCGCGTTCTTCCTCGCCGAGGCGGGGACGCCCGGGGCGATCGTGGAGCACGGGCCCACCGCCGCCATGTTCGAGACGCCCCAGGACCCGCGGACCGCGGACTACGTGAACGGTCGCTTCGGGTAGGGATCTCCACGGTCGGACGGGAGGCGCGGTGCGGGCCCGCCCCGCGCCTCCCGTCCGGCCGTGCTCGCGTCGGACCTGCTCGCGTCCGGCCGCGCGCACCTCCGGGGCCTGCCCGCTCCCGCCGATGCGGCGGATTCCCGGCGATGCCGGGTTTGCTGGTGGCATGAGCGCCTTCGTGAGGGACAACCCGCCGGCCGGGGCCGAGGAGCCGGACGCGTTCGGCATCGACCTGGTCGACGGCGACGAACCGGCCGTGCGCATCCTCGTCCGGGGCGAGCTGCCCGCGACGGTGGAGCACGACGGACGGACGTGGGTCGCCACGGACGAGACGCACGACGCAGGGGACGACGGCCCGCCGATCGCGGTGTTCCGCCCGCGGGCCTGACCGTGGCCGCCGAGGACGAGACCGGGCCGTTCTTCCACGGCACGCGCGCGGCGCTCCGACCGGGGGACCTGCTCGTCGCCGGGCGCCCGTCGAACTACCGGCCCGAGGTCGTGATGAACCACGTCTACTTCACCGCGCTGCGGGACGGCGGCGGTCTGGCGGCGGAGCTGGCGGTGCTGCTGGCGGGCGCGGGGGAGCCGCACGTCTACGAGGTCGAGCCGACCGGGCCCTTCGAGGACGACCCGAACGTCACCGACAAGAAGTTCCCCGGCAACCCCACGCGGTCGTACCGCACGTCGGCGCCGCTGCGGATCGTGCGCGAGGTCGACGACTGGACACGCCTGACGCCCGAGGCGGTCACGCTGTGGCGGGAGCGCTTGACCACCATGCGCGACGGCCGGGCAGAGATCATCAACTGACGACGTCGTCGCCGAGGACGGCGCCGCGGGTGCGCTGCGGTGTCGGTGGTTGGTCGTACCGTGTCGCCATGCCCGAGGGTGACTCCGTCCACCGGCTGGCCGCACGCCTCCGCCAGGTCGACGGATCACGGGTGGTCAACGGCGAACTCCGCGGCGGACCCGACGCCGGCCGAGCGTTCGGGGACCGGGTCGTCACCGGGCACGCCACACACGGCAAGCACCTGCTCACCCGGTTCGACGACGGCATGACGCTGCACACCCACATGCGGATGCAAGGGTCGTGGACGGTCACCGCGGCCGGTCGGCGCCTCCCGCGTCATGTCGTGCAGGACGCGCGCGTCCGGCTCGTGCTCGAGGACGGCCGGACGGTGTGGGGGATCGACCTGCCCGTGGTCGAGCTCGTCCCCACGGCCGAGGAACACCGGGTCGTCGGACACCTCGGGCCGGACCTGCTGCACGACGACTTCGACCGCGACGAAGCTCTCCGCCGGTGCTCGCGCGACCCGGACGCACCGATCCGCCGGGTGCTGCTCGACCAGCGTCGGGTCGCGGGGCTCGGCAACCTCTGGGCGAACGAGCTGTGCTTCGTGCGCGGGCTGCACCCGGACCTCCCTGCGGGCCGGGTCGCCTTCGGTCCGCTGCTCGACACGGCACGGCGCATGCTCCGACACTCGGCGACCGCGCCGGACGCGTACCAGGTGACGACCGGGGTGCTCCGACGGGGCGAACGGCACTGGGTGGTCGGCCGTGCGGGGCGCCCGTGCCTGCGCTGCGGCACCCGGGTGCGGGCGCGGGACGACGTCGAGGTGGTCGGGTCGCCGGCCCGACGACTGTGGTGGTGTCCCCGGTGCCAGCCGGAGCCGAAGGCGGCCTGACCGAGCTGTCCCCGGGCTGGGCTCAGAGCACCCGCTCGAGCAGCCGCAGCGTTCCCGCGATGTCGATCCGCCGGTCGAGCAGCCACTGCACCTGCAGCCCGTCGAACGCCGCGATGATGAGCGACGCCACCTGCTCGAGGTCCGCGTCCGAGTACCGCCCCGACGACGCCAACTCGTCCCGCAGCTGCGTCGCGAGGTCCGCCCGCAGCAGCTCGAACCGCTCAGTGAAGAACGCGCGCGACTCCTCGTTCCCGGCCGCCACCGACACCCCGAGCAGCGTCGTGTAGAGCGTCACGAGGCCCGGCACGCTGACGTTGTGGTCCGCCGAGGCCGCCATGCGGGGGAGCACCCCGTCGACGTCCGCGACCCGGGCGACCGAGTCGGCGTCGCGTTGCCGGAGCACCTCGAGGAGCAGGGCCTCGCGTGACGAGAAGTAGTGCCGGAGTGCGGCGTGCGAGATGCCGATCGCATCGCCGATGGCCCGGAGCGAGGCCCCGTCGATGCCCCGCGTCGCCACGACGTCGAGCGTGCGGTCGAGGATCTCCTGCCGGCGCTGCACCCCCTTGGCGTAGGGCCCCCGGACACCGCTTCCACCGTCGGAACTCACGGACCCAGGCTAGGCGTAGCCACGGGTTCCCGATGACCCGGCGAAACATCCGCACCAAAAACTTCCGTCCGGAGGTTTTGGGTGCTACTGTCGCCGTCACCTACCAGCACTAGGTATTCAGACGGGCGTCAGCCCCCTGTGGCTCGAGGAGGAGTCATGTCGACACCGACGTCGAAGGAAGAACCCAAGTCCGGTCTCGCCGGCACCGCGACGCCGCCCGTCACCGCGGCCGCCGGTGCGACGAGCACCGACCCCGCAGCGGCATCGCGGGCGTTCTCGGTCGAGGGCATCACGCAGGCCGTCAGCGCGGTCCGCGTCGGTCGCGGCTACCTCTGGGCCCTGAGCTTCGCCCAGTTCGGCCTGTTCGTCGCCCTGCTCACCCCGGTCTTCGTGAGCATGTCGATCAAGGCCGAGCAGCTCAACCCGACCAGCCCCGAGACCGTCGTCGGATCGGTGTTGCCGTTCGGTGCCCTCGGTGCCCTGTTCGCCAACCCGTTGCTGGGCGCGATCTCGGACCGCACGCGCACCCGGTGGGGGCGTCGCCGCCCCTACATGGTCGGCGGTGTCGTCGTCTTCGTCGGCGCGCTCGCCTGGATCGCGTTCTCGGACAGCGTGCTGCAGCTCACCCTCGGGTGGTTGCTGGCACAGATCGCTGCCAACACCGTGCTCGCCACCCTCACCGCGAGCTTCGCGGACAACGTGCCGGAGTTCCAGCGCGGCAAGGCCTCCAGCGTCATCGCGCTCGCTCAGAACATCGCGATCCTGGCCGGCCTCTACCTGGCCGTCTACCTCGTCGGCAACCTGCCGCTGCTGTTCATCGCACCCGGCGTCCTGGCGATCATCGCGGTCCTGATCTACGCGTTCGTGGCCCGTGACGACCTGCCGACGACGACGATCAAGCCGTTCAGCTGGATCAACCTGATCAGCTCGTTCTGGACGAACCCGATCAAGCACCGCGACTTCGGACTCGCCTGGTGGGGCCGCTTCCTCATCACCTTCGGCACGTTCATGTTCACGACCTACCGCGTCCTGTACATGCAGGACCGCATCGGTCTCTCGACGAAGGAGGCCGTCCCGGCGGTCGCGTTCGGTGTGCTCCTCTACACGATCGCGCTCCTCGCCAGCGCGGCCGTCTCCGGCTGGGTGTCGGACCGGGTGCAGCGTCGCAAGGTCTTCGTCTGGGGATCGACCGCACTCACCGCGGTCGGACTCGTGATCCTCGCCCACGTCGACACCGTCGGCGGGTTCTACTTCGCCGAGATCGTGCTCGGCTTCGCCTTCGGCATCTACGCCGCCATCGACACCGCGCTCATCGTCGACGTCCTGCCCGACCCGGAACGCCCCGGCAAGGACCTCGGCGTCATCAACATCGCGAACGCCCTGCCCCAGTCGCTCGCACCGGCCGTCGGCCTGTTCCTCCTCGGCATCGGCGGTGGGCAGAACTACACGCTCATGCTCTGGGGCGCCGGCGTCGCGGTCCTGCTCGGGGCCCTCGTCATCTTCCCCATCAAGTCGGTCAAGTAGCGCAGTCGCCAGCAGACGGCCTGGAGGCGCGACCCGCGTCCGCAACGCGAGTCGCGCCTCCCCGCCGTCACGCCACCCCGCGACGACGCGGGCAGAAAGGATCCACCATGGCACCCGCCATCTCCCTGCAGCTCTACACGGTGAACGCCGCGCTCGAGCCCGACCTCGACGGCGGCGTCCGCCGCCTCGCCGAGATCGGCTTCGACACCGTCGAGGCCTTCGCCTTCGTCGGTCGCTCCGCCGAACTCAAGCGGGCCTTCGACGCGCACGGGATCACCGCGAAGACCGGCCACGCGTTCCTCGTCGAGGAGACCATCCCGCTGCCCGACGGTTCCGTGATGACTGCTCCGTCGCACGCCGACACCTTCGCGGCCGCGAAGGAGCTCGGCCTCGAGATCGTCATCGACCCGTTCGTCGGACGGGATGCGTGGACGACCCGCGAGGGCGTCGAGCGCGTCGCCGCCCGACTGAACGCCGCCGCCGTCGAGGCCGCCGAGCACGGCCTGCGCGTCGGCTACCACAACCACGACCGCGAGCTCCGGCCGCAGATCGACGGGCAGCCCGCGCTGCAGGTGCTCGCGTCGCTGCTCGACCCGGCCGTGGTGCTCGAGCTCGACCTGTACTGGGCCTCGGCCGCCGGCATCGACCTCGTGCCGTTCATCCAGGAGCTCGGCGACCGGATCGTCGCCGTGCACGTGAAGGACGGACCGATGCACGAGGACATCTCGACGGCCTCGATCCCGACCGACCAGACACCGGCCGGTCAGGGCGACGTCCGGCTCGCCGAGGCCATCGCCGCGGCACCCGCCCTCGAGTACGCCGTCATCGAGTTCGACGGCTTCGACGGGGAGATCTTCGACGGGGTCGAGCAGTCCTACCGGTGGCTCGACGCCACGCTGAACAAGCAGGAGGTGTCCGCGTGACCCGCACGGGGAAGGTCGGCGTCGGGTTCATCGGCGCCGGCATGATCAGCGAGCAGTACCTCACGAACCTCACACGGTTCCCCGACGTCGAGGTCGTCCGCATCGGAGACATCGACACCGAGCGGGCCGCGGCGTCGGCCGCGAAGTGGGGCGTCGCAGCGTCCGGCACCGGCGACGAGGTCCTCGCGGACCCGGACGTCGAGATCGTCATCAACCTCACGCTGCCGGCCACGCACGTCGAGGTCTCGACCGCAGCGCTCCGTGCCGGCAAGCACGTGTGGAGCGAGAAGCCGATCGGCGTCGACCGCGGATCGGCCGCCGAGCTCGTCGCCCTCGCGGAGTCGCTGGGGCTGCGGCTCGGCATCGCACCCGACACCGTCCTCGGCACCGGATGGCAGACCGCCAAGCGGGCGATCGAGGCCGGTGCGATCGGCACGCCCCTGACCGCGGTCACGAGCTTCCAGTGGCAGGGGCCCGACGTGTTCCACCCGAACGCGTCGTTCCTCTACGCGAAGGGCGCGGGCCCGCTGTTCGACATGGGCCCGTACTACTTCACCGCGCTCGTGCACCTGCTCGGGCCGATCGCCTCGGTCGTCGCGACCGGCTCGAGGTCGCGCGACACCCGGCAGCTCGTGGTGGGACCGAACGCCGGTCGGGAGTTCCCGGTGGAGGTCCCGACGCACCTCTCCGTGCTGACGTCCTTCGAGCAGGGCGGGTCCGCGCAGTCGCTGCTCTCGTTCGACACCCCGCTGTTCCGCCACGGCGTCTTCGAGGTGAACGGCACCGAGGGCACGATCGTCCTCCCGGACCCGAACACCTTCGGCGGCGGCCACCCGATCCGCATCGCACGGCCCCTGGGCGCGGACGTGTCGTTCCCGTTCGAACAGGAGTGGGAGACGGTCCTCGACGAGGAGCCCACCGCCGGCCGCGGGCTCGGCGTGCTCGACATGGCGCGGGCGATCCGCGGCGGAGGCACCCACATCGCGACCGGCGAGGTCGGGTACCACGTGCTCGACACGATGGTCGCGGTGGAGGAGTCCGTCGAACGGCGGTCGTTCGTCGAGGTCGAGTCGACCGTCGCGCCGATCCCGTCGCTGCAGGACGACTTCGACCCCTTCGCGGCCACGCTGTCAGGGGTGGCGGCCGGGGTCTGACGACCCACGGTCACGGCCTGGAGGCCCTGCGCACGTCCGCCGCGCGCGGACCGTGAGCAGGGCCTCCCGTCCGTCCGCGGTCACGGACGTCAGGCCCAGAGCCGCTCGACCGGCACGGCGCGCCCGAGCACCCGCTCCGCCGCCCGGTGCCCCGAGTACATCGCCGCTGCCACGGTCGCCGGGTCGTCCGTCCACGTCGCCTCGCCCGCCAGGTGCAGCACGCCGTCGATCGGCTCCGCGAGGTCGTCGTGGTCGGCCGTCGTCGACCCGGGCAGCATGTGCGCGTACGAACCCCTGGCCCACGGATCGTCCTGCCACGCCGTCACGAGCACCGACGTCGGATCGTCGACCCGGTCGCCGTACAGGCGTCGCAACTGCCCGAGCACCGAGTCCCGGACCCGCTCGGCCGACCAGCCCCGGATCGCGTGCGCCGCCGGACCGGCCGCGAACGTGAGCAGCGTCGGCTCCCCGTCCATCCGGGTGAGGTCGTACCAGGAGTGCCACCACGCCCCCGCCGGACCGAGCTGCCGCACCGCGTAGACGTCGTCGTCCCAGAACCGCTGCGGGAACCGCAGCACGACCTTCTCGAACGCGTTCATCCGCAGGGCCCCGAGTGCCCGCCGGTGCGGGTCCGGCAGCGGCGGCTCGAAGCGGATCACGCCCGCCTGGAGGACACCGACGGGGACGGTCACGACTGCTGCGCCGGCGGAGAAGAGCCCGTGGTCGGTGGCCACGGTCACCGCGTCGGACGAGCGTGTCACGACGGACACGGCGTGGCCCAGCCGGACGTCGAGCCCCTCGGCCAAGCGCGCCGGCAGCTCGTCGTAGCCGTGCGGGAAGACCACCTCGTCGCCCTCGATCGTGTCGTCGTCGAGGCCGTGCGCGGCGAGTTCGTCGGCGGCCACCCCGTACTGCTCCTCACTCCGGTGCTCCAGGTGCTCGAGCACCCGTGCGGACCGGTCGGCGTCCCAGCCCTGCGCCGTCACCGCCCGTTCGACGACGTCGCGGTAGGAGTCCGACGGGCCGGACGCCGCGACGACCTCCGCGAGGGTGCGGTCCACCGTGTGCACGTCGGCTGCGAACCGCGCTGCCTCGTCGTCGCTCATCCGGCGGCCGTCGGGAGCGTGGTACGCGATCGGCCGACCGTCGACCTGGTAGCCCCCGACCGTGAACTCCACCGTCGGCAGCCCGAACGCGTCCGCCGCGGCCGCAACCGCGCTCCCGTCGACGCCGTGGATCCACGACGCTCCGAGGTCCGTCACCCGGCCCTCGCTCCGGTCGGTGTGCACACGACCGCCGACGCGTCCGCGTGCTTCGAGCACCACGACCCGGCGTCCGGCGTCCTGCAACAGCCGTGCTGCCGCGAGTCCGGCGACCCCGGCGCCCACCACGACGACGTCCCACGAGGAGGTGTCCACGCTGGTGCTCCTCTCGACGGCGGATCACGATCATCACAGGGTAGTGCGGATCCCGTCGCGAAGCGCTATTTTCAGTGCTCGGATCCACGGTGCTGCGGATCCGCGACGACGGAAATCGTCGCCTGGCACATCCGAGAGGTGGCTGGTCATGCGTGATGGCGGAGTGGTGACGGCGACCACGGACACGACCGCGGTCGACAAGGGGTTGCGGACCGGGACGCTCGGCCTGTTCGGCAGTGTCGTGATGGGCATCTCGTCCACGGCGCCGGCGTACAGTCTGGCCGCCAGTCTCGGCCTCGTGGTCGCGAGCGGCGGAGCCCTGCTCGCCGGGGTCAAGGCGCCCGCGATCATGCTGTTGGCGTTCATCCCGATGTGGATGATCGCCGTGGCGTACCAGGAGCTCAACACGGAAGACCCGGACTGCGGGACCACGTTCACGTGGGCGACCCGGGCGTTCGGCGCCGTCACCGGATGGCTCGGCGGGTGGGGGATCATCGCTGCCGACGTCATCGTCATGGCGAACCTCGCGCAGATCGCCGGCTCGTACGGGTACACGTTCGTCGGCACGGTGACGAACGACCCGGCGATCAGCGCGCTCGGGAGCAGCACCCTGTGGTCGACCGTCGCCGGTGTGCTCTGGATCGCCGTGATGACCGTCATCTGCTACGTCGGGGTCGAGGTCTCGGCGCGGTTGCAGTACGTGCTCCTCGGCGTCGAGGTGCTCGTCCTCGTCATGTTCGCCTCGGTCGCCCTCGTCCGCGTCGGCACGGGGCACGGAGTCGACGGGTCGATCGCCCCGTCGCTGTCGTGGCTCTGGCCGAGCGGCATGGACTTCGGCTCGGTGATCGCGCCGGCGATGCTCACCGCGATCTTCATCTACTGGGGCTGGGACACCGCGGTGTCCCTCAACGAGGAGACGAAGGACCCGGGCAAGACCCCCGGCCGCGCCGCCGTGATCAGCACCGTGCTGCTCCTCGTCATCTACGCGCTCGTGTCGATCGCGGCGATCGCGTTCGCCGGCGTCGGGACGAAGGGCATCGGGCTCGGCTCCCAGACGAACGCCGACGACGTCTTCTCGGCCATCGGCCCGACGCTCTTCGGGGACTCGTTCCTCGGGCACGCGGCCATGGCGCTGCTCGCGTTCTCGATCCTGACGTCCGCGTCCGCGAGCACGCAGACCACCATCCTGCCGACCGCACGGACCGCGCTGTCGATGGCGGCGTACAAGGCGATCCCGACCCAGTTCGCCCGCATCCACAAGCGCTTCCTGACGCCGACCTGGTCGACCGTCGGCATGGGGATCGCGTCGATCGGCTTCTACGTGCTGTTCACCGTCATCTCGACGAACCTGCTCACCGCGCTCATCGGGTCGGTCGGGCTGATGATCGCCTTCTACTACGGCCTCACCGGGTTCGCGTGCGTCTGGGCGTACCGGCGCACGCTGACCTCGAGCGTCCGGAACGCGCTCATGCGCGGTCTCGTCCCGCTGCTCGGCGGGGTCTCGCTCGCCGTCACGTTCGTCTACGGGCTCGTGCAGTTCGCCCAGCCCGACTGGCTGCAGGACGACGCCGGACACGACGTCACGATCCTCGGGATCGGCGCCGTCGCGGTCGTCGGTGTCGGCGCGATCCTCATCGGTGTCGTGCTGATGGTCGTCTGGTGGGTCCGTTCGCCCGACTTCTTCGCCGGTCGCACGCTCACCGCCCGGACGCCCGTCCTCGTCCTCGACACCCCGGGCGGCATCGAGACGATGGGTCTGCCGGACTCCGGCCGCGAGGCGACGGTGATCGCGCCCGACCTGTCGAACCTGCCGACCGGCAGCGTCGCCGTCGACGAGGAGACCGGCAAGCGGTTCCGCCGGACGCGCTCGCGACGCGACGACTGAGCAAGCACGCGGGCCCGTGGTCCCCGCCGCGGCACCGCGGCCCGGTCCTCGCGCGACACCGCGACCACGTGGGCGAGGGGAGCCGGGGCGGGCGTGTCCGCCCCGCGGCCCGCGCACGCCGAGACGGCCTGGAGGCCCGGTACCAGCTGGTACCGGGCCTCCAGACCGTCAGTGGTCACCCCTGATCCGGGTGACCGCACGCGGCGGGTCGGTCTCCCGACCCGCCGGGACGACGTCAGCGCGCGGTGCGAGCACCGATGCGCGGGACGACCAGGCCGAGGACGACCATCGCGACCGCGAGGATGAAGTGCAGCACGTTGTCCGCGGTGTTGAGCGGCACGAAGTTCGCACCGGTCGCCATGCCGGCGGTGAACAGGCCGTAGATGAAGACGACGAAGTAGACGATGCCGCCGAAGACGAGGTAGTTGCGCGAGCCGACGTGCGAGCGAGCGGCGATGAGGCCGACGACGCCGAAGAGCAGGTGCACGATGTTGTGCAGGACGGACACCTGGAAGACGCCGACGAGGAGCGCCATCGAGCCGTGACCGGCCATCGACATGGAGCCCATGTCCATCGTGAGGCCCGGGATGAAGCCGGCGATGCCGACGAGCAGGAAGACGACGCCGAAGAGCAGCGCCACCTTCTGGGTCAGCGTCGCGGCGAAGCCGGTACGTGCAGGAGAGGTGTGTGCGGTCATGGTGCGGTCCTTCCGAACGGTGGGTTCGAACTCGATGGGCCCGCGGCGTGTTCGCCGCGGAACTGTTCCCGTCGCACAGGGTCTTCGGAGCGGACGGTCCGCCGGTTTGGAGGTGCCCGTGTGAACACCGCGTCGACCGTCGGACCCTGCTCCGACGGACGCGATCGGTGCTGTTCAGACCCAGCGTGCCCGTTGTGCGGCGTGCGTGTTCGCTGATTGCGCACTGTGGCGACACCAGTTCGGGGGTCAGCACATCTCCGTCGCACGGGGGACGCGGGCCGGCTGGGGGTCCCCCTAGCGTTGGCTGCGTGATCGAAGTCGAGCACCTCACCAAGCACTACGGCCAGAAGATCGCCGTCAACGACGTCTCGTTCGTCGTCCGTCCCGGGAGCGTCACCGGCTTCCTCGGGCCGAACGGCGCGGGCAAGTCCACGACGATGCGCATGATCATGGGGCTCGACCGCCCCACTGCGGGGGGGGCGATCGTCAACGGGGCGCCCTACCGGAGCTTCCCCGACCCGCTGCGGCAGGTCGGGGCGCTGCTCGAGGCGAAGGCGGTCCACTCCGGACGCAGCGCGTACAACCACCTGCTCGCGCTCGCCGCGACGCACGGGATCCCGAAGGCGCGGGTGCACGAGGTCATCGACATGACCGGACTCGACGCCGTGGCCAAGAAGCGCGTCGGCGGGTTCTCGCTCGGCATGGGGCAGCGTCTCGGGATCGCGGCAGCGCTCCTCGGCGACCCGAAGACCCTGATCCTCGACGAGCCGGTCAACGGCCTCGACCCGGACGGTGTCGTCTGGGTCCGGCAGCTCGCCCGCCGCATGGCCGCCGACGGCCGCACGGTGTTCCTCTCCAGCCACCTCATGAGCGAGATGGCACAGACCGCCGACCGGGTCGTCGTGCTCGGCCGCGGCCGGGTCCTCGCCGACGCCCCCATCGCAGAGTTCGTGGCCGGCGGCGAGTCGGGCGGCGCCAACCGCGTGCTCGTCCGCACCCCCGCACCCGACCAGCTCTTCGGAGCGATCGGCTCGGAGGCGTCCGCCGTCACCCCGCGCGAGGACGGCGCCTTCGTCGTCGTCGGCCCCGACGCCCGGCGCATCGGCGACGTCGCCGCGCAGGTCGGGGCACCGGTCCACGAGCTCACCCCGATGGGCGCCAGCCTGGAGGAGGCGTACATGGCCCTCACCCGCGACGACGTCGAGTACCGATCGGAGGGCGCCCGATGAGCGCCGTGACCATGCCCCGCTCCACGAACGTCACGTTCCCGCGGCTCGTCCGGAGCGAGTGGATCAAGCTCCGCAGCATCCGGTCGACCGTGTGGTGCTACGCCATCGTCGTCCTGCTGACCCTCGCGATGGCCTTCCTGCTCGTCAGCATCGACACCGGTGTCCCGCGAGGTGCCCCGGTCGCCGCGGCGAACGCGCTCATCGTGCAGATCGGCACGGTCAGCGTCTCGCTCACCGCGCTCGTGGTCGCGGTGCTCGGCGTGCTCATCATCACGGGGGAGTACGGCACCGGGCAGATCCGGTCCTCGTTCACCGCTGCGCCCGGACGCACCGGCGTCGTACTCGCGAAGGCCGCGGTCCTCGCCGTCACGACCTTCGTGGTGAGCGCCGTCTCGACGTGGGTCGGGGTCGCGATCGCGGCGTCGCTGCAGTCCGGTCGTGACATCCACCCTGACCTCGCCGACCCGTCGGTCTTCATGCCGATCCTCGGGTCCTCGGTCTACGTGACCCTGGTCGCGCTGCTGGCGTTCGGCATCGGGCTCCTGGTCCGTTCGAGTGCCGGCGGGATCGCCATCGCGCTCGGCATCCTGCTCGTCCTGCCCACCATCGTGCAGGTCTTCGCCGCCCTGACGAACCAGCAGTGGATCATGGATGCCTCGCAGTTCCTGCCGTCCTCCGCAGGCGCGCAGCTCTACGCCTTCGACGGCGGTCAGCAGGGCGACGGCCTGCACCTGAACGGCTGGGGCGGCTTCGGCGTCCTCGCCGCCGAGGTCGTCGTCGTCGGTGCGGTCGCCTTGACGGCGGCGCGCACGCGCGACGTCTGACGACGTCCACGGTCGACCTGGAGGCCCGGGTCACGTGAGCAGGTCTGCTCACGTGCTCCGGGCCTCCCGTCGTGCTGCGCGCAGTCCGCGCGTGTTGACTGGTGGCCATGGATGCGGGGGAGTGGCCGTTGCCGCGGTGGGCCGAGGTCGGGAGCGTCGTCGTGGCGGGGGTCGCGATCGTGCTGGGGATCGTGCTGCGGCTGGCGCCGGAGGACGAGCCGTTCGAGACCGTGCGGTTCGTGTTCCAGCTCATCGGACTCGGCTGTGCCTCCGTCGCGATCGCCGTGGGCCTGACAACGATGGCTCGGGGCCGCCTCGGCGCCTCGGTCCTACCCGAGAGCCGTCGCTTGGATCGGAGGACTCGACGCCGGATCGGGGCGGCGGCCGTCGGCCGGGTCGAGCCGCCCAGCGGGACCGACGGCCTCGTCCGGAGCACCGCGAAGCGGGTTGTGACCCTGATGCGGACCTCGGTGCTCACGGTGACCGGCATGCTCGTGCTGGAGGCATCTGCTCTCGCCCAGCGCTCAGACGGTGATGCGTGGCGATGGCTGTTCCTGCTCGCGGCCGTGATGTTCGCCGTGGCGCTCGTGGCCTCGTTGTGGCAGTACCACGGGGCGCTGCGGGTGCTCGCCCGGAGTGAGCCCGCCCCGGCGGACGAGGTCCGCTAGCGCCGACCGAAGACCGCGGCGAGGGCCTCGCGGAAGCGCGACGGGCGACGCGGCGCGAGCGGCAGCGTGCGCGTCTGGTTCGGGAACGCCAGGTCGTGCAGCATGTTCCGCTTCGAGCCGTCCCAGTTCGCGAAGAGGTACGCGCCACCGAACGAGGTGAGACTCCGAACAGGCGTGCGTTTCCAGTTGCGGGCGACGTAGTACCCGGAGTGACCGGCACTGATGTTGCGGATCACGGTGTCGACGTCGATGACGCTCGTGGTCGTGACGACGGCGGTGATGCCCGTGCGGTCGCGGGCAACGTACTCGATGAGGTGTTCGGACACGGCGGGCTCTTCGTGCTCGTGGGGCAGGGCGGGGACACGGAACCGCCGTTGCTTCCGGAGGTCAAGGATACGTCGAGGGCGCCGATCCGGTCACGGGTCGGAAACGACCTGCGTGCTTCCGCGCCGGGCGGACGATGGCGGGTGCCGCGGCCGCCCGAGTCTCGCCGTGCGCGACACTCCTCGCGCTCTCGACCACGAGCAGTGTCGCTGCGGCCGAGTCTCGGTCTGCGCCGCCCGAGTCTCGTACCCAGCGACGGTGCTCGCGCTCCCGATCGCGAGCAATGTCGCTCAGGCCGAGTCTCGTGCCCAGCGACACCGCTCGCGCTCCCGATCGCGAGCAATGTCGCGCCGGCCGAGTCTCGGGGTCGGCACCGCCGCGACGCGCACCCGGTAACACACCGGGGCGCGGGTGGCCATGCTGGGACGGTGCCCCTGATCTCCTCCGCCGTCCGTCCTGCCCTGCCAGGCGTCGCCGTCGCCGTGGCGGTCGGCATCGTCGCGACCGCCGTCGGGACCCTGGTGCCCGTCGTCGGTGGCCCGGTGCCCGCCGTCGTCCTCGGGGCACTGCTCGGCTGGCTGGTCCGTCGACGGACCGACGGTGGCCTCGGCCTGCTCGCACCCGGGGTGAAGTTCGCGTCGAGCCGGGTGCTGCAGGCGGCCGTCGTCCTGCTCGGCGCGCAGCTCTCGATCGGCGCGGTGCTGCGCATCGGCGCCGAGACCCTGCCGGTGATGCTCACCACCCTCGTCGTGTGCCTGGTCGGGGCGTGGCTCATCGGACGCGCGCTCCGGGTGTCGTCGACGCTCCGCACGTTGATCGGTGTCGGGACCGGGATCTGCGGCGCCTCCGCGATCGCCGCCGTCACGCCCGTCGTCGGCGCCGTCGGAGCGGACGTCGCCTACGCGATGTCGACGATCTTCCTCTGCAACATCGCGGCCGTCTTCCTCTTCCCACTGCTCGGTCACGCGCTCGGCCTGTCGCAGCACGCCTTCGGCGTCTTCGCCGGGACCGCGGTCAACGACACGTCGTCGGTGGTCGCGACGGCGACCGTCTACGGTCGCCAGGCGACCGACACGGCGGTCGTCGTCAAGCTCGTCCGCACTCTCATGATCATCCCGATCGTGGTCGGACTGGCCGGCCTGGAGGCACGGCGCACCGCCCGCGCACAGGCCGCGTCCGTCGACGGTGCCGGTCGCGACGGGGGCGTCCGCGTGTTCCGGCTGGTGCCGTGGTTCCTGATCGGGTTCCTCGTGGTCGTGCTGCTCCGGACCGTCGGGGTGCTGCCCGCGGCTGCGGCACCCGGGTTCGCGACCGTGGCGACGTTCCTCATCACGGTGGCGCTCGGCGCGATCGGGGTGTCGACCGACTTCGGGGCGCTGCGCCGGGCAGGGTTCCGGCCGATGCTGCTCGGCATCGTGCTGTGGGCGCTCGTGGCGGGCACGAGCCTCGGGGTGCAGGCGGCGTTCGGCATGCTGTGACGAGGCCCCATGTGTGTGCGCTGTGCGCGAGGCGCTGGGTGGCCGAGAGGATGGTCTGGACCACGCGAGCGCGTCGGTCGGAGAGGACACAGTGTCGGACACGACGAGCAACGGTGCACTGCAGGCGATGATCGAGCGCGCCGGTCGGATCACTGCCGAAGAGGCCGAATCACTCGACGTCACCTGGAAGGCCGACGAGGGCATCCTCGTGCCGGAACCGAGCGCATCGCTCGCGATCCAGGGCGGCGCGGACGGGCGGATGGTCACGAACGCCGACCTCCTCGCCGCCTGGCAGCACGCGCTCGACGCCGCCGGCGCAGCGGGACGCGTCGAGGAGATCGAGGCGGCACAGGAGGCCGGACGCGCCGTTCGGCACTCGGACGCGCATCTGCGCGACCGCGCCGGGGCGGAGGAGGCCGTCCGGTCCGCAGTGCTCGCGACCGGCGTGCGCGACCTCGTCTCGGACGACGAGTACGCCACGCTGACGGCCGCCTGGCGGAAGGTGCTCGGGGAGGTCTGAGCGGCAGTACGTCGCGTGGCACGCCCTCGGTGGCCACGGTGCGCCCGCGACTCCTGCTCAGGAGCAGTCGTTGGTGATGCTGAGACGGCGGTCCCGTCGCTCGGGGCTGGTCCTGGACCGCCTGATCACCGGCCCCGAGGCCAGGGGACGCACGACCGGTGCGATCGCACGACCCCTGCTGCGGTCCTAGTCACAGATCCTGTGGTAGATGTACGCCGTGCAGATCTGCGTCTTCTTGTCGCAGCCCTTCTTGGTGTAGGTCTCGGTCCACGAGTGACACACGAGCGGACCTGCGTGGGCCGGAGCCGCGGCCGCAGGCAAGACGATTCCCACCCCCGCCAGTGCCACGACCAGCCCCATACCTGCCAATGCTCGCTTGACATTGCTCATTGCATTTCCCCCTGTTGTTCAGTGCCGTTCGGCCACCATTGTAGACATCATGGACGTTCGACTCTGCGACCAGCACTCGCGTCGACACGATCCGCGCCCGCTGTTCCTCGAGACGCGGTGATGGCCGGTCGACGGACGTGTTCATCCTGAAGGATGACCCGAGGTGCTGTTGCACGATGCAATACTCGCCGTCACGTTCGCTTCTCGACCCGGCTCCCGCACGCGGTGAGCAATGGGCGGGGCGTGCCGCTGGGGGCTCTTCGTCAGGAATTCACGATGCTGCAGGGCGCATTGTGCTGGGGGCGGACGTTGCATGCTGTTCGAATCACAGGAAAGAGACGTTCAATGAAGAAGAAGATCGCAGCAGTGCTCGCTGGTCTTGCGCTCATCGCTGGCGGGGTGATGGTGGGGGCTTCTCCGGCTTCGGCGAAGGAATGCGCCTACGAGAAGGGCGCTGAATGCACCGGCTGGTACCCGAACGTCAACACCTGCAAGGGGATCGCCTACCGTGGAACCTTCCAGCAGATGCGTGCATGCGAGGCGTGGGCCGGATGGGGATCGCACGGCTGAGCCATGTCGACGCTGCTCGCACGCAGCAGCGCTCGATCGAGCGTGAGCGGTGGGGAGCACCGAGGACCGTAGCGCTCGGCCGTTCCCGCCGGGCTCACCTCGGCGTCGGAAGGGAGGCCCGGGCCACGTGAGCAGACCCGCTCACGTGGGCCGGGCCTCCCGAGCGACCACCGTGGCGGCAGCCGCGCGTCCCGCCCTCACGCCACCCGCGAGTCGATCACCGCCCGCCCCCCCGGGACCGCGAGCAGCTGCGAGCATGCGACCGCCTCCACGTTCTGAGGAGGAGCACGGCGCCGTTCGCCGACGTCCGCTTCTCGGGTGATCCGGTCGCGGGTTCATCCCGTGTGATCGCTGTCCGCGCGTGCTTCTGCTGTCGCAGGCGTTCGGTCGGGCTGCCGCTTCGTGGCACCACGCTCGGATCGAACGGACCCGTGCAGTGCGAAGCCGATCGCACCGACGGCGGCGGCCAGCAATCCCATCGCTGCGATGACGAACCCGGCTGCGACGAGGCCGACGGAGTCGGGACCCACGACGAGGCCGAGGAGCGCCATGATCACGCCCGCGACCAACGCTCCCACGCCGAGTGCAAGGCTGAACGCGCGAGGCGCAAGTCCGAACAGCATGCTGGCATCCAAGTCCTCGTTGCCGAGCGCGGTCGCCGGTCTGGGTGGCAGGGCTCGAGCGCGCCGCGAGTGGGACGTCTACACGCAGTACAGTGCGATCGTGCAGATCGTCGATGGCGTGTGTGTCTGGTGGAGCGAGGACGAGGGCTGGGGCGCCCTCCGTTCAGAGGCGCTCGAGTCCGATGTCTTCGTGCACTTCTCCGAGCTCACCGGGCCCGGCTTCCTCTCACTGCGGCCCGGACAGACCGTACGGTTCGAGGTCGAGCCCTACCCGGCCGGACAGGACGGGTACTTCTTCCGGGCACACAGCGTCACGATCATCTGATCGAGCATCGGTGACCTGACCGAAGGCGCTGCACGCGGGCAGGTCAGCGCGGCACCCCCCCTCGGCCCCTCAGCGGTCGAGCGCGCTGGTCCACAGGATCAGCAGGAGACCCGTGACGGTGAGCACTTCGACTCCGGACCAGAACCACGGAGCACTGCTCCCTCGTTCTGCCTTCGCCCGTCCGATCCCGTCCCTGCGGATCGCGATGACGACGGCGCGTCCGATCAGTCCGGCCCCTGCCAGTGCGATGGCCACGAGGCCGGACCACGCCCACCACGAGAACTCCGCGGGTCGAGTCTGCCGGACGGGGAGGGCTCTACCTGGGCACACCTCGGAGTGGAGGCCCGGAGCACGTGAGCAGACCCGCTCGGGTGGTCCGGCCTCCCGTCCGGCCACTGTGGCACCAGCCGTGGGGCGCGCCCTCACACCACCCGCGAGTCGATGACCGCCCGGTCCCCCCGGTACCGCGAGAACCCGTACTCCACCGGGGTCCCGTCGGCCAGGCACATCAGCCGCTCGATGTGGAAGATCGCCTGCCCGGGGTCGATGTCGAGCAGGTCGGCCGTCCACTGGTCGGCGTTCACCGTGCTGAGCAGCAGCCGGCGTGCGACCGGCCGCTCGCCGCTCCGGCGCACCAGGACGTCGGGCACGTACGCGGTGAGCGGCTCGGACACGAGGCCCGGGAAGCGCTCCTGCGGCACCCAGCTCGTCCGGACCCGGCTCGGCTCCCCGTCGAACGAGATGAGGCTCTCGACGAAGTACGCCGACGTGCCGGTCATCTCGAGGTTCCGCCGGACGGTCTCCGGCGCGGGGACGAGCTGGACGCAGAGGTGCACGATGCTCAACCGGGGCGAGTCGAAGATGCTCCCGCCAGCGGTCTCGCCGTAGATCGTGACCTCCTCGGTCGTGCGTGCGAGGCTCACGGACGCGACCGGGCGGACGCCGAAGGTCCCGGACCGGGGAGCACGGGTGATGAGCCGCTGCTCCTTCAGCAGGGTGAGGGCTGCACGGAGGACGTTCCGCGTCGTGCCGTACAGGTCGAGCAGCTCCCACTCGTAGGGGAGCGGCCCCGCGAAGCGTCCGGCGACGATGTCGGCGCGGATGAGGTCCGATACCTGACGTGCGGCGTCGGACCGGCGGTTGAAGCCGATCCAGTGCCCGGGTCGGACGTCGCCGACGCCCATGTCGGTCCAGGGCGGAGTGGGACGGCGGTCCACGGGCTCGTCGAGTCCGGGCTCGGGCACGGTGTCGGTCACGAGGCCACCTCCAGGCTGTCGGTCACGAGGCCGCCCCCACTCGTGCGAGGTCCCCGGTCCACCCGGCCCACCGTAGGAACTCCCGCGCGAGCCGCACCGCGTAGTCCGGCGCCTGGATGTCGAGCGACACGAACACCCGCCGGTAGAATGTCGGACCGCCGAGCAGGTCGACCGCGATGCCGAGGTCGACGTCCGGCCGCAGGTCACCGGCGTCCATCGCCCGCTGCAGCATCGCGTTCACGCGGACCCGTCGGTCGAGGTGCCATGCGGCGACGGCCTCGGCCACGCGGGGTTGGTGGGCGGCGAGCTCGACGATGATCGGCAGGGCCCGACCCACCGGCGTCGCGACGAGCGCGTGCACCCAGCCGCGCGTGAGGGCGAGCACCCCGTCCTCGATCGCGGCGTCGAGCTCGGTCGGGATCGACTCCTCCATGAGCCGGATGACCGTCTCGGTGAGCAGGACGTCCCGGCCGGACCACCGCCGGTAGATCGTGGCGGCACCGACCCCGGCGGCGGCTGCGACCGCGCGGATCGTGAAGGCACCGGGACCACCGGTCGCGAGGATCGCCACACACGCGGCGTGCACGGCCTCGTCGACCCCCGCGTCGCGGGGCCGGCCCCGGAGCACGGCGGGGCCGGCGGCGACGGCGCTCACGAGACGCTCCAGTGCGCGAGCACGCGGTCCATCGGCCACACTTCGCCGATCTTCGCGGCGATGTCGAAGAGGTTCGCCTCGTGGACGCTCGGCAGCCGGTCGCCGACGGCCTCGCGGACGACGATCGGCACGAACCCGTGCTGCATGGCGTCGGTGGCGGTGGCACGGACGCAGCCGCTCGTCGACAGCCCGGCGATGAAGAGCGTGTCGACGCCGCGTGCGACGAGTTCCGCCGCCAGCGAGGTCCCGAAGAACGCGCTCGGGTACTGCTTCTGCACGAGCGTGTCCCCGGGCTCCGGCGCGAGGCCCTCGATGAACGCCCCCGTCGGCGCCCCCGGCAGGTACGCCGTGAGCGCGGGCACCTTGCGGAAGAACACGCCCGCGTTCGAGCCGTCGGCGGACAGCGCCATCGTGGTGACGGCGACGTGCACCCCGGCTGCCCGCGCCGCGGCGGTGAGCTCCCGCATCCGGTCCACGGGCTCCTCCACCCCGGCGTACAGCCCGCACGTCCGGTCGACGTAGGCGGTCACCGGGTCGACGACGACGAGCGCCGCCCGCCGTCCCGGCTCCAGCGTGCCGGTGTACCCGGCCGCTGCGTAGTCCTCGTGGTCGTCGGTCATGCGGTCGTGCTCCCGTCGTGTGGTCCGGTGGGGTCGGTCTGGAGGCCCGGCTCGGTGCCGTCGTGGCGGCCGTCGGTCCGCCGCGTGGTCGCGGAGCGGCCCGCACAGGAGGTCATCCGGAGGCTCCCGCCTCGGGGACCGGACCCGACGTGTCGGGCCGGACCGGTGCCTCCCGGTCGGGTGGACCGAACGGTCCGAACGCGACGATGAGCGCACCGAGGGCCGCGCAGCCGGCGAACGTCAGCGCGGCCGAGCGGACCCCGTCGACGAACGCCTGGACCTCCGCCGTCGAGAGGGCGAGCAGGCTGCCGTCGTACGCCGCGGACTGCTGCGCCGCGGAGAGCCCGCTCGTCGCGATGGCCAGGCCGAGCGCCGTCGAGAACAGGAATCCGGCGTTCTGCAGCGCCGAGCGGATCGCGTTGGCGATCCCGCGACGGTGCACCGGCACCCGCACCATGAGCGCGGAGGTGCTCGGCGTCATGAACACGCCCGTCCCGACCCCGACCGCGCCGAGGCCGACCGCGGTCCACCCGTAGGCCCCGTCGTCGGCGAGGGACACGGCGAGCACCGCCGCGCCGACGGCGATGAGCAGCATGCCGATGGTCGACAGTGTCCGTGCGGGCACCCGGCGGGCGAGGACACCGGCGCTCGCCGCGGCGACGGTCGTGCCGATCGGGGTCGGGAGCACCCAGAGCGCGGCCTCGACGGCGTCCTTGCCGGAGACGGCCTGGAAGGTCAGGGACGCGAGGAGGACGAGGGCGTAGCTGGACAGGGCGCAGAGGCCCGCGGCGGAGAACAGGGTGATCGTCGCACGGTCGCGGAAGATCGACGGGTCGACCAGGGGATGTGCGACGCGGCGCTGCGTCCGGACGAACACCCACCCGAGGACGACCGCTCCGACGCCGGGCGCGACGGCCGGGGGACTGCTCCAGCCCGACGAACCGCCGGTCGACACGGCGGCGACGAGCAACCCGACCGCGGCGACGGACAGCACTGCGCCGGGCACGTCGAGCCGCTCGCCGGTCCTCGGGCGTGCGACGCGGGGGACGAGTCGGATCGACCAGAGGAGCCCTGCGAGGGAGACGGGCACCCCCGCGAGGAAGATCCACCGCCACCCGAGGGACTCGGCGACGAGCCCGCCGACGATCGGACCGACGACCTGGCCGACGGCGGCCACCGTCGCGTTGACCCCGAGGCCGAGCGACAGGATCGACTCCGGGAACACGTCGGTGAGCAGCGCCGTCGTGTTCGTGACGATCGCGGCAGCGCCGACGCCCTGCACGAGCCGCGCGCCGATGAGGACGGCGGCGTCGGGGGCGAAGCCGCACGCGAGCGACGCGACGAGGAACACGAGGATCCCGGCGAGGTACAGGCGCCGCCGACCGACGAGGTCCGCGATCCGGCCGAGCACGAGGATGAGCGTCGTCGTCGTGAGCATGTAGCTCAGCAGGACCCAGCTGGACTGCAGGGCGCTCGCGTCGAGGTCCGCGCTGACGTCGGGGAGCGCGACGAGCAGGGCGCTGGAGGAGATGAAGACGAGGACGACGCTGAGGCTCGACGCGCACAGGACCTGCCAGGCGCGGCGGCGGGCGGCGCCCTCGTCGGTGGTGCGACTACGGATGGGACGGCCCTCCCGGGGCGGAGGCGGTGGTGGAGCGCGAAGCGGAGACCGGCGGGACCCGGCGGTGGTGGTCGGTCGCGCGCTGGAACGCGACCGCGGCCGACAGCACCGTGCCGTCCGCCCAGGGACGCCCGACGAGCTGGACGCCGACGGGCAGGCCGTCCGGTGCGACGCCCGCGGGCATCATCAGCGCCGGGAAGCCGACGTAGTCGAACAGGCGGGTGTTCCGCGGCACGACCTCGTGCAGGTTGTGGCGCTCGCCGTCGACGGACATCGTCAGGTCGTCGAGCCGCGGGGCGGTGGCACCGATGCCGGGCGTCAGCACGAGGTCGACGCGGGCCTCGTCCATCCGGGCCACCATCGCGGCCTGCACGAGCGGACGCCGACGCAGTGCGCGGAGGTAGTCGGCGGCGCTCGGCGTGAAGGCGACCTCGAAGCGCGCCCGGGTGCCGGCGTCGAAGCGTTCGGCGGTCGCGGCGTTCGCCTCCTGGTTGGCGGCGAGCTCCCCGTAGAAGACCGTCCAGCACTCCGAGTCGACGGTTTCGAGGTCGTCGAACTCGATCGGGACGACCTCGGCCCCGAGCTCGTGGAACCGGTCGACCGCGGCCTCGTGTGCCGCGAGCACGGCGGCGTCGACGCGCTCGGTGAACCAGGACCGCGGCACACCGATGCGCATCCCGACGACCCGGGCCGGGTCCGCGGTGAGGTCGGGGACGGCCGGGTACGTGGACGGGTCCGCGCCGTCGTCGCCGGCCAGCACGTCGAGCACCAGCGCGAGGTCCTCGGCGCTCCTGGCCATCGGCCCGACGTGGTCGAGCGTCCAGGACAGGCTCGTGACCCCGGTGCGCGGGACGAGCCCGTGCGTGGGCTTGATGCCGGTGGTGCCGCACAGCGCGGACGGCACCCGGATGGACCCACCGGTGTCGGTCCCGAGCGCGAGGGGCACGATCCGCGCCGCCAGCGCCGAGCCCGACCCGGTCGATGAGCCGCCTGTCCACCGCTCGGCGTCCCACGGGTTGCGGACGGCTCCGTAGCGGGCGTTGTGCGGACCGCCGCAGGCGAACTCGGTCGTCGCCGCCATGAAGACGGGGATCGCGCCGGCCGCCCGGAGCCGTGCCGTCACCGTGGCGTCGGCCTGGGCGACCCGGTCGCCGGTCTGGAGCGAACCGCTCGTCACGACGGTGTCGGCGACGTCGATGATGTCCTTCACCGCGAACGGGACGCCCTCGAGCGGCCGGGCGGTGCCCTCGGCCCAGCGGCGGGTCGACTCGGTGGCGGCCGCGTCGGCACCGGCCACGAGCCGGAGGACGGCGTCCGACCACACCGCGTCGGTCGTCCACAGCGGCGCGAGCGCTGCGAGGACGGCCGTGGGGGTGGTGGCGCCGTCGGCGTAGGCGGCGAGGAGCTCGGTGACCGTGGCGCCGGCGGGGTCCGCCGCGGTGGAGCTCGTCGTCGGCGTGGTGTCGGCCGGCGCTCCCTGGCCCGTGGTCGGGCGGTCCGTCGAGGGCGCGGCCGTGGTCACCGCCTCCAGGAGCCGGGTGAACAGCGCGCGGCTGTGCCCGGGCTCGGCGGCGAGCGACGACGGCGACGCCGGGAGGGGCCGGGCGCGGCTCGCGGCCAGCGCCCGGTCCAGCTCCGGTGCGATCGTCGCGCGCACGACCGTGAACACGTCGGGCGCGGTGGTCGTCGCGCTCACACCGGCACCGCCGGGGCGTGGGCGTCCGCGAGGTACCGGAAGACGCCGGGCTGCCGGTCGCGGCCGAGCGGGAAGTCGGTCCGGGCGGCGGCGACCTCGGACACGTCGATCGTCGCGCGGACGATCGGGCCGGCCTCGTGGGCGGGAGCCGAGACGACGAGCGCGCCCCGCGGGGTGACGACGGACGACCGGCCGAAGTAGCTCACGGTCTTGCCGTCGAGCGTCTCCTGTCCGCCGCGGTTCGGTGCGACGACCCATGCCTGCGTCTCCATCGCCCGGACCTGGAGCTCCTGGGTGAACAGGGTCTCCCGGAAGCCCATCGACGAGACGAAGACGAGCATCACCTCAGCACCGGCCGCGCGCGAGGCGAGCCAGTACTCCGGGAAGCTCCGGTCGTAGCAGATGAGCATCCCGAACCGGGTGCCGAGCGCGTCGAACACGACCGGACCCGAACCGGGCGCGAAGTAGTGCTTCTCGTCGACGTCGGAGAGGTCCTCCTTCGGGATCGAGGTCTTGCGGTAGGTCGGCACGCGCTCGCCGTGCACGTCCGTGCCGTGCACCACGCTGCCGTCGGCGTCGATCAGGACGGCGCTGTTGTAGAGCGCGTCACCGCCGTCCTCG
Source organism: Curtobacterium luteum (assembly GCF_014646995.1). Lineage (GTDB taxonomy): Bacteria > Actinomycetota > Actinomycetes > Actinomycetales > Microbacteriaceae > Curtobacterium > Curtobacterium luteum. Next base: position 25,722 of record NZ_BMOI01000016.1, on the reverse strand, counting down.
TAGAGGCCGAACGCGACCGCGGTGCCGAGGCGACGGGCGGCCTCGGCGAACCGGGCGGTGGCGGGGCCGGGTACGGGCTGCGCCCAGGCCTTGCGGTCGTCGTTGCGCACGCCGCAGAAGTAGGGCGTGGTCGCGAGCTCGGGGAAGACGACGAGGTCGGCGCCGTCGGCCGCCTGCTCGAACAGGGCCAGGAGTCCGTCGAGGGCGAGTCCGTGGTCGGCGGGCGTCTCGCCGGCCTGCACGATCGAGACCTCGATGACGGGCCCGGTGCTGCCGGTCGTCATGCGGTGACCGCACTCGGTGCGACGGAGGCGACGCCCTCACGGGTGCGCATGAGCGGCTGGATGCGGTTGCCGAAGTCGTCCATGCCCTGCAGGAAGTCGTCGAACACGAGCATGATGCCCTTCGTGCCCTCGACGTCGGCGGCCTCGTCGAGCATCGCCGCGACGTGCTCGTACGAGCCGACGAGCGTGCCCATGTTCATGTTCACGGCGCCCTCGGGCAGGGAGATGCGCTTGGCGGTGTTGCCCTCCTCGCCGTTGGTGTCGGTGAGCGCCTGCCCGGTCATCCAGGCGATCGCCTCGACGTCCACGCCGTCGCTGTACGCCTGCCACTTCGCCTGCGCGGCCTCGTCGGTCTCGTCGGCGATGACCATGAAGAGCACGTAGGAGCCGACGTCGCGGCCGGTCTTCGCCCGGGCCTCGAGGAGTGCCTGGTTCTGCTCGGCGTAGGCGGTCGGCGTGTTCACGCCGACGCCCATCGAGAAGTTGTAGTCCGAGTACTCGGCAGCGAACGCCATGCCCTGGGACGACTGCCCGGCGGACACGATCGGGATGTGCGACGTCGGCTTCGGCAGCATCCGGCAGTCGTTCATCTGGAAGTACTCGCCCTGGAAGTCGCTGCGACCGGTCTCCCACAGCTCCTTCATCACCTGCATGTACTCGGTCTGGTACGCGTAGCGGCGCTTGAAGTGGACCTCGTCGCCCGGCCACAGGCCCATCTGGTCGTACTCGGCCTTCTGCCACCCGGCGACGAGGTTGAGTCCGAACCGGCCGTGCGAGATGGAGTCGACGGTCGCGGCCATCCGAGCCGCGATCGCGGGCGGGATCGTCAACACCGCGGTCGTGGCGAAGAGCCGGATGCGCTCCGTGCGGGCGGCGAGCCCGGCCATCAGGGTGAAGGACTCCAGGTTCTCGTCCCAGAAGCCGCTCGGCCCGCCGAACCCGCGGAGCTTGATCATCGAGAGCGCGAAGTCGAAGCCGTACGACTCGGCCTTCTGCACGATCTCGAGGTTCAGGTCGAACGACGGCTTGTACTGCGGCGAGGCGGTGGAGATGAGCCAGCCGTTGCTGCCGATCGGGATGAAGACGCCGATGTCCATGGGGGACTCGCTTTCTGTGGTGAGGGTCGTGGTCATGGGGGAGGGCTGGAGGGGCCGGAGGTCAGGACCGCTTGGCGGCGGCCTTCGCGGCGCTCGTGACGGCGTGCCGGCGGATCGTCTGGGAGACCGCGACGGCCACGATGAGTGCGCCGCCGTAGAAGAGCTGCTGGACGAAGTTGTCGGCGCCGAGCATCTGCAGTCCGACGACGCCGGAGAACAGGAAGTAGACGGCGATGAAGGTCCCGACGGCGTTGAAGCGTCCGGGGACGATGGCGGTCGCGCCGAGGTAGCAGGCGGCGAACGCGGGGAGCAGGAACGACTGTCCGCTGGACGGGTCGGCGCCGCCGAGCGTGCCGGCGTAGACGACCCCGGCGACCGCGGCCGTGAAGCCCGCGCCGACGAACGCGCCGACCCGGAGCCGTCGGACGTTCAGGCCGGACAGCTCGGCGACCGTGCGGCCGGTCCCGACGAAGAGCAGGCGCCGGCCGACGGGGGTGGCGCTCAGGACGATCAGCACGACGACGGTCGCGACGAGCCCGTACACGAAGGCGAGGGGCAGGCCCGCGAGACCGCGCCAGCCCACGGTGGCGTTCACGAGGGCCGGGTCGACACCGGTCACGGAGGAGGAGGCGCTCATCCACTGGATCAGGCCGATCATGAACGTCGACGTGCCGAGCGTCACGATGAACGAGTCGATCCGGAACGCCACCGTGAGCAGACCGTTCACGAGGCCGACGACCACGCCGATGACGAGCCCGACCAGGATGGCCGGCACGAGCGGGACGCCCGCCTGCGCGTTGAGGACCGCGATGGTCATCGCCGACAGCGACATCGTGGACGCCCCCGACAGGTCGAACTCGCCGGCCGTCAGCGGGAACAGGAAGCCGAGCGCCAGGATGAGCAGGACCGACTGCGAGCCGAGGATGTTCTGCAGGTTGCCGAGCGTCGGGTAGGTGTCGGGCAGCACGACGCTGAACGCGATCACGATGACGAGCCATGCGCCGAGGAGGGCGTAGCGCTCGGTGTGGCCCCAGCTGAAGCGCGGGCGGCCGGGGCGGGGGATGCCGGTCTCGAGGACGGGCTCGGCGGTGGTGGACATCAGGCGTTCTCCTTGACGGGGGAGGAGTCGACGGGGGTGGGAGGGTCGACGGTGCTGGCGACGACCGCGGCCGCGATGACGTCGCGGTCGATGCGGTCGCCGGTGAGCACGTCGTGCACGCGGCCGTGGGCGAGGACCACCACGCGATCGCAGACCTGGGCGAGCTGGTCGTGGTCGGTGGAGGCGCAGACGATCGAGACGCCCTGGTCCGCGCTGCGCCGGAGCATCGCGAAGATCGCCGCGCGGGCCCCGACGTCGATGCCCTGCGTCGGCTCCTGCAGGAGGACCAGGCGCGGGTCGTCCTGCATCCACTTCGCGAGCACGGCCTTCTGCTGGTTGCCGCCGGAGAGCGTCCCGAACAGCGCGGCCGGGTCGGCGGGCCGCACGTCGTACTCGCGGACGAGGCCGGCGACGTGCGACCGCTCGCGGGCCGGGGAGAGCCCGAGCAGCCCGCGGAGGCGTCCGAGCACCGGCAGTGTCACGTTCTGCTCGACCGAGAGCGTCAGGGCGCCGCCCTCGCGCTTGCGGTCCGCCGGGACGTACACGACGTGCCGCGCGATCGAGTCGGCCGGGGTGGCGCGGGCCAGGTCGGTCGTCGCGCCGTCGAGGGTCAGCGTGCCGGTCGCCGTCCGGGCGCCGTAGAGGCCGGGGAGGACGTCCTCGACGCCGGACCCGGCGAGTCCGGTGATGCCGACGACCTCGCCGTCCGCGACGTCGAAGGACAGCCCGTCGACCGGGCCGACCGTGAGGTCGCGGACCCGGACGACGGCGTCGCCGGTCGCGGCCGGGCGCGAGGCCCTGGTCGTCTGGCCCTCCACGCCACGGCCGACGATGAGCGACACGAGTTCGTCCGCGGTGGTGGTGGCGGTGTCGCGGTGGGCTTGCACCCGCCCGGCGCGCAGGACCGTGACCCGGTCCGCGTACTCGAGCACCTCGGACATGTCGTGCGACACCAGGAGCGCCGACGTCCGACCGTCGGACACGAGGTCCTTGACGACCCGGAAGAGCAGGTCGGCGTCGTCCGGCGGCAGGAACACCGTCGGCTCGTCGAGGACGATGAGGGACCGCTCGTCGCCGAGCTCGGAGACCGCGCGGAGGATGGCGACGAGCGCCTTCTGCGTGTCCGTGAGCGCTTCGACCCGGGCACGGGGGTCGATGTCGACCCCGTACCGCTCGAACAGGGCGGCGGCGGCGCGGTGCTCGGCCCCCCACCGGACGAACGGTCCGCGGCCGGCCACGACGGACGCGAGCCGGAGGTTCTCGGTCACGCCGAGCGACGGCACGAGGGCGAGGTCCTGGTGGACGAAGCTGATGCCGACGCGTCGGAAGTGCCCGGGAGGCACGGGGAGGGGGAGTCGGTCGCCGCGGACCTCGATCGTCGCCCCGGGGTCCGGGGCGTAGGTGCCCGAGAGCACCTTGATGAGGGTGGACTTGCCCGACCCGTTCTCGCCGAGCAGCGCGTGCACCTGGCCCGGACGGACCTCGAGGTCGACGTCGTCGAGGGCGGTCAGTCCGCCGAAGCGCTTGGTGAGCCCGCTGATGCGCAGGACGGGCGCGGTGTCCGCACCGACCCCGGCGGCCGCAGCGGACGCTGCGGAGCCGAGGCGTGCCTCCCGGGTGTCGGTCACTTCGCCGGGCCCCAGATCTTCTCGTACCCGGTCTTGTAGGCGTCGCCGTAGCCCTTGCTCGGCTCGGGCGGCGTGCCCGTCTCGTCGACGTTGTCCTTCGTGAAGACCTTGAGGGGCGTCTGCTCGTCGCCGTCCTCGATGATCGGGGTGTCGGTGAGCACGCGACCGGCCTGGTCGATCGTGGCGTAGGCGAGCCACTCCATGTTCTCGCCGATGTCCATCGTCATGACGTTCCCCTGCTGCAGGATCTTCATGACCGCCGGGGTACCGTTGTACGAGGACGTGTGCACCTGGCCGGTCTTGCCCGCTGCCGTGACGCCGGCCTCGACGAAGAGCGCCATCGAGTCGTAGATCGGCAGCACGTAGTCGAGGTTCGGGTCGGACTGGATCGCGGACTGCACGGTCGACGAGATCTTCGTCGCCCAGTCGGCGACCGGGACGTTCGTGACCTTCACCGTGCAGCCGGAGCAGTACTGGTCGAACTCCTCCTGCATGGCCTCGACGATCCCGTTCGACGGCGGCACCTCGGAGGAGGTGATGATGAGGACGTCACCCGTGCCCTTGGTCTCCTTGATGGCCCAGTCGGCGTTGAGCTTCGCGGCCTCGTGGAACGGCGCGGTGACCTGGGCGGCGACGAGCGGCTGGAGCTGCGACGGGAGCGCCTGCCCGGTCTGGTAGGTGTGGCTGACCAGCACCGGGATGCCCGCCGCCTTCGCCCGCTTCAGCGCCGGGACGATCAGTTCGCCGTTGACGCCCTGTGCGAGGACGATGATGTCCGCCTTGCGGCTGATCGCCTGGTCGATGCCGGCCGACTGCTCGGTCGGCGTGCCCTGGTTCGTGTACTCGATCCACTTCGCCCCGTACCGCTCCGCGAGCGCCTCGCCCGCCTCGTCGACGGAGACGATGAACGGGACGGCGGACGAGTTCGGGATGTTGAAGATGGTCTTGCCGGCGATCTTCGACAGGTCGAAGGGCTTGCCCTCGAACGTGAACTCGGGGTCGACGCTCGCGGCGGTGATCTGCCTGGTCGCGTGGGTCACGCCGGCCGCGTCGTCCTTCGAGCCGGTGGACGCGGTGCTCGTGGCGGAGCAGGCGGAGAGGACGAGGACGCCGCTGAGGGCGGCGGCGAGGATCGCGGGGCGGGCGAAGCGTGTTCGGGTCGGTGCGGGGGACGACATCGGTCGGTGACCTCCAGGACGTGGTGCGGGGACGGGTGGGGGTGCTGCGGGAACGACGAACACCCCGCGGCGCGGGGTGGGCGTGACGGCGTGGGACGACCGGTCACGGGGAGGGTGCTGCTGCACCGGCGGCGATGGCGTCGGTGGGACGGGGCCGCTCCGGTGGGGCTGATGCGAATGTAACGGCCCGGCCGAGCGTGCAGGGGCCTGCGCGGTAACGGTCCTGTTAGGCATTTGTTTCGCTGGTGTTAGGCCACCGTGCCGGGGTGCCCGGACGGACCCGCGAACCGCGCGCCCGCGGCGATCCCGTCCGCGCCACGGACCCGCGTCGATGTGCGGATCGGCGCCGTTCCGGGGCGGCGGCGGGTGGGCGCAACACGGCGGACCCGCGACGGACGGATTCCGGGAACACGTCTCTCACAAGTCGGCGGTCGGCGACCGGCGCATTGCCGCCGTGGACCGCCGGTGACCGGGTCCTGACCAGGCCGTTCCGTGCGGACCGACCTCGACGCCCCTGGCGTAACGGACTCGACACCGACGCGCCACGACGGCGAAACGCGCCGGGAGTGGACTGCACGCAGCGGACACCGCCACCACACCACCCCGAGCACAGGAGCGCACCGGATGATCACCACCGTCGTCGTCGGCAACCCGAAGCCGGCCTCGCGGACCCTCGACGCCGCGACGGTCGTCCTCGAGCGCCTCACCGGTCGTGCACCCGACCACGTCGTCGACGTCGTCGAGCTCGGTGCGGGGCTCCTCGGCTGGGGCGACGAGGGCGTGGCCGAGGCCGTGCGGACCACCGCCGCCTCGGACCTCGTCGTGGTCGCGTCGCCCACGTACAAGGCGACCTACACCGGCGTGCTCAAGCTGTTCCTCGACCAGTTCGCCACCGCTGACGGTCTCGCCGGGGTCGTCGCCGTCCCGCTCATGCTCGGCGCCGGACCAGCGCACGCGCTCGCCCCCGAGGTCTTCCTCAAGCCGGTCCTCGTCGAACTCGGCGCGACCGTGCCCGCCCCCGCCCTGTACCTCAACGACAAGCACTACTCGGAGCCCGCGTCGACGGATGCCTGGACCGCGCGCTGGCGCGACGTCGTCCTCGGTGCGGCCACGAGCCTCCAGGAAGGAACCCGCTCATGATCAGCCCGTACTCGACCGAGGCCCCCGACCTCTCCGCGCTCCGCGAGGCCTTCTCCGGCTTCCCGTGCGGTGTGGCGGCCCTGTCCGCGATCGTCGACGGCGAGCCCACCGTGCTCGTCGCGTCGTCGTTCACGGTCGGCGTCTCGCAGGACCCGCCCCTCGTGATGTTCGCGGTGCAGCACACGTCCTCGACCTGGCCCGTGCTGCGCGGCGCCGAGACCATCGGCGTCTCGGTGCTCGGCGAAGGGCACGCCCAGGTGACGCGCCAGCTCGCGTCGAAGGACAAGTCCGTGCGGTTCGTCGGGGTGGACACCTCGGTCTCCGAGACGGGGTCGGTGTTCCTGCAGGGGGCGCCGATCTGGATGGAGTGCTCCGTCGAGCACACCTACCCGGCGGGCGACCACGACATCGTCGTCCTGCGGGTCCTCGGGCTCATGTCGGACTTCGCGCACAGCCCGCTCGTCTGGCACCGGTCAGGGTTCGCGACGCTCACCGCGTGACCGACCGGGGGCCGGTCGACGTGACCGACCCGGAACCGGTCGACGGACGGGAGGCCCGGATCACGTGAGCAGGTCTGCGCACGTGGTCCGGGCCTCCAGTCCGTCCCTCGCGGCGTCAGCCGCGGATCGCCTCCGCCAGCTTCACGCGACTGCCGGTCCGCAGCAACGCGTTCTCGTAGATCCGCGCGCCGACGAGGATGACCACGACCACGGACGCGAGGAGCACCAGGAGCGACAGCACGGGCTCCCACCAGGCGGCCGACCCGAGGAAGATCCGCATCGGCATGCCGATCGCGGCGCTGAACGGCACGTACGACATCACGCCGAGGACCGTCGGGTTCGAGTACGCGACGATGATGAGCACGTACGGGATCATCACGAGCATCATCACCGGGGTGGTGACGCTGCCGACGTCCTCCTGCCGGGAGACGAGCACCGCGGAGGCCGCGAAGAGCGCCGCGATGAGCACGAACCCGACCGCGAAGAACCCGACGAACCACAGCATGCTCGGGCCGAGCAGGGTGAACAGGTTGTCCTGGCCGGTCACGGCGAGCGCGATCGTCGCCGCGATCGCCACCGCGACGATCTGCGCGAACGCCATGACGCTGTTGCCGAGCACCTTCCCGGCCAGCAGGGCTCGGGCCGGGATCGCCGCCATCAGGATCTCGACGACCCGGGTGGACTTCTCCTCCACCACGCTCTGCGCGATCGACTGCCCGAACGTCACCGCCGAGGCGAAGAACACGACGCCGAACGCCAGCGCGACGGTGTACGCGAGGCCTTCGGGCAGCGCATCCGGGTCGAGCAACTCGACCTCCGGCGAGACGCTGAGCGCCTGCACGACCGCCGTTGGGGTCGAGTCGAGCCCGACGACCGAGAACCCGAGCGGGTCGTCGGAGGGCACGATCGCGGCGTCGACCTCCCCGTCGCGCACGAGCCGTTCGGCGGCCGCGGTCGTGGCCGTCGGCGTGACGTCGAGTCCCACGGACGACGGCAGGGAGACGCCCTCCGCCACGGCGACGGGGGTCTTGTCGTCGGCCGTCGCACCGCCGACGATGCCGGACACGACGATCGACGCGACGACCATCAGGACGAGGACGAGCGCGGAGACGATGAACGCCTTGCTCCGGACCCGCGCCTGGATCTCCCGGGCGCTGACCAGCCGGACGGCGGACACGAACGAACCGGTCACCGGATGACCTCCCGGAAGACCTCGCTCAACCGGGGCACCCGGGGAGCGAACGACCCGACGGTGCCGGACGACACCGCACGCTGCAGCACGGACTGGGCGACCGCGTCGGAGGCCTCGAACACGGCGTAGCCGCCGTCGAAGTCGCGGACCGTGACGCCCGGCTCGTCCCGGAGCCAGGCGACGTCGCCGTCGACGAGCAGTTCCCACGCGGGCGGCCCCGCCTGCCTCCGGAGGTCCTCCTGCGGACCGGACGCACGGATCCGGCCGTCGGCGATCACGACGACGTCGTCGCAGAGGCGCTCCACCACGTCGAGCTGGTGGCTCGAGAACAGCACCGGGACCCCGTCGGCGGCGGCTTCCCGGAGGACCCCGAGCACCACGTCTACGGCCATCGGGTCGAGCCCGGAGAACGGCTCGTCGAGGACGAGTACCTCCGGGTCGTGCGCGAGTGCGGCGGCGACCTGCACGCGCTGCTGGTTGCCGAGGGAGAGCTTCTCGACCTCGTCGTCCGCGTGCTCGCCGAGCCCGAGCCGTTCCAGCAGGTCTGCGGTCCGGTCGGCGGCCTCCCGCTTCCCCACCCCGTGCAGGCGGGCCAGGTAGGTGACCTGCTCCGCGACCCGCATCTTCGGGTACAGCCCGCGCTCCTCCGGCATGTACCCGAACCGCTTCCGGTCGGCCGGCCGGAGCGCGGTCCCGTCGACCGACACCGTCCCCGCGTCGGCGTCGAGCACCCCGAGCAGGATGCGCATGGTCGTCGTCTTGCCGGCCCCGTTGCCGCCGACGAACCCCGTCAGGCGTCCGCGGCCGACCGCGAAGCCGACGTCGTCGAGCACCCGGCGGTCGCCGAAGTGCTTCGTCACACCGTCGATGGTGAGCATCGCTGGTCCCCTCCCGTCGGCGCACCTCGCCGACACCCCGACGCTACGGCCGGGAGGCACGGCCCACCTCCGGCTGTCGGCGGGTGTTCCGGTGTGGTCGCCTCCTCCACGCGGGGGAGTGGGGCGGTCACAGCGGTTCCGGGGCGGTCCTGGATACGATGCGGCGATCGGTGCCGAAGAGCCCGGGAACACCGAGGGGACGACCGTGGGCGACGCAGTACAGGGGGCGGACGGGCCGGAGCGTTCGGACGGGCCGGAGCCGGGAGCGGACGGTCAGGACACCGTCGCCGGTGCGGCCACCGTCGACGGTGCGGCGACCGCCGCCGGTGCGGCCACCGCCGCCGGCGCGGCCACCGGGTTGCCGCGGGCGGAGACCGCTGAACACCGACCCGGTGTCGTGCGGCACGGCCGGCTCCGCACCCGGAGCCCGCTCGGCTTCGCAGCGCGCACCCTGGCGATCGCAGCCGCCGTGGCAGTCCTCGGCGCCAGCTCCGTCGCGGCGATCGCGTCGTGGCAGGTCGTGCGCACGGCCAAGCCGCCGGTGTCGCTCGCGATGCCGGGGACGACCGCCAAGCCCGCGCCCGAGCTCACCGCGCAGTCCGGCGAGGTCAACATGCTCCTGGTCGCCACCGACACCCGGGACGGACAGGGTGCCGGGTTCGACGACGCGGCCAACCGCCGGGCCAGCTCGGGTGTCGGCAACAACGACACGACACTGCTCGTGCACATCTCGGCCGACCACACGAACATGGCGGTCGTCAGCTTCCCCCGTGACCTCGTCATCCCGATCCCGGCGTGCACGAACGACAACGGCTCCGTGACCCCGGCGACCGATGCGGCGATGCTCAACACCGCCCTGTCGCGCGGCGGCGAGCAGCACGGACTCGGGTGCGTCGCGAAGACCATCGAGGACCTCACCGGGCTGCAGATCCCCTACGCCGGCATGATCACGTTCGACGGCGTCGTCGCGATGGCCGACGCGGTCGGGGGCGTGGACGTCTGTCTCGCCACCCCGATCGTCGACGACGACGTGACGCCGGCGCTCGACCTGCCCGCCGGCGTCCGGGAGCTCTCCGGCGCCCAAGCGGCCGCGTTCCTGCGCTCCCGTCACGGCGTCGGCGACGCGAGCGACCTCGGCCGGATCAGCAACCAGCAGACCTTCATGTCCGCGCTCGCCCGGCAATCGGTGTCGGCGGGCACCCTCACGAACCCGGCGCGGGTGCTGCGGCTCGCGGAGACCGCCGCCAAGCACATGACCCTGTCCGACACGCTCGCCGACGCGACGACGCTGGCACGCATGGCCCTCGCCGTGCAGAACGTCGGGCTGTCGGAGATGGTGTTCGTGCAGTACCCCGTCGTCGACGACCCGACGGATCCCAACCGTGTGGTCGTCGCCGACGAGGCGGCAGCACAGCTCGACGCCGTGCTCCAGGCGAACGAACCCGTCGTCCTCGGCTCCGGCAGCCTCGGGCGTTCGGCGGTCCGCGACCCGTCGGCGAGCGCGTCGCCGTCGGCGAGCAGCTCTGCGGCGCCGACGCCGACGTCGACGGTCGCTCCCGGTGGTGGGACGACGGCCGGTCCGACGGGCTCTGCGTCCGCCGGCACCCCCGGCGCGACCGGGACGCCGACTCGGACGTCCTCGCCGCTGCCGGACATCGTGTCCGGGCAGAGCGCGGACACCGTGACCTGCGCGAAGCGCGACGGCTGAGCCCGGGTCGCCCGGGCTAGCCCGCGACGCCCTGCTCGAACGCCCAGACCACCGCCTGGATCCGGTCCCGCAGCGCGAGCTTCTGCAGCACGTTCGACACGTGCGTCTTGACCGTGGCGTCGCCGACGAACAGCTCGCGGGCGATCTCGGCGTTGCTGAGTCCCCGCGCGAGCAGGCGCAGCACCTCGGTCTCGCGCTCGGTGAGCCCGGCCGCGGTGACGGCGGCGGAAGCGGAAGCAACCGGGCGTCGGGAGGACCCGAGTGCGGGTGTGGCGGTGGCCCGGCTGATGACCCGGCGCGTCACGTCGGGGGCGAGCAGGGCGTCCCCGGCGGCGACGGTCCGGACTGCCTCGATCAGTCGCTCGGGGGAGGCGTTCTTCAGCAGGAACCCGCTCGCCCCCGCTTCGAGCGCCTGGAAGAGGGCGTCATCGTGGTCGAACGTGGTCAGCACGAGCACCGCGGGCGGGTCGTCGAGCGCCGCGATCCGCCGAGCGGCCTCGAGTCCGTCGACGCCGGGCATCTGCACGTCGAGGCAGACCACGTCCGGACGGAGCCGCACGACCGCGTCGACGGCCTGCGCACCGTCCGCCGCTTCGCCCACCACCCGCAGCCCGGGTTCCGACTCGAGGATCACCCGGAAGCCGGCCCGGACGAGCTCCTGGTCGTCCGCCAGCACGATGGTCAGGTCGTCGGCAGCCATGCCCGCACCAGGTACCCTCCCCGGGTGCGCGGCCCGATCTCGACGGTACCGCCGACCGCGGCGACCCGTTCGCGCATCCCGACGTGGCCGAGCCCGCTGCCGGTGGTGTCCCGGACACCGCCGCGGCCGTCGTCGGCCACCTCGACCTCGAGCGCGTCCGTCAGGTAGCGCACGCGGACGTCGGCCCGTGCGTTCTGCCCGGCGTGCTTGAGCACGTTCGTCACGGCCTCCTGGGCGACGCGGAAGGCAACCGAGGCGACCGTCGGCGGGACGGGACGCTCGTCGCCGACGACCGACCACTCGGCGGGGTGCCCGGCGGTGCGGGCCGCCTCGACGACCTCGGCGATGCGGCCGATGCCCTCCGTGCTCGGCGCGTCCCCGTCGGCCCCCGCGGCGGATCCGGTCGTGCTGCCGTGGCCGTGGCCGTGGCCGTCGCCGTCGCGCAGGGTGCCGAGCATCCGCCGGAGTTCCTCCACCGCGGTGCGGGCGCTCTGCTCCACCACGCCGAGCGACGCGGTGGCCTGCCCGGGATCGCTGCCGATCACCCGTCGTGCGGCTCCGGCCTGCACGCCCATGAGCGCCACGTGGTGCGCGACGACGTCGTGGAGCTCCCGCGCGATCCGCAGTCGCTCGAGCGTGACCGCCTGCGCCGCCGACCGCTCGCGCTCGGCGGCGAGCTCAGCGGTGCGGACGTCGAGTTCGTGCCGGGCGACCGCAGCGCCCCACGCCCGGTTGCCCGCGTACCAGGCGGCCCCGAAGTAGACGACGTTGATGAGCACGTTGAGCAGCGAGTACGCGATGTACGGCGGGATGACGGCACCGTCGTCGTTCGGCAGCGAGGTCGGCATCGACCAGCCGAAGACGATCGCGAGGAACAGCCACGCGAACATGCCGCCGATCACCACCCACCGCACGGCCTCGGAGCGGAACCGGTCGGAGCACCAGGCGCCCACTGTGTAGATCCCGATGAAGAGCGTGAAGTTGACGACGAAGAGCTCCGGCACGTGCAGCAGCTGCATCCCCACGAAGGCGAGCGCGACGACCACGAGCGCGGTCATCGGCCACCGCCGCCGGAACGCGATCGGTACCGTGTTCGCGAGCACCATGAGCGCGGACACCCACCACGCGGCCTGGTCGTCGTCGTACGCACCGGACGCCCCGTACAGCACGGTGGTGATCGCCATCCCGACCGCGAGCACCGCCGCCAGCAGCACGTCCTGCCGCCACTCCCGCCGCCCGACCGGCAAGCGCGACCACGCGGTGTCCGGCGGTCGCGACCACGCGGTGTCCGGCGGCCGCGACCACGAACCCGTCATCGCCCCCATGCCACCACGGTACCGAACGGCCGGCACCGGGCGGGATTAGTCTCCACGGCAACGGAGCAGGGAGGCACGATGCGGTTCCTCGTCAACGTCATCGACGACGGCCAGGCAGCGACGATCGGTCGGACCGCGTCCGCGACCGAGGCGGAGGCAGCGGCGGTCGACGCGCTCAACGAGCGACTCGACCGCGACGGGAGCATCGTCCTCGCCGTCGGACTCGCGGCACCGTCGGACGCGACCGTGGTGGACGCGCGCGGGGACGAGCCGGTCGTCCGTCCCGGGCCGGTCCTCGACGCCGCCGAGTACGTCGCCGGCTTCTGGGTGCTCGAGCTGCCCGACGCCGAGACCGCGCTCAGGACCGCGACGGAGGCGTCACGAGCCTGCAACCGGAAGGTCGAGCTCCGACCGGTCCTCTGACCGCCGTCGCCGCACGGCGAGGGCTGCGCACGCCGCCGTCACGACGGCCGCGAGCGCGAACGTCGTCGCCGGACCGAGGCCGTCGACGAGGCCCCCGAGCCCCGCGGCCCCGACGGCCTGTCCGAGCACGAGCACGACGAACAGGACTGACGTCCCCGTCGCGGACCGCTCGGGGGCGATCTCTGCACCGCCGCCGAGTACGCCGACGCCCCCGAGGAGGTCGGGCGGGTCCTCGCCCGCGAGACCGACACGCTCCGCAGCCGGCTCACCGTCGCCGTCGTACCGCTCGTCGGACCAGCGGACGCGGCAGCGCTCGCCGAGGACCTGCTCCTCGTCGTCTCCGGCGCCCTCGCGATGCGGCTCCGGGACCAGCGGACCGGGACGGCCACGGCGCGGACGGTCGCGGACGCGGTGGTCCGTGCCCACCTCGCGGCGACCACCTGCACGACCTCACACGGAACACCCGGCTGAACACCGCTCACCTCCGCGCTGCTGCTCGCTACGCTGCGGACGTGCACCCGACCAGGTCCAGAGTCACCCGCCGTGCCCTCATCGTCGGCGGTGGAGCGGTGGTGGCCGCGGTCGCGGTCGCCGAGGCCGTCGACCTCCGCTGGCTCCCGGGACGCTCCACCATGTACCGGACCCTCGGACTGGACGGCGAGCCCGGCCACATCCCCGATGTGACGCCCGTGCCGACGACCTCCGGATCGTTCGTCTCCCGAGCGCGTGGCGGCCGCACCGTCGGCTGGACCATCGCCGCGCCGCAGTCCGACCGCCCGCTGCCGATCGCCGTCGCCCTCCACGGGTACGGCGGATCGCACCGCACGTTCTTCGGGAACGGCCTCGGCTACGAGCGCTTCCTCGCCCAGCACGTCGCGCGTGGCGGGGCGCCGTTCGCGGTCGCGGGCGTCGACGGCGGCAACCGCTACTGGCACCGGCGCGCGGACGGCGACGACCCGGGCGCGATGGTGCTCGACGAGTTCGTCCCGATGCTCGAGCAGCGCGGCTTCGACACCGGCCGCCTCGCCTTCACCGGCAACTCCATGGGCGGGTACGGTGCGCTCCGCTTCGGGGGCCTCCTCGGGCCGAGGAAGGTCCGGGCGGTCGCCGCCCTGAGCCCGGCGCTCTGGACGAGTGCGGGCGAAACCGCCCGCGGTGCCTTCGACGACGCCGAGGACTTCCGCGCGAACACGGTCATCGGACGCCAGCACGAGCTCGACGGTGTCGCGGTCCGGATCGACGTCGGCACCGGTGACGGGTTCGAGCCCGCCGTCCGGACCTACGTCGACGGGTTCACCACGACGCCGGCCGGCGGGTTCGAACCGGGTGCGCACGACAACGCCTTCTGGCGACGCATGGCCCCGCAGCAGATCGCGTTCCTCGCGCGGCACCTGCACGCCTGACCCAGGTGCCGGACGGGAGGCCCGCCCCGCGTCCGCCACGCGCGTCACCCGGGCCGCGCCTCCAGGCAGGTCCCCGCGGCGCGACCCGTCCGCGTCAGCGGGACGCGACCAGGAGGTCGTCGACCGCGGCGACGACCGTCGCCACCTCGGTGCGGGTCGTGTAGTCCACGTGCACGTCCGCGAACCGGACCGTGCCGCCCGCGTCGATCACGAACACCGACGGGAACGGGATCGCCGCCGTGGCGTCCGCGTTGCTGTCGGCCACGTCGAACCCGAGCTGCGTGTGTGCGCCACGGGCGGCTGCACTCGGCTCCGTCACGATCCCGAAGCGGCCTGCGAGGACGTTCTCCAGGTCGGTCAGCACCGGGAACGCGAGCTCGCCGTTCGCGATCGACTGCTCCGCGCCCTCGGGGGTCTGCGGCGACACGGCCACGAGCTGCACGCCGCGCTCCTGCAGCGCCGGGAGGAGCTCCTGCTGGTAGGTGCGCAACGTGATGTTGCAGTAGGGGCACCAGGCTCCGCGGTAGAAGACGAGGACCGTGGGCGTGGTCCCGCGGACCTCGGCGAGCGACGTCGTGGCACCGGTCGGGGTCACCAGCGGGGCGTCCGGCGCGGTGTCGCCCTCGGTGAGGACGCCGTCCGGGACGCCGGCGTCGCGGAGGTCGCGCTGCTCGCCGTCGAACACCGCGGAGAGCTCCGGGCCGATCTGGGCGGTGAAGCCCTCGTTGAACTCGTCCACCTGGCGGGCGATGGTCTGGTCGGTCACGGTGGGGCTCCTCGGGTCGGTTCGGGTCGGGGTCGGGTCGGGTCGGGTCGGGTCGGATCGAGTCGGGTCGGGTCCGGCAGCGATGCCGGTGCGTGGAGCGTAGGCACGTCGCCGGCGACGGGGAACGGCCCGCGTCACGCAGTGTCACGCAGCGGTGTGCGCGGGACGGTGCACGCGGCGGAGACCGACGCGGCGGAGACCGACGCGGCAGGCGGGCGTGCGGCCGTGGGGGACGTGCCGGGCGGACGCGCGGCGGTGGGCGGCGGTGACGGACGCGGCGGTCCCCGGCACGCTAGCGCCGACGTTCCGCTCGATCGGTGGCAGTTCCGGTTCGCGATCCCCGGGTCCGACGAACCAGGACTGCCAGGTACCGGACGGGGAACGTGCTCCGGTCGGGAGCTCAGCGCGGGGCGAGTGTCGACACCGCGAGCTCGGCGAGCCGGTGGTCGGCCGACTCCTCGTGCGCGGTGATCGTGACGACGGCGTCGCGCGCCTGGTCGACGACGACGTACTGCCCGTAGCGCCCGTCGAGCCGCCAGGCGTCGCCCGGCCCGTCCCAGACCGCGAGGCCGTACCGGCGGAACGGGCCGTCGCTGCTGACCTCGACCCAGTCCGCGTGCATCGCGTCGATCCAAGCCGCAGACACGAGCTGCCGTCCGTCGAACGAGCCGCGGTCCCGCAGGAGCCGACCGATCCGGGCGAGCTCGGAGGTCCGGAGCTCGAGTCCGCTCCCGCCGACGACGAAGCCGAGCGGGCAGCGGTGCCACTGCGGGTTGTCGATGCCGAGCGGGCCGAAGAGCCGTGGGAGCAGCCAGTCGCGCACGTCGCCCACGACCGACGCGAGGATGCGCATCGCCACGTACGGGCCGGAGTCGGTGTAGCGGAAACGTTCGCCCGTCCCGTCGGCGGGCAGGGCCAGCATGGTCGCGGCGAGGTCGTCGCCCGGGACCGGCTCGTCGCCGAACCAGGCGAAGTCGATCCCACTCGTCATCGACAGGAGGTGCCGGACGGTCACCTGCTCGACGCCCGCTCCGAGCCGGATGCCGGGGAGCAGCTCGGGGACCCGCGTGTCGAGCGTCAGCAATCCCTCGTCGACGGCGATCCCGACGGCCAGTGCGCACACCCCCTTCGACACGGAGTACACGTTCTCGCGGTCGTCGCTGCGCCACCGGTGCGCGACCTCGTCGTCGCCGATCCGGACGTGCACGCCGTACGCGCCGAGCCCCTCGTCGTCCACCGCCGCGACGAACCGGGCGAGCACGTCAGCCGGCGACGGTCCGGTCGGCGTCGCGCCCGGCCGCGGTCCCGGCGGGGTCACGCCCGGCCGCGGTTCCGCCGGCGGATCGCCTTCGGCGCACGGCCGCCGAGGAACGACCGCGCCGGGTCGACGAGGAAGGCCTGCCGCAGCGCCTCGCGGCCGACGAGCATCCGGAAGCCCATCTGGTCGCGGTTGCTCAGCGTGACCTCGGCGTCGACCGTCTGCTCGTGCAGGGTGATCGGCGTGAGGATGACGATGCGCTCCTGGGTGTGCCCGGTGGAGCTGCGGATCGTCCGCCGGTCGTGGATGTCGCACTCGACGGTGACCGCGTCGGCGTCGGTGTCCTGCCACGGGTGCACCGAGAAGCGCACCCGCTCGCCGGGCAGCTCCTCGAGGTCGAAGGCGTGCAGCGCCGAGCTCCGGGCGCCCGTGTCCAGCTTGACCTTGATCCACGGCAGCGCGAGGCCCGGGAGGGCGGCCCACTCCCGCCAACCTGCGATCGTGGGAGTGCGGCTCATGTGCCCATCCTGTCGCATGCTTTGATTGAGCGTCGCCGTCGATACCCCGAACACCCAGCGGAGCCCCACCGATGAAACTCGCCATCCTGTCGCGCGCCCCGCACGCGTACTCGACCCAGCGTCTCCGCGCCGCGGCGATCGACCGCGGGCACGACGTCAAGGTGCTGAACACGCTCCGGTTCGCGATCGACCTGACCGCCGACGAGCCCGACCTGCTGTACCGCGGCAAGCTCCTCAGCGACTACGACGCCGTCCTCCCGCGCATCGGGAACTCCATCACGTACTACGGCACCGCCGTCGTGCGGCAGTTCGAGCAGATGGACGTCTACACGCCGAACACGGCCACGGGCATCACGAACTCGCGCGACAAGCTGCGGGCGAACCAGATCCTGTCCCGGCACCACATCGGCATGCCCGCGACCACCTTCGTGAACAGCCGTGCCGACGTCCGCGGGGCGATCGACCGCGTCGGCGGCGCCCCGGTCGTCATCAAGCTCCTGGAGGGCACCCAGGGCATCGGCGTGATCCTCGCGCCGGAGGCGAAGGTCGCGGAGTCCATCGTCGAGACGCTGCACTCGACGAAGCAGAACGTCCTCATCCAGTCGTTCATCTCGGAGAGCCGCGGGAAGGACATCCGCGCCCTCGTCGTCGGCGACCGGGTCGTCGCGGCGATGCGGCGCAGTGCCTCCGGCGACGAGTTCCGGTCGAACGTGCACCGCGGCGGCACGGTCGAGAAGGTCACCCTCACGCCCGAGTACGAGGAGGCCGCCGTCCGGTCCGCCCAGATCATGGGGCTCCGGGTCGCCGGGGTCGACATGCTCGAGGGCAACGAGGGACCCCTCGTGATGGAGGTGAACTCCTCGCCGGGCCTCGAGGGCATCGAGCGCGCCACCGGCCTCGACGTCGCCGGCGCGATCATCGACTTCATCGGCAACCAGGTGGCCTTCCCGGAGATCGACGTCCGCCAGCGCCTCAGCGTCTCGACGGGGTACGGCGTCGCCGAGCTGCTCGTGCACACGAACGCCGACCTGGTGGGCAAGACCATCAAGGAGTCCGGGCTCTGGGACCGCGACATCACGGTGCTGACGCTCCACCGCGGGGCGTCGGTGATCCCGAACCCGCGGAGCGGCGTGACGCTGCAGGCCAGTGACCGCCTGCTCTGCTTCGGCAAGCTCGAGGAGATGCGGTCGATGATCCCGGACCGCCGGAAGCGCCGGAGCAAGGTCCGGAAACTGCCGAAGGACGCGGTCACGGAGCAGTCCTAGTGCGCGCGCAGGGCACCCGGACCGCACGTCCAGCACATGTGCGGAATGATGAGGCGGTGACCATCCTCGCTGACCGCCCCGTCGACCCGACGTCCGAAGCGGAGACAGTGCGACCCGGCAACGCCACCGCGAAGCACCGCAACGTCTCGTTGCTGTCGGTCGCGACGACCACCGCGGACCGCGTGACGACCTCCGCCGACATCGAGGAACGCCTCCGCGGCGCCCTCCGTCGTCTCCGTCTGCCGAGCGGCCTGCTCGAACGCGTGGCGGGCGTCAAGGAGCGTCGGAACTGGGGCGAGGGCCAGACCTTCCACGAGGCCGCCATCGACGCCGGACGCCGTGCCATGGCCGAGGCGGGCATCCAGCCCCACGACGTCGGGCTGCTCATCAACACGTCGGTGACCCGGCCGCACCTGGAGCCGAGCGTCGCCGTGCGGCTGCACCACGGCCTCGGGCTGCCGTCGTCGGCGATCAACTTCGACATCGCGAACGCGTGCCTCGGGTTCGTCAACGCCATGAGCGTCGCCGCGGGCATGATCGACTCCGGTCAGATCCAGTACGCGCTCATCGTCGACGGCGAGGACGCCGACCAGGTGCAGCTCAACACCATCGACCGCCTCAACCAGGGCAGCCGGAACCGCAAGGACTTCATGAGCGAGTTCGCCAGCCTGACCCTCGGGTCGGGCGCCGCCGCCGCCGTGCTCGGGCGGACCGACGCCCACCCCCGCGGGCACCGGTTGATCGGCGGCGTGACCCGCGCGGCGACGCAGTGGTACGACCTGTGCGTCGGCAGCCCGGACGGCATGTTCACCGACGCGAAGATGCTGCTCAAGGGCGGCATGGAGCTCGTGGTCGAGGCCTGGAACGAGGCGAAGGCGCACTTCGACTGGGCCGACATGGACCGCTACGTGCTGCACCAGGTCTCCGACGTGCACACCAACGCGTTCGTGAACGCCATCGGGGTGCCCCGGTCGAAGGTGCCGACGACGTACGAGCGGTTCGGCAACGTCGGTCCCGCGTCGATCCCGATCACCCTCGCGGACGAGGTCGCGAAGGGCTCGATCCGCAGCGGCGACCGGGTGTTCCTCGGCGGCGTCGGCTCCGGCATCAACACCGCGATGCTGGAACTGCACTGGTGAGGTCCGGCCTCCCCCGCGTCGCTGCGACCACCGCGCCGGCGACGCTCCCGCCGCCCCTGCCCGGACTCGACCCCGCCTGGTCTCGACTGGTCACCGTGCCGGGTGGTGACGGCGACCGGCCTGGGCCCACGCCGCCGGTTCCGGAGCGACGCGCCAGCGGCGGTCCGGCCGTGCCGGTGGGGAGAGGCGCGGATCGCCACGAGCGCACATGGCACCTCCTCGACACGGCCGGTTCCCTGGACGCGCTCGGCGCGCATCCGGTGGGCACCCTGCTCTGCGTGCACGGCAACCCCACGTGGTCGTACCTGTGGCGCTCGGTCGCGCAGCGCACGCTCGACGTCGCCCGCGCCGGAGGTCCCGCGTGGCGGGTCGTCGCGGTCGACCAGCTCGACATGGGCTTCTCGGAGCGGACCGGCGTGCAGCGCGGGCTCGCACAGCGCGTCGCGGACCTCGGAGCGCTCACCGACGCACTCGCGCTGACCGGTCCCGTCGTCACCCTCGGACACGACTGGGGCGGGGTGGTGTCGCTCGGCTGGGCCGTCGACCACCCGGACCTCGTCGTCGGGGTCGCAACGTGCAACACCGCCGTGCACCAGCCAGGCGACGCGTCGATCCCCGCGCCGCTCCGGTTCGCCCTGAGCCCCGGGGTGCTCGGCCGGGGCACGGTGCTGACACCCGCGTTCCTCGAGACCACGCTCGCGATCGCGCACCCGAAGCTCGACCGCGCGGTCGCCGACGCTTTCCGTGCGCCCTACCGAGGCGCTGCACGCCGCGGGGGCATCGGCGGCTTCGTGGCGGACATCCCCGTCGACAGCGCCCACCCGTCCGCGCCCGAGCTCGACCGGATCGCCGCCGGGGTCGCGGCGCTCGACGTCCCCGCACTGCTCCTCTGGGGGCCGCGCGACCCGGTGTTCCTCGAGCGCTACCTCGACGACCTCCTCCGACGCTTGCCGCACGCCGACGTGCACCGGTTCGAGGGCGCCGGACACCTCCTGCCGGAGGACGTCGACGTCGCCGGGACCGTCACCGACTGGCTGGGAGACCGCCTGCCGGAGGGGACCGTACCCACCGGGGCCGAGCCGTCCCTCCAGGCACGGCCGTCACCCCGCTGGCGCGGTGCGCCGGAACCGGCTGGTGGGGCCCACCTCCCGGCCGACACCGACCACGTCGGGGACGCGAGCCGCCCGCTCTGGGCCGCACTCGACGAGCTGCGCGACGACGACGGACCCGCCCTCGTCGAGATGGCCGCGCCCGGCGGCGTCCGGAGCGTCAGCTGGCGGCTCCTGGCGCGCCGTGTGGACGAGATCGCGGCCGGACTCGGCGTCGTCGGCGTCCGTGCGGGCGACCGCGTGTCGTTGCTCGTGACGCCCGGAGCCGACCTGACCGCCGTGCTCTACGCGTGCGTCCGGATCGGCGCTGTCGTGGTCGTGGCCGATGCCGGGCTCGGGCTGCGCGGTCTGACGCGAGCCGTGCGCGGTGCCCGACCGGACTGGATCGTCGGCGCGCTGCCGGGGCTGTCGGCGGCACGCGCGCTCGGGTGGCCCGGTCGGCGCATCGCAACCGTGGCGCTCCCGACGGTGGCTCGTCGCGCGCTCGGCGTGTCCCACACGCTCGCCGAGGTGGCCCGGGCCGGGGCCGTACGGCTCGCGGCCGGCGGAGCCCTCCCGGACGCCCCGACGCCGGACTCGACGGCCGCCGTGCTCTTCACCTCCGGGTCGACCGGTCCGGCGAAGGGCGTCGTCTACACGCACGGGCAGCTCGGCGCCGTCCGGGACGCCCTCGCCACGCAGTACGGCGTCGGCACCGGCACCGGGCTCGTCGCCGGCTTCGCCCCGTTCGCGCTCCTCGGGCCCGCGCTCGGAGCCCGGTCGGTCGCGCCGGACATGGACGTCACTTCGCCGCGGACCCTGACGGCGACCGCCGTGGCGGAGGCCGTCCGGGCGGCGGACGCCACGGTGGTCTTCCTGTCGCCGGCCGCGATCGCGAACGTCGTCGCCACGGCGTCCGCACTGACGGAAGGTGACCGCACCGCGCTGCGCCGCGTCGAGCTGTTCCTCTCCGCTGGAGCGCCGGTGGCGGACTCGCTGCTCGCCGCGGCGACCGAGCTGATGCCGAACGCGACGGCGCACACCCCCTACGGCATGACGGAGGGGCTCCTCATGACCGACGTGGACCTCGAGGGGGTCCGAGCGGCTGCCGCCGCCGACGCGTCCGGCGTCTGCGTCGGTGTGCCCGCGGCCGGGGTCACGGTCCGGATCGCCCCGCTCGACGCACGCGGCGCCGCGACCGGGGTGCTGACCGACACCGCGGGCGTGACGGGGGAGATCGTCGTCGCCGCGCCGCACGTCCGTGACCACTACGACAAGCTCTGGCGGACTGACCGTGCCTCGCGCCTCGGCGTCGACGACGCACGCGGACACCGCACCGGTGACGTCGGGCACCTGGACGAGGCCGGCCGACTGTGGGTCGAGGGCCGCCTGCAGCACGTCGTCACCACGCCCGAGGGTGTCCTCACGCCGGTCGGACCCGAACAGCGCATCGAACGGGTGCCCGGGGTCCGTCGGGCCGCCGTCACCGGGATCGGTCCGGAGGGCACGCAGCAGGTCGTGGCAGTCGTCGAGACCGTCGCACCGCAGCGACGACCGGGCCTCGCGCCGCCGTCGGTGGCGTCCGCCGTCCGTGCAGCGGCAGGGGTCCCCGTGGCCGCCGTGCTCGTCGTGCCCGTGCTCCCGACCGACGTCCGGCACAACTCGAAGATCGACCGGACGCGACTCGGCCGGTGGGCATCGTCCGTGCTCGCCGGCGGCCGGATGGTGCGGCCGTGAAGGTCCTCGTCACCGGGGCCAGCGGCTTCCTCGGGCGTGCGACCGCGGCAGCCGTGCGGGACGCCGGGCACGAGGTCAGGACCTTCCAGCGACGGCCGTCCGGGGTCTCCGGCGTCGACGACGTGCTCGGGACGGTGACCGACCCGGACGCCCTCGCCCGCGCGGTCGACCGTGTCGACGCCGTCGTGCACCTCGCCGCGAAGGTCTCGCTCGCCGGCGACCCGGACGACTTCCGCCGCGTGAACGTCGACGGCACCCGGGCGCTCCTCGACGCCGCACGGGCCGCCGGCACCGAGCGGTTCGTGTTCGTGTCGTCCCCGTCGGTCGCGCACACCGGCACGTCGCTCGCCGGGGCCCCGGCCGGCCCGGCCGAGCCCGAGCGCGCGCGCGGGGAGTACGCCCGCACGAAGGCGGCCGCCGAACTCCTCGCACTGGCCGCCGACGAGCCCGGCTTCGCGGTCGTGGCGGTCCGACCGCACCTCGTGTGGGGCCCGGGGGACACCCAGCTCGTCGGACGCATCGTCGAGCGGGCCCGCGCCGGACGGCTGCCGCTTCTCGACTCCGGCGCCGCGCTCATCGACACGCTCTACGTCGACAACGCGGCGTCGGCGATGGTCGCGGCGCTCGACCGTGCGACGGACGACGGCGTGCACGGATCGGCGTACGTGGTGACGAACGGCGAGCCCCGACCGGTGGCCGACCTGCTCGCCGGGATCTGCACGGCGTCCGGAGTGCCGGCGCCGCGGTGGCACGTGCCCGCCGGGGTCGCCCGGGTGGCCGGCTCGGTCGTCGAGGCGGTGTGGCGGGTCCGCCCGGGGCAGGACGAGCCGCCGATGACGCGGTTCCTGGCGGAGCAGCTGTCGACGGCGCACTGGTTCGACCAGCGCCGGACCCGGGCGGAGCTGCGGTGGGTGCCGGCCGTGTCGATCGACGAGGGTCTGGCGCGGCTGGCCGCTGCGCGCTGACGCTGCCGCGCGCCGGGGCCGGGGCCGGCGCCCGAGATCCGGCCCCAGCGACAGTTCTCGGGGGCTTGAGCGCAAGAATTGTCGCTGTGCCCGAGTCTCGGGCTGAGCGACATATCTCGCGCGCAGGAGCCCGAGAACCGTCGCTGTGCCCGAGTCTCGCGCCGGCCCGCCCGAGTCTCGCGCCGGCCCGCCCGAGTCTCAGGTCGCGGATCCCGCCCGAGGTCGCCGGGCCGTCGGTGCAGGCGGCGTCAGCCGAGGCCGAACCTGCGCTTCAGGGCCTTCCGGCGCTTCCGGGCTCGCCGGTCAGCCAGTGCACGCCGGGCGGTCTCGGCCTTCGAACCCTTCACGACCGGACGGTTGGCACGAGCGCCGAGCCAGAAGCCGAACAGGACGACGAGTCCGACGAGGATGATGCGGTTGCGCATGGTGGAGTTCCCTTCGAGGGTGCGGTGCCGCGGGCCTCAGCCCGTGAACCGCTGCCAGAGGTCGGTCACGATCGGCCAGACGTCGCCGGCGCGGTCCGCCGACGAGATCGCGACCGTGACGACCGGGTAGATGGTCACCGCGAGGGCGACGAGCACGGCGAACACGACCGCGACGACGGAGGTCGCGGTGTGCCGGCGTGTGAGGGCCAGGACGACGAGGGCGAGCACCACGACCGCGCCGAGCAGCGCGACCAGGGTCACCCGTACGAACGGGAACGGGACGAGTCCCGCGGTGGTGGCCGTGACGCCGCCGAGGAAGCCGACGAGCGGGAAGAACGCTCCGAGGGTGATCGCGAGGAGCAGGACGATCCCGATCCCCGACGCCACCCACACCCCGCGGGGGCGCGGACGAGGCATGCCGCCCCGTCCACGCCGGAACCCGCGGAGCGTGGTCACTTCCGGTCCTCGTCGCGGTGGGACTCGGCGTCCTCGCGGAGGGCGTCCGCAGCACGGGCGAGGGTGGCCGACGCCTCGTCGAGCGCATCGGCGGTGTCCTCCGCGGACTCCTCTGTGGCGGCCGTGTGCCCGTCCCCGGCGGCTGCGTTCGCGTCCCCGGCGGCATCATGCGCGTCCGCGGCGGCAGCGTGCTCGTCCGCTGCGTCGGCAGCGTCGGCGACCGCGTCCTCCGCGTGCGCGCCGGCGGTCCGTGCCGAGTCAGCGGCGTCGTCCGCTGCACGGGCGGCGCGGTCCGCGACCTCGGCACCCGCGTCCACAGCGGCGTCGCGTGCGGCGCCGGCGGCCTCGGCCGCGTGGTCGACGGCGTCGGCGGCGGCACCGCGGGCACGGTCGGCACCGTCACGCGCGCGATCGGCAGCCTCCGCGGCACCGTCACGAGCCCGGTCAGCGAGGTCACGACCGCGCTCCCCGAGCTCCGCGGCAGCGTCGCGGGCGCGGTCTGCGGTCTCCGCGGCAGCGTCGCGAGCCCGGTCCGTCGCGTCCGCGACCGCGTCCCGCGCCCGGTCGGTGGCGTCGGCCACGGCCTCGCGCGCGGTGTCCGCGGCGTCGCCTGCACGGTCGACGGCGCGGGATGCGGCATCGCGAGCCCGCTCGGCGACGTCGGCGGCGTTCTCCTTGGCGTCGGCGGCGGCCTCGGACGCGGCGTCGCGGACACGGCCGACGGCGTCCTTCCCGGACTCGACGGCCCGGTCGAGCGCGCTGGGTTCGTCGTCGAAGGGACCATGCACGTCGAGCACCCGGACGTCGACCGAGACGGCGGCGAAGTCGAGTTGCGAGACGGCCTCGCGGACCTGTCGGCGGACCTCGTCGGCGACCCCGATCACGGGCTCGGGGTACTCCACGACGATCGACACGACGACGTCGAGTGCACCGTCGGTCTCGTCGACCTGCACCCCGGTCGTCCCGGCGGAGCGGCCGAACTGGGAGCGCACCTTGTCGGCTGCGCGGGCCAGGAGGTTGCCGAGGTGGTGGACGCCGTGGACACCGAGTGCGGTCTCGGCGGCGGTGCGGGCGGCGACGGTGACGGGCGAGGCGTCCGCGGGCAGGGGCTCGGTGAGCTCCGCGGGCAGGGGTACCTCGGTGATCTGTGTCCTGGCGTTCGGGTCGTGCTGCATGACTTCCTCCTTGCTCCGGGACGACGGACGCCGCCCACCATGGGCGGGCGGCGTCCGGGTCCGAGACGGGTTACTTGAAGACGTCCTTGACGTCCTCGCCGGCCTTCTTGGCGCTGGCCGCGGCCTGGTCCTTCTGCCCCTCCGCGACCTTCTGGTCGTCGTTGGTCGCCTTGCCGACGGCCTCCTTGGCCTTGCCGGCGAGGTCCTGGGCAGCGTTCTTGATCTTGTCGTCGAGACCCATGACGGGCTCCTCTCTCTCGTCCGGGCGTCAGCCCGGTTTCCTTGGTGGTGCAGCCGGGAGGCGCGGTGTGCCTCCCGGGGTCTGGGGTGGTCGGTGGGTGGTGCGGTCTACTGCACGCGGGTGGGTTTCGCGAGGGCGGCGCG
>NZ_BMOI01000015.1:80267-103337 GCF_014646995.1 Curtobacterium luteum | reverse complement strand
GCCCACCCGCCGGTCACGACCCGCCGCACCCGCGACACCGGCGGTCACGAACGGTCGCACTCCGACGACGAGGACGAGGACGAGGACGAGGACGACGGATCGTGCCCACCCGCCGGACGCGGCCGACCCACCGGAGCCGAACCGGGCCTCCAGCCCGGAGCACCTACGCGCGCGGCGCCGCTTCGAACCAGGTGCCGACGTGCTCACCCGCGAGCGCGGACGCGACCAACGACGTCGCCGTCACCAGGACGGACGTGCCCGCATCCGCCGCGAGGCGGGCTGCGGCGACCTTCGTCCCCGCTCCCCCGGTCCCGACCCCGGCCGCGCCGATCGACCCGAACGTCACGCCGGCCAGTTCATCGCCGTACGGGACGAACTCGATGGGCTCCGCACCGGGCAGCTGCGGGGGCTTCGTGTAGAGCGACTCGACGTCGGAGAGCAGCACGAGCGCATCCGCCCCGAGGAGCCGGGCGACGAGCGCCGCGAGCCGGTCGTTGTCGCCGAAGCGGATCTCGTGCGTCGCGACGGTGTCGTTCTCGTTGACGATCGGCAGCACCCGGAGCGCGAGCAACCGGTCGATCGCCCGCTGCGCGTTCACCCGGTGCGTGGGGTTCTGCAGGTCACCCGCGGTCAGGAGGATCTGCGCCGCGACCACGCCGTGCCGGTCGAGTTCCTTCTGGTACCGGAACATGAGGACGTTCTGCCCGGTCGCGGCCGCGGCCTGCTGGGTCGCGAGGTCGTCCGGCCGACCCTCGAGGCCGAGGAACGGGAACCCGGTCGCGATCGCACCCGAGGACACGAGCACGACCTCGGTCCCCCGGGCGTGCGCGGCGCCGAGGGCGTCGACGAGCGGGCCGATCTGTCCGACGTTGTCGCCGCTGACCGAGGACGACCCGACCTTCACGACGAGCCGCCGCGCGCCGGGGATGTCCGCGCGGGAGCGCGCGGTCCCCCGGACGGACTCGGTGGTGTCGCTGCGGTCGGGCATCGGCGGGTCAGACCTCGCTGCCGTGGTGACGTTCGACCTCGCCCGAGAACGGGTCCGCGTCGTCCGTGTCCTCGTCGGCCCACAGTCCGGACAGGCGCTCCTGCTCCAGCTCGGCGCGGGCCGCGGCCTTGGCGTCCATGCGCTCGAAGTACTCCTCGCGACGCTCGTTGCGGGTCGGACGCGAGGTCGCGCCGATGCGGGAGTCGGTGCCGCGGGCACTCGTGATGAGCTCGGCGGTCGAGGTGAGCGTCGGCTCCCAGTCGAACACGGTGCCGCCGTCACCGCCGATGACCACGGTGGACCCGGCGACCGCGCCGGCCTTGAACAGGCCGTCCTCGACACCGAGCTTGGCGAGACGGTCCGCGAGGTAGCCGATCGCCTCCTCGTTGGTGAAGTCGGTCTGCTGCACCCACCGCTCGGGCTTCGCGCCGCGGACGCGGTAGAAGCGGTGCTCCTCGCCGCCCTCGGCACGGACGGTGAAGGGGACCTCGTCGACGGCCTTCGGGCGGAGGACGATGCGCTCCGGCTGCGGCTCGACGGCGCGCTCGGCACGGGCACGCTCGACGATGTCCGCCAGGGCGAACGCCAGCTCGCGGAGGCCCTTGTGGGACGCGGTCGAGATCGGGAACACGCGGTAGCCGCGGCCCTCGAGCTCGGCGGTCACGAAGTCCGCGAGCTCGGCGGCGTCCGGCACGTCGATCTTGTTCAGGGCGACGAGCTGCGGGCGCTCGAGCAGCGGCACCTGCCCCTCGGGGACCGGGTAGCGCTCGAGTTCGCCGAGGATGACGTCGAGGTCGCTGATCGGGTCGCGGCCCGGGTCCATCGTGGCGCAGTCGATGACGTGCAGCAGTGCCTCGCAGCGCTCGACGTGGCGGAGGAACTCGAGCCCGAGACCCTTGCCCTCGGACGCGCCCTCGATCAGGCCGGGGACGTCGGCGACGGTGAAGCGGGTGGAGCCGGACTCGACGACCCCGAGGTTCGGCGTGAGCGTCGTGAACGGGTAGTCGGCGATCTTCGGCTTCGCGGCGGAGATCGCGGCGATGAGCGAGGACTTGCCGGCGCTCGGGAACCCGACGAGGGCCACGTCGGCGATGGTCTTCAGCTCGAGGCTGACGTCGCCGGACTCCCCCGGGGTGCCGAGGAGGGCGAACCCGGGGGCCTTGCGCTTCGTCGTGGCGAGCGCGGCGTTGCCGAGGCCGCCCTGCCCACCCGCGGCCACGACGACGCGCATGCCCGGCTCGGTCATGTCCGCGACGACCTCGCCGCGCTCGTCGTGCACGACGGTGCCGATCGGGACCGGGAGCTCGAGCGTCTCACCGCTGATCCCGCTGCGCATGTCGCCCATGCCGGGCTGCCCGTTCTTCGACGAGCGGTGGGGCGAGCGGTGGTAGCCGAGCAGGGTCGTGACCTGCGGATCGGCGACGAGGACGATGTCGCCGCCGTCACCGCCGTTGCCACCGTCCGGACCCGCCAGGGGCTTGAACTTCTCACGGCGGACCGACACGCAGCCGTTGCCGCCGTCCCCCGCGCTGAGGTGCAGGGTCACGCGGTCGACGAACGTCGCCATGGGTCCACTCCTTGGTGTTGCAGAAACTGTGGTGCAGAAACGGCCGTGCAGAGACTGCCGTGTCGCAGAAAAGAGAACGGGAGGGGCGGGCACGTGGCCCGCCCCTCCCGCAGAGTCAGATCGAAGGTCGCTTACGCAGCGCCGACGATGTTGACGACCTTGCGGCCGCCCTTGGTGCCGAACTCGACCGCACCGGCCGAGAGGGCGAACAGCGTGTCGTCGCCACCACGGCCGACGTTGGCGCCCGGGTGGAAGTGCGTGCCGCGCTGGCGGACGATGATCTCGCCGGCGTTGACGACCTCGCCACCGAAGCGCTTCACGCCGAGGCGCTGCGCGTTGGAGTCACGACCGTTGCGAGTGGAGCTCGCACCCTTCTTGTGTGCCATCTTCTGTTCCCGCCTTACGCGATCTCGGTGATCTTGACGCGGGTCAGCTCAGCGCGGAAGCCCTGACGCTTCTTGTACCCGGTCTTGTTCTTGAACTTCTGGATGATGACCTTCGGTCCGCGGAGGTCCTCGAGCACCTCGGCGGTGACGGTCACGTTCGCGAGCTCGGTCGCGGCCGACGTGATGGTGTCACCGTCCACGAGGAGCACCGGAGCGAGCTTGATGTTGCCCTTGTCGTCGGCCTTGGCACGGTCGATCGTGAGGATCGTGCCGACCTCGACCTTCTCCTGACGGCCGCCGGCGCGCACTACTGCGTAAACCACGTGGAATTCCTTACGTACTCTGCTTGAGGGAAGTCTCGGGTGCCCACTGCTGCACGAGCGGCTCCCGGGGAGGCCGGGCCCGATCGGCGACGCAGGCAGAACGACCCGCTGACACCAGGGATCGAGAATACTCGATCCCCCCGGGTCCGGTCAAACGGCGACACACGTACCATGGCGTGGTGACCGTCCTGATCGACCCGCCGACGTGGCCTGCGCACGACACGCTGTGGTCGCACCTCGTCAGTGACGAATCGTACGACGAACTCCACGCCTTCGCGAGTGCCGCGGGAATCCCGCCCCGGGCGTTCGACCACGACCACTACGACGTGCCACGCTCGCGATACGACGAGCTCGTGGCGGCGGGGGCGAGCCCCGTGACGGGGCGGGAGCTCGTGCTCCGGCTCATCCGCAGCGGCCTGCGGGTGGCGCAGCGGGACAAGCGCCCGTCCTGACGGGGGCGCGCGACCGTCGCCGCTGCGGCAGGCGCACGGCCGTCGCCGCTGCGGCAGGCGCACGGCCGTCGCCGCTGCGGCACGACAGCGCAGTCGTCGTACGACAGCGGCGGCGTCGCGAGACAGCGGCGGCGTCGCGAGACAGCGACGGCCCGAGACAGCGACGGTCCGAGACAGCGACGGCATCCGAGATCGCGGCGGCGGCCTGGAGGCACGGTGCGACTCCCTCACGGGCCGTGCGCCACGTAGACGGTCGGGTCAGCGCTGGGGCGGCGCCCATGGGTTCGCGGGCGGCTGCTGACCGGCCGGCGGGCCGTACGGGGCGCCCTGCTGCGGGTACGGCGGCTGCCCCTGCGTGTGCTGCCCCGACGGCGCGTGCTGCGGCTGCTGCGCGTAGGGCTGCGGCTGCTGCTGCGGCGGATGCTGCGCGTACGGCTGCTGCGGCGCGTACGGCTGCTGCTGCGCGTCGGGCGTCGGGCCCTGGACGGTCGCGGACGGCACGGCGTCGGGCTGCCGGAACGTCCCGGGGGCGCCGAGGCTCCGCCGCGCACCACCGCGCGGCCGACCGAGCCAGAGCCACGCGGCCGTCGTCGTCGCCACGAGCATGAGCGTCAACGGGAGCCCGGCCTGCAGCGGGACCGTGACGATGCTCGTCACGAGACGGGCGCCGCCGGCACCGTGGACCGCGGCGAACGCCCCCGTGACGACCCCCACGAGCGCGAGGGCGATCGTCCCGGCGACCCCGGCCAGCACCGCACGGAGGAGGATCACGGGCAGGGGGCTCCGCCGTGCCACGGGGAGCAGGAACGCGAGCGCGAGGAACGCCCCGACGTGGAACGGCAGTGGCGCGAGGAACACCCCGTGGACGAACCCGCCGATGAGGCTGTCCCCGGCCCCGTAGGTCGCGAACGGGCTCACCACGAGGGCCGTGCCGAGCAGCCCGACGAGTCCGGAGGCGAACTCGACCAGGACGACCGACACCACGGCGATGAGCGCCCCGGTCGTGTTCGCGACCGAGGCTCCCGGAGCGAACGCGCGCCGGGGGTCCTGCGCGCCGCGCGGTCGCTGCGGGGGCACGGGCGGCACCGACGCCGGTCCGACCGAGGGACCCGGCGCGGGCTGCTGCCAGCCCGCGCCGTAGTACCCGCGGTCCTGCGTCCGGGGGTCCCCCGCGTCGGTCACGGTCAGTTCCCCACGATCACGGTGCCGTCCTCGGGCGCGTCGCCCTCGGTGGTCGCCGGGGCGCTGATGCTCGGGGAGGACACGCGACGGGAGCGCGAGCGGCCCTGACCGGGCTGCTTCGGCTCCGGGAGCGCGTTGAGGACCGAGTCCAGCAGCGACTCCGTATCGCCGCGCACCGGGCGGGGTTCGCGCTTGGTGACGGCGACCGGGATGTCCAGGATCGCGACCGTGTTCTCGGTCGGGGTCACCGGTGCGCTCGAGCTGACGCGTCGGCGGACCGGAGCGGACGCGGCCGGCGCGGTCGATGCGGCGGCGGCGGGAGCGGAGGCAGCCTCAGTGGTCTCCGGAGCACGGTCGGTGGCGTTCGACGACGAGGGCTCGGCCGACTTCGACTCCGAATCCGACTCCGACGACGAGGACTCCGCCGACGTGGTCTGCGGCTCACCGCCCCCGCGGCTCCCACGACGACGACGACGCTTCGACCCGCCGGACGACTCCGACGACGACTCCGAGCCGTCGCGGGGCGCGGCCGACGCGGCCGGGGCCTCGGGCGCGGACTCCGGCGCCGCCGGGCTCGCGACACCGGTGACGGCGACGCCGGTCACCCCGGCGGCCTCGGCAGCGGCGTGCTCCTCGTGCGGGATGGTCGACGCCGCGATGCGCGAGAGCGCGTTCTTGACGTCGTCGGTGATCTGGTGCGTCTGGGAACCGTTGCCGTTCGAGCCGCCGTTGCCCGACGACGACCCGCCGCCGTTGCCGTTGCCGTTCGCGCCGCCGTTGCCGTTGCCGTTCGACCCGCCGTTGCCACCGCGGCTCTTCCGACGGTTCTTCGAGGGGCCCGGGTCGGCGTTGTTGTCGTTGACCTTCGCGTTGACCTCGTCGAGCGACTCGCGGAGCCCGACGCCGATCTTCTTGCGGGTCATCTGCACGAGGCCGAGCGAGGTGACCTCGGCGACCTGGTGCTTCGTGCGGTCGCGGCTCAGGCACTCCACGAGTCGGCGCAGCACGAGGTCGCGGTTCGACTCGAGCACCATGTCGATGAAGTCGACGACGATGATCCCGCCGATGTCGCGCAGCCGGAGCTGACGGACGATCTCCTCGGCGGCCTCGAGGTTGTTCTTCGTGACGGTCTCCTCGAGGTTGCCGCCGGACCCGACGAACTTCCCCGTGTTGACGTCGACGACCGTCATGGCCTCGGTGCGGTCGATCACGAGCGAACCACCGGAGGGCAGCCAGACCTTGCGGTCGAGCGCCTTCTCGATCTGCTCGTTCAGGCGGTACTCCTCGAAGGAGTCCGGGCCGTCGTAGATCTCGACGCGGTCCTTGAGGTCGGGCGCGACGGCGTCGAGGTAGTCCTCGATCGTGCCGCGGGCGGCCTCGCCGTCGATGATGAGCTTGGTGAAGTCCTCGTTGAAGACGTCGCGCACGATCTTGATGAGCAGGTCGGGCTCCGAGTGGAGCATGACCGGCGCGTGCCCGTTCGCGACCTTCTTCTGGATCGCCTCCCACTGGCTCGTGAGGCGCTGGACGTCACGGGTCAGCTGCTCTTCGGTCGCACCTTCGGCCGCCGTGCGGACGATGACGCCGGCGTGCTCGGGGAGGACCTCCTTGAGGATCTTCTTCAGGCGAGCGCGCTCGGTGTCCGGGAGCTTGCGGGAGATGCCGTTCATCGAGCCGTTCGGCACGTACACGAGGTAGCGGCCGGGCAGCGAGACCTGCGAGGTGAGGCGGGCACCCTTGTGGCCGACCGGGTCCTTCGTGACCTGCACGAGCACCTTGTCGCCGGGCTTCAGCGCCGACTCGATGCGGCGGCCGTGGCTGGTGTCGACGGAGTTCCAGTCGACCTCGCCCGCGTACAGCACGGCGTTCCGACCGCGACCGATGTCGACGAAGGCGGCCTCCATCGACGGCAGGACGTTCTGCACCTTGCCGAGGTAGACGTTGCCGATGAGCGACACGTTGTGCGACTTGGTGACGTAGTGCTCGGCGAGGACGCCGTCCTCGAGCACACCGATCTCGATCTTCTGCGAGCTCGACCGGACGATCATCTGGCGGTCGACGCTCTCGCGGCGGGCCAGGAACTCGTCCTCGGTGATGACCTGACGACGACGGCCGGCGTCACGCCCGTCGCGTCGGCGCTGCTTCTTCGCCTCGAGTCGGGTCGAGCCCTTGATGCGCTGCGGCTCGGTGATGAGCTCCGGCTCCCGCTCGCGCTCACGCTCACGCTCACGACGGCGCGGCTCGGGCTGCTCGGCGGCACCGCCGAAGGAGCTGCCGCGACGACGGGTGCGTCGGCGCGTGCCGACCGACTCGTCGTCGTCGTGGTCGTCCTGCGCGGACCGCGGCGCACGGGCCGGAGGCAGCTCCGGCAGGACCGGCGCGTGGAAGATCAGGCTGAGCGTGCTGGTCGCCTTCGGGACGAACGGCTCGTCCGCGGGCTCGGTCGGACTGGAGGCGCTGCTCGCCTCCGTCACGTCCGTCGCCTCCGCTGCGGGCGCCGCCACCGTCTCGGTCGCCGGGTCCTCGGTGGCGATGACCGGGAGGTCGCCGGTCAGGGTGCTGACGTCGTGCGGGGCGTCGCCGCCCGCCGTCGCCTCGACGGCGACCGACACGGCCGGTGCCGCGTCGTCGGTCAGCGCGACCGTCTCGGTGCCGACCTCGACCGTGGCGTCCGCCGCCGGAGCGTCCGCGACCGGCGCGTGCGCGTCGGTCTCGGAGCCGGCCGTCTGCTCGGCGGGAGCCGACTGCTCGGCGTCACCCCGTGCCTCCAGGTCGGCCGACCGGGCGCGACGGCCGCCGAACAGGCGACTCCGGCGCTTCGGGGTCTCGTCGTTCTTCGTGTTGTCGTTGTTGTTCTGCTCCACCATGGAACTGGTGCACTCCTCGGCCCCGCTCGCGCCCTGTCGGTCGGCGGGAATTCTCGTGTTGCGGGTGGCGTCGACGTCCCCGCGCTCGTTGTCGTTCGCGACCGGCCCGCGGCAACTTGTGGTGCGTCCGCGTCCGTTCGTCCCCGGGCACCCGGCCCGGGCTCGCGGAGCGTCGGAGTGACGCGTGTTCCGGTCGCGGCACGCTCTCACCGTGCCTGTTTCGTCCGGGCTGGGCCCGGAAAGCTCACGCCGCGTGACCGTGTCCGGTCGTGCGACCCCACCATCATCGCATGCCGCTCCCGGAAACGACCGGATCACGCGTGCGATGATGACGGCGTGAGCACGCCGCGAACCCTGCCCCGCCGTCCGATCGCCATGGGGATCTTCCTGCTCGTGACCGGGATCGTGGCCCTCTACGCCTCGTTCCGGCTCGTGCTCGACGAGTTCGCGAAGTACGAGAACCCGAAGACCGCACTGTCGTGCGACGTCAACGTGTTCGTGAACTGCTCGGACGTGATGACGAGCGCCCAGGGGCACCTCCTCGGCTTCCCGAACCCCCTGATCGGCATGATGGGCTTCGTCGCACCGATCGCCGTGGGCGTCCTGCTGCTCGCGGGCTTCCGGAACGGGTCGCGCTGGTTCTGGATCACGTTCAACGCCGGGGTGTTCCTGGCGTGGGTCTTCGTGACGTGGCTCTTCACGCAGACCGTGTGGTTCATCGGAGCCCTCTGCCCGTGGTGCATGCTCGTCTGGGCGATGACGATCCCGATGTTCTGGGTGTTCACGATCTGGAACCTCGCGCAGGGTCGCTTCGGGGCCGGGGCGCAGCGCGTCGGCAAGACCCTCCTGCCGTTCTGCTGGGCGTTCCCGCTCGCGAACTACCTCGTGATCGCCGTGTCGATCATCATCGTCTTCCCGCGCATCTTCCAGAGCTTCTGAGGTCGTCGCTCGGCTGCTGACGCCGTTCGCAGTGGAGCCGCTGTGATCCGCCGATGACGCGTCACCGAATTCCTGGTGCCTTCCCAGGCAGGGCGCCCGTCACCGACACGGAGGGCACCTACGCTCGGAGTCGATGAGTGACAACCAGGGCAAGAAGGCACGGCGGGACGAGGCGCGTGAGCGTGCCCGGGTCGCGCGTGAGAAGGAGAAGGCGCGCCGCCGCCGCAACCGCACGCTGACGATCAGCGGCATCATCGTGGGCGGCCTCGCGGTCGTCAGCGCGATCGTGCTCATCGTCGCGAATTCGGTGCAACCCGCGGGTCCGGGGCCGGCGAACATGGCGAGCGACGGCATCCTGCTGCACGGCGTCGACGGGAAGATCGAGCCCGTCGCCACGAAGGCGATCCCCGAGGGCGGCCAGCCGACGCCGACGAAGCAGGACGACTCGGTGGCGAACATCACCGTCTACTCGGACTACATGTGCCCGTACTGCAACCAGTTCGAGACCGCGCAGATGTCGCAGATCCAGCAGTGGGTCAAGGACGGCTCGGCGACGCTCGAGCTGCACCCGTTCAACCTGCTCGACCGGGTGTCCCAGGGCTCGAAGTACTCCACGCGGTCCGCCGCCGCAGCCGCCTGCGTGGCGAACTACGACCCGGACGCCTTCCTCGCCTACAACACCTCGTTGTACGAGAACCAGCCGTCCGAGAACACAACGGGGCTGTCGAACGACAAACTCGCCTCGCTCGCGGCGGCCGCCGGCGCCACGAACGAGAAGGTCGCGTCCTGCATCACCGACCAGCGGTTCGCCGGATGGGTGGGCGACGCGACGAACCGGGTGCTCAACGACAAGCTCCCGAACTCGTCGCTCGACAAGCTCACCGGCACCCCGACGGTGATCGTGAACGGCAAGCAGTACGACGGCTCGCTCACGGACACCAACGCGTTCTCGGCGTTCGTCCTGCAGAACGGCGGCAAGGCGTGACCACCCGCTGACGAGCCCTGACCGGACGGTCCGACGGCCCCGGATCAGACCGGAGTGCGTGCGCCAGTCGTGCTCCCCGTCGGACAGCCGTTGACACGTGAGCGTTCGGTTCGCACTGTGGCAGTTCCGGTGCACGATCACCGGGCTTCGCGAACCGGAACTGCCAGTGGTCAACTCCGGGCTCCGCGCCGGCGGGCCTACAGGACCGGGTGCCCGCCCCGTCCCGACGGGAACAGAGCCTCGCGCCGGCGGGGCCCCGACGCCGGGCGCCGGCCGCCGGACGCCGGGCGCCGCACGCGCCGGGTGCCGGGCGCCGCACGCGCCGGGTGCCGGGCGCCGCACGTCCAGCACGCACGACGCCCCCGCTCCGGACAGGAGCGGGGGCGTCGTGCGTGCCGGGAGTGTTACTTCGCGGCCGCGTCGATCGTGGTGATCACGTCCGTCAGGTTGTCGACCTTCTTGCCGTCCACGACGACGGTCGGCGTGCCGAAGCCGCTGGTGCCCTGGAGCGCCGGGTCGCTGACCACCGTGTTCGTGGACTTCGTGACCCAGCCCTTGAACTGTTCGGTCGACAGGCACTCGGACACCTTCGAGCTCGTCGCCCCGCCCTTCTTGACGAGGTCGGCGATCTGGGCGTTCGTGAGTCCCGACGTTCCCTCTTCGGGCTGGTTGTCGTAGAACTGCGTCTGCACGTCGAGGAACTTGTCCGGCTGGTAGTTCGCGACGCACATCGCCGCGTTCGCAGCCCGGCTGGCGTACCGGCTGTTCCGGTAGTTGCGGTCGAGGATCGAGACCGGCTGGACCGCCAGGGTCACGTCACCCGACTTCACCTTGTCGAGGATCTGGTCGGCGTACGCGGCCTCGAACTGCTTGCAGATCGGGCACGCCCAGTCGATGTACTCGGTCACCTGGACCGTGCTGTCCGGTCCGGTCGTGGGGATCGGGGTGGCGGTCCCGTTCGCGCTCACGGCACCGGTCTCCACCGGGGTGATCTTGCCGTCCTTGCCCGTGAACTGGATCGCACCGGTGGCCATGTTCGCCGGGCCGGTCGCCGAGACCGTGTTCGCGTTGTTCACATTGACCACGACGATCGCGACGATGGCCGCGACCGCGATGATGCCCAGACCGATGCCGCCCTGCAGGAACCACTTGTTCCGGCGCTTGCGGCGGCGTTCGGCCTCCGCTCGCTGCCGGGCGACGTCACGCGCGTGGGCGCGCCGCTCGTTCTTGCTCGGTCGGTCGTTGTTCGTCATGCCGTTCGCTCCTGCGGTCGCGCGTGTCGGTCGTCGCTCACGCGAACCAGAGGCCGAGCTCGCGGGCCGCGGACTCCGTGGAGTCCGAGCCGTGCACGAGGTTCTGCTGGACCTTCAGGCCCCAGTCACGACCGAGGTCACCGCGGATCGTGCCGGGCGCGGCGGACGTCGGGTCCGTCGTGCCGGCGAGCGAGCGGAACCCGGCGATGACGCCGTTGCCGGCGACGCGCACGGCGACGACCGGGCCGGACTGCATGAACTCCACGAGCGGCTCGAAGAACGGCTTGCCCTGGTGCTCCTCGTAGTGCGCGTCGAGCAGGTCGCGCGGCGCGGTCAGCATCTTCAGGTCGACGATCTCGTAGCCCTTGGCCTCGATCCGACGGAGGATCTCGCCGGTGAGCTGGCGGGCGACGCCGTCGGGCTTGACGAGGACCAGGGTCTCTTCGAAGTCGGACATGCAGAACTCCTTGACGTGTGTCGTGGGGTGGTGGTCAGCCCTCGCCCGCAGCGGCGCGTCGTGCGGCGTTCTGCCGGTCGAGCTGACCGCCCTTGACGAAGCAGTAGACCCACAGCGCCAGGAACACCGCGCCCACCGCGAACATGAACGGCTCGATGAATCCGGTGGCGAGGATGGCCGCCTGCAGCAGCCACCCGAACCATACACCGGCGCGCTTGCCGGTCAGCCGCGAGGCCAGCGCCAGCACGACGATCGCGCCGACGCCCCCGCCGAACGCGACGGCCGGGGGCAGCGTCTGCTTCCCGAACGTCACGAGCATCGGGAAGAAGAACATCACGGCCTCGAGCCCGAGGGTGATCGCGAGGAGGCTCTCGCGGGCACCGCGGTCACGTCGCGGCGTCCGCTGGCGGGGCGCGCGTGTCGGCCGTCCCGACCGCTCCGGCCTGGAGGCACGGCTCGGCTCCGTCACTTCGTCCCGCCTTCCGCGTGCACCAGGTCCATGACCGAGCCCACCATCACGATGGAGCCGGCGACGAGCACCATCGCGTCCTCGGCGTCCGCCTCGTCCGCGAGGTCCCGCGCTTCCTGCAGGGCCTGGTCGAGGGCGGGTTCGACGACGACCCGGTCCGGTCCGACCTCGTCGACGACGATCCGCGCGAAGGCGTCGGCGTCGAGCGCCCGCTCCCCCGGAGGCTGCGTCACGACGAACGTCTGCACGGTGTCCTTGAGCGCGCGCACGAAGCCCCGGGCGTCCTTGTCGCCGAGGATCCCGACGACGCCGACGACGTGCTCGGACGGGAACGCCACCGGGAGCGTCTCGGCGAGTGCCCGGGCGCCGTGCGGGTTGTGCGCGGCGTCCACGACGACCACGGGGTCCTGGGCGATCGGCTGGAGGCGACCGGGGCTCGTCGCCGCGGCCAGGCCCTCGGAGAGCACGTCCTCGTCGAGCGCCTGCGAGCCCCGACCGAGGAAGGACTCGACCGCGGCGATCGCGACGGCTGCGTTGTGGGCCTGGTGCGCGCCGAACAGCGGCACGAACAGGTCGTCGTAGGTGCCGGCGAGGCCCTGCACGCTGACGAGCTGGCCGCCGACCGCCGGTGTGTCGCTCGTCACGCGGAAGCCGGTGCCCTCGACCGACAGCGTCGACTCGGTGAGCTCGGCGGCTCGCTCGAGTTCGGCGAGTGCGTCCGGCGTCTGCGCGCTCGAGACCACGGCCGAGGACGGCTTGATGATGCCGGACTTGGTGCGCGCGATCTCGGCGACGGTGTTGCCGAGCTGCTTCGCGTGGTCCATGGCGATCGGGGTGAAGACCGCGACCTGGCTCTGCACGACGTTGGTGGAGTCCCACTCGCCGCCCATGCCGACCTCGATCACGGCGACGTCCACGGGCGCCTCGGCGAAGCAGGCGAGCGCGAGCACCGTGAGCGCCTCGAAGAACGTCAGCGGCAGTTCGCCCTTCGCCGTGAGCTCCTGGTCGGTCATCTCGAGGATCGGGGCGATGTCGTCCCAGTTCTCGACGAACCGGTCGGCGGCGATGGGCTCCCCGTCGATCACGATGCGCTCCCGGATCGACACCAGGTGCGGGCTCGTCATGAGCCCGGTACGGAGGCCGTGGGCGCGCACGATGCTCTCGGCCATCCGCGCGGTCGAGGTCTTGCCGTTCGTGCCGGTGATGTGGATGACGGGGTAGGACAGGTGCGGGTCGCCGAGGAGCTCGACGGCGCGCCGCGTGGCGCTCAGCCGGTGCTCGGGCGACTGCTCGCCGATCCGGGCGTAGAGGGCGGCCTGCACGCGCCGGACCTCGTCGTCGTCGCCGTCGGCGGGCGAGGGGTCGACAGGGGCCGGTGCGGCCGGGCCCGCGGGGATCTCGATGCCGTCGGCGTCGAGCCGTCCGTCATCGTGCTGGTCGTCGTCGTGCTGCGTGTTCTCGTCGCTCATGCGCGTGCCACCTCCACGGACACCTTCGCTGCCTCGCCGACGTCGGTCGTGGTCGCGTCCGTCGCGAGCGGGACGACCTCGACCGCCGTCGCGAGGGTCTCCCCCGCGATGAGGTCGCGGTGCGCCCGGACCGCGTCGGCGGCGTCGTCGGACACCCCCAGCGTCAGGACGATGCGGTCGCTGACGTCGAGGTCGGCGTCGCGGCGCGCCTGCTGCACGGCACGGACGACGTCGCGCGCCAGGCCCTCGGCCTCGAGCTCGGCCGTCGTCACCGTGTCGAGCACGACGAAGCCGCCGCCGTCGAGGAATGCCACGGCCACGGAGTCGTCCGCCACCGTGAGGTCGAGCGAGTACTCGCCCTCGACGAGGTCGACGCCGCCGACCGAGACGCCGGACTCGGTCGCGACCCAGTCACCGCGCTTGGCGGCCGGGATGACCTGCTGCACCTGCTTGCCGATGCGCGGCCCGGCGGCGCGGGCGTTGACGGTGAGCTTCCGCTCGATGCCGTACTGGGCGAGCGACTCCTCGGCCTGCTGCTCGAGCACGACCCGCTTGACGTTGAGCTCGTCGCGGAGGATGTCCGCGAAGGGCTCGACCGCCGCCGGGTCGGGCACGACCAGGGTGAGCGTGGCGAGCGGGAGCCGGACGCGCCTGCCGGTGGCCTTGCGGAGCGCGAGGCCCTTCGAGGCGACGTCGCGGACCCGGTCCATCGCGACGACGAGGGCGTCGTCCGCGGGGAACTCGTCCGCCGACGGGAAGTCCTCGAGGTGCACCGACCGGCCGCCGGTCAGGCCCTTCCAGACCTCCTCCGTGACGAGCGGGGCGAGCGGGGCGGCGACGCGGGTGAGCGTCTCGAGCACGGTGTACAGCGTGTCGAAGGCCGCCCGCGCCTCGGGGCTCGACTGTGCGCCGGCCCAGAACTTGTCACGCGAGCGACGCACGTACCAGTTCGTGAGCACGTCGGCGAAGTCGCGGACGGCCTGGGCGGCGAGGGGCGTGTCGAGTGCGTCGAGGTGCGTCGTGACGTCCTCGACGAGCACGCGTGTCTTGGCGAGCAGGTACCGGTCGAGCACGTCGGTGCTCGCCGTGCTGCGCGAGGCCCCGTACCCCTCGGACGTCTCAGCGCCGGTGTCGCCGGAGGCGTTGGCGTAGAGGGTGAAGAAGTAGTACGTCGACCAGAGCGGCAGCAGGAACTCGCGGACGCCCTGGCGGATGCCCTCCTCGGTCACGACGAGGTTGCCACCGCGGATCACGGACGACGACATGAGGAACCAGCGCATCGCGTCAGCGCCGTCCCGGTCGAAGACCTCGGACACGTCCGGGTAGTTCCGCAGGCTCTTCGACATCTTCTGGCCGTCCGAGCCGAGCACGATGCCGTGGCTGATGACGTTGCGGAACGCCGGGCGGTCGAACAGCGCGGTGGAGAGCACGTGCATGACGTAGAACCAGCCGCGGGTCTGCCCGATGTACTCGACGATGAAGTCGGCCGGGTTGTGCGCCTCGAACCACTCGCGGTTCTCGAACGGGTAGTGCACCTGCGCGTAGGGCATCGAACCGGAGTCGAACCAGACGTCGAACACGTCCGAGATGCGGCGCATGGTCGACTTCCCGGTCGGGTCGTCGGGGTTCGGACGGGTCAGGTCGTCGATGAACGGACGGTGCAGGTCGACCTCGCCGTCCGCGTTCACCGGCAGCCGTCCGAAGTCGCGCTCGAGCTCCTCGAGGGAGCCGTAGACGTCCTGGCGCGGGTACGCCGGGTCGTCCGACACCCACACGGGGATCGGCGTGCCGAAGTACCGGTTGCGGGAGACCGACCAGTCGATGGCGTTGCCGACCCACTTGCCGAACTGGCCGTCCTTGACGTTCTCCGGCACCCAGGTGATGTCCTGGTTCAGTTCGCCCATGCGGTCGCGGAACTCGGTGACGCGGACGAACCACGACGAGACCGCCTTGTAGATGAGCGGCTTGCGGCAGCGCCAGCAGTGCGGGTAGCTGTGCTCGTAGGACGCCTGGCGGAGCAGTCGGCCCTGTTCACGGACGGCCTTCGTCAGCGGCTTGTTCGCGTCGGACCACAGCATGCCGGCGACCTCGCCGAACTGCGAGGTGAAGACCCCGCCCTCGTCGAGGGACAGCACGACGGGGATGCCGGCGGCCGCGCAGACCTCCTGGTCGTCGGCGCCGTACGCCGGGGCCTGGTGGACGATGCCCGTGCCCTCGCCCGTCTCGACGTACTCCGCGACGAGGATCCGCCATGCGTGCTCGTACCCCTCGGTGCCGTCGAGGAAGTCGAAGAGCCGCTCGTACGCGACGCCGTCGAGCTCGGCGCCGGCGACCGTGCGCAGCACGGCGGCGACGGCGTCCTCCGCGCCCTCGTAACCGAGGTCCTTCGCGTGCGCGGCCACGGTGTCGGACGCGAGCAGGTACGTGGCGGAACCGGCGCTGCCACCGTCAGCCGCGCCTCCCGGCCCGGCAGGCACGACCGCGTACGCGATCCCGGGACCGACCGCGAGGGCGGCGTTCGTCGGGAGCGTCCACGGCGTCGTCGTCCACGCGAGCGCGCGCACGCCGGTGAGTCCCAGCTCGTCGGCGCGGTCCCCGCGCAGCGGGAACGCGACCGTGACGGACTGGTCCTGCCGCGACTGGTAGACGTCGTCGTCCATGCGCAGCTCGTGGTTCGACAGCGGCGTCTGGTCGTTCCAGCAGTACGGCAGGACGCGGAAGCCCTCGTAGGCGAGGCCCTTGTCCCAGAGCTGCTTCCACGCCCAGAGCACGCTCTCCATGAACGTGACGTCGAGGGTCTTGTAGTCGTTCTCGAAGTCGACCCAGCGCGCCTGCCGGGTGACGTACTGCTGCCACTCGTCGGTGTACTGCAGCACGCTCTTCCGGGCGGCCGCGTTGAACACGTCGACGCCCATCTCGTCGATCTCGTGCTTCTCGGTGATGCCGAGCTGGCGCATCGCCTCGAGCTCGGCGGGCAGCCCGTGGGTGTCCCAGCCGAAGCGGCGGTGGACCTGCTTGCCGCGCATGGTCTGGTAGCGGGGGAAGACGTCCTTCGCGTACCCGGTCAGGAGGTGTCCGTAGTGCGGCAGGCCGTTCGCGAAGGGCGGGCCGTCGTAGAAGGTCCACTCGGGGCAGCCCTCGCGCTGGTCGATCGACGCCTGGAAGGTGTCGTCGCCCTTCCAGAAGGCGAGGATCCCCTGCTCGACGGCGGGGAAGGCCGGGGACGGCGTGACGCCGTCGTTCGCGTCGGTTCGGTTCAAGGGGTAGCGCACCGGGGGCTCCTGTGGTTTCGGTTCGTCTCCACGAGGACGGAGCAGGCTCCGCGGTACCACCTCGCTTGCCGGACGCCGCTCACGCTGCGACCGACCGCTCGTTGCCGGGGCTGGTGCGGCCCGGACCGCCCGGTTCTACTGACGACCGCGCCCTCGGGCACCGCCGCGTTCTTCCGGAGACTCCCCGGTGATGGCCGGTTCGACGTCTTCGGGACGAGTTTACTGCACGGGAGCATGCTGGAGCGATGCCCTCCTCCGACGCCACGTCCGGCGATGCTCCCGACGCCACGGACGCCACGGACGCCACAGACGCCACCGACGACGGGCAGCAGCGCCCCGAGTCGCTCCTCACCGTCGTCATCGCGTTCGCCGCGAACCTGCTCGCCGCGATCGCGAAGACCGTCGCCTCGCTGATCTCGGGCTCGGCGTCGATGACCGCCGAGGCCGCGCACTCCTGGGCGGACACCGGCAACGAGGTCTTCCTGCTCGTCGCCGAACGCCGCGGAGCGAAGCCGCGCGACACGAAGCACCCGCTCGGGTACGGCCGCGAGACGTACATCTGGTCGATGTTCGCCGCGTTCGGACTGTTCACCGCCGGTGCCGTCGTGTCGATCTGGCACGGCATCACCCAGCTCGGCGAGCGCGGCCCCGCGGAGGACCTCCTCCTCAACTACGTCGTGCTCGGGATCGCGTTCGTGCTCGAGGGCACGAGCTTCGTGCAGGCGTACCGCCAGGCGCACGGCGCGGCGACCAAGCGTCGTGTGCCGGTCCTCCGCCACGTCCTGCAGTCCTCGAACCCGACGCTCCGTGCGGTCTTCGCCGAGGACGCCGCGGCGCTGATCGGCCTCGTGATCGCCTTCCTCGGCGTGTTCCTCCACCAGGTGACCGGCCTCGCCGTGTTCGACGCGATCGGGTCGATCGCGGTCGGGGTCCTGCTGGGCGTGGTGGCGATCGTGCTCATCGAGCGCAACCGCCGGTTCCTCGTCGGCGAGGCCACGTCGCCGGAGCTCGAGGACGCCGTGCTCTCCGAGCTCCTCCGTCGTGACGAGGTCGAGCGGGTGACGTACCTCCACCTGGAGTTCGTCGGGCCGTCGCGGGTGTTCCTCGTGGCGGCGGTCGACCTGACCGGCAACGAGGACGAGGACCACGTGGCGGTCCGGCTGCGGCGCGTCGAGCGGTCCCTGGAGGAGAGCCAGTACATCGAGGAGGCGGTGCTCACGCTGAGCATCCCCGGCGACGGGTCGCTCGCAGCGCAGAAGGGCGGCGAAGTCCCGGCGATCGTGCGGGACGGCACGGTGGAGGACGTGGCGTCGGGCGGCGCCGGGACGCTGCGGACCGAGGGGTGACGTCGGGCGGCGGGCGGCTGCCGGATCGCGGCCACCAGGCCGGCCGGCGCGCCACTGGCCGTCGTACGGCGGGCGGCTGCCGGCGCCACGACACGCCGGTCCTCACCCCGTCCGCACCAGCGCGAACCCGTCCCCGGTCCGCCGGACCGCCTCGCCGTCCCGGACCACCCACACGCGCAGGAAGTCGACCCGGAACGACGTGAAGTGTCCCGGGTCGTCGGCCAGCAACCGCCGGAGCGACGGTGCCGTCGGGAACCGCGTGTCCGGTGCCTCCACGAGCACCCCGAACGCTCCGCGCGCGACGGCCTGCGTCGACGCACGCCGCCCCGTCCACGGGGAGAACGCCGCGCGCGGCGCGCCCGCGACCAGGATCCGGTCCCCCTGCGGCACGCCCCGGTCGGCGAGCACGGCGTCCAGCCGCGCGAACCCCGTCACCCGAGTCTCCGCCACGGCACGGACGAGGACGGCCGCCGGGACGAGCGTCACCGCGACGAGCAGCACCGCGAC
This sequence comes from Curtobacterium luteum, assembly GCF_014646995.1. GTDB lineage: Bacteria > Actinomycetota > Actinomycetes > Actinomycetales > Microbacteriaceae > Curtobacterium > Curtobacterium luteum. The sequence continues at coordinate 84,875 of NZ_BMOI01000015.1, read as the reverse complement.
GACGACCGTCACGGGTGGCCGGAGCCGTGCAGCGCGGACGGACCCGATCGCGGCGAGCGCGATGGTCCACGGCATTCAGGCGTCGTAGTAGTACGGGAGCGCGACGTCGGTCGTGGCGTAGAAGACGACGAGTGCGGCGAGCGCGATGCCGAGCACGGCGACGAGCCGGTCGGGCCGGACCACCAGGGCCGCGACGACGCCGACCACGAGGACCGCGACCGTCGGCCAGCCGACGCCCTCGACCACGCGGACGCCGTTCGCCCACCACGGCGCGTGCTGCACCCGCTGGCCGAGGAGGACGGTGGCGTGTCCGCGGAGGTCGTGTGCGCCCTGGAACGCGAGCATGAAGCGCACCGCTCGGAGCCCGCCGACGGGCAGGTACACGGCCGCCGCGACCACGACGAACGACAGCGCCGCCACCACCCCGCCCGTGGCGTACGTACGCCAGCGGCCGGACAGGGCCGGCAGTGCGGCGATCGCGAGCACGACCACCGCCGTCGACACCTTCGAGGTCGCGGAGAGGGCCAGGAGCGCGCCCGACAGCGCCCACCAGCCGGCGGCGGCGCGCCACGGGCCACCCCACCACCGGGAGCCGGGCCGCTCCCCCTCCCCCACACCGTGGACCGCGCGCCAGGCCGCGGCGACGGCGGCCACCGCGAAGCAGACCATCACCGGCTCGAGGAGCGCGAGGCGGTCGATGCGCGCGGCGGCGCCGGACGCGACGTCGCCCCAGGTGGGCGAGTCCGACCGCGGTGTGGTCCACCACCACCCGGCCGCGAGCAGCGCTCCCCAGTGCCCGACGGGGCGACGCAGCCAGAGGTACAGGACGACCCCGGTGGCGAAGGAGGCCGCGGCGGCCACGACCCGCGCCGACCCCACTCCCTCGCCGAAGACGAGCTGCGCGACCCCGTAGAGGTCCTTGGCCGTCGGCGGGTGCTGGAGGTTGGCAGTCAGGAACCCGTGGACGTACTGCCAGCCGGCGCCCGCGTACGTGAACTCGTCGACGTGCGGGGTCTGCGCGCCCAGGTGCCAGAACGCCACGAACAGCCCCGCACCGGCCACCACGGCGAGCGCGACAGCCTGCGCTGCTCGACCACGCCGGGTCCTGCCGACTCCGGTCCCGGGCACGTCGTGGTCCACGGCGACCGATCGTAGGCAGCCGGTCCGGGCGCAGCCCGGGATGCGGACGCCGCTTCCCGCCGAAGCTCTCAGGCCGGCGCCGTCGTCGGACCGGCCGACCTCCTCATGCCGCCTCGAGCCCGGACGCCACCGGCGTCAGGGCCGCCGCGACGTACTCGACCAGCCGACCGCGCCCCACGCCGTCGGCCACCCAGACGCCGAAGGCCGCGGCCGCGGCACCGAGCAGCGCGCCGGACACCGTCTGGGGCCACAGCGCACCCGGACGCTCCCCCGTCCGAGCGGCCACGAACGCGGCGACCGCGCCGTGCTGCTGCATCACCCGGGCGGCGACGCTCGCGACGAGTTCCGGGCCGATCCCCATCACCTCGGCCTGCGCGACCGCCCAGGGCACCCGCTCCGGGTCGTGCTCGCGGGCGGCGGCGAGCAGGGCCTCCTCGACGGCGCGGACCGGGCTCGGCTCGGTGGACGCGTCGAGGAGCGCGGGGATCGCGGCGACCGCGGCGTCGAGCTCGAGCCACATCACGTCGGACTTGGCGGCGAAGTAGTTGAAGAAGGTGGCGCGGCTGACGCCGGCGCGGGCCGCGATCTGGTCGACCGTGGTGCGGCCGTAGCCCTGCTCGAGGAAGAGCTCGGCAGCGGCGTCGGCGAGCACCTCGGCGCTGGAACGCCGCGGCCGGCCACCGCGGCGAGCGCGGTCGTCGTCCGCTCGCACGAGGTCCATGTCCCCAGTAAACCGCTAGACTCGGCGAGCCATGAAGTTGGACTCAGTACAGAAAAACCGGTCGCGGATCGCGACCTCCCTGGCGGGCGCCGCCACGATCCTCCTGGCCGTCACGGCCTGCACCGGTGGCGGAGGCGGGTCGACGAGCAGCACGCCGGTCGCCGGCGGCACCCTCGTCTACGCGTCGGGGGACGCGGAGCCGACCTGCCTCGACCCCCACGTCGGCGGCAACTACCCGCAGGCACTGCTGTCCAGCCAGTACATCGAGGAGCTCACCGCGCTGCGGGACGGCGAGCCCGTCCCGGCCCTCGCACAGTCGTGGACGACGTCGGACGACGGGAAGACCCTGACCTTCCGGCTGCGCGACGACGTGTCGTTCACCGACGGCACGCCGTTCGACGCGGCCGCGGTCGTGGCGAACATCGAGCACGTGCAGGACCCGAAGACCGCTTCGAGCACGGGCTACCTCGCCCTGCAGTCGATCACGAAGGCCACCGCGACCGACGACCACACCGTGACGCTGACGCTGAGCCGTCCGGACAGCGCACTGCTCGAGTCGTTCTCGCAGCCGTGGGTCGGCATGGAGTCCCCGAAGGCCCTCGAGCGCTCGCAGGCGCAGAACTGCGAGTCCCCCGTCGGCACCGGACCCTTCCGGGTCACGGCGTGGAAGCACGGCGACCGCGTCACGCTCGTGAAGAACGCCGACTACACGCCGCTCGGGAAGCAGGCCGGCAGCACGACGAAGCCCCGCTTGGACGGGATCACCTGGCGGTTCCTCCCCGACTCGACGTCGCGCTACGCGGCGCTGCAGTCCGGCCAGGTCGACGTCATCGACAACGCCCAGCCCGACCAGATCCGAGCCGCGAAGGCCGGCGGGTCGATCCGCGACCTCGACGCCCCGCGACCCGGCGCCTCCAACCGCCTCGAGCTGAACTCCGGCCACGGCGTCTTCCAGGACGAAGCGGTCCGCGAGGCGTTCATCCACGGCGCCGACGTCGACCCGGGCATCACGTCCCTCTTCCTCGGTACGGCGAAGCGCTCGTACTCGCTGTTGTCGAGCGTCGAGCCGTTCGCGTACTCGGCCGACGGCGACGAGCTCTTCGACCACGACGCCTCGAAGGCCGAGCAGCTGCTCGACGACGCCGGCTGGAAGCAGGGCTCCGACGGTGCGCGGACGAAGGACGGCAAGCGTCTGACGGTGACGTTCCCGGTGTCGACGAACCAGTCGATCCCGGCCGAGCGCAGCCTCTTCCAGCAGATCCAGGCCTCCGAGAAGGCGATCGGCTTCGACGTGCAGATCAAGGAGCTGGACCTGTCCAGCTGGTACGCGGCCCTCGCGGCGAACCAGTACGACGTCGTCAGCGCGCCCTACACGAAGGTCGGCGCGGACGTCCTCCGCATCCTCTACGACAGCGCGAGCATCAAGCCGGCCCCGTCCGGGTACTTCGCGAACCTCGCCCAGCTCGACGACCCGACGGTCGACTCGCTCCTCGAACGCGCCGCACGCACTGCCGACACGCACGACCGCGGCGAGCTGTACGAGCAGGCGCAGAAGGACATCCTCGCGAGCGCGACGGTGCTGCCGCTGTACGACCAGCAGAACCACTTCCTCGTGTCCACGAAGGTGCACGGCGTCCGGACCACGGCCGTCTCGACGCCCTGGTTCGGCTCGGCCTGGATCGACCGCTGACGCGCGCCCTGACGGGCGACGACCGGACTGGAGGCACGGCATGACCCCGACGCGCCCGTCGCGCTCCGGCGCATGGTCGCGGTGGACGCTGTGGGGCCTCGGCCGCCTGGCCGGCGGGATCGGCGTGCTCTGGGCCGTCGCCACGATCGTGTTCGTCGCGATCCGGCTGATCCCCGGCGACCCGGCGCTCGCGATCCTCGGCGGCCCCGGGTCGCAGGCGTCCGCCGCAGCGGTCGCCCAGGTCCGGCACGAGTACGGGCTCGACCGTCCGCTGCTCGTGCAGTACGCCGTGTTCCTCGGACGGCTCGCGAGCGGGCAGCTCGGCGACTCCTACGCGTTCCGCACGCCGGTCGCGACGCTGCTCGGCCAGGAGCTGCCCGTCACGCTGACCCTGGCGGTCGCGGGGCTCGTCGTCGCCTGGGTCCTCGCGCTCGTCGCCGCCTGGTGGTCCACGCAGCGCGGCCGGTTCGCCGCCGGCCTCACGGGCGCCATCACCGTCACCGCGAGCGTCGTGCCGCACTTCTGGCTCGGCAGCGTCCTCATCGTCGTGTTCGCCACCGCCCTGGGCTGGGCGCCCGCGGTGAGCGACGGGACCGTCCGCGGATGGGTGCTCCCCGTCGTCACCGTGGCCGTGCCGGTGGCCGGGTACCTCGCCGAGACGGTCCGCGACGGCATCGTCGACGCGCAGCGGTCCGCGTTCGCGCTCGCCGCGCGGGGCCGGGGCGAGCACCGCACCGGGGTGTTCCTCAGGCACTCGCTGCGCCACGCCGCTCTCCCGGGGCTCGCGCTCTCCGTCTGGGCCTTCGGGTCGCTCGTGTCCGGCGCCGTCGTCGTCGAGTCGGTGTTCGCGCTGCCCGGGATCGGCCGCGCGCTCGTCACGGCGGTGACGCAGCGCGACATGCCGCTCGTCGCCGGGATCGCGCTCGTGTCCGCCGCTGCGTACGTCGTCGTGCTCGCGGTCGCGGACCTCGCCGAACGCGCCGTGGACCGGCGCCCCCGCCGGGCGGACGCGGGTCGGACCGGGTCCCGGGGGCCCGGAGTGCGGGGGCGCGGTCTC
>NZ_BMOI01000015.1:19104-80233 GCF_014646995.1 Curtobacterium luteum | reverse complement strand
CCGCGGGGCCGGTCTCCGCGGGGCCGGTCTCCGCGGGGCCGGTCTCCGCGGGGCCGGTCTCCGTCGGCGTCCGCGGACGGCGGCGTCCCGGTGAGCGGGATCCTCGACCCGGCGGGGACGCCCACGACGGGCGCGACGGGTCCCACGGCCACCCGCGCTCCGTCCGGGGGTGCCGAGCGACGCCGTGGGGGGACGCTCGGCGCCGCCGGACTGGTCGCGGCCGTGGTCGTCGCGCTCGCCGTCCTGGCGGCCGTCGCACCTGCGCTGCTCGGCGGCGCCCACCCGCTCGCCGTGGACCCGGGAGCAGCGCTCCTCCCGCCGTCGGCGGCGCACCCGTTCGGCACGGACGAGTCCGGCCGCGACGTCCTCGCGCGGGTCGTGGCGGGGACGCGCCCGTCGCTCGTGGTCGGGCTCGCGGCGACCCTCGTGGGTGCCACCACCGGTGTCCTGCTCGGGCTGCTCGCCGGACTCGGTGGGCGCGTGCTCGACGCCGTCGTCGGCCGGGTCACCGAGGTCGCCTTCGCGCTGCCGCTCCTGCTCGTCGCGCTCGTCGTCATCGCCGTCACCGGCCCCGGTCCGGTGCCCGCGGTGCTCGCCGTGGGGTTCGCGACCGCGCCGGGCTACGCGCGGATCGTGCGGGGCCTCGTGCGCACGGCCCGGGAGTCGCAGGTCGTCGAGACCGCTGTCCTGCTCGGCCGTTCCCCCGCCCGCATCGTCGTCCGCCACGTCCTGCCCGCCGCGCTCTGGCCCGTGGTCGCGGTCGGTACGCTCGGCGTCGGCCAGGCCGTCGTGTGGGCGTCCGCACTGAGCTACCTCGGCGTCGGGACGCCACCGCCGGCCCCGGAGTGGGGTGCGATGCTCGCGGACGGCCGCACGTACCTGCAGACCGCGCCGTGGATGAGCACGTTCCCGGGTCTGGCGATCGTCGTGCTCGCGACCGCGGTCACGGTGCTCGGTCGGGCGATCCGACGACGCGGTGGTGCACGGTGAGCGCCGCCACCACGTCCCACGGCAGCCCGGTCCTGGCCGTCGAGGGGCTGTCGGTGACGATCGACGGCGTCCGGCTCGTGTCCGACGTCCGACTGCACGTCGCCCCCGGCGAGATGGTCGCCCTCGTGGGTGCCTCGGGCTCGGGCAAGACCGTGACCGCCCGCGCGCTCCTCGGGCTGTCCGCCGACCGAGCCGAGGTCGCCGCCGACCGGCTCGAGGTGGCCGGCACGGACGCGAGGGGCTTCCGCGAACGCGACTGGCGTCGGCTCCGCGGCACCCGCGTCGGGTACGTCGGCCAGGAGGCCCTCGGTGCCCTCGACCCGCTCCGCCCGGTCGGCCGCGAGGTGGCGGACGCACTCCGACTGCACACGTCCATGCGCGCCGCCGAACGGGTCGAGGCCGTGCGGACCGCGCTCGCCGACGTCGGGCTCGACCCCGCGATCGCGACCGACGGCCGGCTGGCCGGGACGCTCTCCGGCGGGATGCGGCAGCGGGCCCTCATCGCGGCGGCCACGATCGGCTCCCCCGCGCTCGTCGTCGCGGACGAACCGACCACCGCGCTCGACGCCGGTGTCGCGGTGGCCGTCATGGAGCAGCTCCGCCGGGCCCAGCAACGCGGAGCCGGCGTGCTGGTCATCACGCACGACCTCGGCCTCGTCGCCGGCTGGGCCGATCGGGTGGCCGTGGTCGCGGACGGCCGGATCGTCGAGCAGGGGCCGGTCGGGCGGGTGTTCGACGCACCCGAACACCCGGCGACCGCGGCGCTCGTGCACGCGGCCGCCCCCGCCCCCGCACCCGCCCCCGCATCTGCCCTCGCCCCCGCCCCCGCTCGGTGCGAGGATCCCAACAGCGTGGCAGGGCACAGCCCCCGCACGGTGCGCGGAACCTCGCACGACGCGACCGCCGATGCGGGCGACTCGCACGGTGCGAGGGAGGGCATCCTGGTCGCGGACGGCCTCGAGCGGGCGTTCGACGGCGTCCCAGCGGTGCACGACACGGCACTCGTGCTCGAGCGCGGCCGCGTGCTCGGGGTCATCGGGGCGTCCGGCTCGGGGAAGACCACGCTGGCCCGGATCCTCCTCGGACTCGAGTCCCCCGACGCCGGCACCGTCACGCTCGACGGTGGACCGTGGGTGCCGCTGCCCGAACGCGAGCGCCGTGCCCGTCGACACCGGGTGGCCGCGGTCGTGCAGGACCCCGGCGCGACCTTCGACGACCGCTGGGACGTGGAGCGCGTGCTCGCCGACGCGTTCTCCGGCGGAGCGGAACGGCGGGCCTGGGGCGAGCTCGCGGACCGGGTCGACGGCGCGCTCCGGCAGGTCGGACTCGACCCCGCGCTGCGCGCCCGGTCGCCGCTGACCCTGTCCGGCGGGCAGCGGCAGCGGTTGGCGATCGCGCGGTCGCTCGCGACCGACCCCGAGGTCCTCGTGCTCGACGAACCCGTCACGGCGCTCGACGCCACGGTGCAGGACGCGGTGCTCGGGCTGCTCGAACGGCTGCGGGACGACGCCGGCGTGGCGATGCTCTTCGTGTCGCACGACCTGCGGGCGGTCCGACGGATGGCGGACGACGTGCTCGTCGTCCACGAGGGTGCGGTGGTCGAACGGGGACCGGCCGAGCGGGTGCTCTCGCGACCGACGCACGCCGTGACGGCGCAGCTGTTGCGCGCGGCCGAGGTGCTGGCCACCGGGCCGACCGCCCCCGCCGCCTGACGCGGCCGACTCGTGCCGCGCGAGCCGAGACTCGTGCTGCGCGAGCCGAGACTCGTGCTGCGCGACACTCCTCGCGCTCGAACGCACGAGCGATGTCGCGCAGCGCGAGACTCGCGGCAGCGCGAGACTCGCGGCAGCGCGCGACCCGCGCAGCGCGAGACTCGTGCCGCGCGAGACTCGCTCAGCGCGCGACCCGCACCAGCGCGACCGGACGACGGGAGGCGCGGTGCGGGACGGACCCGTACCGCGCCTCCAGGCCGGTCGTCAGGAGCCCGTGGGCTCCGTGCGCTCACCGCCGGACGTCGGCGCGTCGCCGCTGATCACGGGGATCTCGCTCGTCGAGAAGTCCTTCGCCCAGTCGGACTGGGCGAGGTCGGACTCCGGGTCGTTGTAGTCCTCGATGACCGCGGCGATCTCGTCCTCGTGCGCGACCGTCGGGCCCGACCCCATCAGCGGGGTGGCGGCGGTCTCCTTCGTGAAGTACACCGCGACGAGGCCGATCACGGCCGCGATCATGAGGTAGAACGCGGGGATGTCCTCGGCCCAGCCGAGCCCGGCGTCCTTCGCGGCGTTGATGAGCGCCGAGGTCGCGAGCGGGGTGGTGCCACCGAAGAGCGAGACGGAGACGTTGAACGCGATCGCGAGCGCCCCGTAACGGATGATCGTCGGGAACAGCGCGGGGAGCGTCGAGGGCATCGTCGAGGTGAACGTGACGAGCACGAGCCCCAGGATGAGGAGGCCGAAGAACACCCCCACGCCGGTGCCGCTCTGGACGAGCTTGAGCGACGGCCACGACAGCAGGAAGAAGCCGATGCAGCCCGCGGCCAGCACCGGGCGTCGGCCGAACCGGTCGGAGAGCCGACCGCCGAACGTGATGACGACCATCATCAGGATCATCACGATCACGATGAGGATCAGGCCGAAGGTCGCGTTCTGGCCGAGGTTCTGCTCGAGGTACGTCGGCATGTACGACAGCAGCATGTAGTCGGTCACGTTGAAGACCAGCACCAGGCCGATGCAGATGAGCAGCGAGCGCCAGTTCTCGGCGAAGAGGCGGAGGAACGGGGTCTTCTGGGACTCGCGCTCGGCGGCCTGCTCCTGCTGCTTCTGGAACGCCGGGGTCTCCTCGAGCTTGAGCCGGAGGTAGAGCCCGATGAGGCCGAGCGGACCGGCGACGATGAACGGGATGCGCCAGCCCCAGCTGAGGAGTGCGTCCTCGGAGAGGCCGAACTGCAGGCCGGTGACGATCGAGGCGCCGAGCACGTAGCCGGCGAGCGTGCCGAACTCGAGCCACGAGCCCATGAACCCGCGGCGCTTGTCCGGCGAGTACTCGGCGATGAACGTCGCGGCGCCGCCGTACTCGCCACCGGTCGAGAAGCCCTGCACGAAGCGGGCCACGAGCAGCAGCACCGGCGCCCAGAAGCCGATGGTCTGGTACGAGGGGATCAGGCCGATCATGAGCGTGCCGGCCGCCATGAGGATCATCGTCAGTGCGAGGACCTTCTGCCGGCCGATCCGGTCGCCGATCGGGCCGAACACGGCCCCACCGATCGGGCGCACGATGAACGCGGCCGCGAAGAACCCGAAGGTCGCGACGACGTTGGCCGCCGGGTCCCCCTTCGGCAGGAACACCTGCGAGATCGTGACCGTCAGGTACGCGAAGATGCCGAAGTCGAACCACTCCATCGCGTTGCCGAGGGCGGCGGCCGCGACGGCGCGCTTGAGCAGCGACTCCTCGACGACGGTGACGTCGTCCTTCGTCAGCTTGCGGCGGGCCCGCTTCACGGCGCCCTTCGTCCGCAGCGGCCGATCGCCGTTCGCGGGGCTGGTCTGGTTCGGTGACAAATCGTTCCTCCGGTAGTGCTGAGTCTTGCCTTCGGGCGCCCGGCGGACGGCGTCACTGCAGTCCTCGCGAACCCCGCGTCCGCCGGACAAACTCCGACAGCCTACCAAACGCCCGGCGTGTCCGTCAGGCCGGTGTGGTATCGGCCGTCGGCGATGACGGTGCGAGCCGCTACCATCGGGGGTACCGCGCCGCACGTGCGTGGACATTCAGGCACCTCACCACGGACTCGGTGCCGCACAGAGCGGTCCCAGCACCGCACCGAACGGAAGGCCCGCCATGTCGAAGCCCCTGCCCGAGAAGCCCACGGTCGACGGACTCGAAGACGTCTGGGGCCCGGTCTGGGAGCAGGACGGCACCTACCGCTTCGACCGTTCCGCCGCCGGTGACCGCGCCGCCGTCTACTCAATCGACACCCCGCCGCCGACCGCCTCGGGCTCGCTGCACATCGGTCACGTGTTCTCGTACACCCACACCGACCTCAAGGCCCGGTACGAGCGGATGCGCGGCAAGCACGTCTTCTACCCGATGGGCTGGGACGACAACGGGCTGCCGACCGAGCGCCGCGTGCAGAACTACTACGGCGTCCGCTGCGACCCGCAGCTCCCCTACGACCCGGCCTTCGTCCCGCCGTTCGAGGGCGGTGACACCAAGTCGAGCAAGGCCGCCGACCAGCTCCCGATCTCGCGCCGCAACTTCATCGAGCTGTGCGAGCGGCTGACCGTGCAGGACGAGCAGCAGTTCGAACACCTCTTCCGCACGCTCGGCCTCTCCGTCGACTGGACGCAGTCGTACCGCACGATCGACGACACCTCGCGGGCCAGCGCCCAGCGTGCCTTCCTCCGCAACCTGGAGCGCGGCGAGGCCTACCAGGCCGACGCTCCGACGCTCTGGGACGTCACCTTCCGCACGGCCGTCGCCCAGGCGGAGCTCGAGGACAAGGAGATGCCCGGCGCGTACCACGGGCTGGCCTTCCACCGGACGGACGGCGGGGACGACGTCGTCATCCAGACCACCCGCCCGGAGCTCCTCCCCGCCTGCGTCGCCCTCGTCGCGCACCCCGACGACGAGCGCTTCCAGGACCTCTTCGGCACCACGGTCCGCTCGCCCCTGTTCGACGTCGAGGTCCCGGTGCTCGCACACCACCTCGCGCAGCAGGACAAGGGCGCCGGCATCGCGATGGTCTGCACCTTCGGCGACACCACCGACGTCGTGTGGTGGCGCGAGCTGCAGCTGCCGAACCGCGCGATCATCGGCTTCGACGGCCGTGTCCGCTCCGACGAGCCGACGTGGATCGCGAGCGAGCAGGGCAAGGCGCTCTACGCGGAGATGGCGGGCAAGACCGTGTTCTCGGCGAAGAAGGTCGTCGTGGACGCCCTCACCGAGTCCGGCGAGCTCATCGGCGACGTGAAGACCATCAACCACCCGGTGAAGTTCTTCGAGAAGGGCGACAAGCCGCTCGAGATCGTCTCGACGCGCCAGTGGTACATCGTGAACGGCGCGCGTGACGAGGAGCTCAAGACCACGCTCCGGAAGCGCGGCGAGGAGATCGCGTTCCACCCGGACTTCATGCGCGTCCGCTACGACAACTGGGTCGGCGGCCTCTCCGGCGACTGGCTCATCTCCCGCCAGCGCTTCTTCGGCGTGCCGCTGCCGGTCTGGTACCCGCTCGACGCCGACGGCAACCCGGTGTACGACCAGCCGATCGTGCCGACCGAGGACCAGCTCCCGGTCGACCCGGCGTCCGAGCCGGCCCCCGGCTACGAGGAGTCGCAGCGCGGTGTCGCGGGCGGCTTCCAGGGCGAGCTCGACGTCATGGACACCTGGGCGACCTCGTCGCTGACCCCGCAGCTCGCGGGCAAATGGGAGTCCGACCCGGCGCTGTACGACCTGGTGTTCCCGTACGACGTCCGGCCGCAGGCGCAGGACATCATCCGCACCTGGCTCTTCACGACGGTGCTCCGCAGCCAGCTCGAAGCGGACGTCGTGCCGTGGAAGCACGCGAGCATCTCCGGCTTCATCGTCGACCCCGACCGCAAGAAGATGTCGAAGTCGAAGGGCAACGTCGTCACGCCGCTGTCGATCCTCGAGCAGCACGGCGCGGACGCGGTCCGGTACTGGGCGGCCTCCTCGAAGCTCGGCACGGACGCGGCGTTCGACCCGCAGAACCCGAAGCAGATCAAGGTCGGCCGACGCCTGGCGATCAAGGTCCTCAACGCGGCGAAGTTCGTCTACGGCTTCCCGCTGCCCGAGGGCGCGCACGCCGTGACCGAGGCGCTCGACACCGACATGCTCGCCGAGCTCGGGTCGGTCATCGAGCAGGCGACGGCCGCGTTCGACGGCTTCGACCACGCCCGGGCCCTCGAGGTCACCGAGCGCTTCTTCTGGACGTTCTGCGACGACTACCTCGAGCTCGTGAAGGAGCGCGCCTACGGCACCGCGACCGACGCAACGCACGAGACGCAGGCGAGCGCGGTCCTCGCGCTGCGCGCCGCGATCGACGCGCTGCTCCGCCTGCTGGCACCGTTCCTCCCGTTCGCGACCGAGGAGGTCTGGGCCTGGACCCACGAGACCAGCGTGCACCGCGCACAGTGGCCTACTGCGAGCGGCCTGGCGGCCGCCGCGGGGCCGGGTGCAGCCGACCGGCTGGGTGCAGGGCCGTCGGGCCTGCTCGCGGCCGTCGGCCAGGCGCTCATCGGCATCCGCGGTGCGAAGACGGCGGCCAAGGCGTCCCAGAAGACGCCGGTGACGCGGGCGGTCGTCGCCGCGCCCGCCGAGACGCGTGCGCTCATCGAGCGTGCTGCCGTCGACCTCGCGGCCGTCGGCCGCATCGCGGACCTGTCGTTCACGGACGGCGCCGAGCTGGCCGTCGTCGACATCGAGCTGGCGGAACAGCCGGCGTAGCGTCGCACGGGTCGGCCGGCTCGCGTCCGCGACCGGTCGACCCGCACCGGACTGGAGGCACGGATGCAGTTGGGCACACGATGGAGCGTGGGTGGGCAGCCGCCTGCGCGACTCCCCGAAGCGATGGTCGTCGCCGTGCAGGGGGTCGAGGAGGAGCTCGCGGCCGAGTCCGTCGACACGTCGTCGTGGGGGTGGACGCTCACGTTCCTCGAGGGGAAGCCGATCGTCGAGCTCGACGACGGCACGTCGATCCACCTCGACCCCGCCGGCCACGCGCAGGTGACGAACCCGGACGACGCACCGGAAGAGGACTGAGCGCCGCGCCACGCGGTTCGCGTCCGCACAACCAAAGTCACCCCGAACCGCGGAAAACCGCGGCGCGGGGTGACTTCGGTTGTGCGCCGGCGACCAGCGCCGGAACGGCTACTTCGTGAGCCAGCCGAGCAGGACCTCGTTCACCTCGGCGGTGTGCGTCGTGAGGAGGCCGTGCGGGGCACCCTCGATCTCGACGTACTCCGCGTGCGGGAGAGCCTTGGTGAAGCGGCGGCCGGTGGCGTCGATCGGCAGGATGTTGTCCGACGTGCCGTGCACGATGAGCGCCGGGACGGTGACCTTCGGGATGTCCTCGCGGAAGTCGGTCGGCCAGGTGAGCGGCGCCGCGGCGGATGCGATCGAGCCCGAACCGGCTGCCACGTTCCACGCGTTCCGGACCTGCTCCTCCGAGATCCGCGAGCCGAGGTTCTCGTCGAGGTTGAAGAAGTCCTGGTAGAAGTTCGTGAAGTACGCGTAGCGGTCCTTCTTCATGTCGGCGGCGATGCCCTCGAAGAAGGACATCGGGCCGGCGCCGTCCGGGTTGTCGTCGGTGATCGCGAGGTACGGCTCGAGCGAGGCGAGGAACGCGACCTTGGCGATCCGCTCCTCTCCGTGGCGGGCGATGTAGCGGGCGATCTCACCGGTGCCCATCGAGAAGCCGACGAGGATGACGTCGCGCAGGTCGAGGGTCTCGAGGACGGTGTGCAGGTCGTCCGCGAAGGTGTCGTAGTCGTAGCCGGTCGACGGCTGCGAGGACTGGCCGAACCCCCGGCGGTCGTACGTGATCACGCGGTACCCGGCGTCGAGGAGCGGCGGGACCTGCCCCTCCCAGGAGTTGCCGTCGAGCGGGAAGCCGTGGATGAGGACGATCGGCTGGCCCGACCCCTTGTCCTCGTAGTGGAGCGCGATGTCGACGCTGTTCTCGGTTCCGACGGTGATGCTGCCCATGATGGTTCCCTTCCCCTGCACCTGACGGAGAACGGTCGCTCCCCGTTGATGTCCCCTACACTAGAGAACGATCGTTCCCCTTGCAACACGGGAACGGTGAACACGCAGGGAACGGGGTACGACATGGCTACGAGCACGGTCGAGGCGGACACCAGGGCGCACATCGTCGCGGTCGCCGACGAGCTCTTCTACGCGCGCGGCATCCAGTCGGTCGGGATGGACGAGATCCGCACCGGCGCCGGGGTGTCGCTCAAGAAGCTCTACGCGGCGTTCCCGGGCAAGGAGCAGCTCGTCGCAGCCGTGCTGACGGGACGGCACGAGTACTGGGAGCACGGCATCGAGCAAGCCGTCGCCGCCGCGGCCACGCCCCGCGACCGTCTGCTGGCGATGTACGACTTCCTCGAGCAGTGGTTCAGTGACGACACGTTCCGCGGCTGCGGGTTCATCAACGCGTTCGGCGAGCTCGGCTCGACCTCGCCGACGGTGGCCCGGATCGCCCGGGAGCACAAGGAGTCGTTCCAGGAGTACGTCGCCGGGCTCGCGGCCGAGGTCGTGCCGGACCGGGTCGCGGCCGAGGAACTCGCCGCCCAGCTGGCGCTCCTCGCCGAGGGCGCCCAGACCACCGCGGCGATCGCGGGCGACAGCGCGCCGGCGACGCACGCGCGCCGCGCCGCCGCGACCCTCATCGACGCGGCCACGCGCGCCTGACGCGCGACCACGGACCGGACGGGAGGCGCGGGGCGGGCCCGCACCGCGCCTCCAGTCCGTAGGGTGGCGGCATGGCAACCCCGTTCGACGAACCGAGCACCCTCCCCTACGCCCTCCCGCCGTTCACCGACGTCCGGCTCGAGCACTTCCGCCCCGCGTTCGACGCGGGCACGGCCGAGCAACAGGCGGAGGTCGAGGCGATCGCCACGAACCCGGACGCGCCGACCTTCGAGAACACGCTCGTGGCCCTGGAGCGCTCGGGGCAGCGACTGGCCCGCGTGAGCCACGTGTTCTTCACGCTGTCGTCGGCCGACTCGACGCCCGAGCTGCACGACCTCGAGGCCGAGATCTCGCCGCTCCTCGCCGCCCACACTGACGCGATCACCCTCGACGGCCGGCTCTACGCGCGGATCGACGCGGTCCGTGCGGGCCTCGACGACCGGACGGACCTCACCGACGAGGACCGCCGGCTCGTCGAGCGCACGCACACCGAGATGACGCTCGCCGGTGCCGGGCTGGACGACACGGGCAAGGAGCGCCTGACCGCGATCAACCAGGAACTCTCGACGCTGACCACGACGTTCGAGCGGAACCTGCTCGAGGACACGAACGACCTCGCCGTGCACGTCAGCTCCGAGGACGAACTCGCCGGACTCGACGACGGCGCGAAGTCCGCGGCAGCCGGCGCCGCAGCAGACCGCGGCCTCGACGGTTGGCTCATCACGCTGCCGCTCTACACCGGGCACCCGTGGCTCGGCTCGCTCACGGACCGGAGCCTGCGGCAGCGGATCATGGAGGCGTCACTCTCCCGCGGCCGCCGCGGCAACGAGCACGACAACCGCGAGGTCCTGCTCCGCATCGTCCGGCTCCGCGCCGAGCGCGCCGAGCTGCTCGGCTTCCCGAACCACGCAGCGGTCGTGACCGCCGACGAGACCGCGGGGACCCCCGAGGCCGTCGACGGGCTGCTCTCGTCGCTGGTCGGTGCCGCCGCCCGGAACGCCGACGACGAGCGCGAGGTCCGCGCCCGGGTCCTCGGGCACGAGGTCGAGGCGTGGGACTGGGCGTACGCGACCGAGCTCCTGCGCGGCGAGCAGTTCGCGGCGGACAGCTCGGCGCTCCGCCCGTACTTCGAGGCCGACCGGGTCCTGCACGACGGCGTCTTCCACGCGGCCGGCGAGCTGTACGGCCTCACCTTCACCGAACGTCCCGACCTGCACGGGTACAACGACGAGGTCCGGGTGTTCGAGGTGCGCGGGTCCGACGGCGAGGAGGTGGGCCTCTACCTGCTCGACCTGTACACGCGGGACGGCAAGCGCGGCGGGGCGTGGATGAACCCGGTCGTCGAGCAGTCCGCGCTGCTCGGCACGCTGCCCGTCGTCGTGAACAACCTCAACGTGGCGAAGCCCGCCGCTGGCTCCCCCACGCTCCTGATCCAGGACGAGGTCGAGACGCTCTTCCACGAGTTCGGACACGCCCTGCACGGTCTCATCGCGCGGACGACCTACCCCCGTTTCTCGGGCACGAACGTCGAGCGGGACTTCGTCGAGTTCCCGTCGCAGGTCAACGAGATGTGGGTGTCGTGGCCGTCCGTCCTGGCGAACTACGCCAAGCACCACGAGACCGGGGCGCCGCTGCCCCCGGAACTCGTCCTGGGGTTGAGCGAGTCCGAGGGGTTCAACGAGGGCTTCGCCACGACCGAGTACCTCGCGGCAGCGCTGCTCGACCAGGCGTGGCACCGACTCTCGGCTGACGCGGCCGCGGCGGTCACCGACGTCGAGGCGTTCGAGCGTCAGGCCCTGACGGACGCGGGCATCGCGGTCGAGGCAGTGCCACCGCGGTACTCGTCGACGTACTTCGCGCACACGTTCTCGGGCGGGTACGACGCCGGCTACTACGGGTACATCTGGTCCGAGGTGCTCGACGCCGGCACCGTGGAGTGGTTCCGCGACAACGGGGGCCTCTCGCGTGAGGCGGGCGCGCGGTTCGCGTCGCGGTTGCTCGGCGTCGGTGGGTCGAAGGATCCGCTCGAGGCGTACCGGGACTTCCGCGGGCGCGACGCCGAGGTCGGGCCGCTGCTGCGGCGCCGCGGGCTCGAGTAGCGCGGGGCGGGCGCGGGCCGCGGGCGCGGGCGGGCCGCGGCGCGAGTCGCCAGCGCACAACCAAAGTCACCTCGCACTACGGATCGCCGTGGTGCGAGGTGACTTTGGTTGTGCGGGCGCGCCCGCGCGGGCGCGCGTGCGCGCCGCTGCGCGGGCGCGCGGCGCGCACGCGCCGCAGCCCCGCACGCCGACGCCGGACCGGACCTCGCGGGCGGTCCGGCGTCGGCGTCGGCAGCGTCCGGCTACGCGGACTTCTCGATGCGCTTCGCGCGCGGCCGCGGCACGATCGTCGGCGCGGCGTTCTCGAGCACTGACTCGCGGGTGATCACCACGCGTGCCACGTCGTCGTCCGAGGGGACGTCGAACATCACCGGGCCGAGGACCTCTTCGAGGATGGCCCGCAGACCCCGAGCACCGGTCTGTCGGAGCACCGCGAGGTCCGCGATGGCCTCGAGCGCGCCCCGCTCGAACTCGAGCTCGACGCCGTCGATCTCGAACATCCGCTGGTACTGCTTCACGAGCGCGTTCTTCGGCTCCGTGAGGATCTGCATGAGCGCCGCCTGGTCGAGCTGCGACACCGTGGTCACGACGGACAGACGACCGATGAACTCCGGGATGAGCCCGAACTTGTGGAGGTCTTCCGGGAGCACGTCGGAGAACAGGTCCTGCTGGTCGAGCGGGCTGTGCAGCGGTGCACCGAACCCGATGCCGCGCTTGCCGACCCGCGAGGACACGATGTCCTCGAGCCCCGCGAACGCCCCCGCCACGATGAACAGCACGTTCGTCGTGTCGATCTGGATGAACTCCTGGTGCGGGTGCTTGCGACCACCCTGCGGTGGGACCGAGGCCGTCGTGCCCTCGAGGATCTTGAGCAGGGCCTGCTGCACGCCTTCACCCGAGACGTCGCGCGTGATCGACGGGTTCTCCGCCTTCCGCGCGATCTTGTCGACCTCGTCGATGTAGATGATGCCGGTCTCGGCGCGCTTGACGTCGTAGTCCGCGGCCTGGATGAGCTTGAGGAGGATGTTCTCGACGTCCTCGCCGACGTAGCCGGCCTCGGTCAGGGCGGTGGCGTCCGCGACGGCGAAGGGCACGTTGAGCCGCTTCGCGAGGGTCTGCGCGAGGTAGGTCTTGCCGCAGCCGGTCGGGCCGATCAGGAGGATGTTCGACTTCGCGATCTCGATGTCGTCGCGGTCCTCGGCAGCGGTGATCTGCCCCTGGGCGCGGATGCGCTTGTAGTGGTTGTAGACCGCCACCGCCAGCGCCCGCTTCGCCGGGTCCTGCCCGATCACGTACTCCTGCAGGAAGTCGAAGATCTCGCGGGGCTTCGGGAGCTCGAAGTCACCGCTCGCGGTGTCCTCGCCCGCCTCCGCCAGGCGCTCCTCGATGATCTCGTTGCAGAGCTCGACGCACTCGTCGCAGATGTAGACGCCGGGGCCCGCGATGAGCTGCTGGACCTGCTTCTGGCTCTTGCCGCAGAAGGAGCACTTGAGCAGGTCAGCGCTCTCTCCGATGCGTGCCATGTGCGTGCCCTCCCTCGGCCGTGCGACGACTCCGTCGGAACCGACGCCTGACGATCCACCCGGCGCTGATCCACCGGCTGTGTCCGAGCCTAACCGCAACCGGCGACAGCCACCGCGACGCCCGGCCGGTTTCGCCGTCCGCGTTCGCCCAGGGCGTTCGGTCCTGCTACCGTGTCCGAGTCTGCTCTACAACTTGTAGAAGTCCCGGAAGGATCCCCATGCCCAAGCGCGTCGCCGTCCTCGGTGCGGCCACCCTCGGCGTCACCGCCGCGATCGTCCTCGGCACGGCGGCCGCCGCCAGCGCCCACGTCGAGGCCACGGCGACCTCGACGGCCGCGAACTCGTACACGACCGCGACGTTCTCGGTGCCCCACGGCTGCGACGGCTCCCCCACGACGAAGCTCACCTTCCACGTCCCGGAGAGCATCATCGAGGTGACCCCGACCGTGAACCCGAACTGGACCATCACGAAGACCACCGAGCCCTACACGAGCGCCTCGGCCTCCGCCGACGACGAGTCCGCGGAGGACGCCGGCCAGCGTGTGTCGGCCATCACCTACACCGCGAAGACCCCGCTCCCCGCCGACGAGCGCGACACGTTCTCCCTGTCGTTCTCGCTGCCGGACGGCAAGGCGGGCGACCGCGTCGAGTTCCCCGTGACCCAGACCTGCGAGAAGGGCTCGGTCGAGTGGGACCAGCAGCAGCAGGACGGCAAGGCCGAGCCCGAGCACCCGGCACCGTCGGTCGTCCTGACCGCCGCGGTCGCCACGGAGCCGGACGGCGACCCGATCGAGACCACCCCGACGGCGTCGGCAGCGTCCGGCACGAGCAGTGACCCCGACCTCGTCGGGCGGTTCCTCGGGCTCGGCGGCCTCGTCCTCGGCGCCGCCGCCCTCGTCGTCGCGGTCGCCTCGACCCGTCGGCGGACGAGCAAGTGACCCCTCGGCTCCGGCACCCGGCCGCGCGTGCTCCGCGCGGCCGCTCGCGTGCTGCCGGGAGGCTCGTGGCCGCGGCCGCCACGGCCCTCACGATCGTGGGCGGTGCGGTCCTCGGCCTCGCCGCTCCGGCCAGCGCGCACAACTACATGATCGCCTCGACGCCGAAGGCGGACGGCACGCTCACGTCGCTGCCGAAGGCGTTCGAGATCACGACGAACGACAAGCTGCTCGACATCGGCGGGTCGAACGCGGGGTTCGCGTACCGGATCGTCGGCCCCGACGGCAAGTACTACGAGGACGGCTGCCTCGCGGTCGACGGCCCCTCGATGACCACGAAGGCCGCCCTCGGCGACTCCGGGAAGTACACCGTCGAGTGGCAGATCGTCTCCGCCGACGGCCACACGGTCTCGGACGAGTACACCTTCACCTGGAAGGCGCCCGCCGGGTTCACCGCAGCGACGGGGGCCGCGGAGCCCCCGACGTGTTCGACGGCCTCCGGCGGCTCCACCGAGGCGGCGACGAACGGCACGGCCTCGGGCGCGACCGACTCGGCCGGCACCGATGCCCTCTTCATCGCCGCGGGCGGCGTCGTCGTGGTCGGAGCCGTCGTCGCGGTGCTGCTCCTCCTCCGTCGGCGTCCGGCAGCGCCGTCGTCGTCGGACGAGGACGACCCCGACGCTCCCCGCGAGGACTGACACCCGCCTGCCGGAGCCGCACCGCGCCTCCAGTCCGCTCCTGCCCGAACCGCGCCGGACGCACGAAGGCCCCGCACCGGACGGTGCGGGGCCTTCGTGCTGCAGCGCTACTTGACGAGCGCCGGCAGGTTCTTGCGGCTCGTGAGGACCTGGTCGATCAGGCCGTACTCGAGCGCCTCTTCGGCGGACATGATCTTGTCGCGCTCGATGTCGTTGTTGACCTCGGCCGCCGTCTTGTTCGAGTGCTTCGACAGCGTCTCCTCGAGCCAGGTGCGCATGCGGAGGATCTCCGCCGCCTGGATCTCGATGTCGGACGCCTGGCCGCCACCCTGCTGGACCGCGGGCTGGTGGATGAGCACGCGGGCGTTCGGGAGCGCCAGACGCTTGCCGGGGGTACCGGCAGCGAGGAGCACCGACGCGGCCGAAGCGGCCTGCCCGAGGCAGACCGTCTGGATCTGCGGACGGATGTACTGCATCGTGTCGTAGATCGCCGTCATCGCGGTGAACGAGCCACCGGGCGAGTTGATGTACATGACGATGTCGCGGTCCGGGTCCATCGACTCGAGCACCAGCAGCTGCGCCATCACGTCGTCAGCCGACGCGTCGTCGACCTGGACGCCGAGGAACACGATGCGGTCCTCGAAGAGCTTCGCGTACGGGTCCTGCCGCTTGTAGCCGTAGGCCGTGCGCTCCTCGAAGCTCGGGAGGATGTAGCGGTCGGACGGAGCCGGGACGTTCTGTGCGCCACCGAGCATGGGGAGATGCATTCTCGTTTCCTTTTCTTCGGTGGTGGTCAGTTGGACTCGGGCTCGGCGGCCGGGGTCGGCGTCTCGCCGTCCGCGACGGTGCCACCGCCGCCGACGACCTCGCTCGAGGACGCACGGAGGTGGTCCACGAAGCCGTACTCGAGGGCCTCCTGCGCCGTGAACCAGTTGTCGCGGTCGTTGTCCTTGAGGATCTGCTCGATCGACTTGCCGGTCTGCTCCGCCGTGAGCTCGGCCATCCGCTGTTTCATGTCGAGGATGACCTTCGCCTGCGTCTGGATGTCGGCAGCGGTGCCGCCGAAGCCACCGGACGGCTGGTGCAGCAGCACGCGCGCGTTCGGGGTGATGTAGCGCTTGCCCGGGGTGCCCGACGAGAGCAGGAACTGCCCCATCGAGGCCGCGAGGCCGATGCCCACCGTGACGATGTCGTTCGGCACGAACTGCATCGTGTCGTAGATCGCCATGCCGGCGGTGATCGAGCCACCGGGCGAGTTGATGTAGAGGTAGATGTCCTTCTCAGGGTCCTCGGCCGCGAGCATCAGCAGCTTCGCTGCGATCTCGTTCGAGTTGTCGTCGCGGACCTCGGAGCCGAGCCACACGATCCGGTCTCTCAGAAGGCGGTCAAAAACACTGGGGTTCAGTGTCGCTTCGGCCATGGAAAAGCTCCCGTTCAGTTGTCGCTTGATGTCGAACTTATCGGGTGCAACGCACCACTTCGCGTGTGTTCGCTCTGGGCGGTCGGATCGTGCCCACAACGGACGGGAGGCGCGGTGCCAGCTGGCACCGCGCCTCCCGTTCGGAGGGTGGAGACGCTTACTCAGCGTCCTCCGCCGGGGTCTGCGCGACACCCGCCGTGAAGGCGGAGAGGTCGACGTCGCCGCCGTTGGAGTCCTTGACGGTCACCTTGGAGAGGACGGTCGCGACGGCCTTCGAGCGGGCCACCTCGCCGACCATGCCCGGGATCTGCCCGTTCTGGTCGATGACGCGGATGAACTCGGCCGGCTCCATGCCGTACTGCGCAGCGGCCTGGATGAGGTACTGCGTGAGCTCCTCCTGCGAGACCTGGATCTCTTCCTTCTCGGCGATCGCGTCGAGGAGGATCTGCGAGCGGAAGGCCTTCTCGCTGGACTCGGCAACCTCCTTGCGGTGCTCGTCGTCCTCGAGGCGGTTCTCCTGCTCGAGGTGACGGTGCACCTCGTCCTCGATGAGCTTCTCCGAGATCGGGATGTTGACGTCCTCGATGAGCTTCTCGACGAGCTTGTCGCGGGCCGCGGCGCCCTGGCCGAAGCTCTTCGACTTCGCGATCTGCTCCTTGAGGTCCGCCTTGAGCTCGTCGATCGTGTCGAACTGGCTCGCGATCTGGGCGAACTCGTCGTCGGCGTCGGGGAGCTCGCGCTCCTTGACGGCGGTGACGGTGACGGCGATCTGCGCGGTCTCGCCCTCGCGGTCGCCACCGACGAGCGTCGACTCGAAGGTCGTCGACTCACCGGCGGTGAGGGACTCGAGCGCCTCGTCGATGCCCTCGAGCAGGTCGCCCGAGCCGATCTCGTAGGAGACGCCGGTGGCCGAGTCGACCTCGTCGTCGCCGATCGTGGCGGTGAGGTCGATCTGGGCGAAGTCGCCCTTGGTCGCCGGACGGTCGACCGTGACGAGCGTGCCGAAGCGGGTGCGCAGGTTCTGCAGCTCCTCCTCGATCTCCTCGTCGGTGACGTCCACGGCGTCGACCGTGAGCTCGTAGCTCGAGTAGTCCGGGAGGTCGAACTCGGGGCGCACGTCCACCTCGAAGGTGAGGACGAGGTCGCCCGTGAAGTCCTTCACGTTCGGGAGCTCGGCGACGTCGGCCTCGGCACGGCCGAGGATGCGCAGCTCCTGCTCCTCCACCGCCTGGCGGTAGAAGTTGTCGATCGCGTCGCCGACGGCGTGGTTCAGGACCTCGCCACGGCCGACACGCTGGTCGACGATCGCCGGCGGGACCTTGCCCTTGCGGAAGCCCGGGATGTTGATCTGCTCGGCGATGTGCTTGTACGCGTGGTCGATGCTCGGCTTGAGGTCTTCCGGCGTCACGTTCACGGTGAGCTTGACGCGGGTGTCGCTCAGCTTGTCGACGGTGCTGGTGGCCAAGGGATGTACTCCTGTTGGTTGACGTTCTTGTGGACCTGGTCGGGGCGACAGGATTTGAACCTGCGACCTCCCGCTCCCAAAGCGGGCGCTCTACCAAGCTGAGCTACGCCCCGTTTGACTGGGCCAGGGGTGGCCACGCACGCCGGGAGGGCGCATGCGACCCCGATGAGTGTAGCGGTCTGCGGGCGCGCGGTTCCCGGGAGCTGTGGAGCGTCGTGGATCCGTGTTGCCCGGCGCGCCCCTGTGGAGGGATCAGTCCTCGTCGGCACGACGCCGGAGGTCCCGCCGCCACCGGACGCCGACGGCGATCTGCACCGCTGCCGCCGCGAGCACGAGGACGATGCCGAGCACGATCCGCCAGACGTGCAGGAGCGCGTGTGCGGGTTGGGTCTGCGGGTCGCCGAACAGTGCCGGGCGGAGCGAGAACACGACCGCGGCGAGGACGACCAGCACGTACGAGACGACGCGGGACCACCGGATGCGGCGGGCGTCCCGGTCGCTCGGCGGGAGCGTCACGAGGGGTGGCATGTCGGTCGCTGTTCGTCCGCTACGATGATGGGGCTGCGACACGTGCGCGGCCGCGGGGATGTAGCTCAATGGTAGAGCCCCAGTCTTCCAAACTGGCTACGCGGGTTCGATTCCCGTCATCCCCTCCACGTCCAACAGACGCTCCCTCGCCGATCACGGCGGCGCCGATGCCGCGCCTCAGGCGTCGCCGAAGGTGAGCGTCACGTGCGGCACGTCCCCGAGCTCCACGCCCGCACGCCGCCGCTCCGCCGCACGCAACGGCACGAGGTACCCGGCGTCCTTCGGGAAGAGCGACGTCGTCCAGGTCACGGTCCCGATCCGCACCCGCGCGGGGACCACACCCCACCCGTACGTCAGCATCGGCGCGAGTTCGTGGACGCTCTCGGCCGCGTCGGGCGGCACGACGGCGTAGAAGAACGGCGCCGGACCGCGCCACTCGATGACCTCGCCGTCGAACTCGACCTCCACGCGGCGATCGTACGACGTCGGGCGAGCCGATCCACGGATCCGGAGGTGACGGTTTCGGTGCGCGTACCCCGAGGATCGTGCACCGGATCTGCCACGGACGGAACCGATGTCACGGTCCGACGCGAGTGGCGGGACGGACGCACCCCGCGCCTCCAGGCCGGAGCCGGAGCCGCGGGGCGCACGAGGCGAGCCGCCAGAGCGACGCGCGTCAGTGGTACGACGCGGCCTGCCCGTAGAGGACCTGCGTGAGCGACGACACGTACGGCGAGACGTCCCCGTCCGGCAGGTTGTACGTCATGAAGACGCCGTAGCCGTCGGCCTTGGTGCGCTGCGCCAGCGACACCGCCGTCGACTGGGACGTGTTCTGGATGTCGACCGCGGCCGCCGACAGCCGGTCCTTGCCGAGTCCCGGGATCGACGGCGCCGAGTACGTGCCGTAGTACGGGTTCCAGGCGTAGTCGAGCTGCGAGCCGATCGCCGAGCTCGACGACGCCAGGGCCGAGGACGCCGGGCCGATGTCGTAGAACGAGATGGTCTTGCCGGGCATGTCGGCACGGAGGGCGCTGATGAGCCATCCGATCGACTGCTGGTTCGGCTGCGGGGTGCCGTTCGTGCCGTAGTCGGAGTACTCGTCGTCGAGGTCGACGCCGTCGAGCCCGTACTCCGCCACGGTGGCGGAGACCTGGGCGGCGAAGTCCTCCGCGGCGGCCTGCGTCGGGAAGTTCGCGATGCCGGCGCCCTGGTGGTTGCCGAGGATCGACAGCGACACCTTGATGCCCTTCGCCTGCAGCGGCCGGATCTGGGTCGCGGCGTCGTCGAGGGTGCGCTGCACGTTCTCGTTGTTGTACAGGACGGCCTTCGTCCCGTCCCAGTTGATGTTCGCGGCGAAGATGATCGCCACGTCGAACGCGTTGGCGCCGTTCGCGAGCGTGTAGCGGCCGACGTTCGACAGCTGGTCGTTGTTGACCTCGACGTAGGCGATGCTCGTCGGCCCGGACTTCGTCGGGGTGGCGTGCGGCTGCGCGCCGTGGCCGACGCCGTGGTGCGCGCCGACCCCGTGGGCGAGCCCGGTGGGCGACGGCGCCGCCGAGGCGGCGGACGGCACGAGTGGTGCCGCGACCATCGCGGCGATGGCCGCGACGATCCCGAACTTCGTGGACTTCTTCATGGCACTCCTCTTCGAGTGATGAACCGGCCGACGGACGCCGACCGGGGACCGCCGCCGGGGCACTCGAAGCCCCGGCGGCGGGGTCTCAGACGGCCGTCCGCGCGAAGCGGAAGGTCCGGACCTCGTAGGCGTCGACCGGGAACGCCGCGACGCCGTCGGTGACCGAGGCCGCGCCGGGGAGCCCCGCGTCGGGCTCCTCGAGCAACGTGACCTCGACCGGCCCCGACCACCCGCCGTCGACCGCGATGCCGCCGGTCCCCCGACGTCCGGACGGCTCGTACACGCGGACGACCAGGTCGCCCGAGCGGTCGTCCGCGAGCTTCACGCTCGACAGCACGACGTCGCCGGACACCTGCACGAGCGGCTCGAACCCGTGCGCTCCCGTGATCCGCCGCACCGACGCGTTCATGACCACGCCGGCCTCGGTGGCCCCGAGCTGGTCCGTCCCGATGACGAGGCCGTACCGGTGCGTCTGGGTGCCCTGGTCGGTCTCCGGGTCCGGGAACCGCGGCGCGCGCAGCAACGACAGCCGGACGGTGGTGGTCACGTGCCCGTCGACGGCGTCGCGGGTGGTGTCGAACCCGTGGATCGAGTCGTTCACGAGCGCCACCCCGAACCCGGGCTCCTCGACGAGGACGAACCGGTGCATCGAGGTCTCGAACTTCGCGGCCTCCCACGAGGTGTTCGTGTGCGTCACCCGCTTCTGCGCGCCGAACTGCGTCTCGGCGACGGTGTGCTCGGCGCGGACGTCGAGCGGGAACGCCACCTTGAGGAACTTCTCGGTCTCGTGCCAGTCCGTCACCTGGTCGAACTCGAGGGTGCGGGACCCGGGTGCGAGGACGATCTCCTGCGTCACGGTCGAGTCACCGAACGCACGCACGACCACCACGCGTGCGACTCCCCTGTCGTCGACCGATGCGTCGAGCGAGGACACCTGGACGAGGTCCTCGACGCGGTTGCGGTAGTACCGGTCGACGTCCCACGCGTCCCACATGTTCGGGAAGTCCTGGTGCAGCTGCAGCAGGTTCGCGACCTGCTCGGGGGCGACCGCCTCGCGGCCGGACGTGAGGTCGACCGCGCTCGTCACGAGTCCGCGGCCGTCGACGACCACGCGGACGAGGTCGTTGGTCAGGACGTACCCACCGTCCCGCTCCGCCAGGGACACGGCGGTCGCCGCCGGCACGTCCGTCGCCACGACCGCGCCCTGCGCGGGTGCTCCGGCCTGGAGGAACGGGGCCGGGTTCACGACGACCGTCGTGTCGCCGGCTCCGGCCAGCGCCGACAGGGCGTCCGCGATGACCGCCTCGAGCCGTGCCGCCGTCTCGGCGTACTTCGCGACCGCTTCGCGGTGCACCCACGCGATCGAGGTCCCCGGCAGGATGTCGTGGAACTGCTGCAGGAGCACCTGCTGCCACAGCGCGTCGAGCTCGTCGTACGGGTAGGCGAACCCCGTGCGTGCGGCGGCGGTCGTGGCCCACAGCTCGGCCTCGATCAGCAGCTGTTCGCACCGGCGGTTGCCCTGCTTGGTCTGGTGCTGGCTCGTGAGCGTGGCCCGGTGCAGCTCGAGGTACAGCTCCCCCACCCACACCGGCGGGTTCGGCAGCTCGGACTTCGCGCGGTCGAAGAACGTGTCCGGGTGCTCCCAGCGGACCTTGGCGCTGCCTTCGAGGTCGGCGAGCCGGGCGGCCGTGCCGGTCATCTCCCGGGTCGTGCCACCGCCGCCGTCGCCCCAGCCGACGGGCGCGATCGACCCCGTGGCGATCCGGTTCTCCCGGAACTGGCTCGCGGCCTTCGCGACCTCCTCGCCGCTGAGCCGCGAGTTGTAGGTGTCCATCGACGGGAAGTGCGAGAACACCCGCGAGCCGTCGATGCCCTCCCAGAGGAACGTGTGGTGTGGGAACTTGTTGACCTGGTTCCACGAGATCTTCTGCGTGAAGAACCACTCGAAGCCCGCACGCCGCATGAGCTGCGGCAGCGCCGGCGAGTACCCGAAGCTGTCCGGCAGCCAGACCCCCTTCGGCCGGATGCCGAACTCGCGCTCGAAGAACCGCTGGCCCTGTGAGAACTGCCGCACGATGCTCTCACCCGTGGGCATCACCGTGTCGGACTCGACCCACATGCCGCCGAGCGGCAGGAACCGACCGGCCTCGACGGCGGCCTGCACCCGGGCGTAGACCTCGGGCCGGTGCTCCTTGATCCACGCGTACTGCTGCGCGCTGGACATGCCGTAGAGGAAGTCGTCGGTCTGGTCGATGAGCTCGGTCATCGTCGAGGTGGTGCGGGCGACCTTGCGGATCGTCTCGCGGACCGGCCAGAGCCAGGCGGAGTCGATGTGGGCGTGCCCGATCGCCGAGATGGTGTGCGCCGACGCGTCCGCGGGTGCGGCGAGGACAGCAGCGAGCGCCGCGCGGGCGTCCGGGGCCGTGGCGGCGACGTGCTGCAGGTCGAGTCGGTCGAGCGCATCGTCGAGCGCCTGCAGGATCCGCATGCGGCGGGGCCCCTCCGGCAGCTGCGCCTGGAGTTCGAGGAGGACCTCGAGGTCGAGTGCGAGCTCGTGCACCTCGGACTCGAAGACGGCGAGGTCCATCCGGCGCGAGGTGTAGAGGCGCTTCGGCGAGGACGTCTCGATGTCGCCCTCGTGCGTGACGAGGAAGGGGTGGTAGTCGAGCAGCACCGGGTTCGACGCGGCCTCGACGAAGAGCTCGACGGTCTCGCCGCCGACCGCTTCCTCGGTGACGAGCACCCACTGGTTCCGGGGGTTGATCGACTTCACCGGGGTGCCGTCGGACAGGTACACGAGTCCCTCGCACTGGAAGCCCGGCATGTTCTTGTCGAACCCGAGGTCGATCACGGCCTCGACGCGGCGTCCGGCCCACTCGGTCGGCACGGTCCCGGTCAGCCGGAACCAGGTCGTGCCCCATGCGGCACCCCAGGTCGTGCCGACCTCGTACGGCTCGAACTCGAGCGCGAGCCCGGACGCCGGCGGGATCGGCTCCCCGGGGAGCTCGTGCCAGGCGGTGTCGAGCGGCGTGGCCGTGGCGTGCACCGCGGGCAGGATCCGCTCGTCGAGGACCCGTCGGGCGCGTCCGGTGGTGAGGGGGATGTCGTCGTGCATGGGGTCCTTCCGGGAGGGAGGGTCGGCGTCGCTGCCGGCAGCGGGGCTGGTGGGTGGTTCGGTCAGGGCATGGTGGCGGGGTGCGCGACGGTCAGGGCATGGTGGCAGGGTGCGCGACGGTCAGGCTGGTGCCGTCCAGGTCGCCCGGCACCTCCACGATCCTCGCGATGCCCCGGGCGCCGCGCAGTGCCCCGTCGGCGAGTCGTGATCGGAGCACGACCTGCGGGCCCCGCCCGTCCGCCGCGGACTCGGCGAGCGCGAGCCAGGCGGCAGCGAAGCGACCACCGGGTGCGCAGTCCGCGCGGGTGCCGTGACGCGGGGTCCCGTCGGGCAGCACGTCGTCGAGCACGAGCGCGGTCGACGGGGGCGCCGTCGGCGTCGGGGCCCCGGCGCGGGCGAGCGCCGCGAAGGCCTCACCCGCGGGCTTGAGCGCGCCGTCGTTGGTGAACAGGCCGAGGTCGTACTCGAGCTCCGGGAAGTCCGCGAGGGACCGGGAGACGTCGTGGGAGCACCACCAGGTGACGCCGAGGACGTCCTGGGCGCCGGCGACGTGCCGGATGGTCTGCTCCGTGAACGACGCGGCGTCCGACCGCGGCACGACGTTCGTCGGGGCGCCGACCTCCTGCAGCCAGTTCGGCCGCCCGGGCTCGCGGTTCCAGGCCGCCGCGAGCTGGACGAGGTACTCGCCGTGCCGCACCGACCCCGCGCCGAGCGGCCCGTGGAGCGCCGCGGTGCCGTTGAACACCCACGAGTGCGTGATGGTGGCGTCACCGTGGTCCGCCGCGTGCTCGGGTCCGAAGGGCTGCGCGTCGTCGTACCAGGCCGCGTCGTACTGCGCGACGGTGACCAGCGGGGCGGAGCCGCGCCGCGCCTCCAGGCCGGATGCGCCGGGCCCGCCGGACAGGCCCCGCCGGGCGGCCGCGACCATCGCCGCCGCCCACGCGTGCCCCTGCTCCGCGGTGATGTCGTGCGGGGCGGGGTGCGGCGCGTGCGCGAACTGGTTGACCTCGTTGCCGATCGAGATGCCGAGCAGGTTCGGCCGGTCCGCGACGGCGGCGGCGAGTGCCTCCACGTAGGCGGCGGTGGACGCGACGACCTCGGGGTCGGTGAACATGTTGCGACGGTGCCAGCTGTCGAGCCACGACGGGACGAAGTCGAAGCTGGACAGGTGCCCCTGCAGCGCGTCGACGTTCACGTCGAGGCCGAACGACCCGGCGATGTCGACCACCGTCGCGACGTCCCGCAGCGCCTGCGGCCGGATGAGCGTCCGGTTCGGCTGCACGACCGGCCACAGCGGGAAGATCCGCACGTGGTCGGCGCCGAGCGAGGCGATCGCCTCGAGGTCGCGGGCGGTGTCGGACGCCGAGAAGTCGAGCCAGGAGTGGAACCAGCCGACGGCCGGCGTGTAGTTGACCCCGAAGCGCATCAGCCCTTCACTCCGCCCTCTTCGACGCCCTTGAAGAAGAAGCGCTGCAGGACGGCGAAGATCACGGCGATCGGGATGAACGCGATCATGGTCCCGGCGGCGATCATCCGCTGGTCGGTGGCGAACGTGCCCTGCAGGTACTGCAGCCCGACGGTGAGGGTGAGGTTCTCGGGCGACTGCAGCACGATGAGCGGCCACAGGAAGTCGTCCCACGCCCCGATGAACGAGAAGATCGCGATGACCGCGATGGTGCCCTGCACCGCGGGGAGCGAGATGTACCGGAGGCGCTGCATCGCGTTCGCGCCGTCCATGACCGCGGCCTGGTCGATCTCCTCGGGGATCTGCCGGAACGCGTTGAACATGAGCAGGACGTTGAGCGCCGCGATCATGCCGGGCAGCGCGACGCCGACGAGGTTGTCGGCGAGCCCGAGGTCCTTCACGGTGACGAACTGGCTGATGATCGTGGCCTCCCCCGGCAGCACCAGGGTGGCGAGGAACAGCCCGAGCACGACCTTGCGGAAGCGCCACTGCAGGCGGGCCAGGGCGAACCCGGCGAGCGTCGCGAACACGATGTTCCCGAACACGTCGATCGCGGCGACGAGCAGCGAGTTGCCGATGTACCGCCAGACCGGGATCGCCGCTGCCACCTTGAGGTAGTTCTCGATGGTCGGCTCGGAGGGGATGAACGACGGGTTCGCGGTGTAGATGTCCTCGCCGGCGCCCTTGAGCGACGTCGAGAACTGCCACAGGAACGGGCCGATCGTGATGAAGAGGACCACGACGAGCAGGACGTAGCGGACCACCTTCTCCCGGGTCGACATCACGCCCCAGACGACGCGGCGCCGTCGACGGCCGTCGCCGTCACGTCCGTCGCGTGCGTTCGGCCTGGAGGCGCGGTGCGCGTCCGTCGCGCCGGTCACGTCCGGCGCGGGGGCGGCCGCGCCGGCGGCGCCCCCGATCACCGGCTCGGTGGTGTTGGTCGTGTTGGTCACTTGTCGGCCTTGCTGTTCATGCGGGCGAGGGCGAGCATCGGGACGAGCGTCACGACGAAGAGCAGGAGGCTCAGGGCGGACGCGTAGCCGAGGTTGCCGGTGAAGCCGCGGGCGTACTGCTGGATGAGCATGACGAGCGAGTTGTCCTGCCCGCCCGGCCCGCCGGTGCCGTTGGTGAGGATGTAGAGCTCGCTGAACACCCGGAGCGCGCTGACGCACACGAGGATGCCGACGAGGGTCATCGTCCCGCGGACGCCCGGGATCGTGACCGACCAGAACCGCCGCACGGCACCGGCGCCGTCGAGCGCGGCGGCTTCGTGGAGGTCCTTGCCGACGTTCCCGAGGGCGGCGAGGAAGATGATCATGTAGTACCCGAGGCCCTTCCAGACCGTCAGGCTGATCGCGCTGACGAGCAGCAGCCACCGATCGGTGAGGAACGGGATGCCCGCACCGCCGAGCGCCTTCACGATCTCGTTGACCACCCCGCGGTCGTCGAGGATCCAGTTCCAGATGAGGCCGACGACCACCGCGGAGGCGATGACCGGCGTGTAGTACGCGGTCCGGAAGAACGCGATGCCGGGGAGCTTCTGCTGCACGAGGACCGCGATGAGCAGGGGCAGCACGGTCAGCAGCGGCAGGCAGATCGCCATGTAGATGACGCTGTTGAGCAGCGCTTCCCACACCTGCGGATCAGCGAGGAGGGTCTGGAAGTTCCTGACGCCCACCCACTGGCTCACGCCCCCGAGGGGGCTGGCGTTCGTGAACGACAGCCGGACGGTGTTGATCGACGGCCAGAGGCTGAACGCGAGCAGCCAGACGAGGGCCGGCAGGACGAGCAGCCAGGGCGTGAACCAGCGGTTGGCGCGCATCAGCCGTTGGCCAGGAGCGAGTTCATCTTCGTCTGCGCCGTCTGGAGCGCCTGCTCCGGCGAGACCTGGCCCTTCATGGCGAGGGCGATCTGCTGGTCGAGGAAGTCCGTCATCGCGGAGTTCGCCTCGACCGGGTTGAGGACCTTCGCCTGCTTGAGTGCCTCGTTCGCGAGCACGCGGGCCTTGCCGTTCACGGTGCCGTCGTCCTTCGAGAAGTACGGGTCGGACTGCGACGACGTGGTCGACGGGAAGATGTTGACCAGGTGCGCGAAGGCCTCCTGGTTCTTGGCGTTCGTCATGTACTGGGCGAAGGCCTCGGCCGTGGCGAGGTGCTTCGACTTGCTCGACACGGACAGGCCCTGCACGTAGAGCGGCGGCGTGTCGAGCGCCGGGCTCACGATGACGTTGCCCTTGAGAGACGGGTTGTTCTTCACCATGTCGGACAGTGCCGTGGCGCCACCGGTGGTCCAGGCGACCTTCTGCTGCGTGAAGAGTGTCGAGTTGCCAAGGTAGTCGCTGTTCAGCACGTTCGAGGGCATGTAGCCGTCCTGGTACGCCTCCTTGTAGCGGCCGATGAGGTCGGCGGCCTTCGAGGAGCCGGCGAAGGTGAACTTCGTGCCGTCGCTGCCCAGCACCTTGACGCCGGCGAGGGTGAAGTCACCGAGGCCGGGCTTGCGGCTCATCAGGTAGTCGTCGGGGCACTTGTCGTGCATCGTCTTCGCCTGCGTGAAGAGGTCGTCCGTGGTCTTCGGCGGGTTGTCCGCGTCGAGGCCGCACTTGTCGAACATGGACTTGTTCCAGTAGTCGACGTCGGTGTTGAGGTACCAGGGGTACCCGTACGTGCCGTCGAGGCCCTTGTACTCGTACGAGTCGAGCGCACCGGAGACGTAGGTGCTCGCGAGCTTCGGGTCGTCCTTCGACACGTCCTGGAGGAACCCGCGCTTCGCGAGCGGCAGGGCGATGTCCGGCGGGAGGTTGATGACGTCCGGCAGCGTGTTCGACGACGCCTGGCTCAGCACCTTGTCCGCGTAGCCGTCGCCGGGCTGGTCCTGGAGCTTGACCTTCGCGTCGGGGTGCTCCTGCTCGAAGCCCTTGATCACGCCGTCGAGGTAGTCCGTGTAGGTCGGCGTGAGCGCCCAGGTCTGGAGCGTGATGGTGCCGTCGATCTTCCCGCTGCCCGCGCTCGCCGCACCGCTGCCGCTCGAGCAGCCGGTCAGGACGAGTGCTGCGGCGGCCGCGGTCGCGAGCAGGCCGAGGCCGGTGCTCCGCGTTCGTGTCGTGGTCCTCATGGGGTGTGACTCCTTCGTCATCGTGCTCAAACGGTTCAGTTCCTGTCGCCGAACCACCGCGTGGCAGCGACGATACACGACTAAAACGCTATAGTCAAGGCGTGCCCCCGAAACGCCGGACGACGATCGCCGACATCGCAGCGCGTGCCGGGGTGTCCATCAGTGCCGTGTCGTTCGCGCTGAACGACCGCCCCGGGGTGTCCGCCGAGACCCGGCTCCGGGTGCAGGAGATCGCCCGGCAGCTCGACTGGCAGCCGCACACCGCTGCCCGGGCCCTCGGCGGTGCGAAGGCCGGGTCGATCGGCTTCGTGCTGAACCGCCCCGCCCGCACGCTCGGGACCGAGTCGTTCTTCGGCGACCTCATCTCCGGGATCCAGCTCGGGCTCGCCGGGACCCACGTCGGCATGAACCTGCTCGTGGCCCGCGACGCGGAGGAGGAGCTGGCGACCTACCGCGACTGGTGGCGCGGACACCGGGTGGACGGCGTGATCGTCATCGACCCGCGGCGCGACGACCCCCGGCTCGCACTGCTGACCGAACTCGGGATGCCGACGGTGGTCGTCGGCTCACACCCCTCGCCCGCGGGCTCCGCGCCCACCGTGTGGATCGACGACTCGGACGCCACGGACACTGTGCTGCGCTACCTGCTCGCCCTCGGCCACCGGCGCATCGCCCACGTCGCCGGTCGGCCCGAGTTCGAGCACACCGCGATGCGGATCGAGCGGGTGCGGTCCTTCGCGGCCGCCGGCGACCTCGACGACGCCCTGTCCGTCCCGACCGACTACTCCGCCGAGGCCGGGGCCCGGGCGACGCGCGAGCTGCTCTCCCGGCGGGAGCGCCCGACGGCGATCGTGTACGACAACGACGTGCTCGCGGTCGCGGGGCTCGGCGTCGCGAGCGAGATGGGGGTTGCCGTCCCGGCGGACGTCTCGATCGTGTCGTTCGACGACTCCGCGATGGTGCGGCTCGTCCGACCCGCGATCACCTCGCTGACGCGCGACACGGTCGAGCTCGGGCAGCGGGCGGCCACCCTGCTGCGCGCCCAGATCGACGCGCCTGCGCCGCTGCCGTCACTGCCCGGACCGGCGTTGACGCTCAGCGTGCGCGAGTCCACGGGGCGCGTCCGAGCCGCGTCCTGACGGGAACCGGAGTCCACACAGCGCACTGCGTTGACTTGTGCGGACATCACGAGGATCGTTTACGCCACACCGGTACTGCAAGTAACTCGATGATCGAGACTTTCGATCACGCGACCAACGTACTGGGAGGAGGCACCACCATGAAGAAGAATGAGGTGCCGTCCTGGGTTGCTCACGTGCTCACCCCGCCCGAGGTCATCTCGGCCTACGTCGAACGCCGGGTCAACGATCCGTCGCTCCTCTCGGGTGAGTCGTCGGAACCCACGTACGCGGACTTCCTCCGCGACGAGTAGGCGGGTCTTCCCCGGACTGGAGGCACGACCCGCGTTCCGTCCGCACGGAACGCGGTGCGGGCTTCCAGTCCGAGTTCAGGCGCGCCTGCGGCGCGCCGACAGCGTCACGCCCACGCTCGCGGCCGTGACGCACGCGAGTGCCCCGACCTCGAGCACCGAGAGCCCCTCCGCGAGCACGACCAACCCGGCCAGCGCCGCGATCGCCGGTCCGAGGCTCTGCAGCACGCCGAACACCCGCGTCGGCATCCGCCGCAGCGCGAGCATCTCCAACGCGTACGGCAGGACGCTCGACAGCACCGCCACCGCGGTGAACACGAGCAGGAGCGACGGGTGGTCGCCCACGCCGCGCACCGCCTCGCCGAGACCGAACGGCAGCGCGACGACCATCGCCACGAGCATGGACACCGCCAGGCCGTCCACCCCGGGGATCGCCCGGCCGACGTGCCGGTTCATCACGATGTAGCCCGCCCAGCACCCCGCGGCGAGGACCGCGAACACGACGCCGGAGACCGAGGTCACTGCCGACGGCCCGACGCCGAGGAGCACCACCCCGACGAGCGCGAGCGCTGCCCAGAGCGCGTCTCGCCAGCGCCGCGTGTGCACGAGGGACAGGGCCAGCGGACCGAGGAACTCGATCGTCACCGCCACGCCGATCGGGATGCTCGCGAAGGCGACGTAGATGCAGAGGTTCATCCCGGCGAGCGCCACCCCGAGCGTGACCGCCCCGGTCCACTGCGCACGGGTCCAGTGCCGCACCCGCGGGCGGACGACGAGCGCGAGCACGACCGCGCCGATGACGAGCCGGAGCGTCGCGGCCCCGACCGACCCGACCTCGTCGAAGCGGGTCTTCGCGATCGCGGCGCCGAGCTGCACGGAGACCATCGCGGCGAGGGCGAGGAACGGGGCGGGAACGCGAGTCACGAGGGCGTGGCTCAGCCGAGGTAGGCGAGCACGGCGAGGACGCGGCGGTGGTCCTCCCCCGTGTCCTCGAGCGCGAGCTTGCCGAAGATGTTGGAGACGTGCTTCTCGACGGCCCCGGTGCCGATCACGAGGGCCCGCGCGATCGCCGCGTTCGTCCGCCCCTCGGCCATGAGCCCGAGGACCTCGCGCTCCCGCGGCGTGAGCGCCGCGAGCGGGTCGCGGCGTCGGCTCATGAGCTGCGTGACGACCTCCGGGTCGAGGACCGTGCCGCCCGCCGCGATCCGCCGGACGGCGTCGTCGATCTCCTCGAGGCGGGTCACCCGGTCCTTGAGCAGGTAGCCGATGCCGGTGGCGCCGGCGGCGAGGACGTCCTCGGCGTAGGTCGCCTCGACGTACTGGGAGAGCAGGAGGACGCCGGTGCGCGGACTGACCCGACGGGTCTCGACTGCGGCCCGGACTCCCTCGTCGGTGAAGGTCGGCGGCATCCGCACGTCCATGACGACCACGTCGGGTGCGCCGTCGGGGAGGGTCCGGAGGAACGACTCCGCGTCGGCGTACTGCGCGACGACCTCGATCCCGGCCTCGTCGAGCACACGGGCCAGCCCCTCTCGGAGGAGCACGGCGTCGTCGACCACGACGGCCCGGATGCGTGCTGCACCCGGGCCGTCGCTCATGCCGACGATCCTACTGGCCTACCGGTGCACGGTCGGGACCCCGTTCAGCGCTCCGAGCGGGATGCGCGCGGTGGCCTCGGTCGGGCCGCCGTCCGGGCTCGACACCGTCAGTTCGCCGTCGAGGGCGCGCATCCGGCCCATCAGCCCCGCGATGCCGTGGCCTTCCTCGGCGCGGGCCCCGCCCCGGCCGTCGTCGGTGACGCTGACCGTCAGGTACCAGATCCCGGAGGCGTCGACGACGAGCCCGAGGTACACCCCGGCGGTCGAGGCCCCGGCGTGCTTCGTCGTGTTGGTGAGGAGTTCGCTCACCGTGAAGTAGACGTTGCGCTGGATCTCCGTCGCGAGTTCGAGCCCGTCCGGCAGGCGGACCTCGAGGCCGACCGGGATCGGGGTCCGTGCGACGAGAGCCTCGAGCGCTGCGACGAGGCCGCGGTCGAGGAGGATCGGCGGCGCGAAGCCGCGGGACAGTGCGCGGAGCTCGTCGAGGGCGTCCTGCGCGTGGGTCGAGGCCTCGCTGATGAGCTGGCGAGCCTTCGCCGGGTCCGTGTCGATCGCGCGCTCCGCCGCGGAGAGGTCCATCCGGAGTCGGACGAGCCGTTGCTGGGGCCCGTCGTGGAGGTCGCGCTCGATCTGCCGGAGCGCCTGCCCCTCGGCGGTGACGGCGCCGGCACGGGAGGCCTGGAGGCCCGCCACGCGCTGCTCGAGGACCTCGGCGCGGAACCCGCCGAGGAGGCCGTGGTCGATCCACCAGTGCGCGATGACCGAGCCGCGCGCCCAGAGCGGGAAGAGTGCGACCGAGGCCGCCATCGACAGCAGCCCGAGGAGCCCGAGGGCGACGATCGAGCCGCTCGTGATGCCGCCGTAGTAGCCGGCGGAAACGCTGTTCAGCAGCCCGATCCCGCCGACAGCGATCGGCCAGGTGAAGCCGAGCACGAGGAGCGCGCCGGCACTGACCGTGACGAGCGCGGCGATCGGGTACACGACGGCGGCGTGCAGCAGGTAGAGCCAGTAGTGCGGGTTCGCGACCGCCGAACCGGTGCGGGTCCACCAGTTCTGCCGCCAGCGCGGCGTCCAGTCGACCGGGCGGATGGGCCGCCGGTCCGCCCACCCGATGCGGAGCTTCTCGAACTGCCCGAGCCACCGCGCGACGAACAACGCGATGAAGAACATGAGCAGGACGAACGGGTTGAAGAGGTCGCGGAAGCCGCCGCCGAGGACCGCCGCGGGGAACGCCGCGTAGAGGGTGCAGAGCAGCACCGCCGTGAGGGCCATGTAGCCGACGTCGCGTGGCAGGCGGCGCCAGGCCTCGCGGTAGAAGGCGCCGGCGGTCATCCCGGAGCCGGAACCGTTGCCGGTCGCGGCGACCCGCGGGGTCCCCTGCCAGCCGGGTGGCGGGGTCGGCTGCTCGGGCATGGGTCGTGTGGCTCCTGTCGGCAGCGGTTCGTCGAGCGGGACGGTCTCGGCCTGGTCGAGGCGGGCGGTGTCGGTCATGACACCAGCCTCGTACCGGGGCCGTCGTCGACCCATCCTGCCGTCTCCCGGACTCGGGGTGGGGTTGTCCCCCCGTCCGGGCGTACGCTGCGGTCATGCGCAGGAGCACGGGGGAACGCTGGATCGCACTCGCTGCCGTGGTCGCGGCCCTCGCTCCCGCGCTGTCCGGCGTCCTGCAGTCGACGATCGTGTTCGTCCCGCAGACCTGGCTGGTCGCGGGCTCGGTCCTCGGTGCGCTCGGGGCCGTGGTGGTCCTCGTGGCGGCCTGGCTGACCCGTGCTCGGGCGACGGTGACCTTCGCGCTCGCCACGCTCCTGTCCGCGGTGTCGTGGCCCGTCCCCGGGATCGTGGGGTCCTTCGTGGCGCTCGTCGCGATCGTGCTGCTGTTGGCGTTCGGCGTCCAGGTGGTCCGCGGTTCGTCGGGCTTCCGACGGGTCCTCGGGTGGGTCGTGGCCGTCGGCGGCGTGCTGCTCGTCGTGTCGCACTTCGCCCTGAGCTGGTTCGCTCCGCTCGCGGCGGTGTCGCAAGCCGCCCTGGACCTCGTCGTGCTGGCACCCGGCGTCGTGCAGGCCGTCACGTACGCGGCGGCAGCGGTCCTGTTCCTGCCGCCGCTGCTGCGTCCGGTGCGGGACGCGGTCCGGACACTCTGGTCGACCGCCGACGTCCGCTGACGGCGGTCCGCGCCCGCTGACGCCTGTCCACAGGTCGCCCGTCGAGGGCATCGGGGCCGTCCGTGCGCTGACAAGCTGACGGGGTGTCCGACGCGCTCCAGGCCCTCATCGAGATCGCGGGGCTCCGGTGCTCCTTCGGCCGTTCGCTGCTGTCCGCAGCCCCGGACTGGACCCTGCACCTCGACCCGGACGTCACGGCGTGGGTCGTGACCCTGCACACGCCCGTCGTCCTGCACCGCGCAGGTCGGTACTGGGTGCTGCACCCCGGGGGCGCCGCGATCCTCCGCCACGGCGCCGCGATGAGCGTCGGGGCGTCGGCGGAGGTGCACGGCCCTCCGGTGGACGACGATCCGCTCTGGCCGCGCCCGACCGGGGTGACGGTCGGCTCGGTGGCCCTCGGACCACTCGCCGACGAAGCGCTCGCCCTCCCCGTGTTCCTGGAGACGCAGCCGTCCGGGTCGCCGGAACCCTCGGTGGTCGCGGCCGCCCGCGAGGTGGACAGCCTCTCGGTCCGCTGGGCGCACGCGCAGGCGGATGCGCTCGCACTCCTCGTGGTGACCACCGTCCTCCGGCACGGTCCCCCGCCGGTGCTCGCGGCCGACAACAGCCTCGGCGCTGTCCTCGACGTGCTCTTCGACGCCACCCGGGCGGTCCCGGTCGCGGAGCTGCTCGCCGTCACCGGGATGTCGGAACGCACGCTGCACCGCCGGTTCCGGGAGGCGACCGGGTGTTCTCCGGCGCAGCTCGGCCGCTGGTACCGGGCGCTCGCCGTCCGCGCGGCGCTGCTGGCCGGTGACGCTCCGGACGCGGTGTCGGAGCGGCACGGGTACGCCTCGGTGTCCGCTATGCGGCGATCACTCGGACGGGTCCGGGCCCCGGACGGACATCCACCGCCCACCTGACGCAGATCGTCCTCGTCCGTGGCAGTTCCGGTGCGCCGACCTCGGGATCCGCGAACCGGAACTGCCAACGGCAGGATCGATCGTCGCCTCGCGATCCGCCGGGCGTGGACGAGGAGCTCAGGAGGCCAGGGACGCGAGCCGTTCGGCGCGACGGGCGGCCTGTTCCACGGGGTCCGGCACGGGTGCGGCCTGGACGAGCCGGCGCGTGTACGCGTCCTCGGGACTCCGGAGGATCGCGTCGCGGGTCCCCTGCTCGGCGACCCGCCCGTCGTGCAGCACCACGACCCGGTCGCAGAGGGTGTCGACGACGGCGAGGTCGTGCGTGATGAAGAGGCACGCGAAGCCGAGGCGTTCCTGGAGCTCGCGGAACACGTCGAGCACCCGGGCCTGCACGGACACGTCGAGGGCACTCGTCGGCTCGTCGGCGACGAGGAGCGCCGGGTCGAGCGCCACGGCGCGGGCGATCGCGACGCGCTGGCGCTGTCCGCCGGAGAGCTCGTGGGGGTACCGCTCCGCGAAGCCGCCGTCGAGCCCGACGTCGGCGAGGAGCCGCTCGGTCCGCTCGGTGACCTCGGCAGCCGGCAGGCGCAGGATCTGCCGCAGCGGCTCGGCGACCGTCTGTCCGACCGTGTAGCGCGGGTTCAGCGACCGCAGCGGGTTCTGGAACACCACGCCGACGCGCCGACGCATGGCCCGGCGCTCGGAGCGGCCCGCGGTGGCGACGTCGGTGCCCTCGACGACGACGCTGCCCGCCGTGACGGGGGCGAGGCCGACGGCGGCGCGGCCGATCGTCGTCTTGCCGCTGCCGGACTCGCCGACCAGCCCGACGATCTCCCCACGCCCCACCGTGAACGACACGTCGTCCACCGCGCGGAAGCGTCCCCGGAGCGCACCGCCGTACTCCACCACGAGGTGCCGGACGTCGAGGACTGGGGCCGGGGTGAGGCGCGCCTCCAGGCCGGCACCCGTGTCCGCGCCCGGGACGGAGGCTCCCAGGCGGGGGACGGCGGCGAGCAGCTCGCGCGTGTACTCGGCGGTGGGCGTCGTCAGGACGGCGACGGCGTCGCCGGACTCGACGACCCGGCCGCGGCGCATCACCACCACGCGGTCGGCGAGGTCGGCGACGACGCCCATGTCGTGCGTGATGAGGAGGATCGCGGTGCCGGTGCGGCCGCGGAGCGCACGCAGGACGTCGAGCACCTCGGCCTGGACCGTGACGTCGAGGGCGGTGGTGGGTTCGTCCGCGATGAGCAGGTCGGGGTCGGAGGCGAGCGCCATCGCGATCATCACCCGTTGGCACTGGCCGCCGGAGAGCTCGTGCGGGTACTGGCCGAGCCGACGCTCGGGTTCCGGCACCTCGACGGAGCGCAGGAGCTCGACCGAGCGGGCGCGGACGGTGGCGCGGTCGAGTCCGGCCTCGGCGCGGCGCACCGCCTCGGCGAGCTGGAAGCCGACGGTGAAGACGGGGTTGAGCGCGGCCGACGGGTCCTGGAACACCATCGAGACGCGGCGTCCACGGACCTCGCGGAGGGTGCGCTCGTCGGCGCCGAGGACCTCGAGGTCACCGATGCGGATGCTGCCCGTCGCGCGGGCACCGTCGGGTGCGATGCCCATCGCCGTCATCGCGGTCATGCTCTTGCCGGAGCCGGACTCCCCCACGACCGCGACGACCTCGCCGCGCCCGACCCGGAACGACGCGTCGTCGACGGCGCGGACGGTCTCGCCCTCGACGTCGAACGTGACGGTGAGGTGCTCCACGGACAGGACGTCGCTCATCGGGTCTCCGATCGGTCGGTGCGGTCGCGGTCGGCCTTGAACGCCTCCCACTCCTCGAGCATCGTGAAGTGGTGCCCGCGGAGCCACTGCATGTAGTCGCGGCCGTTGCGGAGGCGCTCGCGGACCTCGGCGTCGACGTCGCCGTCGGCGGTGTGCCCGCCGGACTCGACGATCGCGAGGCCGCGGCCGATGATGTCGCGCTGGCGGTCGAGGTAGCGGCGCTCCCCGGCGAGCCACGAGCCCCAGACGTCGGCCTCGGCGCGGAAGTAGTGGCTGCGCTCACCGGGGACGGTGTGGCGCTTCACGAAGCCGCTGTCGACGAGCCGCCGCGTCGCCATCGAGATCGAGCCCGAGCTGGCGCCGAGGGCGGTCTGCAGGTCGGACGAGGACGAGTGCGGGGCACGGGTCATCATGAGGTAGCCGAGCACGCGGGCGTCCGTGAGCGGCATGCCCGCCATGTCGCTGAACATGAGTGCGAACTCCTCGACGAACGCCTGCCGTGCGGGTTCGAGGACGACGTCGCTGCGTGCCTCCGCCCGGAGCGCCTGGCGGTCCCCCTCGCTCACGCCTCGACCCCGGCGGCGACGGCGGGCGGCTCGACCGGGACGGACCAGGCGGTGAGGCTCATCCCGCCGCCGGCGCGGATGCCCGTCGTGGTGCCGTCCGCGTCGCGTGAGTAGGTGACGTCCTCGTCGATCGAGCCGAAGCGGTTGCCGTGCGTCATCCGCAGGGTGTCGGCGTCGACCACCTCGAGCCGGGTGGGAGACTCGAGCGGGGCGGGCGCTGCGGGGTCGATCTCGAGGAGCCGGTCGCCGACCAGCGCGATGTCGGTGACGCCCCAGGGGTTCGCGAAGCGTCCGGTGAAGGTGGCGGGGTCGACGCCGTCGGGTACGGGGGCGCCGGGTGCGTCGTCGGCCGCGGCGCGGTCGAGGAGTTCGATGATCGCGGTGGCGATGAGCGTCGCAGGTCCGGCGGCGGCGCTGGTGAGCACCGACACGACGAGCCCGGACGCCGGGTCGAACAGCGACTGGGTGATGTGACCCGGGAAGCCGCCGGAGTGGCCGCGGACCTCGCGTCCGCCGATCCGGTCGACGACGAAGCCCGCGCCGTAGCCGCGGTCGGCCGGGTCGTCGGTGGCGCTCCAGGCCTTGCGCTGTGCGAGCCGCTTCGAGTGGTCGCTGAGGAGGGCGCCCTGCCCGATGACGTGCTGCGAGAAGTACCGCACGAGGTCGCCCGCGGTGCCGTGGAAGCCGGTGGCGGCGGCCATCGCCCGGGTGTCGACGTGGTCGATGCGGTGTCGGCGGCGGTCGGTGTGGAAGCCGGTGTAGCCGACCACGAAGTCGTCCGCCCGCGTGGGGTCCCAGTCCGGGCCGGTGTTCCGTAGGCCCAGCGGCTCGGTGATCGCCTCGCGGACGAAGTCGTTGTACGTCGTACCGGAGACCGCGGCGATGACGAGGCCGAGCAGCGAGTACCCGAGGTTCGAGTAGTTGAACGAGGACCCCGCCGGGACCTTCTGGCCGCGGTCGAGGACGAGCGCGAGCAGCTCCTCCTCGTCGGGGAACGGGCGCGCGAGGGACCAGTAGTCGCCGTCGTGCCCGTCGCGGATCACGCCGGCGCCCATCTCCATGAGCTCGCGGAGGGTGGCGTCGGCGAGCGGGGAGCCGCCGTCGGCGAGCGCCGGGACGTACGTGCCGACGGTGTCGTCGAGCCGGAGGGCGCCGCGCTCGGCGAGCAGCAGGAGCGCGGTCGCGGTGAACGTCTTCGAGTGCGAGGCGATCCGGAAGAGGTCGGTGGTGGTGAGTCGCCGGCCGGCCTCGACGTCGGCGTGTCCCCAGGCCTCCTCGAAGAGGACCTCGCCCGCGTACCCGATGGCGACCTGCACGCCCGGGACGCGGAGTTGCCAGACCTTGTAGGACACCCAGTCGTGGATGTAGGGCAGGGTCTTCCGGTACGCGGCGAGGGTGTCGGTCACTGGGGGTGTCCTTTCGAGGGGCGGTGGTGACGAGTCTGACGGCTGCCGGCCGCAGGGTGCGGCGCGACGCGCGTCAGCGGCGGCGTGGGTCGAGTGCGGCGCGCAGCGTGTCGCCGAGCGCGATGACGGACAGCACGGTGACGGCGAGGAACGCCGCGGGCGCGACGAGCATGTGGGGCGCGCGGAGGAACTGGCTCGTGGCGGCGGACAGTTGCAGCCCCCACGAGATCGCCGGGCTCTCGAGGCCGATGCCGAGGTACGTCAGCGACGACTCCGACACGATGACGCCGCCGACGGTGATGGTGGCGAGTACGAGCAGCGGCGAGATCGACGACGGCAGCACGTACCGCGTGGTGATGCGCCACGTGGAGAGGCCCATCGTCCGGGCTGCCAGGACGAACTCGGCGTTCCGGACGCTCCGCACGCTCGACCGGACGAGCCGCGCCATGGTCGGCCAGCCGAACAACGCCAGCACGAGCGACACGGTCAGCACCGAGCGCTCCCCGACGCTGTTGAGCACGACGACCGCGCCGAGGAGGAACGGGAAGCCGAGGAAGACGTCGGTCAGGCGGGCGAGCACCGCGTCCACCCAGCCGCCGAGCATGCCGGCGACCGTCCCGACGACGACCGCGACCACCCCGGCGAGGACCGTGGTGAGCAGCGCCACCGCGACCGAGGACCGGGTGCCGTAGACCACGTTCGCGTAGACGTCGCACCCCTGCAGGTCGAAGCCGAACGGGTGCCCGTCGGCCGCGGGAGCACCGCTCCGGCCGAGGTCGCACGCGCGCGGGTCGCCGTGGCCGAAGAAGCCGGCGAAGAACGCGGGGAACACGGCGATGAGCAGGACGACGACCAGCACGGATGCCGGCACCCAGAACCCGGGCTTGCGGACGGCGGCGCGCAGGGGTCGTCGACGGGTGACGACGGCGGGTTCGAGGGTCGCGCCGATGGCGGAGGTGGTCATGCTGCGGCTCCTGTCCGGACACGCGGGTCGAGGGCGGCGTGCAGCAGGTCGACGAGCACGCTCGTGACGAGGAACACCAGGATGAGCGCGGTCGAGATCCCGACGACGACCGCGCCCTCGTGCGAGCGGATGCCCTGGAAGAGCAGGTTCCCGACGCCGGGGAGGTTGAAGATGCCCTCGACGATCACCGTGCCGCCCATGAGGTAGCCGAGGTCGGTCGCCAGGTAGGTCGCCGTGGGGATGAGCGAGTTGCGCATGACATGGACCCCGACGATCCGGCCGGGCGCGAGGCCCTTCGCCCGCGCGGTCCGCACGAAGTCGGCGTCGAGCGTCTCGATCATCGAGGTCCGGGTGAGTCGGGACACGGCCGCGAGGCCGAACAGCGCGACCACGAACGCGGGCAGCACGTAGGCGCTGGGCCAGCCCGCGGTCGCGCCGGCCACCGGGAACCAGTGCAGCCGTACCGAGAACACGAGCTGGAGTGCGACGCCGAGCACGAACACCGGCACGGCCCCCACGACGATGGTCCCGACGAGCACGGACTTGTCGAGGACGGTGCCGCGCCGGAGTGCCGACAGCGCTCCGAGTCCGATGCCGAGCACGATCTCCATCGCCCAGGCCGTCAGCGCGAGGGTGATCGTGACCGGCCACCGCGAGGCCATCTGCTCCCCGACGGACTGCCCGCTGAAGTCGGTGCCGAAGTCGCCCCGGAAGAGCCCGCCGAGGTACTGCAGGTACTGCAGCCACAGCGGCTGGTCGAGGTGGTACTCGGCTCGGAGCGCCCGGACGACGGCGTCGGAGAGCGGCCGGTCCCCGCCGAGCGCCTTGATCGGGTCGCCCGGCAGCGCGAACGTCATCGCGTAGATGAGGAAGGTCACCCCGAGGAACACGACGACCAGGCCGCCGAGTCGGCGGCCGACGGCGAGCGCCGGGCGCATCACGCGCCTCCCGTCAGCGACGTGGCGAGCAACGGACTGGCCCCACGCCGCCGGTTCCCGGCCGACGCGCCAGCGGCGGACGGGCCGTGCCGGTGGGGAGAGGCGCGGTCCGGCTCCGCGCTGTGCCTGCTGTCGTCGCCTCCGGCGACGTGGCTCGCGCAGGCGAGGATCGCCCCGAACTGCACGCCCACGAGCGTGCGGATCGGGATCGGAGCGGCATCGGGCAGCTCGTCGGCTTGCCACTCGGCGTACCGCTCGGCGAGCTGGTCGCGCAACCGCCGGAGCGACGCCGGGGCGGTGCCCGCGGTCGTCTCCACCTCGAGCGCCCGGAGCAGCATGCCCGCGTAGCGCAGGCGGAAGCAGCGGACCAGGTCCTCGCAGCCGAAGCGCTCGGCGACCGTCGCCGTCCGGTCGGCGGGCTCGCGGTCGGCCCGTGCCCGGTCGGTGTCCGCGATGCCCGCGAGCAGCGGGACGAACGCTCGGGAGGCCTCGAGGAACGGCGACGCGATCGTGAGCATCGGGGACGCCTCGTCGAGGACCGCCCGCAGTTCCGCGCCCGAGGCAGCGAGGGCGTCGGCCGACCGGCGGAGGAGGTCCGCGTACGACTCGTCGGTCGGGGTCTGGTCGTCCGCGTCCGGGTGGCTCCAGTACGGCAGCTCGGCGACCATGCACAGCGTCCCGTGCCGTGCTGCCCAGGCGGCGCTCGAACCGCCGTGGATGTGCTCGGCGGGGTCGATCCCGAGGCTCACGAGGTAGTCGTACGCGGCCTCGACGCCGTCCATCGCGAACACCGCGGGGGCGAGTGCTCGGAGGTGCGGCGACTCGGGCTCCCCCGTGTCGAGCGGTAGCCCCAGCGCGGTCGGCACCGCGCGCAGGGTGTCGATGACGTCGGGCAGGTCCTCGGACAGGTAGTAGTAGACGCCTCCCATCTCGCCGTTGTGCAGCGACACGAGGAGGTCCGGCCGGGTGTCGTCGATGAGCCGCATGAACGCGAGCGTCTCCGGGAGCACCCGGTCGAAGTACACCGACCCGTGGCTGTTGGGGAAGGTCCACTCCACCTGGCTGTCCGGCGCCGGGCGGTAGAAGTGCCGGGCGTAGTGCACCCGGTCGTGCGGGTCCCGGAACCACGCCTCGTTGAGCCGCATGCCGTCCGGGTCGATCGTCGGGACGATGTGCCAGATGGTGTCGAGCGTCGCCG
Source organism: Curtobacterium luteum (assembly GCF_014646995.1). Classification (GTDB taxonomy): domain Bacteria; phylum Actinomycetota; class Actinomycetes; order Actinomycetales; family Microbacteriaceae; genus Curtobacterium; species Curtobacterium luteum. The sequence continues at coordinate 39,882 of NZ_BMOI01000015.1, read as the reverse complement.
CGGCCTCCGGGTCCTCGAGCAGCCACGTCGCGAGGTGCAGGGCCGTCCACGAGCCGATCGGCTCGTTCGGGTGCACGCCGCCGACGATGACGGCGGCGTGCGACCCGGACCCGATGCGGTGGCTGTGGAGGGGTTCCCCGAGCCGGCTGGTGCCGATCCGGGTGACCGTGACCTGGTCGGGGTGCGCCGCGGCGAGCGCGGCGAACCGGGCGTGCAGGTCGTCGACGAGCGGGAACCCGTCGCGTTCGGGGACCTCGGCCGCGAGGCGGAGGACGGTGCGCTGGTCCATCGGGTGGTGCCGGTCCCTACTTGACGGTGATGCCGGGGACGACGGGGCTGCCGTCGACCGCGGGGAGCGAGGCGATCTTGTCGCTGACCACGTAGGCGTACTTGTCGAAGAACGTGGGCACGACCGGGAAGTCCTCGAGCACGGCCTTCTGCGCCTGGGCGTAGTACTCGTTCGCCTCGGCCTGCGACCCCGCGGAGTCGGCCTTCGCGAGCAGCTGATCGACCTCGTCCGACTGGTAGTACCCGGTGCAGGGGGCACAGCCGCCGGCCTTGGTGAACAGTGCACGGAGGGTGTTCTGCTGGCTGGCGTAGAGCGCACCCCAGTGACCGAAGTGCGGGCCCGCGATCTTCTTGTCGGTCAGCTCCGAGTAGTACGACGCCCAGTCCGTGGTGGCCTTCGCGACCGTGTCGACGCCGAGGTTCTGACGGATCTGGTTGGCGTACGCCTGGTACAGCGAGTCGAGGCCGTTGCCACCCGGGTAGACGAGCGTGATCGTGCCGTCGAACCCGCCGGCCTCCTGCAGGAGCGCCTTGGCCTTCGACGGGGAGAACTCGCACGCCTCGCCGCAGATGCCCTCCTGCGTGCCGGACATGTTCGGCGGGGTGAGGGCGGTCGCCGGCTCGTACAGGCCGCCGTAGATCGCTTTGTTCACCTGCTCCCGGTCGATCGACATGGAGATCGCTCGACGGACGTCGGGGTTGGAGTAGCGGTCGTCCCAGAGCGGGAAGCCGAGGTAGTCGATGCCGGGGGCGTCGAACGAGTGCAGCCGGTCGCCGAAGTCGGAACCGGCGCTCGTCATCTTGTCGGCCGGCAGGAAGAGCACGTCCGCGTTGCCGGCGAGCACGTCGGTGTAGGCGGTGTTCATGTCCGAGTAGCTCTTGAAGGTGACGTCCTCCGTCTTCGCCTTCGTCCCCTCGAACCCCTTCCAGGCGGTGACCGTGAACGGCTGGTTCGCCTTCCACTTCTCGGTCATCTCGTACGGACCGTTGCCGATCGGCTTCGCGTCGTACGCCTTGAGGTCCGCGTAGGCGGCCTCCGGCATCGGGTAGAAGGCGGTCTGCGCCTGGCTGAGCTGGAGGGGGAACTGGCTGTCGGCGTGGTCGAGCGTCACCGTGAAGGTGTCCTTGCCCGTGACCTTCAGCCCGGACATCTCCTTCGTCTTCGGCTTGCCCGACGCCGGGTTGAGGTCCGCGTACCCGACGATCGACGCGAGTTCGCCGCTGTTCTCCCAGGCGTTCGGCCCGTACGCGGTGTGGTTCCACGCCTTGACGTAGCTCTCGGGCGTGACCTCCTCGCCGTTCTGGAACTTCCAGCCGTCGCGCAGCGTGATCGTCCACGTGGTGTTGTCACTCGACGTGACGCTCTTCGCCGCGACGTCGTGGAGCTTGCCGTCCGAGTCGGTCTCGGTGAGGGGTGCGAACAGGCTGAGCACCTGGGTGAAGGCCACGGTCTGGCGTCCGGGGGTGAGGTGGTCGGGCTCGCCCGTGGCGTACACCAGGCTCCCGCCCGATCCCGCTTGGTCGTTCGCGGTCCCGGTTGCGGAACAGCCCGCGGCCACCAGCGCCACCGTGGCCGCCGCGGCCAGCGCGGCGAGAGTCCTGCGTCGCATCGTTTGCTCCTCGAGTCGAGCGCGTCCGGTTCGGGACCGGTCGTCGTTGACGGTGAAGCTAGGGCCGGACGAAACCCCACCACAAGACTTGTTTCAGTGATCTCTGAAACCTTTACTTCTCGGAAACAGGCCCGAAACGACGACCCTCGCGCCCGCGGAGCGACCTGTGCCACGCTCGACCCATGCGGCACACACCCCACTTCCTCATGACCGACGTCGCCGAGGTCCGTCGGCTGATCGCCGAGAACCCGTGGGCCACGATCGTGTCGCCCACCGCCACGGGGCTCGTCGCGTCGCACTACCCCGTCCTCCTCGACACGGCCACGAGCACCGACGACGAGATCGTCCTCGTCTCCCACGTCGGCCGCCCCGACGAGGTCGCCCACGAACTCGGGCAGCACGAGGTCCTCGTCGTGTTCCAGGGACCGCACGGGTACGTCTCCCCCGCCTGGTACCCGCCCGAGCAGTTCGTCCCGACCTGGAACCACGTCACCGCGCACTGCTGGGGCACGCCGGAGGTCCTGTCCGACGAGGAGAACTTCCGCGTCCTCGGCGAACTCGTCGACCACTTCGAGCAGGTGATGCCGGAGCCGGTGTCCCTCGAGGTCGATGAGCAGACGGCCCGCGCGATGGCGAAGGGGACCGTGGGCATCCGCATCCGGGTCACCCGGTTCGACGCCCGCGCCAAGCTCTCCCAGAACAAGGCCCCCGAGGTCGTCGAGCGGATCGTCGCGGGTCTCCGTGGCGACGGGCCGTACGCCTCGCCGGCGCTCGCCGACGAGATGGTCCGGGTACACGGGCTGGAGGCGCTGGGCCCACGCCGCCGGTTCCGGGCCGACGCGCCAGCGGCGGACCGGCCGTGACGGTGGGGATGACCGAGACACTGCTCCGCACCGTCCGGCGCGTGGGGACGTCCGGCGCCCCGTCCGACGTGCTGCTCGTCGACGGGCGGGTCGCCGCGATCGCACCCGCGGGGACCCTCGACCCGACCTCCGCCGAGACCGAGGTCGTCGACGCTGCCGGCGCGTGGCTCGGACCCGGACTCGTCGACCACCACGTGCACTTCGACCAGTGGGCGCTCGTGCGACGACGGGTCGACGTGTCCGGCTGCGACTCCGCGGAGTCGACCGCGTCCCTCCTGGCCGACGTCGCCCGCACGGGCGTGCCGGACCGGGTGCTCGTCGGGCACGGCTACCGAGACGGGATGTGGCCACGCCCCGCGCGCCGTGAGCTGCTCGACCAGGCCGCACCGGGCCTCCCGGTCGTCGTCATCAGTGCGGACCTGCACGCCGTGTGGTGCAACGCCCTCGCGCTGCAGCACTTCGCCGCCCTGGTCGGGCGGCCCCTGCCGGCCGGCGAGGACGGCGTCCTGCGCGAGCAGGACGCCTTCGACGTGACCGGCGCACTCTCCCGTGTGCCGGACGACGTGCTCGACGGGTTCGTGGCGGACGCCGTCGAGGCGGCCGCCGCCCGCGGGGTGACGCGGGTGCGCGACCTCGAGATGGTGTTCGGGATCGACCGGTGGACCCGGCGCGTGCAAGCGGGGACGGACGGCCTGCGGGTCGGGTCCGGGGTGTACCCGGGCGAGCTCGACGCCGCGATCGCGCGCGGGCTCCGCACCGGCGACGTCGTGCCCGGGACCCGGGGACTCGTGACGATGGGGCCGTTCAAGGTGATCACCGACGGGTCGCTCGGCACCCGGACGGCGGCGATGACCGACGGCTCGGGCGTGCTCGCGTACGCGTTCGAGGACCTCGTCGCGATGGTCCGACGTGCCGTGGCGGCCGGGCTCGTCCCCGCCGTGCACGCGATCGGCGACCGGGCGAACACCCTCGCGCTCGACGTCTTCGAGGCCGTCGGCGCCCGCGGCACGATCGAGCACGCGCAGCTGCTCGTGCCGGAGGACGTGGAGCGCTTCGCGCGGCTCGGCGTCGCGGCGTCCGTGCAGCCGGAGCACGCGATGGACGACCGGGACATCGCGGACCGTCACTGGGCGGGCGTGACCGACCGGGCGTTCGCGTTCGCGTCGCTCGACCGCGCGGGTGCGTCCCTGCTGCTCGGCTCCGACGCGCCGGTGGCACCGCTCGACCCGTGGGTGTCGATGGCGGCGGCGGTCGGGCGGGACCGGGACGGACGGGAGCCGTGGCACCCGGCCGAGCGGCTCGCCGCGCTGACCGCGTGGCGCGGATCGACCGAGGGTGGCCGGGTCGGGGTGTCCGTCGGGGACGTCGCCGACCTGGTGCTCCTGGCGGAGGACCCGCTCGCAGCGCCGTCGTCGGGAGCGTTGCGCTCGGCCCGGGTGCTCGGCACCGCGATCGAGGGACGGTTCACGTACCTCGACGTGTGACCGCTGCCGCCGACGCTACTTCTGGTCCTTCGGGCACCAGTAGAGCTTCCGGCCGGCCATGTCCGCCATCCGGATCTCCGTCCCGCACACCCGGCAGGGCTCGCCCTCGCGGTGGTACACCCAGTGCCGGTCCTTCCGGGAACGCACGGCCTTCGCGTGGTCGGCCTCCAACAGGTCGTCCATGGTCAGCATGAGACCGTCGCGGACACCGTCGTGCAGCAGCTTCGACCAGTCCTGCCACAGCGCCTTCGCCTGCTTCACGGTGATCTTCTTGCCGGGCTTGTACGGGTCGATGCGCTGCCGGAACAGCAGCTCGGCACGGTAGATGTTGCCGATGCCCGCGACCACGGACTGGTCCATGAGCAGTTGCCCGATCGCGACGTTCCGCTTCCGGACGTTCTCGACGAAGGTCTTCTCTGCCTCGGGTCCGTCGTCGTTGATCGGGTCCGGTCCGAGCTTGTCGAGGGCGCGCTGCACGCCGGCCGGGTCCTCGACCACGCAGGCGGTCGGGCCGCGGAGGTCGGCGACGGTGTCCTCGGTGAGGATCCGGACGCGCACCTGTCCGACCGGGTCCGGCGGGAAGGACTCGATCGGGTCCTCGGCCTTCTCCTGCTCGGCCATCCGGTACCGGGCGAGCCGCGGCGCGCCGATCGACGACAGCGACTCCTCACCGTCGCCGTCCTCGGACAGCGCCTCGGCCGACGAGATCACGCCGGCGAAGTCCCACGCGCCGTAGAGGCCGAGGTGGACGCGGAGGAACAGGTCGTCCTCGAACTCCAGGAACAGCTGCTTCGCGACCGCGCGCGCGGCGACCATGCGCTTGCCGTCGAGCTGCGCCGCCCCGGCGGCGAAGCGTCCCTGCGGGCTGGACACCTCGCAGCGCTTGCCGACGAAGTGCCGGGCGAACTGGTTGGCGATGCGGTGGACGGAGTGACCCTCGGGCATGGAGCCTGTCTACCCGGCCTACTCGTCGATCTGCTCACCGGCGATGTGCCCCGTGGTCTCGTACTCGGCGAGCTGCGCGATGCGACGGGCGTGGCGCTCCTCGCCCGAGAACGGCTCCGCGATGAAGAGGTCGACGAAGCGGATCGCCTCGTCCTCGGTGTGCTGGCGCGCGCCGATCGAGATGACGTTGGCGTCGTTGTGCTGGCGGGCGAGCACCGCGGTGGACTCGTTCCAGACGAGCGCGGCCCGGATGCCCTCGACCTTGTTCGCGGCGATCTGCTCGCCGTTGCCGGAACCGCCGAACACGACACCGAGGGACTCGACACCGGCGCGCTGGTCCTGCACGACCGCGTGCGCGGCGTTGATGCAGAACGAGGGGTAGTCGTCGAGTGCGTCGTACTCGGTCGGACCGTGGTCCACCACCTCGTGCCCGGCCTCCGTCAGGTGGGTGGCGAGGGTCTTGTTGAACTCGAGGCCGGCGTGGTCCGTTCCGAGGTGGATGCGCATGGCACCGATCCTATTCCTGCGCCTACCGGCCCCGGACCACGACGACGACGTACCGGACGAGGTCGTCACCGGTGTTCCGGTAGACCACGTCGGCCGGCTCGCCGAGCTCGATCCGGTCCCCCGCGCCGAGGCGCGTCACGTCGTCGCCGACGACGAGTTCGAGCGTGCCGTCGAGCACCCAGATGCAGTGCCGGAGGAAGGCGTACGCGGACGCCGGGTAGGCCACTCCGCGGCCGGCCGGGAGGCGCACCTCGGTCACGTCCGCGGGGAAGTCCGCACTCGAGACGGGACGACGGCGGTACCCGGTGTCGGGGTCGGTCCAGGAGTCGGCGGTCGCGCCGCGCTGGACGCCGCGCGCCTGGTCGGGGTCGCTCGACCTGGGCACCTCGTGCTCGAGGCTCTCGTCGAGGAGCTGTGAGACGGTGAGTCCGAACGCCCCGGACAGCCGCCCGAGGATGGTGGCCGTCGGGCTGGACACCCCGCGTTCGACGCGGTTGATCATGGCGCGGGAGACGCCCGACTCCTCGGCGAGTTCGGTGAGGCTCCACTTGCGCTCGGTGCGGAGACGCCGGAGCCGTTCACCGAGTCGACGCTGCTCGGCGTCGTCAGCGGACGCCGTGTCCGCCGTTTCCGCTTCCGGCGCCGTTTCGTCTACGATCTGAGACATGCCGACAGCATATGCGACGGGTTCCCCTTCCGCGGTCACGGTGCGCGACTGCGAGCCGCGCGACCTCGACGTCGTGCACGGGCTGCACGTCGACGCGGTGCTGCACTCCACGGCGATCTGGCAGGAGGAACCCCACCCGCGCCCCTGGTTCGACGGTTGGCTGGCCGAGCGGCGGTCGGCCGGACTGCCGGTGCTCGTCGCCGAGGTGGAGGGCGTCGTCGCGGGCTACGCCACGTACAGCGGCTTCCGGCCGCACCAGGGCTACCGGCACACGGTCGAGCACAGCGTCTACGTGGTCGAGCGGTTCCGCGGGCGGGGCGTGGCGACCGTGCTCATGGACGCACTCGTGGCTCGGGCGCGAGCCGACGGGCACCACGTGTTGATGGCCGGGATCTGCTCGTCGAACACCGGGTCGATCGCGTTGCACGAACGGCTCGGGTTCGTGACCGTCGGCGTCCTGCCGGAGGTCGGGCGGAAGTTCGACCGCTGGCTCGACCTGACACTCATGCGACTGCCGCTCGACTGAGCCGTCCCCGCGGGCCGCGCCCGCCTGCCGGGCGCGACCCGTGCCTCCCGGCCCTGCGCTCCTGCGCTCCTGCGCTCCTGCGCTCCTGCACTCCTGCGCTCCTGCGCAACCAAAGTCAGACCGAACCAGACGATCTCGTGGTTCCGCGCGTCTTTGGTTGTGCGGCGACCGTTCGCGTCAGACGGTGGTGTCGAAGACCGGGCCGACGGTGCGCGAGCGCTTCAGCTCGAAGAAGCCCGGGTACTTCGCGACCGCGACGACGCCGTCCCAGAGGTCGAGCGCCTCCTGGCCCTTCGGTGCCGGCGAGATGACCGGGCCGAAGAACGCGGTGCCCTCGACTGCGATGACGGGCGTCCCGACGTCCTGGCCGACGCGGTCGATGCCGTCCTGGTGGCTGGCACGGACGGCCTGGTCGACCTCGTCCGTCCACGCGTACTCGACCAGGTCAGCGTCGAGCCCGAGCTCCGCGAGCACCGTCGGGACGACCTGCTCGGGGTCGCTCTCCTGCCGGTGGTGGACGTGCTCGCCGAGCGCGTCGTAGAGGGGCTTCACGACCTGGTCGCCGTGGCGGAGCCGTGCGGCCGTCACGATCCGCGGGTAGACCTGGCCTGCGGTGAGCCGCTCCCGGTACGGCTCCGGGACGTCCTGGTGCTCGTTGAGGACGAAGAGGCTCATGACGTGCCACGTGACGTCGATCGGACGCTGGCGCTCGACCTCACCCACCCAGCGGCTCGTCATCCAGGCCCACGGGCAGTTCGGGTCGAACCAGAAGTCCACAGCGGTGCGTTCGGTCGTGTTGTCCACAGTCGTCTCGGTCACGGATGCGAGCGTACGCGCGCTCGCTAGGCTGGAGTCGACCGTCCCGCCGGTGCACGACGCCGCGCCGGGACCCCTCGTACGCGGACAACGACCCGTCCGCGTCCCCAGTGGAAGTTGGAGCGTCCGTGCCCGGAGAGAACCTCACCCGAATCGAAGCCCAGGAGCGCGCCGCCGTCGTCGACGTGCAGTCGTACGAGGTCGAGCTCGACCTCACCCGCGGTGCCGAGACGTTCGGCAGCACCACCCGCGTGCGTTTCAGCGCGACCCCCGGCGCCTCGACGTTCATCGACGCGATCACGAAGACCGTGCACACCGTCACGCTGAACGGTGCCGCGCTCGACGTGGCCGCCGTGAACGACGGCGTCCGGATCCAGCTGGACGACCTGCAGGAGCAGAATGAGCTCGTGGTCGTGTCCGACGCGCTCTACACGAACACGGGCGAGGGCCTGCACCGCTTCGTCGACCCCGTCGACGACGAGGTCTACCTCTACTCGCAGTTCGAGGTCCCGGACTCCCGGCGGATGTTCGCCGTGTTCGAGCAGCCCGACCTCAAGGCCGAGTTCTCCTTCACCGTCACCGCGCCGGCCCGCTGGCAGGTCGTCTCGAACTCCCCGACCCCCCAGCCGCACGTCGACGGCGAGATCGCGACGTGGTCCTTCCCCCCGACCGCGAAGATCTCCAGCTACATCACCGCGCTCGTCGCCGGGCCGTACGAGGTCGTCCGCGACGAGCTGACGAGCCGCGACGGCCGCACGATCCCGCTCGGCGTCTTCGCGCGGAAGTCGCTCGCCGAGTACCTCGACCCCGAGTACGTGTTCGACATCACGAAGAAGGGCTTCGCCTACTACGAGGAGAAGTTCGACGTCGCGTACCCGTTCGAGAAGTACGACCAGCTCTTCGTGCCGGAGTTCAACGCCGGCGCCATGGAGAACGCGGGCGCGGTGACCTTCACCGAGACCTACGTGTTCCGCTCGAAGGTGACCGACGCCATCAAGGAGCGCCGGGTCGTCACGATCCTGCACGAGCTCGCGCACATGTGGTTCGGCGACCTCGTCACCATGAAGTGGTGGAACGACCTCTGGCTCAACGAGTCCTTCGCCGAGTGGGCGTCGACGATCGCCACGGCCGAGGCCACCGAGTGGGCCGAGGCGTGGACGACGTTCCAGGCGATGGAGAAGTCCTGGGCGTACCGGCAGGACCAGCTGCCCTCGACGCACCCGATCGTCGCGACGATCAACGACCTCGAGGACGTCCAGGTCAACTTCGACGGCATCACCTACGCCAAGGGCGGCTCGGTCCTCAAGCAGCTCGTGGCGTGGGTCGGGATCGACGCGTTCTTCGCCGGCGTCTCGGCGTACTTCAAGAAGCACCACCACTCGAACACCGAGCTCCGTGACCTCCTCGTCGAGCTCGAGGCCACGAGCGGCCGCGACCTCTCCGACTGGTCCGCGCTCTGGCTCGAGACCGCCGGGGTGAACACCCTCCGTCCGGAGTTCGAGGTCGACGCCGACGGCGCGATCACGTCCTTCGCCGTCCTGCAGGAAGCGCCGACGGACCACCCGACGCTCCGCCCGCACCGTCTCGCGATCGGCGTCTACGCGGCGTCCGAAGGCGGCAAGCTCGAGCGGACCCACCGCGTCGAGATCGACGTCGACGGTGCCCGCACCGACGTGCCGGAGCTCGTCGGCGTCCACCGCGGCGACCTCGTGCTGCTCAACGACGACGACCTCGCGTACGCCAAGATCCGCCTCGACGAGCAGTCCCGCCAGACCGCGATCGCGCACCTCGCCGACATCGCGAACCCGCTCGCCCGCTCGATCGTGTGGGGCGCCATCTGGGACGCCACGCGCGACGCCGAGGCCCCGGCGAGCGACTACGTCCGGCTCGTGCTCGGCAACATCGCGACCGAGACCGAGTCGACCACGATCCGCACGACGCTGTCGCAGCTGCTGCTGACCGCACGCAACTACGTCGCTCCGGCGACGTCCGAGGCGACCATCCGCCAGGTCGGCGACACCCTGTGGACCCTCGCGACCGAGGCCGAGGCCGGCTCCGACGCGCAGTTCCAGTTCGTCAAGTTCTTCGCGCAGATCCCGTCCACGCCCGAACACGTCGCGACGCTCCAGGGGCTGCGCGACGGCTCGGTGACGCTCGACGGGCTCGAGATCGACACCGACCTGCGCTGGGAGCTGCTGGAGGGCCTCGTGCTCGCCGGTGCCGCGGACGGGTCGGACGTCGACGCCGAGCTCGCCGCCGACAAGACCGCGTCGGGTGAGCAGGCAGCCGCTCGCGCCCGGGCGTCGATCCCGACCGCGGAGGGCAAGCTCGCGGCGTTCTCCTCGCTGGTCGACTCGGACGCGCTCCCGAACGCGATCGTGCGCCAGACCACGGTCGGGTTCCAGCACGTCAACAGCCCGGTCGTGCTCGAGGGCCTGGTGTCGAGGTACTTCGACGTCCTGACCCGCATCTGGGCCGAGCGCAGCTACCACATCGCCGACACGGTCGTCACCGGGCTCTACCCGGCACCGCTCGCCTCGGTGGAGCTGCGGGATGCCGCCCGCGCCTGGCTCGACGCCCACCCCGAGACCCCGGCACTGCGCCGCATCGTGACCGAGAACCTCGCGGGCACCGAGCGGGCACTCCGGGTCCAGGCGGCGGACGCCTGACCCGCGGGCTCCTGACCTGCTGACGACGGGCGGGGTCTCGGGGTTCCTCACGGGATGCCAAGGCCCCGCCCTCTAGCATCGATCGGATCATGCTCCTCGCCGCATCAACCAACGCAGCCGTGAACTCCGCCCTCGACGACTTCTGGAGCGTCTGGGGCAAGCCGATCACGATCGTCATCGTGATCCTCGCCGCGATCATCGTGCGCCTGATCCTCCGCCGGATGATCACCACGGTCGTGAACCGCGTGGTCCTCGGCGTCAAGAAGCGCCAGGGCACGACCGACACGCAGGCGCTCATCGCCTCACCGGCGCAGACCGCCCGCGTCGTGCAGCGCACCCGGACGCTCGGCAGCGTCCTCGAGAACCTCGCCACCGTGATCGTCGTGGCCGTGGCACTCGCGATCATCATCCCGGTCGCGATCCCGAACGCCGCGGTCGGCATCGTCGGGGGCGCCTCGCTCGTCGCGGCCGGCCTCGCCGTCGGTGCGCAGAGCATCGTGCGCGACCTGCTGTCCGGCATCTTCATGATCCTCGAGGACCAGGCAGGCGTCGGCGACGTCGTCGACACCGGGCAGGCCACCGGCGTGGTCGAGAACGTGGGCCTCCGGGTCATGCAGATCCGCGACGTGAACGGCATCCTCTGGTTCGTGCCGAACGGGCAGATCCTCCGCGTCGGCAACCTGTCCCAGGGCTGGTCGCGGGTCCTCGTCGACATCACCGTCCCGTACGACACCGACATCGACGCCGTGCAGGACGCCCTGCTCAAGGCCGCCGTCACCATGTCGCAGGAGCCCCGCTGGCGGCAGCGCATCGTCGAGAAGCCGGAGATCTGGGGGCTGCAGTCGATCACGGACGCCGGCATGGTGTTCCGGCTCGTGGTGAAGACGCGGTCCTCGGAGCTCGACGTCGTCGGACGCGAGCTGCGCATCCGGCTGAAGCGCAGCGTCGACGAGCTCGGCGTCACCCTGCCGGCGATGGCGATGATCATGCCCGCGGGATGGGAGAACGCAACGTCCATCAACGGGCTGCGCACCGTGCGGACCCAGCCGACCCCGGCCCCGACGAAGTCGCGGAAGCCGAAGCGGAACCTGCTCGGCCAGGCCATCCGGACCGACGACACCGACGATGAGAAGTGAGCAGCGAGGCATGACCGACGACACCACCGCGGCGGGCGCCGCCGGGCCCGGCCGCGTGCCCGCGCAACCGATCACGCTCCGCGTCGGCGAGCACGGCGTCTCCGCCACCGGATCGCTCTACGACCGCATCGGCGGAGCCCCGACGTTCGACCGTCTGGTCCGCCGCTTCTACGAGGGTGTGCAGCAGGACGACGTCATCTGGCCGATGTACCCGGCCGACGACCTCGAGGGAGCCGTCTGGCGACTGTCCGCCTTCCTCCAGCAGTACTGGGGCGGCCCCGGCACGTACAGCGAGGAACGCGGCCATCCGCGGCTCCGCATGCGCCACCAGCCGTTCCGGATCACGTCCGAGGCGCGCGAGCGCTGGCTGCACCACATGCACGAGGCCGTCGAGTCGCTCGGTCTCGCGCCCCTCGACGAGGCCGAGCTCTGGGCCTACCTCGACCGCGCCGCACACGCGATGACGAACACGTTCGACTGACGGTCCGACGCGACCCACCGACGGACTGGAGGCACGGTGCGGGCCCGCACCGTGCCTCCAGTCCGTCCGTGGCGCGACCGCGCCGGTGGCGGCTCAGCGCACGTACGAGCCGTCGGTGAGGTCCTCGACCAGGGACAGGCGGGTCGGGTTCCACCCGAACGCGGCGCGCGCATGCGCGCCCGTGGCCTCCTGGTGCAGCAGCAGCGCGTCCGCGAAGTCCGCACCGAGGCGGTCGCGCGACTCGGTGACGCTCTCCGCGACCACCGGCGAACCGTGCGCACCCGCCTCCGCGATCTCCCGGAGCGTCGGGTTGTCCCCGGTGGCGGCGACGACGTAGCCGTCCTGCTCCGCACGGTGCAGCGCGAGGACGTAGAGCTCGCCGAGGTCGTCGATGTGCACCGTCGTCCAGCGCTGCGAGCCGTCGCCGATGAGCCGGACCTCGTGTTCGCCGTCACCGACGAACATCGCGGGGATGCCGGCGCCGCGGCCGTACACGATGCCCGGGGCCACGATCGTCGTGCGTGCGGTGCTCGCCCGGACCGCGGCCTCGTTCGCGACCCGCCAGGCGGTCAGCGCGGGCGGGTCGATCGGCGACTGCTCCGAGACGGCGGTCGAGTCACCGAAGGTGAAGATGCCACCGGTGTGGACGAACGGCTTCGGGGTGCCCTCGAGCGCCCGGAGGACGGTCGCGGTGAACGCCGGGTCGACCGACTCGGCCGATGCGGTGTGGACCACCCCGTCGGCCTCGTGCGCGAGCCGTTCGACGATCTCCTCGTCGGTGACGTCACCGACGATCGCGTGTCCGCCGGCGTCACGCACCCGCTGGGCCTTCTCGTCGGAGCGGACGATCGCGGTGACCTCGTGCCCGTGGGCGACGAGGGCGCGGAGGACCGAGGAGCCGATGTAGCCGGACGCGCCGGTGAGGAAGACGTGCATGCGCCAAGCCAACCACCCAGGCTTCGGAGCCCGCTGGCCTCCGCGCTCGTGGGCGCCCGCCGGACCGTCAGGAGCTGAGCGACCAGGCCCGTCGCTTCACCAGCACGTGTCCGCGCGATGTGGTCAGGCGACTCCACGGACCGGTCTCGAACACGCGCACCGGGTCGTGGCCGAGGAAGCCGAGACTCTCCCCCGCGAAGCCGGCGCCCGCGGGCAGGTGCTCGATCATCGGGATCGGTCGGCCCCAGACCTCGGAGCGGACCCGGCGCACGATCGCTTCGCCCGCGTTCGTCGGGACCGCCTCGGCGACCTCGGCGATGCCGGCCTTCGCCGCACGGCGGAGCAACTCGGCCGACACGTCGGGCAGCGGCACCCAGCCACCGCGCGGCGGCGAGATGGCTGCCCACGTCACGGTGTGGACCTCGAGCGGGAGCTCCACCTCGATCGGGGTCGCCCGCGTCGGGTCGGCTCCCTCGGCGTGCTCGGCGTCCTGGGCCTCGGCGAGCAGCCGGAGCCGCTCCTGCAGCGAAGCGAGCGGGACGACCGCGTCGATCGTCGCGGGCTCGGCGAGCGAGAACGTCCGGAGGCCGAGGACCGTGGGCAGTTCGTCGAGCAGCCCGACGGGGTAGAGGATCGCCGTGTAGACCGCGAGGACCCCGGAGTCGGCGATGAGCCGCACCGAGCCGTCCTCGATCCGGGCGGCGCGTCCGAGGTAGGTGCGGAGGTCACCGAGCGAAGCGGCGTCGGGGAGCGTGAAGGTGGTGCCCATGTCCCTCGGATCCTACCGGGGCCGGCCGGGAGCGCTTCGTAGGATGGGCGGGTGACGGAACCGGACTTCCTACGGACCCTGCGGCTCGACGACACGGGCGCGAGCACCGGCGAGACCATCCTGACCGGGGCGAGCCACTGGTCGCCGAACGGCCGGGTGTTCGGCGGGCAGGTGCTCGCGCAGTGCATCGTCGCCGCACAGTCCACCATCGAGGACCGCGACATCCACTCGATGCACGGGTACTTCCTGCGACCGGGTGACACCGACCTGCCCATCACCTTCGGCGTCGAGCGGATCCACGACGGCCGGTCCTTCGCGACCCGGCGGGTGCAGGCGTACCAGCGCGGGGAACCGATCTTCTCGATGATCGCGTCGTTCCAGCGTCCCGACGAGGGCGTCGAGCACCAGGAGCCGTACCCGGTCGACACCCCGGCGCCCGAGGACCTCCCGTCGGCGGCCTCGATCCTCTCCGCGATCGACCACCCGGTCGCGCGGGCCTGGGCGGAACGCTCGATCGACCTCCGGCACGTCGAGGGTCCGGTGTTCGTGGACGTGCAGGGGGAACGGCTCCCCCACCAGGCCGTGTGGTTCCGGGTGGACGGCGACCTGCCGGCCGACCCGGCCCTGCACCGGGCCGTGCTCGGGTACGCGAGCGACCTGTCGATCCTCGAGCCGGTGATGCGCCGACACGGGGTCGCGTGGGGCACGCCCGGGGTGAAGAGCGCGAGCCTCGACCACGCGATGTGGTGGCACCGCGACGGCCGGGCGGACGACTGGGTGCTCTACACGCAGGAGTCCCCGAGCGCGCAGGGCGGCCGGGGACTCGCGTTCGGTCGGATGTTCTCGCGGGACGGTCGGCTGCTCGCGAGCGTCGCGCAGGAGGGGATGATGCGCGTCCCGCGGTAGCGGGTAGCGCTCCGCGCGTCGGTCCGACGGCGCGCGCCGGTCAGGGGCGTGAGAAGCGCACCGGGTCCTGGATGTACGGCTCGCAGGCCGCCCGCTCGGCCTCGGTGAGCCGCCGCGGCCGGTTCGTGGCGGCGTCGACCATCACGAGGGCCGTCGTCGCCCGTGTGTAGAGCTCCGCGGGCTGCTGCCCGACCGGCGACCACACCTCGTACGAGACGTCGATGCTCGCGCCGCCGATCCGGCCGATCCACAGCCGGATGTCGAGCGGCTGCCGGAAGTACGGGATCGACGCCAGGTACTCGAGGCGCTGGGCCGCGATGACCGTCATCGTGCCCGAACCCGGACGACCGTCGATGATCGGCTCGGGGACGGACCCGTCGGCGTCGACCTCGTCCGGGTCGGCACCCCAGAACGCCACGATGCGCGCCTCCTCGAGGAGGCGCAGCATCGCAGAGTTGTTGACGTGCCCGTACGCGTCGATGTCGCTCCACCGCATGCGGACCGGAGCGTGCAGGACCGCCACGGATCAGTCGCGGGTGAGCTTGCGGTACGTCGCGCGGCCGGGCTTCGCGGCGTCGGCGCCGAGGCGAGCGATCTTGTTCTCCTCGTACGCCTCGAAGTTGCCCTCGAACCAGTACCAGTTCGGCGTGCCGTCCTCGTTGAGCCCCTCCCACGCCAGGATGTGCGTGGCGATGCGGTCGAGGAACCACCGGTCGTGCGTGATCACCACGGCGCAGCCGGGGTACTCGAGCAGCGCGTTCTCGAGGCTGCCGAGGGTCTCGACGTCGAGGTCGTTGGTCGGCTCGTCGAGGAGCAGGAGGTTGCCGCCCTGCTTGAGGGTGAGCGCGAGGTTGAGACGGTTGCGCTCACCACCGGAGAGCACGCCGGCCTTCTTCTGCTGGTCCGGACCCTTGAACCCGAACTGCGACACGTAGGCGCGGGACGGGATCTCGGTCTTGCCGACCTGGATGTAGTCGAGCCCGTCGGACACGACCTCCCACAGGTTCTTGTTCGGGTCGATGCCGCCGCGGCTCTGGTCGACGTAGGAGATGTCGACCGTCTCGCCGATCTTGAGCGTGCCGCCGTCGAGGGGCTCGAGACCGACGATCGTCTTGAAGAGCGTGGTCTTGCCGACGCCGTTCGGGCCGATGACCCCGACGATGCCGTTGCGCGGCAGGGTGAAGGAGAGGTCGTCGATGATGACCCGCTCGCCGAACTGCTTGTGCAGCTTCTCGGCGTCGATCACCTGGGACCCGAGGCGCGGGCCGACGGGGATCACGATCTCCTCGAAGTCGAGCTTCCGCGTGCGCTCGGCCTCGGTGACCATCTCCTCGTAGCGGGCGAGACGGGCCTTCGACTTGGCCTGACGACCCTTCTGGTTGCTCCGGACCCAGTCGAGCTCCGAGGACAGCCGCTTCGCGAGCTTGGCGTCCTTCTTGCCCTGGACCTCGAGGCGGGCGCGCTTCTTCTCGAGGTAGGTCGAGTAGTTGCCCTCGTACGGGTAGAGACGACCGCGGTCGACCTCGGCGATCCACTGCGCGACGTGGTCGAGGAAGTACCGGTCGTGGGTGACCGCGAGGACGGCGCCGTGGTACTGCTGCAGGTGCTGCTCGAGCCAGAGCACCGACTCGGCGTCGAGGTGGTTGGTGGGCTCGTCGAGGAGCAGGAGGTCGGGCTTCTGGAGCAGGAGCTTGCAGAGGGCGACACGACGCTTCTCACCACCGGAGAGGTGCGTGACGAGTTCGTCACCCGGGGGGCACTGGAGCGCGGCCATCGCCTGCTCGAGCTGCGAGTCGAGGTCCCACGCGTCCGCCGCGTCGATCTCCTCCTGCAGCGTGCCCATCTCGGCGAGGAGCGCGTCGAAGTCCGCGTCGGGCTCGGCCATGAGCGCGGAGATCTCGTTGAAGCGGACCACCTTGCCGTGGATCTCGCCGACGCCCTGCTGGACGTTCTCGAGGACGGTCTTGTCCTCGTCGAGCTCGGGCTCCTGCATGAGGATGCCGACGGTGAAGCCCGGGGTCAGCTTCGCCTCGCCGTTGGACGGCTGGTCGAGACCCGCCATGATCTTCAGGATCGTCGACTTGCCCGCACCGTTCGGTCCGACGACGCCGATCTTCGCGCCGGGGAGGAACGACATCGTGACGTCGTCGAGGATCAGCTTGTCGCCGACCGACTTGCGGGCGCGGACCATCTGGTAGATGTACTCAGCCATATCGCGGTCAAGTGTAGTGACCCGGACGGCACATCGCGCGGCCGCGGTGCCGTCGCCGGAAGACGCACCTGCCCGATCGGGGGCTGACAAGTGTCGGTGGGGCGACGTACGGTACCTGCATCACTCGCCGGCGGGACCCGAAACCACCAGCTCGGCCTCGATCAGGACCAGGACCAGGACCACATGGCGAACAACCGACTCCGTCGTCTCATGCTGCCCCTCATCGGGGCTCTCGCACTCGGGATCGCGGTGACGATCCCCGCTGCGCCCGCATCCGCGCTCAGCGTCCCCTCCGGCACGCCCTACATGACGTACACGGCGAACATCAGCGCCAAGGGCACCGGCACCGGCTACTCGTCGTACATCAACGTCCACGACGCCCACAACAATGCGTTCTCGTTCGGCATCCAGTCCGACTCCGGGTCGCCCCAGAGCAAGGGCAAGCCCCGCTACATCTGGGAGCGCGTGCAGAACGGCAAGTTCACCTACGGCTACCTGAACGCCGCGACGAACAACCTCACGCCCGTCGGGCTGCGCTGGTGGAAGAACGACGTCGCCGCGATCAGCGTCAACCACAAGACGATCGGCACCGTCAACGTGCACCTCGAACCGCGACTGTTCTTCAACGCCGAGGCGAACGCGCGCCTGAACGGCGACACCGTGCACTCCACCGTGCAGAACGTCCGGATCGACGTCGGCACCGCCACGGGTCGGATCGGGCTCAACGGCTCGTGGAACAACAGCTTCTCGTTCCACGGGTTGAAGGCGACGCAGACCAAGGCCGGCGTGCAGGGTGCCAGCTTCTCGATCGACGGCCGGGTGTCCGGGTTGGCGAGCGGCCACAACTGGGACACCGACCAGGTGTCGGGGATCGCGATGATCGCCCAGAAGTGGAACGGTCGCTGACCACCGACCGCTGACTGCGGACGCACCGCCGACCGGAGCGCCGGCCGCCCTCGGGTGGTCGGCGCTCCGTCGTCCGGCGGTGGCGCTCCGACGTCCGGCGGCGGCGCTCCGTCGGACGTCGGCGGCGCTCCGTCGGCCGCCGGGTCAGGCGGCTTCCGCGTCCCCGTCCTCCGCTCCGAAGGGGCGATCGAGGCCGAGGGCCGCGGGCAGCCCGTGCTGATCAGCGTCACCGATTCCGGTCGCGTCACCCACGCCGAAGACACCCGACGGGTGCTCCTCGCCGAGGATCGCCGCGGTGTGCCGGTCTGCCTCGGCGGCATCGGGCAACGGCTCGTCGTCCGGGACGTCCTCGCCAGGTCCGGCGCCGGGTCCGTCGTCGGGGGCGTCGTCGGGACCGGGCAGGTGTACACCGTGCAGGTGCGCGCCGCCGACTTCCCCCGTCCGTGGATCGACCCGGGTGCTGTCCACGGGCGTGACGGCCGTCTCGTTCGCCTGCCGTGGCACGCGGATCCAGTTGCTGATGCCCCACGCGAGGTCGTGCCCGATGCCCTCGGCGTCCACCTCGACCGAGGTGCCGCCACGCCCGTCGCGCTCCCACGTGCGGATCCGCACCCGCCCGGTGACGACGATGCGGTCGCCCTTCTTGAGTGACTTGTGGACGTTGGCCGCGAGTGATCGGAAGGCCGTCACCGTGAACCAGTTGGTCGCGCCGTTGGTCCACGTCGAGGTGGCGCGGTCGAAGCGCCGTGACGGCGAGGCGAGCCGGAGGCTGGTGATGGCGATGCCCGTGTCGGTGACGAGGTGCCGGGGTTCGGTGGCGACGATGCCGCAGATCGTGATCGTGTCGTTCATGCTCCGATCGTGACGAGGCCCGGACCGCGTCAGCGGCCCGGGCCTCGATCTGTGGATCACAGCGCCGATGGCGCGACCTGTGCAGGAGAAGTGCCCCGTGCCTCCAGGCCGGAGTCAGTGCGCGCGGAACTCCGGTCGGTCCGCGTGCGGACCCATCGCCGCGTGCACCGCGCTCTTCGCGGAGCCGAGCGACGGGAAGACCCCGCCCGTGCTGCGGCGTCCGAAGAGCTCGACGTGGAACCCGTCCGGAGCGCGGTGGATGCTGCCCACCGCGCCGGCGGGACCGACCGCGACCCAGGTCCCCGCGGCACTCGTCGTCGAGTCTCCGGTCCTGTTCGTCGTCGTGCTGTTCGTCATCGTGTCGTTCGTCATCGTTCGACCACCTCCTCGTGGCCCCGACGCCCGTGGCTAGGACGCCAGGATGTACTGACTGTAGGCCTTGCGGACCTTGTTCACCTTCGGCAGCGCGACCGCGAGGCAGTAGCCCTGACCGGGGTTCTTCGCGAAGAAGTCCTGGTGGTACTCCTCCGCCCGGTGGAACGTCGTGAGCGGCTCGATCGTGGTCACGATCCCACCGTCCCAGATGTCCGCCGCACGCTCGATCGCCCGCTCGAACAGCGCACGTTGCTCGTCGTCGGCCGGGAACATCGCGGACCGGTACTGCGTGCCGACGTCGGCGCCCTGCCGGTTCAGCTGGCGCGGGTCGTGCAGCGTGAAGAACACGTCGAGGACGACGTCCGCCGGGATCACCGACTCGTCGAAGGTCACCGCGACCGCCTCGGCATGCCCGGTCGTCCCCGTGCACACGAGTTCGTAGGTCGGGTCCTGGGTGGTGCCGCCGATGTAGCCGGACACCACGTCCTGCACGCCCTGCAGGGTGCGGTACACCGCGTCGAGGCACCAGAAGCAACCACCTGCGAGCACGAACGTCGTCATGCGCCCACGCTACCGCGCCGTCCTCCACGTGCGCGGAGGGCGTCCGACGCCGAGGCGCGGGGCGCGGATCTCGGGGTACGCGTCGTCCACACCGCCGCAGTGTGCGGACGTCGTCCCCAGGAGGCATCCGTCGCCCTCGGCGTGTCGGTGGTCGCCCGTAGCGTCGGAGGCACGAACCACGGACCCATCGAGCACACACCAGGAGGACACCATGCACACCACGACGACCGAACCGGCGTTCCGGCTCCGCACGTCCTCCGTCGCCCGCAGCCGGGGCGACCTCCGCATCCTCGACGTCCGCGACGACCTCAGCCGGGTCACCCGCGCCAACGGCGAGATCGTCGGATACGTGGACCGCGTCGACGTCGCGGGCGGCACCGCGTACCGCGCTCGGCGCTACATCCCGACCGAGCGGCGGTTCGTCGAGTTCCCGGACGTCTGGTCCGCTGACGACGCGGTCGACTGCCTGCGCTGGGGCTGACGCCCGAGGTGTCAGGAAGGCGTCGGCGCGCCGCAGGTCGTCCCTCGCGACGACCCTCGCGTCACTTCTCCCAGCACCCCCCGGCGTCGCCCGGCGTCGCCCAGCGTGGGCGGATGCACGGATCGCCGGACAGCCTCCCCGCCGTCCGCGCGCACCCTGGGTACGGTTCGCGCATGGACTGGTGGAACGAGCTGACGGACTGGACCGCGTCGGACACGGGGTGGCGGCTGCTCTCGGGCGCGATCATCCCCTTCGTCGCCATCGTGGTGGCCGGCATCGTCGCCGCGCTCATCGGCCGCGGCGCGACCAAGCGCGTGGTCGCCCTGCAGGAGCGTGAGGCGAAGAACGCCGCCGTCGCCGCGATCATCTCCGCGGCGCGGAAGGCCGCGACGTGGGGCTCGCTCGGACACGAGGAGCGCGCCTACGCCGACCACCTCGCCGAGGACGCCGACGTGCGGCTCCGCCTCCTGCCGGTGTCGGGCGCCCCGCTCGCGGCGAACTGGGCCCAGCACGAGATCGCCGACATCAAGAAGAACTCGTCGACGTTCTCCTTCCAGGCCGACCAGTCCCTCGCCGAGTTCCGCGACCGTCTGCTCGAGTGGCAGGCACGCCCGAACCGCGCCCGCAAGCTGTTCAAGAGCGACCTCGAGCGCTGGAAGTTCGAGTCGCCCGATCCCGACGCTGACCTGGTCAAGCGCCAGCAGGACTGGAACGCCGACCAGGTGTCGAACCGCCAGGCCGAGACGCCGCAGCCCGCGCCCACGCCGACGACGACCTCGCTGCGCGCA
>NZ_BMOI01000015.1:0-19094 GCF_014646995.1 Curtobacterium luteum | reverse complement strand
CCGGACCGGTCGGGAGGCACGGCGTCCGCTGCGGCCGGCGCCGGGTCCGCCCAGGCCAGCACCGGCAACGCCGCCCAAGCCAGCACCGGCAACGCCGCCCAGGCCGGCACTGTCGACGCCGGAGCGGCCGGCGGCACGCCGGCGCCCGCTGGCACCGGCACGCCCGGGTCGGCCCCGGCGCGCACGGGCGCAGCGCGCACCGACGACGCACCGGCCCCCGCGACGTCCAGTGCCCCGGCATGGGCACGGACCGCCGCATCCACGGGCGCCACCGCCGCGACGACCCCGCTCGGCGACGGTCTGACCCGCCCCTACGGCGACGTGCCCGGCCCGAACAGCGACGTCCCGGGCCGGTCCGGTGCGGCCCCGGTCCGCCCCACGCTCGGCTCGCCGTCCTCCCGACCGGCTTCCACTCCCGCGACGTCCGCCGACCGCGGGACCGACGACGACGAGACCGACGTCGTCGACGACGCCGCCCGCCCGGGCCAGCGCGACCGCGAGGTGCCGCCGCCCGTCGCACGTCCGACCGCCGCCGAGGCCCACGTCAACCGCCCCGCGGCGACCGTGTCCACGCCGAGCACGAAGTCGGTGTCGACGCGGCTCGACGGCGCTGCGGCTGAACCGGCCGACGCGCACGAGACGGACGAGGCGCCGTACACGCAGCCGATCAGCGCCAACGAGATCCGCCGCCGCTCGTCCGACGACGACGACTGACGCGGCGCACCCGCGCACAGCGCCGACGCAGACCGCACCGACGCGTGAAGGCCGCCACCTCGTGAGGGTGGCGGCCTTCGTCGTCGGTGCCCCCGGCAGGAATCGAACCCGCGACACGGAGGGTAGAAACCACCTGCTCTATCCACTGAGCTACGGAGGCGGACGGCGACGATTCTAGACCGCGGGGCGTGCCAGTCGCTCGACGAACGCGTCGACCTCGTGCTGCGACCGGAGGTGGACGATGCGCAGGTGCGGGGCGGACCCTTCCAGCGCCGGTACCTGCTCCCGCATCGCGTTGCGGGTCGAGATCCCCCACCGCAGGATGTGCCCGCGGTCCGTGAAGAACGTCCACAGCGGCGGCTCGACGTTCCCGTTCCACAGCTCCTCCCGACCGAGTCGCCGTCGGAGGGTCCGCCGCAGCAGTCGCCGGAGCATCACCCGGGTCGGCAGGTCCACCCACACCAGGGTGTCCGCCCGCTCGGCGAGCATCGGCCGGACCGGGCCGTACAGCCACTCGGTGATCCACGAGTCCTCGCGGGTGAAGCGGTCGACGTCCTCGACGAACGTCGGCCGCGGCTCCCACCCGGGCCCGTGGAAGAGGGCGTCGATCTCGGTGTGCCGGATCCCGAGGACCTCCGCGATCCGCCGGGCGGTGGTCGTCTTCCCGACGCCGGACACCCCGGCCACGAGGACCCGACGCGGAGCGGGGTCGAGGAGGTCGTCGACGGAGAGCACCGGACGACACTAGCCGCCCGTCGTGCGCCACCCGGCACTTCCTGTGCACTTCCACTGGTGGCTCCCTCGTGTTCGCCTCCGCGACACCGACTCTCCGTAGCTTCCGGCACATGAGCTCCCTCGGCCGAGTCCTCGCCGTCGTGCCCGCACGTGCCGGCTCGAAGGGCATCCCCGGCAAGAACCTCCGCACCGTCGGTGGTCGGAGCCTCGTCGCGCGCGCCGTCGCGGCCGCGGTCGCCGCACGGTCGATCGACTCCGTGGTGGTGTCGACCGACGGCCCGGACATCGCCGACGAAGCCCGGGCGGCCGGGGCCCGTGTCCTCCACCGTCCCGCTGACCTCGCCGGGGACACGGCGTCGAGCGAGTCGGCGCTGCTGCACGTCCTCGACGTGCTCGAGCAGATCCACGACGAGGTCCCCGAAGTCCTGGTGTTCCTGCAGGCGACCTCACCCTTCACCGACCCGGCGGATCTCGACGCCGCCGTCGACCGGGTCCTGTCCGGCGCCGCGGACTCGGTCTTCGCCGCTGCTCCGTCGCACGCCTTCCTCTGGCGGGTCGACGCGGACGGCCGAGCTGTGGCTGTGAACCACGACGCCGCCGTGCGACCTCGCCGCCAGGACCGCGTACCGGAGTTCCGGGAGACAGGCGCCTTCTACGTCCTCCGGGTCGACGGCCTCCGCCAGCACCGGCACCGTTTCTTCGGCCGGACCGAGCTCGCAGTGGTCGACGCGGCGACGGCCGTGGACATCGACGACGCCACGGACCTGGCGACCGCCGAGGCGCTGAGCCGCGCGCTCCCCGCCACCGGCGCCAGCGCGCTCCCCGCCACCGGCGCCCCGGCCGACCACGCCGCGGAACACCGGTCCCCGACCCCCGTCCCTGCACCGAACGGAGCACCATGACCGTCAGCATCGGCACGTCCACGATCGGCGCGGGCCACCCCGCGTACCTCATCGGCGAGATCGGCCTGAACCACAACGGCGACGTCGACATCGCGAAGCGCCTCATCGACGTCGCGGCGGACACCGGCCTGCAGGCCGTGAAGTTCCAGAAGCGCACGCCCGAGATCTCCACGCCCGAGCACATGAAGCAGATGCCCCGGTCGACGCCGTGGGGCGACATGACGTACCTCGACTACCGCTACCGGGTCGAGTTCGACCGGGAGCAGTACATCGAGATCGGCGACCACGCCACGCTGCGCGGTCTCGACTGGTTCGCGTCGCCGTGGGACGTCCCGTCGGTCGACTTCCTGGAGGACCTGAACGTCGTCGCGTACAAGATCGCGTCGGCGTCCGTGACCGACCTCGAGCTCCTGTCCGCCGTCGCGGCGACGGGCAAGCCGGTCATCCTGTCGACCGGCATGTCCACCCTCGAGCAGATCGACCGGGCCGTCGCCGCGCTCGGCACCGAGCGCCTCGTGCTCATGCACGCCACCTCGACGTACCCGCTGCCCCCGGAGGAGGCGAACCTCCGCATGATCGACACCCTCGCGCAGCGCTACGCGGGCGTGCCGGTCGGGTACTCCGGCCACGAGCCGGGCCTCCAGATCTCGATCGCTGCGGTCGCGCTCGGAGCCACAGCGGTGGAGCGCCACATCACGCTCGACCGCACCATGTGGGGCTCCGACCACGCGGCCTCGCTCGAGCCGCACGGCCTCGCGACGCTCGCCCGTGACGTCCGCATCATCGAGACCGCGCTCGGCGACGGCGTGAAGCGGGTCTTCCCCGGCGAGGAGGCGCCCCTCGCCAAGCTCCGCCGCGTGGTCGCGTGACGACGTCGGCGGACGCCTCGACGGTCGGCCTGGAGGCACGACCCGCCCCCGCGCCGCCGACCCGCGTCCGTCGCGTGGTCGGCCTGGTCGACACCGACTCGTTCGCGAAGTGGGGTGCGCACCTGCTCGCGAGCAGCCCCGAGGGCTGGGACCTCGAACTCGTGACGGTCACGACCCCGAGGTCTGCGAGCACCGGGCAGCTGCGCTCGGCCTTCCGCGGTCTCGACGGCCGGCTGGCCGGCGCCGCCGCCCAGCCGCCGGCCACGACCACGGTGGACGCGATCGTCGACCGGCTCCGTGCCGACCCGCCGGACGCCGTACTCGTCTCGCTCATCGGCCCGGTGGCGGAGCTCGTGATCGACCAGGTCCACCGGCGGGTGCCGAACCGGCCGGTGCTCGTCACGGGACTGCCGGGCATCTCGTTCCCGGCGAAGTGGAAGGGCATCTTCTTCCGCGCCCGCGCCGACCTCTTCGTCCTGCACAGCCACCGCGAGGTCCGTGCGTACGAGGAGCTCTCCCGTGCCGGCGGCCTCGAACCCGCCTTCGCGCTGGCCACCCTCCCCTTCGCGCGGCCGGCGCGCCCCGGACAGGTCCGTCCCACGGCGAACGGGGCGACGCGGGACGCCGTCGTCTTCGCCGCGCAGCCGAGCGTGCCGACAGACCCCGCGGATCGTGCCCGGATCGTGCACTGGCTCGCGGACACCGCCCGGGCGCACCCGGAGTGGCGCGTGGTGATCAAGACACGGGCGGCTGCCGGTGAGCACCAGACGCACCGTGAGCAGTACCCGTACCCGGACCTCGTGCCGTCGGACGCCCCGTCGAACCTCGTCGTGGAGACGGGTCCGATGGCCGAGCACCTCGCGCGCGCCGTGGCACTGGTCACGGTGAGCTCGACGGCCGTCCTCGAAGCGGTGAGCGCGGGCGTGCCGGCCCTCACCCTGACGGACTTCGGGGTCGCGCCGCAGCTCATCAACGAGGTCTTCGTGGGCAGCGGCCTCCCCGGTGACGCGTCGGACCTCGTCGCCGGGCGGTTCCGGACCGTGCGCCCGGAGTGGCTGCGCGACAACTACTTCCACCCAGCTGCGGAGGACGACTGGGCGGCACGGGTGGAGGAGCTCATGCGCCAGCGCGACGCCGGCACCCTGACGGACCGGCCGGCCGCGCGTCGGAGCCGCGGCGGCGCACTGCGACGCGCCTGGGAGCGCAAGACGGCGCTCGGTCGGGACGACCGTTCGGTGCTCGGGCTCGTGGCACTCGTGATCGGGACGCCCGTCCGCCGGGCGAAACAGCTCGTCAGGAAGGTGATGCGTGCCTCCAGGCCGACCCCGCCGACCGCCGGGCTAGAGGGCCTTCGCGACGGCGACCAGCAGTTGGTCGCGCGTCGGGACGCCGGCTGAGCGGAACACCTCGGCACCGTCGTCGCGCCGCACGATGATCGTGGGCGTCGACCGGATGCCGAGGTGTTCGGCGTCGTCGGGGTGGACCGCGACGTCCCGTTCCGCGACCGTCAGGCCGGGCACGAGCGCCGCCGCGTCGGCGGCGACACGTCGGGCTGCGCCGCACGGGGCGCAGAACGCGGAGGTCCAGAGGTCGAGTCGCACGGCGGGGACAACGCCGCGCGTCGCCGGTCTACTCCCGGTCGAACTCGCCGGAGCGGTCACCGCGCTCTTGCAGGTCGTCGACGGGGTCGGAGTCCTGGGGGTCGAAGGTGTACTCGGCCGAGGTCTGGTCGAGCACCTGGCGGGCCTTGGTGAGGCGGTAGGCGAAGGCCGTCTGCAGCCCCTCGACGTCGGCGTACACGGTGATCTCGTCGTCCAGCGCGTCGCTCGTCGCGGTGCGGGTGTCGGTCGTGCCGTCGAACGGGCCGCCGTGGAAGATCGCGGTGTACTCGGCGCCCTCGGAGATCGTGATGTCACTCATGCGTCCCTTCTACCAGGACCCACCTGTTGACTGATCCATAGCAGTGCTATATAGTTCTGCTATGGAAACATCCCGTGAGCAGACGGTCGAGACGCTCCTGGTCTCCGTCAACCGCCTGATCCGCGCCGCGGTCCGCGAGACCGGCAACACGACCTCGCCCGCGGTGTGGCGGACGCTCGGCATCCTCGAGACCGACCAGCCGCTCCGCCTCGGCGAGCTCGCCACCGCGTCCCGGGTCGCCCAGCCCACGATGACGAGACTCGTCGCCAGCATGCTCGACGACGGCCTCGTGTCGCGGACGGTCGACCCCGACGACTCCCGCGGGCAGCTGATCACCATCACCGACGCCGGCCGCGACCGCCTCGTCGCCTGGCGCGCCACGCTCACCCGCACCGTCGGCCCGCTCTTCGCCGACCTCACCGACGACGAGTGGGACGCACTCCACGAAGCCGCCGCCATCATCGCCGCCCGCAGCGCCACCACCACACGAACGGAGATCACCGCGTGAACGCCCACGCCCCCGCCGCCTCCGGCAGCATCCTCAAGCAGTCCTCCGCGGTCTGGGCCATCGCCTTCGCCTGCGTCGTCGCCTTCATGGGCATCGGCCTCGTCGACCCGATCCTCCCCGCGATCGCGTCGTCCCTCAAGGCGACCGCCGCGCAGACGGAGCTGCTCTTCACGAGCTACCTGGCGGTGACCGGCGTCGCGATGTTCTTCACCAGCTGGGTGTCGAGCCGCATCGGACCGAAGAACACGCTGCTCATCGGCCTCGCGCTCATCGTGCTCTTCTCCGTCCTCGCCGCGACCTCGAACAGCGTGTGGAGCATCATCGACTTCCGCGCCGGCTGGGGCCTCGGCAACGCGCTCTTCATCTCCACCGCACTCGCGACCATCGTCGGAGCGGCCTCGGGCGGCACCGCGTCCGCGATCATCCTCTACGAGGCGGCGCTCGGGCTCGGCATCGCGATCGGCCCGCTCGTCGGCGGACTGCTCGGGAACGTGAGCTGGCGAGGACCCTTCTTCGGCGTCACCACCCTCATGGCCATCGCGTTCATCGCGATCGTGACGCTGCTGAAGACCTCCAGGCTCGAGAAGCCCACCCCGACGAAGCTCTCCGCCCCGTTCCGCGCGCTCGGTCGCCCCGCGCTGGCCGCCCTCGCCGTCACCGCGCTGTTCTACAACATCGGCTTCTTCGTCCTGCTGGCGTACACGCCCTTCCCGCTCGGGTTCGGCGCACTCGGCATCGGCTTCACCTTCTTCGGGTGGGGCGTCGGCCTCGCGATCACCTCGGTCTGGGTCGCACCGATGCTCACCGCACGGCTCCGTCGCACCACCGTGCTCAAGATCGCACTCCCCCTGCTCGCGCTCGACCTCTTCGCCGCGGCCGTGGTCGTGTCGTCGCAGGTCGGGCTCATCATCTGCGTCATCGTCGGCGGGCTCGTGCTCGGCGTCCTGCACACGGTGCTCACCGAGTGCGTGATGGAGGCGACCGACCTCCCGCGTTCCGTGGCGTCGAGCGCCTACTCCGCCGTGCGCTTCATCGGGGGCGCGATCGCCCCGCCCGTCGCGACGCTGCTGGCCGACGAGTTCGTACCCTCCGCCGCGTACGTCTTCGCCGGGGCCTCCGTCGCGGTCGCCTTCGTGGTCGTGGTCCTCACGACCCGGGTACTGGCCCGGGTCGACGACGGACCCGAGTCGGCACCGGTCGAAGCCGAGGCCGTCACCGCCGGCGAGATGGTCTGACACACCGCCCCGACCTCCGGCGCGACAACTGCGACGGCCCCGCCACCCCGTGTGGCGGGGCCGTCCGTGCGCGGGAATAGGATCGGGGACATGGCCACTGCGAACGACCGCCTCGTCTGGATCGACTGCGAGATGACCGGGCTCGACCTCGCGGTCGACGAACTCGTCGAGGTGGCCGTGGTGATCACCGACTTCGACCTCGTCCCCGTGCACCCCGGGTTCGACATCGTCATCAAGCCGGACCAGTCCGCGCTCGACAACATGAACGAGTTCGTGACGAACATGCACACGACCTCGGGCCTGCTCGAGGAGATCCCGCACGGCGTGAGCCTGGCGGACGCCGAGTACCAGGTGCTCGAGTACATCCTCGCCCACGTCCCGAGCGAGGGGTCCGCTCCCCTGGCCGGCAACACGATCGGCACCGACCGCGCCTTCCTCGCGAAGTACATGCCGCGGGTCGACAACCACCTCCACTACCGCAGCGTCGACGTGTCGAGCATCAAGGAGCTCTGCCGGCGCTGGTTCCCGCGTGTGTACTTCAACGAGCCGGAGAAGCACGGCGGCCACCGCGCCCTCGCCGACATCCTCGAGTCGATCCGCGAACTCGAGTACTACCGCCGCGCCGGGTTCGTCGCCGAACCGGGGCCCTCGACCGAGGACGTCCGTGCCGTCCAGGCCGAGGTCGTGGCGACGTGGGAACCCCGGCTCGCCCAGTCCGCCGAGTGACGACACGCGTGGTCGGACCGGGGCCGCGCATGTACTACTATTGAGTGGTCGCGCTGGTCAGCCGGTGTGGACGTGGTGGGTATAGCTCAGTTGGTAGAGCGCCTGGTTGTGGTCTAGGAGGTCGCGGGTTCGAGACCCGTTACTCACCCCACGTGGAAGAGCCCCGGTCGTGTGACCGGGGCTCTTCGCATCTCCGGGGCCACCGCCCGACCCCGGTGTGGGACCATCGACCCCGTGATGGAGATGTCCCCCGATGACTTCGAGCAGCTCGTCAGCGACGAGCTCGACCGCCTGCCGGACGACATGCTCGACGGCCTCGACAACGTGGCCTTCGTCGTCGAGGACGCCCCCGAAGACGGCTCCGACCTGTTCGGCGTCTACGACGGGGTCGCCGCGACCGAGCGGGGACAGTACGGCTTCGGCGAGCTCCCGGACCGCATCGTCGTGTTCCGGGAGGCGCACCTCGCGGAGTGCGACACCGTGGAGGAGCTCCGCGACGAGGTGCACACGACCCTCGTGCACGAGATCGGCCACTACTACGGCATCGACGACGAGCGGCTGCACGAACTCGGCTGGGCCTGACCGCCCCGAACTGCTCAGGTCCGGACGGTCACGTCCGCCAGCGCGGCCGGGTCCTCGGCGGCGATGAACGCGATCTCCTGCGCCGCCCACCGCTCCCACTCCTGCTCGAACACCGCGCCGTCGCGCCCGATCGCCCGGCGTCGCCGCTCGTCGTCGTCCGCCTCGAGCCAGACGCGCAGGGTCGCCATCGGCGCCGACGCCCGGGAGAGCGCTCCGCACCCCTCGACCACGATCGGCAGGTCCGGGTGCAGCGACACCCACCCCGCGGGCTCCGAGGCCTCCCAGTCCCAGCGCCGGTAGCCGGACGGCGCTCCCAGGACGTCCCGCACGACGGCGTCCGCCGCGTCCCGGAGTCCGTCCCACCCCGGGTAGAGGTCGTCGAGGTGGACGAGCTGCGCGCCGAGCTGCTCGGCGAGGGCACCGCCGAGCGTCGTCTTCCCGGTGCCGGACCGCCCGTCGACCAGCACCACGAGCCGCGCCTCCGGCCGAGCCACGGCCCGGGCACGAGCAGCGAGTGCCGCCACAGGACCCGCACCCGCGTCCTCACCCGCGATCGGAGCCGGCGCTGCGGACGCACCCCGCGCCTCCCGGCCGTCGCCCTCAGACACGCCACGTCCCCGCCGCGACCGACACCGCGATGGCGACCACGCCGATGCCGGCGAGCACCCCGACCATCGCCCACTCGGGGCCGGCGAAGCGGGCCGGACGCGCCCAGGTGCGGCGACCGGGCGCCCCGAACCCCCGCGACTCCATCGCCACCGCCAGCGTCGTCGCACGCCGGAGCGCGAGCACGAGCAGGGAGAACGCCATCGACGCGCCACGACGGATCCGACCCGTGTCGGCGAGCCCGCGCGCCCGCCGCGCCATCGCGAGCTGCCGCCAGTCGTCGCCGAGGAGCGTCATCATCCGCACCGCCGCGAGCGCGCCGAGCACGAACCGGGCCGGCAGCCGCAGCACCTGGGCGAGGCCGTCCGCGAGGTCGGTCGGGTCCGCCCGGACGAAGAGCACAATGCCGGGCAGCCCGATCGCGAGCACACGCAGCCCGGTGGCGACCGCGAGCACCAGGGAGCCGTCGGTGACGTGCGCGAAGCCGAGGTCGAACCACTCGCGGCCGGACGGCCGCCCGTACAGTGCGATGCTCAGCGTCGTGACGGGGACGGCGACGAGCACCGGGGCGGTCCGCAGCAGCACCGTGCGCACCGGGATGCGCAGCACCGGCAGCAGCGCGACCTCGAGGCCGAGGGCGACGGCCGCGGACACGACGTCGAGGCTCAGCACGAGGCACACCCCGAGGGCGAGCACGCCGAGGAGCGCGGCGACGGGCTGCACACCGCGGAGGCCGCGGGGGGCGGGCGGCGGCAGGTGACGGCCGGGAGGCGCGGGTGGCGTCCGCCGCGCGTCCGCGGCCGCCGGGGCGGTCACCGCGCACCCCCGATGGGCGCCGGGGCTGCGCCCGTCGCGGTGAGCACGACCTCGTCGGCGTCGAGCGCCCGGACGAGGTCACGGTCGTGGGTGATCGCGACGATCGCGGTCCCGGCGTCGGCGAGCGCGCCGAGGTGCCGCACGACCGACTCCCACGTCGCGCGGTCCTGACCGGACGTGGGCTCGTCGAGCACGACGACCGGCGGGCGGGCCGCGACCACGGCGGCGATCGCGAGGCGTCGCTGCTCCCCGCCGGACAGCGTGAACGGGTCGGCGTCCGCGAGTGGTGCGAGCCGGAACGCGTCGAGCAGTTCCCCGACCCGCCCGTCGACGTCGTCCTGTCCGAGCGCGCGGGGTCCGGCGGCGAGCTCGTCGCGGACCGTGCGGGCGACGAACTGGTGCTCGGGGTCCTGGAAGACCGTGCCGACCCGGGCGGCGAGGGCGCGGCTCGTCCAGGCGTGCGGGCTCGGTCCCGCCTGCCCGGCGAGTGCCGGTGTGGCGCGGAGGACCCCGTCGGCGGGCCGGAGCAGGCCGGCGAGGGTGAGGCCGAGCGTGGACTTCCCGACGCCGTTCGGACCGGTCACGGCGGTGACGCTCCCGCCCCGGACGGCGAGGTCGATGCCGGTGCCGACACGGCGACCACCGCGTCCGCGGCCACGGGCGGTGCCGAGCCCGACGGCCTCGAGCAGCACGGTCCGGGGCAGCACGGGGTCGAGCCGCACGATGTCGTCGGGCGAGTCGCGGCCGGTCCGGGCGCTCCCCCGCGCGGGCTCGGCGCCGGGGACCCAGACGCCGGCCGCCGTCAGGGCATCGCCGTGCTCGGCGAGCACCGCGGCGGGGGCACCGTCCGCGACGACCCCGCCCCCGGGTTCGAGCAGCACGAGCCGGTCCACGAGGTCGAGCCACGTGCCGATGCGGTGCTCGACGACGAGCAGCGTGGCACCGGTCGCCTCGAGCAGGGCATGGACGGCGTCGTGGACCTGCTCGACGCCGGCCGGGTCGAGGTTGGCGCAGGGCTCGTCGAGCACGAGTGCTCCGGGGCGCATCGCGAGCACGCCGGCGAGCGCCAGCCGCTGTCGCTGGCCGCCGGAGAGCTCGGCCGTCGACCGGTCGAGCGGGAGGTCGAGGCCGACGACCTCGAGTGCTGATCGCACCCGCTCCCAGGTCTCGTCGCGCGGGACGCCGGTGTTCTCGCAGCCGAAGGCCACGTCGTCGCCGATGCGCGACATCACCGTGTGCGCCTCGGGGTCCTGCATGACGAGGCCGACCCGGCCGCGGGCGTCGCGGGGGTCGGCGCCGTCGACGAGCAGGGTGCCCTCGACCTCGGCGGCGGTGTCGTCGGTCGCGTCGGGTTCGTCGGGCAGTACGGCGGCGACGGCTCGGAGCAGCGTCGACTTGCCGGCGCCGGACGGCCCGACGACCGCGACCCGTTCGCCGGGCTCGACGACGAGGTCGACGCCACGGACGGCCCACTCGGATCGTTCCGGGTACCGCCAGCCCCAGCCCGCGAACGCGATGCGGGCGGAGCCGGTCACGCGCGGGCGCGCCGGCTGTGCTCGCGTCCGGCGGCGAACGACGACAGCACGCCGGTCCGGGCGAGCGCCCGGACGAGGAACCAGGAGCCGACGCCGGCGATCAGCGCACCGGAGACGACGGCGCAGACGATGTAGACCACCTTGAACGCCGTGGCGTAGCCGGGGTACCAGAGGATCGAGTCGTTGATGCCGAGCGCGAGACCGGCGGCCGCACCGGCGAGCGCGACGACGGGCAGCCGGTACACGCGGTAGAGGAAGAGCGCGAGGACGACCTCGGCGCCGAGCCCCTGCACGAGGCCGGCCTCGAGGGTGCCCCAGCCCCACTGGGTGCCGAGGAGCGCCTCGACGGACGCGGCGACGATCTCCCCGTAGAGCGCGGCGCCGGGCTTCCGGACGACGATCGCCACGACCGGTCCGGCGAGCAGCCAGACGCCGCCGATGAGCGACTGCGCGCCGGGGAGCACGAGCCCGAGTGCGACGCTGATCGGTTCGTAGCCGAGGTCCCAGAGCTTGAAGACGACGCCGAGCGCGACGGCGAGGACGCTCGCGACGACGATGTCGACGACCCGCCAACGCAGGGAGCGCCTGGGGGCCGGCAGCGTCGACGTGACGGAGGGGACGGTTGACTGGGTGCGCGAAGGCATGGTGGTGACTCCTCCCTGCGCCGGCATGATCCGGATCAGGTTCGACGGTCGGAGCGCCGTTCGCTCCCTCTCAGCCCGGTGATCGGACTCCCGTGTGTGTGCCAGCAGTGTACTGCCCGCGGCGGGTCACCCGCGCGCGGTGCGCGCGTGAGAGCCGGGAGGCGCGTGGCGGGGCCGCCACGCGCCTCCCGGCAGTCGTCCGCTACTTCTTGAGGACGCGCACCAGCTTGCGGAGGACCGTGCCGGTCACCCAGATCACGGGGATGCTCACCGCGAGCAGGGAGACGAGGTTCGGCTCGAACTCGAGGTCCTTGCCGGGACGCCGCACGTAGGCGCCGACCGGGATCGACGTGCCGCCGCCACCGCCGCCGCCGCCGTTCTCGTCGTCCCCGCCGCCGCCGAAGCCGAACCAGGCGATGGAGACCGGGATGAGCGTCTGGTCGCCGACCTCGACGGGCTCCCCGTAGTTCGTGCTGACCCCGACGGGACGCACCTTGTCTGCGATCTGACTCACGATGTTGGCCATGCGCGCGAGGCTACTCGGCGGTTCCTCCACAGGTCGGCGATCCGACTCGGTCGTGCACGGCTGGTGCTTGTCTGCGGACGTGGGCAGGCCACGCCGATATGTTGGCGCCACCCACACCTGGAGGACCGTTTGCACACCTGGCCCGGCAACCCGTACCCGCTCGGCGCGACATACGACGGCAGTGGCACGAACTTCGCGCTGTTCAGCGAGACCGCGGAACGCGTCGAACTCTGCCTGTTCGACGACGACGGCAACGAGGAGTGCGTCGACCTCGTCGAGGTGGACGCCTACGTGTGGCACGCCTACTTGCCGAACGTCGGCCCGGGGCAGGAGTACGGCTTCCGCGTGCACGGGGCGTACGACCCGGCGAACGGCCAGCGGTCGAACCCGAAGAAGCTCCTGCTCGACCCGTACGCCAAGGCGACGAGCGGCGACATCGACTGGGACCAGGCGCTGTTCTCGTACACGTTCGGCGACCCGGACTCCACCGACGACCAGGACTCCGCGCCGCACATGATGAAGGGCGTGGTGATCAACCCGTTCTTCGACTGGCAGGGCGACCGCGCACCGCGCGTCCCCTACGGCGAGACGGTGATCTACGAGGCGCACGTCAAGGGCCTCACCCAGACCCACCCGGACGTCCCGGAGGAGCAGCGCGGGACCTACGCCGGCGTCGCGCACCCGGCCGTCATCGAACACCTGAAGCGGCTCGGCGTGACGACGCTCGAACTCATGCCGGTGCACCAGTTCGTGAACGACTCGACCCTGCAGGAGAAGGGCCTGTCGAACTACTGGGGCTACAACACGATCGGGTTCTTCGCGCCGCACTCGCACTACTCGGCCTCGGGTGACCGCGGTCAGCAGGTGCAGGAGTTCAAGGCGATGGTCCGAGAACTGCACCGCGCCGGGATCGAGGTCGTCCTCGACGTCGTCTACAACCACACCGCCGAGGGCAACCACCTCGGTCCGACGCTGTCCTTCCGCGGGATCGACAACGCGGCGTACTACCGCCTGGTCGAGGACGACAAGCGGTACTACATGGACACCACCGGCACGGGCAACTCCCTCAACGTCGGCCACCCGCACTCGCTGCAGCTCATCATGGACTCGCTGCGGTACTGGGTGACCGAGATGCACGTCGACGGGTTCCGCTTCGACCTCGCGGCCGCGCTGGCCCGCGAGTTCTACGAGGTGGACCGGCTCGCGGCGTTCTTCGAACTGGTCCAGCAGGACCCGATCGTGTCCCAGGTGAAGCTCATCGCGGAACCGTGGGACGTCGGCCCCGGCGGCTACCAGGTCGGCAACTTCCCGCCGCAGTGGTCGGAGTGGAACGGCAAGTACCGCGACACCGTCCGCGACTTCTGGCGCGGCGAGCCGTCGACGCTCGGCGAGTTCGCGTCCCGCATCTCCGGGTCGGCGGACCTCTACGAGCACGACGGTCGCACGCCCAAGGCGAGCATCAACTTCATCACCGCGCACGACGGCTTCACGCTGTACGACCTCGTCGCCTACAACGAGAAGCACAACGAGGCGAACGGCGAGGACAACAACGACGGCGAGAGCCACAACCGGTCGTGGAACTCCGGTGTCGAGGGGCCGACCGACGACCCGGAGATCACCGCACTGCGGCTCCAGCGGCGCCGCAACTTCCTCGCGACGCTCCTGCTCAGCCAGGGCGTGCCGATGATCGCGCACGGCGACGAGCTCGGCCGCACGCAGTCCGGCAACAACAACGTGTACGCGCAGGACTCGGCGATCAGCTGGATCGACTGGGAGCACGCCGACGACGAGCTCGTGCAGTTCACCGCCGACGTGGTGAAGCTCCGGCACGACCACCCGACCTTCCGCCGTACGCGCTACTTCAACGGGCGCCCGGTCCGTCGTGGCGAGGGCGAACCGCTCCCCGACGTCGTGTGGCTCACTCCCTCGGGCGAGGCCATGGACCCGGAGGACTGGGACTCCGGCTTCGGCAAGAGCGTCGGCATGTACCTCAACGGCGACGGGATCCGCGGGCGCGACGCCCGCGGGGAGCGGGTGAGCGACGTCGCGTTCATCACCTACTTCAACGCGCACGACGGCGTCGTCTCGTTCACGCTGCCGCCCGAGGAGTACGCGCCGGGCTGGACGGTCCGCATCGACACCGCCGACCCCGGTGCCCGCGAGGAGGTCCTCGACGCCGGCTCGGTGCTCGACGTCCCCGCTCGGTCGAAGATCGTCCTCCGCGAAGAACCCGACCACGAGGTCCGCACCACCCCGGTCGACGTGACCGCCGTGCAGCCGACCACCACAGCCACGCAGGACGCCGTGACCCCGGCGAACCCTGCCGGCGCACCCGCGCCGTCCGACGGAGGAACCCGATGAACGCCCGACGCGTCCCCACCTCGACCTACCGGCTGCAGATCACGCCGGACTTCGACCTCACCGCGGCGGAGGGCATCGTCGACTACGTGCACGACCTCGGCGCCGATTGGCTCTACCTGTCGCCGGTGCTCCAGGCGGAGCCGGGCTCGCAGCACGGCTACGACGTGGTCGACCACACCCGCGTCGACGTCGACCGCGGCGGGGACGACGCCTTCCGCGCCCTGGCCGAGGCAGCGCACGCCGCCGGTCTCGGGGTGCTCGTCGACGTCGTCCCGAACCACGTCGGTGTCGCCACCCCCGAGGCGAACCCGTGGTGGTGGTCGCTCCTCGAACAGGGGCAGGGATCGCCGGTCGCGTGGGCGTTCGACGTCGACTGGGACGCCGCCGACGGCCGCATCCGCATCCCGGTGCTCGACGCCCGCCTGCTCGACGCGGTGGAGCTCCGCGGCGACCGGCTGTACGTCGGCGAGACCGCGTACCCGACCGCACCGGGCACGGTCCACGACGGCGACTCGGTGGCCGACGTGCACGCCCGGCAGCACTACGAGTTCGTGCACTGGAAGCGTGCCGACCACGACCTGAACTACCGCCGCTTCTTCGCGGTGAACACGCTCGCGGCGATCCGCGTCGAGGAGCCCGAGGTGTTCTCGGCGTCGCACGGGGTGATCGGCGGGTGGTTCCGCGACGGCCTCGTGGACGGACTCCGCATCGACCACCCGGACGGCCTGTACGACCCCGCGGGCTACCTCGACGACCTCGCGCGGCTCACCGGCGGCGCCTACACGCTCGTCGAGAAGATCCTCGAGCCCGGCGAAGAGCTCCCGGCGTCGTGGCCGGTCGACGGCACGACGGGCTACGACGCGCTCGGCGTGCTCGACCGCCTCTTCGTCGATCCCGCAGGTGCCGAGGCACTGGCGGCGGCGTCGGGTGCGGAGCCCGCGGACTGGCAGCAGCTGACACACGACACCCGCCGCGGCATCGCGGACGGCATCCTCGGCAGCGAGGTCCGGCGGCTCGCCCGACTCCTCACCCCGTCCACCGACGGGATCCCCGAGGACCGCGTGGTGGACGCCCTGGCCGAGGTCATCGCGTCCTTCGAGGTGTACCGGACCTACCTGCCCGAGGGTGCACACCACCTCATCGACGCACTCGAGCGGGCGGCCGGGTCCCGGCCCGACCTCGCCGACGTCGTCGACCGGATCGCGCCGAGCCTGGTCGACCCGGTTTCGGCGGCGGCACTCCGGCTGCAGCAGACGTCGGGCATGGTGATGGCGAAGGGTGTCGAGGACACGGCGTTCTACCGGACCTCGCGGCTGACGAGCCTGACCGAGGTCGGCGGCGACCCGAGCGTGTTCTCGCTGTCCGTGACGGCGTTCCACCAGGCACAGCGCGACCGGCTCGGCAGCTGGCCGCACACCATGACCGCGCTCACCACGCACGACACCAAGCGCAGCGAGGACACCCGGGCCCGCATCGCCGTGCTCGCCGAGATCGCCGACGAGTGGTCCTCGACCCTCGAACGCCTGCAGTCGCTCGCCCCGCTCGAGGACGCGGTCCTCGCCGACCTGCTGTGGCAGGCGATCGTCGGCGCCCGCCCGGCCAGCCGGGAGCGTCTGCACGCCTACGCCGAGAAGGCCTCCCGCGAGGCGGGCGACAGCACCACGTGGACGCAACCGGACGAGGACTTCGAGCAGCGCATGCACGCCCTGGTCGACGCGGCGTTCGACGACCCGGCGGTGGTCGCGGTCCTCGACGCCCTCGACGAGCGGATCGACGCCGCCGGCTGGTCGAACGGCCTCGGCGCGAAGCTCGTCCAGCTGACGGCGCCGGGTGTCCCCGACGTCTACCAGGGCACCGAGGCCTGGGACCGGTCGCTCGTCGACCCCGACAACCGACGTCCGGTCGACCACGCCGAGCTGCGACACGTGCTCGCGACCCTCGACGGGCCCGAGGAAGCCGGCCCGGAACGACTCCCCGCCGTCGGGCTCGACGGTGCGGCGAAGGTCCTCGTCACCAGCCGGGCACTGCGGCTGCGGCGCGACCACCCGGAGCTCTTCACGCGGTACCTCGGGCTCGAGGCCAGCGGCATCGCGGCGGACCACGTCGTCGCCTTCGACCGCGGCGGCGCCGTGACCATCGCGACCCGCCTGCCGATCGGCCTCGAGCGGGTCGGCGGTTGGGGCGACACGCTCGTGCACGCGGCTCCGGTCGAGCGGGTGGACCTCCTGACCGGGCGGCGCGTCCCGGCGTCCCGGGGCATCCCCCTCGCCGAGGTGCTCGCCGACTACCCCGTCGCCCTCCTCGTGCCGGCCTCCGTCGCCGACGCGACCGAGCGCGAGTCCGCCGGAGCCGACACCGCGGGCTCGACCCGCAACGGCTCCCCCACCACGTCCGGTGGCACGACCGCCGACGAAGCCGAGTCCGAGGCGCAGGCCGAGGTCGAGATCCTGGAAGGCCACGCATGACCGTCCCCGCCCGATACGCCGTCTGGGCGCCGGACCCCGACCGGGTCCGGCTCGTCGTCGACGACGTCGAGTACCCGCTGACCCGTGGCGCCGACGACTGGTGGACCACCGACGCGGTGCTCCCCCACGTCGGAGCCCGCTACGGCTTCCGCATCGACGACGACGACGCGGTCCGCCCCGACCCGCGCAGCCGCTTCCAGCCGGAGGGCGTCCACGGTCCGTCCGAGGTCGTCGACCCGGAGCGCTTCGCGTGGACGGACGACGCCTGGACCGGTCGGCCTGCACGCGGAGGCGTCATCTACGAGATGCACGTCGGCACCTTCACGCCGGAGGGCACCCTCGACGCCGCGGCCGACCGGCTCGAGCACCTCGTCGAGCTCGGCGTGTCGTTCGTCGAGGTCCTCCCGGTCAACGGGTTCAACGGCGAGTGGAACTGGGGCTACGACGGTGTCGCCTGGTACGCGGTGCAGCACACGTACGGCGGACCGGACGCCTACGACCGCTTCGTCGACCGGGCCCACGCGCTCGGCCTCGGCGTGATCCAGGACGTCGTCTACAACCACCTCGGGCCGAGCGGCAACTACCTGCCCCTCTACGGGCCGTACCTGCTGCAGGGGCTCGGCAACACCTGGGGCGACTCGGTGAACGTCGAGCACCCGGAGGTCCGCCGCTACGTGCTCGACAACGTCCGCATGTGGTTCCGCGACCACCACGTCGACGGGCTCCGGCTCGACGCCGTGCACGCGATCCGCGACACGACGAGGCCGCACGTCCTCGCCGCCATGGCCGAGGAGACGGACGCCTACTCCTCGTTCGTCGGTCGGCCGCTGTCGCTCATCGCCGAGTCGGACCTCAACGACCCGATCATGTTCCGGCCGCGCGAAGCCGCCGGGTACGGTCTCGCCGGGCAGTGGTCGGACGACTTCCACCACGCCGTCCACGTGGCCCTGACCGGTGAGACGAACGGCTACTACGGCGACTTCGCCCCGCTGTCGGCGCTCGCGAAGGTGCTCGACCACGGCTTCTTCCACGACGGCACGTGGTCGTCGTTCCGGAAGAAGCGCCACGGGCGGCCGATCGACCGCGGGACGTCCCCCACGACCGCGCTCGTCGTCGCGAACCAGAACCACGACCAGATCGGCAACCGCGCCGCCGGCGACCGCCTGGCGGCCACCCTCGACGACGAGTCGCTCGTCATCGCGGCCGCGTTGACGCTGCTCGGCCCGTTCACCCCGATGCTCTTCATGGGCGAGGAGTTCGCGGCCGCGACGCCGTGGCAGTTCTTCACGTCGCACCCTGAACCCGAGCTCGGCAAGGTCACCGCCGAGGGTCGGATCAAGGAGTTCGCGGAGCACGGCTGGGACGAGTCGATCGTGCCCGACCCGCAGGACCCCGAGACGTTCCGGCGGTCGAAGCTCGACTGGTCGTCGCTCGACGGTGAGCGGGAGTCGCGGATCCTCACGGCCTACCGGGTGCTCGTCGCGCTCCGCCGCACGGAGCAGGCCTTCGTCGACCACCGGTACGAGGCGAACGAGGTGCACCTCAGCGAGGACCGACGGTGGCTCGTGCTGTCGCGCGGGCTGCTCGGTCCGGACGCGGCGCCGGTGCACGTCGTGGTGAACTTCGCCGACGACGTCGCCGAGGTGCCCGTGCCGACGGCGCAGGGCGAGGAGCTCTACCGCTTCGGCGAGGCCACCGTCGAGCGGGGCGGTGTCCGCTTCACCGGACGGGGCGTGGTCGTGGTCCGCTGATCCCGGACAGCCCGGACAGCCCGGACAGCCCGGACACGCCACGGGCCCGACCTCGGAAGAGGTCGGGCCCGTGGCGTGTCCGGGGACGGTCAGCAGGGGTGGTCAGGCCGCGCGCCCCTCGACCACGTGGGCGTTGCGGCGGACGGAGGGCAGGCGGTGGTGGTCGCGGACCAGGGACCGGGCCTCGCGCAGGCGGCGG
>NZ_BMOI01000014.1 GCF_014646995.1 Curtobacterium luteum | reverse complement strand
TGTTCCCGTGCTCGACGGGTCGACCGGGTCGGTCACCCCGTGTGACGGTGATGTTCCCGTGCTCGACGGGTCGACCGCGTCGGTCACAGCGGGATGTTCCCGTGCTTCTTGGGCGGCAGCGAGGCGCGCTTGCCGCGGAGGGCACGGAGCGCCTTGATCACCGAGACGCGGGTGGCGTGCGGCTGGATGATGCCGTCGAGCTCACCGCGCTCCGCCGCGAGGTACGGCGACGCGACGTTGTAGGTGTACTCGTTCGCGAGCTTCGTGCGGACCGCGGCGACGTCCTCGCCGGCCTCTTCCGCCCGCTTGATCTCCGAGCGGTAGAGGATGTTGACGGCTCCCTGGCCACCCATGACCGCGATCTCGGCGGTCGGCCACGCGAGGTTGATGTCCGCGCCGAGCTGCTTCGACCCCATCACGATGTACGCACCGCCGTACGCCTTGCGGGTGATGACGGTGACGAGCGGGACGGTCGCCTCGGCGTACGCGTACAGGAGCTTGGCGCCGCGGCGGATGACACCGGTCCACTCCTGGTCGGTGCCGGGGAGGTAGCCGGGCACGTCGACGAGCGTCAGGATCGGGATGCCGAACGCGTCGCAGAACCGCACGAAGCGGGCGGCCTTCTCACCGGCGTCGATGTTGAGCGTGCCGGCCATCGCCTGCGGCTGGTTCGCGATGATGCCGACCGTGCGGCCCTCGACCCGGCCGAAGCCGATCAGGATGTTCGGCGCGAAGAGCGGCTGGACCTCGAGGAACTCGCCGTCGTCCACGACGTGCTCGATGATCGTCGTCACGTCGTACGGCTGGTTCGTCGAGTCCGGGATGACGACGTCGAGCTCGTGGTCCGCGTCGGTCGTCTCGAGCTCCGGGGCGACGTCGTAGGCCGGGGCGTCGGCGAGGTTGTTGTCCGGGAGGAACCCGATGAGCGACCGGGCGTAGTCGAGCGCGTCGGTCTCGTCCTCCGCGAGGTAGTGCGCGACGCCGGACACCTGGTTGTGGGTCTGCGCGCCGCCGAGCTCCTCGAAGCCGACGTCCTCGCCCGTGACGGTCTTGATGACGTCCGGACCGGTGACGAACATGTGGCTCGTCTTGTCGACCATGATGACGAAGTCGGTGAGGGCGGGGGAGTACACCGCGCCGCCGGCCGCCGGGCCCATGACGATCGAGATCTGGGGGATGACGCCCGACGCCTGGGTGTTCAGGCGGAAGATCTCGCCGTACTTGCCGAGCGCGACCACGCCCTCCTGGATGCGTGCGCCACCGGAGTCGAGGATGCCGATGATCGGCACGCCCGTCTTCAGCGCGTGCTGCATGACCTTGATGATCTTCTCGCCGGCGACCTCGCCGAGGGACCCGCCGAACACGGTGAAGTCCTGCGCGTACACCGCGACGTTCCGGCCGTGGATCGTGCCCACGCCCGTGACGACCGCGTCGCCGTAGGGGCGCTTGGCGTCCATGCCGAACGCGGTCGTGCGGTGCCGGACGAACTCGTCGAACTCGACGAACGAGTTGTCGTCGAGGAGCTGCTCGATGCGCTCCCGGGCGGTGCCCTTGCCCTTCGCGTGCTGCTTCGCGATGGCTGCCTCGCCCGCGGCGGTCACGGCTTCGTGGTACCGGTCGCGGAGGTCGGCGAGCCGGCCGGCGGTCGTCGAGAGATCGGGGGTGTCACCTTGAGTCACCCGCTCACCATACCGGCGGCCCCGGACGCCCACGGTTGGAGGTCGTCCACGGTTCCTGCCCGTAGATTGCGTGCATGTCCACACCCGCGTCGTCGTTCCCGCTCACCCGTGCCGAGGTCGAGGCGGACGGTGCGACGCTCGTCGTGCCGCCCACGACCGGCTCGACCAACGCGGACCTCCTCGCGGTCGCGTCGGACCTGGCGCACGGCAGTGTCGTGGCGACGCTCGACCAGACCGCCGGCCGCGGCCGCCTCGACCGCTCGTGGTCGGCGCCCGCCGGGCAGACGCTCGCGGCGAGCCTGCTCGTCCGCGCGGACCTGGACGACCGGTCGCGCGGCTGGTTGCCGCTCGTCGCGGGCCGTGCGTTGCGCGACGCGGTGGACGCCCTGGTGCCCGGCGCGCCGGGGACGACCCGCGCCTCCCGGCCGGTGGTCGAGGTCAAGTGGCCGAACGACGTCCACCTCGACGAACGCAAGGTGAGCGGCATCCTCTGCCAGGTCGCCGCCGACGGCAGCGTCGTGGTCGGTGCCGGGGTCAACCTCACGATCCCCGCCGACGCACTCCCGACCCCGACCTCGACCTCGCTCGCCGTCGCCGGCGTCACGGGGACCGCACCCGACCTCGCCGACGCGGTGATCGTCGCTTTCCGGGGTGCCGTCCTGGAGGCGGTGGTCGCCCTCGCCACGGGCGGTGCGGCCGCCGAGGCGGTCCGGTCCGACGTCCGTGCAGCGTGCGGCACGATCGGTCGCCGGATCCGACTCGAGCTGCCCGACGGCACGGTGGAGGAGGCCGACGCGGTCGGCATCGACGACGACGGCCGGATCACGATCCGGCACCGGGACGGTGCCACCAGGGGCGTCGCGGTGGGCGACGTCACGCACCTGCGCTATGCATGAGGGCATGACCGCCGAGCCGCCGCCCGAGCGCGTCGTCGCCCGGCTCCGGCCGCACGCACGGCGGCTCGTCCGCCCCGCCGTGTTCGTGGTGCTCGTGACCGCGGCCGGCGGCTTCGGGTTCGGCGTCTTCCGGGCACAGCTGGCCTGGCTGAACGTGGTGGTGGCGGTCGTCGTGCTGCTGCTGCTCGTTGTCGGCGGGGTGGTCCCGCTCGTCCGGTGGATGTCCCAGCGCTACGTCGTCACCACCCGGCGGCTCGTGGTCGTGCACGGACTCGGCACACGGACCCGGCGGGAGCT
Organism: Curtobacterium luteum; assembly: GCF_014646995.1. GTDB lineage: Bacteria > Actinomycetota > Actinomycetes > Actinomycetales > Microbacteriaceae > Curtobacterium > Curtobacterium luteum. The sequence goes on along the minus strand of NZ_BMOI01000014.1, from coordinate 105,174 downwards.
CCTGCACGCCCGCGGGTACGACGTGACCGTGCGCCGGCGCGGCCTGCAGGGGGTGTTCCGCTCCGGGGACGTGCTCGTGTTCCCGGGTGACGACCCCGTGGCGGTGCTCGCCGACGTCCCGCACGCCGACCTCGTCGTCGCCGTGCTGCACGACCTGGTGGAGGCCCACGAGGCGCGCCGGCGGCACCGCGAGCCGGACTGGGACGAGATCGTGGGCGGCGGGGCCGAGCGGCCGCCGTGGGGCGACGTCCGCGGCTGAGCCGACGCCCGCCCACCGCTGGCGCGCGCCGGGGTGCTGCGACGTGCCGCGCGCCCGGCCTTCGGTGTGAAGCCGTGCAGGAACCTGTACCGTCTTCCCGTGCGTATCTCTGTCATCGGCTGCGGTTACCTCGGTGCCGTGCACGCCGCCTCCATGGCCAAGCTCGGGCACGACGTCGTCGCGGTGGACGTCGACCCCGGCAAGATCGAGCGCCTCGCCGCGGGCGAGGCCCCCTTCTTCGAGCCCGGTCTGCCGGAGATCCTGACCGAGGCGCTCGCCTCGGGCCGCATCCGCTTCACGACCGACATGGCCGAGGTCGCCGACGCCACGGTGCACTTCCTCGCCGTCGGCACGCCGCAGGGCCCGACCGGCGCCGCCGACCTCACGTACGTGGACGCCGCTGTGGCGTCCCTCGTCCCGCACCTCTCCGCGGACGCCTACGTCGTCGGCAAGTCCACGGTCCCCGTCGGCACCGCAGCGCGGCTCGCAGGCGAGGTCGAGGCTGCCGTGCCGGGCGCCACGCTGGTCTGGAACCCCGAGTTCCTCCGTGAGGGCTTCGCCGTGCAGGACACCATCTCGCCCGACCGCCTGGTCTACGGCGTTCCCGCCGGCGAGCAGGGCGAGCGGGCCACCGCCGTCCTCGACGAGGTCTACGCATCGGCGCTCGCCGAGGGCACCCCGCGCCTGGTCGTCGACCTGCCCACCGCCGAGCTCGTGAAGGTCAGCGCGAACGCGTTCCTCGCGACCAAGATCTCCTTCATCAACGCGATGGCCGAGATCGCCGAGGTCGTCGGTGCGGACGTCACCGCCCTCGCCGACGCGATCGGGCACGACGCCCGCATCGGCCGGAAGTTCCTCAACGCCGGCCTCGGCTTCGGCGGCGGGTGCCTGCCGAAGGACATCCGTGCCTTCCAGGCGCGTGCGTCCGAGCTCGGCGTGCCGGACTCGCTCGCCTTCCTCGCCGACGTCGACGCGATCAACCTCCGCCGCCGGGACCACGTCGTCACGCTGGCGCAGGAGCTCCTCGGCGGTGACGTCGCGGGCAAGCGGGTCGCGGTGCTCGGCCTGGCGTTCAAGCCGAACTCCGACGACGTCCGCGACTCGCCGTCGCTCGACATCGCCGGCCGACTCGAGGGCCTCGGCGCCCACGTCGCGGCGTACGACCCCGAGGCCGTCGTGACCGCCCGCCGCGTCCGTCCCGAGCTCGACTACACCGAGACCGCCGCCGACGCGCTCCGCGGTGCCGAGCTCGTCCTGGTGCTGACCGAGTGGAACGAGTTCCGCGAGCTCGACGCGTCCGAGGTCGCCGGCCTGGTCGCCAGCCCGGTCGTGGTCGACGGACGCAACTGCCTCGACCGCGACGCCTGGACGGCGGCCGGGTTCACGTACCGCGGCATGGGGCGCTGAGGCTCTCCGTGACCGTCCGGGTGCGGCGCCTCCTGCTCGACGGCGTCCGCGGGCACGACTGGGCCACCCCGGTCGTGCTCGCGGCCACCCTGTTCGTGCTCGTCGCCGCGGTCGCCCGGATCGCGTCGACCGAGCCGCTCAGCAGCACGGACGAGTCGGCGCACGTCGACTACACCCTCCGGGTGTGGCACGGCCAGCTGCCCGTGCTGATGGACGGGGTGCGGTTCCAGCCCGGGTTCGGCCACCACCCGCCGGTCCAGTGGGTCGCCCAGCACCCACCGCTCTACTACGTCCTGCTCGCGCCGCTCGTCGGCCCGCTCGTCGACGCGGGCCACCCGGTGCAGGCGGTCGTCGCGGCGCGGATCGTCAACGCGGTCATCGTCGCGGGCATCGTGCCGGCTGCTGCCTGGGCGGCCTCGCGCTGCTTCCCGGAGGTTCGACGACTGCCGGCGACCGTCGCCGTCGTCTCGGGGTTCACCGCGGTGCTCGTCGTGCAGGCCGGCGTGGTCTACAACGACTCGCTCGCCGCGCTGCTCGGCGCCCTCGCCTGCGGAGTGGCCGGAGCCGCCCTGCGGTCCGGGGTCACGCCGCGCCTGCTCGTGTGCGGAGCCCTCGTGGCGGCTGCGGGCATGACGACACGGCTCTCCTTCGCGCTCTGGCTGGTGGCCGTCGCGGTGGCGTTCCTGCTCGCCCGGACCGTGCGGCTCGGCCGACTGCAGGGCCTGTGGGCCCGCGTCGTCGTCGCGCTCGTGCCCGTGGTGGCGGCCGCTGCGGCCTCCGGGTGGTTCTGGGTGCGCAACACCATCGTCGCCGGGTCCTTCAGCGGCCGGCCAAAGGCGTGGCCGGGGTGGGTGCCACGACCGCACTTCACGGACCAGGAGGTCGCCACCAAGCCGGCGTTCTGGAAGCAGCTCTTCGCGCTCTACCGCGGCGCGCTCGACCTCCGCGACGCAGTGCCGTGGATCCTCCTGCTGGCACCGGTCCTGCTGCTCGCGGTGTCCGTCGTCGTGCTGCTGGTGCGCCGGATCGCCACCCGCCGGGGACAGAACCCGGGGCGTTCGAGCGCTCCGGGCGACGGCTGGCCGCGGACGCTCGTCGTCGCCATGCTCGTGACGGTCGTCGTGCTCTTCGTCCTGGTCGAGATCCGGTACATGGCCGGTGGGGGCGCGCCGATCAACCGCTACACGCTGTCCGTCTGGGCTCCGATCGCCATCGCGCTCGCGGCCGGGCTGCGGGCGTCGCGGCACGCGGCCGTGGTGCTCGTCCCGGCGTGGACGCTGCTGTCCCTGGTGCCGATCTGGTCGCTGCTGCACTTCGAGGGAGCGACGCTCGTGCCGCACTCCGCGAAGCTCGTGCTCGCGGCCACGGTGCTCGCGGGTGTGCTGACCGCCGCGACGATCGCCCTGTTCGTGGCCGGCGACCTCGCCGGACTGCGTCGCGACCGGGACGCCCGAGACGGGCGCGCAGACACGGACGACCGCGACGACCGCTCAGCGTCGGACGCCGGTCCGGCGGGGCGCGACGGTGGTCAGCTGATCGCGCCGCGCAGCACGGCCCGGTAGCGCTCGCCGATCCGCTCGGTCGAGAACTCCGCCGCCGACTCGACCGCGCGCTCGCGGTACCGGTCGCGCGCCTCGGCGTCGGTGAGCACCCGACGGAGCGCCGCACCGAGGGCGGGCACGTCGCCGGGCGCCACGAGCAGCCCGGAGTCGTCGTCGTGCACGACGTCGCGGATGCCCGGCAGGTCGCTCGCGACGATCGCCGCGCCGACCGCCGCTGCCTCGAGCAGGGTGACCGGGAGGCCCTCCTGGTCACCGTTCGCGGCCGGGATCGACGGCACCGCCACGACGGTCGCGGAGGCCAGCGTCTCGAGCACCTCGGTCCGGCCGCGCTGCCCGGTGAACGTGACGGGGAGGCCCGCAGCCTGCTGCTCGAGCCGACCGCGCCAGGGCCCGTCGCCGACGATCGTGAGGCGCCACGGCACGTCGTCGCCGATGCCGCGGAGGGCCTCGAGCAGGTTGCCGAAGCCCTTCTTCTCGACCAGACGGCCGACGGCGACCACGTGGTGCTCCTCGGCGGCGACCCGCGCACGGGCGTCCCGTGCCGGACCCAGGTCGACGCCCATCGGGATCACCGTCGACCGGTCGGCCGGGACGCCCCACTCGGTCAGACGGTCCCGCATCTCGGAGTTGACCGTCGTGACGTGCGCGGCGCGACCGAAGATCCAGCGCTTCAGCCGGACCAGGGGTGCGGCGCGGAGCGCGTAGATGTCGCCGCCGTGCGTGGTGACCACGAGGGGGACCCCCGGCGCCGCGAGCGTCGCCACGAGGCCCTGCGGGATCGCCCAGTGGGCGTGGATGACGTCCGGCCGCCCGGACCGGACCGCAGCGCGGACGGCGCGGTACTGGGCGAGGACGAGCGCCGGCACCTGCACCAGGCGGCTGCGCTTCTCCTTGAGGTTGTCGAGGATCGCGCCGTCGGCCAGGTCCTCGAAGGCCTTCGGGAAGTACGGGAACCGGCGGACCTGCACGTCGCCGATGCGCTCGCGTGCGGCACCGTCGGGGACCCGGGGTGTCAGGACGAGCGTGTCGAACTCGGTGGCCTCCTGGTGCGCCAGGTCGAGCACGAAGGCCGGGACCCCGTCGTCCGGCCGGGCCGGGAAGGTCGATCCGAGGACGAGCAGACGGGGGCGGGAGGTGTCGGACAAGTCGGCCTTTCCACGGGGCGTGCTGCGTGGGACCGGTAGGCTCTCCACTCGTGCGCGTACTGATCCACAATAGCGATTCGCCCCACAACCGAGGCGACCGAGCGATCCTCGCCGGCAACGTCGAGCTCGTCCGTCGACGCTGGCCCGACGCCGAGATCGTCTCGCTGTCGCAGTACCCCGACCGCGACGCCGCGTGGTTCGGCATCCGGTTCCTGCCGGTGTCGCCGTACAGCACCGGCATCGGCGACCTGTTCGCGCTGCTGCGGGCCGCGCGCGGCGCCGACCTCGTCCTGTGGGGCGGCGGCGAGATCCTCAAGGACTACACGAACAAGCTCGGCCTCGTGTACTGGTTCGGCAAGATGCTGCTCGTCCGCACGGTGAACCGGAACCTCGTCGGCGCGTTCCAGGGCATCGGCCCGACCTCCGCCGGCATCAGCAAGCGGCTCATCCGCGCGACCGTCGACCTCTGCCGCTCGTTCGCCGTGCGCGACGACGAGTCCCGCGAGAAGCTCCTCGCCTGGGGTGTCCGGACGCCCGTCGTGTCCTCCTTCGACCCGGCCGTCGTCGGCACGGTGCAGCAGCCCGACGCCGACGTGCTCGCCCGCCTCGAGGCCACGACCGGCCTCACCGCCGACCGCCTCGAGGGCTCGATCGGCTTCGGGGTGCGCCGCTGGTTCCACTACAAGCGCAGCGGGTGGATCCCGTTCCGCTTCCTGCCGAAGCGCTTCCGGCAGACCGGTGTGGACAGCGAACGGCTCGTCACCTACCGTCAGGCGCTCGCCGACCTCGCCGACCGCCAGGTCGAGCGCTGGGACGCCGACGTCGTCTTCTACCCGATGCACATGGAGGCGTCCGAGGGTGACGCCGCGTTCGCCCGCGAGGTGATCGCGCTCATGCAGCACGGCGACCGGACGCACGTCGTCGAGGCCGACGCCTTCTCGCCGTCCGAGTACGCGGGCCTCATGTCCCGCAGCCGCCTGTTCCTCGCCAGCCGACTCCACTCCGCGATCGTCGCGACGATCGCCGGGGTCCCCGCCGCGGTCCTCTACTACGTCGACAAGGGCCGACTGTTCTTCGAGCAGATGGGGCAGCAGGCCTACTCCAAGCCGATCGAGTCGGCACTCGAGCCGACCTTCGTCGACGACGTCACCGCCCTCCTGGAGGACCTCGACGGCCAGCACGAGGCGATCCGCGCCCGGCTCGCCGAGGGGGTCGCCACGATGGCGACGGCGCTCGACGCCGACTTCGCGGAGGCGACGAGCCACACGCGCTGACCGCTGCGGCACGTCGCGACGTGCGCCGGGACGGACGGGAGGCACGGTGCCGGCTGGCACCGTGCCTCCCGTCCGTCTGCTGGTCACGCCGGGACGGCGACGGGCGTCACCCGGTCTTGGACGCGAAGCGCTCGAGGTAGTCCGCGGAGTTGCGGTAGACGTCCTGGTCGCCGGGGAGCGTCCCGCTCGCGGACCACTGCCAGAACGTCCACTTCGACCAGCTCCGACCGAGCGTGCCCGGCGTCGTGAAGTCGTGCACCGGGTAGAGCGCCACGAACAGCGGGTTCTTCGAGAACTGGTTGCTGTTGTTCGTGCAGCGCTTCCACCAGTCGGTCGTGGTGTAGATCGCCGGGTACCGCTTCGTCTTCTGGTACACGGTGTTCGAGAAGTCCTTGATCCAGCTGCGCATCTGCGACCACGACTTGCCGTAGCAGGTGCCCTGGGACGCGGAGCCGTACTCGATGTCGAGCAGCGGAGGCAGTGTCTTGCCGTCCGCGCTCCACTGCCCGCCGTGCGCGAAGAAGTAGTTCGCGGTGGCGGCGCCGCTCGCCTGGCTCGGCTGCGCGTAGACGTACCCGCCGCGGTAGAGGTTCCGCTGCTTCGCCGTGGCGTACTGCTGCTTGTACGTCGAGCTGACGTAGCTCGTGCCCTCGGTGGCCTTGACGTAGACGAAGCGGGCGCCTGCGCGGTAGGCCGCGAGGAAGTTCACGCTCGGCTGCCACGCGCTGATGTCGAAGCCCTGGATCCGGCCGGGCGGGGGACCGGCGGAGGCGGCCTGGGCGGTCGCGCTGAGGTCCCCCTGCTGCGTCGTCACCGCCCCAGGCACGGACGTGACGATCTCGGTCTCGCCGGCGTTCCGGGCGATGCCGGCCCCCATGACGTGGTTCCCGGTCTGGTCCATCTCGGCGATCGACAACGACCCTGACCCGGCGGTCGTGGGCGTCCCCGCGGACGCGGGGGCTGGTGTCGCCGACGTCTCCGCGGTCGCGGGACTGCTCCCGATCGTGAGCGCCGCGGCCACCGCCGCGGCGGCTCCGAGACCGAAGATCCTCTTGCTGGATGCGCGCATGCGGCGGCGTCCTCCCTGTCGAAGCGGCCTCGGGTGCGTGCTGTGCACCCGTCGCGTCCGAGCGATGCTACCCGGCGCGTCGGGAGGGCCGCAGCGATCAGCGCGAGGCTGCTGCGCTCTCCGGCTGCATCGGCTCGACGTCCGGGATGGGGCCGTTGCCGTTGACCTCGACCCGTGCGTGCTGCTGTCGGCGGTTCAGGAAGTTCCGCTCGACGAGCCACCACATGCCCACACAGACGCCGAGCGTCAGGGGCACCACGACCACGATCATGAGCAGGAACTGCAGCTTCGGCGAGAAGCCGAACGGCAGCAGCAGGAGGTTGCCGAAGCCGAGCAGCGGACTGTGGAACAGGTACACCGAGTAGGAGACGAGTCCGGCCAGGACGAAGGGCCGCCACGCGAAGAAGCGCGCGAGCCAGGTGTGGTGGCCGGTCACGGCGGAGCGGCCGAGCCAGGTAAGGAGGACCCCCGTGAAGACACCGGTCACGACCTCGGACGGCCAGGTCTGGTGCTGGTAGTAGTCACGGTGCGAGAAGAACAGCACGGCGATGCCGAGCAGCAGCACCACGATGAAGGCGCCCTCCTGCCAGCGGGGCTTCGTCCGGATGCGGAGCGTGCCGGAGGCGTGGGCGTCCCGGGCGCGGACGGTGATCTCGGCCGCGAGCATGCCGACGGCGAAGAGCCCGACGAACCACGGGTGCATCCACGAGTACTTCGACTCGCTGCCCATCCACATGCCGATGAGCACGAGTCCGGAGGTGGTCGCCCACCCGCCGATGAGCCGCCACAGCGGGAGGATGACGAGCGGCATCAGGAAGTAGATCTGCCACTCGACCGCGACGCTCCACATCGGTCCGGCGATCTTGCCGATGTACTGCGGGAAGAAGTCGTGCACGAGGAAGAAGTGCGTCAGGAAGGTGCCCCAGCCCATCGGCAGCTTCGTGTCCCACTGGGTGCCGCCCGGGTTGTGCAGGACCGGGATGAACCGGATCATCAGCGCGAACAGCACGAGCGCGGCCCAGTAGGGCGGGATGATCCGGCGGGCCCGACGCCAGATGTACTTCCAGAAGCCGCCGGGGATGCGGTACCGGTCGAACCGGGTCATCACGGGCAGCATGAGCACGTAGCCCGAGAGCACGATGAAGACGGGCACGCCGAGGTAGCCCCAGCCGATGATCGGGCGGAGCCAAGGGATCTGCGTCGGCCCGGTGCCGGTCACCCCGGTGAAGAGGTACGCGTGGTAGACCACGACGGCCAGGGCAGCGAGCCCGCGGAGGCCGTCGAGGTAGGGGAACTCGAGTCGGGTGCTCGGCCGGGGTGCGCTGGGCAAGATCGATCCTCGTGTTCGGCGGGCTGGACCTGAGCAGTCTCGCACACACGGGATGGTGAGCGCGTGTCGGCTGCTCGGGCGGCCGTGCACGGACGCGGATGCCGTGCACCGGCATGGTGAGCGGCCCTCGGGTGTGCGGAGGGATGCAATGATGGAGGACGTGACCCTGACGACCCACGCCGCCGAGGATGCCCCCGCGACGACCAGCGGGCGCCGGGCGGCTCGCTCGTCCCTGCACCTCCGGAAGGTGCTCGTCCCGATCGGGCTCGGCGTCCTCCTGCTCGTCGGGGTCGGCCTCAGCGCGTCCGTGGCGTACCACAACCGTCTCGGCGTCACGAACGTCGACGGCATCTCCTACATGGGGATCGCGCGCGAGTACGCGCACGGGTGGTTCGGCGACGCGGTCAACGCGTACTGGTCCCCGATGGTCTCGTGGCTCATGGCGCCGATCATCGCGGTGGGGGCGGGTCCGCAGACGGCGTTCGCCGTGGTCAACACCCTGGCGGTCGCCGTGGTGCTCGGCATCGGCGGGTGGCTCGTCTGGTCGCAGAACCACCGCACCGTGCCGGCCGTGCTCTTCATGGTCACGGCGATCCCCGCACTGATGAGCGCGGTGTCGGTGCAGACGCCGGACCTGCTCGTCGTCGCGTGGATGTTCGGGTTCCTGTGGTCGCTCCGCTGGGCGGACCAGGCCCTGCACGGCAGTCGTCGGTCTCGGATCGCCTCGGGCATCGTGCTCGGTGCCGTCGCGGCGATCGGGTACTTCGTCAAGCTCTTCCTGCTCCCGGTGGCGCTCGGGTCGGTGGTGCTGTGGCTCCTGCTCCGCGTGTGGTCCGCCCGTCGTCGCCGCGAGCCCGTCCGGCACTGGTGGCCGGTCCCGGTCGCGGCCGTCGTCGCCTTCGCCGTCGTGATCGCGCCGTGGGTCGGTGCCCTCACCGTGAAGTACGGCGAGGTCACGCTCGGCTCCTCGCTGTCGGTGAACGTCGGGTCGAAGTTCGACGACGCCGGCCGCTCGACCGACTGGCCCTGGCTCCCGGTACCGCCGAACGAGCACGCGACCACGGCGAACGAGGACTTCACCCCGAGCGTCTTCGAGAAGGGCGTGCAGGACAACCCCGATCCCGACGCCGTCCCGCCGGTGTCACGGCCCCAGACCGAGCCGACCGTCACGAAGTCGAGCTCGCTCGTCGCCCGCGGGACCTACTACGTCGAGCAGCGCCTCCTCGCCTTCCCGTACTACCTGCAGAAGATCAGCACGTTCGCGCCGTTCGCCGCCCCGATCGCGCTCCTCTTCGCGGCCGCGCTCGTCATCGGCGTCGTCCGGTTCCGTCGGTACGCGTTCACGTGCATCGTCGCGGCGTCCACCCTCGTGTACTTCATCGGCTACGGGATGATCACGTCGTCGTCGAGCGGTGGCGGGAACGCGCGGTACTACTGGCCGCTCTTCTACCTCACCGCGATGATCGGCGCGCTGATGCTGCCGGCGGTGTGGCGGCTCGTGCGGCGACGCGGCGTCATCCGGACCGTCGTCGCGTGCGTGGCGATCGCCGTCGTGCCCGTCGCCTCGTACACCCAGAACTGGTTCGGCTCGCCCGCGCCGTTCTACCCGTCCGTGAACCGCACCGACCCGCTGCAGGTGACCGGTCCGGTCGACGTCCCGCCGCTGGTCGCGCTCGCCGACCAGATGAAGTCGAGCGGCGCGCTCCCCGCGGGCTCGTCCATCATCGGCACGAACTCGCGCTCGCTCGCGTCCATCGCGTTCCTCACCGGGACGCGCGCGTTCGGACGCTCCGGGCAGGGCTACACCTACCACTCCGAGGCGATGCTGAAGGTCTACGCAGACGAGGGCATCCGCTACTTCGTGCAGTTCGACCCGGCGTCCGCCCCAGCGCGCGACTACTCGATGGCCGGGAAGGTGGTCGGGACCTTCGGGGCCGATATCGCCTGCACCGGCGACAGCTCGAGCGACGCGGCGCAGCCCTGCCGCATCCAGGTCATCCGCCTGGACGGCTGACCGGGTCGGGGCGTCACCATCCCGGCCCGGCTACCATGTCGCTGGGCCCGGAGCAGTCCGTGGTGCGACGCCGTCGTCGGGCCGCATCGTCCGCGCACCGCATCGTCAGCGGGCCGGACGGGCCAGATCGTCCGTGGGTCAGCGCCGTCAGGAGAAACGATTGTCAGGAACCACCAGCAGTGACACCCCCGAGGTCGAGGGGAAGCGTCCGTCGAAGCGGCGACGCGTGCTCGGCAAGGTGGTGCCGATCGTCTTCTACGTGCTGCTCGTCGTCTTCCTGGTGCTCTACGTCCGCAGCGTCGACTGGAGCCAGCTCGCCGACGTCGAGTGGAACTGGGGCTGGGTGGCCGTCGCGACGGTGATCAGCGTCGGTTTCCGGTACTGGGGCGTCGGCATCTGGTTCTACCTGCTCCGCCGCCTCGGTGCGACCGGTCTGAAGGGCAGCGGCGTCACGCTCACGTACGTCTACGCCAAGTCGTGGATGGGGCGGTACATCCCGGGTGCGGCGACGTGGATCATCGGCAAGGTGTACTTCGCGTCGAAGCACGGCGTCTCGAAGGCGCGCCTCGGCGTGAGCGGGCTCCTCGAGGGCGCCCTGCAGATCGCCGCGACGCTCGCCCTCGCGCTCGTCCTGCTGCTCGTCGACCCGCGGACGCACGACCTCGACCCGTGGCTCATCGCGCTCATGGTCGCGGCGTTCGTCGGCTGCGTGGTCTGCCTCATCCCGCAGGTGTTCGTGTTCCTGATCGGGCTGGCCCTCCGGATCCTCCGCCGCAAGCCGCTCGAGGACGACGTCCGACCGAGCCTCGGCACCGTGCTCGGGGGTGCCGGCCTCTACGTCGCCGGCGCGATCCTCTCCGGCTCGGCGTACTACTTCATCACGCTCGCGGTGTACCCGTCGCTCAAGGGCACGGACGCGGCGTTCGTGATCGGTGCGGCCAGCATGGCCTCGGCGATCAGCATGCTCGCGGTGTTCGCGCCGGGTGGCCTCGGGGTCCGCGAGGGCGTGCAGGCGCTCCTCCTCAGCCTCGTCATGCCGCCGTCGATCGCGCTCGTCGTGGTCGTCGTGACGCGGGTCTGGAGCCTGGCGGTCGACGCGCTGTTCCTGCTCTGCGCGGCCGTGCCGACGTGGTTCCGGCGGCGGACGCCGACCGACGATGCGTCGGTCGTGCACGACGGGGCGCACGCGGCCTGACACGCGGCCTGACACGGGGCCGGCCGGCCCGACGGTCCGCGCTGGTCGGCGGGGCTCGGCTCCGCCACGCCCGTTCCGCGCCGGGGACGGCCCGATGCCCTACGCGCCGGTCGACGCCGGGACGGGCTCCGGCTGACGGGCACCGGCACGGACGACCTGTACCACCGACGCCACGAGCCCCACGCCCACCAGCACGACCACCACGGCGAGCACCACGGGCGGCACCGGCCCGACCTCGGAGTAGCGCAGCAGTCCTCGCCCGGTGACGGGGAAGACCGCTGCGTTCCAGAACCACGCGGCCGCGACCGCGAACCCGTACACGCCGATCGCGGGCAGCACGACGGCGAGCCCGGTCACGGCGACCCCGCGGAACCGCCCGCTGGGCAGCAGGCGGCGCCAGGCGACCGCACTCAGCACGATGAGACAGACGATCGCGGGGAAGTAGTACCGGCCCTGGGTGGCGGCGACTTCCGTGGTGGTCAGATACGAGTGCGCGCTCGTCCGGTTCTGGATGGCGATGAGGAGCGCCGGGAACACCGCGAGGCAGGTGAGCGTCCGCAGCTCCGGACCGCGTCGGAAGGCCCAGCCCAGGAGGACGACGAGCGCGACGAGCGTGATGACGGCGGTCAGCAGGTCGCCGATGGTGACCTGGGCCCGGCCGCCGAAGCTGCCCCAGAACGTTCGGGTGAGGGTGCCCCAGCTCACGTCGAGGAAGTGTCCGAGCGTGGGGTGCTCGCCCGGTGGGAAGTCCTTCGGCGGCCGCATCGCGGTGTACCCGTTCGGTTGGACGCGGCCGTAGGCGACGAGGTTGTGCAGCCACCACCAGGCACCGATCGCTCCCGAGACGCCGAGCACGACGACGGTCCGGAGCGCCCGCGCACCCCAGCCGAGGAGCCCGACCCCGGAGAACAGCACGACGACGCCGACGAAGGGCACGGCGGGCAGACCGGTGCCCTTGACCCAGACGAGTGCCCCGAGCGCGACCGCGAGCCCGATCGCCGTCCGCCACCGGAGGTCCCCGGTGAGCATCCGGGTCGCGAGCCAGACGGTGACGCCCGCCAGCAGCAGCACGGGGGCGTCGTTCGACACCGACGACCCGATCGACGCGAGCTCGGGCGACGCGAAGACCGCGAGCCCGCCGACGAGCGCGGCGCGGGGGGAGCGTGTCACCCGGCGGACCGCGGACCAGGCGAGGAGCGGCAGGGCCGTCACCATGGCGACGTCCGCGAGCCGGAGGGCCAGGAACGCGTGGTCCCACCGGAGGTCGCCGTAGTGCACGGCCCGGAGCACCGCGGCCCCGACGAGGTACGCGGTCGGCGGGTGCTGCGTCATCTGGTTGACCGTGGTCGACGGCCCGGGGAAGGTCTGCAGCAGTTCGGTCACGGTCGCCCACTCGTCCGACGGCTGCGTCGCCTGTTGCTGCTTCGCGATGAGCACGGCACGGGTCACCCGGAGGTCGCCGGGAGCAGCCCACGCATCGCCGAGCGCGACGTGCACGGTCGCGTCGATGTGGGCGGTCTCGTCCGGCGCTTCGAACACCGGCACCAGGAGCGCCCAGGCGACGAGCCACAGGCCGAAGGTGGCCGTCACGACCGCGATGGCCACCCGCTCCCAGCGCGCGACGACGGGGGGCTGCGGTTCAGTGGTCACAGCGGCGATGTTAGGGGGCGACCTCGGTGCGGACGGGCTCCTGGACCGGCGCGGCGGTGCGCTCGGGGTGGTACACCCACACCTTGTAGAGCCAGAAGCGGAAGACCGTGCCGAGCACGAGTCCGACGATGTTCGCGATGTTGTCGGAGACGACCGAGGTGAGGCCCATCGCGTAGTGCGACACCCCGAGGGTGGCCAGCGCGATCACCATGCCGCCGAGGGAGACGACGACGAACTCGATGCCCTCGCGGGTGGCCGTGGCACGACGCTGCTCCCGGAACGTCCAGTAGCGGTTGCCCATCCAGTTGACGAAGATGGCGACGATCGTCGAGACGACCTTCGCCCAGAACGGCCCGGAGTGCACCTCGTCCGGTGCGAGCACCGTTGCGCGCAGCAGGTTGAACACCGCGGCGTCGACGACGAACCCCACAGCGCCGACCGCCCCGAAGCGAGCGAGCTGGGCGATGAGTCGGCGCACGGTGTCTCCAGGGTCCGTAGAGTTGTCACGGGTCGCACCTCGTGGCGACTTCGGAGGACGATTCTAGACAGCGCGCTCAGACCGTTCGGTGTGAGCGACGGAAGGAACACACAGCATGGCGTTGCGCGTCGGGGTCATCGGTGGGGGTCAGCTGGCACGCATGATGGTGCCGGCCGCACTGGAACTGGGCATCGACATCCGGGTCCTGGCCGAGGGACCCGCCATGTCGGCGGGGATCGCGGCCACCGCGGAGGGCGACTACCACGACGCCGGGACGGTCCTCGCCTTCGCGCGGGACGTCGACGTCGTCACCTTCGACCACGAGCACGTTCCGCAGGACGTCCTCCGGGCGCTCGTCGACGCCGGCGTCCCGGTGCGTCCCGGTCCCGAGCCGCTCGCGGTCGCGCAGGACAAGATCACGATGCGGCGCCGGCTGTCCGAGCTCGGGCTGCCCGTGCCCGACTGGGCCGCGGTGCACGACCAGGACGAGCTCCGCGCCTTCCTCGACGACCACGGCGGCCGCGCGGTCGTGAAGACGGCGCGCGGCGGCTACGACGGCAAGGGCGTCCGGGTCGTGAGCGATGCGTCCGGCGCCGACGACTGGTTCACCGCGATCGCGGAGGCCGGCGGCGGACAGGCGCTCCTCGTCGAGGAACTCGTCCCGTTCACCCGCGAGCTCGCGCAGTCCGTCGCGCGCCGCCCCTCGGGGGAGGTCGTGGCGTGGCCGCTCGTGGAGACCGTGCAGCAGGACGGTGTCTGCGCCGAGGTGCTCGCACCCGCGCCGGACAGCGCGGGCCGGATCGCCGACCTGACCGAGTCGATCGCCGTGCGGATCGCCGAGGAGCTCGGCGTGACGGGCGTGCTCGCGGTCGAGCTCTTCCAGACCGCGGACGAGCGCATCCTCATCAACGAGCTCGCCATGCGCCCGCACAACACCGGTCACTGGACCATCGACGGGGCGACCACCAGCCAGTTCGAGCAGCACCTCCGCGCCGTGCTCGACCTGCCGCTCGGCGCCACCGGCATGCACGCACCGTCGGCCGTCATGATCAACGTGCTCGGCGGCCCGGCGGACGGCGACCTCGCCGCGCGGTACCCGGGCGCGCTGGCCGCCTTCCCGGAGGCCAAGTACCACTTCTACGGCAAGGCGCCGCGGCCGGGTCGGAAGATCGGCCACGTGACCGTGGTCGGCGACGACGTCGACGACGTCGTCTACCGGGCACGCGCTGCTGCCGCGCACTTCGACGACTGACGCGCAGGACGCGTGACAGGACGGCCGGGAGGCCCGTGGCGGCGCCGCCACGGGCCTCCCGGCCGTTGTCCGCACTTGTGCCGACACTCCCTCGGGTGCCACCCGATCTGGCGAGTGTCGCCGGCTGGGCAGCACGTGTTGTCATGGACGCTCCGACCGGTCAGGGGTCGGTCCGTCCAGTCAGGGAGCCCGCATGCGCAGCCTCGCCGTCCTCGGCGCCGCCGCAGTCGTCACCACCGTCCTCACCGGCGTCGTCGTCGCCGCACCGTCGGCCGACGCGGCCACCGGAGCCGCCGCGATCCGCGCGGCGGTGTCGACGAGCCTGTTCGCGGGCGGGCCGTACCGGTCCGCGACCAGCGAGGCGGCGAAGGCCGCCGACGCGCTGCGGACGAGCGACCCGGCCGGCGCCGCCGCGGCGGCGACGATCGCCCGGTACCCGGTGGCGATCTGGCTCGGCGACTGGACGCGTGGGACGACCCTCACGACGACGATCGACCGCGCGGTCGCCGCAGCGGAGCAGGCCGGCACCACCCCGGTATTCGTGACCTACGCGATCCCGGACCGCGACTGCGGCGGGTACTCCGCCGGCGGACTCGACGAGACCGCGTACGACGCGTGGGTCGACCAGATCGCCGGGCGGCTCGCCGGACACCGGGCGGCCGTCGTCGTCGAACCGGACTCCCTGGCGATGCTCAGCAACGCCAAGTGCGACGCGACGCTCGACGCGCAGCGCTACCGCATCCTCAGCCGCTCCGTCGCCGCGTTCACGGCCGCCGGGGTGCCGTCGTACCTCGACGCGGGGAACTCCAACTGGCAGCCGGTCGCGACGATGGCCGACCGCCTGCGCCGCGCGGGTGTCGCCGAGGCCCGCGGGTTCTTCACGAACGTCGCGAACTACTACCCGACCACGCAGGAGCAGGCCTACGCCGAGAAGCTGTCCGCGGCGACCGGGGGAGCGCACTACGTGATCGACACCTCCAGGAACGGGCAGGGCTGGCGCGGGACCTGGTGCAACGGACCAGGCGCCGGCCTCGGGACCTCGCCGCGTGTGGTGTCCGACGGCACCGCCCTCGACGCACTGCTCTGGGTCAAGACGCCGGGGGCCAGCGACGGCACGTGCAACGGCGGACCGGCAGCGGGAACGTGGTTCTCGTCGTTCGCGCAGACCCTCGTGGCGAAGGCCCAGCTCGGTGCGGCGGCAGCGCAGCCGGCACGGGCCTACCGCGCGGACCCGTACGGATCGCTCGAGCGCGTGGCGACCGCCTCGGCGGGCGTCGCCGTCACCGGGTGGGCCTTCGACGGGGACGAGCCGGACACCGCGCTGTCGGTCGCGGTCACGGTCGACGGCCGCACCGCTGCGACCCTCACCGCGGACGCCACCCGGACGGACGTCGCGGCGCAGTGGGGTGTCGGACGGGAACACGGGTACGCCGGGGTGGTCCCGACCACGCCGGGGAAGCACCGGGTCTGCGCGGTCGCACGGAACGTCGGTGCCGGCGCGGACTCCACCGCCGATCCGTGCCGGACCGTCACCGTGCCCGCGGTCGCACCGACCGGGCGCCTCGACGCCGTGACGTCGCCGAGCCACCGACGCGTGGCCGTCCGCGGCTGGACGTTCGACCGCGACGACACCTCCCGCGCGCTCCGCGTGCGCGTCACCGCCGGCGGTCGCACCGTCGGCACGCTCGTCGCCGACGCACGCCGCACGGACGTCGACCGCGCGCACGGGGCCGGGCCCGCGCACGGACTCTCCGGCACGGTGACCGTGGCGTCGGGCAGTCGGTCGGTGTGCCTCACGGCCCTCGGCGTCGGCTCCGGAGGGGACCGCTCGCTGGGGTGCCGCACCGTCCGCGTGCGCTGAGGTACGGGAGGATGGTCCCATGCCGCGTGATCTCGTCCGCCGGGCCGCCCGCCGCCTCCGTCGCTCCCTGACCCGCACGGCACCCGCCACGGGGTCCGGCTCCGCGCCGCTCCCGGTCGTCGGGTACGTCGTCGCCGGCGCGCACGGCGCCCACCCCGCGTCCGCGCACGTCCGGGTGGTCCGCCGTACCGAGCACCTCGCCGCCGCGGGGACCGCGACCGTCCGGCAGGTCGACCCGGCGGGATTCGTCGACGGCACCGACGACACCACGTACGCGGTCGTGCTCGTGCAGCGGGACATCCTCCCGCGAGCGTCGGTCGGGCCGTTCCTCGACGCGGCGCACGCCCGCGGTGTCCGGGTCGTCGCAGAGGTCGACGACGACTTCTTCACGGCGTCCGGCCGGGAGCGACTGGCCCGCGCCGAGTACGACCCCGACCGACTCGCCTCCATCGACGCGCTGGTCCGGGGTGCCGACGTCGTGGTCGTGAGCACGACCGAGCTCGCCGAGGTCGTGCGACCGATCGCCCGCGAGGTCGTCGTCGTCCGGAACGCCCTCGACCCGACGCTGTGGGCACCAGGACTCGTCGTGGACACCGGCCACCTCCCCGCCGACGAGCATCGTGTGCTGTACATGGGGACGCTCACGCACGCCGCCGACCTGGAACTCCTGCGGGACGTCTTCACCGACCTCGTCGCGTCGGACGGCCGTCCGGTACGCCTCGAGGTGATCGGTGTCGCCGAGGACGACGCGGACTGGTACCGCCGGGTCGAGGTACCGGACGGCCACTACCCGGCGTTCGCCCGCTGGCTCGTCGACCACCGGCAGCGGTGGCGTGCGGGCGTGGCGCCCCTGCGCGACGAGGAGTTCAACCGGGCGAAGAGCGACCTCAAGGCGCTCGAGTACGTGGCGCTCGGGCTGCCCGCGGTGGTGTCGGACAGGCCCTCCTACGCCGAGGCCGCCGCCCACGGTGTCGTCGCCGTGCCGGACGACCCGTCCGCCTGGCGAGCCGCGGTCGTCGCGGCCGTGGACCGCGGCACGGCCGACCCGGGCGCGGCGTCGTGGGTCGCCGGCGAGCGCACGATCGGCACCGACGGCGACGGGTGGCGGCGGGTGCTGCTCGGCTAGGCTCGACGCGTGACCGACACCGCAGCCCCCGTCCAGCCGCTCGTCTCGATCATCATGGGGTCGGACTCGGACTGGCCGACGATGCGCGCCGCCGCCGACCAGCTGTCCGAGCTCGGCATCCCGTTCGAGGCGGACGTCGTCTCGGCGCACCGCACCCCGGACAAGATGACCCGGTTCGCCCGCGCCGCCGCGGGTCGCGGCATCCGTGTGGTCATCGCGGGAGCGGGCGGCGCGGCCCACCTGCCCGGCATGGTCGCGTCGATGACCACCCTGCCGGTCATCGGCGTGCCCGTGCAGCTCGCGCGCCTCGACGGTCTCGACTCCCTCCTGTCGATCGTGCAGATGCCCGCGGGCATCCCGGTCGCGACGATGGCGATCAACGGCGCGGCGAACGCCGGACTCCTGGCGGCGCGGATCATCGGCTCCGCCGACCCGGAGGTCGCGGCCCGGCTCGCGGCCCACGCGGACGGGCTCGAGCGGCTCGTCGAGGAGAAGGCGGCGCGGCTCCGCGAGTCGCTCTGACGCGCGGTGCGGAACGCGCGGTGCGGAACGCGCGGCGCGGAACGCGCGGCGCGGCGCTGGCGCTCAGCGTCGGGCGAAGTCGATGAGCCGGAACGCGCCCTCGCGCCACTGCCCGACCATCCGCCACCCGGCCGCCGTGAGCCGTCGCTGCAGGAGCCGCGGCTCGTCCGCCGTCGGTTCCCCGACGAACCAGACGCGGTCGACGCGGGTCAGGCCGGACAACGGCCCGCTCGCGGGTCGTCGCTGGGCCCACAGCTGACCGATGTCGACCGCGCTCCGCTCGAGGGTGAGGTCGCGCATGCCCCGGAACGCGCGGGGGTACGAGGCCGCCACGAACTCGGTGGTCCGGTTGACGTGCGACGGCAGCGGACCGTAGACCACGCCGTCGCGGGTGCCGGCGGGCTCGGCCGCACGTTCACGCTCCAGGAGTGCCGAGGCGGGGCCCCACGTCGACGCGTCCTTCGCGGTCGGGATGCGCTGCGCGCCCCACTGCGGGACGGCGAGCAGCACGAGCAGCGCGAGACCGAGGACCGCGGTCCGGCGCCACGGGAGGACCGTCAGGCCGAGTGCGATCGCGATCGCGACCAGCGGCGTCTCGAAGGTGAAGTACCGCGGGTTGAACAGCGGCCGCACGAGCACGGACGCCACGTAGACGACCGCGGGCGGCAGGAACACGGCCGGCAGGGTGAGCGCGACCGCGGGGATCCGGTCGCGCAGCCGCGGCACGACCACGGCGCCGACGGCCCCGACCGCGACCAGGAGCCACGCCACCGCAGCCATCGCCTTGGTCCCGGCGAAGAACTGTTGCAGGAAGACGAGCTTGACGATGCCGAAGCCCCAGCCCATCCGCCCCATGTAGTAGAGCTGCTGGTCCGCCTCGCCCGAGGCCAGGCGGACGAACGGCAACAGCAGGGCTCCGGCGACGACCGTCGGGACGAGCCACCAGAGCGCCGTGCGCACGTGCGACCGACGTCCGCCCGGACCACCACCGAGCAGGATCCCGACGAGCAGCGTGACCCCGTGTGCGACGACCAGGAGCAGCATGTCGACGAAGAGCAGCCCGCAGCACAGCACGGCGACCCCGTAGAGCAGCCACCAGACCCAGGCCCGTCGACGCCGCTCCGCCGTGTGCCGCACGGCGACCACGAGCACGAGGCTCAGCACGACGGCGAACAGCGTGGTCGCCGCGTAGGACCGCCCCTCGCTGCCGGCCCAGGTGACCCGGGGGAGCACCGCGTACACGACTCCCGCGACGATGCCCGTCCACGGGCCGACGAGGCGGGCGCCGAGCAGGACGGTGACGGCAGCGGCGAGGCCGACCGCGATCGCGCTCGGGAGCCGCAGCGTGAAGACGGAGTACGGCACGACCTCGAACCAGACGTGCATCATCGCGTAGTAGAGGCCGTGCACTGCGTCCACGTGGTGCACCATGTGCCAGAGCTCGGGCAGGGAGCGTCGTGCTGCGCTCATGGTCGCCGCTTCGTCGGCCCATGCCGACGGGATCCACGAGCCGGTGACGGACATCGCGAACGCGAACACCCCGACGAGCGCCGCAGCGAGCGCGGTCCGTCGTGGGTCGACGGTCGGACGATCGGCTGCCGTGTCGACGGCGGGCCGGTCGTCGACGGCCGGGGGTGGTGCGGACATGGCGTTCCCGTCGGGACTCGAGGGTGGTCCCCGGAACGCTAACAGCGGGTCGGAGCCGCCGCCTGGGGCTTCGCCGTCAGAGGTCCGCGTGCAACTGCCAGGTCTCCAAGGCTGCGTCGTTCCAGTCGAACATCCGCGCTCTGTCGGGCCCGGCGACCGCCAGGTGGGATGCGAGGAGCGGGTCGTTCACGACCTGGTAGACGGCCTGGGCCAGCCGCTCGGGGTACGAGTCGCGCGGGTCACGGGCGACGGTCACGCCGGCGTCCGACGCGACCTCGCTCACCGCGGCGTCGTCCGAGTGGATCACCGGCGTGCCGAAGCTCATCGCCTCGATCACGGGGAGGCCGAAGCCCTCCGCGAGGCTCGGGAAGACGAACACCGTCGCCCGGTCGTAGGCGACCGCGAGGTCCGCGTCGTCCACACGGCCGAGCACCTTGACCCGGTCGCGCGCGAGCCCGGCCCGCTCGGCGGTGCCGTAGACGTCCACGTCGCCCCAACCGTCCGGACCCGCGATGACGAGCGGGACGTCCTGCGGGGCGTCCGGGTGCGCCATCGCCGCGATGAGGTGGGCGAGGCCCTTCCGGGGCTCGAGCGTCCCGACGGCGAGCACGTAGCGCTCGGGGAGGCCGAGCCGCTCCGCGCGGAGGTCGGCGTCGACCGGCGTCCGGAGCCGACCGCTCGGCGCGCCGCCGATCACCCGGAGCCGGTCGTCGAACCGGTAGACCTCGTTGAGCGCCGACGCGACCGCGTGCGTCGGCACGACCACGGCGTCGGCGTACTTGAACGCGCGCTTCACCATCGCGCGGTGGAAGTGGACGCCGCGGGGCGTCAGAGTCTCCGGGTGTGTCCAGGGCACCGTGTCGTGCACCGTCACGACGCTCTGGCGCCCGGGGAACTGGACGCGGTCGTGCTTGACGAGCGGGGCCAGGACGCTGGGCGCGTGGACCATCTCCTTCGCGAGCCCACCGACGATGCCGCCCTGCCAGGCGAGCGAGAGCTCGCGGCGGGGGAGCGCCAGGCGCTGGAGCTCGGAGAGGCCGGGGAGCAGGGTCTCGAGGCGGCGGAGGTCGTCGTTCCCGACCGCCGAGACGACCGCTGCGACCTCGCAGCCCTCCGGCGCGGTGGCGACGAGGTGGCGGGTCAGCTCCTCGGCGTACCGGCCGATGCCGCCGGGGACCGGTGCGACCACCTGGTCGACGACGACGTGGAGAGTGGTCATGCTGGTGTGCTCCTCGTCGTGGTCGTGGTGCCGTGACCCGGCTGGCCGACCCTACCAGGGGGGACGGGGAGGACCCCGTGACGGCCTGGAGGCTCCGCACCGGACCGGTGGGGAGCCTCCAGGCCGTCGTCTGGTCGCGCGGCGGATCAGGCCTGGAGGGCGCCCGCCTGGACGGCGGCGTGCAGCGCCTCGCGCCAGTCGCGCATGGGCGCGAGCCCGGCGCGGGACCAGCCGTCGTGCCCCAGCACGCTGTAGGCGGGCCGCGGGGCGGGCCGCACGAACGCGGTGCTGTCGGTGGGCAGGACCCGCTCGGGGTCGAGGCCGACCTCGGTGTAGATGGCGCGCGTGAAGTCGAACCACGAGCCCTGCCCGGCGTTGGTGCCGTGGTAGGTGCCCGCGGGGGCGTCGCCGTCCACGAGCTCGACGATGCGCGCTGCGAGGTCGCCGGTCCAGGTGGGCTGCCCGACCTGGTCCGTGACGACGCTGACCGTGTCGTGCGACGCGGCGAGCCGGAGCATCGTGGCCGCGAAGTTCGGGCCGTGCGCGCCGTAGATCCAGGCGGTGCGCACCACGTACGAGCTGTCCGGTGCGATCTCACGGACGAACGCCTCGCCCGCAGCCTTCGACCGGCCGTAGGCGTTGATCGGGTCCGTCGGGGCGTCCTCCGGGTACGGCGACGTGCCGTGGCCGTCGAACACGTAGTCGGTGGACACCGTCAGGAGCTTCGCGCCGTGGCGGACCGCGGCTTCGGCGAGGAGCTTCGGACCGGTGGCGTTCACGGCGTACGCGTCGTCCTCGTGCGTCTCGGCGTCGTCGACCTTCGTGTACGCCGCCGAGTTGATGACGACGTCGTGGCCGGAGACCGCCGCGTCGACCGCTTCGGCGTCGGCGATGTCCAGGTCGGCGCGGCCGAGGGCCGTCACGGCACGGCCCGCCAGCGCGTGCTGGAGGTCCTGGCCGAGCATGCCGGCGGCGCCGGTGATGAGGTATCGCGTCATGGTGTCGTGCGTCCCGTCGAGGTCGTGTTCGCCGCTCAGCTGAGCGCCGCGCGCTCCTTGAGCGGCTCCCACCACGAGCGGTTGTCGCGGTACCACTGCACGACGTCCGCGAGCCCCTGCTCGAACGGTACCTGCGGCTCGTACCCGAGCTCCTCGCGGATCTTCGTGATGTCCACCGAGTAGCGGAGGTCGTGGCCGAGCCGGTCCGCGACGCGGTCGACGAACGACCAGTCCTTGCCGGTCGCGTCGAGCAGGAGCTGCGTGAGCTCCTTGTTCGTCAGCTCGGTGCCGCCGCCGATGTTGTAGACCTCGCCCGCGCGGCCCTTGACCAGCACGAGCGCGATGCCGCGGCAGTGGTCGTCGACGTGGAGCCAGTCACGGACGTTGTTGCCCTCGCCGTAGAGCGGGACGTGCTCGCCGTCGATGAGGTTGGTCACGAACAGCGGGATGACCTTCTCGGGGAAGTGGTACGGCCCGTAGTTGTTCGAGCAGCGCGTGATCGAGAGGTTCATGCCGTGCGTGCGGTGGTAGCTGCGCGCGAGGAGGTCGCTGCCGGCCTTCGACGCCGAGTACGGCGAGTTCGGCTCGAGCGGGCGGTCCTCGGTCCACGAGCCCTCGCTGATCGAGCCGTAGACCTCGTCCGTGGAGACGTGCACGAAGCGCTCGGTGCCGTGGCGCAGCGCCGCGTCGAGCAGGCGCTGGGTGCCGACGACGTTCGTCTCGACGAAGATGCCCGAGTCGCGGACCGAGCGGTCGACGTGGGACTCGGCGGCGAAGTGCACGATCGCGTCGACGGACGGGACGACCTCGTCGAGCTTCTCGGCGTCGCGGATGTCCCCGTGCACGAAGGTGTAGCGCGGCGAGTCGGCGACGGGAGCGAGGTTCGC
This sequence comes from Curtobacterium luteum, assembly GCF_014646995.1. Classification (GTDB taxonomy): domain Bacteria; phylum Actinomycetota; class Actinomycetes; order Actinomycetales; family Microbacteriaceae; genus Curtobacterium; species Curtobacterium luteum. The sequence continues at coordinate 82,279 of NZ_BMOI01000014.1, read as the reverse complement.
CTCGTTGCCCGAGTAGGTGAGCGCGTCGTACACGACGACCTCGGCACCCTCGAGGCCCGGGTACGCGTCCTCCAGCGTGCGGCGGACGAAGTTCGAGCCGATGAAGCCGGCCCCTCCGGTGACGAGGATCTTCACTGGGGTCTCATTCCTGTGTGTCGGGGGTCGATCGCTGCGGACGGTCGTCGACGGTCTCGATCGGTGCGGACGGTGCGCGCGGCGAGGAGTCTACCGGCCCGGCCGTGCGGACGGCCGACAGCCGCCAGACGGCGACGACCGACCAGACCCCTGCGGCGAGGAACAGGATCGCGGCGAGGGCGACGGGCGCGGTCCCGCCGAGCGACGCGCCACCCATGCGGTCGAGACCCCCCACGGTCACGCGGAACTGGACGTCCTCCCACCCGCCGCGGTAGAGCACGCCGAACCCGTACGCGCCGATCACGAGGGCGGCCACGACGGCCACGCGGGCGAGCCGCTGGCGCAGGACCGGGCGCACGACGAGCGCTCGCCACGCGATCGCCTGCGCGGCGATGAGCGCGACCACGGCCACGAAGAGGAAACGACCCTGCAGTCCGTTGCCCTGGTGGGTGCCGAGGTAGTTGCGCCAGCTGTAGGCGAGGGTCGCGACGAGCACGAGCGCCGGCCACACGAGGAGCGTCGTGGTGAGCCCCCGACCGGTGCCGCGACGGGCGTACGACCACGCCAGCACGGTGAGCGCGAGGACCGTCATCGAGTCGACCAGCGCGGGTGGCAGCACCCACTGGTCCGCCCCGAGGAGGCCGAAGAACGAGTTCGTCAGGCCGTCCCACTGCCGCCCCGCGAACGCCCCCGGGTTCGGACCGCCTTCGGGGTAGGGGACCACCGTGGTCGCAGCGCGGAGCGCGTCGGGCACGAGGGTGCCGCTGCGGACCAGGGTGCGGACCCACCACCACCCCGTGGCCACGACCGGCACCAGGAACACGACCGCGGCGTGGACGAGCCGCGCCCGCAGCGAACGGCTCCGTCCGAGCAGCACCACGACGACGGCGAAGGGGATCGCGACGAGGCCGAGGGCCGTCAACGTGGACATCGCCGTCACGCTGACCGCGAGCCCCGCGGCGGTCCACCGCGAGCGGTCCCCGGTCAGGACGCGCACCGCGAGCCAGACCGTGACGGCGCCGAAGAGCACCATCGGCGCCCAGACCGTGACGCCCGACGTGACCTGCGCGAGCTGCGGCACGGCGAACAGGAGGAACGGCGCGACGAGGGCGGTCCGCGGCGACCGGGTCGCACGACGCACCGTCGCCCAGACGAGCACGGGCAGCGCGGCGACGACGACCACGTCGAGGAGCCGGAGCGCCAGGACCGCCGTGCCCCAGCTGTGCGACCCCCAACCGATCGCACGGAGCACGGCGGCGGCGACGAGGAAGTACGTCGGCGGGTGCTGCGACATCTGGTCGATCGCCGCGGAGTCGCCGGGGGACTGCGCGAGCAACGCCGACACGGTGACCCGGTCGGCGGCCGGCACCGGGTGCTCGACGACCTGGCGGACCGCGTCGAGGTAGTGCATCGATCCCGGTGGCGGCCAGCCGAGGCCGAGCGCCGTCCGGAAGGCCGCGTCGACGTACGCCGGCTCGTCCGGGGCGCCGAAGGCCGGCGTGACGAAGGCGAAGAGCAGCAGGAACCCGATCCAGGCGGCGGTGACCCCGGCGAGGATCGTCCACTCGCGGCGGGCGGTCACGCGCGAGCCTCCGAGTGCGGAGCGGAGGACGTGCGCTCCGGCGTGACCGGCGACGTCCCCCTGCGCTCCGGCGCCGTCCCGCGGAGCCACCGGACCAGGAGCACGGCCGTCGCGGCGAGCAGCAGCCCCGCGAGGACGACCAGCGTCGCGATCCAGCCCCCGCCCACGAGCCCGACGACGTCGTAGCGGGTGAGGTTCGACCGGGTGATCCACCACGCGCCGTCGGCGCCGAAGGCCCGCACGACGTAGAGGACGCCGTACAGGGCGATGGCGCACGCGGCGATCGCCATCCCGACGGCGAGCCGCGTCCGGCCGCGCGCGGTGACGGTGGCGCGCGGCCACGCGAGCGCGCTCAGCGCGATGAGCGCGATGAGGGTCGGGTAGTAGTAGCGGCCCTGCGTGCCCGCCACGATGGTGTTCCTGACGTAGCCGCCCCACCCGCTCTGCATGTGCAGGGCGATGAGGATCACCGGGTAGGCCGCGAGGACGATCGCCGGGCGGAGCGAGGGGCCGCGTCGGAAGGCCCAGACCGCGATGCCGGCGAGCGAGAGCACGGTCAGCGCGTCGATGAGGGCCTGCGCGACCTGGAACTGCGCGAGACTGCCGACGCTGCCCCAGAAGGTCCGGGTGACACCGTTCCAGTAGTCGCGCAGGAAGACCTCCGGCGAGGGGCCGGTGCCGGCCGGGAACGGCTTGTCCGGTCGGGCGTAGGACGCCATGCCGTCGGGCTGGATCTGCCGGTACACGATGAGGTTGTGGAGCCACCACCACGCACCGACCAGCGCCGCGAGTGCGAGGGTGCCGAAGGCCCTGATGACGTTCCGGAGCACGACGCCCCGGTGGAGTCCGGCGGTCACCACCGCGATGCCCACGAACGGGACCGCCGGCAGCGCCGTGCCCTTCACGAGCAGCATCGCGCCGAGGGCGACGGCGATGCCGACCAGGAGCCGGACGCGGTGGTCACCGGTGAGCAGCCGCGTGACGAGGTACACGAGGAGCCCGGCGAGCGGGAGCATGAGGGCGTCGTTCGTCACCGAGGCGCCGATGGCTGCGAGCTCCGGGATCGCGAGCACCGCGGCGGCCCCGACCACGGCCGCCCGTGGTGACCGGGTGAGCCGACGGACCGTCGCCCACGCCAGGAACGGGAGCGGCAGCGCCAGGAGGGCGTCGAACAGGCGGAGGGGCAGCACGGCGTGGTCCCACCGGAGGTCCTCGAAGTGCACGAGGTGCAGGACGCCCGCGGCGATGACGTAGTACGTCGGCGGGTGTTGCGTCATCTGGTCGACGCTGCCGACGTGGTCACCGGGGTACTCGTCGAGCAGCGCACCCCAGGTCGGGTGCTGCGCGGAGCGCTCGCGGAGGTTGTCGTGCTGCGCGGACTCGGTCGCGTTGAGGTACGGCAGCGTGCCCGGCGGCGCCCACCCGTCGCCGATCGCGACGTGCACGACCGCGTCGACGTGGGTCGGCTCGTCGGGGGCCTTGAAGGTGGTGGTCCCGAACGCCCACACCGCGAGCACTGCGGCGAAGGCGATGGTGACCGCGAGCACCACGAGGCGTTCGGCGCGGCCCACCCCCCGCACCGGCGTCCCCGCGTCAGTCACCGTAGCGCTGCAGTTTCTGCAGGTCGAGCTGCTCCTCGGCCAGCGTGCGGTTCAACCGCGTGAGGTCGGCGACGACCCCGATCACGACCGCGAGCACCGCGGTGATGAGCAGGACGACGCCGAGGATGATCGACTGCAGGTGGTTGCCGTCGGTGTGCATCGCGAGGAGCACCAGGTAGCGGATGAGCGGCCAGAGGCCCAGCGCGCCGAGGACGGCGGCGACCCAGGCGAACAGCGCCATCGGGCGGTACATGAGGTACACGCGGGCGATGGCGGAGCCCGACTGGAACATGTGCTGCCAGATGTTGCTGAACAGCCGCGACTCACGCGTCTTCGGGTTCGTCGTGATCGGGACGGAGGCGATCGCGAGGCGCTTGTAGCCGGCCTGGACGATCGTCTCCATGCAGTAGCTGAACCGGGTCACGATGTTCAGCCGGATGAGCGAGTACTTCGAGTACGCGCGGAAGCCGCTCGCTGCGTCGGGCAGGTCGAGCCCGGCCGCGCGCGACGCCACCCACGAGCCGAAGCGCTGCATGAGCTTCTTGAACCCGGAGAAGTGCTCGATCGTGCGGGTCTGCCGGTCGCCGATGACGATCTCGGCTTCCTTCCGGAGGATCGGCTGCACGAGCTCGGCGATCTGCGACTGCGGGTACTGGTTGTCGCCGTCGGTGTTCACGACGATGTCGGCGCCGTGCAGCAGCGCGTAGTCGACGCCGTCGCGGAACGAGCGGGCGAGGCCCATGTTCGTGGTGTGGTGCACGAAGTGCTTGACACCGTGCTCCTTCGCGACCTCGACGGTGCGGTCCGTGCTGCCGTCGTTGATGACGAGGATCTCGATCTCGTCGATGCCGTCGATCTCCTTCGGGATGGAGTCGATGACGCTGGCGAGGGTGTTCTCCTCGTTGAGGCATGGGATCTGGACGAACAACTTCACGGGGATGCAGGTCTCGTTTCGATGTCTGGCGGGTGCGCGAGGCCTCAACAGCCTAATGCGATCCTGCGAGGTCGTGGCGAAACGTGGTGTACCAGTCGCCTTGCTAGGCTGCCGTGGTGCAGATCCGCGAACTCAAGATCCCCGGCGCGTGGGAGTTCACGCCCGTGCAGCACGGCGACGCCCGAGGCGCGTTCCTCGAGGCGTACCGCGCGGACGTCCTCGAGGAGACCGTCGGGCACCCGCTCGACCTCCGCCAGGTGAACATGTCGATCTCCTCGGCCGGTGTCGCCCGGGGCATCCACTACGCCCTCGTGGCGCCGAGCCAGGCGAAGTACGTCACCGCCGTCCGTGGGGCGTTCATCGACTACATCGTGGACATCCGGGTCGGTTCGCCCACGTTCGGCCAGTGGGACTCGGTCCGCATCGACGACGTCGACCGCAAGGCCGTCTACCTGTCGGAGGGCCTCGGCCACGCCATCGTCGCCCTCGAGGACCGCTCGACGGTGAACTACCTCGTCAGCGCCCACTACGACCCGCAGCGCGAGAAGGGGATCACGATCCTCGACCCGACGGTCGGCCTGACGCTGCCCGAGGGCCTCGGCGAGCCGGTGCTCTCCGAGAAGGACACCGCGGCGCCGACGCTCGAGCAGGCCGCGGAGCAGGGGCTCCTGCCGACCTACGAGGAAGCGGTCGCCTACACCGAGTCGCTCCGGACGAAGAAGTAAGGGAGACCCGATGAAGGGCATCATCCTCGCCGGCGGTTCCGGCACGCGCCTCTGGCCGATCACCAAGGGCATCAGCAAGCAGCTCATGCCGATCTACGACAAGCCGATGGTCTACTACCCGCTGTCGACGCTCATGATGGCCGGCATCCGTGAGGTCCTCGTCATCACGACGCCGGAGTACAACGAGCAGTTCAAGGCCCTGCTCGGTGACGGCTCGGCGCTCGGCATGGACATCCAGTACGCGGTGCAGCCGAGCCCGGACGGGCTCGCACAGGCGTTCGTCATCGGCGAGGACTTCATCGGCGACGACAGCGTCGCCCTCGTCCTCGGCGACAACATCTTCCACGGCACCGGCCTCGGCACGAACCTCCGCAAGAACACCGCGGTGCAGGGCGCCACGATCTTCGCGTACCACGTGGCCGACCCGACCGCGTACGGCGTGGTCGAGTTCGACGACGACTTCACCGCGGTCTCCATCGAGGAGAAGCCGGCGCAGCCGAAGTCGAACTACGCCGTTCCCGGCCTGTACTTCTACGACAACAAGGTCATCGAGATCGCGAAGACGATCGAGCCGAGCGCGCGCGGCGAGCTCGAGATCTCGACCGTGAACGAGCGCTACCTCGAGGCGGGCGAGCTCGGTGTGCAGGTCCTCGACCGCGGCACGGCCTGGCTCGACACGGGCACGTTCGAGTCGATGATGCAGGCGTCGGAGTACGTCAAGGTGATCGAGGACCGGCAGGGCTTCAAGATCGGCTGCATCGAGGAGATCGCCTGGCGCAACGGCTGGATCGACGACGCGCAGCTCGCCGAGCTCGCCGCGCCGCTGGTCAAGGGCGGGTACGGCGTGTACCTGCAGCGCCTGCTCGCCTCCTGAGCCGCTCGTGGGCCTCTTCCGTCGGACGCGTCGCGGTGTCGACGGGGTCGCTCCCGTCGGCCGGGAGGCCCGTGGCGCGGCTGCGACGCCGCCCGACGTCGTCCGCGTGACCGGCTGGGACGGCGACCTCCCTCACCTGGACGCACCGGTGACGGTGCTCGTCACCACGCGCTCCGACCGGCACGCGGAGGTGCCGCGGCTGGTCGCCGCTGCCCGGTCGGCGTTCGGACCGGACGCCGACGTCCGCGCGCTGTCGTACGTGGCGGACGCCTCGCCGCGCGGTGCCTTCGACGCGGCGCTCCCGTGGGTGCGTCGGCAGGAGCTGGACGGACTGGGGTCGGCGATCAACGCCGGCGTCGCAGGGGGCGTCGGCCGCACGCTCGTGCTCGTCGACACCTCGGTGCAGATCGACGCCGACGGCCTGCGCGCCCTCGCGCGCGACGTCGGCTGTCCGGTCCAGGCCGTCGTGCGGACCGCCGCCGGGGAGCACCGGAACGGTGCGCTCCTGGTGCGGCCCGGGGCGCTGCCGTGGTCGGACGACCGTGCCGCGTCGTCGGACGACCTCCTCCTCGGGGCGGACCAACCGGTGGTCTCGATGCCGCAGGGGGCGGTGGTCCCGGCCCCGTGCCTCCCGGACGAACGCACCGTGCTGACCTCCTGGACCGCCGACGCGGCGCACCATGCGGAGACAGCCGTGCGCAGCCGGGCCGTCGGGCCCGTCGTGCGCACCGTCGAACCCGGTCGCACGGTCGACGCCGCCGTGGTGGACGTGGTCGCCGGCTGGCGCGACCGGCCGTCCGCTCGACCCGGCGCCGACGTCGTGGCGGGGCCGCCGCTGCCGCCGTGGGGCGCGCGCCCCGTGACGCCGGCGGCGCGTTCCCGGACGACGGGTGACCGGCTGACCTGGTCCGTCAAGATCGCCGCACCGGCCGGATCCGAGGGCGACGGCTGGGGCGACGTGCACTTCGCCGGGGAGCTCGCGGCGGCGCTCGAGCGGCTCGGACAGCGCGTCCGGGTCGACCGGCGCGATGCCCACGTCCGCGGCGACGACGGTGCCGACGACGTCACCCTCGTCGTCCGGGGGCTCGACCGGGTGCCGCCGAACCCGGCGTCGGTGAACCTGCTCTGGGTCATCAGCCACCCGGACGACGTCGCTGACACCGAACTCCGGTCGTTCGACCGTGCCTTCGCCGCCGGCCCCGCCTGGGCCGCGGCTGCCTCGGCGCGGAGCGGCCTCACCGTCACCCCGCTGCTCCAGGCCACCGATCCGTCGGTGTTCCACCCGGGGAACCGGTCCGCGACGGACCCAGATGCCGGCCACGTGGTCTTCGTCGGGTCGACGCGGGGGGCCGACCGCCCGGTCGTCGCCGACGCGGTGTCGCTCGGCGCCGACCTCCGGGTGCACGGACCGGGGTGGACGGACATCGTGCCGTCGGACCTGCTCGGCGAGCCGGGGCTGTCGCGTGCCGAGGTCGCACGGGCGTACGCGTCCGCACGGGTCGTGCTCAACGACCACTGGCCGGGCATGGCGACGGGAGGGTTCGTGTCCAACCGGGTGTTCGACGTGCTCGCCGCCGGCGGGGTCGTCGTGACCGACCCGGTCGAGGGGCTCGCCGACGTCCTCGCGGTGCCCACCCTGGCCGTCGCCGGTTCCCGCGACGAGCTCGAGCGCCTGCTCGCACCGGAGCACCCGTGGCCGTCGGCGTCGGAGCGTGCGGTGATCGCGAGCCGCATCGCCGCCGAGCACTCGTTCGACGCTCGGGCCCGCGTGCTGCTCGACGCCGCCCGGGCCGAGCGCACCCGGCTGTTCGGCTGAGGTCTCCGCGCGCGGGGCCCGGGTTCGGGGCACCGCCCGCCGAGGCACTCCCGGTTCGGCGCGTCGGCGCACAACCGAAGTCACCCCGAACCACGTCTCGACGCGGTTCCGGGTGACTTCGGTTGTGCGGACGCAGAATGCACCGTGGCGTCGTGCGGACGCAGAACGCGGCGCAGGGTCGTGCGGACGGGGGACGCGCCGGCCGCCGCGGCGCACCGGGTGCTACTTGCGGGTCACCCAGCGGGCACGGAGCGACAGCCCGGCACGCAGCGCCACCCGGAGCGGCCACAGCCACCACGCCCGGTACTTCCGCGACAGGTACCGGTACGCGCTCCGGTGGTGCTCGATCTCCATGCGGCGCCGGTTCGACGACGTCGAGTGCGCCCCGGTGTGCGTGACCACGGCGGCCGGCACGTACACGTTCGCCTTCCCCGCACGCCCGACGCGCTGCCCGAGGTCGACGTCCTCGAAGTACATGAAGTACGACTCGTCGAAGCCGCCGAGCTGCCGGAACAGGGACGTCCGGATGAGGAAGCACGCGCCCGACAGCCAGCCGGCCTCGCGCTCGACGACCTCGGTCGTGGACCAGTACCGCTGGCTCCAAGGGTTCGCCGGCCAGAACCGCGAGAACGCGGCGTGGCCGAGGCCGGTGCGGAGCGACGGCAGCTGCCGTGCCGACGGGTAGGTCTCGCCCTGCTCGTCGAGGATCCGCGGCCCGAACGCACCGCCGTCGGGCAGTCGGTCGGCAGCGCGGACGAGCTCGTCGATCGACCCGGGGCCGAGCACGACGTCGGGGTTCGTGACGAGCAGGAAGTCGGGGCGGATGTCGGGCAGCACGTCGTCGAGCGCTGCGAGCGCCGCGTCGATCCCGCCGCCGTAGCCGAGGTTGCCCCCGGAGGACACCACGGTGGCCCCGTAGGACTCGCCGACGGCCCGCAGCGCGTCGAGGTCGGTCGAGCCGTTGTCGGCGATGACCACCGCGACCGGTGACGTCGACGCGGCCGCGATGCTCGCGAGGAAGGGGCGGATCGTCTCGCCCGTGTTGTACGTGACGGTGAGGACGGCCACGCGGGGGGTGTCGGTCACCGGGCGACCTCCCGGTAGGCGTCGGCGTGCACCGCTGCGGTGGCGTCCCACGTGAAGTCGGCGGCACGTCGGAGTGCGGCCGACCGGTGCGACGAGACCAGCTCGGCGTCGTCGAGCAGGCGGGCCATCGTGGCGGCGAGGTCGACGGCGTCCGGTTCGGTGTAGACCGCGGCGTCGCCCCCGACCTCGGGCAGCGAGAGCCGCCGGGTGGTCACGACGCAGGCGCCGGCGGCCATCGCCTCGACCACCGGCAGGCCGAAGCCCTCGCCGAGCGACGGGTACACGACGAACTCGGCGCCGCCGAGGAACCCGGCGAGGTCCTCGATCGGGAGGTAGCCTGCCTCGACGACGTGGTCGGTCTCCTGCAGGGCGTCGAGCCGTTCGATCGCGGCCGCGTCCCACCCGCGCGCCCCGGAGAGCACGAGCCACGGCGTCGCGGACCCGGTCGCGTCACGTGCCGTCCGCACCGCGGCGTACGCGTCGAGCAGCGCCGTGACGTTCTTCCGGGGCTCGATCGTCCCGAGGAACGCGATCCACGGGGCGCCCTCGTGGAGGGTCGCGGCGATCCGGGCATCCTCGACCTCGGCCGTCGACGGCGCGTGGAACACGGAGCGGTCGACGCCGAGCGGTGCCACGCGGACGTCGGCGCGGATGCCCCGCACGACCCGGGCCGCCTCGGTCGCCGTCGCGGCGCTCGGCACGATGACGACCGGACGGGTGCGGAGCGAGCGGCGGCTCCACCAGGTGAAGAACGTGCGCTTCAGCCTGGAGTGCCACTCCGGGTTCGAGAAGAACGTCGCGTCGTGCAGCGTGACCACCGAGCCGCCGCGCCAGGCGACCGGGAACGTGTAGTGCGGCGAGTGCAGCACGTCGACACGCAGGCGGCGGGCGAGCGCCGGGAGTCCGGTCTGCTCCCACGCGAGGCGCAGGGGCACCGAGTCGGTCCAGGCCGGTGCGGCGTGCACGGTGACGGTCGGCGCGATCGTCCGGAAGTGTGCGACGTGGCCGGGGCGGACGACGAGGTGCACGTCGAGGCCGGGCTCCGTCAGGTGGGACACGACGCCCTCGACGTAGCGTCCGACGCCGCCGAGGTTCCGCGGTACGGCCGTCCCGTCGATCAGGACGGAGGTGTGCGGCACGCGTGGTTCCTTTCGGCCGAGGCCGTCGTCTCGGCCGGGGCCGTCGTCGGGGGAGGGTCCAGGATAGCGCTCGTGGCTCATGCGCCCGGGTCCACGGCCCGGCGCGGCACGCTCGCGCGGCGGTCCTCCGCGAGCCGGTGCGCGAGGTGCCGGGGGAGGTGTCCCGCGACGTCCGCCAGCGCTGCCAGGACGAGCCGCGCCTCCCGGCGGTCCGCGGTGGACGCGAGACCGCGGAGGCCGCGCACCAGCGTCCGTGCCACGGCCCGCAGCACCGTCGGCCACGGTGCGTGCCAGAGCGCCACGAGGACGCGGTTCCGTGCGTTCCGGAACACGAACAGGTCGCTCTGCACCCCGGACGACGCCGAGTGGTCGTGCTCGACGACGGCGTCCGCCGCGTGCTCGACGCGCCATCCGCGGCGGCGGAGCCGCCAGGCGTACTCGGTGTCCTCGTAGTACATGAACAGCGACTCGTCGAGGAGGCCCACGTCGTCGAGCGCGACCCGGCGGAGCGCCGACGCGCCCCCGGAGAAGCCGAAGACGTCGACGTCGGCCGCGTGGTCGGCCGGAGCGAACCAGTCGCGGTCGGCGCCGTTGCCGTCGCGGTCGACCAGGACGCCGGTCGAGTTGAGCCGGACGTCGCCGTCCGGCGACGGCGTCCACGACCGGCCGGCGTGGTCCCGGAGCGTGCGCTGGTCGGGTGCGGGCCGCGACCCGGCCGGGAGGCGCGTCCAGCGTCCGGCGAGCACGATGCGGCCCGTCACGGCCGCCACCTCCGGACCGGCGTGCGCGAGGTGGTCGCGGAGCGCGGCGACGAACCCCGGCGCGGGCGCCGCGTCGTTGTTGAGGAGGACGACGACCTCGGCGTCGGAGGCCCGGATCCCGGTGTTCGCACCCGCCGCGAAGCCGCCGTTGTCGGCCCGCTCCACGACGGTCGCGTCGGTCAGCGCGGCGCAGAGGGCCCGGACGGAGTCGTCGGACGAGCCGTTGTCCACGACGACGACCTGGGCGGCCGAGGACGGGTCGTCGAGCACCGCCCGCGCAGCACGGATCGTCAGGTCGGCACGCTCCCAGTTGACGATCACGACCGCGGTCGACGCGGCGCCCGCGGGATCGGTCCGTCCCGACACGCTCAGTCGAGCTCTTCGAGGGACGGCTTGGCGTAGACCGTGCCGACCGCGTCGCCGAACGACGGCACCTCGAAGGAGTCGCACTCGGGCAGGTCGTGCAGGTGCCGGCCGGCGGAGTCCATCATCGACACGTTGATGAAGTACTTCCCGGTGCCGAACTTCGCGTCCGTGATCCGCAGGCGGAGCTTCCGGCGACCGTGCAGCGGTGTCAGGTGGACGCCCATGATGCCGGTGGTGGTGCCGTAGACGACCTGGCCCGCGGTGTTGTTGATCTGGACCGCGGCCTCCCAGTCGGAGACCCCGTCGAGGTGCTCGAACTCCATGTCGACCACGAGGTCGTCGCCGGGGAGGACGTCCTCGCGGCGCTCCTTGCCCTCCGCGTGCACGGTCGCGCCGAGGACCGTGCCCCGCCCGACCTGGACGTCGGCGCTCAGCTCGCCCGAGCGGCGCTCCTCGAGCACGTCGCGGAACTTGCTGACCGCCTCGACCGCCTCGCCGTCGTGCAGGACCGTGCCCTTGTTGAGGAGGACGACGCGGTCGCACATCTCCTGCACCTGGCTGAGCGAGTGCGTGACGATGATGATCGTCTTGCCCTGCTCCTGGAACGTGCGGATGCGGTCGAGGCACTTGCGCTGGAAGGCCTCGTCGCCGACCGCGAGCACCTCGTCGACGAGGAGCACGTCCGGGTCGGTGTGCACCGCGACGGCGAAGGCGAGCCGCACGTACATGCCGGAGCTGTAGAACTTCACCTGGGTGTCGATGAAGTCGCCGATGCCGGAGAACGCCAGGATGTCGTCGAACCGCGACTCGGTCTCCTTGCGGCTCAGCCCGAGGAGCGCCGCGTTCAGGTAGACGTTCTCGCGACCGGAGAGGTCCGGGTGGAACCCGGCGCCGAGCTCGAGCAGGGCCGCCAGCCGCCCGCGTCGGGACACGGTGCCCGAGGTCGGCTGGATGATGCCGCCGATCGCCTTGAGGAGTGTGGACTTGCCGGACCCGTTCTGGCCGATGAGCCCGACGGTGGTCCCGGCCTGGATCGTCACGCTGACGTCGTCGAGCGCCCAGAAGTCCTGACGGTGCTTCCGACCGGCGCGGCCGAGGGTGACGATGCGCTCGCGGATCGTGTTGTCCTTGCGCACGGTGAAGCGCTTGCGGACGTGGTCCACGACGATGACGTCCGGGCGCTCGGCGGCCGGGGTCGTGGTCGTCGGGGTGACGGGGGTGCTGATGGCCATGGGTCTAGAGCTCCTGCGCGAAGTTGCCCTGCAGGCGCGAGAAGACGCGCTGCGCTCCGACGAGGCAGACCAGGCCGACGACCAGGGCGATGCCGAGGCGGAGCATGAGGTGGTCCGGGTAGACGACCGCCGCGGGGTCGTGCAGCCAGATGGCGTTCTGGAGACCGAGGACGGCGAGGGTCAGGGGGTTGTTCGTGTAGATCGTCAGGAGCCACGGCGCGGTGAGCTCCTTCACGACCATCGAGTACGAGTAGACGATCGGGGAACCCCACAGGAGCACCATGAGCCCGACGTCGATGACGAACTGCACGTCGCGCAGGTAGACGTTGAGCGCCGCGAGCACCAGGCCGATCGCCGCTCCGAACACGACGATGACGGCGAGTGACGGGACGAGGTACACGAGCCCCTCGTGCAGCGGGAACTGCCCGAGCACGAGCGTCGCCACCAGCAGGATGCCGAACTGGATCGCGAAGTTCACGAGCGCGGCGCCCACGCTCGCGAGCGGGAAGACCTCGCGGGGGACGTAGACCTTCTTGATCAGACCGCTGTTGCCGACGATCGACCCGGTCGACCCGGCGACGATCTCGCTGAAGAGGGTGTAGGCGGACAGGCCGGTGAAGACGTAGATCGCGAAGTTGTCGATGCCGTGGGCGGCACCGAGGACCTTGCCGATGACGAAGTAGTAGATGAGGAGCTGGGTGAGCGGTCGCACGAGCGTCCACACGAACCCGAGCGCCGAGTCCTTGTACCGGGCCTTGAGGTCGCGTCGGACGAGCATGCCGAGCATCTCGCGCTGCCGGAACACGTCACGCAGCTCGCGCCACGTCCCCCGGATCGCGCTCGTCGGGGCACCGACCACGACGAGGGGCTCGGCGGCGAGCGCGGCCATGCGGTTCTGATCGACCATTCGTCTCTTCGTTCGTGGGGTTCGGGACCGGGACAGCATACTCGCCGGCCCTCGCACACCGGCTGGGGCGCACCCGTCCGGCGTCGCGGTCCGCTGCACGCTCCCCGACAGCCGTCGTGCACCCCGTGTGGGGGTGAATATCGGCGATATCAACCCTCAACCTCCAGTTTCGGGTTACCGTTGGCGCAACCCGGACCCTTGTCAACACCCACAGGACGGCCCGTCAGCATGCCCTTCGCATCACGGCCGATCGCTGCGTTCGCGGTGGTCGGTGCGCTCAGTCTCCTCGTGTCCGGTTGCTCCGGCGGCGACGGCGACCCCACCCCGTCGGCCACCCGCACCACGGGCGCGTCGTCGTCGTCCGCGTCCTCCCCGACACCGACGTCGGCGGCCGGCACGGAGTCCGGTGCGTCGGAGGCTCCCGCCTCGGAGGCGACCGACCCCGCGGACGACGACACCCCCGGCGCCTTCCCCGGCACCGGCGAGACCGTGCAGCCGGACGCCGACCCCTCCGCGTTCCCCGCGACCGCCGTCGTCACGTTCGCCGGCTGGGACGCCGGGACGAAGACCCTGCAGGCCGGTGGACTCGTCTCGGGCACCACAAACACCTCGGGCACGTGCACCTTCACCGCGAAGAAGGGCGGCACGACCCGGACCGCGGAGTCCGCCGCGCAGGCGAGCGCCAGCTCGGTGAACTGCGCACAGGTCTCCTTCCCCGCCGCACAGGTGTCCTCGGGCACCTGGTCGGTCACCCTGCAGTACTCGGTCGGGTCCGCGTCGACCACGTCCGACCCGATGACGGCGGAGGTGCCGTGATGACCAGCATCCGAGACCGCGGGACGCGTCGGCGACCGCTCCGCACGTCACTCGCCCTCGTCGCGGCCCTCGCGGTCGCCGTCAGCGGCCTGACGTTCGGCACCGTCCTCGCCGAGCAGACGACCACCGAGAGCGCCTCCGCGGCGACGGCGAGTGCGTTCGATCCGGGCAACATCATCAGCGACGCGAACTTCTACGACGGCTCGGCCATGAGCGCGTCGAGCGTGCAGTCGTTCCTGAACAGCGTCGCTCCCGGGTGCCGCCAGGCCTCCGGGGGCCCGAAGTGCCTCAAGGACTTCTCGCAGGCGATGAGCGCGATCCCGGCCGTCTCCGGGCGGTGCGCGGCGATCGCGAGCGGCACGAAGACGGCGGCGACGATGATCGCGCAGGTCGGTTCGGCGTGCGGCATCAGCCAGAAGGTCCTGCTCGTCCTGCTGCAGAAGGAGCAGGGCATCGTCACGACGTCGAGCCCGACGAGCTACATGTACCTGCACGCCACCGGCTTCGCGTGCCCGGACACCGCCCCGTGCGACCCGGCCTACTACGGGTTCGGGCAGCAGGTCTACGCGGCAGCGCTGCAGTTCAAGCGGTACCAGGCGTCGCCGACCTCGTGGGCGTACCAGGCGGGCCGGAACAACTCGATCCTGTACAACCCGAACTCGGCGTGCGGTCGGAAGACGGTCTACATCAAGAACCAGGCGACGGCCGGGCTGTACATCTACACCCCGTACACGCCGAACACCGCCGCCATGAACAACCTCTACGGCACGGGTGACAGCTGCTCGGCGTACGGCAACCGGAACTTCTGGCGCATGTACACCGACTGGTTCGGCTCGCCGACCGGCAACGGGAGCCCCTACGGCAACGTCGACGCCGTGACCGCGTCCTCGGCCTCGTCGTACACGGTCACCGGCTGGGCGGTCGACCCCGACACCACCAACGCCCTCCGCGTCGCCTTCTACATCGACGGCGCCGGGTGGAAGACGGTCACCGCGAACGTCGCCCGCCCCGACCTCGCCGGCTCGCTCGGCGCCGGCAACACCCAGCACGGGTTCTCGGCCGAGCTGACCGGCGTGGCCCCCGGCGCGCACTCGGTCTGCTCCTACGCGATCAACCAGGGGTCCGGGTCGAACACGCTGCTCGGCTGCTACACCCGCACGATCACGAGCGCGGCCCCGAAGGGCGTCATCGACACGGCGACCGGCGGACCGGGGACGATCAGCGCGGTCGGCTGGGCGCTCGACCCCGACTCGTCGAAGCCCGCGTCGTACAAGCTCCTCGTGGACGGCACCAGCCGTGCCTCCGGGAAGACGACGCTCGTCCGGAAGGACGTCGCCGCGGTCTACCCGGGCGTGGGCACCACCCTCGGGTGGTCGCAGCAGCTCACCGGCATCCAGCCCGGGTCGCACACCGTGGCGCTGTACGTGGTGGACGCGCCCGGCACCGGCTACGTGAAGGTCGCGTCGAAGACCGTCTCGGTCACCGCGCCCAGCACGGGCAAGACCGGCGGGACAGGAGCGGTCCGCGGTGCCTACGAGTCGGCGACCGGCGGCGCGGGCACGATCACGCTGAAGGGCTGGGCGATCGACCCGGACGTGTGGGACCCGGTCAAGTACCTGCTCCACGTCGACGGCGCCCGCAAGACCGGCACCGCCGACGCCACCCGGACCGACATCGAGGCGAAGAACAAGGACTGGGGCTCCGACGTCGGGCTGTCGGTGCGGCTGACCGGCCTCAGCGCGGGCAAGCACACCGTCCGCGTCTACTACCAGGACCTCCCGAGCGCCACGTGGGTCAGCTTCGGCACGAAGACGGTCACCGTGACGTCGGCGACGTCGACCGCGCCCTCCGGTCACACCGGGACGACCGGCAACTCGGGCACCGTGACCGGTGCGTTCGAGTCCGTCAGCGGTGGCGTGCACAGCGCGACCCTGCGGGGTTGGGCGATCGACCCGGACGTGTGGGACCCGGTGCAGTACCTGCTGCACGTCGACGGCGTGCGCGGCGCGACGGGGACGGCGAACGCCGTGCGGACCGACGTCGAGGCCGTGCACCCCGGGTGGGGCTCGGACGTCGGCCTGTCGGTGAAGCTCACCGGCCTCACGGCCGGGGCGCACACCGTCCGTGTCTACTTCCAGGACAAGCCGAGCGGGACGTGGAAGAGCTTCGGCACGAAGACGGTCACCGTCGTCGACCCGCCCACGACCGGCGCCACCGGCAAGACCGGCGCCGTGCGGGGCGCGTACGAGTCGGCGACCGCCGGGACCGGCACGGTCCGGCTGGCGGGCTGGGCGATCGACCCCGACCGCTGGGACCCCGTGCGGTACCTGCTGCACGTCGACGGGGTGCGCGCCGGCTCCGGGGTCGCCAACGCCGTGCGGACCGACGTGCAGAAGGTGCACCCGGACTGGGGCTCGGACGTCGGGCTCGCCGTCACGCTGACCGAGCTGACCCCGGGCAAGCACACCGTCCGCGTCTACTACGAGGACCTGCCGCGCGGCACCTGGGTGAGCTTCGGCACCAAGACGGTGACCGTCAAGTAGGGACGGTCACCCGTGACGGACGGGAGGCGCGTCACCAGCCGGTGACGCGCCTCCCGTCCGTCGTGTGGCCGTGCCGGACGACCGCACCGGCCGTGCCGGACGACCGCACCGGCCGCGCCGGACGACCGCACCGGCCGTGCCGGACGACCGCACCGGCCGCGCCGGACGACCGCACCGGCCGTGCCGGCGGCGACCGGTCAGCGGCGCAGCGCGCGCCGCGCCACCCGGCCCGCGCCGTGCAGGAGGCGGTACTCGGGGGAGCGGGTGAGCCCGTCGAAGCGGGCCGCGATCTGGTCGCGCTCCGCCTCGGCGGCACGCCGTGCGGTGTCGTACTCGCCGACCTTCCGCTCGGAGGCGATCAGCCGCTCGTTGATGTCGTGGACGCCGGCGAGGTGGACGTCGCGGTCGTGCTCCGCCCGGCGCAGGGCCTCCCGCTGCTCGGTGGCCCAGCGCAGGAAGACGCTCCGGGCCCCGGTCCGGCCGGCGACGCGGGAGACGGCGGCGTCGAGCGACGGCCCGACCTGCTCCGCACGGGCACGGAACGTGTGGCGCTCGACGACGACGGCGCGGAGCCGTTCGACGAGCGCGGTCCGTTCCGCCGCGGGCATCGCGAGCACCCGCTCGAGGCCGGCGGCGTCCTCGAAGACCGGCACGTCGGCGAGGCCGAGGGCGTCGAGCCCGGTGACGCAGTCCGTCACCGGGAGAGCCCCGGCCGCGAGCGACTCGTACAGGCGCGAGTTGAGGGTGCCGTAGGCGGCGGCGGGCGCGATGACGTCGTCGACCACGAAGGCCGCCGCGCGGTAGACCTGCGGGAGCGCGAAGTACGACACCATCGGACGAAGCTCGACCCCGGCCGAGGCCTCGACGTGGTCGACGTTCGCCGCGAACCAGACGATCGGCTCGGCGGGGACGACCTCGGCGAGGACGTCCTGCACGTGGCGGCGGACGCCCCAGAAGTTGACCGTGGTGACCGCCCGGTCCGACCGCGGCTCGTCGGGCGCGGTGGTGAAGAGGTCGGTGTCGACGCCGATCGGGACGACCTCGACCGGGCCGTCGTACTGCGCGGACACCGCCTCGGCGGCGAGCGGCGAGGACGCCCAGACGGCGTCGAACTCGTCGAGGTAGGGCAGTGCCGCCCAGCGCTCCGTCCAGTTCCGCACCCAGGCGACGAGGGCGGTGCCGGTCGGGACGTGGCCGGGCACGAAGGACTCGATCATGCTGACCACGACCGCGGTGTCGTCCGGCACCGACTCGCCCCACCGCTCGAGCGGCCACACCGCGACGCCCCAGCCCTGCTCGCGGAGCGCACGGGCCAGGCCGAGCGCGACGAAGAGGTCGCCCTTGCCCTCGTCCGGGTCGGCGGTGGAGACGGCGAAGCGGACCGTGCCGCGGGGGCCCGTGGCGTGCTCGCCTGCCGCGATGGCGACGTACTCGTCGCGCAGGGGAGCAGGGATGGGCGTCGTCGGGATCACGGCAGTCACGGCGTCCATCTTGCACGACGCACAGGTTCGGACCCGGGAGTCACGGGGCGCGCCTTGTAGGGTGTCATCGGCCGTGGGCACCCCGCTGTCGGCCGCCGAACGACCGCGCGACGAGTGCGGGAGCTGCAGGAGGAACCGCGTGAGCGAGCGCAAGGCCGGAGTCGTCTCCGTCGTCCTGGTGAACTACAAGGGCACGGACGACACCCTCACGAGCATCGCGGAGCTCCGCAAGCAGGACTGGCCGCAGGACAAGCTCGAGGTCATCGTCGTCGAGAACGGGTCCGGGCCGGAGCACCTCGGCCGGCTCAAGGCGTCGGACCTCGACTTCACGCTCGTCGACGCCGGCGCGAACCTCGGGTTCACCGGCGGCTGCAACCTCGGCGTCTCGAAGTCCTCCGGCGAGGTCGTCGCGTTCCTCAACAACGACGCCCGTCCGGACACCGGGTGGGTGCGCGAGGCGATGGCCACGTTCGCGTCCGGCGCGGACATCGGCGCCGTGGCGTCGAAGGTCCTCGACTGGGAGGGCGTCAACGTCGACTTCACCGAGGCCGCGATGACCTGGTACGGCATGGGCTACAAGCCGTTCGCCGGGTCGCCGGACACCGGGCGCTGGGAGAGCGAGACCGACGTCCTGTTCGGCACCGGCGCCGCGATGTTCATCCGCGCGGAGCTGTTCGAGCAGCTCGGCGGGTTCGACGACCGCTACTTCATGTTCTACGAGGACGTCGACCTCGGGTGGCGGCTCAACCTGCTCGGCTGGCGCTTCCGGTACCAGCCGAAGTCCGTGGCGTTCCACAAGCACCACGCGTCGATGAACAAGTTCGGCGACTTCCGCGAGACCTACCTGCTCGAGCGGAACGCGCTCTTCACGCTCTACAAGAACCTCGGCGACGAGCAGCTCGCGGCCGCGCTGCCCGGCTCGCTCGCCCTCGTCGTCCGGCGTGCGGTCGGCCGCGGCGAGCTCGACTCGACCGAACTCGACCTGCGCAACCCCGGCGACGACAGCGTCCCGACGATCCCGGTGCCGAAGACGAGCATGGCGGGCATCTACGGTGTCGACCAGTTCGTCGAGCAGCTCCCGTCGATGACCGAGTCGCGGCGGCAGGTCCAGGCGACGCGCGTCCGCGGCGACCGCGAGCTCCTGCGGCTCTTCGGCAACCGCGACGAGCCGGCCTACCCGATCGAGAACTACCTCGCCGGATACGACAAGATCGTGCACTCGCTCGGCGTGCTCGAGGTGGGCACCCGGCGCCGCGTGCTCATCATCACGGGGGACTCGATCGGCGCGAAGATGGCCGGTCCGGCGATCCGCGCCACCCAGATGGCGAAGCAGCTCGCGAAGGAGCACGACGTCCGCGTGGTGTCCCTGACCCGTTCGGAGCCGGTCGACCCGGCCTACGAGGTCGTGACCGTCCCGCACCGCCACCCGCGGCAGATGGTCGAGCACGAGGCCTGGGCCGACGTCATCGTCGTGCAGGGCCACGCGCTCCGCCTGTTCCCGGTGCTCGAGTCGACGCGCAAGATCCTGGTGGTCGACGTCTACGACCCGCTGCACCTCGAGCAGCTGGAGCAGGGTCGCAGCGACGACGTCGACCAGTGGAACCGGCAGATCCTCGACGCCTCGGACACGCTCAACCACCAGCTCGAGCTCGGCGACTACTTCATCTGCGCCTCGGAGCGCCAGCGCATGTTCTGGCTCGGCCAGCTCGCCGGCTCCGGTCGCGTGAACGCCCGCACGTACTCGCGCGACCCCGACCTGCGCTCGCTCATCGGTGTCGTGCCGTTCGGCCTCTCCTCGACCCCGCCCGTGCACGACGTGCAGCGGGTCAAGGGGGTCGTGCCCGGCATCGGCAAGAACGACAAGCTCGTCGTCTGGGGCGGCGGCATCTACGACTGGTTCGACCCGATCACGCTCGTCCGGGCGATCGGGCAGCTGGCCGCGAAGAAGCCGAGCGTGAAGCTGTTCTTCATGGGCGTGCAGCACCCGAACCCCGACGTGCCCGAGATGGACATCGTCGCGAAGGTCCGGGCCGAGGCCGACGCGCTCGGGCTCACCGGCACGAACGTGTTCTTCAACGACACCTGGATCCCCTACGAGGAGCGCGGCGCGTACCTCCTCGAGGCCGACGCCGGCGTCTCCACGCACTACGAGCACCTCGAGACCACGTTCTCGTTCCGCACCCGCATCCTCGACTACCTGTGGGCACGTCTCCCGATCGTCACCACCGCCGGGGACTCCTTCGGCGACCTGGTCGCGGCGGAGCGCCTCGGCATCGCGGTGCACGAGCAGGACGTCGCCGGGCTCGCCGACGCCCTCGAGACGGCGCTGTTCGACAAGAAGGCCCGCGCCGAGTTCATCGGCAACGTCGACCGGATCCGTGAGCAGTTCACGTGGGAGAACGTGCTCGAGCCGCTCGTCGAGTTCTGCCGGAACCCGATCCGTGCCGCCGACAAGTCCGTGCGCGACGCCGGCACCGCCGTCACCCCGCACGAGATGCGCGTGCGCGTGCCGGACCGGAAGAAGACCTACGGCGTGCGGCACGACCTCGGCCGCGCGGTGCACTACTTCCGCACCGAGGGACCGCGGGCCGTCGCGGGCAAGATCAAGCGGCGCCTGCAGAACCGGTGACGCTCGAGACCCCGACCGCCCTCGTCGTCATCCCGACGTACGACGAGGCGGAGAACGTCCGCGCCATCCTGGCCGCCGTCGTCGCCGCCGTGCCGTCGGCCCACGTGCTCGTGGTCGACGACGGCAGCCCGGACGGAACCGCCGACGTCGTCCGTGCCCTGGCCGCGGAGGACGACCGCGTCCACCTGCTCGAGCGGTCGGGCAAGCTGGGACTCGGCACCGCCTACGTGGCGGGCTTCCGGTGGGGGCTCGAGCGTGGCTACCCGTTGCTCGTCGAGATGGACGCCGACGGGTCGCACCCCGCCGACCGCCTCCCGGCGATGATCGACGCCGTGCTCGCCGACGACCGCGTCCTGCTCGCGATCGGCTCACGGTGGGTCGCCGGCGGCTCGGTCGTCGACTGGCCGCTGCGGCGCGAAGTGCTGAGCCGGAGCGCGAACACCTACGCACGGATCGTGCTCGGCATCGGCGTGCGCGACGTCACCGCGGGCTTCCGGGTGTACCGCGCCGGAGCGGTCGCCGCGATGGACCTCGACGCGATCGATTCGAAGGGCTACTGCTTCCAGGTCGACATGACGCTCCGGGTCGACGCACAGGGCGGCCGGATCGTCGAGGTGCCGATCCGCTTCCGCGACCGCGTGCACGGGGTCTCGAAGATGAGCGGCGGCATCGTGGTCGAGGCGATGCTCCGCGTCACGCAGTGGGGCGTCCAGCGGCGCTTCGGTCGTCGCCGCACGGCCTGACCGACGCCGACCGCGTGCCTGGTCGTCCCGGGCGCGCCTGGCTGTTCCGGGCGTCCCTGGTCCTCCCGGACGACCGGGAACGCTCGTCCTGACCGGTGATCGCGCTCGCGACGGGAAGGACCGTGCGCGACCGAGGACCTGCCGCGCCGCACCGGCGGGACGGAGCCGAGCCGCGCCTCCAGGCCGGACCGCAGCGCCCGCGTCAGACGCGGGGGAGGTGTCGCCGCCACGACCGCCGACGTGCCGCGACCACGAGCACGGTCACGAAGAACAGCAGCCCGGCCCCGTGCAGGAGGTAGCTCTCGGCCGTGCTCGTCACCGCGAGCAGCACCAGCACCGCCGCCGGCCACACGTACGCCACCCCGGGGAACGTCGTCGCCGTGACCCAGGCCCGGGCGAAGGCCAGGAGCGCGGTGATCCCGAGGAGGATCGTGCCCGCGAGCCCGATCTGCAGCCACGCGTCGACGAAGGCGTTGAGCCCGGACGTGAAGCGCTGCCCCGCGGGGTCGATGAAGGTGACGTACGGGACGACCGCCTCCTGCGGCCAGGTCCCCACCCAGCCCCAGCCCTGGATCGGGAACTGCGCGGTGAGCGCCCGGATCTGCGCCCAGAGGTCGAGCCGGGTCGCGGTGCCGCCGGCCGCGCCGATCTCGGCGAGCACCCGGTGCCGGGCGACGACGCCGACGACGAGCATCGCGAGCACCACCACACCGAGCACGGCGTTCACGACCGGCCGTGCGCCGGGTCGGGCGTGCCGCAGGGACCACAGGGCCAGCGCGGTCACGGCGAGGGCGATCATCGCGAGGCCGGTGATGGGGGACTGCACGAGCATGAGCGCGATGACCGCGAGCGCGGTGGACGCGACCGCCCGCCAGACGGAGACCGACCGCGTCAGGAACTCGACGACGAAGGTCACGAGTGCCATGGCCGCGATGAACCCCATGAAGTTGCGGGTGCCGCCGATGCCCTGGATCGGACCGCCGTAGGCGATGTCGCCGCGGATGCCGAAGGCCGGGAAGGGGACGTCGAGCACCAGCCCGGAGAGGACCTCGAGACCGAGGGCGACGACGAGCAGGATGCGGAAGGCGTCCCCGGAGGCGCGGATGACCTGCACGAGGTCGCGGCCGAGCGCCAGGTAGAGCCCGAGCCCGACGAAGCACACCGTGGCGGTGAGGCCCCGCAGCGCGACCCAGGAGTACTCGCTCCACAGGACGCTGAGCGCGCAGTACCCGACGAACGCCAGCAGGGACAGGGGGAGCACGCCGTGCCACTCGATGCGGTAGCGCTGCCCCAGCAGGCTGAGGCCGGCGAGCACGACGAGGGTGACGAGCACGGCCCAGGTCCCGGCGTCACCGACGAGCGCCGTGACCGTCGGTTCCCCGAACGCGAAGAGGACGATCACGGTCGCGAGCGCCTGGCTGAAGCGACCGCCGGCGGAGAACCCGATCCAGGCCGAGAGGTAGCGGCGCGCGAGCACGCGTCTCGTCACCCGGCTGTCCGTCACCCGTCCATCTTGTCGTACCTCGGCCGAGGGCACGCTCCGCTCTGGTCGCGCCCTCCATCCACGAAACGCGATATCGCCGTACCATCCAGTCGTGCAGCGCTGGCGCTCGGTCCGGACGGTCGGCGCCGCCGGGCTCGTCGGGGTCGTGGTGACGTTCGTCGGCTGGTGGCGTCTCGGGCCCGTCGCTGCCCGGACGGTGTGGGCCGAGGACGGCGGGGTGTTCTGGCGCGACCGTGCCGCGGACGGCCCCCTCGACCTCCTCGAGCCGTACGCCGGCTACCTCCACCTCGTGCCGCGCCTGCTCGTCGACGTCGCCTGGGTGTTCCCGGTGGCCCACTACGCCGTCGTGCTCTCCCTGGGGTCCTGCCTCGTCGTCGGCGGGGCGGCCGCGCTCGTCTCGGTCCTCGCGCGCGACGTGGTCCACCCCTGGCCGCTCCGCGCGCTGCTCGCCGCGGTCCCGGCGCTCCTGCCGCTCGCGCCGGTCGAGATCGCCGGCAACGCGGCGAACCTGCACTGGTACCTGCTCGCCCTCGCACCGTGGGTGTTCGCGTACCGTCCGCGCCGTTGGTGGTCCGCCGTGGGGCTCGCGGCCGTCACCGCGGCGGTGACGCTCACCGAGCCGCAGACCGCGCTCTTCCTGCCGTTGCTGCTCCTCGCATGGGTGCCCGACGGACCCGTCGGTGAGCGTCGCGTGGGCCTCCGGCCACTGCCCGTCACGGTCGTCGCGGTGCTCGGCGTGGCCGCGCAGGTCGCCGTGTCGGCCGTCACGCCCCGGCGCCTCGACCCGGGTGTCGCGTCGTGGCGCGACGTCGTCGCCGGGTGGTTCCTGCAGCCGTTCGGCGGACTCCTGCACGCCCGGGTCGGCGAGGTGGTCCGTGCCGTGCTCGACCACGGCTGGGCCGTCGTGCTCGTCCCCGCGGCGGCCGTCGGCGTGCTCCTCGTCGCGGCGGTCGCCGTCGGGCCGTGGCGGGCACGCGTCCTCGTCGTCGCGTTGACCGTCGGCTCGGTCGTCGTGTGGGCGGGTGCCCTCTGGGTGAACGGGGCGGACCGGCCGTGGTCCGGACCCGCGCCGGGCATGGTCGACGCGCCGCCCCTGCGCTACGGGGCCGCCAGCGGCCTCCTGCTGCTGTCCGCGATCGCGACGGCAGCGGGCGTCCTCATCACGTGGGGCGGCGCTCGTCGGCCCGTCACGACCCGGCCGGGAGGCGCGGTGCGGCTCACCGGGACCGCCCTCGGCTGGTGCGCGGTCGCGGTGGTCGTCGGCTCGGCGGTCGCCGGGACAGCGCCGGTCGCCCTGGACCACGAGCCGCAGCCGTCACGGCGGGCGGACGGACCCGAGTGGGCTCCGCAGGTCGCCCGCGCAGCGGCGTCGTGCCGTGCCGATCCGGCGCTCGCGTCGGTGCGGGTCGAGACGGCGCCGTGGGGGACCCGGATCGACTGCGCCCGGCTGCGGTGAGGGTGCGGGCCGTGCTGCGCCCTCGTCGGTCACGCTGCGGGGACCGGCGGATCGGCGGGTCAGTCGCGGAGCGCGCGCTCGTCCGTCGACGCCCAGCGGAACTCGCGGCGCGTCGGCGGGGTGCGCGGGCCGTCCCCGACGGACACCGGTTCGTCGCCGACGAGGACGATCCGGGACTTGATCGCGATGAGCGCGAACAGGATCCAGTTGCCCTGGTAGAGCAGCCGCGACTCGGCCACCGACTGCACGAGGAGCGCGACGACGACGAGCAGGGGGAACAGCGACACCGGGTCGAACGACCGCTGCTCGAGGCGCGCGTCGTAGCCGATCCTGGTCGCGCCGGCCCACCCCCGGTGCAGCGTGGTGACGACGTAGACGAGGAAGAGCAGGAGCCCGATGATCCCCGTCTGCATCCAGACGTCGAGGTACGCGTCGTGTGCCTGGAGGTACGTCACGCCCTTGCGGTGCGCGAGGTCCGCGAGCGTCGGGATGCCCGGCCACCAGTAGCCGATCCAGCCCCAGCCGAGCACCGGGTGCTGGTCGACGAGGCCGAGCACCTTCGCCCAGATCTCCCCGCGGCCGGTGGCGTCGGACCCCTTGCCGAGGAGTTCGGACACCGCGCCCCGCGCCACGTACCCGACGACGGCGAGGACCACGGCGACGAGCAGGACGACCAGGTAGCGCGGCGTGCGGCGCCCGGTCGGGGTCCGCCGGACCCAGAGCGCCACGACCAGGACGAGCGCGACGACGACGGCGGCCGCGGCGACCGTGGACGACCGGGTGAGCAGGAACACGACCGCGGCGACGGACAGCCAGCCGATCGCCCGGGCACGCCGGATGCGCCCCTCAGCCCACTGCACGGCAACGGCGACCGCCGCGAGGAGCGCGACCATGGCCAGCAGGTTCGCGTTGCCCGGCAGCCCCTGGATGCGGCCGCCGGTGAACAGCTCGGCGCGCGAGAAGTAGAACGCATCGGGGATCTTCGCGTCGCCGTAGTCGGTCCACACCGGCGCGATCGGGTGCCGGAGGACGACCGCCACGAACGCCTCGAACACGAGCGAGAGCATGAGCACCCACCGCATCGCGAGGCTCGTCGCGTCGAGGATGCGGCGCCAGCTCAGGGTCGAGGCGACCGCGAACGCCACCGCGGCGCAGACGACCTGGACGACGATGCTCGGCAGGGTGGCGTAGCGCCAGTGGGACCAGACGAGCGACAGCAGGCACCACGCGAGGAAGAACCAGAGCGACCGGGGGGTGCGGGTGATCGGCGGGCGGGCGCGGACGAGGATCGTGACGCCCCAGACGGCCACCGCGCCCCACAGGATCCCGGCACCGACCCAGGTCAGGGTGTTCGGCAGGGCGTCACCGGCGAACACCACACCGAGCAGGGTGCTCGCGAACGCGAACGCCTCCCGCTCCGGAACCGTCCCTCGTGCCAGCGGCCACGTGTTCGTCACCCCGTCAGGCTACCGTCGCGCGCCCGCCGGTAGGCTCGCCGCATGTTCCTCGGCATCACCAACACCCCGCGCGACTACGCCTGGGGGTCCGTCACCGCGATCCCGGAGCTCCTCGGCCGCACCGTCACCGGCGCACCCCAGGCGGAGCTGTGGCTGGGGGCGCACCCTGGCAGCCCGAGCGTCGTGGTGAACCCGGCGACGGTCGGTGGTGCCGACACGCTCCTCGACTGGATCGCCGCCGAGCCGGAGGCGGCGCTGGGGGCGGGCCGCACCGGGCTGCCGTTCCTCCTCAAGGTGCTCGCAGCCGCCGCACCGCTGTCGCTCCAGGCGCACCCGACCCCGGAGCAGGCGCGGGAGGGCTTCGACCGCGAGGAAGCGGCCGGCGTCCCGGTCGACGACCCCGCGCGGAACTACAAGGACCCGTTCCCGAAGCCCGAACTCGTCGTGGCGCTGAGCGAGCGGTTCGAGGCGCTGAGCGGCTTCCGGCCGGTCGCCGAGACCCTCGCGGACGTCGAGCGCCTGGACGCCGGATCCGGACGCCTCGGCCCGCTGGTCGCGCACCTCGGGCAGGGCCTCGAGGACACCGTCCGCTGGCTCGAGACCGCCGACGAGGGCGCGCTCGCGGTGGTCCGGGCGGTGAGCGACCTCGCGACCATGATGCCGGACGACGCCGCCAGCCCGAACGTCCGCACCGTCCGCGACCTCGCCGAGGCGTACCCGGACGACCCCGGCATCGTCGTCTCGCTGCTCATGCACCGTGTGACGCTCCGGACGGGCGAGTCCATGTACCTGCCCGCCGGGAACATCCACGCGTACCTCGACGGGCTCGGCATCGAGCTCATGGCGCCGTCGGACAACGTCCTCCGTGGCGGGCTCACCCCGAAGCACGTCGACGTCCCCGAGCTCCTGCACGTCCTCGACTTCACGGCGTACCCGGCGCCGGTCCTCGAGCCGGAGCACCTCGCGCCCGGGGTCGACCGGTTCGCGCCGGACGGTGTGGGCTTCGCGCTCGTGCGGGTCACCGGCGACGGCGGGCCGGTCGGGCTCGGTACGGGCGGCGTGGCACCGCTGCACGGCCCCTCCATCGCGATCTGCACCGAGGGGGTGGTGACGCTCGTCGGTGCGACGAGCGCGACCCTGCTCCGCCAGGGGGAGAGCTGCTACGTCACCCCCGACGAGGGCGACGTCACGGTCGAGGCGGACGCGACCTCGGGCCTGACGTCCACCGTCTTCATCGCGACCGGCGCGTGAACTCGCAGCCCTGACGGCCCTGCCGACCCGGCCGTTCCGCTAGCGTGGCGAGCATGAGTTGGCTGGTCACCGGCGGTGCCGGGTACATCGGGTCCCACGTCGTCCGCGCGCTCCGGGGTGCCGGCATCGACACCGTCGCGCTCGACGACCTGTCGAGCGGCTTCCGCGCCTTCGTGCCGGACGACGTGCCGTTCGTCGAGGGCACGATCCTCGACGGCGACCTCGTGGCACGGACGCTCCGCGAGCACGCCGTCACGGGCGTCGTGCACGTCGCGGGCTTCAAGTACGCCGGGGTCTCCGTGGAGCGCCCGCTGCACACCTACGAGCAGAACGTCACGGGCATGACGACCCTGCTCCGCGCGATGGCCGAGCAGGACGTCACGAAGGTCGTCTTCTCGTCGAGTGCGGCCGTCTACGGCACCCCGGACGTCGACACGGTCGTCGAGTCCACACCGAAGGCGCCGGAGTCGCCGTACGGCGAGTCGAAGCTGATCGGCGAGTGGCTCCTCCGGGACATGGAGGTCGCCCGCGGCTTCACCACGACGTCGCTCCGCTACTTCAACGTCGTCGGGTCGGGGGAGCCGGACCTCTACGACGCGAGCCCGCACAACCTCTTCCCGCTCGTGTTCGACGCGCTGCTCGCCGGGCGCACCCCGCGCATCAACGGCGACGACTACCCGACGCCGGACGGAACCTGCGTCCGCGACTACGTGCACGTCGCCGACCTCGCCCACTCGCACGCGGTCGCCGCGCGGAAGCTCGAGGCGGGGGAGCCGCTGGAGCGCGCCTACAACCTCGGCAGCGGCGACGGCGTGAGCGTCCGCCAGATCATGGACGCCATGGCGGCCGGCACCGGAATCGCCTTCGAGCCCGAGGTCGCTCCGCGGCGTCCCGGCGACCCGGCGCGCATCGTCGCGACCGGAGAGGCGGCTGCCCGCGACCTCGAATGGGCGATGCGACACTCCCTGGACGAGATGGTGTCGAGTGCGTGGGAGGCGCGCCGGAGCGTGTCCCGAGTGTGACCGGCTTGTCCCCCGAAGCCCGGACAGAACGCGGGCGACACGCCCGTACGGGGGACATGACACGCCGGAACGGTCAGCGGCTTCTATGATCCGCGACTTGACACCTGGCGAATGACACCGCTGTAATTACAGGCAACGACGGCAACCCGTCGTGGTCCGTCACGAGACGTCAGGGGTGATCAGGGTGAACGGTTCCGACTTCAGCGCCGGAGTTCCGGAGGACTGGCACGTCGACCCCGTGTCGCTCGGCGTCCCGGGCGTGCGGCGTCCCGACACCGACGACGAGGAGAACCCCCTCGCCTGGCAGGCGGACTCGCTGTGCGCGCAGACCGACCCGGAGGCGTTCTTCCCGGAGAAGGGCGGATCGACGCGCGAGGCGAAGAAGATCTGCACCTCGTGCGAGGTCCGGGCGCAGTGCCTCGAGTACGCGCTCGAGAACGACGAGCGCTTCGGCATCTGGGGCGGTCTCTCCGAGCGCGAGCGTCGCAAGCTGCGCAAACGGGCCTAGCCGCCCGACGGGAGGCCCGGACAACGTC
This sequence comes from Curtobacterium luteum, assembly GCF_014646995.1. Lineage (GTDB taxonomy): Bacteria > Actinomycetota > Actinomycetes > Actinomycetales > Microbacteriaceae > Curtobacterium > Curtobacterium luteum. The sequence goes on along the minus strand of NZ_BMOI01000014.1, from coordinate 53,683 downwards.
CGGCTCACACCGTGCGGTGATGACCTCCACAGGTTCACGGCACGCCGTCGTCCGCGACGGAGCACGTGCCTCCAGACCGTAGAGTGACGCCCGTCATGCAGCCCAGTGCCTCCCAGCCCCGTGTCACCGCGATCCTGGTCGCCGCCGACGGCGGCGACCACCTCGACCGCACCCTCGACGCGCTGGCCCGGCAGACCCGTCACCCCGAAGGGCTCGTCGTGGTCGACGCCGGATCGACCGACGGCTCGACCGCCGACCTCGCGTTCGGCGGTTCCGCCGAACTCATCCGCCTCCCGGGGCACCGGACGTTCGCCCAGGCCGTCGCCGCGGGCGTGCGCGAGGTCCGCCCCGTGGACGCCGACGGGCCCGTCGACGAGTGGCTGTGGTTCCTCGGGCACGACAACGCGCCCGCGCCGACCGCGCTCGCCGAGCTCCTCACCGCGGTGGAGATCGCCCCGTCGGTCGTCGTCGCCGGACCGAAGCTCGTGCACGACGACGACCCGTCGAAGATCCGCGACTTCGGCGAGAGCATGACCCGGACCGGTCGCTCGCTCGTGCTCGTGCAGGACGAGCTGGACCAGGGGCAGCACGACCGCCACACCGACGTGCTCGGCGTCGCGGCGGCGGGCATGCTCGTGCGGCGCTCGGTCTGGGAGCAGCTCGGTGGGTTCGACCCGGCGCTGCCCGACGTCGACGCCGCGCTCGACCTCTGCGTCCGAGCCCGACTGGCCGGCCACCGCGTCGCCGTCGTGCCGGAGGCGCGGATCACGAGCGCTGGCCCGGTGGAGGAGTTCGGCCGCAAGCGCCTCACCGAGGGCAAGCGCGTCCGGATGCACCGACAGGCGCAGCTGCACCGCCGCATGACCTACGCGCCGGCCGGGCTGCTCTGGCTGCACTGGCTGATGCTCGTGCCGTTCGCGGTGGGGCGGGCGGTCGGCCACCTCGTCGCGAAGCACCCGGCGGCCGTGAGCGGCGAACTCGCGGCGGCCTTCGCGGTCGCGTTCGGCGGCGGCACCGGTCGCTCGCGGAAGGTGCTGGCGCGGAACCGCTCCGTGGGCTGGGCTGCCGTCGAGCCGCTCCGCGTGAGCTGGCGCCGGGTCCACGAGCGGCGGACGACCTCCCGCGACGTCGAACTCGCGCGGGTCGAGGACGCCCCGATCGCCCGCGCCTCCTTCCTCGGCGACGGCGGCGTGTGGGTCGTCCTCGCGGCCGCGGTCCTGAGCGTCGTCACGCTGTTCCCGCTGCTCGGCTCGCCGGCCCTCACCGGCGGGGGACTCCTGCCGCTGTCGACGACGGTCGGACGCCTCTGGCAGAACGTCGGCTACGGCTGGCACTCGATCGGCACCGGTTTCACCGGCCCGAGCGACCCCTTCACGGCGGTGGTCGCGGTCCTCGGCTCGATCACGTTCTGGTCGCCGTCGACCTCGGTGGTGCTCGTGGTGCTGCTCGCGTTCCCGGTGTCGGCGCTCGGTGCCTGGTTCGCCGTCCGCAAGGTCACCACGCGCGCCTGGGTGCCGGTCGTCGGGGCTGCGCTGTACGCGATCGCGCCGACGCTCGTCGGTGCGGTCACGAGCGGCCACCTCGGGGCCGTCATCGCGCACCTGACGCTGCCGTGGCTCTTCCTCGCGCTCCTCGAGGCCCACCGCTCGTGGGCGTGGGCGTCCGGGGCCGCGATCCTCTTCGCCGTCGTGGCGGCCTCGGCGCCGTCGCTGCTGCCCGTGCTCCTCGTCGCCTGGCTCGTCTCGCTCGTCGTCGGTTGGCGACGCGCGCACCGTCGGGTGTTCGTCCCGGTCCCCGCCGCGGTGCTCTTCCTGCCGCTCGTGCTCGCACAGGTCGCGCGGGGCAACCCGCTCGCCGTCTTCGCCGACCCCGGTGTGCCGTCCGCCACCCGCGCGCCCTCGGCCTTCCAGCTCGCGATCGGGCAGCCGGTGCCGGACTGGAGCGGCTGGCTGCAGGCGTCCGCGCCGCTGGGGCTCCCGGTGTGGGTGCTGCCGGTCGCCATGGCCGTCCTCGCGCTCCCGGTCGCCGCCGCCGCGCTCGGGGCGATGCTCGGGCACCGGTGGTCGGTCGCCGGCGCCGCACTCGTCCTGGCCCTGCTCGGGTACGCCACCGCGTTCGGTGCCACGCAGCTCGCGGTCACCGGCGTCGGGTCCACGACCACGATCATCTGGCCGGGCAGTGGGCTCAGCGTCTCCTGGCTCGGGATCGTCGCCGCAGCATGCATCGGGCTCGACGTCCTGCCGCGGACCGCTCCCGTCGCGGCACTCGTGGCGACGGTGCTCGCGGGCGTGACGGTCGCGCCGGCCTTCGCGGCCTTCTACCTGCAGACCGCCGCGATCCAGCCGACCAGCGGACGCGTCCTCAGCGCCTACGTCAACGCCGAGGCGCAGGCGAACCCCGACGTCGGCACGCTGGTCGTCGACCCGCAGCCGGACGGGTCACTGTCCGTGGCACTCGAGCGTGGTCAGGGCTCGACGCTCGACGACCAGTCGACGCTCGAGTCGACGGCGCTGGCCCTGAGCCGTGCGGGCGAGCAGCTCACCACGCTCGCGGGCAACCTGGCGAGCCGGAGCGGCTACGACCCGCGCCCGGCGCTCCGCTCGCTCGGGGTGAGCTTCGTCCTGCTCGACGACGCCGGCTCCTCGCCCGAGGCGCAGGCGGTGCACGACCGCGCCGCCGGGGCGATCGGGCAGAACGCCCTCTTCACCAGCATCGGTGAGACACCGAGCGGCCAGCTCTTCCACTTCGACGGCACGGTCGACCGGACGTCCACCGGCTCAGCGGCCGCCCACGCGACGCACGTCGCCTACCTGGTCGTCCTCGGCGTGGTCTTCGGTGCAGCCGCCCTGCTCGCGGTGCCGACCGCGCCCCGCCGACGCCGTGCCACCTCGAACCGCATCGAGGCCGAGGAGCCCGCGACCACCTTCGACGAGGAGCGCGACGAATGAGCGCCAGCACCCCCTCGACCGTCCGCCGCTGGCTCGTCCGCGGTACGGCCACCGCGGTCGCGGTCGTCGTCGCCGCGGGGACCGTGACGGCGGCGCACGCGCTCGGGACCGCCTCGACGCCCGGTCGTCCCGCCGGGCAGACCGTGACCCCTGTCGCGGCCGACGCCGAGCGCGTCTGCGCCGGCGATGCGCTCCGGCTGTCCGACGACGCCGGCAACGACGCCACGAAGGCCACCGCGGTCGGCAGCGCCACGATCGCGACCGCCACGACGGGGGACACCGTCGAGCGCTCGGACCTCGATGCGTCGGCCTCCGGCTCGAGCGATCCGCGGCTCCTCACCGCCCCGGCCGGCTCCACGACGCCGCAGGTCGCGGGCAGCAGCTACCAGAGCGTCTCCGACGGCGACCTCGTCGGTGTCGGCGCGGCGTCCTGCGACGACCCGGCGCAGTCGACGTGGCTCGTGGGCGGGTCGACCGAGACCGGTCGGACCAGCCTCATCACGCTCTCCAACCCGACCGACGTGAACGCCACCGTCGACCTGTCGATCTACGACGCCTCCGGCGAGGTGTCGGCACCGGGCACGACCGGCATCGTCGTCGCGCCGAACAGCCAGAAGGTCGTCCCGCTGTCCGGGTTCGTCTCGGACCAGGCGTCCACCGTCGTCCACGTCGAGTCGTCGGGCGGACAGATCGTCGCGCACATGCAGGAGACCGTCGTCCGGACGCTGACCCCCGGCGGGTTCGACATCGTCTCCGGCGGTGCCGCGCCGAGCACGTCGCAGGTGATCCCGGGCGTCGTCCTGAGCGGCGCGGAGGCCGCGCAGCGCGGCGACGACACCGCCGACGCGGCCCCGGTCCTCCGGCTCTTCGTCCCCGGCACCGCGACCGCCCGCGTCTCCATCGGCATCACGACGGCGGACGGTGGCGGCTCCACGGTGAACGCCACCGCCGAGCCGGGCATCGTGACCGACGTCGCGCTGGACGACTTCCCGGACGGGCGGTACTCGTTCACGGTCAGTTCGACGGTGCCCGTCGTGGCCGGGGCCCGGACGACGACCCCGACGCAGGGCGGCGCGACCGACCTCGGCTGGTTCGCGTCCGCCGAGCCGCTCGGCGACGACGTCGTCACCGCGATCGCACCCGGTGGCGGTGCCCGGATGTCCCTCGTGAACCCGACCCAGCGGGACGCCGACGTCACCGTCACCTCGGGTGACCGCGTGCAGGAGCTGACGGTCGTGTCCGGCGCGACCGCGACCTTCACGGCACCGACGGCGACGCAGCTGCGCATCGAGGGCGCCGAGGGACTCGTCGGCGGGGTCACGTACCAGGACGACGAGGGGATCGCGGGGTACCCGATCCGTCCGTCGACGGCGGTCTCCACACCGGTGCGCGTCTACCCCTGACCGGGGTCTCCGGCGACCGCCGCGGACCCCGTCCCGGGGCGGGCCGCCGTCACCAGTGCCGGTAGCGGTCCGGCGCCAGGTCCCACGGGTCCTTGTCGATCAGCTCGCCCACGGCGCGGAACACCGCGGTCTCGATGACGATCCGTCGGTCGACGTCGTCCTTCTCGGGTCGTCGGGTCACCCGCTCGACCGGGATCCGGAAGATCGTCACCCGCCGTCCGGCGCGGTCCACCCGCCACCGGGGCATGCGCTCCGGGAGGGTCTGGTCCGTCGGCATGTCAGCGACCTGGAACACGACGCCGGTGAGTTCGTCGGACCACAGCTGCACGAGGTAGTGCGCGGTGTCGCCGACGATCCGGTCGAACGTCTCGGCACGGGTGACGAGCGGCGCGAGGTCCGGCCCGGTCACGCTCGACCGGCCGCCGCGTCCGTGCCGGGAACGGCCCCGGCCTCGGTCGACCGGGGTGACGAGCGGGGGCTTGCGACGCATCCCGTCATCGTACGCGCGACGGGCCGCCCGGGGCGCACCCGGTAGGGTCGGTGGCGGTATGGACGTACGGATCTGCAGCAAGGTCACCTGTGGCGCGAGCGCGTCGGCGACCCTCACGTACGACTACGCCGACTCGATGGTCGTCGTCGGGCCGCTCTCGACGCGGGTCGAACCGCACGGGTACGACCTCTGCGCACGGCACGCCGCGCGGCTGCGCGTGCCCCGCGGGTGGCGCGTCGTGCGACGTGAGCCGCTCCGCGAGGTCGACTGACACGCCGGCCTGGAGGCCCTGCCCGCGTGACCGACGTCGGGTCGCGCACCGTGCCTCCCGGCCGACCGCGTCGCACCGCGTCGCGCACACCGCGCGCGGACGCGTGCGTGGGAGACTGACCGCATGCCCACCGAAGCCCGCACCGCAGCAGCCTTCCGCGTCGCCGACCTCTCCCTGGCCGAGGCCGGACGCCACCAGATCCGCCTCGCCGAGAACGAGATGCCGGGCCTGATGTCCCTCCGCGAGGAGTTCGGCCCCTCGCAACCGCTCGCCGGCGCCCGCATCGCCGGGTCACTGCACATGACCGTGCAGACGGCGGCGCTCATCGAGACCCTCGTCGCCCTCGGAGCGCAGGTGCGCTGGGCGAGCTGCAACATCTTCTCGACCCAGGACGAGGCGGCTGCGGCCGTCGTCGTCGGGCCCACCGGCTCCGCCGCGGAACCCGCCGGCGTGCCGGTGTTCGCGTGGAAGGGCGAGACGCTCGAGGAGTACTGGTGGTGCACGAACCGCATCTTCGACTGGAGCGCCGAGGCGTCGGCGGCCGGTGCGGACTGGATCGGTCCGAACCTCATCCTCGACGACGGTGGTGACGCCACGATGCTCGTCCACACCGGCGCGGACGCCGAGGCTGCCGGTCGTGCGCCGGAGCCGGCCGCGGACGCGAGCGCCGAGTGGCGGATCGTCCTCGACACCGTCGCGGCGTCGCTGCGGGACTCGGGGGACCGCTGGACCCGGATCGCCGCCGACGTCGAGGGCGTCACGGAGGAGACCACGACCGGCGTGCACCGCCTGTACGAGCTGTTCCGCGACGGCACGCTGAAGTTCCCCGCCATCAACGTCAACGACTCCGTGACGAAGTCGAAGTTCGACAACAAGTACGGCATCCGCCACTCGCTGCCGGACGGCCTGAACCGCGCGACGGACGTGCTCATCGGCGGCAAGGTGGCGTTCGTCGTCGGGTACGGCGACGTCGGCAAGGGCGCGGCCGAGGCCCTCCGGGGTCAGGGCGCCCGGGTGATCGTGTCCGAGGTCGACCCGATCTGCGCGCTCCAGGCCGCGATGGACGGCTACCAGGTCGCCCGTCTGGCCGACGTCGCGGGCGAGGTGGACGTCGTCGTCACGTGCACCGGCAACCTCGGGGTCGTCGGGGTGGACGACATGCTCGCCCTGAAGCACCTCGCGATCGTGGCGAACGTGGGCCACTTCGACAACGAGATCGACATGGCCGGCCTCGAGTCCCTGCCCGGGGCGGAGAAGGTCGAGATCAAGCCGCAGGTGCACGAGTGGCGCCTGCCGAACGGTCGATCGGTCCTCGTGCTGAGCGAAGGCCGCCTGATGAACCTCGGGAACGCCACCGGGCACCCGTCCTTCGTGATGAGCAACTCGTTCACGAACCAGGTCCTCGCGCAGATCGAGCTGCACACCCGGCCGTCGGAGTACCCGACGGGGGTGTACGTGCTGCCGAAGCACCTCGACGAGAAGGTGGCGCGGCTGCACCTCGACGCGCTCGGGGTGCAGCTGACGACGCTGCGCCCGGAGCAGGCGGCGTACATCGGCGTGCCGGTGGAGGGGCCGTACAAGCCCGACCACTACCGGTACTGAGCGGCTGGGCGGGCCGGGCGGGGCCGCTCGGGCGCACTGCCGCCCGGGCGGGGTCGCGCTCGCCGTCGCCCTCGGGCGGTCGCGACTCCCCGTGTGCTCGGCGTCGGGTGGTCGTGGAGCGTCGGTCGTCCGGGTCCTGAGCGACGGGTCGTGACCGGCGGTCGGAGGTGAGCGGGGAGTCGTGACCGCCCGCCGCGCCCGGCATCAGCGCGGGAAGCCCGGCGGTCGCGCGCTCGCCGTCGGCCCCGGGCGGTCGCGACTCCCCGTGTGCTCGGCGTCGGGTGGTCGTGGAGCGTCGGTCGTCCGCGTCCTGAGCGACCGGTCGTGACCGGCGGTCGGAGGTGAGCGTGGCGTCGTGACCGCCCGCCGCGCCCGGCATCAGCGCGGGAAGCCCGGCGGTCGCGCGCTCGCCGACGCGGCTCGGGCGGTCGCGACTCCCCGTGTGCCCGGCGTCGGGTGGTCGCGGAGCGTCGGTCGTCCGCGTCCTGAGCGACCGGTCGCGACCGACGGTCGGAGGTGAGCGGGGAGTCGTGACCGCCCGCCGCGCCCGGCTTCAGCGCGGGAAACCCGGCGGTCGCGCGCTCGCCGTCGCAGCGGCCGCGGCGATGGTCGCCGCCCGACCCCGCAGCGCGCGCAGGTCACGCTCGCGCCGGAGCGCCACGACCCCGGCGAGGAAGACCTCCGCGGGGACCGGCGGCACCGGGTGCGCGTACCCGGCGACGGCCGCGGCGAGCGACTCCGCCGTGGCCGCGCGGTGGTCCGGCCGCATGTCGGCGGCCCCGCGGAAGAACGCGCCCAGGCGGTTCTCGAGCCGCTGGGGGAGCGCCGAGACGTCCGCCACCCGCGCCCACCCCGCGAGTTCGACGGGCAGGAGCACGACGGGGTCCTGCTGCCGGCGCGCGCGTTCGTGCTGCACGACGGTCCCGGCGAGCAGGTCACCGAGGCGTCTCGGACGCGAGCCGAACAGCGCCACCAGCAGCGCCACGGACCCGAGCGAGCCCCACAGCTCCAGCAGCCCGACCAGCGCCCGCGCGAACGCGTGCCGGAAGCCGATCGCCCCGCCGTCGGTGCGCACGACCCGCGTGCCGAGGGCGTAGCGACCGACGCTCTTGCCCCGGGTCGTCGTCTCGACCGCCGCCGGCACGAGCACCAGGACCAGCACGGCCACCACGATCTGCAACGCGGCGACCCACCCGGTGTCGACGCCGCGGGGGACCACCCGTGCCAGCCCGAGCAGGAGCATGACGTACAGCGTGACCAGGCAGGCGGCGTCGAGGAGCGCCGCCGCCAAGCGGAGTGCGATGCCCGCGGGCTGCACGTCGAGCGCGACGGCCTCGCCGACGACGAGTTCGTCCGCGGTGTCGTCGAGGGCCCGGACGAACCGGCCGTCGGCGAGGCCGCGCGACGCGTTCGGCTTCGACATGGGATCATTCTGTCGGAGACCGGCGCCGGACGGCACGAGCCGGACCGCACGAACCGGACCGCCCGTGCCGCACGGCACGAGCCGGACCACACCGACCGGACCACACCGACCGGACCACCCAGGGGGGAACCGTGGACCTCGAGGCCTACGCGGACGTGCACCGTGACCGCTGGCAGGAGCTCGACCGGCTCGCCCGGCGGCGCCACCGCTCCGGCGCCGACGTCGACGCCCTGGTGTCCGCGTACCAGGAGGCCGCGACCGACCTCGCCCGCATCCGTGGCGCCGCCCCGCGCACGGCCACGGGGGACCGGTTGTCCCTGACGCTCTTCCGGGCACGACTGCGCTTCACGGGCACCCCCGTGGACCCCCTGTCGGCCGTCACCACGTTCTTCGCGGTGCAGCTCCCGGCCGCGCTCTACCGCATCCGCTGGACGACGATCTGGGTCGCGCTCGTCACCGCGGCCGTCGCGGTCGTCGTCGGCGTCTGGATCAGCACGACCCCCGGCGCGGTCGACACCTTCGGGACGCCCGAGGCGCTCCGGCGGTACGCCACGCAGGACTTCGTCGACTACTACTCGGACCACGGCCTCGGGGCCTTCACCGCGCAGGTCTGGACGAACAACGCGTACATCGCCGCGAGCATGGTCGCGTTCGGCATCACGGGCCTGTTCGTCCCGTACGCGATCGTGCAGAACGCAGTCGGCCTCGGGGTCTCCGGCGCGGTGATGCACTCGCAGGGCCGCCTGGGCGACTTCTTCCTCTACATCGCGCCGCACGGGCAGCTCGAGCTCTACTCGATCTTCCTCGCTGCGGCAGCCGGACTCATGATCGCCTGGTCGTGGGTGGCCCCCGGTCCGCGCACCCGGGCGCAGGCACTCGCCGAGGACGGCCGCGCGCTGATCACCGTGGCCGTCGGGCTGACGCTCACGCTGCTGCTCTCCGGGCTGGTCGAGGGCGTCGTCACGCGCCAGCCCTGGCCGTGGCCGGTCAAGATCGGCATCGGGACACTGGCGCTCGCGGTGGTCCTCGTCTACCAGTGGGTCGTGGGCGGTCGTGCCCACCGCGCGGGCGAGCGCGGCGACCTCGAGGAGTTCGAGCGCGGTGCGACGGCCCTGACGGCCGACTGACCCGCCGTCAGAGCCGTCCGGTCGCCTTCGCGCGGATGTAGGCATCGGCAACGAGGGGCGGCACGGCCGCGGGGGTGCCCCGGACGACCTCCGCACCGGTGCGCCGGGCAGCGTCCGCCACGCCGTCGGCGTCGAGCAGCGTGCGTTCCGCTGCGGCCCGGCGGTAGACGTCGCGTTCCGTCCCACCGGCCGGGAGGCGCGGCACGCGTCCGGCGGTCGACCCCCGTCGACCGGTGGCCGGTCCACGCCGTCGTCGGCCCCCGTGTCCGCCGTCGGCCGGGTGCCCCGATGCGGGTGCCTGGTGGACGTCCGGACCGGCAGCGTCGCCGCGGGCGGCGGCAGCGACGGCCGGGTCGGTGACGCTCGTCACCACCACCGTGTGGCGCGCGGTCAGCCGGGGCAGCACGGCGAGCAGGTCGCCGGACGCGCCCACCGAGTCGAGGCTCGACAGGAGCACCACGAACGCACGGGAGGTCGTCACGGCGTCCACCGCGGCCGGCACCGCAGCCCAGTCGGTCGCGGCGAGCCCGGGCTCGACCTCCGCGAGGGTCTCGCCGAACCGCTGCACGACGTCGGCGCGGGTGGCTCCGGCGACGCGGCCGCGGACCCGGTCGTCGAGCACGACGAGGTCCACGCGGTCCCCGGCCGCCGCGGCGAGGGCGCCGAGGAGCAGTGCCGACTCGATCGCGGTGTCGAGGCGGGGCTCGTCCTCCACGCGTCCGGCCCCGGCGCGTCCGGCGTCGACCACGACGACGACCCGGCGGTCCCGCTCCGGCCGCCACGTCCGCACCACGAGGTCCTGCCGACGCGCGGTCGCCCGCCAGTCGATCGAGCGCACGTCGTCGCCCCGGACGTAGTCGCGGAGCGAGTCGAACTCGGTGCCGTGACCGCGGAGCTGCAGCGTCGTCTCGCCGTCGAGCTCGCGGAGCCGGGCGAGCCTCGACGGCAGGTGGCGGCGCGACCGGAACGGCGGCGTGACGACGAGCTCCGCGGGTGCCGGGAGGACACGCTGGCGCGCGGCCAGCCCGAGCGGTCCGAAGGCGCGGAGGGCGACTCCGGCACTCCGCCGTCGGCCCCGGCGGAACGGGGCGAACCGGACACGTGCGGTGCGACGCTCGCCGGACGGGACGGTGAGCCGGACGCGCGTCGGGCCGTGGCCGGTCGAGGGCTCCCACATGTCGCGCACGACGGCGCGGAGTGCCCGACCGCCGTCGTTGGCGAGGACGAGCGTGCCGTCGGCGACGGTGTCGCGGCGGGCGAGTCGGGGCATCCGCCGGTCGACCCGCACACGGCGGAGATCGGCGGCGAGCACCACGTCGACCGTCGCCGCCAGGAGGACGACCGCCACCCAGGCGAACCCGCCCCACCCCGTCCCGAGGAGCACGAGGGGGACGACGCCCACCGCGAGGAGCGCGACGAAGCGACCGCTGACCGCCACTAGATCGGCACCCGGACCTGTTCGAGCACCTGCTGCAGCACCCCGTCGGCGCCGACGCCCTCGAGCTCGGCGTCCGCGGCAACCCGGAGCCGGTGTCGCCACACGGGGAGGACCATCGCCTGCACGTGGTCCGGGGTGATGGCGTCGTAGCCGGTGATCCACGCCCAGGCCTTCGCCGCAGCGAGGAGGGCGGTCGCCCCACGTGGGCTGACGCCGACGCGAACGGACGGCACCTGCCGGGTGGCCCGCGCCAGGTCGACCACGTAGGCGAGGACGTCGTCACGGGCCCCGACCCCGCGGACGGCCTGCTGCGCGGCGAGCACCTCGTCGCGTCCGACGACCGGGACGATCCCCGCCGACGAGACGTCCCGCGGGACGAAGCCGTCCGCGTGACGTCGCAGCACCTGCCACTCCACGTCGCGCGGCGGCACCTCGAGGGTGAGCTTCATGAGGAACCGGTCGAGCTGGGCCTCCGGCAGCGTGTAGGTGCCCTCGAACTCGATCGGGTTCATCGTCGCGGCGACGAAGAACGGGTCGGGCAGCGCGCGGGCGTCGCCGTCCACGCTCACCTGACGCTCCTCCATGGCCTCGAGGAGCGCCGACTGGGTCTTCGGCGGGGTGCGGTTCACCTCGTCCGCGAGGAGCACGTTGGTGAAGACCGGGCCCTCGCGGAACGGGAACGTGCCCGTGGACGCGTCGTACACGAGCGAGCCGGTGACGTCGCCCGGCATGAGGTCCGGCGTGAACTGGATCCGCTTCGTGTCCAGGGACATCGCGGCCGCGAGGCTCCGCACGAGCAGGGTCTTCGCGACACCGGGGACCCCCTCGAGCAGGACGTGCCCCTGCGCGAGCAGGCCGACGATCATGCCGGACACCGCGCCCTCCTGCCCGACGACGGCCTTGGCGACCTCGGCGCGGACGCGGTCGAAGGCGTCGCGGAGCGGATCGGCGACGGCGACCGCGGGGTGCTGGTGGTTCGGGGGCAGGTCGGTCACGGTCGTGCTCCAGGTCCATCGTGGTCGGTCGGTCGGGTGTGTCCGGGGGCGCCCGGTCGCTCGCGGGTGCTGCGTCGGGCTGCGGTGGTCGGCGGGGGCGACGCGCCGGTCGCGGCGGCGGACACCGCGCGTTCGAGCTCGTCGAGCGCGGCCGCTCCGGAAGTGAGTGCGGCGTCCGAGTCGGCGGCGCTGCCGACGAGCACGCGGCCGACCTCGGCGTCGGGCCTGCCGGTCGCGCGGGCTGCGCGCCGGACGACCTCGTCGACGTGCGCCGAGCGCGGGAGCCCGAGCTGCGCCGCGATCCGCCGGAGCGCGGCGACCCTCAGGGTGTCGAGCGCGTGCGCCCGGTCCCGGGTCCGCGCGTACAGGCGCGCCCGGCCCTCGGTGGTCTCGGCAGCGCGGACGACGACGGGCATCGGCTCGACCACGAGCGGACCGAGTCGGCGTCCGCGCCAGACCCCGGCGGCCACGGCGACGAGTGCGAGGAGCCCGACGAGGCTCGGGACCCACGGCGGGGCGAGGTCGCCGAGCGTTGGTGCGGTGTCGGCGCCGCCCGGCACCGGGACGTACCAGGTGAGCCGGTCGGAGCCGCCGAGCAGACCCAGGGCGAGGGACGCGTCGCCGGCGCTCGTGATCGTGTCGTTCCGCAGCGCGGCCGTCGTGCCGAGGAGCGTGACGTCGCCGGCGGCGGTACCGGCCCGGACGATGCTCCAGCCCCGGTCGGCACCCGACCCCGTGGGCACGCAGCGGTCGATCCCGGCGCCGGTGACCCGGTACGCGGTCCCCTCGGCGGTCACGGAGCCGGCGGCGGCGACCTCGGGGATCGCGCACGACGCGGTGCTGACGGTGGTGTCGTCGTCGACCGTGGCCACGGGCTCGGCGTCGAGTCCGAACGCCTGCAGCGCAGCGCCGGTCGCGCCCACGAGCACGACGTGGTCGGCGGTCCGGGCGATGCGCCGGGCCACCGCCGGGGACAGCGCGCCGGCGGTGTCGTCGACGAGCACGGTGCCGGCGCCCACGCGGTCGGCGCTGCGGACGACCTCGACGTCGGTGCCCCGTCGTTCGAGGACCCGGACGAGCGCCTTCGCGCCGCTCGCGGTGGCGCTGTCCGGGTCGAGCTCACGGGGGCCGGGCCCACGTTGGCCGCCGACCGCCGCCGTCAGGATCGCGAGCAGCAGCGCGACGACCGCGACGACCACCCAGGCGCCCCGGCGACGCCGTCGCGCGGGGCCGGTTCCGTGCCCTGCGCCGCCGGAGGAGCCGGTCGTCGCCGACGCCGGTGTCGGGGCCTCGACGGCGGTCGTGGCGCTCACGCGGGGACCGCCGGTGCGTCCGTCCGCGCGGGGCGGGCCCGCGCCACCGAGCGGGCGGTCGTCAGGACGGCGTCCGCGGTCTCGCGGCCCGCGCTGCGGTCGAGGTAGCGGACGTCGTCGAACGTCCGTGCGGCCCGGTCGAGCGCGTCACCGAGGTCCGGGAAGGCACGCTCGGCACGGGCGGCGATCGACCGTGCGGTCGCGCCGGGGACGTCGGGCACGAGGTCGCGCTCGCCGAGACCGCGGGCGAGCGAGCGGAAGCCGTCGAGGACCGCGGTCGTCCAGTCGCCGCGGTCGAACGCGGACTCCGCGGAGCGGGCGAGGTCTGCAGCGGTCCGGACGTCGCCGTCGTCGAAGACCCCACCGGCGCTCGCCGCGGCGGTCCGGGCGCGCCGTCGGGGGAGCCCCCGGGCGAGGACGACCACCACCGCGACGGCGACGAGCACGACGACCGCGATCACCAGCACGGTGTGCCCGACCGCGGGGGACTCCAGGCCGTCCGCGCGCAACGAGCCGAGCCAGCCGAGGACGGCCTTCGACGCCCGGTCCCACCAGGTGGCCCGTGCGCCGTCGTACTCGGCCCGTTGCAGCTCCTGCTCGAGCAGGCGTCGGGCCTCGTCCGGGTCGACCGCGCTCACCGCGGCCCGCCCCACTGCGGCGGCGCCCACTGCTGCTGCTGCCACTGCGGCGGCTGCGGTCCCCAGGGCTGCTGGGGTCCCCACGGCTGCTGCGGGGGCCGGACCGGGAGGGCTTCCGCGGGGGCGAACGGGTCGGCCGGCTGCCCGGTGTCCAGGTGCGCGGCGATGCGCTGGTCGAGTCCCTCGGTCCGGATGCGCCGGTCGATCGCCAGCAGGGTCAGGACCGACCCCGACAGCACGTCGGTCACGCACTGCACCGCCGTGACCAGGAGCGCCCCGAGCACCACGACCACGACGGACCAGACCCCGGGCCCGGACGACCCCGAGGTCTGCCCGAGCGGGTCGAACACCCCGCTGACGAAGACCGTGGCCACCTGCAGCGGGAACGACGCGATCGACACCGCGAACGCGAACATCGCGGTGACGAGCAGCATGATGCCGAACGTGCGCCAGAACGCCCCGCGCGTGAGGCGCCACGACTGCGCCGCCGCGGAGAAGACCCCGCGGCCCTCGAGCGCGATCGTCGGGATCGTGAACGCGAACTTCGTCGCGAGCCAGGTCGAGACCACACCGCCCCCGAGCGCGACCACGACCGCTGCGAGCAGGAACCAGCCGAAGCTCGCACGGCTGCCCGCGAGGCCGGCGACGAACCCGATGAACAGCACCAGGAAGACGCCCCCGAGGAGCACCCCGGCCGCTGCCTGCAGGAGCACCCACGCGACGACGGACCAGCGACGACCGGCAAGCAGCCCCCAGATGCCACGGAACGTCGCACGGCGTCCGAGCACGCGCTGTCCGGTGTCCACCGCGACCGGCGCGAGCAGGAACCCGCGGAAGAGCGCTGCCACGAACGGCAGGCCCACCGAGAGCAGGACGAACGCCGTGGCGGTCCCCGCGGCGATCGACGCCGCATCCGACGACGACCCGGCCGAGTCGAGGGAGGAGAACATCCGCGACTGCAAGCCGCCCTGGGCGAGCGTCGACACGACCTTCGCCAGCGCCCCGACGACCCCGGTGACCAGGAAGCTCCAGAGCAGCAGGACGCGGGCGTTCCGCCGGAAGACCGTGAACGCGCCGCCGAGGACGTCGCCGAGACCGAGCGGCCGCAGTGGCACGACCGGCCGCGACCCGGCGGGACCCGGGCCCGACGGGACGGGACCACCCGGCCGGGCGCTGCTCCGACCGGGCCCACCCGGCCACGATGCGGACGGGCCGGGCCCACCCGGCCACGATGCGGACGGGCCAGGCCCACCCGGCCACGGGGCGGACGTGCCGGGCCCACCCGGCCACGCGGCGGACGGCGGGGGCGTGCCGGGCTGCTGCGGGCCTCCAGGCGGACGCCCCTCGGCGCCACCGGACCCCGGAACCTGCCAGTCGGACATGCCGCACCCCCTCACCGGACCGCACGCGGACACGCGGTCGGTCCCATCCTGTCGGAAAACCGTGCGCGGCGGGGGCACCGGCTATCGTGAGGATCGGTGCCGGACGGGCACCGCACGCTCCACAGGGACGGAAGCCCCCATCACATGACACCGCGCATCCTCGTCGTCGACGACGACCAGGCCCTCGCCGAGATGATCGGCATCGTCCTCCGCTCCGAGGGGTTCGAGCCCGAGTTCAGCGCCGACGGCAACGCGGCCGTCGAGGCGTTCCGCGGCACCGAGCCGGACCTCGTGCTGCTCGACGTCATGCTCCCCGGCATCGACGGCATCGAGGTGTGCAAGCGGATCCGCGCCGAGAGCGGCACGCCGATCATCATGCTCACCGCCCGGGGCGACACCGCCGACGTCGTCGCCGGTCTGGAGAACGGCGCCGACGACTACGTCGTGAAGCCCTTCAACCCGAAGGAGCTCGTCGCCCGCATCCGCACCCGGCTGCGACCGACCGCAACCGACTCGACCGTGCTCCACGTGGGGGACCTCACCGTCGACGTCCCCGGGCACGAGGTGCGCCGCGGCGACACCGTCATCGCCCTCACCCCGCTCGAGTTCGACCTGCTGCGCGCCCTCGCCGAGAAACCGAACCAGGTGTTCACGCGCGAGATGCTCCTCGAGCAGGTCTGGGGCTACCACTACAAGGCGGACACCCGCCTGGTGAACGTGCACGTGCAGCGCCTCCGCGCCAAGATCGAGCACGACCCGGACAACCCGAAGATCGTCACGACCGTCCGCGGCGTCGGGTACCGGGCCGGAGGAGCCTGAGCACCGTGCCGCGGCGCGCACCGTCCGGACCCCGCCCGGTCGCCACCGGCACGCTCGGCCGGACCGGTCGCCGACTCCGCCGGTGGGGCCGTCGCGCCTGGCGAGGAGTCGCGTACCTGTGGCGGCGGTCGCTCCTGGTCCGCTCCGTGGCCATCACCGTCATCACGACGGGGCTCGCCGTCGCCGTGATCGGCACCGCCGTCATGGTGAGCATCTCGAACAACGTCTACGCCCAGCGCCGCGACCAGATCGAGGCGGAGTCCGCGCGGGCCACGATCGTCGCGCAGAACATCTTCGACGCGGCGACCGCGGGCGAGGACAACAACCAGTCCGAGCTCGAGACCCTGCAGAACGAGGCGCAGCAGGCGATCCTGTCGAACACGACGAGCCCCGGCGGCACCGACGTCGCCATCGAGCGCAGCCCGAACCAGACGACGCCGCAGACCCTGCAGACGATCGTCACCCCGGACTTCCCCGACGCCGTCATCACGGACTCGCTCCGCAAGGAGGTCGGCAAGGACACCGGACGCCTCAGCCTGCAGCCGGTCGAACTCGACGACGGCGGGCGTCGGCAGCCCGGGCTCGCGGTCGGCTCGACGCTGCAGATCCCGAGCGCCGGACAGTACGAGCTCTACCTCGTGTACGACCTGTCCGACGCGCAGCAGACCCTCGACTTCGTGTCGCAGACGCTCTCGATCGGCGGCGTCGCCCTCATCGTCCTGATCGCCCTCGTCACGAGCCTCGTCGTCCGGCTCGTCGTCGTGCCGATCCGCGGTGCGGCCGAGACGAGCCGCAAGATCGCCGCCGGACGCCTCGACGAGCGCATCCCGGTGCACGGCAGTGACGACATCGCCACGCTCGCCCGGAGCTTCAACGGCATGGCGGACGCCGTGAGTCGTCAGATCACCCAGCTCGCCGAACTCTCGCGGGTGCAGCAGCGGTTCGTCTCGGACGTCTCGCACGAGCTCCGGACCCCGCTCACCACGATCCGCCTCGCCGGCGACGTGCTCTACGATTCCCGGCACGCCTTCGAGCCGGCCGTCGCGCGGTCGGCGGAGCTCCTGCACGCCCAGGTCGAGCGCTTCGAGCTGCTCCTCGCCGACCTCCTCGAGATCTCCCGCTACGACGCCCAGGCCGTCCAGCTCGAGACCGAGCCGGTCGTCCCCGCTGCGCTCGCCGCCGACATCGTCGAGGAGTTCCGCCCCCTGGCCGAGCGCGCCGGTGTCGACCTCCGGCTCCGCACCCCCGGCGGGCACACCACGATGCAGCTCGACGCCCGCCGTGTCCGCCGCATCATGCGGAACCTCGTCGGCAACGCGATCGAGCACGGCGAGGAGCGCCCCGTCGAGGTCGTCGTCGACAGCGACGCGCGCACCGTCGCGATCGCCGTCCGCGACCACGGCGTCGGCATGCCGCCCGAGGACGCCGCCCGCGTCTTCGACCGCTTCTGGCGGGCCGACCCGAGCCGCAAGCGCACCATCGGCGGGACCGGGCTCGGGCTCGCGATCAGCCTCGGGGACGCGAACCTCCACGGCGGTCGGATCGACGTGTGGTCCCGCGTGGGGGAGGGCTCGGCGTTCGTGCTCACCCTGCCGCGGACCGGCCAGGTGTCGACCGCGACCTCGGCGATCCCGCTGCCCGACCTCGACGACCCCTACGACGGCCCGCGTGCCGTCCGCGAGGAGGACGAATGACCCGCCAGCACGCCGCCGCACCGGGCGCCGGCCGCGCCGCCGCACCGCGCGCCGGCCGCGCCGGGCACGTCGCCGCACCGGGCGCCGGGCGCGCCGCCGCACCGCGCGCCGGCCGCGCCCCCGTACCGGGCGCCGGCCGCGCCGCCGCCCCGCGCGTCGCCCGCCGGCTCCGCCGCACCCTCGCCGTCGCGCTCGCCGCGCTGACCCTCGTCGCCGTGTCCGCCTGCGCCGCCATCCCGGTCTCCGGCGACGTCCGCTCGGGCCAGTCCATCAAGGACGAGTCGGTCTCCGGCGTCGAGCTCCGCCCCGACGGTCCCTCCGGCGGCGAGGACCAGACCGCCGTGCTCCGGGGCTTCATCGCGGCGGCCACCGGGGCCCAGAACAACTACGCGACCGCCCGGGAGTTCCTCTCCTCCTCGTTCGCGCAGAAGTGGAACCCCCGCCAGGGCGTCACGATCAGCGACGGCAGCGGTCAGGTCGAACGAGTCGGGGCGGACGAGCTGACGTACACGCTCACCGCGAGCGCCTCGGTCGACGCCGACGGCGAGTACACCCAGGCCGTGCGGCCGACCACCTCGACCCTGACCTTCCAGTTCGTGCACGAGGGCGACGACTGGCGGATCGCCTACGCACCCGACGGCATCATCCTGTCACCCGTGCGGTTCCAGTCGGTCTTCCAGCAGCACGCCCTGTACTTCTACGACCCCACCTACGACTTCTTCGTGCCGGACGTCCGCTGGTTCCTCGCCCGCTCCTCGGTCAGCACGAGGATCGTGAGCGCGCTGCTCGCCGGGCCGTCCGACTGGCTGAAGGGCGCCGTCGTGTCGGCGTTCCCCGAGGGCACGCAGCTCTCGCTGAACGCCGTGACCATCGAGAGCGGGACGGCGCAGGTCGACCTGTCGAGCGACGCGCTGCGCTCGAGCACCACGGACCGGGTGCGGATGCGCGAGCAGCTGGCGAAGTCCCTCGCCACCGTCGCCTCCGTGTCCTCGGTCACGATGACGGTCGAGGGTGCGACCCTGACGGTCCCGGAGAACGGCTCGTCCGACGCCCAGCAGAACCCCGACGTCGACCCCCGGCCGCTCGTCGAGGCCGGCGGCAAGGCCGGCTACGCGGCCGGCACGGGCAGCGTCGCCGGACTCGGTGGTGGCATGAGCCAGCAGATCTCCGCGCTCGACCCGACGGCGCTCGCGCTGAGCGGCTCGGGCACGGTCGCGGCGGTGCGGAGCGACGAGGGGGTCTTCGTCGTCCGCTCCGGCCAGCAGCGGCTGCGCATCGACACCCGGACCGACCTCGTGCCACCGTCCGTCGACGACCTCGGCGGCGGCTCCGTCTGGGTCGGGAGCGAGGACGACCCGTCCGAGGTCACGTCCTACTCCCTCAAGGGCGAGCCGCACGTGGTCCCGACGACCCTGCCGAAGGGGCGACTTGTGTCGTTCCAGGTGTCCCGGGACTCGACGCGGGCGCTGGCGCTCCTGCAGACCGCGGACGGGCCGGCCCTGTACGTCATGGCGATCATCCGCGACCGCGACCGCGTCCCGACCTCCCTCGGGTCCCCGGTCCGGGTGCAGGCTGCGTCCGAGGACGCCGTCGGTGCCACGTGGGTCAGTGACGCGGACGTGGCCTCGGTCGGGCAGACGGACACCGGTCCGGAGGTCGTCCGGACCACGATCGGCGGTCGGCCGACGACCCTGCCGAAGCCGGAGGGGCGTGCGACGACGATCGTCGGGGGGAGCGGCGGATCGCTGCTGCTGCGGATGTCGGATGCGCAGGTCCTGCAGTCCACGGGTGGCGGTTGGGAGAAGACGGGCGTCCGGGCCGGGGCGCTCGGCACCCAGCGCTGACCGTCCTCCTGTCGGTCCTGCACAGCAGGCCCGGCTTGGAGGCCCGTCCACCGTCGCGCGTTCGGCCGCCGTCCGGCAGGTGGCCGGGACCACGATCGTCGGGTGAGCCAGCCCAGCACCGCACGCCCGTCCGACACCGCGCCGCCGTCGGACGCGTCCCCGCCGGACGCCACCCCGCCCGCCGTTCCCCCGCCCGCCGTTCCCCTCCTGGCGGCGACCGCACCGCCGCACCGGTCCGTCGACGCCGTGCTCGCCGTCGTCGGTCTCTTCCTGCCGGTCGACTGCGCCGGGTGCGGCAGAGCCGACCGTGCCCTGTGCGATGCCTGCCGCCTCCTCGTCGCACAGCGTCCGCCGCGGGTCCGCCTCGTCGCGGGGGTCCGGACCGATGCGGCGTTCGAGTACGAGGGCCTCGTCCGGACGCTCCTGCTCGAGGTCAAGCTGCGGTCCCGCGTCGACCTCGCGCCGCCGCTCGCCCGGCGGTTCGGCGCGCTCGTGCGCCGGGCGCTCGCCGAGGCGCCGGCCGATCCGCTGCTGCTCCGCGTGCCGCCCTCGACCCGGGGTGCGCGGCGGCGTGGCTTCGACCCGGTGGTGCTGTTCCTCCGGCGGGGTCGGGCGCCGGTCGGTCGTGCGCTCGTGCGCTCGCGGGGAGCCCGGTCGTCGGGCCAGAAGGAGCTCGGCGCGACGGACCGCGTGGCCGCCACCGTCGGGACGCTGCGCGCGGACGGTGTCGCCGGGCGGACGGTCGTGCTCGTCGACGACGTCGTGACGACGGGCGTGACGCTGGCCGAGGCCGTGCGCGCCGTCCGGGCCGCGGGCGGCACGGTCGTCCGTTGCGTGACCGTGGCGAGCGTCGAGGACTGAGCGCCGGCAGGTCCGGGGAGGGGGAGCCACGGTGTCTCCTGGGTGTCCGGTGGGTGTCCATCGGGGAACGCGGAGATGTCGTGACACGTGCACCGGGTCGGGTCTAGCCTCACGACAAGGCGTCAGAGATCGCCGGACGGAGGCGACGCGCCGAAGCGTGGATGGGAGCCGCCACATGGACGTGACGATCACAGGCCGGAACGTCGGGGTCACCGACCGATTCCGGACCTACGTCGAACAGAAGTCCGAGAAGATCGACGCGCTCGCCGACCGGGCCCTCGCCTTCGAGGTGCGGGTCAGCCGTCACAACGAGAAGAGCGGCGGCAGCGGCGGCGAGGACCGCATCGAGCTGACGCTCATCGGCCCCGGGCCGCTCGTCCGGGCGGAGTCGGCCGCTTCGGACAAGTACGCGGCGTTCGACCTGGCGTTCGCCCGGCTGACCGAACGACTCCGACGCGCACGCGACCGCCGCAAGGTGCACCGCGGACGTCACCGCCCGACCTCCGTCGGTGAGGCCTCGGGCACGGCGTTCGAGCACCTCGGCGTCACCCCTGCGGACGGCAAGCTCCTGCAGACCGTCGCCACCGGAGCGATCCCGACGGTGGAGGCCGACACGCAGGACGAGCCCGAGGACGAGGCGTACTGCCCGGTCGTCATCCGCGAGAAGGTCTTCGAGGCCGCGCCGATGACGGTCGACGACGCGCTGTACCACATGGAGCTCGTCGGGCACGACTTCTACCTCTTCGTCGACTCCGCGACCGGACGGCCGAGCGTGGTCTACCGCCGCAAGGGGTGGGACTACGGCGTCATCGGCATCGAGGACCCCTCGTCCGCCGGTGCCCACGCCGTGAGCGAGCCGGCCGCGGCCCTCGCCTGACCCCGTCGGCACCGCCGACGCGACGCCTGTGCGCGGCCCGTTCGCGGGCCGCGCACAGCCGCGTCGCTCCCAGCGTCGGTCGTCGCGGGGTTGCTAGCATGACTGGCTGATCGCATCGCGCAGACGGCGCGAGACGACCTCGTAAGGAGCTCACGTGGCAAACGTGCTGGAGAAGGTCCTCCGCATCGGCGAAGGACGAACCCTCCGCCGCCTGAAGGCCTACGCCTCGGCGATCAACGACCTGGAAGACGACTTCGCGTCCCTCACCGACGAGGAACTCCAGGACGAGACCAAGGAGCTGCGCGAGCGGTACGCCAACGGCGAGACCCTCGACGACCTGCTGCCCGAGGCGTTCGCCGCGGTGCGCGAGGCCTCGAAGCGTACCCTCGGCATGCGGCACTTCGACGTGCAGCTCATGGGCGGCGCGGCCCTCCACCTCGGCAACATCGCCGAGATGAAGACCGGTGAGGGCAAGACCCTCGTCGCGACCACCGCGGCCTACCTCAACGCGATCCCGTCGCGCGGCGTCCACGTCATCACGGTGAACGACTTCCTCGCGTCGTACCAGTCCGAGCTCATGGGCCGCGTGTTCCGCGCGCTCGGCATGACCACCGGCTGCATCATCGCGAACCAGTCGCCGGCGGAGCGTCGCGAGCAGTACGCCGCCGACATCACGTACGGCACGAACAACGAGTTCGGCTTCGACTACCTGCGCGACAACATGGCGTGGCAGGCGTCCGACATGGTGCAGCGCGGTCACTACTTCGCCATCGTGGACGAGGTCGACTCGATCCTCATCGACGAGGCCCGCACGCCGCTCATCATCTCCGGGCCGTCCTCGGGCGAGGCCAACCGCTGGTTCACCGAGTTCGCCTCGATCGCCAAGCGCCTCACCCCGGGTGAGGACTACGAGGTCGACGAGAAGAAGCGCACCGTCGGCGTGCTCGAACCCGGCATCGAGAAGGTCGAGGACTACCTCGGCATCGACAACCTCTACGAGTCGGCGAACACCCCGCTGATCTCGTTCCTCAACAACTCGATCAAGGCCGTCTCGCTGTTCAAGCGCGACAAGGACTACGTCGTCATGAACGGCGAGGTGCTCATCGTCGACGAGCACACCGGCCGCATCCTCATGGGCCGTCGCTACAACGAGGGCATCCACCAGGCGATCGAGGCGAAGGAGGGCGTCGAGGTCAAGGCCGAGAACCAGACCCTCGCCACCGTCACGCTCCAGAACTACTTCCGCCTGTACCAGAAGCTCTCGGGCATGACGGGCACCGCGGAGACCGAAGCGGCCGAGTTCATGTCGACGTACAAGCTCGGCGTGGTCCCGATCCCGACGAACCGTCCGATGCAGCGCATCGACCAGACCGACCTCGTCTACAAGAACGAGAAGGCGAAGTTCGAGCAGGTCGCCGAGGACATCGCGGAGCGGCACGAGAAGGGCCAGCCCGTCCTCGTCGGCACCACCAGCGTCGAGAAGTCCGAGTACCTGTCGAAGCTCCTCGCGAAGAAGGGCGTCAAGCACGAGGTCCTCAACGCGAAGAACCACGCCCGCGAGGCCGCGATCGTCGCGCAGGCCGGTCGACTCGGCGCCGTGACGGTCGCCACGAACATGGCCGGCCGCGGCACCGACATCATGCTCGGCGGCAACTCCGAGTTCCTCGCCGTGCAGGAGATGCACGCGAAGGGTCTGTCCCCGACGGAGACGCCGGAGGAGTACGAGGCCGCGTGGGACGACGTGTTCGACCGCGTCAAGGCGGAGATCAAGGACGAGGCCGAGAAGGTGCGCGAGGCCGGCGGTCTCTACGTCCTCGGCACCGAGCGCCACGAGTCGCGCCGCATCGACAACCAGCTGCGCGGTCGTTCGGGCCGTCAGGGCGACCCGGGCGAGAGCCGGTTCTACCTGTCACTCACCGACGACCTCATGCGCCTGTTCAACTCGGGTGCTGCCGAGAGCCTCATGGGGCGCTCGAACGTCCCCGACGACCTCGCCATCGAGAACAAGCTCGTCGGTCGGGCCATCCGGTCGGCCCAGGCGCAGGTCGAGAGCCGGAACGCCGAGATCCGGAAGAACGTCCTGAAGTACGACGACGTCCTGAACCGCCAGCGCGAAGCGATCTACAGCGACCGCCGGCACATCCTCGAGGGCGACGACATCCACGACCGCGCGCAGACCTTCCTCAAGAGCGTCGTCGACGACGTGATCGACACCCACACCGGTGAGGGCTCGCCGGACGACTGGGACCTCGACGCGATGTGGACCGAACTCGGGACGCTCTTCCCGATCTCGATCTCCATCGACGAGGTCATCACCGAGGCCGGCTCGAAGGGCAAGGCGACCCGCGAGTTCCTCGGGCGTGAGATCCTCTCCGACGCGCAGTTGGCGTACCAGAAGCGCGAGGAGTTCCTCGGAGACGAGGCGATGCGCGAGCTCGAGCGTCGCGTGGTCCTCTCGGTCATCGACCGCCGCTGGCGCGACCACCTCTACGAGATGGACTACCTCAAGGACGGCATCGGCCTCCGCGCGATGGCCCAGCGTGACCCGCTGGTCGAGTACCAGCGCGAGGGCTACGCGCTCTTCCAGAGCATGATGGGCCAGATCCGCGAGGAGTCGGTCGGATACCTGTTCAACCTCGAGGTGCAGGTGCAGTCCGACGGCGAGAACGCGGTCATCGAGGCGAAGGGCCTCGGCGAGGAAGAGGCGAGCGGTCTGGAGTACTCGGCACCGTCGATCGACGGCGAGGTCGAGGTCCGCGACGAGCCGGGGCGCCTCGAGCAGGCGGCGACCGCCCGGGCCCAGCGTGCCCAGGCGGAGGCGGAGGAGCAGCAGGGCCCGGAGCAGGGCTCCGCGTTCGGCAACGCCGCCACGGCCTCCGGCCAGGCGTCCGCGAACAACCGTGCCGAGCGTCGGGCGGCCAAGCGCGGCTGACGCAGGAATCGACGGACGGGAGGCGCGGTGCCAGCTGGCACCGCGCCTCCCGTCCGTCCGTCCGGTCGTCCGCCGCTCCGCGCTGCCGGACCCGAGACTCGCGCTCCGCGACACTGTGCGCGTCCCGGACCCCGAGCGGTGTCGCTGGCCACGAGACTCGCGCCGACGCCCCGCCTGCGCGGCTCACAACACGCCGACCGCCGTCGCTCGCCAGCGGGCGTTCCGCACCTCGAGTCGGATCGCCACGGCGCGCGCGTGACTCCGCCCGTGCACGACCACCGTCGCCTCGACCACGTTGTCCGCGGGGGAGCACGCGACCACGCTGCCGGCACGGAGCGACGGTCGACGGTGGGGGCGTCGTGTCGCCGAGCGGTTCCGTGCCGCCACGGCCGCACGCTGTTGGAGGTGCCGGTGCACGTCCTCGGTGACCCACCGTGCGATGCTGTCGACTTCGCGTGCGCCGCTGAGGATCTCGACCACGCAGAGCGCCAGTGCCCGCGCGGTCTGTCGTGGATCCGGGAGCGCGGCGACCAGCGGCTGGACGTCCAGGGCCACCGGCGGCTGGCCCTCCGGCGGCTGGGCCGGCCGGTCGGCTTCCCGGGCGACGAGGTGGAGTGTCGGCTCGGCGACGGTCTCCGCCCGGTCCTGCCCCTCGTCGTCCCGCTGTACTGCTCCTCGCGCCACCCCGGCCCCTTTCGTTCCGGCCGAGCGTATTTCCCGTGCGACATGCAGAATGTTTGCAGCGGAAGGGCTGTGGACAACGCGGATCTGTCCACACAGGGCGGCACCTAGAATTGGCTCGTGTCGACCCTCAGTGACCTCGTCCTCGCGCAAGGCCGTTCCTCCGAAGCCGACGTGGAGTGGCTCCACCTGCTCGTCGGGGACTGGCAGCTGCTCGCCGACCTCTCGTTCGCCGACATGGTGCTCTGGGTCCCCACCGCCGAGCACGGGACCTTCGTCGCCGTCGCCCACGCCCGGCCGAGCTCGGCCGCGACGCTCTTCTACCGCGACATCGTCGGTCAGGAGATCCGCGAGGAGTGGCGCGAGCAGGTCACCGACTGCTTCGCCGGGAGCCGCGTCGTCGACTCCGCGGAGCCGGACTGGTACGAGGACACCCCGACCCGGGTCCGCGCGATCCCGGTCCTGCGTCGGCTCAGTGCGAACAGCGCCGAGACCACCGACCGGCCGATCGCGGTCGTGACCCGGCACTCGAACCAGGACGAGATGCGGACGCCGAGCCGCCAGGAGCTCAACTTCACCGCGAGCGCGAACGATCTCTTCGGCATGATCGCCACGGGCGACTTCCCGGACCTCGGTGCCCCCGCCGGCCCACGACGTGGGGCACCGCGCGCGAGCGACGGACTGCTGCGGCTCGACACGAACGGCGTCGTGACGTTCGCCAGTCCGAACGGCCTCAGCGCCTTCAACCGCATGGGCTTCGAGGGTGAGCTCGAACGGAAGTCCCTCGCCGAGGTGACGACCGAACTCATCGGCTCGAAGCTCGACGTCGACGAGTCACTGCCCCTCGTCGTCACCGGCCGTGCGCCCTGGCGTGCCGACGTCGAGGCGAAGGGCGTCACGGTCTCGCTGCGGTCGATCCCGCTCCGCGACCACGGGGAGCGCATCGGAGCGATCGTGCTCTGCCGGGACGTGTCCGAGCTGCGGCACCAGGAGCGCGAGCTCATCACGAAGGACGCGACGATCCGCGAGATCCACCACCGGGTCAAGAACAACCTGCAGACGGTGGCGTCCCTGCTCCGGATCCAGGCTCGCCGGACGCACTCGGACGAAGCCCGCACGTCCCTGCAGAACGCCATGCGCCGGGTCGCGGCGATCGCGGTCGTCCACGACACCCTGTCGACCGGGCTCAGCCAGAACGTCGACTTCGACCAGGTGTTCGACTCGGTCCTCAAGCTCGTGACCGAGGTCGCCGCGTCGCACAACACCACCGTCCGCCCGAAGAAGACCGGCGAGTTCGGGGTCCTGCCCTCGGAGGCGGCCACTCCGCTCGCGCTCGGCCTCACCGAGCTCGTGACGAACGCGGTGGAGCACGGGCTGGACGGTCGCGACGGCGAGGTCGAGATCGTCGCCGATCGCCACGACGACCACCTCGAGATCCAGGTGCGCGACAACGGCCGTGGTCTGCCCGAGGGCAAGGTCGGGTCGGGGCTCGGCACGCAGATCGTCCGGACGCTCATCCAGGGCGAGCTCGGCGGGACGATCGACTGGCACACGCTCACGGGCAGCGGTACCGAGGTCGGCATCTCGATCCCGTTCCGCTGGCTCACCCGGTCGCCCGCGGCCTGATCGCCCGCGCAGCCGCGCTGCGCTGCGCAACCGGAGTCGAACGGCACCACGGGAAACCGCGGTGCCGTTCGACTTTTGTTGTGCGCGCACGAAGGGCACCGGCGCGCACGAAGCGCACCGGCGCCCACCGGCGCCCACCGGCGCGCACGAAGCGCACCGGCGCCCACCGGCGCGCACCCGGGCGCCGGCACCTGCCCCGCCCGCACACGACGAAGCCCGCCACCCCACCGGGGTGACGGGCTTCAGGCGACCTGTGTCAGGAGGCGCGACGAGCGCGAGCGGCGCGGCGCTTCAGCGCACGACGCTCGTCCTCGCTGAGGCCACCCCAGACGCCCGAGTCCTGGTTGTTCTCGAGGGCGTACTGCAGGCACATCTCGGTGACGGTGCACCGGGCGCAGACGGACTTCGCCTTCTCGATCTGGTCCACTGCGGGGCCGGTGTTCCCGACCGGGAAGAAGAGCTCGGGGTCCGCGGTGAGGCAAGCTGCCTGGTCAC
Source organism: Curtobacterium luteum (assembly GCF_014646995.1). Taxonomy (GTDB): domain Bacteria; phylum Actinomycetota; class Actinomycetes; order Actinomycetales; family Microbacteriaceae; genus Curtobacterium; species Curtobacterium luteum. The sequence continues at coordinate 26,824 of NZ_BMOI01000014.1, read as the reverse complement.
GCCAGTCCATGTGTGGTGCTCCTTGATGTCGATGCTCGAACGGCAGCCGTGGGCCGCAGTTCGGGGATCGGAACGCTGGGCATGCTGAGCATGAGGGGACACCGTGTGGGGGAGGAATCCGCTGGAAGCGAGTCTGACGCCCGCTGAACGCTCGGGGGAGGAGCGTCGAACCGCGGGAGACGCGCACCACATCGTGCCGTCCAAACGACCTCGAATATCGTTCCATACTGGTAGGGCCAAATCAAGGGTTCCGACGCTGGAGGATCGCTGTGCACGACACCACACCCGCCGGGTCCGCGGACCCTGGACAGCCCTCGCCCGCGTTCCGCGTGCTGCAGGTCGTCCTCGGGCTCGAGTTCCTCGCGCTGGCCGCCGTGACCGTCTGGCTCCTCGTCGAGCTCGTCACCTCGCCGGCGTCGAGTCTCGCCTCCGGCATCGCGCTGACGATCCTCACCGCGATCGCGGCCCTGTGGCTCGGTTCGCTGTTCGTCGGCCTCCGGAACCGCCGCCCCTGGGTCCGCTCCGGGATCATCGTCTGGCAGGTCCTGCAGGGTGCGCTCGCGATCGGCGCGTTCCAGGGCGTCTTCCGCGTCGCCTGGTTCGGCTGGCTCCTGCTCATCCCCGCGCTGCTCGCCATCACGCTCGTGCTCTCGCGGCCGGTCACGGCCGCCCTCGTCCGCGAGGACGCGGACCGCGACTGACACGTCCGGCTCGGCGTTCGACACCCGCCGCAACCGCCTGGAGGCCCGGTGCCGGTCCCACGGACCGGCACCGGGCCTCCAGTGCGTCGCGTCCGGTGATCAGACCAGGCCGAGCTTCTTCCGCAGGCTGGCCACGTGCCCGGTGGCCTTCACGTTGTAGAGCGGCAGCTGTACGGAGCCGTCCTCGTCGACGACGATCGTCGACCGGATCGTGCCGGTGACGATCTTCCCGTAGTTGTTCTTCTCACCCCAGGCCCCGTACGCCTTGTGCACCGCGAGGTCCGGGTCGCTCAGCAGGGGGAAGGTCAGCGCCTGCTCGTGCTGGAACTTCTTGAGCGCGGGGAGCTCGTCCTTCGAGACGCCGAGGACCTCGTACCCGGCTGCCTGCAGGGACGACATGTTGTCGCGGAAGTCGCACGCCTCGGTCGTGCAGCCCGGGGTGGACGCGGCCGGGTAGAAGTACACGATGACCTTCTTCCCGCGGAGCCCGGACAGCGAGTGCTCCGTGCCGTCCTGGTCCGGGAGGGTGAAGTCGGGGGCGGTGTCGCCGGCGGCGAGACGGTCGGTCATGGTGCTCCTGTTCGATCGTGGTGCCCGGTGGTCGTGAGCACCCGAAAGCCATGCTATTGTTGTTTCCCGTTGCAGCACGGTCAAACGGAACGCAGCGAACGCACCTCTAGCTCAATTGGCAGAGCAACTGACTCTTAATCAGTGGGTTCTGGGTTCAAGTCCCAGGGGGTGCACCAGCAAGGCCCCGGTCCGAACGGACCGGGGCCTTCGTCGTTCCCGGGGCTGGCGGCGGCTGCGGGGCGACACGCCCGACGTGTTCACGAGCGTCGGATCCGGCAGGTCCGTCGCGGGCGCTCCCGTCCCGCTCAGCCCGTCGGTACGTCGACGACGCGTTCTGCCCCGACGAGCGGCTCCAGCGCCCCGCCCGACATGCTCGCGAGGTCGGCCCGGAGCGCCCCGATCAGCTCCTGCGGCACCCAGAGCTCGAACGTCGCCACGGACCCGTACCCGGTGTCACCGAGCACCGCGTCGTGGTGCCGTACCCAGTCGCGGAGCACGTTGTCGATCCGTCCGGCCTCGGCGTGCGGAACGTCGACCCCGATGCGGGTGAGCGCTCGACGCTGCACGAGGACGGCCCGGTCGAGGGTCTCGGAGACCGACGTCGAGTACGCGCGGACGAGTCCGCCGGCGCCGAGCTTCACCCCGCCGAAGTACCGCGTCACCACGGCGACGACGTCCGTGAGCCCGCGACGACGGAGCACCTCGAGCATGGGCACCCCGGCCGTGCCGCTCGGTTCTCCGTCGTCGGAGGACCGTGCTTGGTCGCCGAGGACCCCGGTGACCATCGCGGTGCAGTTGTGGCGGGCGTCCCAGAAGCGCTTCCGGACCCCGGCGATCACCCGGTCGGCGTCCGCGACGTCGGCGACGGGTGCCACGGTCGTGATGAACCGGGACTTCGTGATCACGATCTCGTGCTCCACCGGCGCCGCGATCGTCGACGGGTACACGGTGCTCACAGCGTCCGAGGCTACCGGTGCCGGGTCGTGCGTCCTCGCCGTCGGATCGACGCGATCGAACGGCGCGTGTAGGGTCGGGGGCACCAGCTGCAGGAGATGCGGCGCCCGAGCGCGGGACTCGGCCGCGTTGGGGGCGGCCGAGCACCGCCGGGCCCCGTCCGCAGGCTCGCCCGGGCCAGGCCAGCGCATCGTGGCGTCCTAGGATCGTCGTGTGACCGTCTTCGCCGCGCTCGTCCTCTTCGTCGGTGCCGTCTTCAACGTCGTCGCCTGGCCGCGCTTCTTCCAGCGGGTCGCGAAGGACCCCCGTGCGCGCGACGCCGCGGGGCGGCCGACCACGTTCTGGCGCGTGCACTTCGTCCTGGTCGTGATCGCGCTCGTGATCGCCGTCGCGTCCGTGGTCGCGGGGATCCTCCTGCTCGTCTGACGGCGCGGCCGCTGCGCGAGGCGGGCGGAGCGGCCGCTGTGCGACGACAGGCCCGCTGTCGCACGACAGCGGGCCTGTCGTACGAGAGCGGGACCGGCGTCGTACGACGCGACCGTCGTCGTACGACACCGCCGCTGTCGCACGACAGCGGGCCCGTCGTTCCGCAACGATCTCACCGAACCGCGGGACCGTCGCACGCCTCCGGAGCACCAGACACCGCGGGAGCGTGTGCGTCCGGCCTGACCGTCGTCGCCGGGCTGCGGGCCGGAACCCGAATCCGTCCCGGAGCCCGGCGACGCCGGGGTTCAGGTGGAGCGGCCGGCCACGGTCGACGTCGACCTCGGTGTCGCGTGCGCACCGGGCAGCTGCTCGGGGTGTCGGACGCATTCCACCAGGAGCGGACCCGCGCGGACGACATCCGGCACCGGCGTGTCGCGATGTCCGAGGGTCGGGATGCGGGACGCGGGAGGCTGGGTCAGGTCGGGGGAGGGGAGCGTCAGTCCGCGAGGGGTGGCCCGAGCACGCGGCGCAGGGCGTGGTCGGCGATCGACTCGTCCGAGGTGTCGAGCAGGACCCGGTAGGTGTCGTCGTCGGTGACGAACTCGAGGCAGACCGCGTCGAAGTCGCACGGCTCGATGCGCCACCCCCGGACCGAGGTCATCGGGACGGTGGTCCGGACGGGGCGTTCGAAGCTCGTCTCGGCGGTGACCCGGTCGTCGAAGACGCGCACACGGCCGAAGACGCCGCGCCAGGTCAGCTGGAGGTCCAGGGACGGGACGAGCGACGGGTCCGGCACCCACCGATGCTACCGGTGGGTGCCGGACCCGTCACGTTCGTCCAGGCGGGCCGGCGCGGCCCGCGGACAGTCACTTCGCGGAGTCGTCCGTCCCGTCACGACGGACCTGGTTCGCCGGGTCACGCCCGGTCACGGGGTAGGGCCCGGTGACGCCCTCGCGGAGCGCGGCGATGCGGAGGATCCGGTCGCGCTGCAGGAACCAGCCGACGACGAGGAGCGGGATGATGATGACGAGGGACGCGATCGTGAACGTCCCGACCGGCCAGTCGATCGCCATGAGCACCACGACCGAGGCGAGGAACGCCAGGGTCAACCACGCGGTCACGGGTGCGCCGGGCAGCCTGAAGGTCGGCTCCTTCGCGAGGCCCTGCTTGGCCCAGCTCCGCAGCTTCATCTGGCAGAGGATGATCGTGCCCCACGCCGTGATGATGCCGAGGCTGGCGACGTTCAGCGCGATCTCGAACGCCTGCGACGGAACGAAGTAGTTGAGCACGACACCGACGACCGTGAACCCCGCGGTGAGCAGGATGCCGGCGTACGGGACGCCGCCGCGGGACATCTTCGTGGTCCACTTCGGCGCGGACCCGTTCATGCCCATGGAGTGCAGGGCGCGGCCGGTCGAGTACAGCCCGGCGTTCAGCGACGACAGCGCCGCGGTGAGCACCACGAAGTTCATGATCGACCCGACGACCTGCCCGACCTGCGGGTTCCCGATGGACGAGAAGAAGGTCACGAACGGGCTCTCGCCCTCCTTGTACGACGTGTACGGCAGGAGGAGCGACAGCAGGACGACCGAGCCGACGTAGAAGACCGCGATGCGGAAGACGACGGAGTTGATCGCGCGGGGGATGACCTTCTCGGTGTCCTGCGTCTCGCCGGAGGCGGTGCCGACGAGCTCGATCGCGGCGTACGCGAACACGACGCCCTGGATCACGAGCACCGCGGGCAGCAGGCCGTTCGGGAACACCCCGCCGTTGTTCTGCAGGATCGAGAAGCCGGTCTGCACCGCCTGGCCGCCGGTCTCGACCGGGAACGCGAAGATGAGCCAGACCAGCGCGACGACGAGGAACGCGACGAGGGCGGCGACCTTGATGAGCGCGAACCAGAACTCGAGCTCGCCGAACACCTTCACCGCGACCAGGTTGGCGGCGAGCACCACCACGAGGGCGATGAGCGCCATGAGCCACTGCGGCGCCGAGGTGAACGGCTTCCAGTACTGCATGTAGAGCGCGGCCGCGGTGGTGTCCACGATCGAGGTCATCGCCCAGTTGAGGAAGTACATCCAGCCGGCCGCGTACGCGAACTTCTCGCCGTAGAACTCCCGCGCGTACGAGATGAACGACCCCGACGAGGGACGGTGCAGCACGAGCTCGCCGAGGGCGCGGAGGATGAAGAAGGCGAAGACGCCGGCGACGAGGTAGGTGATCGCGAGCGCGGGACCCGCGGAGTTGAGCCGGCCGCCGGCCCCGAGGAAGAGCCCGGTACCGATCGCTCCACCGATCGCGATCATCTGCAACTGCCGGGGCTTCAGACCGTGCTGGTAGCCCTCCTGCTCGTGCGAGAAGTCGTTCGCGGGAGCGCGACGGGTCCCCGTGTCGTTCTGCGCTGTCATGCGCGACACGCTACAGGGGTCCGCGACCGCCGGTGGCACACGACCCCGCCCGGCTGGACCGGGGACACCGTCGTCTTGGTTGCATGGAGGGCATGGACATCCTCCTCCGACTCCTCGTCGCGATCGGGTTCGCCCTGCTCGTCACGGCCGTCTCGGCGCTCGTCACCCACCTGGTGTTCCGGTCGCTCGCACGCCGGGAACGCTGGGCCGCCGTCCTCTCCCGCCGCACGAAGCACCCGTTCCGCACGGTGCTGCTCGTCGCGCTCCTGTGGACGGCGTTCGCGACCAGCATCCCGGACACGAGGGCGTACCCGTGGCGGGACGACGTCTCGCACGTGTTCCTCATCGCGGTGATCGGCACCGGGTGCTGGCTGGCGTGCGAGGTGGCGATCTTCCTCGAGAGCCTCGGCCTGCACCGGTACCGGACCGACGTCCCGGACAACCGCGTGGCGCGGCGCATCAAGACCCAGGTCCTGGTCCTGCGCCGGCTCACCGTCGCCGTGCTCGTGATCATCGCCGTCGGGGCGATCCTGCTGACCTTCCCCGGGGTCGAGGCCGCCGGGGCCAGCGTCCTGGCGAGCGCCGGCCTCATCTCCGTCATCGCCGGCCTGGCGGCGCAGTCGACCCTCGGCAACGTCTTCGCGGGCATGCAGCTCGCGTTCTCCGGGTCGATCCGGGTCGACGACGTCGTCGTGGTGGAGCAGCAGTGGGGACGCATCGAGGAGATCACCCTCACCTACGTCGTCGTGCACCTCTGGGACGACCGCCGCTTCGTGCTGCCCTCGACCTACTTCACGAGCACACCGTTCGAGAACTGGACCCGGACGAACAGCGAACTGCTCGGCGCCGTCGAGTTCGACCTCGACTGGCGGGTCCGGCCGGGCGACATGCGGGTCGAGCTCGAGCGGATCCTCGAGCGCACCGAGCTCTGGGACCGCCGGGTGCAGGTGCTCCAGGTCACCGACGCGGTCCAGGGGTTCGTGCACGTCCGCGTGCTCGTCACGGCACACGACGCGCCGTCGCTGTTCGACCTGCGTTGCTACGTCCGCGAGGAACTCGTCGCCTGGATCCAGCGCACCCACCCCGACGCCCAGCCCGTGCAGCGGGTGCTCATGGTCGAGGACGTCGCGTCCCCGCGCCGCCCCGGTGCGTCGACGGCGGCGTCGTCCGCCCTCTTCGGCGGCGAGCACGACGACCGCGCCGCCATGTTCACCGGTCCGATCCGCACTTCCGACGTCCGCCCGTCCGACGTGCCGTAGACACGCCCCTGGACGGACGGGAGGCACGTGGCGGACCCGCCACGTGCCTCCCGTCCGTCTGCCGGTCGCGTCCGCGACCTACGGCTGCCGCGCCTTCACGGCGCGGTCGTCCTCGACGACCGTGCCGATCGCGACGATCGTCGTCGCGAGCCACGCCACCCAGGTGAGCGCGAGGCGCCAGTCGCGCGGGCCCTGCCGGGTGGTCTGGAGCACGCTGTAGCCGCTGATGATCGAGCTCCACACGGCACCGCTGAACATGAACTTCCGCACGGGTTCCTCCTCTTGGTCGTCCCGTCCACGCTACCGGCCGCTACATTGCAGCGCCGCCGGTCACCCTGCGCCGGCGCGCTCGTGAGGAGTCAGTGTGCGTCAGGCCGTCATCGGCGGAGTCCTGCTCGTGGTCGGCGCGGTCTGCGTCGCCCTCGGGCTCCTGCCCCTGTCCGACCTCGCCGAGCTCGCAGACCGGGTGGTCCCGGTGCTCGGGTTCGTCCTCGGGCTGACCATCGTCGCCGAGCTCGCCGCGGACGCCGGGGTCTTCGACCGCCTCGCCGACCTCGCCGCCCGCGTCGGCGGCGGCCGGACCATCGGACTCTGGGCAGCGGTCGTCGTGCTCGCCGTCGTCTGCACGGTGTTCCTGTCGATCGACACCACCGCGGTCCTCCTGACCCCGATCGTCATCACGCTCGCGCGCCGCGTGGGACTGCCGCCGATGCCGTTCGCGCTGACCACCGTGTGGCTCGCGAACACCGCGTCGCTGCTGCTGCCGGTGTCGAACCTCACGAACCTGCTCGCGGTCGACCGGATCGGACTCGACGGGCCGATCCCGTTCGCCGGTCTCATGCTGTGGGCGGCGCTCGCCGGGGTCGTCATCCCGTGCGCGGTGCTCCTCGTCGTCTTCCGCGGGAAGCTGTTCGGGCGCTACACACCCGTGTCGGTCCGGCGCGCGTCGGACCCGGTGTTCTTCTGGTCCGCCTCCGCCGTGCTCGTCGCGCTCGTCGTCGCGCTGACGGCCGGTGTCACGGTGTGGATCGCCGCGGTCGTCGCCGCGGTGCTGCTCGTCGTCGTGGCCGCCTTCCGCGCGCCGTCGGAATTGCGGATCTCGCGCGTGCCGTGGTCGACGCTCATCTTCGCCGCCGGGCTCTTCGTGGTCGTCGAGACCCTGCACACCACGGGGCTCACCGACCCGATCGTCGACGCGCTGCCCGGGGGCACCGGCACCGGATCGCTCCTGGCCCTCGGCGGCGCCGGGGCGGTCGCGGCGAACGCGATCGACAACCTGCCCGCCTACCTGGTGCTCGAGCCGGCGGCGGGGCACGAGGCACTGCGCTACGCGGCGCTGCTCGTCGGCGTGAACGCAGGCTGCCTCATCACCCCGTGGGCCTCGCTCGCGACGCTGCTGTGGCACGCGCGGCTCGCCTCCGAAGGCGTGCACCTGTCGTGGGGGCGGTACATGGCACTCGGGTGCGTCGTGGCACCGCTCACCGTCGTGGCCGGGGTGCTCGCGCTGCGGATCTGACGGGCTCCGTGCCCCTGGGGCCCTACAGCCAGTCCTTGCTCCTGAAGACCCGGTAGAGCACGAGGGACGTCGCGACGATCAGGCCGAGCGACAGGAACAGCCCACTCCACTGGCTCATGCCGGGGAACTTCACGTTCTGCCCGAAGAACCCGGTGATCGCCGTCGGGATCGCGATGATCGCCGCCCACCCCGTCACCTTCTTCATGACGACGTTCTGGTGGTTCGACGCGATGCCGAGGTTCGTGTCGAGCACGCTGCCGACCGCGTCGCGGAGCTGCTCGACCGAGTCGGCGATCGTCACGAGGTGGTCCTGCACGTCGCGGAAGTACGGTCGGATGCCGTCCACCACGAGCTCCGCGTCCCCGTGCAGGACCGACGTGACGCTGTCCCGCGTCGGCACCACGAGGCGCCGCAGCACCCCGAGCTGCTTCCGGAGGACGAACGAACGCCGCTGGATCTGCCGTTCGCTGCTGCTGCCGTGCTCGAAGAGGTCGTCCTCGAGCGCGCTGACGGCCTGGTCGAGGTCCTCCACGACGTCCGAGGCGTGGTCGACGACGGTGTCGAGCAGCGCCCACATGAGCCAGGGGACGCCGTGGTCGGCGATGTCGGCGCTCGCGTCGAGCCGGTGCTCGACGTCGCTGAGGTCCACGTCGGCTCCGTGGATGGTGATGAGTGCGCGCTTCGTGACGAAGGCCTTCACCTCGTGGCTGACGAGCTCGCCGGTGTCGGTCCGGCCGGTGACGTCGTAGACGACGAGGAAGAGGCTCTCCCGGTACCGGTCGAGCTTCGGTCGCTGGCCGCGCTCGAGTGCGTCCTCCACCGCGAGCGCGTGCACGCCGAGCTCCTCCTCGACGTCGGCGAGCTCGTCCGGACGCGGGTCCGTGTGGTCCACCCACACGAACGTGTCGGGCTCGGCGACCAGGTCGGAGACCCGCTCGACGGGGAAGTCGCGTTCCGCGGCGGCGCCGTTGCGCCACGCCCTCGTCATGACCATCACGCCAGCGTACTGAGACGGCCGGCCTGGTTCCCCAGGCCGGCCGTCGTGCGGGACGTGCTGTCAGCGTCAGTAGGCGGAGACGAGCTTGCCGTCCTCGACCTTCAGGTAGACGTCGACGTCGAACGAGTCCTCGCTCTTCTGGGCGTCGCCGAAGTAGTCACGGTACGAGTACGCGACCGTGCCGTCCTTCGTGCTCCGGACCTCGACGTAGCCGCTCCCGGAGGTCTCGACCGAGAGCTCCGGCGCCGCTTCCACCGTGTACTGCACGGCACCGTCGGCGTCGTACGGGCCGTACCAGGGGCAGCCGTCCGAGTAGCCGATGTCGGTCTTCGTGGCGCACTCGTCGATGAGGTCCGAGACGTACTGCTCGGCGTCGGTCTCGAGCGCCTTGGTCGCCTTCGGTTCGAACGACACGTACGGTGCCGCGGCGGCGCCGACCTTCACGGTCTTCGTCCCGCCGGTGAAGTAGTCGGTCCCGCCGACCGCCACCTGGTAGCTGCCGGGGTAGGCGAGCGACTCGAACACGCCGTTCTCGATCGTGCCGACCTTCTTCCCCGCGACGGTGACGGGCGCGCCCTCGAGCACGTCGCTCGCGGCGATGGACACCCGGTCGGCGAGCGGCTTCGTGACGCGCCACTCGTCCTTCACGAGGAACGAGGTGCCGGTGCGCTCGAGCGTGATCTCGCCCGTGCGGTCGGACCCGCCCTGCCGGTACCGGACGGTGGCGTACGCCGAGTCGCCCGAGGTCGAGACCCGTCCGATGCGCACGTCGGTCGGCCGGTCCTCGGCGCTCTTCAGCACGGCACCGTCGAGCATCGACGCGTTCGACGGTGCCTCGGTCAGGGTCGCGGCGGACGCACCGTCGCCCCGCGCGATCGCGTCGACGTAGTCGCGTGCGGTCGCCCCGGGACCCCAGACGTTCGCGCGCAGGACCCCTGTCGTGACCGCACCGGCGACGACCACCACGACCACGACGCCGGCGGCGACGAGCGAGCGGACGAGGACCTTCCGGGCCTTCGGGGACATCGGGGCGGGTGCCTGCCCGCCGACGAACGGCTGCGGTCCGCCCGCCGGGGCGCCCACGAACGGCTGCTGACCGCCGGCGGGGGCACCCGTGAACGCCTGCTGGCCGGCGACGGCCGGCGTGCCGACGGGCGCCTCGACCCCGGGGGCCTGCGCCCACGCGCCGGCGGCCGACTGCCCGGCGGCCGACTGCCCGGCGGCGGGCTGCCCGGTGACCGGATGCCCGGGGGACGGCTGGTCGCCGACCGTGGGCGCGGCGCCGACGGGCGACGTCCACGCGACGGCCGGCTGCGGGTCGGTGCCCACGACCTTCGCGGTGCGCAGCAGCACACCGCCGCCGAGACGGGGGAGGAGCACCGGGGCGACGAACCGCGCCACGACCTCGATGGCGGCACCCCAGAGCAGGAACACCACCGGCGTCCAGGCCGTGATCCCGACCGATCCGGTCCCGCCGAGGGTGCTCACGCCGGTGACCCGGTACGAGACGACCAGCGTCCCGAGCACGAGCAGCACGACGCCGCCGAGGAGCCACACCACGGGCGTCACGACCCAGTCGAGGGTGCTGCGGACCCGGTCGTTGCGACGGACGGCGAGCGCGAGGCCGGCGACGAACGCCGACACGAGCACGAGGAGCACGACGAGCCACGTCCAGCCGCCCGCGCCGCCGAAGACGCTCGCGGTGCTGCTCGCCGAGCCGAGCCCGGACGTGCCGATGCCGCCGAGGAAGCCGAGCGCGGTCAGCAGGACGCCGGCGTTGCCGATGAAGACCGGGAGCGCCGCGCTCCACGACGGCTGCGCGACGAGCGCGACGACGGCGACCACGACGGACACCACCACGACGAGCACGACGAGCTGGGAGGCGGCGACCCGGACCGTGCCGAGGACCCGGCCGACGAGGACGTTGCCGCGCACGAGCAGCGCGGGCCGGGCGAGCAGCGCGGTGAGGGCGCCGGCCAGGAAAGACCCGAGCACGCTGCCGAGGCCGACGCCGTGCACGGGCTCGATCGACACGCCGTCCACGGCCGGGAACCGGATCGCGAGGACGAGCCCGGTGAGGGTCGTCAGCGCGACGAGCACGAGGCCGCTGACGACGCTCGTCACGAGGAGCTGGGGGAGCGCCACGACCCGCGAGCGGATGCGGCGGGTGAGCAGCACCGCGAGCACGACCTGGGCCGCGAGCACGACCGCGGGCACGACCCCGACGGAGCCGGAGCCCGATCCGAGCAGGCCGATCGACCCGGAGCCGTGCAGGCGTCCGAGGTCCGCGAGCACCACGAGCTGCGCGGGCGCGCCGAGGAGGACGCTGACGCCGGACAACAGCGACTGCACGTCCGGCACGCCCGAGCCGCCGAGGCTGCCCGACGACCCGAGGTCGGCGGAACCGGAGCCGGCTCCGCCCGAGCCGGCCGCGGCGACCGCCACGGTGAGCAGGAGCGCGATCGCGGCGACGACGTAGGCGGCGAACCAGCCGCCGACCGCACCGAGCACGGCGGCGAGCCAGTCGCGACCGGGCACGCTGCGCAGGAGGCGGTCGAAGCCGTCCGAGGGCGCGGCGGGCGCGGCGGGCGCGGACGGCGCGGGCTGACGGGGCCCCTGGTCCTGCGGGGGCTGCGGCGGGACGGGCGGGTGCTCGCTCACGAGAGGCGGATCCTTTCCGACCGGGAGGCCGGCGCCACCCCTGTGGGCACCTCGTGTCCCCCCGACACGAGGGTGCATCATATCCAACCTGCCGAGGTCCCGTGAATCCGCTGACGTCCCGCTGGTAACTTCGGCACCGTCCACGTGCACCACGACCCGCGTGCACCACCCCGGGCGAACGGAGACACCACCACCCCATGGCTGCAGACCGAACCGACCGCACCCGCTACGCCTTCGTCGTCGCGTCGAACCGCCTCCCGGTGGACCGCGTCGTCGACGAGGACGGCAACGAGGGCTGGCGGCACTCGCCGGGTGGCCTCGTCACCGCGCTCGAACCCGTGATGCGGGCGAACGACGGTGCCTGGGTCGGCTGGGTCGGGCAGCCCGAGGTCGAGGTCCCCCCGTTCGACAACGACGGCATCCACATCGTCCCGGTACCGCTCAGCACCGCGGACGTCGAGGAGTACTACGAGGGCTTCAGCAACGACACCCTCTGGCCGCTCTACCACGACGTCATCGAGCACCCGAGCTACCACCGCGACTGGTGGAACGCCTACAAGCGCGTGAACCAGCGCTTCGCCGACCAGATCGCCGACATCGTCGAGCAGGACGGCGTCGTCTGGGTGCAGGACTACCAGCTCCAGCTCGTGCCCGCGCTCCTCCGCGAGCTCCGACCCGACCTCACGATCGGCTTCTTCAACCACATCCCGTTCCCGCCGGTCGGCATCTACGCCCAGCTGCCGTGGCGCGCGCAGATCCTCGACGGCCTGCTCGGCGCCGACGTCATCGGCTTCCAGCGCCACGACGACGCGAGCGACTTCCTCCGGGCGGTCCGGCACATCAAGGGCTACACGACCAAGGGCTCCACGATCGACGTCCCCGTCGACGACCCGGCCGCCCCGCGCAGCCGCAAGGGCATCACCGTGCGGCACGTCGAGGCCCGGCACTTCCCGATCTCGATCGACGCCGCCGGCTTCGAGGAGATCGCGCACCGGCCCGAGGTCCAGGAGCGCGCCCGCGAGATCCGCGCGAGCCTCGGCAACCCGAAGACCGTGCTCCTCGGCGTCGACCGGCTGGACTACACGAAGGGCATCCGCCACCGCATCAAGGCCTTCGGCGAACTCGTCGAGGACGGCCGGGTCGCGGTCGAGGACGCCACGCTCATCCAGGTCGCGAGCCCCAGCCGCGAGCGCGTCGACACGTACGCCGCGCTCCGAGACGAGATCGAACTGACGGTCGGCCGCATCAACGGCGACCTCGGCGTGATCGGGCACCAGCCGATCGCCTACCTGCACCACGGCTACCCGCGCGAGGAGATGGTGGCGCTCTACCTCGCCGCCGACGTGATGCTCGTGACGGCCCTGCGTGACGGCATGAACCTCGTCGCCAAGGAGTACATCGCGACGCGCTTCGACAACGACGGCGTGCTCATCCTCTCCGAGTTCACCGGCGCCGCCGACGAGCTGAAGCAGGCGGTGATCGTCAACCCGCACGACATCGGCGCGCTGAAGGACTCGATCCAGCGCGCGATCGAGATGCCCCGGCGCGAGCGCTCCACGCGCATGCGCGCGCTCCGCAAGCGGGTCCGCGAGAACGACGTGGCGCGCTGGTCGCGATCCTTCCTCGAAGCGCTCGACCGCCATGCGCCCAAGGGGTCGCGCATCGACCCGGACGCGACTGCGGACGCGCACCGTGAGGCGGAGGACGACGGCATGTCGATCTTCGACGAAGGCGCACAGACCGCGCGTGCGGCCGAGGACACCCGGGAGGCCCGTGGTGCCTGAGACCGTCACCGACCCGTCCGCCCTGTCGTCGGCCCTCGAGACGCTCGCGGCTGCGCCGCGACTGCTCGTCGCCCTCGACTTCGACGGCACCCTCGCGCCGTTCGCCGACGACCCCGCGCAGGTCGGGGCGCTGCCCGGCTCCTGGGCCGCGGTCCTCACGTTGCAGCGCGCCCGCGACACCGAGGTCGTGCTCGTGTCCGGCCGCCCGCTCGACGGTCTCGCCCGGGTGACCCAGGCGCCGGACGGCATGGCGCTGGTCGGGTCCCACGGGGTCGAGTGGCGGGTCGACGGCCACGACGAGGACGCCCTGACCGACGACGAGTCCGCACGCGTGCAGCGCCTCGGGGCCGCCCTCGACGAGGTCGTCTCGCGGTACCCGGGCGTCCGGATCGAGCACAAGCCCGCCGGCCTCGGCATCCACACCCGCGGCGTCGACGCCGAGACCGCCGCGGCCGCGGACGCCGAGGCGAGCCGGGTCGCGCACGAGGTCGACGACGCCGTCCTCGAGCGCGGCGGCAAGGACATCCTCGAGTTCGCCGTCCGGCACGTCACCAAGGGCGACGCGATCGACCGGCTGCGCGAGCTGCGCGGCGCGGACGCGGTGTTCTTCGCGGGCGACGACGTCACGGACGAGGACGGCTTCCGCGTGCTCCGCGAGGGCGACGTCGGGGTCAAGGTGGGCCAGGGCGACACGCTCGCCGGGTACCGGGTGACCGACCCGGCGGCGCTCACCGAGGTGCTCAAGCAGCTCGCCCGGGCGCGCGCGACGCGCTGACCGCCGCGACCGGCCTGACCACGCGACCGGCCTGACCACGCGACCGGCCTGACGGACGCGCCCCGAGCCTCCAGGCCGCCGCTCGCGCGCGCCCGCCCGGCCCCCGCCGCCGCACCGCACACCATGCGGACGCATGTTGTTGCTCGGCTGGTATCCCAACTGCGCCTAGACTCACCCCATGCCTGACATCGACGTGAAGCCGCGCAGCCGGGTCGTCACCGACGGGATCGAAGCCACCACCTCGCGTGGGATGCTCCGGGCCGTCGGCATGGGCGACGACGACTGGGAGAAGCCGCAGATCGGGATCGCGTCCTCCTGGAACGAGATCACCCCCTGCAACCTGTCCCTCGACCGCCTCGCGCAGGGTGCCAAGGAGGGCGTCCACTCCGGTGGCGGCTACCCGCTGCAGTTCGGCACCGTCTCCGTGTCGGACGGCATCTCGATGGGCCACGAGGGCATGCACTTCTCCCTCGTCTCGCGCGAGGTCATCGCGGACAGCGTCGAGACCGTCGTGATGGCCGAGCGCCTCGACGGCACCGTGCTGCTCGCCGGCTGCGACAAGTCGCTCCCGGGGATGCTCATGGCAGCCGCGCGCCTCGACCTCGCGAGCGTCTTCCTCTACGCGGGCTCGGTCATGCCCGGGTACGTGAAGCAGGCCGACGGCTCCTTCAAGGAGGTCACGATCATCGACTCCTTCGAGGGGGTCGGCGCGTGCAAGGCCGGGAAGATCACCGAGGCCGAGCTCAAGGAGATCGAGTGCGCCATCGTCCCGGGCGAGGGCGCCTGCGGTGGCATGTACACGGCGAACACGATGGCGTCGGTCGCCGAGGCCCTCGGCATGTCGCTGCCCGGCTCGGCCGCGCCGCCGTCGGCCGACCGTCGCCGTGACTACTACGCGCACCGTTCGGGCGAGGCCGTCGTGAACATGCTCCGCAAGGGCATCACGGCGCGCCAGATCCTGACCAAGGAGGCCTTCGAGAACGCGATCGCCGTCGCGATGGCACTCGGAGGCTCGACCAACGTCGTGCTGCACCTCCTCGCCATCGCGCACGAGGCCGAGGTCGACCTCACCCTCGACGACTTCAACCGCATCGGCTCGAAGGTGCCGCACATCGCGGACATGAAGCCGTTCGGTCAGTACGTGATGAACGACGTCGACAAGAACGGCGGCATCCCCGTCGTCATGAAGGCCCTCCTCGACGCCGGGCTGCTGCACGGCGACGTCATGACCGTCACGGGCAAGACCATGGCCGAGAACCTCGCGGAGATCGACCCGCCGGCGGTCGACGGCAAGGTCTTCCGCCCGCTCGACCAGCCGATCCACGCCACCGGCGGACTGACGATCCTCAAGGGCTCGTTCGCCCCCGAGGGTGCCGTCGTGAAGACGGCCGGGTTCGACGCCGCGGTCTTCGAGGGCCCCGCACGCGTGTTCGACCGCGAACGCGCCGCGATGGACGCCCTCGACGAGGGTCGGATCCAGAAGGGCGACGTCGTCGTCATCCGGTACGAGGGCCCGAAGGGCGGTCCGGGCATGCGCGAGATGCTCGCGATCACGGCGGCCATCAAGGGCGCGGGCCTCGGCAAGGATGTACTACTGTTGACGGACGGACGATTCTCAGGCGGCACAACCGGCCTGTGCATCGGCCACATCGCACCGGAAGCGGTGGACGCAGGTCCAGTCGCATTCGTGCGCGATGGCGACCGCATCCGTGTCGACATCGCGGCTCGCTCGCTCGACCTACTGGTCGACGACGCCGAGCTGGAGGCCCGCCGAGCAGGCTGGGCCCCGCTGCCCCCGCGTTACACCCGCGGAGTCCTCGCGAAGTTCGCGAAGCTCGTCCAGTCCGCCGCCAAGGGCGCGGTCACGGGCTAGCGTCGACACACGCACCACCGCCATCACTCCAGGCAAGGAACACCTCATGCCCACGGAAGCCACTCCGCTGTCCGCGGCCGCCGGTGCACGCCGGACGCCGGAGGTCCTGACCGGCTCGGGAGCCGTCCTGCGGACGCTCGAGCACCTCGGGATCACCGACGTCTTCGGCCTGCCCGGTGGCGCCATCATCCCCTTCTACGACGAGCTCATGGCGTCCACGACGATCCGCCACGTCCTCGTCCGTCACGAGCAGGGCGCCGGTCACGCCGCCGAGGGCTACGCCTCGGCGTCCGGCCGCGTCGGGGTCGCCATCGCGACCTCCGGCCCCGGTGCCACGAACCTCGTGACGGCCATCGCCGACGCCTACATGGACTCGGTGCCGTTCATCGCCATCACGGGGCAGGTGTTCTCGACCCTGATGGGGACGGACGCCTTCCAGGAGGCCGACATCGTCGGCATCACGATGCCGATCACGAAGCACTCGTTCCTCGTGACCGACCCGGCCGACATCCCGGCGACCCTCGCGGCGGCGTACCAGATCGCCACGACCGGCCGTCCGGGTCCGGTGCTCGTCGACATCACGAAGGACGCCCAGCAGAAGTCGGCGCCGTACGTGTGGCCGCCGAAGATCGACCTGCCCGGGTACCGCCCCGTGACGAAGGCGCACGGCAAGCAGATCGCGGCCGCCGCGCAGCTGCTCGCCGAGTCCGAGCGTCCGGTGCTGTACGTCGGCGGAGGTGTCGTCCGCTCCGGTGCGACGGCCGAGCTCAAGGCGTTCGCCGAGGCCACCGGTGCGCCGGTCGTCACGACCCTGATGGCCCGCGGCGCCTTCCCCGACACGCACCCGCAGCACCTCGGCATGCCCGGCATGCACGGCACGGTGCCCGCGGTCCTCGGGCTGCAGGACAGCGACCTCATCATCGCGCTCGGCGCCCGGTTCGACGACCGCGTGACGGGCAAGGCGGATGAGTTCGCGCCCGACGCCAAGGTCGTGCACGTCGACATCGACCCGGCCGAGATCTCGAAGATCCGGTTCGCCGACGTGCCGATCGTGGGCGACGCGAAGGAGGTCCTCGCCGACCTGCTCGACGCGTGGGGCGGCATCGCACCCGCCGACCGCGCGGACACCGCCGCGTGGTGGGAGAAGCTCGAGGGGCTCCGCAAGGACTTCCCGCTCGGGTACGCCGAGCCGACCGACGGACTCCTCGCGCCGCAGGCGATCATCAAGCGGATCGGCGAGCTCACCGGACCCGAGGCGATCTACGCGTCGGGCGTCGGGCAGCACCAGATGTGGTCCGCGCAGTTCATCCAGTACGAGCGTCCGCACGCCTGGCTGAACTCGGGCGGCGCCGGCACGATGGGCTACTCCGTCCCGGCGGCGATGGGCGCGAAGGTCGCCGAGCCGGACCGCGTGGTCTGGGCGATCGACGGCGACGGCTGCTTCCAGATGACCAACCAGGAGCTCGCGACCTGCGTCATCAACGACATCCCGATCAAGGTCGCGATCATCAACAACTCGTCGCTCGGCATGGTGCGGCAGTGGCAGACGCTGTTCTACGACGGCCGCCACTCGTTCACCGACCTCGAGACCGGGCACCAGACCCGGCGGGTGCCGGACTTCGTGAAGCTCGCCGACGCGTACGGTGCCCTGGGCATCCGCGTCGAGCGCGCCGACGAGGTCGACGACGCCATCAGGCTCGCCCTCGAGACGAACGACCGTCCCGTGGTGATCGATTTCGTCGTCAGCCGCGACTCGATGGTCTGGCCGATGGTCCCGCAGGGCGTCGGCAACTCCTCGATCGAGTACGCCCGCGACCACGCGCCCAGCTGGGACGTCGAGGACGCCGACATGACCGGAGACCCCGCATGAGCCACGTCCTCTCCCTGCTCGTCGAGGACAAGCCGGGTCTGCTGACGCGCGTCGCCGGCCTCTTCGCCCGCCGCGGCTTCAACATCGAGTCGCTCGCGGTGGGGAACACCGAGGTCGAGGGACTCAGCCGCATCACCGTCGTGGTGGACGTCGAGGACCTGCCCCTCGAGCAGGTGACCAAGCAGCTCAACAAGCTCGTCAACGTCATCAAGATCGTCGAGCTCGACTTCTCGCAGTCGGTCCAGCGCGAGCACATGCTCGTGAAGGTCCGCGTGGACAACCAGACCCGCTCGGCGGTCCTCGAGGCCGTGACCCTCTTCCGTGCGCAGGTCGTCGACGTGGCGACCGACTCGCTCGTCGTCGAGGTCACGGGCGACCCCGGCAAGATCCAGGCCATCCTCCGCGTGCTCGAGCCGTACGGCATCAAGGAACTGGCGCGCGCCGGCCTCCTCGGCATGGGCCGCGGACCCAAGAGCATCACCGACCGGGTGCGCTGACCCCGTCGGCCCCCACAGACCACAGAACCAAGGAGACACACCCTCGTGACTGACATCGTGTACGACGCCGACGCCGACCTGACGCTCATCCAGGGCAAGAAGGTCGCCGTCATCGGCTACGGCTCGCAGGGCCACGCCCACGCCCTCAACCTCCGCGACAGCGGCGTCGAGGTGAAGATCGGCCTCAAGGAGGGCTCGAAGAGCCGCCAGAAGGCCGAGGAGGCGGGCTTCGAGGTCCTGACCCCGGCCGACGCGACCGCCTGGGCCGACGTCGTCGTCATCCTCGCGCCGGACCAGGTGCAGCGCATCGTCTACAAGGACGACATCGAGCCGAACCTCAAGCCGGGCGCCACGCTCGTCTTCGGCCACGGCTTCAACATCCGCTACGGCTACATCCAGGCGCCGGAAGGCGTCGACGTGTCGCTCGTCGCGCCGAAGGGCCCGGGCCACACCGTCCGCCGCGAGTACGAGGCCGGCCGTGGCGTCCCAGTGATCGTGGCCGTCGAGGTCGACGCCTCGGGCTCCGCCTGGGACCTCGCGTGGTCGTACTCGAAGGCCATCGGCGGTCTGCGCTCCGGCGGTATCAAGACGACCTTCACCGAGGAGACCGAGACCGACCTGTTCGGTGAGCAGGCCGTCCTCTGCGGTGGCACCTCGCAGCTCATCCAGTACGGCTTCGAGACGCTGACCGAGGCGGGCTACCAGCCGCAGATCGCGTACTTCGAGGTGCTGCACGAGCTCAAGCTCATCGTCGACCTCATCTGGGAGGGCGGCCTCACCAAGCAGCGCTGGTCCATCTCGGACACGGCCGAGTTCGGTGACTACGTCTCCGGCCCCCGCGTCATCTCGCCCGAGGTCAAGGAGAACATGAAGGCCGTCCTCGCGGACATCCAGGACGGCACCTTCGCCAAGCGCTTCATCGAGGACCAGGACGCCGGCGCGCCGGAGTTCAAGGCGCTCCGCGCGAAGGGCGAGGGCCACCCGATCGAGGCGACCGGCCGCGAGCTCCGCGCGCTGTTCGCGTGGAAGTCGAACGACGCTGACTACGTGGACGGCTCGGCCGCGCGGTAGTCTTCGCAGACCACTCGACGACGAGGCGGCGGTGCACCGTGCACCGCCGCCTCTCGATGTGACCCGAACGTTATGCAGCAGCTCTTCATCACCCCCGGCGCCGGAGATCGGCGTGTCCGCGGGGTCCCCGCGTCCCTCGGACGACGCCCGTCGGCGACCGAGGGCCGGGATGGTCAGGACCGTACCGATCGGCGTGGGATGATCGTCCGATGGCGGTGACGAGACGGGCGGTCCACATCGGCGCCGGCAAGATCGGGCGCGGCTTCGTGGGGCAGTTCCTCGTGGCGAGCGGGTACGAACTCACCTTCGTCGACGTCGACGAGCGCGTCGTCTCGGCCCTCAACGAGGCCGGTCGCTTCGTCGTCCACGAGGTCGGCGAGATGCCGGTCGAGCACCTCGTCCACGGCTTCCGCGCACTGAACAGCAAGACCGACCGTGCGCGGGTGGTCCAGGCCATCGCGGAGGCGGACGTCGTCACCACCGCTGTCGGTGCACGTACCCTCCCGCTGGTCGCCCCGGTGATCGCGGAGGGACTCGCCGCCCGCGGCACCGAGCGCGGCGACGTCACCATCGTCGCGTGCGAGAACGCCTTCAACGCCACGGACTCGCTGCACGCGAGCATCCGACGGGCCCCGGTGCTGGAGGACCGCGACATCGCGGCCGTCTTCGCCAACTGCGCGATCGACCGCATCGTCCCGGACCAGTCGGGCGTCCTCGGCCAGTCCGGCGGCCTCGACGTCGTGCTCGAGCCCTTCTACGAGTGGGTCATCGAGCGCACGCCCTTCGACTCCTCCGACACCGAACCGCCGGTCATCGACGGCGTGACCTGGGTCGAGGACCTCCAGCCCTTCGTCGAGCGCAAGCTCTACACGGTCAACACCGCGCACGCCACTGCTGCGTACCACGGCTCCACGCGCGGCATCCGCCTCATCCGCGAGGCGCTCGAGGACCGCGAGGTCCGGGCCGAGGTCGACGGCGTCCTCGCCGAGACGACCGCACTGCTCATCGCCAAGCACGGCTTCGACCCCGAGGAGCACGCCCGCTACGTCGCGGCGAACCTCTCCAGGATCGCGAACCCGCACCTGCCCGACACCACGTTCCGGGTCGGGCGGAACCCGCTCCGCAAGCTCGGGCGCCGCGAGCGCTTCGTCGGCCCCGCGTCCCAGCTCGCCGAACGCAGCATGCCCGTCGACCACCTCCTCGGTGCGATCCGTGCGGCCCTCGCCTTCGACGACCAGGACGACCCCGAGTCGATCGAGCTGCACGCCCTGCTGCGCTCCGGCGCGACGGCGCACGCCCTCACCGAGATCCTCACGGGCCTCATGGAGAGCCACCCACTGTTCCCGGCGGTCCGCGACGTCGTGGCGGCGGTCCTCGCCACCGAGTCCGCCGACGTCTGACCCGGTCCGGGGCTGCCCGCGTCGTCCCGCCCGTGTGGACGACCGACGTCGCCCCCCCGCCGACACCGGCACTCCTCGACGCCTCGTAGAATCGAGGCATGACCACCGCAGCCTCACCTCCGGACGGGTCCGTCGACCACGACGACGACGACGCGCTGAGCTGGGGTGACGCGGACGACGCGACGCACGTCGACGCGGCCCACAACCCGGTCGCCGTCAAGGAGCGCCGCTCCCACGACGACGAGGGCCCGCTCGGCTCCGGACCGCTCATCGGCTTCGGCGTCCTCGGTGGTCTCTACCTGCTCTACACGGTCGCGTGGCTGATCAGCGCGAGCGTCCTCGCCGTGGGTGACCTCGCCTCCGAGGTCATGCGTGCGCTCGCGATCGTGGCGCCGGCGCTGTGGTTCGTCGCGACGCTCTGGATCGGACAGTCGAGCCGCAACCGCACCAAGTTCGTCTGGCTGCTCATCGGTGCCGTCGTGCTGATCCCGTGGCCCTTCATCCTGACGAGGAGCTTCGGTTGAGCGCGCCCGCACCCGCATCCACCCCCGCCCGGGTGCTCGTCCCGTGGCGGATCGTCGTCTGGGTCGTCGCCGCACTCCTGCTCGCCTACGTGACGACGCAGGCCGTCGGGAACTTCGTCGGCGTCTCGACCCCGATCCTCGCGAACAACGAGTTCCTCGCGAAGAACGGGGCCACCGCCCTGCAGAGCTCCGTCCCGTGGGTTGCACTGGTGCTCGACGTCGCGATCGCCCCGGTCGGGTTCGTCGTTGCCCTCGTCGTGTCGCGCCGGATGCCGCCCGCCCGGACGATCGTCGTGTTCCTCACCGCGCTCTGCGCGGTGAGCGCCCTCTGGTTCAGCCTGCTGCAGTACGTGACGACCACGACCACCATCGGGTCCTGACGGACCCGGCGGACGGCCGGACGGGAGGCACGGTGCGGGCCCGCACCGTGCCTCCCGTCCGTCGTCCGGTCACCACCGCGAGCGTCACGCGGTCGTCACCATGCGCTCGCGTCGGTAGCATGGTGGGATACCGCCCGTCTCGTGTGAGGAAACAGCAGTCGTGCCGAAGCCGGTCGTCCTGATCGCCGAAGAACTCTCGCCCGCCACCGTCGACGCCCTCGGGCCCGACTTCGAGATCCGGAACGTGGACGGTACCGACCGACCAGCGCTCCTGTCCGCCCTCGCCGACGCGAACGCGATCCTGGTGCGGTCCGCCACCAAGGTCGACGCCGAGGCCATCGCCGCGGCCCCGAACCTGCGGGTCGTCGCCCGCGCGGGTGTCGGTCTCGACAACGTCGACATCAAGGCCGCCACCTCGGCCGGCGTCATGGTCGTGAACGCGCCGACGTCGAACATCATCTCCGCCGCGGAGCTCACCGTCGGCCACATCCTCTCGCTCGCGCGTCACATCCCGGCCGCCCACGCCTCGCTCGCCGGCGGTGCGTGGAAGCGCTCGGCGTACACCGGCGTCGAGCTCTACGAGAAGACCGTCGGCATCATCGGCCTCGGTCGCATCGGTGCGCTCATCACGCAGCGTCTGCAGGCCTTCGGGGTCTCGGTCATCGCGTACGACCCGTACGTGACGACGGCGCGGGCGCAGCAGCTCGGCGTCGAACTCGTCTCGCTCGAGGACCTGCTCCGCCGCGCGGACTTCACCACGATCCACATGCCGAAGACGCCGGAGACGGTCGGCATGATCTCGGACGAGCAGTTCGCGCTCATGAAGCCGACCGCGTTCGTCGTCAACGTCGCACGCGGTGGGCTCATCGACGAGGACGCCCTCCGCCGCGCCCTCACCTCCGGCACGATCGCGGGCGCAGGTCTCGACGTCTTCGTGTCCGAGCCGCCGCAGGACGACGCGCTGACGTCCCTGCCCAACGTCGTCGTCACCCCGCACCTCGGTGCCTCCACCGACGAGGCCCAGGAGAAGGCGGGCGTCTCCGTCGCGAAGTCCGTCCGGCTCGCGCTCGGCGGCGAGCTCGTCCCCGACGCGGTGAACGTCGCCGGCGGCGTCATCGACCCGTACGTGCGCCCGGGCATCCCGCTCGTCGAGAAGCTCGGCCAGGTCTTCACCGGCCTCGCGACCTCGCCGGTCACGAGCATCGACGTCGAGGTGCACGGCGAACTCGCCGGATACGACGTCAGCGTGCTCAAGCTCGCGGCGCTCAAGGGCGTCTTCACCGACGTCGTCAGCGACCAGGTCTCCTACGTGAACGCCCCGCTCATCGCGGAGCAGCGCGGGGTCTCGGTCCGGCTCATCACCGACGCCGACAGCCCGGAGTACCGCAACGTCCTCACCATCCGCGGCGCCCAGTCCGACGGCCCGGCGATCAGCGTCTCCGGCACGCTCACCGGTCCGAAGCAGGTCGAGAAGCTCGTCGAGATCAACGGGCACGACGTCGAGGTTCCGCTCGACCGTCACCACGTCGTGATGGAGTACGTCGACCGCCCCGGCATCGTCGCCGTCTACGGCAAGGAGTTCGGCGAGGCCGGCATCAACATCGCGGCGATGCAGATCTCCCGCGAAGCGGCCGGCGGTCAGGCGCTCAGCGTCCTCACCGTCGACTCCCCGGTGCCCGCGGAGATCCTCGAGCACGTGCGGTCCACCATCGACGCGACCTCGCTCCGCGAGATCGACATCACGCTGTAGGGGAGTCGGGCAGATGACGCAGACCGTGAAGCTCGCCGTGGTCCGCGGCGACGGCATCGGACCCGAGGTGGTCGACGAGGCGCTCAAGGTCCTCCACGCCGTCCTGCCCGAGGACCTCGTGGTCGAGGAGACCGCGTTCTCGCTCGGCGCCGATCGGTTCCTCGCGACCGGGACATCCTGACCGACGACGACCTGGCGGCGATCGCGTCGCACGACGCGATCCTGCTGGGCGCCGTCGGCGGCGACCCGCGCGACCCGCGGCTCGCCGGCGGCATCATCGAGCGCGGGCTGCTCCTGAAGCTGCGCTTCGCCTTCGACCACTACGTGAACCTCCGCCCGACGAAGGTGTACGACGCGGTCACGACCCCGCTCGCCGACCCGGGCACGGTCGACTTCGTCGTCGTGCGGGAGGGCACCGAGGGACCGTACGTCGGGAACGGCGGCGCCATCCGCGTCGGCACCCCGCACGAGATCGCGACCGAGGTGTCGCTCAACACGGCGCACGGTGTCGAGCGGGTCGTCCGGTACGCCTTCGCGCTCGCCGACCGGCGGCCGCGGAAGCACCTCACCCTGGTGCACAAGAGCAACGTGCTCGTCAACGCCGGAGCGCTCTGGCAGCGCACCGTCGCGGCCGTCGGCGCGGAGTACCCCGACGTCACCGTCGACTACCAGCACGTCGACGCGGTCACGATCCACATGGTGCAGGACCCTGCTCGGTTCGACGTCATCGTCACCGACAACCTCTTCGGCGACATCATCACCGACCTGGCCGGCGCGATCAGCGGCGGCATCGGTCTGGCGGCCTCGGGCAACATCAACCCGGACGGCACCTTCCCCAGCATGTTCGAGCCGGTCCACGGTTCCGCGCCCGACATCGCCGGTCAGCAGAAGGCCGATCCGACGGCCGCCGTCCTCTCCGTCGCCCTGCTGCTCGACCACCTCGGTCGCAACGACCTCGCGTCGGCGGTGACCCGGGCGGTCGAGGCGGACCTCGCGGACCGGGGCACCACGCAGCGTCGAACGTCCGAGGTCGGCGACGCCATCGTCGCCGCCCTCACGGCACGCACCACCACCGCCTGACAGGAGTCACCCCCATGACGACCGACACCGCCTTCGGGCTCGAGTTCTCCACCACGCCGTCGCCCGACCGCCGCGCGGCGGCCGAGCGTGAGGCGATCCTCGCCGACCCGGGCTTCGGCAAGCACTTCACCGACCACATGGCGACCGTCCACTGGACGCTCGACGACGGCTGGCACGACGCCGCCGTCCACGCCTACGGTCCGCTGTCCCTCGACCCGAGCGCGAGCGTCCTGCACTACGCGCAGGAGATCTTCGAGGGCCTCAAGGCCTACCGGCACGCCGACGGATCGGTGTGGACGTTCCGTCCTGACGCGAACGCCCGGCGCTTCCAGCGGTCGGCGCGGCGACTGGCGCTCCCCGAGCTGCCGGTCGAGGCCTTCGTCGAGTCGATCCGGCAGCTCGTGCAGACCGACGTCGACTGGGTGCCCTCGGCCCCGGAGACCAGCCTGTACCTCCGGCCGTTCATGATCGCGACCGAGTCCTTCCTCGGCGTCCGCGCGGCGCAGGCCGTGGACTACCACTGCATCGCGAGCCCGGCGGGTGCCTACTTCACCTCGGGCCCGAAGCCGGTGTCGATCTGGCTTTCGACGACCTACGCCCGCGCGGGCAAGGGCGGGACCGGTGCGGCGAAGACCGGCGGCAACTACGCGTCGTCGCTGCTGCCCCAGCAGGAGGCGTACGAGCACGGCTGCCAGCAGGTGATGTTCCTCGACTCGGCGGAGGGGACGTACCTCGAGGAGCTCGGCGGCATGAACGTCGTCCTCGTGAAGTCGGACGGCACCCTCGTGACGCCGGACTCGGACTCCATCCTCGAGGGCATCACCCGCGACTCGATCCTGCAGCTCGCCGAGGACCGCGGCCTCCGCGTCGAGCGTCGTCGGGTGTCGCTCGACGAGTGGCGTGACGGCGTGGCGGACGGCTCCATCACGGAGGCCTTCGCCTGCGGGACCGCTGCCGTCGTGACCCCGATCGCCGAGCTCCGGGGCGAGGGCTTCACGATCGGCTCCCCGACCGAGGGCGCCGGCGAGCTGACGATGTCCCTCCGCCAGGAGCTCACCGACATCCAGTACGGGCGCCTGCCGGACCCGCACGGCTGGATGACCAAGCTGACCGACGCGTCCTGATCGCGGCTCCGGCGTCGGTAGGGTCGAACGGTGAAGATCGCACGGTTCAGCAGCAAGGGCGAAGATCCCCGCTACGGCATCCTCGACGAGCGCGACCTCGTCGTGCTCGCCGGGGACCCGATGTACCAGGGGTTCGAGACGACGGGGGAGCGGGTGCCCCTGACGGAGGCGAAGCTGCTCGCGCCGGTGATCCCGCGTTCGAAGGTGATCGGCGTCGGGCTCAACTACGCCGAGCACGCATCGGAGATGGACGAGCGCTCGGGTGACGACCCCGTGGTGTTCCTCAAGCCGAACACCGCGGTGATCGGTCCGGAGGACCCCATCCGACTCCCCGCCGACATCGGACGGGTGGACCACGAGGGCGAACTCGCCATCGTGATCGGGTCGCTCGCGAAGAACGTCCGCCGCGAGGACTTCGCGAGCGTGATCCTCGGCTACACGATCGCGAACGACGTCACGGCCCGCGACCTCCAGGCCCGGGACGGCCAGTGGACCCGGGCGAAGGGCTTCGACACCTTCTGCCCGCTCGGCCCCGCGATCGAGACCGAGATCGACCCGTCGGACATCCGCCTCGAGACCCGCGTCGACGGTGAGCTGCGTCAGGCCGCCTCGACGAACGAGATGATCCACGACATCCCGACGCTCATCGAGTTCATCTCGTCGATCTGGACGCTCCTGCCCGGTGACGTCATCCTCACCGGCACGCCCGCCGGCGTCGGACAGATCCGCGACGGCGAGGTCGTCGAGGTGACGATCTCCGGACTCGGTTCGCTCCGGAACCCGGTCATCGCCAACCACTGACCCGCTCCGACGGACGGCCCGCTCCCTGCTCAGGGGGCGGGCCGTCCGCGTTCATGCACGGGACGACCGCCGCGTCCGGGAGCGCGACACGCCCGGGATAGACCACGGTTGGCGGGGCCCCCGGGGCGTGTGTAGAGTAATCACTCGTTGCCGCTGAGGCGGAGAACGGAACGGCCGAGACGGTCACCGGGTCACAGACCCGGAGATGCAGTCCGGACGGGGTCCCGCTCGCAGCAACATCACCCCGAAGAAGCGTCACCGCAAGGTGTCGTGTTCGGTGTGGAAGGAAGTGCCTCTCTGGCGGAACCTCGTGTTCGGGGTCGGGGGGGGAGTGCGTCTGGTCCTTGAGAACTCAACAGCGTGCACATTGTCAATGCCAATTTATTGACCCCGTGGCTCATCT
>NZ_BMOI01000013.1 GCF_014646995.1 Curtobacterium luteum | reverse complement strand
TTGGCCATGATCGACATCCTTCCAGCGAGGACCACGTCCCCACAGGTCAGGAGTCAACCGAACCGACAGCAGTCCCCTGCGTGACGTAGAGCAGTCCACCGACTTCGATGTGCGAGGACTTGGCCCGGCTGAGGAGCTCGGCGCATTGAGCTCCGTGTACCCGGTTGGGGCATAAGCGTGGATCCCAGTCCTGCACGGTTCTGCCGAGGGGGATTCGCGGCTGCTCGCCGCAGGCCGAGCACGTGGTGGCGAGGACGCGTGCGTGCTTCAAGCAGATGTGCAACCACGGGTGGCGCCACATCATCTCGTGCACTCCGGGCCGTTCGCGTAGGCAGTCCGGGCACCATTTGTGCACGACTTCCCGGAACAACGGAACGTCAATAAGGTCTCGCTCTCGAAACGGGAACGCGTAGCCCTCCCGCAGGACGTACTTGAACTCGTCCCATGTAGCGCGATCTCGCATCGACTGCGTCATCGCGTAGAGCCGGAGGAAGGGTATGCCGCTCGCTGCACTGATCGTCTCCGCCGTCTCGGGGCGAAGCGCGACTCCGAGGCCCTGGATCTCGATCGGGTGCAAGTTGCTCACTCCGAGGGCATCAAGGAGGTTGCGACGGGAGCACTCGTACTCGTCGAATGCCCAGCGGCTGATGGCGGTTTGCAGCCACTCGCCAGGCGCGGGGGTCAGCGGCTTCGCAAGTCGACGTACCGTACGTGGCGGTTGGGGGGCGTCGCCGATCCGAAGCGGCCGCTGCGTCGGGTTCGGCACTAAGCGGCTCCTGCAGCAGGGTGCTGTAGGGACAGTTTCTGCAGCGCAAAGTGTCGCGCCAGTGCCGTAGTGCAGCGCTTGGTGTCGCCTAGAGGGCGCGGTTGTCGTCGTAACTTGTCGCCTGGGCTGTCTGCGACAGTTTTCGCTTCATTGCGACACATTGCGACGACACTCACAACAGACAGCCCTACTGCGGCATGTCGACGAACCGCGAGAACATCCCGTGGAACGCCACCGTGATCGTGTCCGTCGGCCCGTTGCGGTGCTTCGCCACGATGAGGTCGGCCTCACCCTGCCGCGGGTTGTCCTTCTCGTACGCGGACTCACGGTGCAGCAGGATGACCATGTCGGCGTCCTGCTCGATCGACCCGGACTCACGCAGGTCGGAGATCATCGGCTTCTTGTCCGCACGCTGCTCGGGACCACGGTTCAGCTGCGACAGCGCGATGACCGGCACGCCGAGTTCCTTCGCCATGAGCTTGAGGGCACGCGAGAACTCCGACACCTCCTGCTGACGGGACTCGACGCGCTTGCCCGAGGTCATCAGCTGCAGGTAGTCGATGACGACGAGCTTGAGGTTGTGCTGCTGCTTGAGGCGTCGGCACTTCGCCCGGATCTCGACGAGCGTCATGTTGGGGGAGTCGTCGATGAAGAACGGGGCGTCGTTGATCCGGCCGCGGGTCTGGGCGATGGTCGTCCAGTCCCGGGAGTCGACGGTGCCCTTGCGCATGTTCTGCAGCGGGACGCTCGACTCGGCGGAGAGCAGGCGCATGGCGATCTCGGCGCGCCCCATCTCGAGCGAGAAGAACGCGGCGGTCTGGTTGTGCTTGAGCGCGGCCGCACGACACAGGTCGAGCGCGAGCGTCGACTTGCCGAGTGCGGGTCGTGCGGCGACGATGATGAGCTGCCCGGGGTGGAAGCCGTTCGTCAGGCCGTCGAGCCCGCTGAACCCGGTGGGTACGCCGGTCATCTGTCCGTCGCGGCCCTTGGCGGCCTCGATCTCGTCGATGGCGGCACCGATGGCGTCGGTGAGCGGGACGTAGTCCTCCGTCTGGACGCCGCCGGCGACGTTGTAGACCTCGGCCTGCGCGCTGTTGACGAGGTCGGTGACCTCACCCTCGGAGGCGTAGCCCATCTGGACGATGCGGGTGCCGGCGTCGACGAGGCGGCGCAGCACGGCCTTCTCGGCGACGATCGCGGCGTAGTAGCCCGCGTTCGCCGCGGTCGGCACCATGCTCGTCACGCTGTGCAGGTACTCGGCACCGCCGGCGCGGGAGAGCAGGCCGGTCTTGGTGAGCTCGTCGGTGACGGCGATGACTTCGGTCGGCTCGCCGTGGGAGTACAGCGAGAGGATCGCGTCGAAGATGACCTCGTGCTTGGGGATGTAGAAGTCGACCCCGCGCGCGGTCTCGATGACGTCGGCCACGGCGTCCTTCGACAGCAGCATGCCGCCGATCGTCGACTGTTCGGCGAGGAGGTCGTGCGGCGGCGTCCGTTCCATGCCTCCGCGGTCGGCGACGTCGCGGGGGGACGGATCGAGATGCGCGATCGACACACGGACTCCTGTCGTTTGAATCGGCGCGAGCCCCTGCCCGCACCGAAGTTCTACCCCGGGCGACCGACATCGCCAGGTCGCGGGGCAACGGTATGGGGTGCAAGTTATCCCCACAAATGGCACCTGTGGATAACTCTGTGGAGAGCCTGCGGAACACGCCGGGGTGCCGTGTGGACAACTGTGGACAGGGGTGTGGACAACACACCCCTAGAACACATGTTCGACGGTTTGACCTGGGCTTTTCTGTTTCACACCATGTGTGGAAAAGTGGGATTCAAGTTCCCGTTGAAGGTTCCCGAAGTGGTCGTTTCGGGTGTGTAAAACCAGTTGACAAACCGAAACCTGAGGACAACTTTCTCAACCCGCTTCCAGGTTCGGCGGGCCAGCCTGAGCGGTAACCAGCCAACCCCGAACCGGTGTCTGCGGGAATGACGACGGGCGGGCCTCCCGGAGGAGACCCGCCCGTCGTGAGCGGAAGACGCAGCCTTACTTGGCGGCGACGACCTTGAGGGAGATCACCGCGGTGATGTCCTCGCGCAGACGCACGGTGGCCTCGTGGTCACCGACGGTCTTGATGGTCGCGGGGACCTCGACCTTGCGCTTGTCGAGCGAGCCGACGCCCTGCGCCTCGACCGCTGCGGCGACGTCCGCCGGGCGGACCGAGCCGAAGAGACGGCCGTCCTTGCCGGCCTTGACGGCCAGCTGGATGGTGGCGTTCTCGAGCTTCATCTTGAGGTCCTGGGCCTCTTCGATGGTGGCGAGCTCGCGAGCGGTGCGCGCGGCGCGGATCGACTCGACCTGCTTCTCGCCGCCCTTGGACCACGCGACAGCGAAGCCCTGGGGGATGAGGTAGTTGCGGGCGTAGCCGTTCTTGACGTCGACGACGTCACCGGCGGAACCGAGGCCGGAGACCTCGTGGGTGAGGATGAGCTTCGACATGGGAGATCCTCCGATCAGCGGCCGGAGCCGGCGTAGGGGAGGAGCGCCATCTCACGGGCGTTCTTCACGGCACGGGCGATGAGGCGCTGCTCCTGGACGGAGACGCCGGTGATGCGACGGGCGCGGATCTTGCCACGCTCGGAGATGAACTTGCGAAGGGTCGCGACGTCCTTGTAGTCGATGACGCCGACCTTGATCGACTTCGCGGGAGCGGCGTTCTTGCCGCCCTTGCCGCGAGGCTTCCGGCGGTCGCCGGTGCTCTTTCCAGCCATTGTTTTTCCTTAGAGGTGAAGAAGTTGTGTGTCCGTCAGACCGCTGGGGATCAGAACGGGGTCTCGTCGTCGTACGAGCCGCCGGGGGTGCTCCACACGTCGTTCGACTGTGCGTTGCCGCCACCCTGCTGGCCACCCTGGGGGGACCAGGGCGCGTCCGACTGACCGCCGCCGTTGTTGTTCCAGCTGCCGCCGCCGTTGCCGCCGGACGCGTTTCCGCCGCCGACCTGGCCACGACCGCCGCCCGAGCCACCCGCTGCACGGGTGACCTGCGCGGTCGCGTAGCGGAGCGAGGGGCCGATCTCATCGACCTCGAGCTCGATGCTCGTGCGCTGCTGGCCCTCACGGTCCTGGTAGGAGCGCTGACGCAGACGGCCCTGCGCGATGACGCGCGAGCCCTTCGTCAGCGAGCCCGCCACGTGCTCGGCGAACTCGCGCCACACGCTCGCACGGAGGAACAGCGCGTCGCCGTCCTTCCACTCGTTCGCCTGACGGTCGAACGTGCGAGGGGTGGAGGCGATGGTGAAGTTCGCCACCGCGAGACCGTTCTGCGTGTAGCGCAGCTCCGGGTCCGCGGTGAGGTTGCCCACCACCGTGATGACGGTTTCGCCGGCCATGACTTACTCGGCGCTCGCGGTCGCGTTCGCGGCCTTGCGGGCCGCGCGGGCCTCGTCGCGCTGCTTCTGGGCGGCGACCTGGGCGATCGCCTCCTCGGCGCGGAGGACCTTGGTGCGGAGGACGGCCTCGGAGAGACCGAGCTGGCGGTCGAGCTCCTTGGCGGCTTCGGGGGAGGACGTGAAGTCCACGACGGCGTAGATGCCCTCGGACTTCTTCGCGATCTCGTAGGCGAGACGACGACGGCCCCAGACGTCCACGTTGTCGACGGTCCCACCGTCGTTGCGGATCACGGCCAGGAACTTGTCCAGGCTGGGAGCGACAGTGCGCTCGTCGATCTCGGGGTCGAGGATCGCCATCAGTTCGTACTGGTGCATGCGGAACCCACCTCCTTTGGTCTCGGCGGCTCCGGGCGGTTCCCGGAGCAGGAGGGTTGATGCATGTGTCAGCGCGCAGACGCGCGGAGACAACCTGGGTAGCCTACCGGACCGCCTGGAGGCGCGCCACCACCTGTGGAAGCCGCCCCGGGCCTCTCCCCACCGGCTCGGCCGGCCCGCCGCTGGCGCGTCGGTCCGGAACCGGCTGCGTGGGCCCGGACGGTCGCCCTGGGCGCGGGGCGCTCCGCGTGGTGCGGACGCTCAGTCGCCGTCGCGCGCCGCCCACCATGCGCGCAGGCGCACCTCGGCCTCGTCCACGCCGAGGGGCCCCTCGTCCATCCGGGTCTCGAGGAGGAACCGGTAGGCCTCGCCCACGGCTCGACCGGGCGAGATGCCGAGGATCCGCATGATGTCGTCGCCGGTGAGGTCCGGCCGGATCGAGTCGAGCTCCTCTTGTTCCGCGAGCGTCGCGATCCGGGCCTCGAGGTCGTCGTACGCGAACCCGAGCCGGTCGGCCTTGCGCCGGTTCCGTGTCGTGACGTCGGAGCGGGTGAGCTCGTGCAGCCGTTCGAGCTGGGGTCCGGCGTCGCGGACGTACCGGCGCACGGCCGAGTCGGTCCAGGCGCCGTCGGTGTAGCCGAAGAAACGGAGGTGCAGCTCGATGAGCCGGGCGACCGCCGCGATCGAGTCGTTGTCGAACCGGAGCGCACGGAGTCGCTTCTTCGCGAGCTTCGACCCGACGAGGTCGTGGTGGTGGAAGCTCACGGCACCGCCCGGCTCGAGCTTCCGCGTCGCGGGCTTGCCGATGTCGTGCAGGAGCGCGGCGAGCCGGAGCACGGTGTCGGGGGCGGCACCGGGGTGACGCTCGGCCTCGTACCCGATCGCCTGGGTGAGCACCGTCAACGAGTGCTCGTAGACGTCCTTGTGGTGGTGGTGCTCGTCGATCTCGAGCCGCATGGCCGGGAGCTCGGGCAGGAAGCGGTCGGCGAGCCCGGTGTCGACGAGCAGGCGGAGTCCGGGCACCGGATCGGCGGTGTTCAGCAGCTTCACGAGCTCGTCGCGCACCCGCTCGGCCGAGACGATGTCGATCGAGTCGACGAGGGTGGTCATGGCCTCGCGGACGTCGTCGGCGACGGTGAAACCGAGCTGCGACGTGAACCGGGCCGCACGCATCATCCGCAGTGGGTCGTCCCGGAACGAGACGGTCGCCTCCTGCGGGGTGCGGAGCCGTCCGGCGAGGAGGTCCTCGACGCCGCCGTGCACGTCGACCAGCTCGCGCTGGGGGAGTCGGAGCGCCATGGCGTTGACCGTGAAGTCGCGGCGGAGGAGGTCGTCCTCGATGGTGTCGCCGAACGCGACCTCGGGCTTGCGGGTCTCACCGTCGTAGACGTCGCTCCGGTAGGTCGTGATCTCGACCTGCTCGTCGCGCACCCGTGCGGCGATCGTGCCGAACTGCCGCCCGACGTCCCAGGTCGCGCTCGCGATCGGCTCGACGATCCGGAGGACCTCGTCCGGGGTGGCGTCGGTCGTGAAGTCGAGGTCGGTCACCGGGCGCCCGAGGAAGGCGTCACGGACCGGGCCGCCGACGAGGGCCAGCTCGTGTCCGGCGTCGGCGAACGCCCGTGCGAGGGTGTCCACGGGGAGGGTTTCGGCGAGTGCGTCGAGTCGCTCGACGGCCTGGGCAACGGACTGCATGACGGACCAATCCTCCCAGATCGTGCTCGCGAGTTCTCCACACCCTGCGCGCGCACGGGCGGTGTTCATGGTGGGGCCTCATACACTCGTGCTCGGTCCGGGTCGATCCGCCGGGCACCCCTGTATGCAGCTCTTCCGCACCATGTTCGCCGCAGCCGCGTCGTCCCTCGTCGCGCTCGGTCTCGTCGTCGCGCCCGTGACAGCCCCGGCCGCGAGCGCCCTGACGACCCCGTCGGCGGTGTCGACCTCGGCAGCCGACCCCGCCTCCGGCGCGGAGGGCAAGACGACCGTCACGGTGTCGCCCGCGAGCCGTGGGATCGTGCACCGCGACGAGGACCTCACCCTCTCCGTCACGGTGACGAACGACACCGACCAGGCGCTCCCCGCCGGCTCGGCGGAGCTCGACATCTCCCGCGTCGTGAGCTCGCGCGACCAGCTCTCGGACTGGCTCGCCGACACCAGCACGACCGGTTACCCGGGCGCCCCGATGGACACGGTGGACGTCCCGGCCGTCCCGGCCCACCGGTCGGTGACCCTCCGGAACGTGCAGATCGTCCCGGGCAACGTCGGCCTCGGCGGGTACGGGTCCTTCGGTCCCCGCCGCATCGCCGCCGTCTACACCGCGGGTGGCACGACCGCGATCGCACGCTCCGCGATCACCTGGTACCCCGACTTCGAGCAGACCCCCGTCGGCGTCTCGGTCGCGATGCCGATCACCCTGCCGGCGTCGTCCACGATGTTCGTCACGCCGGACGAGCTCGCAGCGGCCACCGCCGTCGACGGCACGCTCACCCAGCAGCTCCGGGCGGTCGAGGGACACAACGTCGCGG
Source organism: Curtobacterium luteum (assembly GCF_014646995.1). Lineage (GTDB taxonomy): Bacteria > Actinomycetota > Actinomycetes > Actinomycetales > Microbacteriaceae > Curtobacterium > Curtobacterium luteum. The sequence continues at coordinate 101,770 of NZ_BMOI01000013.1, read as the reverse complement.
TCGGCATCGACCCCCGCATCATCGCGTCGATCCGGATCCTCGGACAGAACGCCCCGTCGAGCGCCATCGCCTGGCTGCAGGAACTCGAGGGGCTCCGCAACGAGACCTTCGCCCTGCCCTGGGCCGACGCGGACGTCACGGGGCTCCGCCAGGCGGGAGCGGACGGCGTCCTCGCCCCGATCTCGCTCGACCCCGGGATCGACGCGGAGAACTTCCCCGGCGCCTCGACCCCGAGCCCCACACCGTCCGGCGAGACGCCCACGGACGGTCCGACCGCTGGCGCCGGCGCAACGGCGGGCGACACCGCCACGACCGCGCCGACCGACAACCCGACGACCCCGACCAGCACGACGGGCACGACCGACGGCACCGACCCGGACAGCACCGCCGTCCTGCCGACGACCGCGTCGCTCCTCGACTTCGACTACTCGATCGACTCGCTGGCCTGGCCGGTCGAGGGCACGGTGTCGAAGAACGACCTCCCCGCCCTCCGCGCCGCGGGCACGAAGACCACGATCGTCTCGAGCGGGAACACCTCCGCCGGCGCGGACACCACGATCCCGGCCTCCGAACGCATCGGCTCCGACCACGTGCTCGTGGCCGACCAGGCGATGTCCTCGCTGCTCCGCGAGGCCGTGACCGCGACGGACGACCGCACCTGGGACGCGGCGGTGTCCGAGCTCACCGCGACCCTGGCGAGCGCCGCACGCGACGGTGCCGCGACGGCCCCGGTCCTGCTCGCCCTGGGCCGCGACTGGCCGTCCGACACGACACGGCTGACAGAGACCCTCAGCGCCCTCGAGCGCACGCCCTGGGCAGCCCCGACCGACCTCACGACGACCGCAGCAGCCACCCCCGGCTCGCTGACCCTGGACAGCTCGTCCGACGGCGACGCCCGGATCGACAAGCTCGAACGACTCGTCCGCGGCGAGGACTCCGTGAGCGCGTTCTCCACGGCGCTCGACACCCCGGAAGCGGTCACCGCCCCCGCTCGGCTGCAGCTGCTCGCGCTCGCCTCGAACGCGTGGCGGGTCGACGGCACCGGTCTCGACGCCGCGATCACGAACCGGGTGGCGAAGTGGGCCGTCACCACCGGCTCCGTCACGATCGCGGACTCGAGCAGCCTCACCCTCCTCGGGGACCGGTCCTCCCTGCCCATCTCGATCCGCAACGAGTCCGACTTCCCCGTGACGGTCCGGCTGTCGGTGCAGCCGTCGAACTCGGCGCTGCGCGTGGTCCGCAACGACATCGAGGTGAAGGTCCAGAAGGACTCCTCGACCCGCACCACCGTGCCCGTGCAGTCCGTCGCGAACGGCAAGGTGTCGCTCACCATGTCGCTCACCACGCCGACCGGGCAGTCCATCTCCGACCCCGCCGTCGTCGAACTGAACGTGCAGGCGCAGTGGGAGACCGTGATCACGGCCGTGGCGGGCATCGCTCTCGTCGCGATCTTCGGCTTCGGCATCTTCCGCAGCATCCGCAAGCGCGTGCGGCGCCGCCGCGGTGAGCTCGACGACGACGATGACGACGACCCGAACCGGCCGCTGGCCGACCAGCCCGACCTGCCTGGAGGCACGGCACCGGTCCGCCACGCCGCCGCCGTCCGGCAGGCGGCCGGCCCGGCCCCCGCCCGGTCCGCGGCCGCGCCAGCGTCCGCCGGTGCCGCGCCCGCGTCCGCCGACGCCGCCGGGGCTGCATCTGTCGGTTCCGCGGCCGGGTCCGCCGGGGCCGAGCCGCGCCTCCAGGCCGCTGCCCGGGGACGCGACGAGCACGCCGAGCCGACCGCCGACCAGCCCGTCCCCGAGGAGCCCGCCATCAGCGCCACCCAGCCCCCGCCCGCCGTCGACGCCGAACCCGTCGCCGAGCGCAGCCTCGGCCGGGCGAGCGCGATGCTCGCGGCGGGCACGATGGTCTCCCGCGTGCTCGGGTTCGCGAAGACGATCATCCTGGCCTACGCGATCGGCCAGCAGGGCTCGGTGTCCGCCGACGCGTTCGCGGTGTCGAACCAGCTGCCGAACAACATCTACGCGCTCATCGCGGGCGGCCTGCTCTCCGCGGTCCTCATCCCGCAGATCGTCCGGTCCATGCAGCAGCACGCGGACGGCGGGACGGCGTACGTCAACAAGATCGTCACCCTGGGCGGCTCGGTCTTCCTCGTCATCACGGTGATCGCGACCGCGCTGGCTCCGGTCCTCGTGGGGCTGTACAGCATCCAGGGCGGTGACGGCTCGAAGGGCTTCACCCCCGCCCAGACCGACCTCGCCGTCGCGTTCGCCTTCTGGTGCCTCCCGCAGATCCTCTTCTACGCGATGTACTCGCTGCTCGGTGAGGTCCTCAACGCGAAGCAGGTCTTCGGTCCGTTCACCTGGGCTCCGCTCATCAACAACGTCATCGCGGTCAGCGGCCTCATCGTCTTCATGGCCCTGTTCGGCGACCGCTCCGCGAACGCCGGACTCGACGACTGGACCCCGGCGAAGATCGCGGTCCTCGCCGGCAGCGCGACCCTCGGCGTCGTCGCCCAGGCCGCGTTCCTGCCGTTCTTCTGGCGTCGCGCAGGGCTGACGTTCCGACCGGACTTCCGGTGGCGGGGCGTCGGTCTCAAGGCGACCGGGACGGCGGCGGGCTGGCTGTTCGCGATGATCCTGGTCACGCAGCTCGCCGGCCTCGTGCAGTCGCGCGTCTCGTCACTCGGCACGGGCGAAGCGGGCAACGCCGTGCTGCAGAACGCCTGGCTGCTGTTCATGCTGCCGCACTCGATCATCACGGTGTCGATCGCGACGGCGTACTTCACGCGGATGAGCCACGACGCCGAGCGGGGCGACATCGCCGCCGTCCGACGGAACCTCTCGCTGAGCCTGCGGATCGTCGGGCTGTTCACGGTGTTCGCGTCCGTCGCGCTCATGGTCGTCTCCGTCCCGTTCGGCCGCATCTTCGCGAGCACGTTCGGTGGTGCGCTGTCGATCGGGGCGGTGCTCCTCGCCTACATGCCCGGGCTCGTCCTGTTCAGCATGCTGTTCGTGATCCAGCGGGTCTTCTGGGCGATGCACGACCACCGCACACCGTTCCTGATGCAGTGCGTGCAGTCGGTCCTGTTCGTCATCGGCGCCCTCGCCGTGTCGACGCTCCCCGACCAGGCGATCGGGTTCTCGATCGCGGCCTGCACGACCCTCGCGGGATCGGCACAGACGGTCCTCGCGCTCGTCCTCGTGTCCCGCCGACTCAAGGGCATGGAGGGGCCGAACGTCGTCCGGTCCCACCTGCAGTTCATCGTCGCGGCACTCATCGCCGGCGTCGTCGGGCTGGCCGTCGTGTGGTTCTTCGGCGCCTTCACGCCGAGCGGCTTCGCGATGGCGGACGCCACCGGTGCGGTCGTCACGATCCTGCTCACCGGGGTCGTCATGGCGGCGGTCTACTTCGGCGTGCTCGCCGTCGCCCGCAACCAGGAGATCCGCGGCGCCGTCGACATCGTGCGAGCGCGCCTCGGCCGGTGACCGCGCTGCACGGTGCCGTGGAATGCCGCGCCGGTAGCATGTGTTGACCCGGTCAGCACTCAACGGAAGGGCAGCGAGGCATGCGCCAGCTCATCATCATCGGTTCCGGTCCGGCCGGGTTCACCGCCGGCATCTACGCCGCGCGCGCGGAGCTCAAGCCCCTGATCGTCGCGTCCAGCGTCGAGACGGGCGGCGAGCTCACCAAGACGACGGAGGTCGAGAACTTCCCCGGCTTCCCCGAGGGCATCCAGGGCCCCGACCTGATGATCAAGATGCAGGAGCAGGCCGAGAAGTTCGGAGCCGAGGTCCTGTACGACGACGCCGTGTCGGTCGACCTGACCGGTGAGGTCAAGAAGGTCACCGTCGGCTCCGGCGAGACGTTCGAGGCCCTCGCGGTCATCTACGCCACCGGCTCGGCGTACCGGCACCTCGGCCTCCCCGACGAGGAGCGCCTGTCCGGCCACGGTGTCTCGTGGTGCGCGACCTGCGACGGGTTCTTCTTCCGGCAGAAGAACATCGCCGTCGTCGGTGGTGGCGACTCCGCGATGGAGGAGGCCACGTTCCTCACGCGCTTCGCCGACAAGGTGACGGTGATCCACCGCAAGGACACCCTGCGCGCCTCCAAGATCATGCAGGACCGCGCCCACAACGACCCGAAGATCGAGTTCGCGTGGAACAAGGAGGTCATCGGCATCGACGGTGAGTCCTCCGTGACGGGCGTGCAGCTGCGCGACACCGTCACCGGTGAGACCTCGTCGCTCGAGCTCGACGGTCTCTTCATCGCGATCGGCAACGACCCGCGGACCCATCTCATCCACGGGCAGATCGACATCGCACCGGAAGGCACGATCGCCGTCCAGGGTCGCTCGTCGAAGACCAACCTCCCGGGTGTCTTCGCCGCGGGCGACGTCATCGACCCGACCTACCGGCAGGCGATCACGGCTGCGGGCTCCGGCACGGTCGCGGCGCTGGACGCCGAGAAGTACCTCGCCGAGCTCGACGACGCACTCACCGGGCCGGCAGAGGGCGCGACCCTCGAGTCCCCGGTGACGATCGACGTCGAGGCCGCTCGGGCCTGACCCCGGGGAATACGACGACGGCTCGGCCGTTGTACCCACCGAACGACTTCTCGGCTGCGACCGGGATCCACGAAGGAGCACACATGTCCAACGCCAAGGCAGTCACCGACGCCACCTTCTCGGACGAGGTCCTGAAGTCCGACAAGACCATCCTCGTCGACTTCTGGGCCGAGTGGTGCGGCCCGTGTCGCGCGGTCTCGCCGATCCTCGACCAGATCGCCGCCGAGCACGCCGACAAGATCGAGATCGTGAAGCTGAACGTCGACGACAACCCGCAGTCGGCGATGAACTACCAGATCACGTCGATCCCGGCGATGAAGGTCTTCAAGGGCGGCGAGGTCGTCAAGACCGTCATCGGCGCCAAGCCGAAGCCCGCGCTCGAGGCCGACCTCGCCGAGTTCCTCGCGTAGTCGCCTGCGACCACCAGAACGCCCCGTCCCCTCCGGGAGGCGGGGCGTTCTCTCGTCCCGGGGCACCTGGGGACCCGGTGGTGCGTTCTCTCACGCCAGAGGCCACCAGCACCGGATCGGACCCCGGGTTTCTCCAGCACATGTCGTAGTGTGGCGGGAATGCCTCAGTGAACGGAGCACACGATGACGAACGGCACCAGCCTCGACCCTTGGTACGACTCCTACGCCCAGCGCACCGCCGGGCTGAGCGCCTCCGAGGTCCGAGCCCTGTTCGCCGTCGCGTCCCGACCCGAGGTCGTCTCGCTCGCCGGCGGCATGCCGTACGTCTCCGCATTGCCCCGTGAGCTCGTCACCGGCTCGCTCGACCGCGTGATGGCCGAGGACGCGGCCATGGCGCTCCAGTACGGCGGCGGACAGGGCCTCCGGTCCCTCCGCGAGCACATCGTCGACGTGATGAGCCTCGAGGGCATCCGTGCCTCCGCGGACGACGTCGTGGTCACCACCGGCTCGCAGCACGCGCTCGACCTCGTCACGCGACTGTTCATCGATCCGGGCGACGTCGTCCTCGCCGAGTCCCCGTCGTACGTCGGCGCGATCGGGGTCTTCCGCTCGTACCAGGCCGAGACGGTCCACGTGGCGACCGACGAGCACGGACTCGTCCCGGAGGCGCTCCGTGAGACCATCGCCAACCTGCGCGCGCAGGGGAAGCGGATGAAGTTCCTCTACACGATCCCGAACTTCCACAACCCGGCCGGCGTCACGATGAGCCGCGAACGCCGTATCGAGGTCGTCGACATCTGCCGCTCGAACGGGATCCTCGTCCTCGAGGACAACCCGTACGGCCTGCTCTGGTTCGACGAGGCGGCGCCGCAGGCGATCCGTTCGATCGACGACGAGGGCGTGGTCTACCTCGGGTCCTTCTCGAAGACCCTCGCCCCGGGCTTCCGCGTCGGCTGGGCGCTCGCTCCGCACGCGATCCGCGAGAAGCTCGTCCTCGCGAACGAGTCCGCCGTGCTCTCCCCGAACTCGTTCGGACAGTACGTCGTGAACGCCTACCTCGACGCCGCCGACTGGAAGGGGCAGGTGGACACGTTCCGCGGCCTCTACGCCGAACGACGCGACGCCATGCTGTCCGCGCTGGGGGAGTTCCTCCCGGACCTCTCGTGGACGAAGCCGAACGGCGGGTTCTTCGTCTGGCTGACCCTCCCGGAGTCGCTCGACTCCAAGGGGATGCTCCCACGCGCGGTGAAGGAGCTCGTCGCGTACACCCCCGGCACCGCCTTCTACGCGGACGGTCGAGGGGGCGGCAACATCCGCCTCTCGTTCTGCTACCCCACGCCCGAGCATATCCGACTGGGCGTGAAGCGGCTCGCGACCGTCGTGAACGACGAGCTCGAACTCCTCGAGACGTTCGGCCCGGCCACGCGCCCGAACTCGGTCGTCCGCATGTCGTCGTCGGTGTCCGCGCCGCCGCCGAACATCTCCTGATCAGCACTTTCCGTCGTTCCACCCCGGAGGACCACCCGCATGGCCGCGCCTGCCAACCGCCACGTCGTCGTCGTCGCCGGAGGGATCTCGCACGAACGCGACGTCTCGCTCCGCTCGGGCAGGCGGGTCGCTGACTCCCTGACCGGCTACGGTTGGCGCGTCGATCTCCGGGATGCTGACGCGTCGCTCCTGCCTGCGCTCGCGGAGTCCCGCCCGGACGTCGTCTGGCCCGCGTTGCACGGCGCCTCCGGGGAGGACGGCGCGCTGCGGGGGATCCTCGAAGCACTCGACGTCCCGTTCGTCGGTTCACGCTCCACGTCGGCTCGCCTGGCGTGGGACAAGCCGACGGCATCGGCACTCGTTGCACGCGCCGGCGTCCGGACGCCGCGCTCCATCACGCTGTCCCACGACGTGTTCCGCGAACTCGGCGCCGTCGGTGTCCTCGACGCGATCGCCGGGGAGCACCCCGTCCCGCTGGCCGTGAAGCCCGCACGTGGTGGCAGCGCCCAGGGCGTGACACTGGTCGACGACGTCAACGACCTCCCGCGGGCCATGGTGACGGCGTACACGTACTGCGACGACGTCGTGGTCGAGCAGCTGATCCGCGGTGTCGAAGTCGCCGTGGGCATCATCGACACCGGCGACGGACCGGTGGCGCTGTCCGCCGTCGAGATCGTCCCACGCAGCGGCACCTACGGGTTCGAGGCCCGCTACAACGCCGGGGAGACCACGTTCTACACGCCCGCGCGTATCTCGGAGGACCGGGCCGCAGCCGCCTCCGCTGCGGCGGTCGCAGCGCACCGGGCGCTCGGTCTGCGACACCTTTCGCGGGTCGACCTCATCATCGACGGTGCCGGTACGCCGTGGTTCCTCGAAGCCAACGTCTTGCCTGGCCTCACCGAGACGTCGCTGGTTCCGCAGGCGCTCTAAGCATCCGGTTTCGACCTTGGATGGACGTACGCCGAACTGGCCGAGCAGGCGATCCGCGACGAACGCCACTGACCCGCGGCCTCGGATGCACAGGCTCGGCGCCGTCCGTGTTCCACGTGGAACGCTCGAGACGATCAGTGCCGCCTCCGTGGTTCTCGCCGCGATCCTCGGGGCGTCAGAGCTGATCCACGCCCGTGCAGCGCGACGAGGGATCACGAACCGGGCGGGCGTACCAGCGGACCGCCCCGGCGTTGTCGTCGTACTCGGGTTTGCGAACCGCGGCACGAGGATCAACATGGTGAACCGATGGCGAGCTCGCGTGGCGGTCCGGAGTGTTCGGAGACGCCCAGCCGCACGGGTCATCTGCAGCGGGGGAGCGGTGCGGGGTACCACTGCAGAAGGCGACCTCCTCGCGCGCTATCTCCGGGAGGGGTTGGGGTGGTCCGGCCCGATCGGCGTGGAACGGAAAAGCCGAAGCACCTGGGAGAACGTCGCCAACGTCGTACCGTTGCTCGGCGATGCCGAGTGGCTCGTCTTCGCCTCGGGCAGCCTGCACGCGGAGAAAGCTCGAACGTACCTTCGTCGTCAGCGACCGGACCTCGTACGGCTGATGGTTCCCGGCTCGGACCATCGATGGGGTGAGATGACGGTGGTGAAGCCCTTGTTCGCAGCGGTCGGGCTGTGGAAGCTCGCGCGGCTTCGACGTTCCACGTGAAACGGTGAGCCGGCTGCCTGGCGCATCCTGACTTGATTCGCGTTGGGCGTTCCACGTGGAACGCCCAACGCGCCGGGCGCCCTGGGCGCCGTTGTGCGCGCGAATCAGGGGAGGACGGACCCCGCGCTGCGTCCGGGGTTGTTCCTGCCGGTAGCGGGCCGCAGAGGACACGACACGACAACCCCAGGGGTCGTCGGCGCGCGGCAGAACACGCTCCAACCCGGACGTGATCGTCGCCGTGACGCCCGTCCCGTGGCCGCCCGCCCACGGTCGCTCCGCGGCCGCCCGGCCCGCGGCCGCCCGGCCCGCGGCAACCCGTCCCGCGGCAGCCCGTCCCCCGGCAGCCCGCCCCGCCGTGACCGACCAAGGCGATACCCGGATCGAGGCCGCTGCTTCACGCCGCGAGGGCGGTGCGCTGCGGAAGAACAAGGGGCTCACCCCTCCCCGGAACCCTCTTGGGCTGAAAAGCGGCTCCCGATGAGTCGATCGCGCCGACGCCGAGCGATATCGGCAACGACGGACTCGACCTGACGGCGCCGAGGCGACCACAGCGCGACCAGGCCGAGGACACTGATTCCGGCCTCACTCCGATGCGCGTCCAGCCACCCCACCACGCGCCGACCGGTGAGTCAGTTCGCGATGTCGTTGATGCCGAGTTCTCCGAGGATGCGGTTGAGGTCGTCGCCGTTCGCGAAGTCGATCGTCACCGAGCTCTTCCGTGCGCCCACAGCGATCTTGACCCGCGTGTTGAGGCGATCTCCGAGTCGCTCCGCCAGATCGTCGAAGTGCGCCTGGCGCTTCGACGGCTGGGGCGTCGACTTCGGCGGCGTCTTGGACGAGAGCTGCTGCGCAAGCGCCTCCGCAGTCCGCACGGACAGATCCTCATTGACGATCTTCTCCGCCAGGTACTCCATGGACTCGGCGTCGGGAGCTGCCAGGATCGCGCGCGCGTGCCCGGCAGACAGGACGCCCGCGGCTACCCGGCGCTGCACGGGGGAGGGGAGTCGGAGCAGACGGATCGTGTTCGTGATCTGCGGGCGCGATCGACCGATACGCTGCGCGAGCTGTTCCTGCGTGATCCCGAAGTCGGCGAGCAGCTGCTGGTACGCCGACGCCTCCTCCAGCGGGTTCAACTGGGCCCGGTGGAGGTTCTCGAGCAGTGCGTCCCGCAACATGGCGTCGTCCGGGGTGTCCTTGACGATCGCCGGGATCGTGCTGAGACCCAACTCTTTCGTCGCACGCAGACGCCGCTCGCCCATGATGAGCTCGTACTGCGGCGCGTTGCCCTCTGCGCCGGCGATCGGCCGGACCACGATGGGCTGCAGGACACCGATCTCGCGGATCGAGTGCACGAGCTCCTGGAGCTCCTCTTCGCGGAACTCCTTGCGCGGCTGCTGCGCGTTCGGAACGACATCGAGCGGGTTCAGGTTCACCAGACGAGCGCCCGGGACGGCCACGAGGTCGTCCGCCGTCGGCGCGGAGGCCGGTGAACCGCCCGTCGGGAAGAAGACGTCGACCGGTCGATCTTGCTGCTCGGAGACCGTGGGGATGAGTGCGCCGATGCCTCGGCCGAGTCCGGTTCGCTTCGGTGCCATCAGTCCTGCGCTCCTCGTGCTGCGATCTCGGATGCCGCCTCCAAGTAGGAGAGCGATCCGGTGGAGTTCACGTCGTACGCGACGACGCTCTGGCCGTAGCTCGGTGCCTCACTGACGCGGACCGAGCGGGGGATCATCGACGTCAGGACCTGATCCCCGAAGTGCTGGCGAACGTCGTTGGCGACCTGGTTCGAGAGGTTCGTGCGACCGTCGTACATCGTCAGCAGGATCGTCGACACCCGGAGCTTGGGGTTGAGATGCCGCTCGATCAGCTCGATGTTGCGGAGCAGCTGGCTCAGGCCCTCCAGTGCGTAGTACTCGCACTGGATCGGGATGAGCACCTCTTCGGCCGCGACGAACGCGTTGATCGTCAGGAGGCCGAGCGAGGGCGGGCAGTCGATGAAGACGTAGTGGTACGGCTCGTCGAGTGAACCGAGGTACTGGTCGAGGGCCGTCCGGAGCCGCTGTTCCCGCGCCACGAGCGAGACGAGCTCGATCTCCGCCCCGGCGAGGTGGATCGTCGCCGGCACGCACCACAGTGTCTCGGACTCGGGGGAGCGTTGGACGGTGTCAGCGATCGGCGCTTCGTCCACGATGACGTCGTAGATACTCGCAACCTCGGCTTGGTGGTCGACGCCGAGCGCCGTCGACGCGTTGCCCTGCGGGTCCAGGTCGATCACGAGGACTCGGGCGCCGCCGTGCGCCAGCGCGGCCGCGAGGTTGACCGTGGTGGTGGTCTTGCCGACCCCGCCCTTCTGGTTCGACACCGTGATGATGCGCGTCTTCACTGGCAGTGGGAACTGCTGCGTCGCGATCGCCCGACGGCGACGGTTCAGGTCCGCGATCTCACGGGCTAGCGGCGTCGACGCGTCGTAGTCGGTGGATGAACTCAACGAGTGCCCTCTTCCCCGGTTCATGTTTCACGTGGAACGCGGAGCCCTGCTGCCGGCGTCAGTCAACTGTAGCCCGGAAGACGCGTGTGGTCTCCTCGACCACACCGTCCCCGAGCTCGAGGACCTCGACGTCACTCAGACGCTTCCGCAGGATGACCTTGCGAGCCTTCTCGACCTCGTCGTCGACCCGCGCCCCCTTCATGAGCACCAGCTGCCCGCCGGAGCGGACCAAGGGCACGGTGAGCGGGATGAGCTTCGACAGCGCGCTGACTGCGCGGGCGGTCACCTGGTCGACGGTGATCTCGTCAGCGACGTCCTCGGCGCGGGCGCGAACCACGGCGACGTTGTCCAGACCGAGACGCTCAACCTCCGAGGTCAGCCAGTCGACCCGTCGCTCCATGGGCTCGATCAACGTGAAGTGCACGTCGGGCCGCGCGATGGCGAGGACCAAGCCGGGCAGCCCGGCACCGGAACCGACGTCCGCGACGCGACCGTCAGCCTCCAGGAGGGGTGAGAGCAGCACAGAGTTGAGGATGTGTCGCGTCCAGAGCCGCGGGAGTTCGAGCGGCCCGATGAGCCCGAGCTCCTCACCGCGCCGCGCGAGCTCGTTCGTGAACGACCGCGCGAGTTCCGCGCGGTCACCGAAGAGCGTCGCCGCAACGGCTGGCTCGGCCTCGAGCTCCGGGGTGACGGCCTCCGTCATCGGGTGACGACGGTGTGCCGGTCCCGACCCTCGCCCTCGGACTCCGAGTGGAATCCCTTCTCGGCGACGAGGTCGTGCACGAGCTTGCGCTCGTAGGAGGACATCGGGGGGAGTGCGGCCGACGACGAGCCACCTTCGACACGCTCGATCGCGGTGTCCACGAGTCGCTGCAGCTCGGACGCACGAGCGTCACGGGAGCCACCGACGTCGAGGATCAGCCGGCTGAACTCGCCCGTCTCGGCCTGCACCGCGATGCGCGTGAGCTCCTGCAGCGCTGTGACCGTCTCCGGCTTCGAGAGCACCCGCAGGCCTTCGCCGTCGTCCGTGACGGACAGGTAGACCCGACCGCCGCGCTCCTCGATCTCGATGTCGCCGTCGAGGTCGCAGATGTCGAGCAGACCCTCGATGTAGTCGCCGGCGATGTCCGCCTCGTCGCGCTCGACCTCGTCCTGGTCGACCTCGGGTGCCTCGGCCGTGGTGGTGTCGTCCGTCACTTACTTCTTCCCGTTCTTCTTCGCCCGGTTCTTGCCGACCGGCTGCTGACGCTGCGTCGTGACCCGCACGGGCTCGACCTCCACGGCCGTCGCACCGGCACCCGCCTCGGCGAGAACAGGGGTACCCCGGCGCTGGGCCTTCTTCGCGAGTCGGGCCTCACGCGCGAGCGCGGCCTCGGAGCCCGGCGTGGGCATGCTGCGGATGACGAAGTACTGCTGCGCCATGGTCCAGATGTTCGAGGCGAGCCAGTAGAACATGACGCCGAGGGGGAACGAGAGACCCGAGATGACGAAGACCAGCGGGAGGATGTACAGCATCATCTTCTGCTGGCGGTACATCGGAGACTCCTTGGTCTCCGGCGACATGTTCTTCGCGACGAGCTGCAGCTGCGTGATGAACTGCGACGCGGTCATCACGACGATCATGAAGCCAGCGATGACCCGGACTTCCCAGCCCGAGGCGTTCGTGAAGGTCTCGTGCAGCGGAGCGCCGAACAGGGACGCGTTGCCGAAGGAGGCCGCGAGGTCGTTCGTCAGCAGGCCGATGCCCGCCTTGTTGATCTGCGCCTCGTGCAGCACCGAGTACAGCGAGAAGAAGATCGGCATCTGGATCAGCAGCGGCAGGCAGGAGCTCAACGGGTTCGTCCCGGTCTCCTTGTAGAGCGCCATGGTCTCGCGGCTCATGGCCTCACGCGAGAACTGGTCCTTCTTGCCCTTGTACTTGTCCTGGATCTTCTTGAGCTGCGGCGCGACCTCGAGCATGCGGCGCTGCGACTTGATCTGCCGCACGAAGATCGGGATGAGCGCAGCGCGGACCACGAAGGTCAGGAAGATGATCGACAGCACCCAGGTGATGCCCGCGCCGGGGTCCATCCCGAGGTTCTCGAAGACCCAGTGGAAGCCGACGAGGATGGCCGACACCACCCACTTGAGCGGCCAGAGGATGGTTCCGATGATGTCCATGGGGGCGGTCACGCCTTTCGCGTTCGCTGGGAGAGCAGCAGCGGGGCGATCGCAGGCTGCTGGGTCTGCGGGGTCGAGGTCGGGTCGTCGGCCGGGCCGGTGACGAACCCGAAGCGGTTCACGGTGTAGGAACGACGTCGTTCCGGCACGTCGTCGATGCCGCCGGCGGCCCAGGGGTTGCACCGGGCGATGCGCCAGGCGCCCATCGCCGAGCCTCGGACGACCCCGTACTGCTGGATCGCCTCGAGTGCGTACCGGGAGCACGAGGGGTGGTAGCGGCAGACGTTGCCGTAGAGCGGCGAGATCACGGCCCGGTAGGCCCGGAGCACGACGACGCACGCGTTGCGCGGGAGCAACGCGAGGACCCAGGCCACCCGGGCCAGCGGACTGCGATTCATGCTGCCTTCTCCACTCCGCGCGCGAACGAGCGCGAAACGTCTCCGAGCAGGGTAGGCCATCCGGCCTGCGCAGCGGCTGGCAGTGCGCGGATCACCACGTCGTACCCGGTCGGGGTCTGCGCGAGCAGCTCGTGCGCGATCGCCTTGAGCCGCCGTCGGACGAGGTTCCTCGTCACCGCGTTGCCCACCGTCTTCGCGACGATGAACCCGAACCGGGTCGGGCCGGCACCGGGAGCACCGTCGGTCACTGCTCGTCGGACCACGGATACGACGACGTGCGCCGTGGCGCTCTTGCGTCCACGGCGCACGACGGACCGGTAGTCGTCCCCTCGGACGATCCGGTTTGCTCGGGCCAGCATGCTCGCTACCGGTGGCCGATCCGCGTACGGACCGATCGCCGGCCGATCAGGCGGATCCGGCTCAGGCGCTGAGCTCGGTGCGGCCCTTGGAGCGGCGCGCGGCGAGGATGGCGCGGCCGGCACGGGTGCGCATGCGGGCGCGGAAGCCGTGCTTCTTGGCGCGGCGGCGGTTGTTCGGCTGGAAGGTGCGCTTGCTCATGATGATCTCCACGCGGCTGCACCGCGGACTCCGCGCCAGCGTGCACTGTGCGGGTGTCCGTGTGAGCCGTCACGTATGTATGTGTGGTGCCGCTCGGAGCACCGAACGACGCGTAACGGGCGCGACCTGACGGCCGCAGTCAACTGGTTAACGGTACGTGACAGCGGCGGGCAGGTCAAACGACGGCCGGGAACCGAGCGCGCGGCACCATTGTCCACACTGGGGAAAACTTCGGTTCGGTGCGACGCGCTGTGGTCCCGTACAGTGGTGTGATCGAACCGCCCACGGCCCGGTACGACAGGGGAGTCCCCCCTCGAGACGCGGTCGGGTGGTCGTGGACAAGGCTGTGGACAACCCTGTGGACCAGATGGTCGCACACGGTGCCCTCCACCGGTGCCGACGGAGCCGCCGACGCCGTCCGCGACCGAGGGCACCGGGGGTCCTCCGGCATGCTGCCGCCCGACTCCCGTGGCGACACGACGAGCACACGAGCACGAACGAACCTGGAGACGAGCGCGACATGACGATGCCGGCCGACCCCGTCGAGGACCTCTGGTCATCCGTGCTCGGACTCCTCGCCGAGGACGACCGCATCACGCCGCAGCTGCACGGCTTCCTCAACCTCGTCGAGCCGAAGGGCGTCCTCGCCGGCACGCTCTACCTCGAGGTGCCGAACGACCTCACCCGCGGCATGCTCGAGCAGCGCATCCGCGTCCCCATCACCGAGGCCGTCTCGCGCATCGGCGACGACGCCGTCGCCAACTTCGCCATCACCGTCAACCCGGACATGGCGTCGGAGCCTCGGATGGACGCGCCGGCACCGACGCACGTCCCCGAGTACGCCGAACCCGTCCAGGGAGCGGTCGAGCAGAGCGCGGCGCCCCGGCAGTACATCGAAGCGCCGTTCGTCCCGAGCCAGATCGACTCCCCGGGCACCGGCGGTCGCCCCGAGTCCCGACTCAACCCGAAGTACAACTTCGACAACTTCGTCATCGGCTCGTCGAACCGGTTCGCGCACGCCGCAGCCGTCGCGGTCGCCGAGGCACCGGCCAAGGCCTACAACCCGCTCTTCATCTACGGCGACTCGGGCCTCGGCAAGACGCACCTCCTGCACGCGATCGGCCACTACGCCGAGAGCCTCTACCCGGGGATCCGGGTGCGGTACGTGTCGAGCGAGGAGTTCACGAACGACTTCATCAACTCCATCGCGAACAACCGGTCGAACCAGTTCCAGCAGCGGTACCGCGACATCGACATCCTGCTGATCGACGACATCCAGTTCCTCCAGGGGAAGGACTCCACGCAGGAGGCCTTCTTCCACACGTTCAACACGTTGCACGACCACAACAAGCAGGTCGTCATCACCTCGGACGTCGCCCCGAAGCACCTCACCGGCTTCGAGGACCGCATGCGCTCGCGCTTCGAGTGGGGCCTCATCACGGACGTCCAGGCGCCGGACCTCGAGACCCGGATCGCGATCCTCCGCAAGAAGGCACAGTCCGACCACCTGCAGGTGCCGGACGACATCCTCGAGTTCATGGCCTCGAAGGTGTCGAGCAACATCCGGGAGCTCGAGGGGACGCTCATCCGGGTGACCGCCTTCGCGAGCCTCAACCGGACGGCCGTCGACATGTCGCTCGTGCAGACCGTCCTCAAGGACCTGATCACGCTCGACGACGACAACGTGATCGCGCCGACGGACATCATCAACCACACCGCGGAGTACTTCAAGCTGTCGGTCGACGACCTCTACGGGTCCTCGCGGTCCCAGGCCATCGCGACCGCGCGCCAGATCGCGATGTACCTCTGCCGGGAGATGACCAGCCTGTCGCTGCCCAAGATCGGTCAGCTCTTCGGCAACCGGGACCACACGACGGTCATGTACGCGAACAAGAAGATCACCGAGCTGATGAAGGAGCGTCGGTCGATCTACAACCAGGTCACCGAGCTCACCAGCCGGATCAAGCAGGACCGCCGCTACCGCTGACGACGCGGGTCGCGTCGCGGACGCGACCGACTGACGGACGGACGGACGGGAGGCACGGTGCGGGCGGGCACCGTGCCTCCCGTCCGCTGCGTCGCTGCGTTGCCGCGTCGTTCCGTCGCGTCGTTCCGTCGCGTCGCTGCGTCGTTCTGTCGCGCAGGTGACCCGGCGCATGCACGCGACGCGCCCTCCGATCAGTGTGGATGCAGGCACGTCCACCATCTGAGACGGTTCCAGGCGGCGAGATTCCCACAGTGTGGAAAGCCTGTGGATAACTGTGGATGACACGCGGCCCGGTTGTTCACAGATCGGTACCCACCTGTGGAGACTGTGGATGGAAGTGGATAGCTGAGATTCACTCATCCAGACCTCGTGCACACACCACTCACAACTCACACCTGTGTAGTTCCCTGTGGAGAAGCGGGATGCACAGAGTTATCCACACTGTGCACAGGCGTTAACACCATTGATCCTGGTTAACGATGAATCTCCGCGGGACAACCTTGTGGACGGCGGATGACAAGAATCCGGCGCCCCCTCCGCTGTGCCACAATGGGGCGGCCGGACAGTCCAACCGATCGACAGGGGTCCCAGCTGTGAAGTTCGAGGTCAACCGGGACGTCTTCTCCGAAGCCGTCTCCTTCGCGGTGAAGCTCCTCCCACAGCGCACGACCCTCCCGATCCTCTCCGGCGTGCTGATCCACGCCGACGGCGATCGTCTGACGCTCTCGTCGTTCGACTACGAGGTCTCCGCGCAGACCTCGATCACGGCGCAGATCGACGAGCCGGGCACGGTCCTCGTCTCGGGCCGGCTCCTCAACGACATCGCGAGCCGCCTGCCGAACGCGCCCGTCACGTTCACGACCGAGGACACGAAGATCTCGGTGACCTGCGGCTCCGCGCACTTCACGCTGCTGTCCATGCCGGTCGAGGAGTACCCCACCCTCCCGGAGATCGGACCGCAGACCGGTGTCATCCCCGGGGACGCCTTCTCGGAGGCGGTCTCGCAGGTCGCCGTCGCCGCGAGCCGCGACGACGTCACCCCGGTCATCACCGGCGTGCAGCTCGAGGTCGGCGACAACGACCTCTCCCTCATCGCGACCGACCGCTACCGCGTCGCCGTCCGGACCATCGCGTGGGACTCGGGCCGCGTCGGCTCGGAGCCGCTCCACGCGCTCGTCCCGGCCCGGACCCTGCAAGAGGTCGGCCGCACCTTCGGCTCCGCGTCGACGGTGTCCGTGTCGATCAGCGGAACGTCCGACCGCGAGCTCATCGCGTTCCACGCCGACGACAAGACGGTGACCTCCCTGCTCATCAAGGGCAACTACCCGCCGGTCCGCCGGCTCTTCCCCGAGACGGTCGACGACCACGCGGTGATCAACACCGCGGAACTCGTCGAGGCCGTCCGACGGGTCTCCCTCGTCCTGGAGCGCGAAGCAGCGCTCCGGTTCTCCTTCTCGGTCGACGGGCTCACGCTCGAGGCGATCGGGTCCGAACAAGCGCAGGCGTCAGAGTCGATCGATGCGTTGCTGACCGGTGAGGAAACGGTGGTCTCGTTGAAGCCCGCCTTCCTCCTGGACGGGTTGAACGCGGTGCACTCCGAGTTCGTCCGCATCTCCTTCACCAAGACGGAGAACCCCAACAAGCCCGGCCCGGTGCTGCTCACCGGCCAGACTTCGCAGGAAGCACCTGCCACGGACGGATACCGGTACCTGCTGCAGCCCAATCTCCTGCTGCGGTAAGCGCAACAGCCGAACACTGCGCTGACGCGCCCCACCTGCATCAGCGCGACGACGAACAGAAGAGGAAATCATGCACATCGGTCTTGTCGGCCTCGGTCGCATGGGCAACAACATGCGTGCCCGTCTCCGCAACGCAGGCATCGAGGTCACCGGGTTCGACGCGAACCCCGCCGTCTCGGACGTCGCCAGCCTCGCGGACCTCGCGGCCGCGCTGCCCGAGGGCCAGAAGCTCGTGTGGGTCATGGTCCCGCACGGCAAGATCACCGACGACGTCATCACCGAGCTCGCCGAGGTCCTCGGCGAGGGCGACCTGGTCATCGACGGTGGCAACTCGAAGTGGCTCGACGACACCAAGCACGCCGAGCAGCTCGGCGCCGAGGGCATCCGCTACATGGACGCCGGTGTCTCCGGTGGCGTCTGGGGCAAGGACAACGGCTACGGCCTCATGGTCGGCGGTGACGTCAAGGACGTCGAGTTCGCCATGCCGGTGTTCGACGCGCTCCGTCCCGAGGGCCCGCGCGAAGAGGGCTTCTCGCACGCCGGCGGCGTCGGTGCCGGGCACTACGCGAAGATGGTCCACAACGGCATCGAGTACGCGATCATGCAGGCGTACGGCGAGGGCTACGAGCTCCTCGAGGCGAAGGACATCGTGCACGACGTGCCCGCCGTCTTCGCCGGGTGGCAGCGCGGCACGGTCGTGCGTTCGTGGCTGCTCGACCTGCTCGTGCTCGCCATCAACGAGGACCCGAAGCTCGACGAGCTCGAGGGCTACGTCGACGACTCGGGCGAGGGTCGCTGGACCCTCGAAGAGGCGATCGAGCTCGCGGTGCCGATGCCCGCGCTCTCGGCTGCGATGTTCGCCCGCTTCGTCTCGCGTCAGGGGAGCCAGTCCCCGACGATGAAGGCCGTCGCGGCGCTCCGCAACCAGTTCGGCGGCCACGCCGTCAAGAAGGCGTAGTTCAGGTCACCACCTGAGCTCGTCCCGGCCCGCGTGCACGTCGACCACCTGCAACTCACCGACTTCCGGAACTACCGGGAGGCGGAGGTCGACCTCGCACGCGGGCCGAACCTGTTCGTGGGCCGCAACGGCCAGGGCAAGACGAACCTGGTCGAGGCGATCGGGTACCTGTCCACGCTCGGCTCCCACCGTGTGCCGACGGACGCCGCGCTCGTCCGGCAGGGGTGCGACGCGGCGATCGTCCGCGCGCGACTGGCGCACGAGGACCGCAGCATCCTCGCGGAGGTGCAGATCAACCGGTCGGGATCGAACCGGGCGCAGGTCAACCGGGCGGCGATCAAGCCCCGCGAGCTCCCTCGGTACTGCACGAGCGTCCTGTTCGCCCCCGAGGACCTCGCGCTCGTCCGCGGCGAACCGGCCGGGCGCCGGCGGATGCTCGACGAGCTCCTCGGGCAGATCGCGCCGCGCATGCAGGGCGTGCTCGCCGACTACGACCGGACGCTCCGGCAGCGGAACACCCTGCTGAAGTCCGCGCGGGCCACCGGCTCGAAGGCCGGGGCGCTGTCCACGCTCGACGTCTGGGACGACCGGCTCGTGTCCTTCGGCGCCGAGATCATCGCCGCCCGGGACCACCTGACGCGGCGGCTCGCACCCTTCGTGACGGAGGCGTACGCGACCGTCGCCGGCGAACGGCACGAGGCGACGATCACCGGCGTCCTCAGCGTCCGCGGCGGTGACCCGGAGGACGCGGCAGCGACGGACCCCGTGCTCGGGACCCCGGACGAGCCGGTCACGGTCCCCGCTGCGGCCGAGGCGTTCCGGAGTGCGCTCGACCGCCGCCGCCGGGACGAACTCGACCGAGGACTGACCCTCGTCGGGCCCCACCGGGACGACGTGCTCTTCCAGCTGAACGGGTTACCCGCCCGCGGCTACGCCAGTCACGGGGAATCGTGGTCCTTCGCGTTGGCCGTGCAGCTCGCGAGCGCCGCGGTGCTGCGTGCCGAGTCGACGCTCGGCGACCCGATCATCATCCTCGACGACGTCTTCGCCGAACTCGACGAGTCCCGCCGGGAACGGCTCGCGAACGCGGTCGCGGACTACGAGCAGGTGCTCATCACGGCGGCGGTGTTCGGTGACGTTCCCGAGCAGCTGGCGGCGCACACCGTGCACATCGAGGCCGGCACGATCGTCGACCGGCCCGCGCCGGCCACGACCGTCGACCCGTCGAGCGCGGACACGGCGTCCTGATGCCGAAGCCCTGGAAGCCCACCGAGCCGTCCCGGTTCTACCGCCACCTGAAGGCCGTGTTCGGCGACCCGTCGCTCCGCACGGTGGACGCCCGGCGCCGCCGAGCCCGCGAGGTCGACGCGGACTCCGTGCCCTACGGCCGAGGCCGCGAACCGAAGGGGCTCGGCGACGTCGTCGGCTCCCTCGCGAACGAGCTCGGCTGGGTCGAGCCGCTCGCCCGCTCCGGGTTGTTCGTCGACTGGCCCGGTGTGGTGGGCGAGGAGCTCGCGAAGCACTCCCACCCGGTGACCATCGACGACGGTGCCCTCGTCATCCGGTGCGACTCCACGGCGTGGGCCACGCAGCTCCGACTCATGCGTTCGACCATCACCACGACGATCGCCGAACGGCACCCGCAGGCAGGGGTCGAGTCGATCCGGGTTTCGGGCCCCGACGCCCCCACCTGGAAACGCGGTCCCAGGACCGTCCAGGGGCGCGGTCCTCGCGACACCTACGGTTGAGGCGGCAATTTCATCCTGCCGGGCGAAAAAAGGCCCGTCAGCGGCCGGATTCCGCCTCGAACGAACGGGCGACGCGGTAGACTGGGGAGTGCAGTGTGCGGGCGTTCCGCGCGCAGGCAGGAGCTCTCTCGAATGACATCAGGATCTGACGACGCACAGAAGAACGAACCGTCCTACGGTGCAGACCAGATCCAGGTGCTGGAGGGCCTCGAGGCCGTCCGCAAGCGCCCGGGCATGTACATCGGCTCGACGGGTCCGCGCGGTCTCCACCACCTGGTCTACGAGATCGTCGACAACTCGGTCGACGAAGCCCTCGCCGGCTACTGCGACACCATCTCGATCACCATCCGGGAAGACGGCGGCATCCGGGTCGTGGACAACGGTCGCGGCATCCCCGTCAGCACACACCCGACCGAGGGCGTCTCGACGCTCCAGGTCGTCCTGACCGTCCTGCACGCCGGCGGCAAGTTCGGCGGTGGCGGGTACGCGGTGTCCGGTGGCCTCCACGGCGTCGGCTCGTCGGTCGTCAACGCGCTGAGCACCGAGCTCGACGTCGAGGTCGCGCGCGACGGGCACGTCTACCGCCAGAGCTACACGGACGGTGTCCCCGTCGCCCCGGTCGTCGAGGGCGAGGAGACCGACCGCACGGGCACCACGATCACCTTCTGGCCGAACGACCAGATCTTCGAGACCGTCGAGTTCGACTACGAGACGCTCCGCACCCGCTTCCAGCAGACGGCGTTCCTCAACAAGGGCCTGAAGATCGAGCTCCGTGACGAGCGCACCCCGGACGAGGGCGAAGAAGCCCGCAAGGACACCTTCCACTACGAGCGCGGGCTCATCGACTACGTCGAGTACCTCAACGCACAGAAGAAGGCGGACAAGGTCCACGAGGACGTCATCTCGATCGAGTCCGAGGACAAGGAGCGTCAGATCGCGCTCGAGATCGCGATGCAGTGGAACACCTCCTACCAGGAGAGCGTCCACACCTTCGCGAACACGATCAACACCCACGAGGGCGGCACCCACGAAGAGGGCTTCCGTGCCGCGCTGACGTACCTGGTCAACAAGTACGCCCGGGACAACAAGATCATCAAGGAGAAGGACGACAACCTCACCGGTGACGACATCCGTGAGGGCCTGACGGCCGTCATCTCCATCAAGCTCGGCGAACCGCAGTTCGAGGGCCAGACGAAGACCAAGCTCGGCAACACCGAGGCCAAGGGCTTCGTGCAGAAGGTCGTCGGCAGCGAACTCGCGGACTGGTTCGACCGCAACCCCACCCAGGCGCGGGACGTCATCCGCAAGGCGATCCAGGCGTCGCAGGCGCGGCTCGCGGCCCGCAAGGCGCGCGAGACCACCCGCCGCAAGGGGCTCCTCGAGTCGGGCGGCATGCCCGGCAAGCTCAAGGACTGCCAGTCGAAGGACCCGACGATCTCCGAGATCTTCATGGTCGAGGGCGACTCCGCCGGCGGCTCGGCCGTGCAGGGCCGCAACCCGCTCACGCAGGCGATCCTCCCGCTCCGGGGCAAGATCCTGAACGTCGAGAAGGCGCGTCTCGACCGCGCGCTGGCCAACCAGGAGATCCAGTCGATGATCACGGCGTTCGGCGCCGGCATCGGCGAGGACTTCGACCCGGAGAAGGCCCGCTACCACAAGATCGTGCTGATGGCGGATGCCGACGTCGACGGCCAGCACATCACGACCCTGCTCCTGACGCTGCTGTTCCGCTACATGCGGCCGCTCATCGAGCGCGGCTACGTGTACCTGGCGCAGCCGCCGCTCTACCGCCTCAAGTGGTCGAACTCGGCGCACGAGTACGTGTTCTCCGACCGGGAGCGTGACGCGCTGCTCCAGGCGGGCATCGCGGCCGGCAAGCGGATCCCGAAGGACAACGGGATCCAGCGCTACAAGGGTCTCGGCGAGATGGACTACAAGGAGCTCTGGGACACCACCATGAACCCGGACACCCGCACGCTCCTGCAGGTCACGCTCGAGGACGCCGCGGCCGTCGACAGCGTCTTCGCGACGCTGATGGGCGAGGACGTCGACGCGCGTCGCCAGTTCATCCAGCAGAACGCCAAGGACGTCCGCTTCCTCGACATCTAGTACCGGCCTGGAGGCGCGGTGCCAGCCGCGTCGACCAGTCCCGACCCCCTGTGGTCGCGCCCGGCGCGACCGACGGAACCAGTGCCTCCCGGCCGACGACCGGAGGGCCACCAGAAAGGTGACCACGCCACATGGCTGACGACAACGAGAACGGCGCCGACGAGCAGCCCGAGATCGTCCACGGCGACAGCGGGGACATCGTCGTCTCCGGCGACCGCATCTCGCAGGTCGACCTGCAGCTCGAGATGCAGCGGTCGTACCTCGACTACGCGATGTCGGTCATCGTCGGCCGCGCGCTCCCCGAGGTCCGTGACGGGCTCAAGCCGGTGCACCGCCGCGTGATCTACGCGATGTACGACGGCGGGTACCGCCCCGACCGCGCGTTCTCGAAGTGCTCCCGCGTCGTCGGCGACGTCATGGGCCAGTTCCACCCGCACGGCGACTCGGCCATCTACGACGCCCTCGTCCGCCTCGTGCAGCCGTGGTCGCTGCGCTACCCGCTCGCGCTCGGCCAGGGCAACTTCGGCTCGGCCGGCAACGACGGCGCCGCGGCCCCGCGGTACACCGAGACCAAGATGGCCCCGCTCGCCCTCGAGATGGTGCGGGACATCGAGGAAGAGACCGTCGACTTCCAGGACAACTACGACGGCCGCACGCAAGAGCCCGCGATCCTGCCGGCGCGCTTCCCGAACCTCCTCGTCAACGGTTCGGTCGGCATCGCCGTCGGCATGGCGACGAACATCCCGCCGCACAACCTGCGCGAGGTCTCCGAGGGTGCGAAGTGGGCGCTCGAGCACCCCGAGGCCACGCGCGAGGAACTCCTGACGGCCCTCATGCAGCGGATCAAGGGCCCGGACTTCCCGACCGGCGCGCAGATCCTCGGCACCAAGGGCATCCAGGACGCCTACCGGACCGGTCGTGGCTCCATCACGATGCGCGCGGTGGTCAACGTCGAGGAGATCCAGGGCCGGACCTGCCTCGTCGTGACCGAGCTGCCGTACCAGGTGAACCCGGACAACCTCGCGATCAAGATCGCGGAGGGCGTCAAGGACGGCAAGCTCGCCGGCATCGCGGACATCCGCGACGAGACGTCGGGTCGCACCGGTCAGCGCCTCGTCATCGTGCTCAAGCGCGACGCCGTGGCGAAGGTCGTCCTCAACAACCTGTACAAGCACACGCAACTGCAGGAGAACTTCGGCGCGAACATGCTCGCGATCGTCGACGGCGTGCCCCGCACCCTCGCGCTCGACGGGTTCATCTCCGCCTGGGTCGACCACCAGGTCGACGTCATCGTCCGCCGAACCCAGTACCGGCTGCGCGAGGCCGAGAAGCGCGCACACATCCTGCGCGGCTACCTCAAGGCGCTCGACGCGCTCGACGAGGTCATCGCCCTCATCCGTCGCTCGCCCGACGCGGAAGAGGCCCGCTCCGGCCTCATGGAACTGCTCGACGTCGACGAGATCCAGGCGCGTGCGATCCTCGAGCTGCAGCTGCGTCGTCTCGCCGCGCTCGAGCGCCAGAAGATCCACGACGAGGCCGAGGAGCTCGAGCGCAAGATCGCCGACTTCAACGACATCCTCGCCAAGCCGGAGCGGCAGCGCGCGATCATCATCGAGGAGCTCGACGAGATCGTCGCGCGCTTCGGGGACGACCGCCGCAGCGAGATCATGCTCGGGTTCGACGGCGACATGTCGATGGAAGACCTCATCCCCGAAGAGGAGATGGTCGTCACCATCACCCGCGGTGGGTACGTCAAGCGCACCCGGAGCGACAACTACCGGTCGCAGCACCGGGGCGGTCGCGGGGTCAAGGGTGCGCAGCTCCGTGCGGACGACGTCGTCGAGCACTTCTTCGTGACGACGACGCACCACTGGCTCCTGTTCCTCACCGACAAGGGACGCGTCTACCGCGCGAAGGCGTACGAGCTGCAGGAAGCCGGCCGCGACGCGAAGGGCCAGCACGTCGCGAACCTGCTCGCCATGCAGCCCGACGAGCAGATCCAGCAGGTCCTCGACATCCGCGACTACGAGGCCGCGCAGTACCTCGTGCTCGCGACGCAGCACGGGCTCATCAAGAAGACCGCGCTCACGGAGTACGACACGAACCGCACCGGCGGCATCATCGCGATCAACCTCCGCGACGGGGACACCCTCGTGCAGGCGCTCCTCGTCGACGAGCACGACGACCTGCTCCTCGTGTCGAAGCACGGCATGTCGCTGCGGTTCACGGCCTCGAACGACGCACTCCGCCCGATGGGCCGCTCGACCTCCGGTGTGAAGGGCATGTCGTTCCGCGACGACGACTCGCTCCTCGCGGCCCGGGTCGTGTCCGACGACGGGTACGTCTGGGTGATGACGGAGGGCGGCTACGCCAAGCGCACCTCGGTCGACCAGTACCGCGTGCAGGGCCGTGGCGGTCTCGGCATCAAGGTCGCCAAGCTGGCCGCCGATCGAGGGGACCTTGTGGGGGCTCTCATCGTCGGCGAGGACGACGAGGTGCTCGTCGTGCTGCAATCGGGCAAGGTGGTAAGGTCTGCCGTGGCCGAGGTGCCCGCCAAGGGCCGCGACACGATGGGCGTCGTCTTCGCGAGGTTCGCGGACAACGACCGGATCATCGCAGTGGCCCGGAACAGTGAGCGGAACCTGGACGACCAGGACGACGCCGAGATCGAGCCCGCGGGCCCGGTGGAGACGGTCAGCCCGACCGAAGCAGCCGACGACCAGCCCGCCGACCGCGAGGCCGGAGAGGACCAGTCAAACAATGAGTAGTGTCGCCGAGAAGCTCCAGAAGAAGGCGAAGCGGCCCGTCGGCACCCGGCAGGTCCGCCTGCGTCTGGTGTACGTCGACTTCTGGTCGATGGTGAAGCTGAGCTTCCTCATCGCCCTCGCCGGTTCGATCGTCATCGTCGTCGCGACGGCGCTGGTCTGGGTCATCCTCAACCAGACGGGGGTGTTCACCCAGGTGGACGCCCTGCTCAAGGACGTCACGGGGCAGAACAACTACTCGATCATGGACCAGTTCTCGCTGGGGCAGGTGCTCGGGTTCTCCATCGTCGTGGGCATCCTCAACGTGGTCGTCGGCACCGTGCTCGGTGCGATCGTGAGCGTCCTCTACAACCTCAGTGTGCGGATCACCGGCGGCTTGCTCGTCGGGTTCACGAACAACTGACACACCCGGGCCGGATGGGTCCGACCGCTCGATTTCGTTCTGCGAGGTCGGTACGGTAGGCTCTCATCTGGTCTGAGGGGCTATAGCTCAGGCGGTTAGAGCGCTTCGCTGATAACGAAGAGGTCCAAGGTTCAAGTCCTTGTAGCCCCACCATCTCCACCCACACCGGATAGCATCATCGGTGTTCCGGGGCCTTAGCTCAGTTGGTAGAGCGCCTGCTTTGCAAGCAGGATGTCGGGAGTTCGATTCTCCCAGGCTCCACTCGCAGAAGCCCCTGGTCGCGATTCCGTCGCTTCGCAGGGGCTTCGTTCTGCGTTCACACGCGCCGCCGCCCCCGCGCCGTCCCGGAGACGACGGAGGGCCCCGGCGCGTGCCGGGGCCCTCCGTACGAACCGAGGAGGTCAGGCGGCGGGCTTCTCCGCCGTGTCCGCGTCGTCCGCGACCCAGAGGTCGTCGTCCGCGCGGAGGGTCTGGTAGGCCGCGTAGGCCGCACCGGCGACCGCGACGACACCGACGACGATCAGCGCGACGCCGCCGAAGCCGAGACCCTTCTTCTGGTGCGGCACGTACTTCTCCGCCGACTTCTTCGCCTTCTTGCCCTTCTTCTGGGCCTCCTTGACGATCTTCTTGACGCGCGGGTCGCTCGCGAGGTCCTTGACGCTCAGCACGGAGCCGGCGGTGGCGACGAGGCCGGGGACGACCTCGGTCTGGAACCGGTGCGAAGCGGTCTGCGCAGCGCTCTTCGTCGCGTGCACCCCCGTGGCGACGGCGGGACGGATCCCGTTGTCGACCGCGTTCTGCACCCGGGGTGCGATGTCCTTGCGAGCGGCGTCGGCAGCGTGCGAGCGCGCCTCGGCCAGGATGGCGTTCGCGTGCTCCAGGACCTTGCGCTGCTCACCCAGGAGCGAGGCGGTCTTGCCCTTGAGCTTCTTGATCTGCTTCCTGCGCTTGCGCGGGATCTCGATCGTCATCTGGTACCTCCACAGGATCGGCGTGTGCCCATCCTGCCACCGCGGCGGCTGACAGGTCACGGAGGCTTGCCTGTGCGTACCGTCTGTACGTCAGCAGTACATGCGAGAATCGGAACATGTCTCTGCACACCGCTGTCGCAACGATCCACACGAACAAGGGCGACATCCGCGTCAACCTGTTCGGCAACCACGCCCCCAAGACCGTCAAGAACTTCGTCGACCTCGCAACGGGCAAGCAGGAGTGGACGCACCCCGGCACGGGCAAGGTCTCGACCGACAAGCTCTACGACGGCGTGGTCTTCCACCGCATCATCAAGGACTTCATGATCCAGGGCGGCGACCCGCTCGGTCAGGGCATCGGCGGCCCCGGCTACCGGTTCGACGACGAGATCCACCCGGAGCTCACCTTCCAGAACCCGTACATCTTCGCGATGGCGAACGCCGGCATCCAGGGCGGCCGCGGCACGAACGGCTCGCAGTTCTTCATCACCACGGTGGCCACGCCGTGGCTGCAGGGCAAGCACACCATCTTCGGTGAGGTCGCTGACGACGAGTCGCGCGCGGTCGTCGACGCCATCGAGGGTGTGCCGACCGATGGTCGCGACAAGCCCCTCGAGGACGTCGTCATCGAGAGCATCGACGTCGAGGACGTCTGACCCCGTTGACCGACCCGGCGTCCAACCCGAACACCTGTTACCGGCACCCCGACCGGCAGAGCTTCGTGCTCTGCCAGCGGTGCGGTCGGACGATCTGCCCCGAGTGCCAGACGCCGGCGGCGGTCGGTGTGCACTGCCCGGAGTGCGTCCGTGAGCAGCGGGCGCAGTTCCAGGCGAACCGTCGTGCGTCCGGTGCTCCGAGCGGCCTGACCGTCGCGGGGCGTCGATTCGCCATGCTCGACCAGAAGGCAACGGTCGTCCTCGTGGCGATCAGCGTCGTGGTCTGGCTCCTCGACCAGGTGACGGGTCGAGCACTGACGGGTGCGATGCTCTACTTCGCTCCCGTGGCGGACACGCAGCCCTGGCGGATCATCACCGGGTTGTTCGTGCACTCGTCCTTCTTCCACATCCTGTTCAACATGTGGGCGCTGTGGATCTTCGGGCGGATGCTCGAGAACATGCTCGGGACCTGGCGGTTCCTCGCGTTGTTCTTCCTCTCCGGTCTCGGCGGTGACCTCGCGGTGACCCTGCTCGCGCCGAACACCCCGGTCGTCGGGGCGTCGGGGGCGATCTTCGGGTTGTTCGCCGCGTTCTTCGTGATCCAGCGGAGTCTCGGCTACAACGCCGTGCAGCTCCTCGTGATCATGGGACTCAACCTCGTGGTCGGGTTCCTCCCGGGGACGAGCATCTCGTGGCAGGCGCACGTCGGCGGGATCGTCCTCGGGTTCATCACCGGCTTCGTCTTCACGAAGACGCGGAACGTCCGGCAACGCGGGCTCCAGACGGCGCTGCTGGTGACCGAGGCGGTGGTCCTGCTCGTGGGGATCCTGCTCGGCGCCACGGGCGTCTTCGCCTAGGCGGTCCACCCCACGCCCTACTCCGGTCCTGAACGCCCCGTCGCTCCGTGCGGCGGGGCGTTCTGCACGTGCTCTGCAGGTCTCCCGCTGCCGGTCGTCCACCGGTTTCCACAGGCGAGCCCCGTACTTGTCCACAGCTGTGGACAGATCGGTGAGTTACACCGGTGTGATTATCCCCACTGTGGATTCACCTGTGGAAAACTCCGGGGCCAAGGTGTGGACAGCGGTGTGGAGAGTGTGGAGAACTGTCGACAGGCGGTGGAGAGCTCGCTGCGGAGCCACCGAGGCCGTGCCGTCCTTGTGGAGAAACGACGACGCCCGCCGTACCACGGGGGTACGACGGGCGTCGACGGAGACGGGCGTGGTCAGCGCCAGCGCGTGGTCATCAGGAAGCCGATGAACATGATGCCGAAGCCGATCAGGATGTTCCACGAGTCGAGCGACGGAACGGGCAGCGAGCCCTGGGAGATGTAGAACACGATCACCCAGGCGAGGCCGACCAGCATGAAGCCGAACATGACCGGCTTGAACCACACCGGGTTCGGGCTGTCCCCCGCAGTGTCGACCGAGTCGGCTCGGGTCCTCCGGGCGGGCTTGGTGCGGTCCTTGTCCTTGGCCATGGCCGGTATCCTACCGTCACCACAGGTGTGCAGAGGCCTCGCACCGACTGTGCAGATGCCCCAGGAGTACGGTGGACCGCTCATGACCAAGATCCTCGTCGTCGACAACTACGACAGCTTCGTCTACACGCTGAACGGGTACGTCCAGCAGCTGGGCGCCGACACGGACGTCGTCCGGAACGACTCGTTCCCGGAGGACGAGATCGCCGAGCGCATCGCCGACTACGACGGCGTGCTGCTCTCCCCGGGCCCCGGCACCCCAGCGGACGCCGGAGTGTCGATCCCCACCGTCCGAGCGGCCATCGCCGCCGACAAGCCACTGCTCGGCGTGTGCCTCGGGCACCAGGCGATCGCCGAGGCCCTCGGCGCCACGGTCACCCACGCGGACGAGCTCATGCACGGCAAGACGTCGCAGGTGGACCACGACGACAGCGTCCTCTTCGCCGGCGTCCCGCACCCCTTCACCGCGACCCGCTACCACTCCCTCACGATCGTGGACGGCACGGTCCCCGACGAGCTCACGGTCACGGCACGCACCGGCGGCGGAGTCATCATGGGCGTCGAGCACCGGGACCACCCGGTGTACGGGGTCCAGTTCCACCCGGAGTCCGTCCTGACGGAGGGTGGCTACCGGATGGTCGGCAACTGGCTCGAGACGACCGGTCTCGCGGGAGCGGCAGACCGCGCCACGGGCCTCAACCCCCTCATCGCAGCGCACCGTCCCTGAGTCAGGCCCACTCCGGGTCTGGCCTGTGCAGGGTCAGGCACACTCGGGGTCGGGCACACACGCGTGGTCCACGCCGGCGGGCCGGACCACGCCCGGCGCCCCGCGCCCCGCGCCCGGGCCGCACGTCCGGGCACGTGCGCTGACTCGGGAAACCGCCCCGGGCCTCCAGGGCGGACACTGCGCGCCTGCGTGGCCAGCCGTGCGTCAGCCGTTGTTGCGCTTGCGGTCCCGGTGGTTGCTGTCACCGGAGGGCGTCGGGTTGTCCGTCTGCGTCGAACCGGCGCAGTAGGTCAGCGTGACGGTGCTGCCCTGCGCGATGTCACCAGCAGGCTGGTCCTGCTGGGTCACCAGGCCGCCGGTGCAGGAGTACGACGGGTTCTGCCCGACCGTCAGTCCGAGGTTCGTGAGCGTCTGGTTGGCCTGGGTGAACTGCTGGTTGGTGACGTCCGGGAGCTGCACCTTGCCGTTGGAGACCGTCAGGTTGACGACCGTGCCCTTCGTGGCCGTGGCACCACCCGCCGGGTCGGAACTCAGGACGGTGCCCTCGGGGACCGTCGCGGAGTAGTCCGAACTGACCGCGCCGAGTTCGAGCCCGGCCGTCTGGAGTGCCTGCTGCGCCGCGTCCTGCGTCTGGTTCGCGAGGTTCGGCACGGTGACCTTCGCGGGTCCGGTCGAGATGACGACGTCGACCTTGTAGTTCCGCGGGACCGTGTTGCCCGAGCCGCCACCGGGTTCCGTCCGGATGACGAGGCCACGATCGACGTCGTCGGACGCCTCGGTCACACGGACCGGCGTCAGCTCGCTCTTCTTGAGGGTCGCGGAGGCCGAGGACCAGGTCGCGCCGACGACGTTCGGCACCGTGACCGAGGACGACACTGGCGCCTTGCCGGGCTGCAGGTTGGCGACGAAGAACACGGTGGCCGCGATGATCGCGACGATGAGGACGATCCCGACCCAGATCCACGCGACCGGGGGGCGGTTCTGCGTGCGCTGCGGACGGTGCTCGGCGGTGTCGTCGTCGAGCTCGCGGAACGCGACGGCCGGGTTGGACGTCGTGCGCGGGTTGACGCCGAAGAGCATGGTCGAGGCGTCGCTCGCGTGCTGCTGCTGCAGCTTGCGCGTCGACGACGGCACCTGTCCGGCAGCCGCCTGCTGCAGGTCCGTGCGGAACTCCGCGGCGCTCTGGAAGCGACGCGTCTTGTCCTTCACGAGGGCGTGCAGGGTGACGGCGTCGAGCGCGGGCGAGACCTCGGACGCGATGGTCGAGGGAGCCGCGGGCTGCTCGCTGACGTGCTGGTAAGCGACCGCGACCGGGCTGTCACCGATGAACGGCGGTCGTCCGGTGAGGAGTTCGAAGAGGACGACGCCGGTGGAGTACAGGTCGGTGCGCGCGTCGACGGTCTCACCGCGGGCCTGCTCCGGCGAGAAGTACGACGCGGTCCCGAGGATCGAGGTGGTCTGCGCGACCGTCGCCGAGGTGTCGGTGATGGCCCGGGCGATGCCGAAGTCCATCACCTTCACCTGGCCGGTGTGGGTGACCATGACGTTCGCGGGCTTGATGTCGCGGTGCACGACGCCGGCGCGGTGCGAGTACTCGAGGGCGGTGAGGATGCCCTCGGTGATGCGCACGGCCTCGGCCGGGGCGACCGGCCCGTCCGAGATGATGTCCGAGAGCGGACGCCCCTCGACGTGCTCCATGACGATGTACGGGACCTGCACCTCGGCGCCGGAGGGCTCCCGGACGGTCTCCTCGCCCGCGTCGTACACGCGCACGATCGTCGGGTGGGCCATGCGGGCGGCCGACTGGGCTTCCTGCCGGAAGCGCGTGCGGAATGCAGGGTCGTTCGCGAGGCTCGGCTTCAGCAGCTTCACCGCCACCTTGCGCCCGAGGCGGGTGTCGTTGCCCAGGTGCACCGTGGCCATGCCGCCACGACCGATGACGTCACCGATCTCGTAGCGGTTCGCGAGGAGCGTGATCCCCGCGGTCACACCTTCTGGCACGTACTCCTCCGTCTGTCGTCCGAGCAAGTGTACGGCAGCAGGACCTGGTGAGACGCTGGTGACGGGGGCTCGGACCGAACCGTTACGGAACGGTGTCGAGCCCCAGACCGGGGGTCAGTCCTGCGGCCCGGAGGTCGGGTCGATGCCGGCGCTGGGGTCGGTCCCGTCGCCGGGGTCCGTCGTGTCGCCGACCGTCCACGTCGCCGTCGCCGCGTCGGACCCGGGGGACTTCGCGAGGTTGCTCCCGCCGGCACCGCACGTCACGGAGTACTTGAACGTGACGGGCTGGTCGGGCTCGTCCGCCTGGATGTTCACCGCGGTGGAGGAGATCGTGCCGGACGTGGCGCCGGACGAGTCCTTCCCGCCGGTCGCGATCCACGTGTAGGTGGAGACGGTGTAGCCGGTGGGGCAGGTCGCCTCGGCCCAGCTGAAGGTGACCGCCCCCGTGTCGGAGACGTCACCGGCCTTCGGCGCCGCCGGCTTCTCGACGGAGGGCGGCGTGGTGAACTGCCGGATCGTCACCGTGGCGCCCGGCTGCAGGCTGCCGGTCGGGTCGAGGGACTGCACCGTGTTCGGCTGGTCCGTGCCGGTCGCCGCGTCGCCGTCCACGACGTTCGTCGCGAGCCCGAGCTGGCTCAGTTCGGCCTGGACCTCGCTGGTCGGACGGCCGACGTAGTCGGACGAGTCGATGTCGATCCGGCTCACCGTCGGGGTCGCACTGGGCGTGCTCCGGGTCTGTGAGGGGCGGGGCTCGGAGCTGGTCGACGCGGACGGCTTCGGGTCGGAGGACCCGTTCAGCGCGAGCGCACCGACCACGGCCGCGACGGCGAGCAGGACGACGACGCCGACCACCCACCAGATCCAGGCGCGCCGCTTCTTCGGCTCCTCGTCCTCGACGGGCGACGGCGGGGTCCGGGGGCCACCGACCGCGGCACCGGCCTGTGTGCCGATGAGGGCCGTCGCGGCATTGTCGCCCCGTTGCTGCGGCGGGTTGAAGGCGACCGTCCCGGCCTCGGCGAGCATCGGGACCGCGACGGTGGCGGCGGCGACGTCACCGCGGCGGAGTGCCTGTGCCGCCCGCGCGAGGTTGGCGGCCGTGGCGGGACGGTCCGCCGGCTTCTTGGCGATGCACGACATGACGAGCGCTGCCACCGGCTCCGGGACGTCGGCCGGGAGCGCCGGCGGCTGCTCGTTGATGTGCGCCATCGCGATCGCGACCTGCGACTCGCCGGTGAAGGGACGTCGGCCCGCCAGGCACTCGTACGCGACGATGCCGAGCGAGTAGATGTCGGTCGACGGCGACGCCGGGTGGCCGCTCGCCTGCTCGGGCGAGAGGTACTGGACCGTGCCCATCACCTGGCCGGTGGCCGTCAGCGGAACCTGGTCGGCGATCCGGGCGATGCCGAAGTCGGTGATCTTCACCCGACCGTCGGGCGTGATGAGGAGGTTGCCCGGCTTGATGTCGCGGTGCACCAGACCGACCGCGTGTGCGGCCTGGAGGGCGTTCGCGGTCTGCGCCACGATGTCGAGCACCTTGTCGACCGGGAGCGTGTGCTCGCGCTCGATCATCGTGGACAGGGCCTCGCCGGGGACGAGCTCCATGACGAGGTAGGCGCTGCCGTCCTCCTCGCCGTAGTCGAAGACATTGGCGATGCCCTCGTGGTTCACGAGTGCCGCGTGCCGGGCCTCGGCGCGGAACCGCTCGAGGAACCCGGGGTCCCCGAGGTACTCGTCCTTGAGGATCTTGAGCGCGACGGTGCGGCCGATGACCAGG
Organism: Curtobacterium luteum; assembly: GCF_014646995.1. Lineage (GTDB taxonomy): Bacteria > Actinomycetota > Actinomycetes > Actinomycetales > Microbacteriaceae > Curtobacterium > Curtobacterium luteum. Next base: position 68,738 of record NZ_BMOI01000013.1, on the reverse strand, counting down.
TCGGTCGCCTGCCACACCTCACCCATGCCGCCGATCGCGACGCGGGACGAGAGCTGGTACCGCCCACCGAAGGTGAGCCCGCTGGTGGGTCTCATTTGTTCAGCACCGCCTCCATGACCTTCTTCGCGACCGGGGCCGCGACCGTGTTGCCGACCCCGGACTGCCCGAGACCGCCGCCGTTGCCGACCACGACGGCGACGGCGACCTCCGGGTCCTTCGCCGGAGCGAAGCCCGTGAACCAGAGCGTGTAGGGATCGCCCGTCCCGCCCTCGGCGGTGCCGGTCTTCCCGGCGACGTCGACCCCGTCGATCTTGGCATTGGTGCCGGTCCCGGAGTTGACGACGCTCTGCATCGCCTCGGTCAGGTCCCCCGCCTCGGACGAGGACAGCGGGCTGCTGAACTCCTTCGGCGAGAACGACTGGACCGTCTTGAGGTCGCTCGTCGTGATCGAGTCGACCAGGGTGGGCTGCATCACCGTACCGCCGTTCGCGATGCCCGCGGACACCATGGCGATCTGGAGCGGAGTGACGCGGACGCTCGCCTGCCCGAACGCGCTCAGCATGAGCTGGGCGGTGTCGTCGCTGACGTCGGGGTACTGGCTGGCCGTGGCCTGCATCGGGACCTCGATCTGGTCGCCGAAGCCGTACTTGTCGGCCATGCTCTTGATCGCGTCGTACCCGAGCTTCTGCCCGAGCTCGGCGAACGGGATGTTGCACGAGTTCTGGATCGCGGTGCGGAGCTTGACCTTGTCCCCGCCACCGCAGGTGCCGCCCTCGGCGTTGTTGATGTAGGTGCTCGTGCCCGGCAGCTGCAGCCGCGACGGGTTCGGGAACGTCGAGTCGAGCGTGTACTTGCCGCCCTCGAGCGCCGCCGACGCGACGATGAGCTTGAACACCGACCCGGGCGTGTAGAGGTCGCCGGCGATCGCGCGGTTCTTGAGCGGCTGTCCGGCGTCCGCCTCGAGCGCCTTGTACTTCTCGACCACCTGCGACGTGTCGTGCGAGGTCAGGACGTTCGGGTCGTACGACTGCTTCGAGACCATCGCGAGGATCTTGCCGGTCTTCGGCTGGATGGCCACGACGGCGCCGGTGTTGTTCCCGAGGGCGTCGTACGCGGCTTTCTGCACGTCGGGGTCGATCGTCAGGTTGACGTTGTCGCCCTGGACGTCCTGGCCGGTCAGGATCGCGTTGAGGTTCTGGAAGAACGAGGCGTCCGAGTTCCCGGACAGCACGCCGTTCTCCGCACTCTCGATGCCCGCGTTGCCCTGGCCGATCGTGAAGTAGCCGGTGACGGCCGAGTAGAGGTCGCCGTTCGTGTACTTGCGCTGGTACTGGTACTGGTCGTCCGACGGGGTGGACTCGGCGATCGGGCTGCCGTCGACGAGGATCGCGCCGCGCTTCGTGGAGTAGCTCGCGAGGATCGTCCGGGAGTTCCGCGGGTCGGCGCGGAGTTGCTCGGCCGAGAAGAACTGGATCGAGGTCGTCGACACGAAGAGGGCGACGAACATGAGCACGATGACGGTGGACACACCGCGGAGTTGTCGGTTCACCGCGCGCGCTCCTTCCTGGTCGCCCCTCGTCCGCGTGCGGCCGGGATCGCTCCCTGCTGCACGCGCTGTTCCGCCGGGATCGAGTCGGTCAGTCGCAGCAGCATCGCCGCGATGATCCAGTTCGCGATCAGCGATGACCCGCCCGCGGCCATGAACGGCGTCGTCAGACCGGTCACCGGGATCACCCGGGTGATGCCGCCGACGACGACGAAGACCTGGAGCGCGATGATGAAGCCGAAGCCGACGCCGAGCAGCTTGCCGAAGTCGTCCTGCGCCATGAACCCGACGCGGATGCCGCGCGAGGCCAGGACGATGAACAGGGCGAGGATCGCGAAGACCCCGATGAGTCCGAGCTCCTCGCCGAGGGACGCGATGATGTAGTCCGCGTTCGCCACGGGGGTGATGTACGGGCGCCCCTGGCCGAGGCCGGTGCCGGTGATCCCACCGTTCGCGAAGCCGAACAACCCCTGCACGAGCTGGTAGCTGGCCTGCGTGTCGGCGTTGTAGATCGTGTTGTCGAACGGGTTGAGCCACTGTTCGAACCGGCCGTGCACGTACACGAGGACGGACTGGGCGACCAGGGCACCGCCGACGAAGAGGACGAGGCCGATGAGCACCCAGCTGAGCCGGGCGGTCGCGACGTAGATCATCACGAGGAACAGGCCGAAGTACAGCAGTGCGGTGCCGAGGTCGCGCTGGAACACCAGGACGCCCATCGCCGCCGCCCAGATGATGAGGATCGGGCCGAGGTCACGGGCGCGCGGGAGCGTCATGCCGAGGACCTTGCGGCCGACGATCGACAGCGAGTCCCGGGCGGTGACGAGGTACCCGGCGAAGAACAGCGCCATCGTGATCTTCGCGAGCTCGCCCGGCTGGAAGGTGAAGGACCCGAGCTTGATCCAGACGCGCGCACCGTTCACGTTGAGGCCGATGATCGGCAGCATCGGCAGCAGGAGCAGCACGATGGTCAGCAGCATGAAGATGTAGCGGTAGCGCTGCAGGAACCGGTGGTTCCGCACGACGAGCAGGACGACGATCGCCGCCGCCATCGCCAAGATGGTCCAGACGATCTGCTTGACGCCGACCGCGGCCCACCCCGTCAGCCCGTTGTGGACGTCGATGCGGTAGATCTCGGCGATGCCGATGCCGTTGAGGACCAGGGCCACCGGCAGCACGAACGGGTCGGCGTTCTTCGCGACGACGCGCAGCACGACGTGCATGATGAGCGCGAGGCCGAGGATCGTCGCGCCGGTCCAGAGCACCGACGTGTCGAACAGCCGGCCCTTGGTGCCGAGCTGCACGAGCACCATCGCGCCGGCGCAGATGCCGCAGGCGATGACGAGGAGCACGAGCTCGAGGTTCCGGGCCCGCGCGGGTTCGCGCAGCTTGATCGTGATCGCCTGCGTGAAGGACTGGGCGGTCGCGTTGCTCATCGCTTCGTCCCGCGGGTGGGCGTCGGGGTCGGCGAGCTCGTGGCCGAGGGCGTGGCCGACGGCGACGACCCGCCGGTGCCTGCCTGGTCCTGCCCGGTCTCGGCGGCCTTCCGCAGCCGGTCGACGATGTCGCGTGCGTCGGAGAGGGACTGTGCGTTGATCGTCGAGCGGACGTTCTCGCGGGTGTAGTCGGGCAGGCCGCTGACGCGGATGTCGGTGTCCTCGTAGACGTCGGAGAGCGCGATCGGCCCGATCGACTGCTGGACGCCCTTGTAGATCGCGACGGTGCCACGGTCGGACCCGACGTAGTAGTGGTCCTGCGTGATGCGCCAGCCGAGGAAGACCGCGCCGACCAGGGCGGCGATCGCGACGACGAGCGCGATGCTCCAGGCCACCCGACGACGGACACGGCGTCGGCGGTCCTCGGCGATGAGCTCGGCGAAGTACTGGTCGGACTCGGGCTCGAAGTGGGAGTCCTCGGGAGCCGTCGTGACCTTGAGCGGGTGCAGGAGGATCGTGGGGAGCCGGATCGGCTTCCGGCCGGTCGACGCCTCGAACGTCAGCGGCGCGGCCGCGGAGCCGACGGTCGTGGCCGCGTCGTCCTCGTCGACGACGTCGCCGTCGGTGACGTCCATGACGACGACCGTGACGTTGTCCGGGGCCCCGTGGTCGAGGGTCTCCTTCACGAGCCGCTGCGTCGCCTGGTTCGCGTCCATGTTCGACGCGAGCGCGTGCCGGATGCGCTCCTCGGCGAGGTACGACGAGAGTCCGTCGGAGCAGAGCAGCCAGCGATCGCCCGGCTGGATGTCCATGACGGCGGTGTCGACCTCCGGGGCGGCGTCGACGTCGCCGAGCACGCGCATGAGCACCGACCGCCGGGGGTGGACCGCGGCTTCCTCGGGGGTGATGCGGCCGCTGTCGACGAGGCGCTGCACGAACGTGTGGTCCGACGTGATCTGCTGGAGCTCGCCGTCGCGGTAGCGGTAGATGCGGGAATCGCCGATGTGTGCGATCGCGATCTGGTCGCCGACCCGGATGAGCGCGGACACCGTGGTGCCCATGCCGGTGAGCTCCTGGTGCTCGAAGACCGTCTCGGTGATGAGCTGGTTCGCGGCGATGAGCGCGGACTGCAGGGCGAACTCGGCGTCGTGCGCGGAAGGGAACTCGCGGTCGACCTCACGGATGCGGCGGATCGCGATCGCCGACGCGACGTCACCGCCGGCATGGCCCCCCATGCCGTCCGCCACCGCGAACAGGTGCGCCCCGGCGTAGCCGGAGTCCTGGTTGTTCGCGCGGATGCGCCCCACGTGGGACACAGCGGCGCTCAGCGTCCGTGCCGTCATCCGCGCCTACCGCCGCAGCTCGAACGTCGTCGTCCCGATCGTGATGGGCGTCCCCTCGGCGACGAGCACCGGGGCGGAGACCTTCTGACCGTTGACGAACGTGCCGTTGGTGGACTCGAGGTCGGTCACGACCCAGCCCTCGGCACGCAGATCGAGTCGGGCGTGGTTGGTGGACGTGTAGTCGTCGCGGATCACGACGTTGGACTCGCTGGACCGGCCGATCGTGATCGGACCGCCGCCGAGCGGCATCTCCATGCCCTCGCGCGACCCCTCGGTGATGACGAGACGGGTGGCGACGGGCGTGTTCGGCGCCGTGCTGCCGCCCTGGTTCAGGAGCTCGGTGAAGGCGCTCCCGGACGCCGACGCGGTGGCCGCGGTCGGGATCGACGGGGTGGTCGGACCGGACGGACCCGCCTTCGGGTCGGTCGGGATGGTGCGCACGCGCTGGCCGAAGAGGTCGCTCCGCAGGGCGAACACGATCACGAACACGAACAGCCACAGCACCGCGAGGAACGCGAAGCGCAGGACGAGCAGGGTCAGCCCCGTGGTCATCGAGCACCTCCGTCGTTGTCCGGGATCACCCGGAACACCATACGGGTACGACCGATCTCGATGGTGGAGTCCGGCTCCACGATCGCCTGCTGGAAGCGCTCGCCGTTCAGCTTCGAGCCGTTCGTGGACCCGAGGTCGTTCGCCTGGGCGTGCTTGCCGTCCCAGATGACCTCGACGTGCTTCCGGCTCGTCCCGGTGTCGGCGACCGTGATGTCGGCGTCCGACCCGCGTCCGATGACGGTGCGGCCCCGGTGGAGCTTGTGGCGCTGCGAACCGATGTCGAGCACGGCCACCCAGGCGAGGTCGCGCTGCACGGTCGAGGAGTCGATCTGCAGGATGCCGGTGGAGAGCGTGCCGTCCTGCTTGAGGGTGATCGACACCGGTCCGGAGAACGAGTAGTTCTGCGCGACCGCGTGCTGCTGCACCATCTGGCGGAGCTCGTCGATGAGCGGCTGGCCGATGTCCGTCATGCGCGTGCAGTCCGGCGGCGAGAGGCGCACGGTGAACTCGTTGGGCACGAGGATCCGCTCGCGGGAGACCACGGCGGCCTTCGTGTCGAGTTCGCGCCGGAGGGCGCTCGAGATCTCGACGGGCTGCACGCCGGAGCGGAAGGTCTTGGCGAACGCGCCGTTCACGGCACGCTCCAACCCTCGCTCGAAGCTGTCCAACAGGCCCATCGGTCTCCAGTGTTCTCGGTCACGGACCTCTGCATGGTAGTGGTTGGCGCCTGGCACCGTCTGTGCATGGTAGTGTTCTGGGGCTGGCGCGAGTGGCGGAATTGGTAGACGCGCACGGTTCAGGTCCGTGTGCTGGAAACGGCGTGGGGGTTCAAGTCCCCCCTCGCGCACCAGGGGTTGTTCGAAGTATTCCGAGTGGAATGTAGAAGAATCCAGCAGCGACAGAAGGCCGGTCCCCTTGGGGGCCGGCCTTCTTGCTTGGGGTGGGTCAGTCTTGGTAGCAGGTCTCGAGGTTGTCGAGGTCGTCGTCGAACGCTTCGGCGGGCTGGTAGCCGTCGAAGAGCCCGTTGGGTGCTGTGCCTTGTCTGGTGGTGGGGTCCCAGCGGTAGTTGTTGAGCTTGTCGCGGCGGCGGGTGCGGTCGGGTGCCAGCGGGTTGGCTTCGTTCCAGAGGTGGCTGTTGATGCGCTGCAGGTTGGCGGCGAACACGAGGGTGGTGGCGAGGAAGTACTGCTTGGAGTGGCCGCGGGCTCGTCGTCGGCCTGCGACGGCTAGGGCGTGCTTGCCTTCGTCCTTGATGTAAGCGTTGGTGGACTCGATGAAGTTGCGGCCAGAGCGGTAGAGCCGGAACCAGGCTGCTGTCGCGTACCGCAAGTCTTGGCGGAACTTCGCGCCGGCGGTGGGAGGGAACACGACAGAGGTTTGGGTGCAAATCTTGTCGGGGTGCTCGGGCAGGTTCACGGGCATGATCGGGAGGAGCGATTTTCCACTGTTGCGGCTCGCGTCCTTCGGCTTCAGTGGGCAGATGACAGTTGCGTTGGGTCCCGCGGCCGGGCACATCATTGGGGTGTAGCCGTCGGCGTCGGGCTTCGCCTTCCGGCGCACAACGTATGGTGCTCGCCCGTCGATGCGCTTGAGCCACACGTCGGGCTCGATGCGGTCATACCGCTCGTCTTTCGTCGCTGACTTCAGCGCCTCCGGCATGCCCGGGCAGTAGAAGGTTCCTTCGATGAGCTCGGCGCCGGCGTAGCCGTCGACGACTCCGGTCTGGTCCTTCTTATAGTCGGTGAGGATGCCCATCCCCATCGCACGGACGGGGAGCGCCAGGTCCTCCGCTTTCGCGTTCGCGAAGTAGCCCTTGTCTGCGATGACGAGACCGCCCCTCATTCTGTCGCCGAAGCGGCTCATCGCCGAGGTGATGGCGCTGAGCCCGAAGGTTGATGGGGACTCGGATGGCTGGCACTGTGAGATCCCCATGACCGGCTGCGCGAACGACGTCCCGGGGTCGGGGCTGATGTTCGCGGCGGGAGCGACGAGGTGCAGTTCGTAGCCGAACATCACTTTGCGTGCGGCGCTCCGGTCCGTCGTCTCCTTATGACGGGAGTCCCGCATGTAGAACGCGGCGTCTGACTCGATACTCGCGTACAGGCTGTTCTTCGTCTGCCCGTGCTTGCTGAACACCGGATAAGCGGTGCCATCGATGGTGATGTTCCCTTCCCAACCGTCGAGGACGCCGGGGCAGACGGCGATGGTTGCGTAGAGCAGCTGGTTGCAGAGCCAGTCGAGCCTGACGAGGGCAGCTGCGCTGGACTCGGGGTCGCGGGCCTCACGGTTCGCGAGCATCTGGGCCCTGGTCATCTTCCGCTGGTACTTCGCCGGCTTCGGGTCGGCGAGCGCGATGAGTCTCGTGAGTCCTTTCTGCAGCATGTGGTACCACTGCGTCCAGGTGTAGTTGTCGTCGATGCCGAGGCGTGCGCGGGACTCTGGGGAGAGCCGCCGGTGCAGCAGCGTCGCACCGGTGGTGATGAGTAGCGGGGATCCTTCGACGGCGAGGATGAGGAACACGACGATGACGGCTTTGAGGCTGAGTTCAGCGGTCCTGCCGGCGTTGGACTTGCACGCGTCGGCACGCCAGCCGTCGACTGTTTGAGGGATGTTGGCGTCGGTGATGATCCGGTCGATCATCTTGACCCGACGGTCGGGGACGAGGTCTTCGGTGCCGGTGAGGCCTTGGCCGTGTTCTTCGAATGGGTTCGGTCGTGCGTTGGCGGGTTGCAGCATCAGGGTTGTCCTTTCGTGCGGAGAGCGGTGCGGATCTGGTCTGGAGTGGGTTGTGGGAGCCGCGAGAAGACGGATTGCAGGGTGCTGGTGTGGCGGATGCCGTAGGCGTCCATGACCGCCACGAGCGATGTGAAGTGGCTTGCGCGCCGCACGAACCACGTCGCGCGGAGCCGGTCGAGTTCTGGGACGATCGCATCGATGGGTCGCGATGCTTTTCTTGTGGTTCGGAGGAAGTCGGCGAGGGTCGTCCGGTTGGTGAGTTCGATAAGCAGGTCATCGGCTGTTCGGCGGCGGAGGGAGGAACGGATGTCCTCTTCGAAGTCCTGGTCGCACCAGCTCTGCCTGTCCGGGAGGGTCAGTTCGATGCCTTGAGTGCCGTGGTCGGTGAAGTGGTGCGCACGCACTTTGGTCATCGTGGAGGCGTTAAGACCGAAACCGAGACCGAGGGTGATGATCGCGTTGGCGGTCCGTCCGGTTCGGCGCATCCTTCGCGTGTTTGCCCAGCTGTAGAGCTTTGGGATCTCTTTCGCGGTGTATGGAGTGGTCGGACGTGATGCGTGCCCGGACCGCTGACGAAGCGCAGTGCGGTCTTCGCCTGCGTTGATGTGGCGGATGAGGTCGTGGAGTTGGCTCTTGCCGGCTGCGACGGTCCTTGGACGGCGGTGGGCGCCCCAACTGCGGATGAACGCGTCTGCCAGGAACGGGTCCCAGAGGTTGTCACCGAGCTCGAGACCGTGAGCGGTGACGCACCAGTCGACGTGGCGAGTTCCGATCATCATGAGCTCACGTGCCTTCCGAACGTTCATCGGATGTGCGCGGCGGACCGAGGTCCGGACGAAGGAAGCGATCGTCTCCCAGGAGATGACCTCTCGCTCCGGCGTGAATCTGTCGATGGCGCCGTCAATGTCGAGGCTGACGGCGGCATCGATGCTCACGATTGCTCCCCGAGGTCGGGCCGTGTCCACCCGAACCGGGGGAGATCTGCGCCGTCGCTCCTCACCCCTTCGGCGGCATCCCCCTGCCGCCCTAACCGCAGGTGATCGTGTTGGTCGCACTCGCGGGCTGCTCGCGCCGCCGGACGTGCACCCACAGGCCTGTCCGCGGTCGTCCGGGAAGTATTGCGACGGAAGCACTGCGGCTTCCCGCTTGCTGTGCGTGCGTCGGCGGGTACAAGCAACGTGCCAATTTCCGGACATTTGGTCAGCGTGCTGCTCGCGTTGCTGCGTGCTTCTGGCGCGAGACAGCACGGGCTGACCCTGACGATGTCAGTGGTACTTAGCACCCTGTTTCTCGGGCAATAGTACCGCGCAGATTCGGTCTCCTTCATGCCGAGCACCGTAAGAAGCGCACTGCGAGCTCTTCCGACGACACGCGCAACTGACCGAACTTTGGCACACGTGTATAGAGATTTCTGGTGCAGGTGTTGTCAGAGGTGCTGCGTGATGCACGTGTGAAGGCTCTTAAGCCCCCGTTGGAGTCGGCCGCGTGCGCCGGTGTGCCCTAGGTGGTTCTGGAGCTTGGAAGGTGATCCGTGTTCCGGCGTTCGGGTGACCCGTCACGCTCTGCCCGCGCGGTCTTGATCCAGTGGGTCAGGGTGCTGTTTCCCACCCCAAGGCGTCTGCCGATCTCGCGTTGGCTCCGGCCCGCTTCAACCTGCTCGAGGACCATGCGTCTGATGCGACGTGCCTCTTCGTAGTTGCGCTTCAGGGCGTACTGAATCTCGAAGATGGGGTCGCTGTAGTCCGGCTCGTTCATGCCCGGGTCCGTTCGTTGTCGATGGCGAGCCCAAACGGCGTCCAGGGAAGTGCCTGGGATGATTGGGCTGCTCGACGTTCGTCGGCGGGCGCGCGGTCGCCTGAGGTGACCGCGGTAGCGAACAATCGCATAGCGGAGCTGCCAGCAAGCTGGCGTCTGAGGGTGTGGAAGTTTCTGAGGCTTGCACCCTCGCGGCGGTACCGGTCGTTTTCTGCGGAAGCAGAGCGGACCGGCGTTTGTGTTGCTCCGCGCGCGTCAACTCCGAGTGTAGCGACTCTGGGAGCTGAGCACCGCGCTAGCACGCCGAGGAGCGTGTCAGAGCCGCGAGGGGTGCAGGGCACGCCTGCGAACGTCATCGCCATCCGCTCCCTCCCTCCACGCTCGTGCCGCTGAGTGGACTTTTGTGGGTCTTTCTGCCGCTGGGTGGACGATTCCGGCGGTTACGTCCTCGTATCTTGTCAGCAAGAAGTGGCGTCTGGTTGGCGGGGTTGGCGCGCGACGGGGTCAGCGGCGAAGCGCAGGAACCGAGCGGCAGCGTCCGGGTCGACAGGAGCTGCGAACCGTTCAAAGCGTGCCAGCGCGTCGAGCGACTCCAGGCCCGCGGCTTGAAAGAGCACGGACAGCGGGGTCCGAGCGTTGAGCTGGCGAACAAGCCACGTCGCACGCATGCGTTGCGTGTGCGGTCGAACGCCGCTGCTGTTGCCGCGCGCGATGAAGTTCGAGATGGCGTTCGTGTAGGTGGTGCGTCGTCCGGGTCGGAACGCGAACGCGTCCGCATCCTCGCTGGTGTCGGGGAGGATCCCGGCGAACTCGCCCAGCATCGGAACGCGGCGGCGGCGACCGGACGCGACGGTGATGTCGATGTCGATGTCGGGACCGTAACGGGTGATGTCTTGATTGCGGACGGCGATGATCTCCTGCGCCGACAGGCCGGCGCCGAGGCCGAGGCAGACCAGGACGTGGGCGTTCTTCCGGCGGTCTGCAGTGGACTGCGCGCGTGCCCAGCTCATCACCGATACGACTTCACGTCGGTCGTAGGGGACGGAGGGGTCGCTCGCTGGGAGCGGGGGTAGCCGAGTGGACGGGGCTTTGGAGAGGTGCTCGGCCATGCGGAGCAGAAGTGATCGTCGGTTCCCTCGCGCAGCAGCGGTCAGCTGTCCGCAACCAACTTGTGCGTAGTACGCGATGATGCTCCGGTCGAACAAGCCCGGGATGTCCAGCGGCAAGCCTGCGGACTGCCACCCCCAGAGGCTGAACTCTGTCGTCGCGCGGTAGAGGTCAAGAACGCTGTACGGGACGTGTCCTTCGCACTGCGTGACGATGGAGCGCACGAAGTCGCGGATTGCTTCCCAGTATGCGGGCTCAATCTTCGGTTTGTAGGAGTGGGGGTCACGGTTCGCATCAGCCATGCGCTGACTGTAATCAGCAGCTTCGACTTCGGTGGGCATGGTTGCGGCGTGTCGACGGTTGTCGCCGGGTGTGGTCCGGCAGACCAGTGCCATGACGAAGGAAGCAACTCAGCGTGATGAGCTGATGGAAGCTGCAACCCGCCGTGCCAGTGGCTTCGGTCCGGGGCTGCGGCGGCTGGGATGGCGAGGCGCAACCGCAGCGATTGCTCGATCGATCGGACTGCCGGCGAAGACGCTCGGGCGTATCGCAGATGGCGCACAGCTGCCCACCTACGCTCAAGCGCTCCTCATAGCCCAGGCCATCGGCCGCCCCCTTGAAGACATCTCCGGCCCGTTGCGTGCTCCGGCCGTCGGCCAGCGCCAGCGCCGGAAGATTGCTGCCGAGTATGGCGAATGGAACCTCGTCGACGTTGACGTGCTGTCGCCAGGGCCAGTCGAACTCTTGTTGCTCCCGGAATCCGGTGAGCGCGGGACTCGGCACGATGGGGTGGAGTGGCTGTACGTCAGTCGTGGGAGCGTCCAAATCGACTTCGGCTACCGCGATGACGCCGTGCGGCTCGAGGAGCGGGAGTTGTACTCGTTCGACGCCTCCACTCCGCACGCGCTGTTCAACGTGGGGGACCAGAACGCGGTCGTACTGCGTGGAATGAGCGTGCTTGGCCTGCAGCTCCACACCGAGGAACTGCGGCGCGAAGACCGTTTCGAGCCGAAAGCTCGCCCTGGCAGGGCCTAAAGACCGTTTCGCCAACTCGGGACATGGGTCCATCGGCGACTGGGCCGCGGCCTCGACACGAGATCCTCCGAGAAGGTGCGGGTGGCTGCGTGCGGACAGCCTTCCTTCGGTGCCGCAGCAACGGGTCCCCGCGGAGTTGCGACATCTTCCTCTTCCTTCTACTCCCTCCGATGATTACAATCAGCGGGAGTTGGTCAGGAAAGGGAGCAGCGCGGTGACAGCAGCAGAGGATTCCTGCGAGGAGCCGAAACGGCCTGGTGAGCCCGTCCCGGAGGGGCGTCGCTTCCGAGTTCCGTTGTCGACGTTCCGCCACGAGGTGCCGACTGAGTTGCAGGAGCTGTACGTCGACGTTGCGGCCGGTCAAGCGCTCATCCCAAACCTCAAGATGGGCATCGGCTCACTCGTCGTACACCGGTGGGACGCCGCCTACGCGGCCGACGGTTGGATGCTGTTCGGCGCGGACCTCACCCTCGACCTGGGGCACCCGTTCGGGTCGATGTTCTACCGCAACGACGCCGACGGCCGGGTGCTGCGGGTCGGGGTGAAGTGGCATCCGCCGGTGCAGCAGCTCGAGTTCCCTGCCCTGCATCCGTCGAAGCCGGAGCTAACGTCCGATTGCACGGCTGAGGAGGTCGCGGCGGTGGTGTTGGACGCGCGGAGTCGGATCGGGACTCTTGTCGCGGTCAACGCGCAGATCGGGTCGTTCGTGGCCACGGAGGAGTCTGAGAACGCGATCCTCGATGCGTCCGGGCTCGGGCTCGAGCGGCTGTCCGAGGACGATCCACGGTTGGCTGGCGATGCCTGAGCGTGGGGCGGCGCTGCGATTCGAGCCGGTGCCGTTGCGGCTGCTGTCGTTGTCGGCGAAGTTCGACGCCGTGATCTGGCCGACGTTGGCCGGAATGACGTTCACGAACTCCACCGGGTCGAAGATCCTGCAACGGTCCGTCAACGTCCGTACCAGCGAGGACGGGTGGGTGTTCACGCTCCTGAACGGGGCGTCGCTGACGGATCCTGCTGACCCGCTGCTGGAAGCAGCGACACAGGTGATGGACGCGCTGTCGAAGCTTCGTGCGGTGGGGCGTGGTCTGGAAGCGGCGGGTCCGGCTGATGTCTGACCGGCAGTGGGTGCAGACCGTCCGGCATGAGCAGTCGATGCTGTCGCTGCCGTTCGGGCTCGGATACACGATCGACATCAGCGAGACCCTCACCGCCCTCGCTGCTGCCGGGCTGACCGCACGAGTGGAGACGTTCGACCGGCTCCGATTCGACGATGGCCGCACGGCGCTTCTCGCCACCCCGGACCCGACCACCACCGTCACCGACGGCGACGGCGGTGAGGGCCGGGTGGATGATGTGATCCTCCTGCCCGGTGGGTCCGAGGGCGGCGTGCTGTCACTGGTGCGCCGATACCCCGACCTGGTGGTCGTAAACGGGAAACGCGGGCGGGTGTGGGGTGACGGGCGGCAGCTGTCCGGCACGTCGATGCAACGGGAAGCGACCCCAGGGTGGCGGACCGTGTTCGCGATCGCTCGCAGCATCGTCATGCACGGCGGCGGCACACACGCCATCGCGGACCGCAGCGGGGTTCCCTTTCAGGAGGCGCGCGCCGCCATGCCAGCACTCGGCGTGCACGTCTTTCACACGCCCATCGGGTGGGAAGCCAGGGACCGGCCCGCACTGGTCGACTGGGCCTTGGCGGCATACCCGGGTCCTGGCGGGATCCGCACCCGCTGGCGCAGGGACACCACCATCGACCAGCAGGCGGACCAGCTCATCAGCCTCGGCGGGGTGATGTCGGACCGGTGGGCCGCGCAGCAGTCCGGCATCATCGTCGCGCCGGACCGGCTGACGGCGTTCTTCGCCGACCACCCCGACATGGCCGCTCTCGGCTACGAGCCAGCGTCGGCGGATGACGCGACGGTGAAAGTCATCGTCCCGCAGGACACCACCGTCCTGACCGGCGCTGAGGGGTGCTGCACGGACGACTTCATCACCGCCCATGTGCTCTACGAGGACAGCTGGGTAGCCGCGAACACGGATGCGGTGAACGGGCTGCGGCAGCTGCTGCACTTCCGATCCGACCTCGCCCACGACCTCCGCTGGCACCCCAACAACGGCAGCGGTGCGGGCGGAGTGGGCTGATGCTGCAGCTGCTGTCCCTGACGCTGGCCTACGACGACACCCGATTTTTCGGCTCCATCATGTTCACCGACCCGAACCAGCCCGACGACAAGCCCGCCACGGTCCTCATCGACCACACCGACGAACCGCCCTGGTTCCGCCTCACCAACGTCGACCCAAATGGCCAGGCTCCGGCGGTGCCGGCGATGGTCGAAGCGGACCGCATCATGCGGTTCCTCCTCCGCTACACGCCCGAACGCATCGGCCGCACCACCGCCGACTTCCCCCAGCCCTGACCCTGCGCACACGCCCATCCCAGGAGGTTCCCGCTGATGATGCGTCTGGTGTCCATGCACCTCTCGAACGACCGGATCCTGTGGGGGCATGTGCTCCTCGAGGACACGGAGAACCCGGACGCGCACCTGGCGCAGATCCTCGTCCGCCCCATCGACGTCGAGCCCGGCTACGAGCTCTACGACAGGACCAACACGGTCCTGTCGGACCTGAGCGTGCCGGCGGTGCGGGAGGCGAACCGGATCGTGCAGACCCTCCTCATCCCCGCCGCCGAGATCGCACGAAGGGAGAAAGCAGTCCGGGCGGTGATCCACTCCGGCTACTTGGAAGGGTTCCCGGATGACATGCCGTGGCAGTCGCAGCTGTGGATGTACGCCCGCGGGGAAGTCACCCGCGAACAGCTCTCCGCCTACGCCGATGAAGGCCGTCAGATCCCCCGACAACCAGAACACTCCGCCGTCGGTCCGGCCGATGTGCCCGAGGACTGGTGGCAGACCACACAAGCCCGCATTCGGCGGAATCTCCTCGACACCACCCTCACCGAGCCGGAAGTCGCAGCCGCCTTGCAGGTCAGCATTGAGGAGGTCGGTGGGCTGTTCGAGTCGTGCCGGCTGACGAGCTTCGACCTGGACGGCGAAGAACGCATTCCCGACTGGCAACTCGTCAAGCCCGCCCTCCCTCAGTTCGGCGACCCGGCGTCGCTGCTGCCCGGACTCGACGTCCTCTACGCCGCAGCACCCCAACCGCTCCTCGACGCAGCCGCGATGACGGAGTTCATGACCACACCCCTGGACTTTCTCACCGTCGACGACCGGATCCTGACACCGCTCGACTGGATGCGGGAAGGCCGGCCGCTGACGACGATCATCGCCCTGTTCCGCGGGCGACGGTGGCGACCATGACCGGGCGGCCGGACCTGTTCCTCCTGAACGTCGCCTACGACGCCACCGGGGTGCACGGGCACGTGTTCTTCCGCGACCCACCCGGCACCATGCTGCGGCAGGTCTTCGTCCGCAGCACCGACGCCGGCAGCATCTGCGAACCAGCCCACCGCGACACCCGGCCCGGGTGGGAAACGTTCCTCAAGGAAACCCGCTGGCTCATCGCCCTCACCCAGCCCGACGCCCCGGCCGAGGCCAGCTGATGATGCCTGGGCTCGAATGGGTCAACGCCGCATACAGCGGCAGGCCGCAGATCACGATGCCGTATGGGCTCGGTGACACCACCGACCTCACCAACGCCCTCACGGTTTTGAAGCTCGCTGGGCTTCGCGCGGTCGTGGAGTCGCACGACACGATTCGCCTCGCCGACGGCCGCCGCGCACGCTTCCCCAGCCTCACCCAACGCCCCCGCGACGACGACCCGGACGACGCGGAACTGCTCCTGCTAGCACCGAGGACCGTCACCGCGACGCAGATCGCGCTCGCGGAGCAGACGGCGACGGTGTTGTTGGTCGACGTGGACCGGCGCCGCGTTTGGATCGACGGCGAGCAGGCACTCGGAACGAGGGAGCGGTGGAAGGACGCCGCCCCGATCTACGTCACCTTTGCCGTCGCACGGATGCTCGCCGTCAACGGCTCCACTTTCGACCGGCTCGTAGAGGCCGGGCTGACTCCTGGGCAGGTGGACGACGGGCTCGCACGCCTCGGCAAACGCGTGCACCGCACCGACATCGGCTGGGAGTCACGACAGGTCGGCGGCCTCGTGGACTTCGCCATCGCCTGCTATCCAGGACCAGGCGGCGTCAGGACGCGATGGACGTCCGATCTTCCGCTGATCGAGCAGGCGGAACGGCTCATCAGCGCTGACTGCCGCATCTCCGGCCGCGCCATTTCCGACCGCCCTGGCTACCCCGCCATCAGCAAGCGCGAGATGCCGTACCGGCTCGTCGCGTTCACCGAGGAGGAGGTCGATATGGCAGCGCTCGGCTTCGAGCCCGACACGATCGGCTTCGTCGGCACCGAGCTCATCCGGCCCGCGGACCCCACGATCTTCCTCACCGCAGCGGTCACCGGCTACACGGACCGCACTGACGACGTCATCACCGCGAACACACTCCTCCGCTCGGACTTCCGCAACGAGGACGACGCGGCGTCGTTGCAAGAGGTGAGGGACCGGCTGCAGTTCCTCGCCGATACCAGCTACGACCTCCGCCACAACCTGCCGAGCTGAGGCGCTCGGCCTACCGCTCACCGGCGTCCGTATGAGGCAGCCCGGCGAGAATCAAATCGGACGGGGTATCTGCGACTCGACAGTCTGCGAGCAACCGGCGGTGCGTCCGACGTCCGGTCAACGACCGGCTGAACCCAAGACCGGCTATCGGTCACTCGTGCCTTGCCAGTGAAGGCAGCTGAAGCCTCGCTACGCCCGACGCGTCCGTGCGGCGAGTCGCAGTGCCTGAACGGAACGTCGGTGCTGTTCCGCGCGGTGGCGGCCCTTGGCGGGAGAGGGGTGTGGTGCCGCGATGACGGGGACGAGTCGGGCGTGCTCGTCCAGGGTGAGGTGCCGCATGACTCCGTCGAGGGCAGCGGTCCCGTAGGCGACGACGGCGTCGAGCACGGGGAGCACCTCGAGCAGCGTTCCGAGGGCGCGTCGTCCCTCATCGATGTCCGCGGGGCGTACGCGGCCGGGGATCTCCCAGGGGATGAGGTTCCAGCGGAGGTACTCGTTGCGTGCGAGTCCGGACTCGATGCGGGCTGCGCGGAACGCGGTCGCGGTCGGCCCCGGGTTGTCCTCGCTGCAGATCGCCGAGTGCGCTGCGGCGATGGTCTGGGGGCCGGGTGACTGCATGAGGACCAGCACGCGGCTGGCTGTGCCGCTGGATCGTGGGTCGAAGTTCGGGACGAAGCGTCGTGAACCGTCGGGTGCGGTGCGCCATGTCTCGGCGAGAGAGTTCAGCGATTGAACGTCCGCGACCTCGTTCGCGAGTTCGTCGGGGGTGCTCATGCCGGCTGTGGTGGTGCGAGGAGGGTGCCGCGGATGAAGGAGCCGTGGAAGGTGCGGACGGCGACGGTGATCCATGCGGCGACGAGGCCGGCGTAGTAGACGACGGCGAGGACGGCGACGACGGTGAGTCCGGAGTGCAGGGCCAGGCCGTTCAGGCCGGTGACGCAGGTGCCGACGGGGAACGTAAACGACCACCAGGTCAGGCTGAACGGCAGGTGCTCTCGGGCGGTCCGGATGGTGATGGCGAGGGCGATGACGGTCCACAGCAGTGCGAAGCCGAGCATCGCGAACCCGTACACCAACGCCACGACCAGCAGCGCGTGGGCGGTGGAGGCGTCGACGACGGTCGGCGCGTTCGATGCGAGGAGGTTCACCGCGGTGATCGACTGCCCGACCGGGCCGAGGACGATCCACAGGGTCGGGACCATGCCGGCCGCACCGACCTTGTGTTGCGCGAGACGGTTCCAGATCAACGTGATCACGACCAGGGACGTGATGAGGCTGAGGCCGAAGAAGCCGTAGCAGGACCACAGCAGCGTCTCCCGCGCCTGACCGGCGGGCGCGTAGGGCAGGAGGAGTGCGCCGGTGGAGGCGGACACCATCGGCGGGACGATCGGCATCAGCCACCCGCCGAACGCGGAGTCGGGCGTGTTCTCGTGGCGGGTGAACGCCAGGTACGGCACCAGAACCGCCGTGAACAGGCCGCCGACCGTGCCGATGCTCCAGAGGACCCAGTCGACCGTCACGGCGGCGGGGAGGCCGATCCAGTCCTTACCGAGCAGGATCGTGCCGGCGCCGACGGTGAGGAACGCCATCGGCGGTGCGCCGTAGAAGTGCGAGATCACCGGATTGAGGTGGTGCTTCACCGCTGTGCTCCGGTACCGGACCCAGTGCAGCACCGTCGCGATGGTGAGGGCGACGAGCAGGACCGCGGCGATTGCCCAGACGATCGTCGCCGCAGTCCGGAGACCGGGGAACTGCAGCGGCAGCGATGCGGCCGCGACGGCGACGATCCCGGTGCCCATGATCGACGCGAACCAATTCGGGGTCAGGTTCGACACAATCAGGCCCGGCCGCTCCAACTCCCGGAACAACCGTCGGTCCCGCACACCATGCTCGGACGTCGCGGGTGCGTGAGCGAGGTGAGCGGACATGCACCCAGCGTGCGCGTGTGCCCCGTGGTTCGGGAACGGCGGACTCGTTGGCAGGGCACAATGATCGTTTGTGGCACTGCGGCGGCTGACGGACCGGACTCTGGACCTCGACACCCTCGAGGTCCTCGTCCGCGTCGCGGAGACCGGGTCGTTGACCCGCGCGGCCGAGGTGTTGGGGGTGACGCAGCAGGCGGTGTCGGCGCGTCTGCGTGCCGCGGAGCAGGCGACCGGTCAGCCGCTGGCGCACCGGACGGCATCCGGGACCGTGCTGACCGACGCCGGCCGGGTGGTGCTCGGTCTGGCCGTCCCGGTGTTGGAGGCCTCCCGGCGGCTCGAAGCAGGAGTCGCCGCGCTTCGAGAACCCGCGGGATCCCTCGTGATCGCAGCATCGCAAACGATCGCCGAACTCCTGCTGCCCGGATGGTTGCTCGCCCACCGGGCCGTGACACCCGAGGCGTCGGTGCGCTTGATTGCGGGGAACTCCGCCGACGTGACCGACCTCGTCCGTTCCGGCGCTGCCGACGTCGGGTTCACGGAGACTCCTGCTGCGCCGATTGGCCTCTCATCGCTGGTGGTCGATGAGGACGAACTCGTGGTCGTCGTCGCCCCGCACCATCCGTGGGCAATCGCTTCGGCCATCACCGCGGATGACCTCGCGGAGACGCCGCTGCTGCTCCGTGAGGAGGGGTCCGGCACCCGCGCGACGGTCGAGGCGTGGCTCGACGACGCGGGTCTGACCCTGGTCCCGCCGGCTGCAGTGCTGGAAACGACCGGCATCATCCGCGCCAACGCTCGAGCGGGCATCGCGCCCGCGGTGATGAGTCTCCGCACCGTCGACACTGACCTCGAAGACGGTGCCCTCGTCCGGGCGCTACTGCTCGGCCCGCCACTGATCCGGCCGCTGCGAGCGATCTGGTCAGGCCGCCCGGGGTCCGCTGTGACGGCGTTCCTGGACACCATCCGCAGCTCGAGTACCGGTGGTCAGATCAGTCCGTAGGGCAGCTCCGGGTGCTGCTCGGCGATCTCGGTGAGCCGGTTGTACTTCGCGACGCGTTCCCCGCGGGCGGGTGCGCCGGACTTGATCTGCCCGGTGCCGGTCCCGACAACGAGGTCCGCGATGAACGTGTCCGTGGTCTCCCCAGAACGGTGGGAGACCATGCTGGCCATCCCGATGCTCTTGGCGGTGGCGATCGCGCCGAGGGTCTGGGAGACGGTCCCGATCTGGTTCGGCTTGATCAGTGCCGCGTTCGTCAGCTGCTGCTCGCCGCCGTCGCGGATCCGCTGTGGGTCGGTGACGTAGAGGTCGTCGCCGACGATCTGGATCCGGTCTCCGAGCGCCGCTTGCATGCGGCGGAACCCCTCATGGTCGTCCTCCGCGAACCCGTCTTCGATGCTCCGGATCGGATACGTGTCGACCAGATGCCGGTAGTAGTCGACCAGCCCGTCCCGGTCGAGGCTTTCGTTGAGCACCCGGTAGGAGCCGTCGCCCTGGGAGAACTCGTTCGCTGCCGGATCGAGCGCGATCGCCACCTGATCGACGCTCGGCTCGTAGCCGGCGGTACGGATCGCAGCGACCAGCAGGTCGAGCGCTTCCTCCGGGGCGGCAATCGACGGTGCTAAGCCGCCCTCGTCGCCGAGGCCGAGGCTGCCGAACCGGTCCTGAACCAGGGCCGCGAGAGCATGGTAGACGTCCGCTCCGATACGGACGGCGTCGGCCATCGAGTCGGCATCGACGGGGGCGATCATGAATTCCTGGAAGTCCAGGGCGTTCGCTGCGTGCGCGCCGCCGTTGAGGACGTTGAAGTGCGGGACCGGCAGGCGCGGCGTCGAGCCGGTGATCTCGGCAATCCACTTCCAGAGCGGGAGGTCCGCGGCGTGGGCGAGAGCCCTGGAGGCGGCTATCGAGGTGGCGACGACGCTGTTCGCGCCGAGCCGGCGGTACCCGGTGGTGCCGTCGAGGTCGGCGAGGACGGCGTCGATCCGCCCGATCGCCGACCATGACCGGCCGGTGAGCAGCCCTGAGATGTCGGTGTCGATCAGGTGGAGCGCCTGGGTGACGTCGCGGCCGCCGAACGCGGTTCCGCCGTCGCGGAGCTCGACGGCTTCGTGGGCGCCTGTGGATGCGCCCGCGGGGGCGTCACCGGTGACGGTGCGGCCGTCGTCGAGCTCGAGGGAGACGCGGACGGTCGGGTAGCCGCGGGAGTCGAGGATGCGGGCGCCGTGGACGGCGTCGATGGTGACGGGGTGGTCGTGGTGGGTGACGTACTCGCCCTGATGGCTTCCGTGGTGGTGGATGCCGCTGATGTAGTCGTTCATGGTGACGCTCCTTCGGTTCGGGTCATGCGTCGAGCTGGGGTGTGGTTGGAAGGGAAAGCCGCGGGGAGGCGGAGGGACGACCTGCTGGCGATCACTCAGCGCCAGTGCCCCCCGCGGCAGTCTGTGGACCCGTGGGTCACGGGTGTCGGGTGTGGGCTTCCTGCGCGGTGCGAATGACGGCTTCGGCAGCAGCACGGTCGGCCCACCCGTTGGTGGTGACGTGCTTGCCGTGCTCGATCTCCTTGTAGTGGGCGAAGAAGTGCTCGATCTCCGCCAGCGTGTGCTCCGGCACATCCCCGATGTCCTGCAGCTGCGCGAAGCGGTCGTCGTCGGCGGGAACGGTGAGGATCTTGTCGTCGCCGCCGTTCTCGTCGACCATGCGCAGCATCCCGACCGGGCGGACCGTGATGACGACGCCGGGGAACGTGGGACGGGGCAGGAGCACGAGGGCGTCGAGGGGGTCGCCGTCATCGCCGAGGGTGTTGTCGATGGAGCCGTAGTCCTGGGGGAACACCATGCTGGTGAACACCGCCCGGTCGAGCCGGATCCGGCCGGTGGTGTGGTCGACTTCGTACTTGTTGCCGGTGCCGCGGGGAATCTCGATCGTGACGTCGAACAGCATCAGCGCCTCCGGTTCTGGAGCGGGTGTGTGGTCCGTGGGCGGGGTGGTCACAGGGTGCCGCCGAGGAGGATGCCGGCGGTCGCGGCGGCGACGGAGACGACGAGCATCCCGAGCCCGTTGATCGCGGCTGCGGTGATCCGTCCGCTGCGGGCGAGGCGGACGGTTTCGAAGCTGGCGGTGCTGAACGTGGTGTAGCCGCCCATCACCCCGGTGCCGAGGACCGCGACCGGCACCGCACCGAGGTGGGAGGCGGTGCCGACGATGAGTCCGAGCAGCAGCGATCCGGTGATGTTGATCGTCAACGTGCCGACGGGGAGCCGGAACTCTCGGCCGGTGTTGATCACCCCGTCGAGGAGGAACCGGCCGGCAGCGCCGGCACCGCCGCCGAGGGCGACGGCGAGGACCAGGAGCGGGCTCATGCTTCCTCCGTTCGGGGATGGAACCAGCCGGCGACGACGAGACCGACCGCGGTCGCGATCGCGCCGGACAGGACGGTGAGGAGCGCGTAGCCGGTGCTGGCGAGGCCGTGCCCGTTCAGGAACAGGGCGGCGGTGGACTCGGCGAGGGTGCTGTAGGTGGTGAACCCGCCGAGGACCCCGGTGCCGAGGAGCAGCCGCAGCACCCTCCGGCGGCCGGCATCGGGCCCGCGGTGCGCGAGCGCCTCCAACAGCACACCGAGGGCCAGCGCACCGGTGATGTTGATCCAGAAGATCGACCAACTCACCCCGCCATCGGCAGGGAGCACGCTACTGATGACGTCGCGGAGGGCAGTGCCGACTGCGCTGCCGAGCGCGACGAGGCCGACGTACCGCCACCGCAGATGCACCGGCCGCATGGTCGTTGCCGGGTCGGAGACGTCGACGTCGGGGTCCGGAGGGAGCTGGTCGTCGGGCATCGGGGTGTCCGTTCGGGTGGTCATGTTCCGCCTTCTGCCGCGACCAGCGCCGCGGCGTGCTGTGCTGCTACCGGATCCAGGAACGCTCCACCACGCGGGACGAGGGCGCCGGTGGGGGCGAGGTGATACTGGACGGGTTGCCCGGTCGGCAGGTTCAGCTGCTCGAGCTCCGGGTCGGTGAGGTCGTCGATGCATGCGCACAGTGCGCGGAGCGAGTTCCCGTGCGCGACGACGAGGACGCTCCGCCCTGCCCGCACCATCGGCAGGAGCCGGTCGTGCAGCACGGGGCAGACCCGCTCAATGACGTCCGAGAGCCCCTCGGTGCGTCGGAGGGCGCCGTCGGGCAGGCCGCGCAGCGCGGAGCTCGACCGCAGGTCCTCCCACAGCTGCAGCGACATCGGTGGCGGCGCGCCGGTACGGGACCTGCGGAGCCGCACGTACTCGTCATCACCGAGCCTGTGGCGGGCGTCGGTCTTCGTCATCCCGGTGAGGGCGCCGTAGTTGCGTTCGTTGAGCTGCCACACCGCTTCTGTAGTCAGCTGTGTCCCGAGGGCGTCGCAGACCAATTCGGCGGTGCGGACGGCGCGGCGCAGAGTGGAGGTGACCACGACGCCCGGCGTGATGTGGTTCGACCGAAGGAGCTGCCCCGCCGCGGACGCTTGCTGTTCACCGTGAGGCGTGAGCGGGACGTCGAGGAGCCCGGTGAAGGTGCCGGCTTCGTTCGCGGTGCTCTCCCCGTGCCGCAGGAGCGTCAGCGTGCCCGTCACGGGGCAACCGACGGCTGGAGCGCGATGATGCCGACCGGATCGTGCGGGACGACCAGCACCGGCCGGTGCTGCTGATGGGTCAGGTGCGCGGCGACGGACCCGGTGAGCAGTTCCGCCATCCGGCGTCGGCCAGCCTGGGATCCGACGACGATCATCACCGCGTCACGTTCCTCGGCCACCGCAGCGAGTGCGTGACTCGGGTCCCCGACGCGGGAGACGAAGTCCACGTCGACCGATCGCGCCGCAGCAAGATCTCTGATGACCCGCATGTCTTCGTCGGGGAGCTGCTGCGGGTCGCTGTCCGCCGTGTCCGGGTCGATCGGTTCGATGATCTCCGACCCGTCCGCACGGAGCCCCGCTGACAGCAGTGCCGGATCGACGACCACACACACCAGGCGGGCGCTGAAGCGTTCAGCTACGGCAGCAGCGACGCCGACGACGTCGTGCGCCTGCCCTGGCTGCACACCGACCACGACAGCACCGGCAGTGTTCGACTCGACCATGACATCTCCCTACCTCAGGCGCGCAGAAGCGCGACCAGCTGAGATAGGGACTGTTGTCGACGAGTGTCGAGGTTGGGTCCGGCAAGCCCCACTGCCGGGTCCGAAGACACCACCAGTATGCACCCACCACCCCATGCCCGCACCGACAATCTTTTGCACCTCCATTCCTATGCCGGCTGCTGCCCTCCGCGATGCTCGGACGGCGGGTACCCCTTGGGGGTATTGTCTCGGTCACGCGTCTCCTCGCAGGAGCTCAACGGCACGGCTGGCACCTGCTGCTCCACGACCCACCGGACCCAGATGATCATCACCACGTCTCCGCGTCGCCGGCTGCTGTTGCAGGTCACGGCGACGGTGGCGTTGCTGCTGTTGGTCGGGTTCACGGTCGTGATGCACACCATGGCCGGGCACACCGCCGACCACGAGAATCCGATGACCGCTCCCACCGCCGCGATAGAGCACCACCCGGCCGCTGCAACCAGTCACACCGCGGCCGCCGATGACACCGAACATGCGGTTCCCGCGATTGCGGTGATGGCTGTCCTCACCGATGCCGGCTGCGACGGCGGCTTGTGTGCGCTGATGTGCTCGCTGATGGGGATGGCGTGCATGCTGACGATCGCGCTGTTCGCGTGGGTGCTGCTCCGCGCCCGCAGCGGCGGGGTGCTGCACCTCCTCGCGCGGCTGCTCGCCCTCGCAGCCCACGTGGCACGCCGTATCGCGGTGCCGCGGCCGCCGTCACGGTCGGCGTTGCAGATCATCCGAGTCTGATTCCACCCCGGCGGGCTCCTTCCACCCTCCGGAAGCACCCGCATGCCCAGAACCCGGGCAGGCATTTGCCTGCCCGCACCCATCTGACGCATCTACGGAAACGGAATCCACCATGCAGACCACCACCACGCGCGCCCTCACGGCCGCCGTAGCGCTCGCCATCGGGCTCACCCTCGCCGGCTGCTCCACCAACAACACCAGCAACTCAGACACGTCGTCGTCGGAATCCTCGTCGTCCGAGTCTTCGTCGTCCACGGCGTCGCACAACGATCAGGACGTCCTATTCACGCAGCAGATGCTGCCCCACCACCAGCAGGCCATCGAGATGAGCGACATGCTCCTCGCGAAGGGCTCCGGCGTGCAGGCCGACGTCGTTACGTTGGCGAAGCAGATCGAGGCCGAGCAGGCCCCCGAGATTAAGACGATGACCGGGTGGCTGACGGCGTGGAACGAGCCGACCCAGATGCCGAGCAAGTCTGGGATGGATCACTCCTCGATGTCGGGGATGATGTCCGACTCCGACATGCAGGACCTCCAGAACGCGTCCCCGCGGGACGCCGGGAAGCTCTACCTCGAGCAGATGATCCAGCACCACACCAGCGCCGTCGACATGGCAAAAAGCGAAGTCACCAAGGGCAAGAACGCTGACACGGTCGCCCTGGCGAAGTCGATCGTGCAGAGCCAGACCGAGCAGATCACCCAGATGCAGGACATGCTCGCATCCAAGTGACCCGGCGCGCGCCGAGGCAGGCTCGTTCGTCCCTCGGCGCGCAACCGGTCCGGTCCGACCCGGTCCGGTCTCCCTCATTCTCACGACGCTGCGGGACACTCTTCCCGCACCGCAACGAAGTAGGTGTACATGTTCATCCTCAACGCGCTCGGCGACGCCCTCGCAGCCGCTGGCTCCATGGGGTGGGAGATCCTCTGGCCCCTCATCCTCGGCTTCGCCCTGTCCGGCATCATCCAAGCCGTCGTCCGCACGGACCGGATCACGAAGCTCATGCACGACGACTCGCCTCGCGCGATCAGCGTCGCGACCGGACTTGGCGCCCTGTCATCGTCCTGCTCCTACGCGGCCGTGGCACTCGCACGGGCCCTGTTCCGGAAAGGCGCGAGCCTGTCGTCCGCGATGGCGTTCGAGGTCGCGTCAACGAACCTCGTCGTCGAACTCGGCCTGATCCTGGCGTTCGTGATGGGCTGGCAGTTCACCGTCGCGGAGTTCATCGGCGGTCCGATCATGATCATCCTCATCGCCCTCGGCTTCCGACTCTGGATGCGCGGCAAGATCCTCGATGCCGCCCGCGAGCAAGCCGACAAGGGCCTCTCCGGATCGATGGAAGGGCACGCGGCGATGGACATGTCCGTGCAGGGGGATCATGGGTTCTGGCGGCGGCTGTTCTCGAAGCCCGGGCTGACGAGTGTGTCGCAGTACTTCGTCATGGACTGGGCATCCGTCATCCGCGACATCATCATCGGTCTGCTGATCGCCGGCGCGTTCGAGGCGTGGGTGCCGAAAGCCTGGCTGCAAGCCGTGTTCCTCGAAGGCCACCCCACGCTCGCGTTCATCATCGACCCGCTCATCGGCCCGATCCTGGCGATGGTGAGCTTCGTCTGCTCCGTCGGTAACGTGCCCCTCGCCGCAGTGCTCTGGAACGGTGGGATCAGCTTCGGCGGGGTGATTAGCTTCATCTTCGCCGACCTGATCATCATCCCGATCATCGTGATCTACCGGAAGTACTACGGCTGGAAGGCCGCCCTCCGGATTACCGGGATCTTCTACGGCGCGATGGTCCTCGCCGGCTACGCCGTTGAACTGCTGTTCACTCCGCTGGGCCTGATTCCCACGAACCGGCACCTGAGCATCGTCGCGACCACAATCAGCTGGAACTACACCACCTGGCTCAACATCGGGTTCCTCCTGATCGCCGCGTTCCTCCTAATCGTGTTTGTCCGCAGCGGCTCCGGATCGATGCTCCGCATGATGAGCGACGCACCCGAAGAGAACAGCCACGACAACTCGCACACCTGAATGCCTCCGAACGACCAGGCCGCCCAACCTCTGCCGTCCGGTAGCCGATCGGCTATCGAGACCGCTGTAGGGCCGACCGCGTGGTCCGATATCCGCCAGAAGCGGAACCGTGACTCGGCTGAACTGAGCAGGTGAACAACAGAACCACGCAAGCAACCGCCTTCCGCGCGCTCCACTCGAACCCCGCCCAGCCGCTCCTTCTCGCCAACGTCTGGGACGTAGCAAGCGCCCGACTTGTCGAGAGCGCGGGTGCGCCAGCCATCGCTACCACCAGCGCAGGTGTCGCATGGTCGCTCGGTCATGCGGACGGTAACGCGCTCGGGCGCGATGAGGCCGTCGCGGCCCTCTCTCGGATCGCTGGCGCGGTGACCGTGCCGATTACCGCTGACATCGAAGCCGGCTACGCCGATGACGCAGCCGGCGTGGAACACACGGTCGACGCAGTTCTCGAGGCCGGCGCGGTCGGCATCAACATCGAGGACGGCGCACTGCCCCCAGCCGAGCTGACAGCTCGTATCGGCGCGGCTCGACGTGCTGCGGATCGTGCCGGGGTGCCGATGTTCATCAACGCGCGGACAGACGTGTACCTCGCCGGCCTGGTCGCGCCGGAGCAGCGCCTCGCTGAGACCCTCCACCGCGCGCACCGGTACCTCGAGGCAGGAGCAGATGGGGTCTTCGTACCCGGAGTTGGCGACGCCGACACAATCAGGGCGCTGGCTGAGGCGATCGACGGCCCGCTGAACGTGATGGTCGGTCCCGGCTCCCTGAACGCCGCGGAGCTCTCAGACCTCGGAGTGGGCCGCGTAAGCGTCGGCTCGGGCATGGCGCAGGCCGCGTACGAGATTGCTCGATCGGCCGCGACCGAGCTGCTGACTGCCGGCACGTACGAGTCCTTGACGCCGGCCGTCGACTACGGCGAGCTGAACTCGCTGTTCTAGCCAGGCCCGCGCCTCGCGCCTGGCGGTGATCCGAGCAGAGAGCACCAACGTCTACTGATGTTGGTGCTCACCGCTCGTTGAATAGCTGCCTCGACTGATCCAATGGCTGACGCTGAAGATCGCGGTGGTCGATGGTCCAACGGGCGGCTGGTCGAGCTGTAGCGCCAACGAGCCGGGGAGCCGTACCCCTAGGCTTGAGTGCATCGTTCATGATGCGAGGTCTGCTCGCTGAACCAAGGCCGCCTGCGTCGGAACCGACTGGCTACCGAATGCTGCTGTTCAGAGCCAGACTGGGCTTCGTGAAGTTTCGCGTCCTCGGGGCCGTAAGCCTGCTCGTCGTAGTCGTGGTCTCGATGACGAGCTGTAGAGGCTTCAATCCAGATGACGGATACCTCACTTTGGCTGCTGGCGAGGCAACGCTTTCTGGGTGTCCGACTGAGGCGCCGATCATGGTCGAAGCATTGAACACAGAGCACATGCCCACGTGTGACCCGATTGGGCAGACCCTCGTTATTCCCGACAATGAGCAGATCCAGCTTCCAGAGCAACGGGGTGGTGGCGGATGGTCTCGGACCGCGTCAGGATCTGACTTTAGGTACGCGCACCAAAGTGTCGGCAACTGGGGCTTGGTCGCGGCACGTGTGGATGGAGACTGCTCCAGCATCCAAGAGTGGGGCAACCCGGAAGCGATCCGGCGGGTGCATGACGCGTTCGGTAACGAGTGGGCCTGTCAGTGAGGTCACCCGACCGGGTGCTGCTCGTCGCGAACGCGTAGTCCAAGGCTCACTGCGCCCTGGCGTCGGCTGTTCCTATGTGTCCGATAGCCAATCCGTCTGCGGAGTGCTCGGTCAGGAACCAAGAAGACTGAGTGCCCCAGCAACGGCTATGCCGCCGCCTACGAGGACCGCCACCAACCCGCCGATGATCGCAGCCAGGCGTTGATCCTTGTTCATCCCCATGCTCCGCGCTTAGGAGTATCCGTTAGCCGATCGGCTATCGGGACGTGCTGCTTATAGCGTTGCTGGGTGATCGCGCGAGTCCTTGGTTCTGGTCGTCCGCTCGTCGCCCTCCACGGCTTCGGAGTGGACCACCGCATCATGCTGCCGCTGGCGGACGCGGTGCAGGACCTGCCCTGGCGGCTGGTGTTCCTCGACCTGCCGTGGGCCGAAGCCGCCGCGGTGACCGCAACCGCGACGAGCGCGGTCGACGTGGCCGCCGAGGTCCTCGCCGACATCGACGACCACCTCGGCGACGAGCCCTTCGCCGTCA
Source organism: Curtobacterium luteum (assembly GCF_014646995.1). Taxonomy (GTDB): domain Bacteria; phylum Actinomycetota; class Actinomycetes; order Actinomycetales; family Microbacteriaceae; genus Curtobacterium; species Curtobacterium luteum. The sequence continues at coordinate 40,603 of NZ_BMOI01000013.1, read as the reverse complement.
TCGGAAACTCCTTCGGCGGCATGATCGCCCGACACATCGCCCACGAACGCCGAGACCACGTCCTCGGCATCGCGACCCTGGCGAGTGTCGTCCATGCGGCGCACGCAGACCGCGCCGTCCCCGAACGCACCGTGCTCGACACCGAACCGTCCGTCCTCGAAGCCGCCGGCGACGCGCGAGCAGCATTCGAGGAGGTCAGCGTCATCCAGGACGCCGCCACGTACGCAGCGTTCGAGCGGTACGTGCTGCCCGGTCTCCGTGGCGCCCACCCTGCGGTGATGAACCGCATCGCCGCCGACTACGCACTCGATGCCCTGCCGGAGGAGCGCCACCCGGAACCGTTCACCGCTCCGGCGCTGCACCTGTTCGGTCGGCAGGACGACGTCGTCGGCTACGAGGACGGGCTCGCGCTCCGGGACCACTACCCGCGAGGGAGCTTCGTCATCCTCGACGGTGCTGGACACAACGTGCACCTCGAACAACCCGGGATCACCGCCGCCCTGATCCGCGACTGGCTCGCACGCATCGACTGGTAGTCGATCCCCCTTCAGACGCTTGCTCCGACCTGACGGGCTCGACGTCGGCGAAGGTACCAGTAGGTCGCGAAGGGTCATTGTCGGTGGCTTCTGCGATACTGACGAGAACTCATGGCCAAGCGAACGACGACTCCGGCGGAACTTGCTGCACGTCTCCACACTGATGTTGACGACGTGCTGCTCATGCTGTGGGATGCCGACCTCAACTATCCCCGCGGCCCCCATTCCATCATCAGAGCACAAGACGTTGCCGTCGCGGAGCGTTGCTGCGGACTTGCCGCAGCCCGTGAGCGTCTCCTCGTTGCGTTTTGGGAACGCCACTTCGACTTCGACCGCGCCCAGTTCCAGGACTATGCGAGCACCCTCGGCATCCATATCGGCCCCGACGCGCGACGGCTTCCGAAGGGAGCACTCGCCAAACTTGACCGCGCCACCACGACAAAGTCCCCGGCTCTCTCTTCACGTGATGGAGCGGTCGCCAAAGCGCAGACGCCGTTTGTCTGGCAGGAACGAGGCAACCGACGTGACGCTCTAACATACTTGAGCGCTGATGACATCTTCGAGATACACATGTCGATTGCTGATGACTTTGCCGACAGTCCGGACCCTATCAGCCCGGCAGGCGTCCGAGACCAGGCGTTGCTCGAAAGCGCAGCTGCTCGGCCCGAGGCCGGCCTCGGGGACATCCGCAAGTACCCAACAGTGCAGATGGCCGCAGCGGCGCTGATGCACTCAGTTGTCCACAATCATGCGTTTTTCAACGGCAACAAGCGTACCGGCCTTGTCTCGATGCTTTCATTCCTTGACGCCAACGGGTTCGTCCTCACTACCAACGAGGAAGAGCTGTTTCGATGGACGATCCGTGTCGCCAAGCACGGCCTGAACCACGAGAACTATGCCGGTGACCTTGCCGACATCGAGGTGCAGGCAATGACTGGATGGTTGGTGGAGCACTCGCGCCTTATCGATCACACGAACCGCATCATCACCGCTGGCCAGCTCCAGAAGCGCCTCACGCTGATGGGGTGCGAGGTACAGCAGAGCGGCACCAAGATCCGGATCACCCGAAGTGTGTCAACCAGTTACGCCAGATGGCGCAAGGTGAAAGCTCGCACCCTGGGCTACAGCATCCCCTACGGCGGTGAAGGGCGCCAGGTCTCGAGAGCCAACCTGCGAGAGCTCCGCCGTAACCTGCAGTTGACAGAGGAACATGGGTACGACTCGGCTGCGTTCTTCGGGACCGATAAGACACCGACTGACGATTTCATCAGCCGGTACCGGAAGACGCTTAACCGGCTCGCGAAGGTCTAGGCGTCCTCTACGACGGCCTCCGCCTGCAGGCGCTGCTCACTGCTGACACGGGTGTTGTGAACGAGTTCGGCCGTGCCGCGACCCGAATGCGGCGTGGCTGGTCGGAGCAGTACAAGCTGCCCCGTTACTGGGATATCCCCGTCGCCAGCAGCTGGTAGGGAAGCTGCAGCAGGGAAGGGTGGCGCCCGCGGCACGGGAAGGTGGACCGCGGACACCACTCGAGCCGTCCCATGCTCATCAGGTGACACAATCGGGCTCTACTCCGCTAATCAGCCAAAGCACGCCGTCCAGCGCGTCTCGATGAACGATCCTCCAGTGGAGCGGGAGAGGTGGGACACTCGCCGAATGACCGATGCCGCATCCGAGGACCTCACTCCAGGAAGCGATCAGAACTGGGAGGTCCTGCATACCGGCCTCGCCGCTGACCATCTCATCGCATTGGGCCACGTTGCCTACTGGTCTGCCCGCATCGACAGCACCCTTCCCTTGCTCGCTGCCGCTCTCATCCGCACGTCGAGCAGATCGTTCACCACGAAAGAAGCGCAGGTGCAAGGTATGACCTTCACCGCGATTTTCGACAAAACGATGGCGCTGATCGGCGAGCTCGCCGTCGACGACAAAGTGCGCCGCATGTTCGAGGAGGATGCGGATGCCATCTTCGCGGCCATGCAGGACCGCAACCACCTGCTGCACGCCTACTGGCTACGAGGCCCCCGAGAGCCAGCGATCGCGCAGCGCACGAGGAAGAACGGGACGACCCGGACTGAATTCTCCGCAGCCGACGTTGAACAGATCGCGGTCAGGCTCGCCGCGCTGAGTGATCGTCTTTGGCTGACCTACGCTATTGCGGAGGGGATCCTGCACCCCCCTCGAGATCAGCGACGACAGCACCTGAAGGAGCGGCATGGGCAACCCAGCATGGGGTAACGGCTTCCACAAAGGAGTCGGAAAAGGACGCATCGAAGGTGTGCTCATCGGCGTTGCGATCAGCGTCGCGTCCGCCGGGATCACCGCCGGCGGTCGATGGTTGGCGAAGCGGCGGGGCTCGGAGCCCCAAGACCCAGCGACCGATCATCGACCGTCAACGGACCCAGCAGACGACTCCACGGACGGCGACGTGCGTTGAGCTCGAGCCGCTTCCGCCGCTGAAGCACCGAGGCGTGGTTTCACACGGAGCCGCATCCAACGAGTTGCGCGGGGAGGAGGAGGGAAACGGACGTCGCACCAACGGTCTCCTCAGAGAGCGGCCGCGTCAGTTTGCGGCCACTCCGCTCGAACCGCTGGCGCTCGGCGGTCATCGACAGCTCGGACACCCCATGGGCTGAGGCGTCCACCGTTCGCATCTTGAAGGGACTGCACGAACGAGACACCTGACGCGGCATCCGACGGCGGCGAGCTTGAGCGGCGCCGCGCGCGCCGGACGGACAGTGTCGAGGACATCGCCGCGGCGAGTTTGCAAGCGCTTGCCAGCACGATCCCGGTGCTGGGTCCGTTCCTCGCCGCCGGTGTGCAAGTCGCCGCGGGATCTGCGCAGATGCGTCGCCTCCGCCGCGATGTCGGCGATGTACGCGCAGATCTCGACGCGGCAATCAGGGATGGCCGAATCCAGAACCCTGATGAGACCGTGCAGTCCGAGAGTTTCCTCGCCGACCTGCAGTTCGTGCTGCAACGCAGCTCCGAGACGAAAAACGCGCAACGCCGAGCACGACTGCGGCGGGCGCTGGTTGCCGGAGCCGCTGCCGAAACCGTCAACAGCGAAACCGAGCTCCGGGTTCTCGATCGGCTGAATGAGACACACGTGAAGCTGCTCCGAGTACTTCACGACGACACGACGAAACGGAACCCGCGAGGTCAGGTCGCGTTGTCGACCGCGGCGGCGGCCTTCTCCGGCAAGCGGTACGCGCACGCGTACGAACCGCAAGTTCGCGCGTTGACAGCAGAGCTGTCAGCGCTCGGCCTGGTGTTTGTGGACCAGCAACCGGAGCTGGACAGCGACGAAATGGGCGACGACGGCAGCATCGCCAACCGCGAGGTCACCATCTACGAGTGGTACAAGCTCACTCGCCTCGCTGAACGAGTGATCCGGTACATCGCGGACGAGGACGTCCCGCCCGAATCGGGCGATGGTGCGATGGCAGGGGACCGTCCGTCGGCTGGTTCGCCTGACCGACCGTGAACTGCGCGGTGCCCAACGATCAGCACCCGAATACACTAGCCAAGCGGCGGGCACGCCAGTCTCGATAGCCGATCGGCTATCGGGACGCTGTGCTCGTAGTGTGCGGGGATGCAGTGGCAGCAGGCGCTTCTCGATCAGCTCGGTGTCGCGAGCCCGGCTGTAGATGCGGTGCGGCCGTACGGTTCCGTGCTCACACCCTCGGAACTCGATCGGTGGAGGAGCCTTGACGCAGAGGTCGATCTCTCGACGGACGTCGAGGGCCGAATGCTCCTCGGAGCTGAACTATGGGCATGGCAAAGCAGTCTCGACGACGACGTACAGCGGGTTCGCGCCGTGCTGCGGGACGGTCGCCGCTGCGACCTTGGCGGTGCGTGGTGCGATGCTCACGCTTCCGCAGCCGCCTATCGACAACGCCGTGCGGTTCGACCTGACCCTCGCGGCGACACGCTTTGGCCGGGGCGCGAACGCCATCGGGCTGCACCTCACTCTCGGTGGGTGAGTTTGGTCGTGCACGTCGTGGGAATCCTCGTCGTGCTGGCCGAGATCTACCTCATTCTCGGACACTAAAGCAAGGGGGGCTCCTGCCATCGGCAGGAGCCCCCCGCGTCCGTTGAGACGCCTGTTGCTACGCCGCGCTGTCTCTGTCACTCTCGTTCAGGACCGTTATGACGGCTTGATTCAGGACCACCTGGTTCGTTCGCGGTGTGTTGTGTCGGTCTGATTCAGGACCACCCGGACCGTTGCCTCGTGCGCTCATCGTGGGCGCAGGAGGCGTGGTGGTCGGATGGGAAGCCGCATGCAGCTGTTTGCGCAGATCCGGAGAGACGCCCGGGTCGAGGGGTTGGGTATCCGAGCTCTCGCGCGGAAGTATCGGGTGGGTCGGGACACGGTGCGAGAAGCGCTGCAGTCACCCCAACCAGCACCCCGGAAAGTGCCGGTGCGGACCTCACCGAAGCTTGGGCCGTGGAAGCCGCACATCGACGCGATGTTGCGGCAGGACCTCGATGCTCCGCGGAAGCAGCACCAGACCGCGACACGGATCTGGAACCGTCTCATCGACGAGCACGGCGCGGACGTGTCCTACGCGGTCGTCCGGGACTACGTGCGGCGGCGCCGTCCGGAGATTGAGACCGAGGCAGGCAAGCGAACCGTCGCGGCGTTCGTGCCGCAGCAGCACGCGCCGGGTATGGAGGCCGAGGTCGACTTCGGTGAGGTCTGGGTGATCCTTGCCGGGGTGAAGACGAAATGTCACCTGTTCGTGTTCCGGCTTTCCGCGTCCGGGAAGGCGGTGCACCGGGTCTATCCCACGCAGGCGCAGGAAGCGTTCCTGGAGGGTCACATCGCCGCGTTCGAGACGATCAGCGGGGTCCCGGCGCTACAGATCAAGTACGACAACCTCACCCCGGCCGTCGTCCGAGTGATCCACGGGACGCGGGACCGGGTGGAGAACGACCGGTGGGTGCTGTTCCGCTCCCACTACGGCTTCGACGCGTTCTACTGCGAGCCCGGAATCGACGGCGCCCACGAGAAGGGCGGCGTCGAGGGAGAGGTCGGCCGGTTCCGCCGCACCTGGCTGTCACCGGTGCCCATCGTCGACAGTCTCGACCAGCTCAACACGATGATCGCCGAGTGGGATGCCCGCGACGACGCCAGGCGCATCACCGGTCGCCGCTCGAGCGTTGGGGAGGACTTCGCGCTCGAGCAGCCGCTGCTGCAGCCGTTGCCGGCGGAACGGTTTGATCCCGGCCTGGTGCTGCATCCCCGTGTCGACCGGTCCGCGCTGATCACGGTTCGGCAGGCGAAGTACTCCGTCCCCGCACGACTGATCGGCCGGCAAGTCCGCGTCTCACTGCGCGCATCGGAGGTGGTCGTATTCGATGGCCGCGCCCAGGTCGCTCGGCATCCCCGGGTCGTTGAACGGTTTGGGGAATCGATAGTCCTGGATCATTACCTCGAGGTGTTGCAGCACAAGCCCGGCGCGCTGCCCGGCTCAACCGCCCTCGCCGCGGCTCGGACGGCTGGGACGTTCACGGCGGCACACGAGGCGTTCTGGCAGGAGTCCCGGAAGGTCAACGGTGACAGCCGCGGCACTCGAGAGCTGATCGATGTGCTCTTGCTGCACCGCGGCATGCGCGTTGCAGATGTGATCGCGGCGATCCGGGCCGCGCTGACGGTTGGCGCGGTCACGGCCGATGTCGTCGCCGTCGAAGCGCGCCTGCACGCATCCGGCACTGTCCTGGGTGGGTCCAGTTCGAACCGTCACCCCGCTCAACACGATGTTGACGACGGCAAGCGGATTGTCAGTCTCACCCAATGTCGGCTCACCGACCCGGCCGCGGTGATCGCGGGCCTGCCCGCGGATGCGCGACCGTTGCCGTCCGTCGCGGCTTACGACGAGCTGCTGCGACGTCGCATCAAGAACACCCCGCCCACCACTACCGGCAGCGATGTCGTCGGCCCGTTGGAAGGAAACACCGCATGAGTCCCACGACCACCTCGATCACCACGACCCTGCGTCGACGGCAGACCCTCACCGAGGAAGCCGCCGCTGCTGCGATCGATCAAGCCTGCCGCCGGCTGCGCCTGCCCACGGTCCGGGCGGTCATGGACGAAGCCGTCACCGCGGCAAACCGGGAGCAGATGTCCTACCAAGGCTTCCTCGCCGAACTCCTATTGGCGGAGTGTGATGACCGTGACCGCCGCTCCACGATCCGCCGCGTCAACGGGGCCGGGTTCCCGCGTCAGAAGTGGCTCGGGGACTTCGACTTCGACGCCAACCCCAACGTCTCCGCCGCCACGATCCACACGCTCGCGCAGGGCGACTGGATCCGCCGCGGCGACCCCCTCTGTCTCATCGGGGACTCCGGAACCGGCAAGAGCCATCTGCTGATCGGGCTCGGCACCGCGGCGGCGGAGCAGGGCTATCGGGTGAAGTTCACGCTCGCGACGAAACTCGTCAACGAACTCGTCGAGGCCGCCGACGAGAAGCAGCTCGCCCGCACCATCGCCCGCTACGGCCGCGTTGACCTGCTCCTGATCGACGAGCTCGGCTACATGGAACTCGACCGGAGAGGCGCGGAACTACTGTTCCAGGTCCTCACCGAGCGGGAGGAGAAAGCCTCCGTCGCGATCGCGTCCAACGAGTCCTTCTCCGGGTGGACGAAGACCTTCACCGACCCCCGCCTCTGCGCCGCGATCGTTGACCGACTCACGTTCAACGGCACCATCCTCGAAACCGGCACCACCAGCTACAGGCTCGGCCACACCCGCAACGCGATGCCGTGAGCACCAAAAGCACGCGTTGCATGCGATCCGGTCGCCGCAGTGACAGGGTTGCGGCATGGTCGACACCGTCGCTGTTCTCTCGGATATCCACGGAATGCTCCCCGCCCTCGAGGCTGTCCTCGCTGAACCAGTGATCGATCACGCCGATTTGATCGTTGTGACGGGAGACCACACCTGGGGCCCGCAGCCAGCGGAAGTCCTCGACCGTCTTGCGCAACTCGGCGACCGCGTGTTGTTGGTCCGCGGGAACGCGGATCGGGAGCTCCTGCACATGTCACACGGCATCGATGTCGGCCTCGCCGATGACCCCGTGTCCGTCTGGGGCGCCAAACAACTCACCCCCGCGCACCAATCGCTGCTCGAAACGATGCCCGAGCACGCGGTCGTCGAAGTCGACGGCTTCGGACCCGTCTTCTTCTCCCACGCAACCCCGCGAGACGACGAGGAGGTAGTCCTGGTCGATAGCCGGCTCGAGCGATGGGCAGAAGTCCACCAATACCTCCCAACCGAGATCGCGACCGTGGTCTGCGGGCACACCCACATGCCCTTCGCCCGACTCGCGAACCAGCGCCTCGTCATCAACCCCGGTAGCGTCGGGCTCCCCTACGGACGCAAAGGCGCGCACTGGGCGATCCTGAGCAATGGAGCCGTCACCCTCGGCCGGACACTCATCGACACCGAACTCCTCATCCAGCAAGTCCAGGGGTCCTCCCAGATGCCTGGCTGCGGTGAGTGGTTGACGCAGAACGTTCAGCATCCGGCAAGCGACATCGACGCCGTCGCAAGCTTCGGGCCGCGCGACGGCCGCTGACACCTGGTCCCGAATCGGACCGACAGGTGGTCCTCAATCAGATTGACAAAGCCACCGCGCGTCGCGGCTCGATCCGCCACTCGCGCGTCGGCAACCCGTCGACGAACTGCCACTCCTGGCGGCAGATGTCGCACCCGAACCAGTGGTCGTGTTCACGGAAGCCTGACGTGTTCTCGTGTTCCTCGATGATCGTGTCGCGGCCGCAGGGGCATCGATACGTGTACCGCTCGGTGTCACCCGACCCAGCACCCCACCCGTCGTGATCGTCGCGGCTGCTGGAGATCAGTTCGGTACGGATACCCGTGGAGTCCGGAGAGGTTCGAGCCCAGTCGACGATCGCCTCCCGAGCTGCGTCGAGGAATGCCTCGTCCGCGTTGAGGGCGCGCAGGATGCCGATGAGGTGCTCCGGCTGCTGAGCAACGCCGTGATCACCGTCGCGGAAGCCGGCAGCGTAGTCGTCGGCCAGACGTGCCCGGGAACCCATGTCGCCGGGGCCGGCTTGTGCGACGAGCCACTTATGGAACGGGCTCGTTCGGGGTGCTGCGTTCTCGTCGACGCCATCCCATCGGCCCGGCGCCGTTCGCGAGTCACGCCACTCAGTCAGAGCGCCCTGCAGGAAGGTGTAGCCCGGGGGACGGTGGTGGTGCGCGCGGATGCTGTCGCGCTGCCCACCGGAGCTTCGCCGCATCCGCCGTGCGTAGTTGACTTGGTCTGAGGGGAGCCCGAAGTTTGCGTTCGGGTCGTCGGTGTCCGTGGTGTGCCCGCGGACGGGGATCCCGACTGCTGCCGCTGCCCAGATCGTTGTTCCGTTGGAGACGTATGAGAAGTCCGGCAAGTACTCGCCGAGGAACTCTTCCACCGTGTGCTTGAGGCCGTAGCTGCCAGCGTCGCTGTTCGGTGCGTCCGTTGCGCTGAACGCCCGGAGTACCTCCGCAGCGAGCACGACACTCAGATAGTCATGCTCGCTCGACAGCTCGAGCGGAGACTGATCAGCTGACCGGAGACCGTTCCGCCCCAGATGGGTGATCCGCTCATCCGCCCCGGCCGCATCTGTCGAGAGCGCCGGATGCGCGGTCAACACGCGGATGATGTCTCGGGTACAGATCCGTTCACCCAGGATGCCCTGCGCGAGCGGATGTTCTACCGCTCGGAGAGCCTGCGTGTACTTCATCCCAGAGAACTTCTGGAGGGCACGAGCGTCGCGTTCGATCTCGCGAGGACGTGCGGGGATGTTGTTCGTGTCGGACACTTCAATCGCCTTCTGCGCCGATACTCGCGCCCCACGTCCGCAGAGCCAGCGTCACAGGAGAGAGATCTCGACAAAAAGGGCACTGCTACTGGAACCCGTACCACGGTTGTCCATCGAGGCCGGAAGCACGTGGGGCTTCAGGCACGGAGACGAGCGGTCCAGACCGCTGCGATGTGAGCATACTACACCAAATCCGCGGTGCGGGCGTCCGAACGTGGACGTGAGATGCTTCGGCCGGCTACGCCGAGGCGGCGCTTATTCTCTGAATGTGGACTCCTCGACAGTGTTGCCTATCGTGACCGTCGCTGTCTCCGCGGCGTTGTCGTACGTCTTCGCGCGTCTTGGAGCTAGTGGCGAGGGCAAGCAGGAACACGCGCGTTGGCTTCGCGAGCAGCGGTTCGACGCATACAAAACGTTCCTGGCGACGGCTGACAAGTGGGCGACCCGGGCTAAGGGGCCCGAGGTTGATGCTGAGTGGGAACCTGGGCAAGATTTCTATGACGAGATGACGGCCGCGGAAAGCGCGGTGGAACTGCTTGGGCCTGATGACGTAGTCGCCGCTATGGATCCGATCCGGTCGGCTGTGCTGCGGCTGCAGCAGGTCCGCGATGCCGGAGCGCCGAGCGCGTCCGAGGACTACTGGAGACAGCAGCGCGCGTTCGTCGGAGCAGCGCAACCGCACCTCCAGCCCGCAAGCGGCTTGGGTAGTTCCGAAGAGAAACTGGATATCAATACGGGCGAGCAGCTGGATCTCGTAGGATTTAAGCATGGCACCTCAAGGACCGGTGATTGCCTACCGTGCGGAGCTGCGCGACCTCATCGCGTTGTGGGATGCCGACCGCGACGTCCGAAGTTTCCAGGTGAGGGCCGATTCTCACCACTCCGTACCGATCATCATTCGAGGGCTGGTTGCGCACGCTGTGGACTGCGCTCGAGCCGTTCTCGCCCTGTATGAGAGCTCGCTGCCACTCCCGGCGGCGCCGGTGATCCGTGTCCTCATCGAGGATGCGGTTACGGCTGGCTGGGTTCTCGTGACTCCCGACGGATGGCGGTCCTCCTCGCGGGCGGGGCTGATCAACGGCGGAAAGCGCTGAATGCACTGCTGCAGGACGACCCCACAAATGAGCAGTCTCTCGCCCGGCTCGCCGAGCTCACCGCCATGATTGACGATCTCGGCAGAAGCCCGCAGTACGAGATCATCGAGCAGCGCATCGCGTCGCTCGACGGGATGGGGCAGCTTTATCAGCTCTACCGATTCGTGACGTGGCTGTCGCACGCCGGGACGGAAGTCGCAGAACGGTACACAGGTCCGGCGGATACAGCAGTGGGTGTCGCGTTCCGTCCATCCGCGTCCCACCCAACGGCGTCAGTTCTCCTCGAGGTCGCGACGAATTCGCTTCTCCAAGCTCTCATCGCTTGGGACTGCGCTCTCGTCGATCGAGCTCACGAGGACGAGTTGAACGAGATTGCCGACAGGCTCGGTGTCCGGTCGTCCTGGTCCCAAGGGGAAGCGACCTAACTGCCGGACGGCCATCTGGAAAGGGGGAGGGGTGCCGATCCCACCCGAGGGAGCGTCGGTGAACAGAGCACTGGCGAGATCCCGATAACAGGATCCCGCCAGTGAGTCACCGCATAACGGCGCTTGCTACTTGCTCTTCTTGTGCGAGGTCTGCGTCGTGTTCGGGTGCGACTTCGCGTACTTCGACGTCACGAACTTGCCCGTGATCGAGCTTCGCGACGATCCGCTGCTGCTCTTGCCGGCCTTGGCCATGACTCCGCGCTCCTTCCCGCCGTGAGAAGGCGGACCTTCCACCGTCATCGACGCCTCAAGTCTGGCGTACGCCACCACATGTAGTAGTTAGACACGCCGTCAGCCACTACATCTAGTAAATGAGAGAGTGCCTCGCAGGGGGAAAAGATGTCCCGTCCGCTATCAACTGCTGGACGACGTCGCAGCAAGGCGGCTCATGGCAGCATCGGAGCATGACCGAGCAGGACCAGCAGCACTCCCCGCCGCAGGTCGCTGACTCGCTGACCGTCGACGCGGCCACCGTTGCGAAGCGGCTGAGCCTCAGCCCAGCCACGATCAACAACTGGGCGAAAGCTGGCACGATGCCGGCCTACCGGGTCGGGCGCTCGTGGATCGTGTTCCAAGCAGAATTTGACGCTTGGCTCGAGAGCACGAGCACGGGCGCCGAGCACAACGACAGCGAGTCGCTGCCGACACTCCAACAGATGACCGCGGATCTGCCGCCGTTCCTGCGCCTTGCCGATGTCGCTCAGGTGCTCTGCGTGAGCACGGCCACGGTCACCACGCTCGTCACCAGTCGACAGCTCGGCAGCGTCGACGTGCGCTCCGTGCGCCGCGTGCCAGCCGAGGCGCTGCGGGCCTATCTCGCCGGCGCACGCAACAGCGCATAGCGATCCCCTGTCGAGACGGTCCGCCACGGCACCCGGGTAGATCGTCACGACGCCAAGGCAGCGCACACGGACCCGCGCTCACCCGAGCCCCTCGCCGTCATTGCAGATGCGCTCAGCACAGCGCGCCGACTCGGTGTCTCCACTCCCCGGCTCGTGAGGGCCGTGGACGAAGTCGGTCCGGTCCATCGCAGCCATCTCCACTGAGCGCTGGCGGTAGGTCGCCGCGCCGCGCCGCGCCGCGCCGCGCTACGGAAGGCGAAGCGCGGCGGTGGAGGATCGCCGTCCGGGCACGTTCGGGACTGGCGCGTCTTGCCTTCGAGATGGCGGATCGCGTTCAGCCCGATACGCGCTGCGCTGGTACCAGGAGCCATCTCCCCCCCCCCCCGTGGGAACCAGGAGTGTACGCAGAACCAAACCCTGAGGGCCCATCGCTCGAGCGCCCGTAGCCCGCACGGCGACGGACTCGCGCTGTCTCGCGAACTCACCGGGCACGGACTGCGTGTGGTCGTGGTGCTGACCTCCGCGTGATCCGGCGCCGCAGACGAGGACGGCCCGTTTAACCACGCGGTTGTAACGAGTGTCACCGCTCTCACCGTCATGGCGCCTCGTAATGTTGGGCCATACTCAGATGCAGTAGCTGAACAGGACGCGGGGACGTGGCGAGAGACATCAGGCCAGTAGGGTCCTTCGGTTCCTACAACGTGCACGCCGCCTTCGAGCCGGCAGCATCCAAAGGCGTGATGATCGCGGACCTCGCGCGTCTTCGCTTCATCACCCCAGCCGGTCTCGTAACAATCGCTGCTTACGCGCACCGAGCGCGCGCCGCAGGGCGTGAGGTGCGGGTCCTGCGACCTGCCAGCGATGACGTCGCGAACTACGTGTCCCGGGCTCGGCTCGGCAAGGAACTCGATGACATGGGTGCGGCGCACAACCTGCCCTCGGTGCGCGAGCACGACGTCGGGCAGAGTCTCCTCGCCGTCACACCGTTTGAGAACGCGAGCGGAGCAGCCGAGCTGGCGACGCGTGTATGGGAGGTTGTGCATGAGCAGGACTCCGACGCCGCAGCGATCATGCACATGAGCATCAGCGCGATGGGTGAGAACGTCATCGAGCATTCACGTTGGCCACGCGGGTACGCCGCCGCCCAGAAGACCTACGGCGGGTCGGTGTTCCGCTTCGCGGTTGCCGATGCTGGTCGAGGGTTCAGCCGCGCCCTCCGGCGGTACAAGCCCGCTGATGACGCGCACGCACTCGAGCTCGCACTCGAGCCCGGAGTCAGCGGCCTCGATGAGGAGAGTCGTGGGTATGGACTGTCGGAACTCAGAGATAGTGTCAAGGCGATCGGAGGTACACTCCGCCTACGGTCCGGCCGGGGGCAGCTTGTGGTGTCACCGTCGGAAGCAACGCAGACGCTGTTCGCGTCACCGCTGCCCGTCTCCGTCCTCGAAGGAGAACTGCGTGTGAAGAACCACCGGAGATGAACCGTACATGCCGCAAATACTGTGGAAGACTCAGCGCAATAGACGCGTTAGACCTGGTGAGGTGAAGGGATCATGACGCTGAACATCACACTACCCCGCCTGGTCGGCACGCGGGAGGCGGCCGAGGACCTCGTGAACCGCACGGATGGTACGCCCGAGGACGGTCGTGTCGAGGTGAACGGGCGAGCACTAGCAACTTCCACCATCTCGTTTGCTGACGAGCTCGTCAAGAAGCTGATTGAGCGCGGAGCGAAAGAGATCTTGATCGTCTCAGCGCCCGAACGATTTCGGCGTCAGATGACCGATGCCGGCAAGCGTCACCGAGAAGTGGCCGTAACCATCAAGCGCTCCGGAGTGCTCGAACGCCTTTAACGCGCGGACTTCCGGCTGTGTGCAATCTTCTGCATCAGTTCCCCAAAGGCTTTGATCTCATCGGCGGCGATGGTGTCTTCGTCGTGCACGGCGAATAGCTCTGCTGTGTCGATGTATGCCTGCGTCGTATCTGCGAGTTCGCCGCCGCCAATCAGCGAGCAGGTGATGAGGAGCGTGCTTCCGCGACGCGCAAGTTCCTTGTCGCGGTCGCCATCGTTTGCCGGACCGTCAGTTTGACCGTATCGAAGAACAACTTCTCGGTACTTCCGCAACGCTGTTGCGGCATCGGAAGTTTCGGTATAGCTCCGCAAGCTTCGCCTAGCCCGCTTTTCACGTGAGCCGACGATCAAGGTAGTTGACAGGGCTGTGATGGTTCCAGAAGTCAGGATCGTCGCAACGTAGGGCCAGGCGTCGTCTACCGCCTTTGCAATGAGTTCCCAGCCCTGCGCCACTATTGCAGGATACCCGGGCGGTCGAGCAAAGCGCGTCTACTTTGAGTGATGCTGTTGACTGTGGCGGAGCGACGAACAGCCTTCCCCTGACTGTAAGGGGACAGTCTGTGTAGGCAGAGGCCGCGGGTGCTCTTCATCACCGTCCTGACTGTCAACCTCGGCGAGTTGGCGCTCCGCTGCTGCTTGGCCTCCTACGCTGGGGGTATGGCACGGACAGCGCGGCTGACGCCGGCGGAGCTGGCGCCGGCACCCTGGCCGGACGTGCCATCGGTGGACCCGTCAGGTGAGATTGCCCGTCTGTTCGTGCTGCGCTTGCGTGAGGAGATCGGCGGTCGCTCGCTTCGGGCTGTCGGCGACCAGACCGGAGTTCACAACGCCACGCTTGTCAAGATCCTGCACGGCAATGCCTGGCCGGACCTCGCCACCATCTCCCGGCTTGAGGTTGGCCTGAACGCCGAGCTGTACTCTTCGACGAGCGTCCGTGGGACTCATTCGTCCTCGTCCGGCTCGTAAAGCTCCGGTGGTAGAGGAGAGCGCACGCCTCCAAAACTGATGTAGTCAGCACCAGTAAGGCGTGCGACGTGCTCCAGCGGCGCTGGGCTGCTGCCGCCCCGGTAACGGTCGGGGAAGCGTCGACCATCCTCCAACCGAGCCTCGAGTAGGAGCAAGGCGAGATCAATGATCGGTGACTGGTGATCGCCATTCGTTTGGATGACGCGCTCACCGGTCCGGAGGTCGCCGACGACGCTGATCTCTTCGTCCTCGTGGGTGATCACGATGTCGGCACGGTGCCCGAAGTCAACGAACTCGACCTCGACGTGTGCAGGAATGACAACTTGAGCGAGCCAGGTCAAGTTCGCTGGCTGCCCTCCGACCGCGGTGACCCGGATCACCGCCGGAGCTCGTTTCCCCATGCTGATTACTGTAATCACCTGTGGCTGATCCCGCCCGCCGCCGCGCCGACTCCCGCTCCGGCCGGAGCTCCAGCGATGCTCTCCGCTGCAGCAGGCGCGGGCCCGCCGGCGTCTGCTTCGCATCCCGGGCGTGAAGAAAGGGTCCAGTCACGCCGCCCTTGAGGGGTTGAAGTCCCTGTGCGAAAGTCGGCACATTTGGGATTCCATAGAAGGAGAGACCATGGGATCCCAAGAGTCCAGCCGAGCGACGCGAGCGTCGGCCTTCGTCACGGCTGCCAAGCTCCTGCACGGCGAGAAGTACGGATACGACCGAGCACGCACTGAGTACGTCAACGGGAAGGAGAGCGTTCCCATCTTCTGCCGCCATCACGCTCGGGTGTTCTGGCAGCTGCCGCATGATCACCTCAAGGGACAGGGGTGCCCTGGTTGTGGCGGTCGTCGAGGTGCGAGCATCGAAGCGAGACGTTCCAAGTTCCTCGCGACGGCGCGACGCGTGCACGCGGGCCGTTACCGGTACGACGTGGAGTCCTTCGTCGCTGCGAAGCTGCCGGTCCGCATCGAGTGCCCGGTGCACGGTTGGTTTCGCCAGCGCGCCACGAATCACCTGCAGGGCCAGGGCTGCTCGGATTGCCGTCTACCCAACATGCGCGGTTCCCGTCGCCGGCGCTGACCGAGACCACGCGTCAACAGCTCTGCAAGGGTTGGTGTAGGTGGACGCTGGCGGCGCGCATCAGCTGGACAGAGTCAGCATCGCGGAGTTCGGTTCGGGCTGATGAGCGGCGAGGACGCGACGGTGGTGATCGTGGAGGTAGCGGAAGCTCTGCGGCGGCTCGATGCCGACGACCTCTCGGAGCGCGATGAGCGAGACCGGTACCTGCCATGTCGTTGGCTCGCTCACCTGAAGGATGGCTGCCTCATCGCAGTCGCTCAAGTATTCCTCGAGCGATGGTCGGGAGATCTGAATGCGGTCTCGGTAGCGCAGCCACACATCAGCAGACGCCGGTCGGTCGATGGCGTCCAGGTGAAGAGTGCCAAGCACGGCGCGCTCTGGTGAGCTGCTGTACACGTAGATCATCGTTCCAGGCGGCTGGTCCGGGAAGCGTCGCCGCACTTCTGCGGTCTTCGTGCCGGCCAGGAGGCCTGCGGCGTAAACGGGTCGAACGGAGAGCAGGATGGCGCTCAAGTGCTGTTCCTCCTCTCACGCACGATCAGGTCGTCGAACACTGCGGACGGCACGCGGCGAAACGACTGTATCGGCTGCTTCACGTCATGCTTGGCGAACAGATCCTGTAGGTCGTGGCCGCCGACTGGCGTCGCCAACACTTCAGTGTCCTCGAACCGTACGACAGTCACTTGGCCGGACTTGTCGGCAGCGCTCAGCACGTGGTCCCGTCCGAGGACACCGATCTGCCGGTTCGCCCGGTAAGCATCGCGTGGGCGCGTCCGTTCGCAGCCGAGGCTTCGGGAGTACGCGACGACGGCTCGGACCTGTTCTGTCTGATCGGCGGTCGCGTACCAGATGATCCGTGCTCCTCGAGGAGGGAGGGCTTTGCCGCTCCCGCTGTAGTAGACGTGTTCGCGGGAGAGCCCGAGAGCTCGCGGACGATCGAGTTCGACGAGAGTTTCTCGGGGCGCGCCGAACAGTGGGTACATGAACCTGGGCTGGATAGGTATGACGTACGTCGGAGCATTCGTGTGGATGAGCGTGAGGGGCCAGAAGCGTCGCTCCAAGTCACGGAGGTGCCCGGTGTGGTGCACCGGCAGGTCGGGGTGCTCGTGCATGAACTGCTGGTGAGTCATCGTCCTGTTGATCAGCGACGCTCGGAACCCGTCCTCGTCGCGGAAGCCGTCGGCGAGCAGCGCGTGCCGCATCATGACGGTTACGTTGCTGTCATCGATCATTACCTCACCGAGGTTGTTTTGACGCGCAATGTGGCGGGTGTGCCGAGCGAGCTGCAGCGCGACCGTGTTTGACGCGGCTCCTCTGGCCACCCGGATGATCGGAACTCGCAGCGCGTCAGCGTCCCGAGGCTCGGCGAGCAGAGCCCATAGTTCGTTCTTCGGACCGGTCAGGACACGAGTGCCCCGCGGGTTTTGAGAGATGGCCGCGCGGATGGCTCGAGTCAGATCCTTGCCACGTTCGGCGTGAGCGTGACTGATGAACGCGTCGACGAGTTCGCTCTCGCTGGAAGAAGAAGCGGCAGTCCAACGGAGGTCGACTGCCTCGATGAGCCGTGACTGGAAGACCGGTTGCTCGAGGCGTTGGTCGAGTGCGCGGACGACTTCGTGGGGTCGGAGGATCTCGAGCGTTGAACCGGTCGGTAGTGCGGCCGGCCCGTGGTGCAGAAGCCGGGTGTCATTGGTGACGAAGTAGGCCACGTCTGCGGTGAGAGCATCCGCGATGTGCCGGAAGTCCTCGCGGAGGGACGGGTCCGCGTCAAGGACTGTTGCATCGATGTTGCGGAGCAGCTCGGGCAGAACATCCGACCCCTGATGTCGTTGGGAGCGAAGCCGTGTGATGTGCGCGATCGCCTGCCGTTGGCGAGTTCGCTCCAGCTCACCATCGATGCGGTCGAGTTCGACGTCGACCTGAGGGGACAGAACTGGGGTGACTTCCACTTGGAACCAGTCAGCGAGCAGACCGAGAGATGCTTCTCTCTCAGGCCGGAAGAGATCTGGTGATCCGAACAGATCCGTCACGATGTTCGTGTCGTAAGCAACCAGCGGACGGCCGGCGCCGAGTGCCGCGTCTTCGAGGAGATCAAGATCCCCAAGTTGCATCCACCATTGTGTCAGGACGGATCCGTTGAGGGCGCGGCCCGGGCGTTCACCGCGCGGAGACAGCCCGACGGACGACCAGAACCTGTCAAGACCGTAGTCGCGACGGCAGTACGCAACGACCGCAGTGGCCTCGGGATGCGCCTCGATGGCTGCATCGATCAGGAGCTTGCCGATGCCGCTGCCTCGTGTCGCTACGCAGACGTGGACCAGCTTGATGTAGCCGCGGCGCGGCACGTCGTACAGGCAGTAACCGACTAGAACACCGTCGTCTTCAGCGACGATCAGCGTGCCGCGACGTATTCGATCCATGAACGCGGAGTCCGTGAGGAAGCCAAGCGTGCCGCGATGCGCCTTCGCTAGGTTGAGCACGGATGTCCATTCCCGCGGCTGCTCCTCACTAGAGACGTGCCGGATCGAGATGCGAGTATCCCCCATGATGTTGCCATCGTGCTCTAGTTCGCCGGTGGTGCACACTCGCCGCGCCGCGCTGCTGAGCCGACGAAACCGCCATGAAGCTGTATCCGCCCTGCCATTGCTGGCGCCGCTCCTGAATGCGACTCAGCGTCCGGGTCGGTAGCGACGCGCCTTGTTGATCGAACGGGCCTTCCGCATCAGGTCAGTGTCCGTCGTGTCGTACAAGTATCGAAGGGCGAGCGCGATGAAATCGACACCGTTCAGAACGTCCGCGACGTCAAGGTCACCATCATGGGAGCCACCATTGCCAATCCATTTGGCCGCTTCCAGGGCTTCCGCCGCAGCGGGGGACATCGCCTGAAATCGTGTGATTCGTTCGTGCAACGTCAAAGACCGTCGGCTGCGCTTCGGAGGAGTTCCCTTCGGCGGCCGCAATGCGTACCGCGGCACACCCCGTTCTGTGAGGAGCTGGTCCACTGCCTGACGAAGACGATTCGCAGCGCCGCTGGGACTTGACCACACGATACTCGCCGCCTCGACGAGCAACTCGTTGACGGTATCGGGAACGGCCGGCGGAGGAGAAAACATTGGAAGCGTCGGAGCGACATAGCGCACCTTGAACATGTCAATGAACTGAGGCCCATCCTCCGGGTAGACGTCGTTCACGCTGTATGCCCAGTCACCCGCGATTGCGTACTCCTGCTGACACTCGACGCGGTCGCATCGCAACCGGCCAGTGAACTGTCCGCTGAGCTCGTCGGCCGGCCCTCCACGCGCCTGGTAGGCGGCGACGTCCTCACGAGATTCGCGGTCAGGCATGGTCACCTTCGAATTCGGCACCCATCCCGCGGAGCCCTCATGACAGCAGACGCACGGCACACGCGGCCAGTGCTTCTCGTCGAGCCAACCGATCCACCGCGTAGCCCAAGAAGCCATGGCATCAACCTAACGGCTGCTCACATCTCCCCACAGCTTGGGAGCCTCAACAGTAATGAGGGCTGCGGTCATGCCGCGCACCGTTGCACCCGCGCAGTCCGATGACAGTCCTGCCGAACGCGTAAACCCGCTCATCGTTGGTGAGCCAGCGCAAAGCGGGTACAACGATCCTGGCCGGACCGGCCCAGAGCACCGTCACCAGGGCTCCGGACGCGCCCACACATAGATTCCGAGGTGTATCGCGACGCCCAGTCACTCCGAACGGGAGACGAAACCGCGCGGAGACGCGGAAAGGATTGCGCGGAAACGAAAACAGGATTGGCCGTCGCCGCTTGTCACCAGAGGCCGTATAACCACTGTGATCTGGGCTTTCTTCGAAGAGCCCACCAGGCGAACGAGAGGCCCCCGGAGTGTTCCGGGGGCCTCTCGCGTTCCGCCCGCGCCTTCGACACGTCGGCCGCGGCGCAGCCCCTCACCCGGCCTGGAGGCACGGCTCGGCCCCTCACCCGGCCTGGAGGCACGGCTCGGCCCCTCACCCGGCCTGGAGGCACGGCTCGGCCCCGCGGCGTCGGTCGCGTCTGCCGCGGCGCACCGTCGGCCCGACCGGGCCGCGCGTCAGGCGCTCGCCCGCCACACCACCTCGGTCGGCAGGACGAGCCCGTGCGGACCCTCGTCGTCGGCGCCGGCGATCTGGGCGAGGACCTGCCGGGCCGCCTGTTCCCCGAGGGTCTTCGCCGGCTGCCGGACGGTCGACAGCGGCGGGTCGCACCGGAGCGCCCAAGCGCTGTCGTCGAACCCGACGACCCCGATGTCCCGCGGCACCGAGCGGCCGGCCCGGTGGAGCACGTCCATCGCTCCGGCGGCGACGGCGTCGGAGGCGGCGAACACCCCGTCGACGTCGGGTGCCCGGTCGAGCAGCTCGCGCATCCCCTCGACCCCGGCGGTGTAGCTGAACAGGGGGTTCCCCGCGACGAGCGCGGGGTCGAAGCGGTCGCCGAGCGCCTCGGTGAAGCCGGCGAGGCGGTCCTGGCCGGAGTCACGGTCGAGCCCGGAGGCGAGCATCCCGATCCGCTGCCGACCGGTCTCGACGAGACGACTCGTGATGGCGAAGGCCGCTGCGCGGTTGTCGATGCCGATCCACGACGTGTTCGCGGCGTCCGTCGGGTGGCCGACGAAGCACGCCGGGAGCCCCATCTCCTCGATCGCCCGGGTCACCGCGTCGCCGTCCCGGGCGGACAGCACGATGGCGCCGTCCACGAACCCGCCCCGGAGGTACTCGACGACGCGCTCGTCGTCGCGCGCCGAGTCGACCATGATCGTCACGAGCTGCTGGTCGGCCTCGGACAGCACGGCGTTCGTGCCGATGAGGATGTTGCCGATGTTGGGGTCGTCGAGCACCTGGACGGACGGCTCGTGCACGATGAGCGCGACCGCACCGGAGCGTCGCGTGACGAGGCTGCGGGCCGCGGCGCTCCGGACGTAGCCGACGCGGCGCACGGCTTCCTGCACGGCTTCGCGGGCCTTCGGGGAGACGTACGGTTCGTCGTTGAGCACCCGGGAGACCGTGCCGCGGGAGAGCCCCGCCTCGTCCGCGACGTCCTGGATCGTGGCGCGGGAGCGGGCGGTACGGACGTCGGACATGCGGCCACTGTAGCCGCCGGGCAGCGGCATCCCTCCACACCGGGCTTGACAACGGCCGCCGGACGGCGTTGACTCTGGGAGCGCTCCCAGACAGCTCCGGCCCCGCTCGGCTCGAGCAGACTGGGAGCGCTCCCAGAACACTGGGCTGCCTTCATCGTCGAAGGGTCTTCGGACGCAGACGGTGACCGCCGCCCGCGACGGACGAGGACATCGACGTGACCACCACCCTCCCGGCCCCCGCCAGCACGGCGCTCGGCCTCGGCTCGACCGGCCTGGCGTTCGGGTGCGACTACAACCCCGAGCAGTGGGACCCCGAGGTCTGGGTCGAGGACGTCCGGCTCATGCGCGAGGCCGGCGTGAACCTCGTCGCGATCAACGTCTTCGGCTGGTCGCACGTCGAGCCGCGCCAGGGCGAGTACGACTTCGCCGCGCTCGACCGCGTGGTCGAGCTGCTGCACGACGCCGGCATCGGGATCGACCTCGGGACCGGCACCGCCTCCACCCCGCCGTGGCTCACGACCGCACACCCCGAGGTGCTGCCCGTGGTCGCGGACGGCACCACCCGGTGGCCCGGCGGCCGCCAGGCGTTCTGCCCGAGCTCCCCGGTCTACCGCGAGCACGCCCTCGCGCTCGTCCGCGCCACCGCCGAGCGCTACGGGGACCACCCCGCGGTCAAGCTCTGGCACGTCTCGAACGAGCTCGGCTGCCACAACGCGCACTGCTACTGCGACGTCTCGGCCGAGGCGTTCCGCGGCTGGCTCCGGGCCCGCTACGGCACCGTCGAGGAGCTCAACGCCGCCTGGGGCACCGCGTTCTGGAGCCAGCGCTACTCCGCGTGGGAGCAGGTCCTCCCGCCCCGCGCCACGCTGTCGTCCACGAACCCCGGCCAGACGCTCGACTTCGACCGGTTCTCGTCCGACGAGCTGCTCGCCCACCACCGCGCCGAGGCGGCGGTCCTGCGCAGCCTGAGCGACAAGCCCGTGACGACGAACTTCATGGTCGCCGCGCACATCACCGCGATGGACTACTGGACGTGGACCGGCGACATGGACGTCATCGCCAACGACCACTACCTCGACCACCGCCTGCCCCGGCCGCACGTCGAGCTCGCCTTCGCCGCCGACACCACGCGGGGCCTCGCCGGCGGCGCTCCGTGGCTCCTCATGGAGCACTCGACCGGCGCCGTGAACTGGCAGCCGCACAACGTCGCGAAGGCACCGGGGGAGATGCTCCGGAACACCGCGGCGCACATCGCCCGCGGTGCCGACGGCGTCTGCTTCTTCCAGTGGCGCGCGTCCGTGCAGGGCAGCGAGAAGTTCCACTCCGCGCTCCTCCCGCACGCCGGCACGGCGTCCCGGACCTGGCGTGACGTCGTCGAGCTCGGCGCACTCGTCGAGCGCCTCGGTGAACTCCGCGGCTCCCGCGTCGCCGCGGACGTCGCGCTCGTCTTCAGCTGGGAGAACCAGTGGGCGGCCGACCTGGAGGCGCACCCCACCACCGCGCTCCGCTACCTCGAGCAGGTCCACGCGTTCCACGGCGCGCTGTGGGACCTCGGCGTCACGGTCGACGTCGTGGCGCCCGGCGCGCCGCTCGAAGGCTACGCCGTGGTGCTCGTCCCCGAGCTGTACCTCGTGCGTGACGAGCACGCCGCCGTCGTCGCGGACCACGTCGCCGCCGGTGGCCGGGCGGTCGTCACGTGCTTCAGCGGCATCGTCGACGAGCGCGACCGGGTGCGGACCGGCGGCTACCCCGGCGCCTTCCGCGACCTCCTCGGCGTCCGGGTCGACGAGTTCCTCCCGCTCGCCGCCGGTGGGGAGATCGCCCTGTCCGACGGGTCCGCGGGCACCGTCTGGAGCGAGCCCGTGGCCCTGCACGGTGCCACCAGCGTGCTCGACTACGCCGCCGGCCAGCTCGCGGGTCAGCCGGCCGTCACGCGGAACGACCACGGCGCCGGCGCCGCCTGGTACGTCTCCACGGTCCTCGCTGCCGACACCCTCCGCACCCTGCTCGGCGACGTCCTGGCCGAGGCCGGGGTCACGCCGGACGCTGCCGCACGGCCCGGGCTCGAGGTCGTCCGCCGCCGCGACGAGCAGCACGAATGGGTGTTCCTGCTCAACCACACGGACCAGCCCGTCCAGCACCACGAGGCGGGCCACGAGCTCGTCGCCGACCACGCCGTCGCCGGCACCACCACCATCGCCCCCGGTGGCACCCAGATCATCCGCACGGACAGGAAGCGTTCATGACCACCACAGCCCAGCGACCCCGGGTCGCACGACGTCGGCCCGGCGGGGGCTTCCGGTACCGCCGCGCGATCGCGGTCTTCATCGTGCCGTTCGCCGTGCTCTTCACCGCGTTCTACCTCGTGCCGATCCTCTACGCGGTGTGGGAGTCGCTGCAGAAGATCGAGCGTCAGGGCACGTTCGGCGCACCCACGCAGGTGTTCGGCGGGCTCAGCCAGTACGTGCTCGTGTTCCAGAACAGCGAGTTCTGGGGCTCCGTGCTCCGCGTGCTGCTGTTCGGCATCGTCCAGGTGCCGGTGATGCTGCTCCTCGCCCTGGTGTTCGCCCTGCTGCTCGACTCCCCGCTCCTGCGCGGCAAGCGCTTCTTCCGCCTGGCGTTCTTCGCGCCCTACGCCGTGCCCGGCGTCATCGCCGCGATCATGTGGGGCTACCTCTACGCGCCGAACCTCTCGCCGTTCTCGGCGGTCACGAGCCGGTTCGACCTGCTCGGTGGCGGCACGGTGCTGTGGGCCGTCGCGAACGTGGTCACGTGGGTCTACGTCGGCTACAACATGCTGATCATCTACTCGTCGCTCCTCGCGATCCCGACCGAGATCTACGAGGCGGCGAAGCTCGACGGCGCCTCGCAGCTGCGCATCGCCCTGTCGGTCAAGATCCCGATGGTGATCCCGGCGATCGTCCTGACCGCCGTGTTCTCGATCATCGGCACCCTGCAGCTCCTCACCGAGCCGACGGTCTTCCGCCAGTTCACGTCGACCATCTCGTCGACCTTCACGCCGAACATGCTCGTCTACTCGACGTCGTCGGTCCCGAACTTCAACCTCGCCGCGGCGTTCTCGGTGGTCCTCGCCGTCGCCACGTTCGTCCTGTCGATCGGGTTCCTCCGACTGACCCAGCGGAAGGAAGCCCAGTGACCGTCAACGCCCCCAGCCGACGCGACCTCGCGGGGGAGGCGGGCCGACCGCTCGAGCCGAACCGCGCCTCCCGGCCGCACCAGCGCGGAGCGCGGGGACCGCGCGAGAGCGTCATCTCCCGCTCCGCAGCCATGCTCGTCATGGGTGTCTTCACCGTCTACTTCCTGCTGCCGATCTTCTGGCTGCTGGTGTCGTCGACGAAGACCGCGACGAACTTCAACACGACGTTCGCCCTGTGGTTCAGCGCGTCCTCGCTGCAGGACGTCGTGACGAACCTCGGCCAGCTGTTCACCTACCAGGGCGGCATCTACCTGCGGTGGATGGCGAACAGCATCGCGTACGCGGCCGTCGCCGGCCTGATCGGCACCGTGCTGTCCGCGATGTGCGGGTACGCCCTCGCCAAGTACCGGTTCCGTGGTCGCGAGGCCCTCTTCAACCTGTTCCTCGGCGGTGTCCTCGTGCCCGCCACCGCGCTGGCCCTGCCGCTGTTCCTCATCTTCAGCCAGGCGGACCTGACCGACACGTTCTGGTCGGTGTTCCTGCCGAGCATCGTCAGCCCGTTCGGCGTGTACCTGTCCCGCCTGTTCGCGGCGTCGAGCGTGCCGGACGAGATCATCGAGGCCGCGCGTATCGACGGCTCGGGCGAGGTCCGCACGTTCTTCACCGTGGCCGTGCGGCTCATGTCGCCCGCGCTCGTGACCATCTTCCTGTTCCAGTTCGTCGCCATCTGGAACAACTTCTTCCTGCCGCTCGTGATGCTCCGCGACTCGTCCCTGTTCCCGGTCACGCTCGGCCTCTACACGTGGAACTCGAACGTGAGCCAGTACCCGGACCTCCGGACCCTCGTGCTCATCGGGTCGTTCCTCTCGATCATCCCGCTGCTCATCGCGTTCCTCTCCCTCCAGCGCTTCTGGCGGTCCGGCCTCGGTGCCGGCGGCCTGAAGTAGCCACCGACCCTCCTGACGCACCACCTCTCACTCCCGAACGGAAACAGCATGAAGACAACGAAGTTCCTCAGCGTCGCCGCCGTGGCGGTCGCCGCGACCGTGGCCCTCGCCGGCTGCAGCGCCGGCGGCAGCGGCTCCGGTGGCGGTTCCGACACCGCGGCTGCGAGCTGCAAGCCGTCGAGCGGCAAGGTCACGCTCGACTTCACCACCTGGGTCCCGAACATGGACAAGGTCGTGGCGATCTGGAACAAGGAGAACCCGGACATCCAGGTCAAGGTCTCCATCGTCGCCAGCGGCAACAGCGGCACCTACCAGAACTTCTTCAACCAGCTCAAGGCGAAGCAGGCCCCGGACATCGGGCAGGTCGAGTACGACTCGCTGCCGGCGTTCCGCGTGCAGGACGGCCTCGAGGACATCGGCGCGTGCGCCGGCGTCGCGGACGCGAAGAAGGACTTCTCCGAGGGTCTCTGGAACCAGGTGACGTTCGGCGACTCGAAGTCGGTCTACGCGATCCCGCAGGACTCCGGCCCGATGGCGCTCTACTACCGCAAGGACCTCTTCGAGAAGGCCGGTCTGTCCGTGCCGAAGACCTGGGACGAGTACGCCCAGGACGCCGTGAAGATCAAGGCACTCGGTGGCAACATCGCCAACTTCGCCAAGGGCGACGTCAACCAGTTCGCCGGGCTCGTCTCGCAGGCCGGCGGGCAGTGGTTCTCGAACTCCGGCTCCGACTGGACCGTCAACCTGACCGACGGCGCGTCGAAGAAGGTCGCGAACTACTGGCAGGACCTCATCGACAAGAAGCTCGTCAACACGCTGCCGAGCTTCTCCGACCAGTGGAACAGCGCCTACGACAAGGGGCAGGACTGGACCTGGGTCTCCGCCGTCTGGGGTGCGAACACCATCTCGAGCGGTGCGCCGTCGACCTCCGGCAAGTGGGCCGTCGCGCCGATGCCGCAGTGGACCTCGGGTGAGACGAAGTCCGCCGCCTGGGGTGGATCGTCCAACGTCGTCTTCAGCGGGAGCAAGCACCCGGCCGAGGCGTCGAAGTTCCTGGTGTGGCTGAACACGTCGAAGGAGGCGCTCGCCGCCCTCAACAAGCAGGCCAACCTCTACCCCGCGTCCACCACCGGCGCCGACCTCCCCGCACTGACCGAGGGCCTGCCGTTCTACGGCGACCAGAAGATCTACGAGGAGTTCGCCACCGCCGCGGAGAACATCCAGCCGTTCACCTGGGGTCCGACGATGACCCAGACGTACTCGGACATCTCGGACGGGTTCGGCCAGGCGGCGTCCGGACAGGGCACGCTCCTCGAGGCGCTCGAGTCGGGGCAGTCCAAGACGGTCGCGGCGCTGAAGGCGCAGTCGATCCCGGTCAAGGGCTGACGCGCTGACGCGCTGACGGACGGGAGGCACGGTGCCAGCTGGCACCGTGCCTCCCGTCCGTTCTGTGGTCCCGTCACGCGCTGCGCCGCACTGCGCGGCTGCGGTGCTTCCGGCTCCGTGCGAGGTTGTGCGCACCGTGCGAGGGGAATGCCCTGCCACCGTGTGCGGAACCTCGCACCGTGCACGACGCCGTGCCCACTGCGATGGCGTCAGCCGATCCGATCGAGGTCCGGCTGCCACCCCCGGCGCGTGATCTGCGCCGACCAGAGCGCCCGGCCCGACCGGTCGGACGTCTCGGCGTCGAGCTCGATGCCGTCCACCCTCCGGTCGACGGTGATCGGGAGTCGCGCCGTCGCCCCGCACGGGACGTCCCGCTCCGCGAGGGCCTCCCCGGGGTGCAGGTCGTCGCCCTCACCGTCCTTCGTCGAAGTGAAGGCACGGACGCTGATCCGCACGGTCGCAGTGGATCGACAGACGGCGAGCACGTCGTACGATCCCGGCGACACCGAGGACAGCGCGGCTCCGGCGAAAGCGCGTCCGTCGTCGCCGACCGTGAGCCGGCCACCGGCACCGCCCTGGCCGTGCGCATCGCTCAGGGCGGACGACATGCGGTCGAGCCACGCCTGGCCGTAATGGTCCGGCGCCGGATCGTGCTGCGAGCAGCCCGTGAGCAGGAGTGCGGTGGCGACGACGGCCCCCACGAGAGCGATGCGGGCGGGGGCGCGTGTCAGCACGTCCCGAGCATGCCCGTCGTCGAACCCGTACCGCAACGCCCCGTCCGGGGCCGTCGCAGCTTCCGCGACCTCAGCCCAGCGGGTCGTCCTCGTGGACCTCGAAGGCCTCCAGCCGGGGGTCGCCGAGGATCGCCTCGACGAGGGCCCGTGATCCGGCGACCATCGTCGAGTCGAGGTCGATCTCCGTCGCCATCGCCCACGCACGGTCTCCGGGCCACAGCAGCTGTGGCGTGTGCCGCAGCGGGTGGCCGTCACCGACCGTCGCCCGATCGGTCCAGGTCGGGTCGGCGAGCTCCGAGGCGTTCGTCGCGAAGCAGATGAGGTCTCGCCCTGGCCACTGCAGGCGCGGCCCGGCGAGCGCGGCCACGAGGGCGTCCTGCTCGGCGCGGCGCCGGTCGGCGTCCGCCTGCATCGCGACACGCTCGGCGTGCGTCGGCCCCGGTTCGTCGTCGGACCGCTGCCAGCCGACGACCAGCATCCCACTGCCGTCGAGGTCGCCCCACCCGTCCCAGATCCCGGCGACGAGGTCGTCGGGCGTCGACGTGGCTGCCGCCAGGTGACCGATGAGGACCGCGAGCACGGACGGGTCGAGCCAGCCCTCCTGCGGGGGTTCAGCACGCCAGCCGTCCGGGAAGGGAAGGTCCGACTCGTCGTCCAGGCCCGTCAGTCGGTCCCAGCGCGTCCGCGCGTCGACGGTGCCGCCCGTGCGCGCCGCGACGTCGGCCCAGCGCCACGTCGCCGTCTCGAGCACGGGATGCTCGCCCCACCGATCGGTGGTGCTCCGGTCGTCGCGGTGCGCGGTCACCGGGTGGAGCACCCGCGCGCACGCGGTGAAGCCCGTGCCGACGACGCCCCCGATCGTCGACCACGCACCGGCCCGCCGGACGAGCCAGTCGCCGCGGCGGACGTCGGTGAGGAGTTCCACGCCGCGAGCGTAGCCGTCCGGTGCGGCTCCCCGCGCGCTGCGGCTCCCTACTCGGTGCGAGGTTGTGCGCACCGTGCGGGGCGAATGCCCTGCCACCGTGTGTGGAACCTCGCACCGAGTGCGCGGCGGGCACGAGCGCGGGTCAGGCGTCCGGGCCAGGTGCGTCGAGCGCGCGCGGGTCGAGGCCGACGGCGCGGGCGATCGTGTCGCGCACGAGGCCTTCACGCGTGGGGCGGTCGAGGTAGTCGACGAGGGCGTACCCGTTCGTGGCGTCGACGAGGGCGAACAGCAGCCGGCCGATCCCCGCCGGGTCCTCGGTCCGCATGACACCAGCGTCGACGCCGTCCGCGACGACCCCCGTTGCGAGGCGCTGCCAGTCGTCCATGACGTCCCGCGCGGCAGTGGCGAGGACCTCGTTCGTCCGACCCAGGCTCCACGCGTCGGCCCAGAGCACCGCCACGTCGTCGCGCGCCGGGTCCGCGATCGCGGCGAGCAGCACGGACAGCCGTGCGACCGGGTCGGCACGGCGCTCCACGAGCCGACGGACCTCCGCGACCTCGGCCTCGGCGATCGTGCGGAAGGTGTCACCGACCAGGACGTCCATCGACGGACGGTAGTGCGCGACGAGGGACGGTGCGACGCCGACGGCCGCGGCCACCCCCCGCAGCGTGACCCCGGCGAGCCCGTCCGCGCGTGCGACCGCCGCGGCCCCGGCGGTGATCTGCGCCTCGCGCTCGGCGGGCCCGAGGCGCCGGCGGGTGGGTGGGGTCGGCACGGGCACAGCCTAGAGGGCGGTCGCGCCCGGTCCGCCGTCGACGACGAAGGCGGCCCAGAGGTCGGCTCGGGTGGCGAAGGCGGAGAGGTCCCGCTCGAGCAGGCGTCCGGCGTGCTCGACCCGGGCGCGGGCGGTGTGCCGGTGCACGCCGAGGGCCTGGGCGGTGCGGTCGTACTCGCAGTTCTGCTCCAGCCAGGCGCGGACCGTCCGGGTGAGCTCGGTGCCGGCGGCCCGGTCGTGGTCGAGCAGCGGGGCGAGGAACGCACGGGCGACTGCCCCCGCGTCGACGTCGACGTGCGCGAGGTGGGCGAGCACCCCCTCACGGGCGAGGTCGCCGAACTCGGTGGTGCCGGGACGGCCCTCGCGTCGACGGTCGAGCGCCTGCACCGCCTCGGTCCGCGCCCGGCCGAAGTACCGGTACGACGCGCCGTCCGAGAGCCCGGCGTGCAGGTCGAAGCGGGCGACGAGCTCGTCGACGACCCCGGTGTCCTCGGCACCGACGCAGAGGAAGAGGGCGTCGTCCACGGCGAAGAAGAGCCGCCCGGGACGGTCCTGGACCCACAGTTCGAGCAGGTCCACGACGGTGTCGAGGTCGTGGTCGGGCACCTCGACCGCGGCGATCCGGACGGGCTCCTCGGGCAGCGGCCCCCACACCTCGCGCGAGGTCGAGTCGACGACGGCCGGGTCGCCGACCGAGAGCATCGTCAGGAGTCCGGTGCGGAGGAGTCCGCGGGCCCGGGCGAGCTCGCGGTTCTGCTGCAGTGCGAGTCCGGCGAGTGCGATGACGGCCGTGACGACCTCGCGGCCGGCCCGGTCGAGCGCGCCCCCGTTCGCGATCGCGAGGACGCCGCTGAGGTGACCGCCGCTGCCGAGGGTCTGCAGGGTGTACCCGGTGCGGTGCTCCGTCGTCACCGGCAGGCTCGCCCGCTGTCCTGCGCGCAGGAGCCGCAACGCCTCGGACCGGAGCACGTCGAGGTCGGCCTCGGGGACCGCGCCGTCGGGGTGCCCGCGGTCGAGGCGGCCGGAGAGGTCGAACAGCCCGACCCAGCCGTCGAGTTGTCGCGAGAGCTCGGCGATCGTCGCGCCCAGCCCGTCCGGACGCATCGCCGCGAGCGAGATCGCCCGCTGGGCCGAGAGCGCCCAGGCGTTCCGGGCGTTCGCCTCGCGGGACACGGCGTCCGCGTTCGCCTGCGCGACCGCGATGAACGACGTCTCGTAGGGCACCTCGAAGAGCGGCAGCCCGTGGGCGTCGCACGCGTCGACGAGGGAAGCCGGGGTGCCGGCACGGACGACCTCGGTCCCGAAGCCGAGTGCGACCACCCCGCGACGCCGGAGTCGTGCGACGTACGTCTCGGCGACGGTCGCGCTCACCTCGTCCTCGTCGAACTGGGTGCCGGTCGTGAGCAGTCCCTGGCCGTCGGCGAGGAACGGCGTCGGGTCCTCGAGGTCGGAGCTGTGCAGCCAGGACAGCGGGGCGTCGAGCGCGTCGGCGTCGTCCCGGGTCAGCAGCCGGAGGTGTAGGTCGGCGCGGTGGAGCAGGGAGCGCAGCGTCGCGGGCATGCACGGACTCTATCCGCTGTGGCGATCCGGAGCAGGGCTGCTGTACGTGAGGGACAGTGGGGGTCGGGGTGGTCGGCTCCTACGATCGCCGCATGACCTCCACCGTCGCCCCCTCGACCAGCGCCGCCACGGGTGGCCCCTCGCTGCCGCAGGAGCGGCGGCTCGTCACGGAGGTGCCGGGTCCGCGCTCCCGCGCGCTGCTGGAACGGAAGGCCGCCGCGGTCGCCGCCGGCGTCGGCATCGCCGTGCCGGTCGCGGTCGTCGCGGCCGGCGGCGGGGTCGTCGTCGACGCGGACGGCAACTCGCTCGTCGACCTCGGCTCCGGTATCGCCGTCACGAGCGTCGGCAACGCGCACCCCCGCGTGGTCGAGGCCGTGCAGCAGCAGGTCGCCGCCTTCACGCACACGTGCTTCACGATCGCCGCGTACGACGGGTACGTCGAGGTCGCCGAGGCCCTCAACCGCCTCACGCCGGGCGACCACGCGAAGAAGACCGCCCTGTTCAACTCCGGCGCCGAAGCCGTCGAGAACGCGGTCAAGATCGCCCGGAAGCACACCGGCAAGCAGGCCGTGGTCGTGTTCGACCACGCGTACCACGGCCGCACCAACCTCACGATGGCGCTCACGGCGAAGAACCAGCCGTACAAGAACGGCTTCGGGCCGTTCGCCCCCGAGGTCTACCGCGTGCCGATGTCGTACCCGTACCGCGACGGCGGGCTGTCCGGCGCCGAGGCCGCCAAGCGTGCGATCACCCAGATCGAGAAGCAGGTCGGCGCCGAGAACACCGCCGCCGTGCTCATCGAGCCGATCCAGGGCGAGGGCGGGTTCGTCGTCCCGGCGCCCGGGTTCCTGGCCGCGCTCTCGGCGTGGGCCACCGCGAACGACGTCGTCTTCATCGCCGACGAGGTCCAGACCGGCTTCGCCCGCACCGGCGCGATGTTCGCGAGCGAGCACGAGGGCATCGTCCCCGACCTCGTCACCACTGCGAAGGGCATGGCCGGCGGGATGCCGCTGTCCGCCGTGACCGGTCGCGCCGAGATCATGGACTCCGCGCACGTCGGCGGCCTCGGCGGCACGTACGGCGGCAACCCCGTCGCCTGTGCCGCAGCGCTCGCCGCCATCGACGCGTTCGAGCACGACGGCCTCGTCGAGCGGGCGGCCGCGATCGGCGACCTGCTGCTCGGACGCCTCCGCGCCGCGCAGGCCGAGGACCCGCGCATCGGCGACGTCCGCGGTCGCGGCGCCATGGTCGCGGTCGAGCTCGTCGACCCCGCGACCGGCGAACCCGATGCCGCACTCACCGGGCGTGTGGTCAAGTACGCGTACGAGCACGGCGTCATCGCCCTCACCGCGGGGACGTACGGCAACGTCCTCCGCTTCCTCCCCCCGCTCGCGATCGACGACGCCCTCCTCGGCGAAGGCCTGGACGTCGTCCTGGAAGGACTCGCCGCAGCATGACCGACACCCAGACCGACCACAGCGCGACCGACACGCAGCAGGCCACCCGCGCCGCCGCCGAACGCGCGCTCCTCGCGAAGGTCCCCACGGGCCTCCTGGTCGACGGCACCTGGCAGCCGGCGGCCGACGGCGCGACGTTCCCCGTCGTCGACCCCTCGACCGGCGAGACGCTCCTCGAGATCGCCGACGCAACCCCCGAGGACGGTGTCCGTGCCCTGGACGCCGCCGCAGCAGCCCAGCAGGCGTGGGCGACCACCCCGCCGCGGCAGCGTGCCGAGGTGCTCCGGAAGGCGTTCGACCTGCTCCAGGAGCGCCGGGCGGACTTCGCGCTCCTCATGACGCTCGAGATGGGCAAGCCCCTCGCCGAGGCGAACGGCGAGGTCACCTACGGCGGCGAGTTCCTCCGCTGGTTCTCCGAGGAGGCCGTCCGGATCGGCGGCTCCTACGGCACCAACCCCGAGGGATCCGGGCGGGCGATCGTGACGCACAAGCCCGTCGGGCCGACCTTCCTCATCACCCCGTGGAACTTCCCGCTCGCGATGGCCACGCGCAAGATCGCCCCGGCGCTCGCCGCCGGGTGCACCGCGGTCGTGAAGCCGGCCGAGCTCACCCCGCTCACGACCCTGCTGTTCGCGGACCTCCTGCTCGAGGCCGGGGTGCCCGCCGGGGTCGTGAACGTCGTCCCGACGAGCCACGCGGGAGCGCTCTCCGAACCGATCATCAGCGACCCCCGACTCCGGAAGCTGTCGTTCACGGGGTCGACCCCGGTTGGCCGGACGCTCCTCGCGCAGGCCGCGCAGAACGTCCTCCGGACCAGCATGGAGCTCGGCGGCAACGCCCCGTTCGTCGTGTTCGAGGACGCCGACCTCGACCTCGCGGTCGAGGGCGCCCTCGCGGCCAAGTTCCGCAACACCGGACAGGCCTGCACCGCGGCGAACCGGTTCATCGTGCAGGAGTCGGTCGCCGAGGAGTTCGCCCGGCGGCTCACCGAACGCGTCGAGGCGATGACCGTCGGCCGCGGGACCGAGGACGGCGTCGCGATCGGCCCGCTCATCGACCAGCGGGCGGTCGACAAGGCGCACCGGCTCGTCACCGACGCGCTCGACCGGGGTGCCACTCTCCGCACCGGCGGGCAGCCCGTCGACGGCCCCGGGACGTTCTACGCGCCCACGGTGATCACCGACGTGCAGCCCGGCAGCGACCTGCTCCGCGACGAGATCTTCGGACCGGTCCTCGCGATCCGCACGTTCGCGACCGAGGACGAGGCCGTCGCCGCCGCGAACGACACCGAGTACGGCCTCGTCGGGTACGCGTTCACCGAGGACCCCGCCCGCGGCCAGCGCCTCATGGAACGGCTCGAGACCGGCATGCTCGGACTGAACACCGGCATCGTGTCGAACGCGTCCGCGCCGTTCGGCGGCGTCAAGCAGTCCGGCCTCGGGCGCGAGGGCGGCGGCGAGGGCCTGCACGAGTACCTCGAGACCATGTACACGCTGACGCCCGACCCCTTCGGGCGCACGAAGGGAGCGCAGCGATGACCATCGAGAAGGACGTCGTCGTCATCGGGGCCGGCGTGACCGGACTGATCGCGGCGAACCGCCTGGTCGCCGAGGGCCACACCGTCGCCGTGCTCGAGGCCCGTGACCGGGTCGGCGGGCGCACCTGGACGAACGACATCGAGGGTGTCACGCTCGAGATCGGCGGCCAGTGGGTCTCCCCGGACCAGACCGCGCTGCTCGAGACCCTCGTCGAGCTCGGCCTCGAGACCTACGACCGGTACCGGGAGGGCTCGAGCGTCTACATCGACCAGCACGGCTCGCGCACGGAGTACACGGGCGACATCTTCCCGCTGCCCGAGGCGACCGCGACCGAGATCGAGCGGCTCGTCGCCGTCGTGGACGAGTACGTCGCGAAGGTCGATCCCGACCGTCCGTGGGAGACCCCGGACGCCGCGGCGCTCGACGAGCTCTCCTTCCGCGAGTGGCTCCGACGGCTGAGCGACGACCGGGTCGCGACCGAGAACGTCGAGCTGTTCATCGCCGGCGCCATGCTGACCAAGCCCGCCCACACGTTCTCGGCGCTGCAGGCGCTCCTCATGGCGGCGTCCGCCGGGAGCTTCTCGAACCTCGTCGACGCGGACTTCATCCTCGACAAGCGCGTCGTCGGTGGCATGCAGCAGGTCTCCGAGCGGCTCGCGGCGAAGCTCGGCGACGACGTCCACCTCAACGCTCCGGTCCGCACGCTGCGCTGGGACGACGAGGGCGTGGTCGCGATCGCCGACGGCGGGGTCGAGGTCCGTGCCCGGCAGGCACTCGTGGCCGTGCCGCCGCCCCTCTACTCGCGGATCTCCTACGAGCCGCCGCTGCCCCGGCGTCAGCACCAGCTCCACCAGCACCTGTCGATGGGCTTCGTGATCAAGGTCCACGCCGTGTACGACCGGCCGTTCTGGCGGGGTGCGGGACTCTCCGGCACCGCGTTCAGCCCGTACGAGCTCGTGCACGAGGCGTACGACAACTCGATGCACGGCTCCGAGCAGGGCACCCTCGTCGGGTTCGTCTCCGACCAGCACGCGGACGACGTCTTCGCGCTGTCGGCCGAGGACCGCAAGGCCCGCGTGCTCGACTCCCTCGCGCACTACTACGGCGACGAGGCCCGCCGCCCGGTCGTCTACTACGAGAGCGACTGGGGCACCGAGGAGTGGACCCGCGGCGCCTACGCCGCGAGCTTCGACCTCGGCGGACTCGTCCGGTACGGCGCCGACCAGCGCGCTGCGGTCGGGCCGCTGCGGTTCGCGTCGAGCGACCTCGCCGGGCACGGGTACCAGCACGTGGACGGGGCGGTGCGGATCGGTCGCGAGGTGGCCGCCGAGATCGTCGCGGACCTGCCGCAGCCGGCGGTGCGGTAGACGGGACCGGACGACCGCCTGGAGGCGCGGTGCCGGCCCGCACCGCGCCTCCAGGCCTCTTCCTGGTCGCCTGGGTGGGTGCGACGCTCGCTGCGCGTACCGTCCCGGCCATGAGCGACACCACGAGCAGCCAGCCGTCCGACGCGGAGCGCGAGTACACCGAGGACCTGCCGGACGGTTCGCCGTCGGGCAACGCCACCGAGGACCCGTCGCAGGACAGCGACCACGACTCGGGCGGCGAGCCCGAGGAGCCCGAGGCGGACTAGGGCGTGTCTCTCAAATAGTCGCGGCGGGTCTGGGATCGTCGTCGGGTGAGTCGTTTCGTGCTGCTGTCGGATGCCCAGTGGGCTGCCGTCGCCGATCTGCTGCCCGGCCCGACCGGCCGGAGAGGGCGACCGTTCGCGGACGCTCGGACGATGGTCGAGGGCATCGTGTACCGGTATCGAACCGGGATCGCGTGGCGGGACCTGCCGTCGGTGTTCGGGCCGTGGCAGACGGTGTGGAAGTGGCATCGCCGCCTCGCCGGCGATGGACTCTGGGACACGGTCCTCGACCGACTGTTGGCCGCCGCGGATGCGGCCGGGCAGGTCGACTGGTCTGTGTCGGTCGACTCGACGATCGCCCGTGCGCATCAGCACGCGACGAACATCGCCCGGACCACAGGGGGCTTCGTCGAATTACACGGATCCGGGCATCGAGCCGCCTGACCACGGCGTCGGCCGCTCACGCGGCGGCCTGTCCACGAAGGTGCATCAGTTCGTCGACGGCAACGGTCTTCCGTTGCTCACGATGATCACGCCCGGCCAGGCCGGGGACTCGCCCATGCTCCTGACACTGCTCGCCGACCTCCGCGTGCGCCGAAGCATCGGCCGCCCCCGGACCCGGCCGGACCGGGTCCGGGGCGACAAGGCGTACTCCTCCCGCGCGATCCGGCAGCACTTGCGCTCGCGTGGCATCGAGTCCGTGATCCCGGAACCCCGCGACCAGCAGGGCCACCGGCTCCGGCGTGGCTCCCGTGGCGGACGCCCCGGAACCTACGACCCGGTCGACTACAAGAACCGCAACGTCATCGAACGCGGCTTCTGCCGGTTGAAGCAGTGGCGGGGCCTGGCAACGCACTACGACAAGCTCGCGATCGTCTACCGCGCCGCGGTCGTCCTCAACGCGGTCATCGCCTGGCTACGCCATTTAGGAGACACGCACAGAGGTGCTCTTGGTGTAGCTGGTCCGTTTTGATCCGTTATGATCCAAAGAGTCTGTTTGTTGGCGTTTCGGCGCTCACCCCTGAGGAGTTCTGTTGCGGAGAGGTTTCGCGGCGATTGCCGCGCTCGTTGCTGCCGGCCTGGTACTGATCGCCGCGACGCCGGCGCACGCGGACCCGAGAACGATCGACCTGGGCAGTGGCCGGAAGCCGATCTCTGCAGCCGTCAGCCCGGACGGGTCGACCCTGTACGTCGGCGATGACAACTACCGGGCGTTGCTAGCGCTTGCAACATCCACCGAGCAGACGATGTTCACCCGAAACCTTGGCTACGACTCACCGGAGTCCATGGCAGTGAGCCCGGACAGTTCGACGATCTACACGCTCCAGCCGCGGATCAGCGAGCTCGTCGCGTACTCGAACACGGGCGCCTACGGCTGGGGAGTGTCCGTCGCCGGTTCGAAGATGGCGCTGAACCCGGCGGGGACCGAAGCGTACGTGACCAGCAGCGGACTCAACCGACTGAGCGTGATCTCGACCACCTCCAAGTCGGTGACTCAAACCATCACCGTTCCCGGTGGTCCTGTCGACGCGGCGGTCAGCCCGAACGGATCGATCGTCTACACGGCGAACCCGGGCAACAACACGGTTTCCCTGATCTCGGCAGGCACAGTCCTGCAGAGCGTTCCGGTTGGCAGCGACCCGGAAGCGCTCGCGGTCGCCCCGAACGGCGACGTGTATGTCGCCAACACCGGTGACGGCACCGTATCCGTCATCGAAGCTGGAACCTCGCGCGTGCGCACCACGGTCACGGTGGGGACGCAGCCCACGGCCATTGCCTACAACGCAGCCAACGGTGACATGTACGTCGTCAACCGGGGTGACAACACGGTCTCGCTGCTGTCCACGCAGACGAACACCGTGACGCTCACCGAGCGTGTCGGGTCCGTGCCGGTTGCGGTTGCGATCAACCCGGTCACGGGTGCGGCGTACGTCGCCAACAGCGGCGCCGGGAACATCACCGTGCTGCCGCTGCCGAAGCCGCCGGTGTTCGAAGAGGAGACGCCGCCGGGCTCGGCGACGGTCGGTACCGCGTACTCGTACACCTTCACTGCCGACGGGGAACCGTCGCCCACGTTCTCGGTTGATGGCGATCTGCCGGCAGGATTGACATTGACCCCCGCCGGCGTGCTCTCTGGCACGCCAACCAGCGCCGGGAAGTCAACCTTCGTTGTGCGCGCATCGAATGGTGTCGGCCAGGACGCGACGACCGACCCGATCACGATGCGCGTGGAACCGAAGCCGGAAGCGCCCGCGTTCACCGCGGACAACCCGCCGAAGTCCGCAACCATCGGTACGCCGTACTCGTTCACGTTCACCGCAACCGGTTCCCCGTCTCCGACGTTCTCGGTCAGCAAGGGGCAGCTTCCGGATGGGCTGACGTTGTCGTCCGACGGTGTGCTCTCTGGTACACCCACCAGCGCTGACACCTTCACGTTCACCGTTGCCGCTTCCAACGGTGTTGGCACGGATGCTGCTACCGACCCGATCACCATCACCGTCACCCAAGCGCCCGTTGCGCCGGCGTTCACTGCTGACACGCCGCCGGCTGCCACGACGGTCGGCGCGACGTACTCGTACACGTTCGCGGCGAGCGGTTCGCCGTCGCCGACGTTCTCGGTCAGCAAGGGACAGCTGCCCGCGGGCCTGTCCCTGACGGCAGGAGGGGTGCTCGCTGGCACGCCCACCGCTACCGGGACGTCGACGTTCACCGTGGCCGCGTCCAACGGGGTCGGCTCGGACGCCACCACTGAAGTCACCATCACGGTGTCGAAGCAGCTGGTGCAGCCGACGTTCATGGCGGTGTCTCCGCCCTCGGCCGCGACGGTGGGGAAGCGGTACTCCTACCAGTTCACCGCCGCAGGAAACCCCGCTCCGACGTTCACTGTGACCTCCGGTCGACTTCCCGCCGGCTTGACGCTGACTCCGCAGGGTCTCCTGTCCGGCACACCCACCAGCACCGGCACATGGACGTTCACCGTCACCGCGTCCAACGGCATCGGTACGGGTGCGTCCACCGGTTCGATCACCATCGTCACCGCGGCAGCTGCACCATCGACCACCAGCAACGGATCTGATCACGAGCCGACCTCCACGAGCTCGGGGGCAGCGGCGCCGGTGGCCACGCCAGTCACCGCTCGAGCAACGTTCACTGGCTGAGTTCCCGACATGATCCGGCGTCTCGTGCGGCGGCCACGACGACACGTCCTGCTCGCCGCGGCAGCCGCCGCCATCGTGATCAGCATCTGCACCACGATCATCGCGCTCGCCCATGCCGCAGCACACCCAGATGCCAACCTCGACTCAGGCGCACGCGCATCGGCAACACCGCACGCCAGCTCGCCCCCGCTAGGGACACCGTCGGCGACTGGTACGGCAGCGATTGATGCCCCTACGGCGACCACGGTCGCGGCAGTGACTGGGAGCAGCGTCGCGATCAGCACACGAGCCGGCGCTGCTCCTACTCGGACGCTGCAGAACCCGCAGCCCTCGGGAGCACCGTTGGTGTTCCGCGTGGTGCAGCGGTCCGGCCAGTGGCTGGAGGTCCTGCTGCCGGTTCGCCCGAATGGCAGCACGGGATGGATCCGCTCGAGCTCGGTGTCGCTGTCGACTGACCCCTACGCCGTCGTGGTGACCGTCGCAACGCACACGCTCGACCTCTACAACCACGGCAGGCTCATCGACACCTACCGCGTCGCGACCGGCACCGGAGGAACCCCGACCCCTCGAGGACGATTCGCGTTAACTGAGCTGTTGCAGCCATCCAACAGCGGCTACGGTCCCTACGCCTATGGGACGACCGCGTTCTCGGACGTGCTCAACTCATTCGGTGGGGGACCCGGTCAGATCGGCCTGCACGGCACCGATGACACATCGAGCATCGGCCGAGATGGCTCCCACGGCTGCGTTCGCATGCGGAACGCCGACATCACTGCACTCGCGCGGCTGCTGCCGCTGGGAACCCCCTTCCAAGTCCGCTAGGCACGCAGCTGGGGCAGACGGAGAAACCTCCTGATCGCAGCGCATGCCTAGCGTTCTCAGGGCTCGATGCGCTCCATCGCCAGCACATCGAACGTACGACGCTTCCGCGTGGAGGCAGAGCGCGACGGCCGTTGCCGCACCCGCCGCGCGGTCTTCGAGGGAGACTCCCCGAACTCGGCGGCGTACCGCACGGAAAACCTCCCGAGGTGCAGCAGCTGCGCCGCGCGGGCGATGTCACCAACGGTGCGGCGCTCGGCGGAATCGAGCAGCATCTGCCGGGCATACAACATCCGGATCTGCCGGAGGACGTTCATCGGACTCTCCGACGTCGCCGCTCGAACGAGCTCCTGCAAGCGCCGTGGGCTGATCCCGGCAGCGGCCGCGACGTCGGTGATCGTGAGTACCTGATGGTAGGCGCTGTCCATGAACTCGAGCGCCCGGACGACTTCGTCCCGCATAGCGGAGAGGTCATACCCGAGCTCCCGCAAGACCCTCCTCTGATTTTTTGAGACAGAAGCGTTCGCGCCGTCGGCCAGCTGCCTCCTAGGACTGGTGTCGTGATCGCCGTCAGTCACCCGTTCGCTCCCCATGGCGTGTTGTCGGCCGCCGCCATGGCGGGTACCGCGGCGATCGGATTGTGGCCGCTTGCATCGACTTTGATCTTCCAGTCGCCGTGCTGCCACACAAGGTTGGTCCCAGCGGCTCCCAGCGCGCCCGTCGCGGTCGTGACGAGCAGATACACCGTGGCGTTGGTTCCGTCATAGGACTGCATCACGAACCCGGCCGGGCTCAGCGGGCTGCATGGAGCGTCGTTGCGTCGAGCGGCGGCCGTGGCAGCGGCTTTGCCGGGACCATCTGCGAGCGTCTGCGGCAGGGCGCGAGCTGCGAGGTTCGGGTCCGCGCAGTATTGGGTCGCGTTGTATGCCGCGTAGAGGGCGCCTTCCGGTGTGCGTGAGTAGCACGACCAGTAGCCGGCGCCGTTGTGAAACGCGCCCGCGGTCACGCTGGATGCGATCGTGGCTGGCCCTTGCGCGCTCCAATCCGTCGACGGCGACATCACCAGGTCATTGCTACGGGTGTATGGCAGCATGCGGCCGCAAGCGCTTTCCGTCGTCGCTGCAGTGACTCCAGCGGACGATCTGGTTGGCCTGGTCACTGCGCGCGGTGCGGGACTGCTCTCGCTCGCGATAGTGAGCGCTACGCCAGCTACCGACGTGACAGCGACGAGGAAAATCAGCGCGGCCGAGAATCGCACTTCAGGTCACCGCCCCGCGGATCTGTCGGCTGGCGTTCGTGTGGGCAGACTCTTGCCGGCACATGGTCACCATTGGGTGGGCGGGGCGGTGTCCTCAAGGACAAGACCGCCAGCGTGCCACCCAAAACGCGAAGGCCCGTCCGACACGTGCCCTCTTGGGACGAAGAAGTCGCAGTACCGAAGCGGCTGGGCGACGGCGTAGTGGCGGTGCGGTGACCGCAGGAGAACACCAGTATCGGAGAGGACGTGGTACGCCATCACGATCGTGTTGATGCTGACGCCAAGTGCCGCCGAGGCATCCCGCAGCGAAGGCAGCTCTTCACCAACCTCGAGTGAACGAGCTGTGATCGCGCCGGTGATCTGCTCGGCCACTTTCTGCCACTGTTTCACGGCCCATCGCGGAGGCACGCTCGCAGTACATGCAGAGGCGAACCTCGTCGTTGACATCTTCATAGCTGGGGGACGTTGAGGAGGGGGGG
>NZ_BMOI01000012.1 GCF_014646995.1 Curtobacterium luteum | reverse complement strand
CGTCGGGCGCGCCGGCCCCGCACCGTGCGAGGCCAACACCGCGCCCGCCGCACGGTGCGAGGACACGCACACCGTGCAAGGGCGCAGACCTCGCACCATGCGGACAACCTCGCACGCTGGCGGGTCGCCGCCGCCGTCGGGCGCGCCGGCCTCACATCGTGCGAAGGCGGCCGACGCGCCCGCCGGCGGGGCGGGACGCGCCGGAGCGCGCGCTACGCGGGGCTCCGCCGCGAGCGACGCCCCTCGTGCGACCACGCCGACGACGGCACGAGGCTCGGCGGGAGCACCCGCGACCGCACCCGACGTCCGGCGGACACCGACGCGTCGAGCGCACCACGGGCCTCCCGGACGGCACGCTCGAGGGCTTCGCTGTCCGACGCCGCGGCGCCCGCGGCACCGAAGCGCTCGCGATCGACGGCGTCGACCACCTGTTCGAGCACCGGGACCACCGCGGACGGCAGACCGGCGCGCAGGCGACCGAGGACGGCGCGGGCGGTCCTCGCGGCCGCGGCGGCGTCGCCGGGCGGGGCGAGCCCCGGTGCGTACCCGTGGTCGGCGACGTCGTCGAGGACCTCGCGCCAGGCGTTGACGGCAGGGGACCGGCCGGATCGCACGGCCGCGAGCCGGGCCCGGCGGCGGAGCGCACGCACGACCCCGGGGGCGATGAGCAGCGCCAGCGCGAGGACGACGCCGGCGGCGAGACCCAGGCCACCCTGCCCGCCGCCGGTCGACGACCCCGGTGCCGCTCCGGCCTCGGCCGAAGCCGACGGCGTGGACGGCGGCTGTGAGTCGGCCGGAGTCGACCGCTCCGGCGCCGGCAACGGGGTGTCCGGTGTCCCGGGCGTCGCGGACGTGGACGGTTCGGTCGAGGGCTGCGCGGCTTCGTCGGAGTCCGGTGTCGGCTCGAACGCGACCCAGCCGGCACCCTGGATGTACAGCTCGGGCCACGAGTGCAGCTGCCGGTTCGAGACGGTGTACTCGCCGTCGCTCTGGTCCGTGCCGGCTCGGTAGCCGACGGCGATGCGGGAGGGGATGCCGAGCGTGCGGGCCATCACCGCCATGGCGGACGAGAAGTGCACGCAGTAACCCGAACGGACCTTGAGGAACGTGTCGATGACGTCCATGCTGTCGCCGTCGTACCCCTGCTCGACGGGCGCGGTCTCGGAGTACGTGAAGAGGTCACTGCGGAACCAGCCCTCGAGGGCGCGGGCTTCCTCGTAGTCGTTGCCGGCCCCCGCGGAGACCCGCGCCGCGGTCGTGGCG
This sequence comes from Curtobacterium luteum, assembly GCF_014646995.1. Taxonomy (GTDB): domain Bacteria; phylum Actinomycetota; class Actinomycetes; order Actinomycetales; family Microbacteriaceae; genus Curtobacterium; species Curtobacterium luteum. Next base: position 132,354 of record NZ_BMOI01000012.1, on the reverse strand, counting down.
ATGTCGCCCGGCAGGTCCTTCGGCAGCGTCAGGTCGGTCCGGAGCTGCGCGTCCGAGGGCCGGGCGAACCCGCGGCCGTCGGCGCGTGCCAGCATCCCCGACTGGGCGTACGCGTCGAGGTAGGCGTTCGCGAACGTCGACGCGCCGTACACCTCGTACGTCGCACCACGGGGTGTCGCCGGGCCGGTCGACCGCAGCGTGTTCGACTGCCCCATCCAGCGCCACTGCTGCAGGTCGAGGTTGGTCGACCGCGCCTGTACGGACACCGCGCCGGAGGGGACCGGGAGGTAGTTGCTCGACAGCCCGGTGATCCGGACCGTCACGTCGCCCCGCGTCGAGAGCCGCGGGTTCACTCCGACGGCCCACTGCTGCTGGTCGGCGGTCTCGGACTTGCTCGCGTCCGTGACCGTCGGCACCCAGTCGCCGGTGCCGAACTCGTCGAGGTCGGCGAGCTTGAGGTACTCCGGCTGCCCGTCGGACGACCGGTAGCGGAACACCTCGAGGGAGTTCGGGCGGCGGAGGTCTTGGCCGAGGTTGAGCAGCGTGCCCGGACGACCGGGCTGGATCGGCGACTGGATCGCACCGGTGACGCCGGACAGCCAGCTCGCGTTGAGCGGGATCACCGAGGGCAGCCCGATCGCCACCACGAGCCCGACCGCACCCACGACCGCGGCGGGGAACGCCCGTTGCACGGGCCGGACCGACAGCCAGAGGATGGCGAGGAACGCGATCGCGGTGAGGACGACGAGCACGGGGCTGGCGGGCGTCCCGGTGATGATGCCCGGGACGATGAGGATCACGAGCGCCGGGGTGGCTGCGAGCGCCGCGGTCGGGGCGACGGCGGCGAGGAACAGGGACGCCGCCGCGACCCACGCGATCGCGACGATGACGACGAGCCGGATCGCGTCGGTCTGAGGCAGGGGCGCGGGGTTCAGGCGGATCGCCGCGATGGTCTCGCCCAACGCACCGTCCTTGTCGAGCCACCCCAGTGGCTGCACGTCGTTCACGAGTGCTGCCGCGCAGGAGGTCGCGATGACGGCGGCGACGAGGGCGACGAAGCGGATCCCCGGCGGTCTCCGACGCACGGCGAGCAGGACGGCGACGAGCACCGCGGCCACGAGCACGCCCCCGACCCACCAGGAGATGCCCTGCACGAGCGGTCGCAGTGCGAGCGATGCGATCAGGACGGGCACCGGCGCGAGGACCGTGATCCACGCGCTCGGGGTGTCCCGCGGGTCCTCCGGGCGGTCCAGGATCTCGTGGACGTCGACCCCGCGCCGACGGCTCGGCGCCTGCGTGCCGGTCACCGGAGGCTCCCCTGCGCCGAGGCACCCGCGACCGGCACGACGAGGGTGCGCCACCCGCCACGGTCGAGGATGCCGCGGACGACGGGCTCGGGCGGGACGATGGTGGCGAGGATGCCGCGGCTCGACCCGATGGTGGCGGAGACGAGCTCGGCCGCCTGCTCCGCCGTGCACCGGCCCGTGACCACCGCGGTCATCCCGTGGACGTCGCGCCCGCGGACGTCGGGCAGGACCTCGGTGACGTCGCGAGCGTCCGAGCGGACCCGCACGTCGGCGAGCCCGACCAGGACGTCGGTCAGTCCTCCGGCGTCCCCCGCGTGCCGGGTGATCCCGTCGGGGTCGTCGCTGACCAGGACGACGCGTGAGGTCCGCGCGGCGAGGGCCCGGGCGACGCTCGCGGCCACGACCACGGCGTGCTCGAACGCCGCGTCGCCGCCCAGGTCGGACAGCTCGGCGAGGTCGTCGCGGCCGAGGCGTTGGTAGGACTCGCGTCGGACGTCGAGCGCGATGACGGCCTCCGGCGGCTGGGCCTGCGTGGTCTGGCGGACGTGGAGTTCACCGCGGCGCGCGCTCTGCCCCCAGTGCACCCGACGGATCGGGTCCCCGGGTCGGTACGGGCGCAGTTCGCTGTCGTCCGCCGAACCGCCCTGGCCGACCCGGCCCTCGTCCGCCGACACCGCTCCGGCGAGCGCGCCCGTGTCGAGGGCGGCGAGCGGCACCGACGCGGGCACGACCACGACCTCCTCCGCGCGGACCACCGGACGGTCGACGCGCAGCAGGCCGAAGGGGTCCTCGACGCGGATCGTCACCGGGCCGACGAGGCCACGGCCCCGGTGCATCGCCAGGGCCTCGACGTCGAGGACGGCCGAGGGCGTCCTCGGCCCGACGGTCGCGTAGGTCTCGGCGTCCGTCACGCTCGCGAAGACGTCGTCCAGCTGTTCCCGGACGAGGAGCGTCGAGCGCGGCCCGAACCGCAGGGCCGTGCCGCGGAGGGTGACGCGTTCGCGGTAGACCTCGCCCACCTGGACGACCGCGCGCGCGGCGGTCCGGCTCCCCCGCAGCGGTGCGGCGACGACGAACGCCAGCACGGTGCCGAGCACGAGCAGGACGAGCAGCAGCAGTCCGGCGGACACCGCGACGCTGGTGCTGCCGACGAGGCCGCCCCCGACGAGGCCGATGCCGACCGCGAGCAGGGTCCAACCACGGACCGTCGGCCGCGGGAACGGGGTCCGCCGGGCGAACGAGAGGCCCCGGCGGGTGGAGCGCACGAGGACGGAGCGCGCCGCACCCGCTCGTCGGGCGAGCGACGAGGGGGCCGCGGACGAGGACATCAGGACCGGACGGGGGTGGCGGTGAAGGGCACGGCCGTGTCGGAGACGATCCGCACCACGATGTCGCGCACGGTGTCGTCCCCGGACCCACCCAGGCCCCTGGCGACGGGCACCAGGCGGTGCGCGAGGACGATGGGCGCGAGCGCGGCGACGTCGTCGGGTGTGACGAACGGGCGTCCGAGGAGGGCTGCGTGCGCCCGGGCCGCCTGGGCGAGGTGGAGCGTGGCACGGGGGCTCGCGCCGAGGACGAGGTCGGGGTGGTGCCGCGTCGCGCGGACGATCGCGACGATGTACGCCTCGACGTCGGGCGAGACGTGGACCGCGCGGACGGCGGCGATCATGCCGCGGAGGGTCGTGACGTCGACGATGGGCCGGAGCTCCGACAGCGGGTCGCGGACACCGCGGTTCGCCAGCATCTGCCGCTCGGCGTCGAGGCTCGGGTACCCCATCGCGATGCGCGCGGTGAATCGGTCGCGCTGGGCCTCGGGCAGCGGGTACGTGCCCTCCATGTCGATCGGGTTCTGGGTCGCCACGATCATGAACGGCGACTCGAGCGCGCGCGTGACGCCGTCCACGGTGACCTGCGCCTCGGCCATGGCCTCGAGCAGCGCCGACTGCGTCTTCGGGCTGGTGCGGTTGATCTCGTCACCGATGACGACGTTCGCGAACACCGGCCCCGGTGAGAACCGGAACGTGCCCGAGGACTGGTCGAAGACGTTCACGCCGGTGACGTCGGACGGCAGCATGTCCGACGTGAACTGGATGCGGTTCACGGAACCGCCGACGGATGCGCCGAGCGCCTTCGCGAGCACGGTCTTCCCGACGCCCGGGACGTCCTCGACGAGCAGGTGGCCCTCGGCGAGCATGACGGTCAGCGCCGTCCGGATCGCGTCGACCTTGCCGTCGACGACGGTCGAGACGGCCGCCACGATGGCGGCTCCCGCGTCTCGGACGTGCTCGAGCGGGACGGCGGGGGCGGTCGGTTCCGGCACGCAGGCCTCCTCGGCTCGGGACAGGTGTCGTGCATGCTACAACGGCCCGGTGACAAGGACCGGAGGATGCGTCACCCGGCCGACTCCCGTCCCGGACGCGACCGGACGACGGCCTGGAGGCACGGGTCGGGACGGTGCCGCCCCTCCCGGCCCGGTGGGTGGTCCGGTCAGTCGCGCGGGAGCGCCTGCAGGTTCAGCGACCAGAGCGCGACGCCGTGCAGCCGGAGCTCCGTGGCGAGCGCCGTCCGCGCACGGTACGACCGCGCACCGGACCAGTGCAGGCGCGTGCCGTCGCGGAGCCGCGCGGACCACTCGCCGTCCCGCGCCGACCACTTCGCGTGCTCCCCCGCGAGCTTCGCCGCCTGCGCCGGCGTGACCTGCTCGCCGTCGTGCGCACCGCCCCAGACGTACCCGTAGCCGGCGATGCCGAGGTCGATCCGGCCGCGCGGGACACCCTGCGCCTCGGCGGCGCGGACGACGCGCTCCGCCCAGGGCAGGGACCCGATCGTGCCGGCGCCGCTCCACGGGCCGTGCTCGTCGTACGTCATGAGCACGACGCGGTCGACGTACCGGGTCAGCCGACGGAGGTCGTAGCCGGTGTCGAGGAAGCCCGCCGCGGACGTGGACGCCATGACGGCGATCGACACCCCGGCGCCCCGGCCGAGTCGGCGGTGCACGGCGTCGGTGAGGGTCCTCGCGAACGCGGTCAATCCTGCACGGTCCCTGGCGCGGAGCGACTCGAGGTCGATCTGGACGCCGCGCATGCCGAGCGCGCGGGCCCGCCGGGCCAGTTCTTCGGCCACCGCGGTCCGGTGGTCCGCGCTCGACAGCAGGGCCGTGCCGATCTCCGGGGAGAAGTCGCCGAGGTCGGACGAGTAGTTGCTCAGGAGGAGCTCCGGCGTACTGCCGGCCCGGGTCGCGGTCCGTGCGAGCGCCGCGGTGCCCTCGGGCGGGTCGAGGAGCGACGCGCCGTCCTCGGCCAGGGTCACGCCGTCGATCCCGATGGTCGACGCTCGTCCCCCCGCGTCCGTGACACGGGTACCGGCGTGCGTGCCCGGTTCGACGTAGGCCTCGACGGCGAGCCGACCGGCCGCGGCGCTCGGGTCTGCGGAGCACCCCGCGAGCAGCGCAGCCGCCAGCACCGTCGCGACCACGGACACTCCCCCACGCACCATGCGATCACCGTAGCCTGCCGGGCGGGGGCGCACCGTGCCTCCAGGCCGGCGCTCCCGGAGGGCCGACGTCGTCAGACGCGTGCGCCCTCGAGCCGGTCCACGGACACCGCGAGCTCCTCGAGCTCGGGCACCTCACGCGCCTCGGCGAGCGCGTCCTCGAGCGCCGCGGCGTGGAGCGGCGTGGCCTCGTCGAGGAGCGCCTGACCCGCGTGGGTGAGCTCCGTGTAGAGGCCGCGCCGGTCGTCGGCGCAGAGCACGCGGGTGAGGAGCGCGCGGTCCTCGAGCCGGTTCACGAGGCGCGTCGTGGCACTCGGGCTGAGGGCTGCGGCGCGGGCGAGCTGCTGCATCCGCATGTGGAACCCGTCCTGCCGGCGGAGCGCGTCGAGCACCGTGTACTCGACGACCGAGAGGTCGACGGCCTTCAGCGCGCGCTCGAGTCGCGTCTCGATCAGGCCGTGCAGGGCGGCGAGGGTCCGCCAGCCGTGCGCGCGGACCGCGGTGGACGTGTCGTCGACACTCATGGGGACCTCCGGGCACACATCGTTGCTTGCGCGGGTACCTAGCGTGTGCAACTATCGATACCCCGCGTCTGCAACAACCAGCGTACGCGGGTGGACGACACGGCACAACGGAAGGACCACCATGCCCGCGGGACTCATCGCCCTCGCCCTCGGCGGCTTCGGGATCGGACTCACGGAGTTCGTCATCACCGGCCTGCTCCCCGAGGTCGCCGCCGACTACGGCGTCACCGAGACCACGGCCGGCTGGCTCGTCACCGGCTACGCCCTCGCGGTCGCCGTCGGCGCGCTCGGTCTCACCGCGGCCACCACCCGACTGCCCCGGAAGCAGGTGCTCGTCGGGCTGCTCGTCCTGTTCGTCATCGGCAACACGCTCTCCGCGGCTGCACCGACGTACGGCGTGATGATGCTCGGCCGGGTGGTCGCGGCACTGTGCCACGGCGCGTTCTTCGGCATCGGCTCCGTCGTGGCATCGAACATGGTCGCTCGGGAGCGCCGTGCCTCGGCCGTGGCCCTGATGTTCACCGGCCTCACCGCCTCGAACGTCCTCGGCGTGCCGTTCGGGACCTTCCTCGGGCAGGCGCTCGGATGGCGCGCGACCTTCTGGGCGATCGCGGTGATCGGCGTCGTCGCCCTCGTCGGCGTGCTCGTCCTGGTGCCCACGGTCCGGCAGGCCGAGGCCCCGTCGCTGGTCCGCGAGCTCGGCGCCTTCCGCTCGGGGCAGGTGTGGCTGTCGCTCGGCATCACGGTCCTCGGCTACGGCGGGATGTTCGGCGCGTTCACCTACATCGCCTACACACTCACGTCCGTCAGCGGGTTCGCGTCGTCGGCCGTCCCGTGGCTGCTCGTGGTGTTCGGGATCGGGCTGTTCGTCGGCAACGTCGTCGGCGGGAAGGCGGCGGCACGGTCCATCGACGGCACCCTCCTGGTGGTCCTGTCGGTGCTGACCGTGGTGCTCGCCGTCTTCGCGGCCGTCGCGACCTCGCCCGTGCTCACCGTGGTCGCGCTCGTGCTCATGGGTGCGTTCGGCTTCGCCACCGTCCCGGCACTGCAGACCCGCGTGATGCTGCACGCCGACCACGCGCCGACGCTCGCCAGCGGTGCGAACATCGCGGCGTTCAACCTCGGGAACGCCCTCGGTGCCTGGATCGGCGGGCTGACCATCGCCGCTGGCCTCGGCTACACCTCGCCGATCTGGGCCGGAGCGGGCATCACGGTGGCGTCGGTCGCCCTGACCGCGGTCGCCGCAGCCGCTGCTCGCCGTCATCCCGCGCGGACCACCACGACGGGGTCGATCGTCACGGTGTGAGCACTCGGGTCCGCGTCACACCCCGGGGGACGCGTGGGCCGGACGACGACAGCTCCGGACGACGACAGCTCCGGACGACGACAGCCCCGGTCCGATCGGACCGGGGCTGCGGCGTTGTGCGGAGACGGAGGGATTTGAACCCTCGGTCCCCTCAAAGGGGACTCCACCTTAGCAGGGTGGTGCACTCGGCCTGACTATGCGACGTCTCCATGCGCCCTCACGAGCGCTGCCCCCACCATACAGGAGGACGAGCACGCTCTCGACCTCCGGTGACCACCCGCGCGCGGCGGCTCGATCCGGCCGATCCCCCGAAGTGGGGACATGCAGGGGTTGTCGCCGCGTACCCCGCTGCATAGCATCATCGGGACGCGGCGATCACGTTCCGGGGTCCTCCCCGTAGTCGCGACACAGCACCCGGCGTCGCCCCGCCGACGTCAGCAGGACCCGCGCGCCCGATCGCGACGTGTCCAGCCGGCGGGGCGACTCGACGGGGGCGCGGCCCACCACCGCGCCCCCGTCCAGGGCGGGACTCACGCCGACGCCTTCATGCGGAACCGTTCGGGCATCCCGATCAGTGCGTCCACGAGCTCCACGAGCGCCTTCGCACACCCGTCGACGGCGTCACCGTCCGCCGCGGCGCACGCCCGTTCGACCAGGGCCACCCGCCGCCGTCGGTCGACCGCGGCGTCGATCCCGTTCGCAGCGCACACGTCGTCGGTGAAGAACACGTCCAGCACGGCGAACTGGGACTCGACCCAGTCCGCGGACACCGACGCCCCCGACCGCCGGAGCACCCACGCGGCGAGCTCGACGAAACACCCGGCTTCGGACCGGCAGTCCGCGATCGCCCGCCGGTCGAAGCGCTCCGACGTCCCCGTGCCGTCACCGGGCGGCTCGACGAGCATCGTCCGGGCGATCCGCAGCCGCTCGCACATCTGCTCGACCGACCAGTGCGCGATGACCACCCCGACGTACCGCTGCACCGACACCAGTCGGAGCGACTCGAGCGGGGCCAGGGCTTCGCGGACCGGGGTGCGCGAGACCCGGAGGTCCTCGGCGAGCTGCTCGAGCCGGAGCCGTTCGCCCCGCCGGTACACGCCGAGCAGCACGTTCTCGAGCACGATGGCGAACACCGCGTCACGCAGCAGACTGCGTCGCACGGCGAGTTGGTCGGGCCGTCGGGGCCGGCGTCGTTCAGGTCTGCGTTCCACACCGCCAGCGTCACGCACGACGGCCACCGTCCGGGTCGGGACGGTGACCGTCGTGGATCGTCAGCGCGTCGAGCGTCTTGTGGAGGAGTGCCATGCGGGTGAGCGTGGCACGCGCCGCGCACGTGCGCTAAACACTCTGCATCCAGAATGTCACCGCTGTTTCGCGGGCTCCTCCTCGCCCGTGAGGACGGAGAGCGGCTGGGTGATGTCCTCGAGCCCCTTCCGGGCGGAGTCCACCCCGAAGACCAAGGCGATCACGCCGCCGATGATCATCACCGCCGAGCCGAGCAGGTACCCCCAGAACAGCGGTTCACGCGACGAGCCGTCCCCGATGAACGCGCCGTAGATCGCCGGGGCGATCGCACCGAAGATCTGTGCCAGGGCGAAGAAGTAGGAGATCGCCTGCGACCGCAGCTCGAGCGGGAAGATCTCCGACACCGTCAGGTAGGCGCTCGACGCACCCGCCGACGCGAAGAAGAACGAGACGCACCAGAAGACGACCTGCACGGTGGCGCTGATGGCGTCGACGCGGAACAGGAACGCCGACGTCGCGAGCACGAGCCCCGACACGAGGTACGTCAGGAAGATCATCTGCCGACGGCCCCACGTGTCGAAGAACCGACCGAGGATGAGCGGCCCGAGCAGGTTGCCGATCGCGAACGGGAAGAAGTAGACCGACGTCTGCGAGGTCTTCAGCCCGAAGAAGTTCGTGAGCACGAGCGCGTAGCTGAAGAAGATCGCGTTGTAGAGGAACGCCTGCGTGATCATCATCGTCGCGCCGACGAGCGTGCGCTTCGGGTACTGCTTGAACAGCACCTTGACGATGGTGCGGAAACGCACGTTGTCCAACGGCGTCACCGTCATGGCCTTCGACGGGTCGACGTCCGGCAGCCGCTCACCGGTCGAGCGCTCCACGGACGCCTCGATCTCCGAGACCGTCCGCTCGGCTTCCTCCTCCTTGCCGTGGGTCATCATCCAGCGAGGACTCTCCGGGATGTGCCGCCGCAGGAAGATGATCGCGATGCCGAGCACCGGCCCGAGGAAGAACCCGATGCGCCACCCGATGTTCTCCGCGAAGATCGACGGGTCGAGCAGGTAGATGTTGGCGAACGCGCCCAGGGCCGCGCCGCCCCAGTACGTGCCGTTGATCGCGATGTCGACGTGCCCGCGGTACTTCGACGGGATGAGCTCGTCGATCGCGGAGTTGATCGCCGCGTACTCGCCGCCGATGCCGAGACCGGCGACGAACCGGAACGCCGCGAGGAACCAGAAGTCCTGCGCGAGACCGGCGATGCCCGACCCGATGAGGTAGATCGCGAGCGTCAGGATGAACAGCTTCCGGCGCCCGAGCTTGTCGGACAGACGGCCGAAGACGATCGCGCCGACCACCTGCCCCACGAGGTAGATCGTCCCCAGGTTGAGGACCGCCTGCGCTGTCAGGTCGAGGTCCTTCTGGAAGCCCGCGTTCGAGACGATCTGGATCTCGAGGCCGTCGAGGACCCACGAGACACCGAGGCCCACGACGACGCTCCAGTGGAACCTGGTCCACGGCAGCCGGTCCATCCGGGCCGGTACGAGACTCTTGACTGTGCTGCTCACGGATGGAGAACCTACGCCGGGAACGCGCAGGTGGTTCGCAGGTGCGGTCCGAGCGGTTCCGACGCGGAGCCGGATCCCCCTACTCGAACCCGGCTCCGGCGCCGAAGTCACAATCATCGCAAGTGCGGTGGCAACCCACAAGCGGACTGGAGGCTCGGTGCGGCGCCGCCACGCGCCTCTCCCCACCGGCACGGCCGGTCCGCCGCTGGCGCGTCGCCCCGGAACCGGCGGCGTGGGCCCAGACCGTCCCTGGTCACCTCGTCCGTCCACTGGTGCGTGTCGGAGGCGAGGCGTACCGTCGGCGACGTGACCCGACCTGACATCCGTACGGTCGGCGAGCTCCGCGCTTCTGGTCACGTCCAGAAGTCGGTCCGCGCCGAGATCCGCGACAACCTCCTCCAGGCCCTCCGTGAGGGCCGCGACCCGTGGCCCGGCCTGCACGGCTTCGAGACCACCGTGATCCCGCAGCTCGAACGCGCCCTCATCGCCGGGCACGACGTCGTCCTGCTCGGCGAGCGCGGCCAGGGCAAGACCCGACTGCTCCGCACCCTGCAGGGGTTGCTCGACGAGTGGACGCCCGTCATCGCCGGCTCCGAGCTCGGTGAGCACCCGTTCGAACCGATCACGACCGCCAGCGTCCAGCGGGCGGCCGACTTCGGCGACGCGATGCCGATCGAGTGGCGGCACCGCGACGACCGCTACGTCGAGAAGCTCGCGACGCCCGACACGAGCGTCGCGGACCTCATCGGCGACGTCGACCCGATGAAGGTCGCGGAGGGCCGCAGCATCGGCGACCCCGAGACGATCCACTTCGGCCTGGTCCCGCGCGGACACCGGGGCATCGTCGCGATCAACGAGCTCCCGGACCTCGCCGAGCGCATCCAGGTCGCCATGCTCAACATGATGGAAGAGCGGGACGTGCAGATCCGCGGCTACGTGCTGCGACTGCCGCTCGACGTCCTCGTCGTGGCGAGTGCGAACCCGGAGGACTACACGAACCGCGGCCGGATCATCACCCCGATGAAGGACCGCTTCGGCGCCGAGATCCGCACCCACTACCCGATCCAGCTGGCGGACGAGATCGCCGTCATCAAGCAGGAGGCCGCACTCACCGCGGACGTGCCCGACGCCCTCGTCGAGATCCTCGCCCGGTTCACGCGGGCGCTCCGGCAGTCGAGCGCCGTCGACCAGCGCAGCGGTGTGAGCGCCCGCTTCGCGATCGCCGGCGCCGAGACGGTGTCCGCTGCGGCCGTGCACCGCGCAGCCCGCCAGGGCGAGGAGCACGCCGTCGCCCGGCCGATCGACCTCGAGACCGCCGTCGACGTCCTCGGCGGCAAGATCGAGTTCGAGAACGGCGAAGAAGACCGTGCGGACGAGGTGCTCGAGCACCTGCTCCGCACGGCGACCGCCGAGACCGTCCGGGAGCGCTTCCGCGGCATCGACTTCGGCGTCCTGGTCGAGGCGCTCGACGGCGGCACGATGGTCACGACGGGCGAGCAGGTCAGCGCCCGCGACTTCCTCGCGGGCCTGCCCCCGATCGGTGAGTCGGACGTGTACGACCAGGTGTGCGAGCGCCTCGGGGCGAACGACGACGGCGCACGGGCCGGGGCGATCGAGCTCGCCCTCGAGGGCCTGTTCCTCGCGCGCAAGATCAGCAAGGAGTCCGGAGGGGGCGAGGCCGTCTATGGCTAGCCGCCAGAACCGGCGCCTCACCCGCGACGCCCGCTACGGAAGGTACGAGGGCGGGCCGGACCCCCTCGCGCCCCCGGTCGACCTGTCCGAGGCGCTCGACGCCATCGGCGAGGACGTCATGGGCGGCACGTCGCCCGAGCGCGCGCTGCGGGAGTTCCTCCGCCGGGGCGGGCGGACGCAGCGCGGGCTCGACGACCTCATGCGCCGCGTGGCCGAGCGCCGGCGCGACCTCACGAGCCGGAACAACCTCGACGGGACGCTGCAGCAGGTCAAGCAGCTCCTCGACGAGGCGGTGCTGGCCGAGCGGGGCGAACTCGCGCGGAACATCGACCTCGAAGACGGTGACCGCGCACTCGCCGAGATGCAGCTCGACAGCCTGCCGCCGTCCCCCGCGGCCGCGGTGCAGGAGCTCGGCGGCTACGACTGGAAGAGCCCTACCGCCCGGCAGAAGTACGAGGAGATCAAGGACCTGCTCGGTCGTGAGGTCCTCGACCAGCGCTTCGCCGGCATGAAGCAGGCGCTCGAGAACGCCACCGACGAGGACCGCGCCGCCGTCTCGGAGATGATGCGCGACCTCAACGAGATGCTCGAGGCCCACCGCGCGGGGACGGACACGCCGGAGCAGTTCGACGACTTCATGGCGAAGCACGGGCAGTACTTCCCGTCGGACCCGAAGGACGTCGACGAACTGCTCGACGACCTCGCTGCACGTGCGGCCGCGGCCCAGCGCATGCGCAACTCGATGACCCAGGAGCAGCGGGACGAGCTCGACGCGCTCGCCCAGCAGGCGTTCGGATCGCCGGACCTGATGGGCCAGCTCGGGCAGCTCGACGGCAACCTCCGCGCACTCCGTCCCGGCGAGGACTGGGGCGGATCGGAACGGATGGACGGCGACCAGGGGCTCGGTCTCGGCGACGGGACCGGGGTGTTCCAAGACATCGCGGATCTCGACGCCCTGGCGGAGCAGCTCGCCCAGACCGGACCGGGTTCGGACCTCGACGACCTCGACCTCGACGCGCTGTCCCGGCAGCTCGGTGACGAGGCCGCGGTGGACGCCCGGACCCTGCAGCAGCTCGAGAAGGCGCTCCGGAACTCGGGCACCGTCCGCCGCGGATCGGACGGGCAGCTCCAGCTCACCCCGAAGGCGATGCGACAGCTCGGGAAGAGCCTGCTCAAGGACGTCGCCGAGCGGATGTCCGGCCGTCAGGGCGCGCGCGACCTCCGTCGGTCCGGCGCCTCGGGCGAGCCGTCCGGTGCGACCCGGGCGTGGGAGTACGGCGACACCGAGCCGTGGGACGTCACCCGGTCGATCACGAACGCCCTCACCCGCACCGCGGCCGAGGGTCGGACCGGCCCCGGCGTCCGGCTCACGATCGACGACGTCGAGGTGCAGGAGACCGAGGCCCGGACGCAGGCCTGCGTGGCGCTCCTCGTCGACACCTCGTTCTCCATGGCGATGGAGGACCGCTGGGTCCCGATGAAGCGCACCGCCCTCGCCCTGCACACCCTCGTGTCGACCCGGTTCCGCGGCGACGACCTGCAGATGATCGCGTTCGGCCGCGAGGCCGAGGTCATGGACATCGAACACCTCGTCGGACTCGACGCGATGTGGGACAAGGGCACGAACCTGCACCACGCGCTCCTGCTCGCGAACCGGCACTTCCGGAAGCACCCGACAGCGCAACCGGTGCTGCTCATCGTCACGGACGGCGAGCCGACCTCGCACCTCGAACCGAACGGGCAGGTCTGGTTCAACTACCCGCCCGACCCGATCACGATCGCGCTGTCCGTCCGGGAGCTCGAGAACGCCGGTCGACTGGGCGCGCAGACCACGTTCTTCCGTCTCGGCGACGACCCGGGACTCGCGCGGTTCATCGATGCGATGGCGAAGCGCGTCGACGGCACGGTCGTGGCACCGGAGAACGACGACCTCGGCGTGGCCGTGGTCGGCTCCTACCTCGGTTCGCGCCGAGGCGGTGGCGCGTTCAGCGGCGGCCTCTTCGGGGGCTCCGGGCGCGACGACTGGTCGTTCTGAGCCGGCGGGTGACGGCCTGGAGGCACGTGGCGGGCCCGACACGTGCCTCCAGGCCGTCACCCGGTCGCGCCGAGTCTCGGCGGGGGCGGGCCGAGACTCGGCGTGGGCGACATCGCTCGCGGCCCCGCGCGCGAGAGGTGTCGCTCACGCCGAGACTCGCGCTGGCGGCGGCAGCGCGCGACGCCGCGCCGCGGCGCGGTCGCGTCAGAACAGCGGCCAGGGCACGGCGGGGCCGTGTCCCGGTGGGGGCGGGAAGATGCCGACAGCGCGGAGGGCTGCGCACCGTGCGCGGAGCGTGTCGATCTCCGAGACGGTGAGGTGTTCCTCGAGCGCCTGCCCGAGGTCGCCCCGGAGCGCCTCGGTGACCCGGTCGATGCCCTCGAGCTCGTCCGCGCTGAGCGGCTCGCCGATCCACCCCCACAGCACCGTGCGGAGCTTGTGCTCGACGTGGAAGGTCAGCCCGTGGTCGACGCCGTACCGGTGCCCGTCGGGCATCGCGAGCACGTGCCCGCCCTTGCGGTCGGCGTTGTTCACCACGACGTCGAAGACCGCCATCCGCCGGAGCTGCTCGGAGTCCTCGTGCACGAGCGTCACGGGCTGCTCGTGCTCGTCGATCGCCTCGAGCACCGGCAGCCAGGTCGAGTCGGGGGCCTCGGCGTCCCCCGGGGGTACGAGGTCGACGGCGTCCTGTGCGGGGTCGATCTCCTGCCAGCGCTGCAGCATGCCCGGCCCGAACGGCCCGTCGCCGAGCCAGGTCGGCGGCACGATCCCCCAGCCGAACGCCTCGGACACGAGGTGCGCGGCGACCTCCCGCCCGGCGAGGGTGCCGTCGGGGAAGTCCCACAGCGGGCGCTCGCCCTCGATCGGCTTGTAGACCACGGGCGTGCCGTCGAGGTCGGCGAGGAAGGTCGCGTTCGACGCCTCGCGGATCCGCGCCCGGATCGAGACCTCGCTCATGCCACCCCGGGCGGGCGTCCGGCCGCGACGACCTCGCGGGTGCGTTCGACGAAGGCCCGGGCGGTCCCGACGGGGATCTTCACCTGGAACAGCTCCGCGGGCTCGGGGATCTCGACGACCGCTTCGAGTTCGCCGTCCTCGCCCCGCTCCTCGGCGACGATCTCGACCTCGGCCTCGATCGGGTAGGCCTCGATGACGACCTGCGCGGTCGCGGGGTCGAAGCCGAGGCGGAGGGCGCCGGCACGGAACTCCGGCTCGACGGGCTGGTCGAGCGGGTCGGCGTCGAAGAGCTCCTTCGGCGCGGTGTCCGGCACGCTGAAGCGGTTGTCGTCGACCGTGGCGACCTCGTCGAGCAGCTCGTCGACCTTCTCGGCGAGCACCGCCGACTGTTCCTTCTCGAGGGCGACGCTCGTGACGCGCTTGCCGTCCCGCGCCTGCAGGTAGAACGCGCGCTCGCCTGGGCGTCCGATCGTGCCGACGACGATGCGGTCCGGCCAGTCGAAGCCGTGGACGATGGTGGGCATACCGCGATTGTAGGAGCGCCGGGCTCCGACCGTTCAGGGTCGCGCGGTGTTCGGCCGATCGTCCGTCGACGCGTGTCCGGCGCCCCCGCCGACCGCGGCGTCGCCGCTCGGTGCGGGAGCTGCGGCGAGCCACGACAGGTCCCCCGACTCGGTGTTCGTCGCCACGACCTCGGGTCGGTGCTCGCCGTAGCGGACGATCGACACCGAGGCCGGGCCGACCGCGATCCGTTGGAGCAGGTCGAGGTGCATGCCGAACGCGTCGGCGAGCACGGACTTCACGATGTCGCCGTGGCTCACCGCGACCCAGACCGCGCCGGGCCCGTGCTGCCGCTCGACCTCGGCGTCGAGCCGCCGCACGGCCGTCACCGCGCGGGACTGCATGGTCGGCATCGACTCGCCGCCCGGGAACACCACCGCGCTCGGGTTCGCCTGGACGGTGCGCCACAGCGGCTCCTTCGCCAGGTCGGCGAGCGCGCGGCCCTGCCACTCCCCGTAGTCGGCCTCGGTGATCGCCCGCTCGACGACGGTCTCCGGGACGGACCCGTGCGCGGCGCGCTGGGCGTCGGCGATCGCTCGGGACGTCTGACGGCAGCGTTCGAGCGGACTCGTGACGAGGGCCGCGAGCGGGACCGCTGCGATGCGCTCGGCGGTCCGCTGGGCCTGCCGCCGCCCGACGTCGTCGAGCCGGACCCCGGCCGTGCGCCCGGCGAGCAGTCCGGTCGCGTTCGCGGTGGTGCGTCCGTGCCGGACGAGGAGGACGGTCGCCATGCCCCGATCCTAGGCTGCGTGCACGGCGGCGTCGGCGGCCTCCGGGACGAGCTGCCCGTCGAGCACCGTGACGAGCCGGTCGAGCGTGCGTCGGTGCACGAGGTCGTGCGTGACGAGCAGGGTCGCGGTCCCGCGCTCGTGCGTCAGCTGCGCGATGAGGTCCATGACGGCCCCGCCCCGCTCCTGGTCGAGTGCGCTCGTCGGCTCGTCCACCAGCAGCACGTCCGGCTCGTTGACGAGTGCCCGGGCGATCGCGACCCGCTGCCGCTGTCCGCCGGACAGCTGCGCCGGACGCTTGTCGGCGTGCTCCGACAGTCCGACGGCGTCGAGCAGATCGAAGACCCGGCCCCGGTCGACCCGGCGCCGACCCCCGCCGAGGTGGCCCATCACGAGCAGCTGCTCGGTGGCGGTGAGCGAGGGCAGGAGGTTCGACTGCTGGAACACGATGCCGATCCGATCCCGTCGGAGTTCGGCGGCCTCGCGGCGGGACAGGCGGGCAGCATCCACCCCCGAGCCGTCGGCCCCGCTGACGAGCACCCGCCCGGAGTCCGGCCGGATGAGCGTGGCGGCGACCGCCAGCAGCGAGGACTTGCCCGAGCCGGACGGCCCGGTGATGCCCGTCACCACGCCTGCGGAAGCGGTGAGGGACACGTGGTCGACGGCGGTGACGCGGCGGTCGCCGTCGGGGAAGGTCAGGGTGACGTCGTCGAGGGTGATCATCGGTTGCTCCCGAGTGCGGTGAGGGGGTCGGCTGCGGTGACGGTGCGGAGGGCGACGGCAGCACCGGCGAGACCGAGGAGCGCCATCACCGCCCCGGGGACGAGCGTGGTGAGCGGGCTGAGGAGGAAGGGCAGGGCGCCGCCGGCGAGCGTCCCGAGCCCGACGACGACGGCTGTGCCGACCCCGATGCCGACGACGAGCACGACGAGCGCCTGCCCGAGGGCGTCGCGGACGAGTGACGGCGTGCTCGCACCGAGGGCCTTGAGCACGGCGACGTCCCCGGAGCGCTGCATCGTCCACACCGTGAAGAACGCACCGACGACGAGTGCGGAGACCCCGAACAGCATCGCGATCATGAGCCCGAGCGACCCGACCTCCGACTTGAAGGTCTCGAGTGCGGTCAGCGAGGCCAACGGTGTCGCTGCTGACGTGTCGGTCCGGGCGGAGACGGCCGCCCAGTCGGGGTGACCGCTGACGGCGAGCAGGGTGGGGTCGCCGTCTCCGCCGAGGCTCCGGTCGGCCACGGACCACGCGTCCGAGGTCATCGCGACGACGGGGGTGTGGCTGTACCAGGCGTCGCCGCCGACGATCGCGACCCGGAAGGTCGTCCCCGCGATCGTGACGCGGTCGCCGGCACGGACACCGAGGTCGTGCGCGGCCCCGGCGGACAGACCGACCTCGTCGACCGAGCGGGGTGCGAGCGCTGCGACACCGTCACGACCCGCGGACGCCGGCAGGCCGAAGAGCGCGACGCCCACGGCGGTGCCGTCCCCGGCCGACCCGGCGGCGGAACCGGCCGACCCGGCGGCGGAACCGGCCGCGGCCCGCGCGGCACGACCCTGGACGATGCCCACCGGCACCACCTCGTCGACGCCGGCCGACGCTCGCCAACCGACCAGGGCCTCCCGGCCGATGCGCGACTCCGAGAACGACGGCTGTCCGTCGGACGGTTGCTGCAGGACGAGCCGGTCGCCCGGCAGGGCGAGCACGGCGGAGACGTTCTGCGCTGCGAGTCCGCCGGTGAGTCCGGCGAGGAACCCGACGAGCAGGGTGATGAGCGCCACGACGGTGCCGATGAGCACGAAGCGTCCGCGGGCGAACCGGAGATCGCGCCAGGCGACGAACACGGTGGTCCTTCCTGCGGTCACGGACCGTCCGCGACCACGCCGTCCAGCCTCACCGGGCCCACGCGGTCCGTCATCAGCGGTCGGGTCGGTCCTGCGCTCCACCTTTCGGTTGATCCGTCGGGACAACGGCGTCCGTAGGCTGGCGGACACATGGTCCACAGCACGCTCACCCCGGTCTTCGTCGGTCTCCGCACCGGCCTGCACGTGCTGTTCGCCACACTGCTCGCGCTCGTCGTCGTGCGGGTCGCGGTCGTCGGCGGCCCCTGGGCCCTGCCGTCGCTCGTGCTCGCGGCGGCGTTCGGCGCGGTGTACCTGCTCGGCGCTCGCATCGCCCGTGCCGCCGAGGGTCGCCGGTCGCGCGCCGGAGTGCTCTGGCTGGTCGGGCTGACGGTGCTGTGGACGGCGCTCCTCGTCCTCGTGCCGGAAGCCGCCTACCTCGTCTTCCCGTTGTTCTTCCTCTACCTGCACGTCCTCCCGCGCGTGGTGGGACCCGTCGCCGTCGTCCTGGCCACCGCCGTGGCGATCTCGGCGATCGGGGTGCACGGCGGCTTCACCGTCGGTGGCGTGGTCGGACCGGTCGTCGGAGCGGGTGTCGCCCTCCTCATCGGGCTCGGCTACCGTGCGCTCGCCCGCGAGGCCGCGGAACGCGAGGAGCTGGTCGCCGAGCTGCTCGCCACCCGTGACCGACTCGCCGCGACCGAACGGGAGCAGGGCGTCCTCGCCGAGCGCGCACGGCTCGCCCGGGAGATCCACGACACCGTGGCGCAGGGCTTGTCGAGCATCCAGATGCTGCTGCACGCCGCGGAGCGTGCCGACGGGGACCGACCTGGCGCCGAGCACGTCCGGCTCGCGCGCGAGACCGCCGCCGACGGACTCGCCGACACTCGTCGCTTCATCCGCGAACTGGCGCCGCCCACCCTCGAAGCGGGCCTCCCTGCGGCACTGCGCCGGCTCGCCGCGACGCAGTGGTCCGCCGACGGCGTGACCGTCGCGGTCGACGCCCCGGAGACGGTCGCGCTCCCGATGGACCTGCAGACCGCGCTGCTCCGCATCGCCCAGGGCGCCGTCGCGAACGTGGTGCAGCACGCCGGGGCCGCCCGCGTCCGCCTCGTGCTGGCGGTCGACGGCCGGGAGGCACGACTCACGGTGACGGACGACGGGCGCGGCTTCGACGTGGTCGCCGTCGACGGCCGGGCCCGCTCGACCGACTCGTTCGGTCTCCGGGCGATGGCCGACCGTGTCGCGCAGTTCGGCGGACGCCTCGAGGTCGACTCCTCGCCCGGCTCCGGCACGACGGTCGTCGCCACGCTGGAGGTCCCGTGATCCACGTCGTCATCGCCGACGACCACCCCGTCGTCCGTGCCGGACTCCGTGCGCTGCTCGACGGCGAGGACGACATCGCAGTGCTCGCCGACGCGTCCACCCCGGACGAGGCGGTCGAGCTCGCCGCACGGCTCACGCCCGAGCTGGTGCTGATGGACCTGCAGTTCGGCGAGCGGACCACCGGCGCCGACGCCACGCGCCGCATCCGGGCGCTGGACGCCGCACCGTACGTCCTCGTCCTCACGAACTACGACACGGACGGCGACATCCTGGGCGCCGTCGAGGCCGGAGCGAGCGGCTACCTGCTGAAGGACGCGCCACCGGAGGAGCTCGTCGCAGCGGTCAGAGCGGCGGCGTCCGGACAGAGTGCGTTGGCTCCGGCGATCGCCGGACGTCTGATGGCGCGGATGCGTGCGCCGCAGGTCGCGCTGTCCGCGCGGGAGATCGAGGTGCTCGCGCTCGTCGCGGAGGGTGCTCCGAACACCGAGGTCGCCTCCCGGCTGTTCATCTCCGACGCCACCGTGAAGTCGCACCTCGTGCACGTGTTCTCGAAGCTCGGGGTGTCCTCGCGGACCGCCGCCGTCCGCGAGGCGCTGCGGCTGGGGATCCTGCGGCGCGGCGCTTGACCCGCCGACCGCGGGACGGTCTGATGGGGTGATGCGGGCCCGACACCGTGCTGCCCTGTTCGCCACGTCGACGATGACGGGGTTCGGGATCGCATCCTGGATCACCCGGACGCCGGCCGTCCGCGACGAGCTCGGCGCCAGCATCGAGACGATGGGCCTCGTCCTGCTCGGGCTCTCCGTCGGGTCGATGATCGGCATCCTCGGCGCCGGCGCCCTGGTCCGGAGGATCGGCACCCGTCCGCTCGTGCTCGTCGGCGGTGCGCTGCCGGTCGTCGGCATGCTGCTGGTCGCACTCCTGGCGCCCGCGCACCTCACGGCCGGGGTGTGGGTGGGTCTCTGGTGCATCGGCTTCGGCTGCGGCGCGGCGGAGATCGGACTCAACGTGGAGGCCGCCGCCGTCGAACGGCGGCTCGGTCGTCCGGTCGTGCCGGTCCTGCACGCCTGCTTCAGCCTGGGCACCGTGGTCGGCGGAGCGGCCGGCATCGGGCTGACGGCCCTGCGCACCCCGGTCACGGCGCACCTGCTCACCGCGACCGTGGTGATGGCGGGTCTGGCGGTGTACGCCGCGGCCAACCTCCGTCCCGAGCACCGCGTCGACCCGGCGGACCCCGTCGGCACGACTGCACCGGCCCCGCGCCTCCGCTCGGTCCTGACGGTGCAGGTCCTGCTCATCGGCGTCATCACGCTCGCGATGGCGTTCGCCGAGGGAGCCGCGTCCGACTGGCTGCCGCTCCTCATCACGACCGGGCACGACGCCCCCGAGGTCACGGGCTCGCTCGTCTTCACCGGGTTCGCCCTGGCGATGCTGGTCGGCCGCAGCGCGGGGACCCCGCTCGTGGCACGGTTCGGCCGTGCACCGGTGATCCGAGCGTGCGCGGTCATCGGGACCCTGGGTGTCCTGCTGGTCGTGACGGCGGCGACACCGGTCGTGACCGCGGTGGGTGCCGCGGTCTGGGGTCTCGGCATCGCGCTCGGGTTCCCGCTGGCCATCTCCGCCGCCGGCGACCACCCGACGGACGGGGACCGCCGGGTCTCCGTCGTCGCGACGGCCGGGTACGTGGCGTTCCTCGCGGGTCCGCCGTTGCTCGGGTTCCTCGGCGAGCACCTCGGGCTGCAGGCGGCGATGCTCGTTCCGGCCGGGCTGCTCGTGGTCTCCGCGTGCATCGCGTCCGCGACCAGGACTGCGCGATCCGGACAACGTTCGAGGCTCCCCGGATGACGCGCCAGGATGAGACGGTGCTCGTCTCCATCCTCTACATGAGCCGCGCGAACGTCCCCTTCGAGGACGGCGACATGCAGGAGCTCCTGACGGCGGCGCGGTTGCGCAACACCGCCCTCGGCGTCTCCGGGCTCCTGGTCGCGAAGGGCGGCCGGTTCATGCAGCTGCTCGAAGGACCCGCGTGGAGCGTCGACGACCGCTTCGCCGCGATCTCCCGTGATGCCCGGCACGGTGACGTGAAGTCGCTCGTCCGCGAGGACATCGACCGCCGACGCTTCGACGGCTGGGCGATGGCGTACCGCGCGCTCGAGGACGCCGACGTCGAGCAGCAGGAGGGGTTCAGCCCGTTCCTCACCAGCGACCTCGACTTCCCGCCCGAGTTCGACCGGACGAGCTCCGCCTGGCTGCTGAAGTGGTTCCGTTCGCGGGAACTCACCGACTCCTGACCGTCGCCGGCGGTCCGAGCGTCACCCACTCCTCGTCACGTCGGTACCCGAGCG
Source organism: Curtobacterium luteum (assembly GCF_014646995.1). Classification (GTDB taxonomy): domain Bacteria; phylum Actinomycetota; class Actinomycetes; order Actinomycetales; family Microbacteriaceae; genus Curtobacterium; species Curtobacterium luteum. The sequence continues at coordinate 111,424 of NZ_BMOI01000012.1, read as the reverse complement.
CGGCGCAGGCGGCGATGATCGCCTGGTTGTTGTCCGAGCCTCCGGTCCGGAATCGGACGACGGCGTCGTCCTCGAGCAGGGCCAGCACGGACGCGGCCTTCACGGCCTGGCCGACGCCCGCGCCACGGTGCGTCCCGTCGACCACGGTGAACGCGGTCTCGACGGTGTCGCCCTCGACGTCGACGAACGTCATCCCGACGAGCTCCCCGTCCGGCGTCAGCGCGCCGAACGCCCGCCGAGCCGCCGTGGGTGTGGCCGAGGATCGGGTCAGGGCGGTGTGCTGCGTGGCGACGCTCCCCGGGTAGTCGTGCACGGTGGCGGCGTCGAGCCGGAGGACGGCGTCGAGGTCGGCCGTGCCGAGTTCGCGGACCACGACCGGCGCGATCCGGTCGACGAGCGCGGTGAGCCGCGGCCGGTCGACGTGTGCGGCGTCGAGCTGCGCCGCCCATGACCGCGCGGTGATCCGCCACCCGGCGTCGAGACGTGCGGCGACCTCCGCGTGGTCGGCCGGCAGGACGGTGGTCTCCCCCATGCACCGAGCCTAGGCGCCGACGGGCTGGTCGCCGAAGAGCTCCGCGACGACGCCGAGCAGCCGCTCGCGGTGACGCGGGGCCGCGATGCCGGCGATCACGATCCGCCACATCGCCGCGACCGCCGGGAAGAGGTCCTGGCGGCCGGTCCGCACGGCGGACACGAGCTGCACCCCGGTGAACATCGGCACGACGGTCGCGCCGAGTTCCTCCGCGGACAGGTCCGTCCGAAGTTCACCGGCCGCGATCGAGAGGCGGAACAGGTCGCTGATCCCGCCGATCCACTGCTCGTAGAAGGCCGCCGTCGCCGCACCGAACTCGCCGCGTTCGAGGGAGAGCCGGATGCCCGCGCTCACGACGGGGTCGGTGAGGAGCATCCCGGCGATGCCCCTCGACGCCGCGACGAGCGCCACGGTGGGCGACGAGTCGACGTGGCTCACGACGTCGAAGGTCCTGACGTTCTGCTCGTCGATGACGCCGAGCGCGAGGGACACCTTCGTGGGGAAGTGGAAGTGCAGCGTCCCCTGCGGAACACCCGCCTCGCGGGCGACCGCCGCGATGGTCGTGGCGGCGTAGCCGACGCGCTCGAACTCGCGGGCGGCGGCCTCCAGGATCAGTGCGCGGCGTTCCACGCCTCCAGTGTGCCGGTCTGGAGGCGCGGGTCGGGCCCGACCCGCGCCTCCAGTCCGAGGGGTGCTCACCTCAGCGTGTCAGCCGTGCAGGCTGTCGGTCCGCTCCGGCGGCGTCTCCGGCTCGAGCCACACCTTCACCACGGGACCGGAGTGCGGGCTCGTCGACCGCGGGACCTCGACCTCGAGGGCCTCCACGGTCTGCGTCCAGGCGGCCTCGCCGTCGACGCCGAGCACCTGCACGCTCCTGATGGGACGGGTGAGCAGGCCGGCACCGCTGCCGAAGGACCGGATCCGGGCCGTCCCGTCCGCGGGGTCGGCGAGGAGGACCGCGTGGACGTACTCGCCGGTGACGTCGGTGCGGCGGGTGAAGCGGACGTCCTCGGCGACGTACACTGGCAGGTCCGCGTCGACGAACGATCCCGCCTGCACGTGGGTCGGCCCCTCGCCCGACACGGTCCACGGGCGCGTGCCGTAGATCGCCTCCCCGTTCACGACGAGCCAGCGCCCGATGTCCTCGAGCAGCTGCTGCTCCGGTTCGGGGATGGTGCCGTCCGGCTTCGGGCCGATGTTGAGCAGGAGCACCCCGTTCTTCGCGACGACGTCGACGAGTTCCGCCACGAGGTCCCGCGCGGTCTTGTAGTCGTGCCCCTCCACCCAGCACCACGCGGTCTTCGACACCGCGGTGTCGTTCTGCCAGACGAACGGCGGGGTGGCGCCCATCGCGCCGCGCTCGATGTCGTAGACCGCCGAGCCCTCGGCGAACGCCTGCCACTTGTAGTTGATGACGACTTCGCGGCCCCACTCGGCGGCGCGGTCGTAGTAGTACGCGGCGAGGGTCCGGAGCCACGGCTCGAACGCGGGCTGCTCGATCCACCAGTCGAACCACAGCACCTGCGGCCGGTACTTGTCGATCACCTCGACCGTGCGGAGCAGCCAGTCCTCCAGGTGCCGTTCGTTCGGCGCGGTCTCCTCCCGTTGCGCCGGGCCGTAGAAGTCGATGAACCGTGGATCGAGCACGTCCGAGTCGAACCGGGTCCCCCCGTTCATGAAGAACCAGTGCTCGGCCCGGTGCGAAGACGCACCCCGGACCATGAACGCGTCGTCGACCGCGCCGAGGAGGTCACCGAACACGTCGCGCTCCGGTCCCATCCGGGCCGCGCTCCACCGGGAGCGGTCCGTGTCGTACATCGCGAACCCGTCGTGGTGCTCGGCGACCGGCACCACGAACTGCGCCCCGGCGCGACGGAAGAGGGCTGCCCAGGCGTGCGGGTCGAACCGCTCCATGGTGAAGGACGGGATGAAGTCCTTGTACCCGAACCCGGACTGCGGACCGTACGTCGCCACGTGGTGCTCGAACTCGGGCGTGCCCTCCCGGTACATGTCGCGCGAGTACCACTCGTTCCGGAACGCCGGCACGGAGTAGACGCCTCAGTGCAGGAAGACGCCGAACTTCGCGTCCTGGTACCAGCGCGGCGGCGTGTACCGCTGCAACGACTCCCAGGTCGCGTCGTACGGCCCCGCGGCGATCACCGCCCGGACCGCCGCCAGCGCCTCCGAGTTGTCGTGGACGTCGACCGGTTCCGGCAGGGTCTCCGGGTCGATGCGGGGCAGGTCGTGCGGTGCGGTCATCACTCCTCCTCGAGTTGCACGAAACGTTACGCTCCAGTCAGCCGGAGCGCTAGCCTGTGTCGTGACGGTCGACCCGAAACGTTCCGTCTTCTGTTCGGCTCGTCGTGCTCCGGGTCGTCCGACCCGTCGCCCCGCTCCCGAGAGGACCACCCATGGACACCGCGACCACACGCACCCTGCGGACCGGCGCGACGATCCCCGTGATCGGCCTCGGGACCTTCGGTTCCGACCGGTACGGGCCGGAGGAGGTCGCGGCCGCCGTGCGCGGCGGACTGGAGGCCGGGTACCGGCTCGTCGACTGCGCGGCGGTCTACGGCAACGAGGCCGCGGTGGGCAGGGCGATCGCGGCGAGCGGTGTCCCGCGCGACGACCTCTTCGTCATGTCGAAGGTCTGGAACGACGCGCACGACCCGGACGCTGCCGTCGCTTCGGTCCGTCGTTCACTCCGGGACCTCGGCACCGACCACCTCGACGCGGTGTTCGTGCACTGGCCGTTCCCGAACCACCACGCGCCGCACGCCTCGGTCGAGGACCGCGACCGGACGGCGCGCCCGTACGACCACGCCGCCTACACGGCGCTGTGGCGTGCGCTCGAGGGGCTCGTCGACGAGGGGGTCGTGCGGCACCTCGGGACCTCGAACACCACCGTCCCGAAGCTCCGGCTGCTGCTCCGGGACGCCCGCGTGCTGCCGTCCCTCAACGAGATGGAGCTGCACCCGACGTTCCAGCAACCCGAGCTGTTCGGGTTCTGCGTGGACAACGACATCCAGCCCGTCGGCTACTCGCCGCTCGGATCGCCGTCCCGCCCCGAGCGCGACCGCACCGACGACGATCCGGTGGACGTGGAGCACCCGACCGTCCTCCGGATCGCCGAGGCCCACGGCGTGCACCCGGCCGTGGTGTGCCTGCAGTGGGCCGTCGCCCGCGGGCAGGTCCCGATCCCGTTCTCGGTCAAGCCGGAGCAGTACCGGGCGAACCTCGAGGGTGCACTCGCCGACCCGCTGACTCCCGACGAGCTCCGGGCGATGGCGGCGGTCGACCGAGGAGCACGGCTCATCAAGGGACAGGTGTTCCTGTGGCCCGGCGCCACGAGCTGGCACGACCTGTGGGACGAGGACGGCACGATCCCGGGCGGCCTCGCGTGACGGCGACCTACAAGGACCTGCAGCGCGAGACCGGGCTGTCGCTCGCGACGATCTCGAAGTTCTACAACGGCGGGACGGTCCGGGCGGAGAACGCCCGCGCCATCGAGCGTGCGGCGACGGCCCTCGGCTTCCTCCCGAACGCGTTCGCGCGGAGCCTGCGCTCCCGACGGTCCGGCACGATCGGGGTGCTCCTGCCCGCGCTCGACAACGACTTCCACCTGACGGTGATCGCCGGGGTCGAGAGCGCCCTCCGACCGACCGGCGGCAGCGTCATCGTGTCGTCGAGCCCGGACGCCGGGGCCGGAGCGGTCGACCTGCTGCGCAGCCGCATGGTCGACGGGATCATCGCCGTCCCCTCCCCGCACGACGTCGTCCCGCTCGCACGCGCCGCCGAGCACGTCCCCGTCGTGCAGATCGACTGGCGGGCGGACGGGCTCGAGACCGACGGGGTCTTCCTCGACAACGAGCGCGCCGGGGCCCTCGCCGCGCAGCACCTGGTCGACCACGGGCACCGGCGGCTCGGTGTGGTCGGTGGCGATCCCGCGGTGTCGACCATGCGCGGCCGGGTGCAGGGCTTCCGTGCCGCCGCCGCCCGGGCCGGGGTCGACCCGGCACCGGAGGCCGTGCTCACCGGTCCGCTCACGGTGGAGCACGGGCAGGCGGCGATGCAGCGGCTGCTCGTGCTGCCGGAGCGTCCGACGGCGGTCTTCTGCGCGAACCACGAGCTCACCATCGGGGCGGTGATCGCCCTGAACGAGTCCGGGCTGACCCTGGGTCGGGAGATGTCGGTCCTGGGGTTCGACGGCCGCGAGCTCGCGCAGGTGACGGTCCCGAAGCTCACCGTCATCGAACAGCCCACGCACGAACTCGCCGTACGGGCCGCCGACCGCATCCGGGAACGGCTCGCCGAGCGGACCGCCGGGGCCACTCCTCCGGCGCCGCCGGTCGACGTCGTGGTCGCACCGCGGCTCGTCGCCGGCGGGTCCGTCGCCCACCTCGGACCATCCACGACGACCCCGGAGGACTGATGCTGCGCTACACGCTGATCCACCGCCCGACCCTGAGCGCGCTGGCCTCGCTCGGCCACGGGTCGCGGGTGCTCGTCGCCGACGGGAACTACCCGTTCGCGACCGCGATGCACCCCCGGGCGGAGCTCGTGCACCTCAACTGGCGTCCGGGCGTGCTCGACGTCGACGAGGTCCTGACGACGCTCCTCGACGCCGTGCCCTTCGAGGCCGCGACCGTGATGACGGCGCCGCCGGACGCCCCGGTGACGGCGCACGACGGCTACCAGCGGATCCTCGGGCCGGACGTGCCGTTCGGGTCGCTCGACCGGTTCGCGTTCTACGACGCCGTCCGGGCGCCGGAGACCGGGCTCGTCATCGCCACGGGCGACCAGCGGTCACACGCGAACCTGCTGCTCGAGGTCGGCTTCGTCGCGACCGCCTGACCCCGTCGGCCGATCGCGCGGCGCCGCCGCTGTACGACGTCGCCGCTGTCGGACGACGACGGCACCGTCGCAGTCCCGCGTCCGCAACAGTCAGCGCCCGCAACGGACGACCCGGCCGCCGTCGTACGACGACGACGCTGTCGTCCGGCGGCGGCCGGAACTGAGCGTGCGAGCACCCGGCGCGCGCCGCGCACCCGGCCGCGGCCCCGATCAGGCGGCGTGCCTGCCCAGGGTGATCCGTTCCTCCCGGCCGGCGCCGAGGTCCCGACCACGGAACCACCGCAGCAGGAAGTCGGCGGAGGTCCCCGACAGCGACGCGGGCAGGCCCTCCCGGCGCTGCAGGAACCCGCTGAACCCGGGCTCGTCGAGGACGTCGGCGTCCGACGGCGAACCGAACGCCATCGCCCAGCCGTCGAACCGCCGGGACTCGATCTGCTCCCGCGACAGCGACTGCACCTCGGTGTGGCGCGGGTCGCGCTCGATGGCCGCGAAGCGGTCCTCGACGCTCCACGCCGGACCCTCCACCACCTGGAGGAAGCGGCCGTCCTTCGCGAGGAGCAGTCCGGAGACGCCGAGGGCGTCGTTGCGGAGCCGGGCCTCGCGGAGCATGGCGACGAGGTCGTGGTCGGTGAGCTCGTCGACGGCGACGGACATGTACACGAGGGAGGTGAGGGAGGTCATCGGCGCCAGTGTCGTTCCGGTCCGGAACATCCGTCAACGTGGTCGTCCACGGACCGCACCGGGCCCGTGGATGAACGCGTGTTCCGGACGGTCCGGGTCCCGGACGGTCCTGGTCGCGACCGGTGCAGGTCCCGTCCTTGCCCTTCCAGAGCTGCGTGAGGCCGGACTGGCAGTCGTCGTCCCGGAGGACGTCGCGATCGTCTCCTTCGACGGCGCCGCCGAGGCGGACTACACGAACCCCCAGCTCACGACCGTCCGGCAGCCGATCGAGGCGATGGCCCGCGCCGCCGTCGACCGCGTCCTCGGGATCGACGACACGGACGGCGGACACGGCGGCCTCATGCCGCCGGAGTTCGTCCTCGGCGCGAGCTGCGGCTGCAGCGTGCGTCGCTGACGCACCCACCCGACGGCCGGGAGGCCCGTGGCGGGCCCGCCACGGGCCTCCCGGCCGTCATCTGGTCACGCTGCGCCAGCGCGGCCGGTCGGCCCGCCCGGGGTGGACGCCGCGGCGGACCCCCGCCGGGTCAGACGCCCCGGACGGCGAGCCGGTCGAGCGGGACCGGCCGCCCGGTCGCAGCGACCACGGCTGCCGGCACGACCACCTCGTCCGTCTCGCGGTCCACGATCGCGAGGTCCGACGGCCGCGCGGACGGGTGGTGCCGGTCCGCCCACGCACCCAGTGCGAGCAGGACCGGGGCGAGGTCGCGGCCAGCGTCGGTGAGGACGTACTCCTCCCGTCCGCGTACGTTCGGGGCGTGCGCGCCGATCGAACCCCCGTCCAGCGAGCACGGTCGCGGACCGGTCGTGCTCAGATGCTGGAATCGCTCCTGCGGATCCCGGCACTGGCCGGCGGGGTCGGCGCCGGGTACCTCTTCGCGACGGCCGACGGGAACGGCTGGCTGATCGGCCTCGGCATCTTCGCCGCCGCGGTGTGCGTGGCGTCCTTCATCGGAGGTTGGGCCGCCGCCGATGCCGAGAAGGACCGGACCCTGGACGAGGCGATCGCGCGCAAGGACGAGTGGGAGCAGCAGCACGACGAGGACCGGGCGCGGGAGCGCTGACCGTCAGCCAGCCCGGGCGAGCACGGCGCACCCGACGGGACGCGCACTGCCACACCAGGGACGCTCTACATCTTGTAGAGTCTCCCTCCGTGCGGCACGAGGTCGCGCCCGACACCGGAGAGCCCCGATGCCGCACGCCCCCGCAGCCACGCGCACGCCCACGCCAGCACCGTCACGGCCACCCGCCAGCGCGGGTTGGTTCCCCCAACTCCTGCTGCGCCTGCACTTCCTCGCCGGACTGTTCGTCGGCCCGTTCATCCTCGTGGCGGCCCTCAGCGGTGCCGTGTACGCCGTCGCCCCGTCGATCGAGCGCGTGGCGTACGCCCACGAGCTCACCGCGCCGGAGTCCGCGACCACACTCCCCCTCGCCGACCAGGTGTCCGCCGCCGAGCAGTACGTCGAGCGCCACCACCCGGGCGACACGGTCACCGAGGTCCGCCCGGCCCCGGCGAGCGGTACGACCACCCGCGTGATGTTCACCGAGGAGGGCCTCGCCGAGTCCACGACCCGCGCGGTCTTCGTCGACCCGGGCACCGCCGAGGTCCGCGGCGACCTGCCGGTGTACGGCACGTCCGGCTCCCTGCCGTTCCGCACCTGGGTGAGCACGGTGCACCGCAGCCTGCTGCTCGGCGACGTCGGCCGGCTCTACAGCGAGACGGCGGCGTCGTGGCTCGGCATCGTGTCCCTCGCCGGCATCGCGCTGTGGGCGACCCGGATCCGTCGAGCTCGTCGCAAGCGCGAGCTCGTCGTGCCGGACAACCGCGCGCGCGGGTACCGGCGGACGTTCTCGTGGCACGCCGCGACCGGCGTCTGGGTGCTCCTCGGCGCGCTCTTCCTCTCGGCGACGGGCATCACGTGGTCGCACTTCGCGGGCGACAACGTGACCGCGATCCGGTCGGCACTGAGCTGGCAGGCGCCGGCGGTCGACACGGCCCTCGGCAGCGAGCCGACCACGAACGGCGCGACGAGCGGCGAGCACGCCGGCCACCACGGCGGCGCGGCCCCGACTGCTGCCGCGGCCGAGGTGACGCCGGACCAGTTCGACACCGTCCTCGCGGCTGCCCGTGGTGCGGACATCGACGCCGCCGAGCTCCGGATCCACGTCCCGACCGCCGCCGACCAGGCATGGCGCGTCGAGGAGAGCAAGCAGACCTGGCCCGTGGCGATGGACGCCGTCGCCGTCGACCCGCGCGATGCCCACGTCGTCTCGACCGTGCGCTGGGACGACTACCCGGTCATGGCGAAGGCCGCGAAGCTCGGCGTCAACACGCACATGGGCGTGCTGTTCGGGCTGCCGAACCAGATCGTGCTCGTGCTCGCCGCGCTCGGCATCGCCGCGATGGTCGTCTTCGGGTACGTGATGTGGTGGCAGCGACGCCCCACCGGCGCTCGCGTCGGCCGGGCTCCCGCCGCGGGTGCGCTCGCGCGGACACCGGGCTGGGGACTGGTCACGGTCGGCCTGGTCGCGGCCACGATCGGGATCCTGCTCCCGACGGTCGGTGTCACCCTGCTCGGGTTCCTGCTCGTCGATGCACTGGTCGTCACGGTGGGGGCGGCCCGCCGACGCTGAGCGTGCGAGACTCGATCAGTGCACCACCCACCGATCGCGGTCGTCATCGCCGCCATGAGCGAGGAGGTCTCCGCGTTCGCGGGACTCCTCGGCGGCACCCCCATCCTCGACGGTCCGGTCGGGGGTCATGACGAACACCACCTGCTCGACGTCGGCGGCGCGACCGTCGCGGTCCGTCGCAGCGGGATCGGGTTCACGAACGCCACCGCGGCGGTCGCGCACGCGTTCCACGACTTCGGCTCCGGCATCCCGGTGATCAGCGTCGGCACCGCCGGCGGCCTCATGCACGGGGTCGCGATCGGCGACGTCGTGGTCGGCGACCGCTACGTGAACCTCAACGCCGACGCGACGGCCTTCGGCTACGCGCTCGGCCAGGTGCCCGGGATGCCGACGGGCTACGAGCCGGACCAGCGGCTGGTCGACCTCGCGCTCGCCGCCGACACCGGCTCCCTGATGCGCGCCGCGACGATCGGGTCGAGCGAGATCTTCGTGACGGAGGGTCGCGCACGCCTGCTCCGCGACGCCTTCCCGACGGTCGCCGCGGTCGACATGGAGTCGGCGGCGATCGCGCAGTTCGCGCACGTGCACGACATGCCGTTCGTGTCGATCCGCTGCATCAGCGACCTCTGCGCCCCCGACGGGGACGAGTTCAAGGAGCACCTCGACGACGCGGCGGCGCGTGCCGCGCGCGTGGTCCACGACGTGGTGACGGGACTCGTCGGCTGACGTCGTGCCGTGGTCGCGACCACGGCACGGCCGGGAGGCGCGGTGCCAGCTGGCACCGCGCCTCCCGTCCGTCCCTCGGTGAGGACTACGCCGCTGCGGACGCCGTGATCGCGTCGCGCAGGGCGGACGCCGCAGCGGCGACGTCGTCGGCGCTGTAGATCGCACTGCCGGCCACGGCGACCCGCGCGCCCGATGCCTGGACGGCGGCGATCGTGTCGGTGGTGATGCCACCCGCGACGGAGAAGTCGACGCCCGAGACCTCGCCGTCGCGCAGGAGCGTCTCGAAGGTGAAGCCCTCCTCGGCCTGCTCGTCGAGGCCCGCGTGCATCTCGACGAACTCGGCGCCGAGCGCGGTGACCTCCTTCGCGCGGGCTGCCTTGTCCGGCACGCCGATGAGGTCGACGACGATCCCCTTGCCGTGCTGCTTCGCGGCCTTGACGGCACCCGCGATCGTGCTGTCGCCGGCGACGCCGAGGACGGTGACGAGGTCGGCTCCGGCCTTGAAGGCGATGTCGGCCTCGAGCTCCCCGGCGTCCATCGTCTTGAGGTCGGCGAAGACGATCTTGTCGGGGTGGGCGTCCTTGACCGCGGTGATCGCGGAGAGGCCGGCGCTCTTGATGAGCGGGGTTCCGAGCTCGATGACGTCGACGTACGGCGCGGCCTTTCCGGCGAGTTCGAGGGCGTGCTCGGTGGTCAGGGTGTCCATGGCGAACTGGAGCTGCATGGTGGTGTCCTTCCGGTGGTGGGTCATTCGAGGTTGGCGTGGCGGGGCCACAGGTCGTCCGCGGAGTGCCCGCTGCGCTGCCAGAGCGCGTGGAACAGGGCGTCCCCGAGCAGGGCGACGGCCTGCTCGAAGAGGCTCCCGGCGTACTGCGCGGACGCGGTGCCGGAGCGGTCGGTCTTCGTCGCAGCCGGGACCACGAGCGTGGTGTCGGCTGCCGTCGACAGCGACGAGTCGGCCCTCGTGCTCACGGCGAGGACCCGGGCGCCGACCTCCGCAGCGGTCTCGGCCGCGCGGACGATCCCGCCCGTCGTGCCGGAGCCGCTCGCGACGAGGAGCACGTCGCCCTCGCGGATGGCGGGGGTCGTCACCTCGCCGACCACGTGGACATCGAGCCCGAGGTGCATGAGGCGCATCGCGGTCATCCGGAGCGCGAGGCCCGAGCGTCCGGCACCGTGCACGAAGACGCGGTCGGCGTCGGTCAGCAGCGTCAGTGCACGCTCGAACGGTGCCGGGTCGGCCGCGCGGACGGCGGCGACGAGGTCCTGCAGTTCGCTCCCGATCGTGCCGAGGGCGTCCGCGACGGTGGTGGTGGGCATGGCTCCGATGCTGCCGTGGTGTCGGTCGACGCGGTGCCGCCCGGGCGCACGGTCGTCCCGTCCGATCGGGTGGGACGATCCGTCCGGGTGGGACGGGTAGGTTCGGTGCGTGGGATCGAGGTCACCGGGTGCACCGGCCGCTCCGGCGTCCAGCCGGACAGCGGCCGCACCGGCGTCCAGCCGCACGGCCGCCGCCGAGCACGCCCGGACGGTGGCCGAGACGGCGGACCGCCACGCTCTCACGCTCGAGTCCGTCCTCGCTGCCCTCCGCTCCGGCCGGCTCTCCGACGCCGCCGCCCGCGCCGAGGCCGTCGAGATCGCCTCGGCCGCACTCGTCGAGCTGCGCACGTCGAGCGACCGGCAGCGGAGCACGCTCCTCGAGCCCGTGACCGGCGCGTTCTCCCGTCTCCGAGCCGACCTCCGGCCGCTCGTCCGCTTCGGCGACCTCGACGTGCAGTTCGTCGAGCCGCCCGCCACCGGCCGTGCCCTGCCCGGGGACGTCGCCCACAGCGCCCGCGCGATCGTCCGCACCGCGGTCCTCGCGCTCGTGGACGACGGCGCCGCCCACCGAGTCCGCATCCAGTGGGACTGCGACGGACGGAACCTGCTCATGCAGCTCCGCGACGACGGCGCCGGGACCCTCGACGTGCACGACGACGCCGTCCGGCCCATCGCCGAGCGGGTCGTCGCCCTGGACGGCACCCTCGCGGTCGACTCGACGCCCGGGTGGGGATCGACGCTCGACATCGCGCTGCCGCTCGACCCCTCCCCCGCGACGCTCGACGTGCCGGACGACGCGGACCTCACCGAGCGGGAGCGCGACGTGCTGCGGCTCGTGGCGACCGGCGTCGGGAACCGGGAGATCGCGGACGGACTCGGCATCAGTGTCAACACGGTCAAGTACCACGTGGCGAACCTGCTCCGGAAGCACGGGGCCCGGACGCGGGCGGAGCTCGCGGCGTTCAGCGTGCGGGGCTGACCGGGCTCGCTCGGGCGGGTTCGTGAGCGCCCTCTCATGCACTTCACGCACGAGGCCCGGTGTCCGCAGCCGTTCGGCGGGCATCGTGGTTCGATCACATCGGGCACGAGCGGTGTCCGTCCGAGCACGACGACCGAAGGGCCACGAGATGCCGTCGAGATCGTCCGGAGTGCTCCGTCGCCGCCTCGCGGGGTGGGCGTTCGTCGTCGTCGGGTGCGCGGTGGTGTTCCTCGCCGAGGCGGTGGGCCGCGCGGTCACACTGGGCGAGATCGTCGTCACCGAACCGGTCGAGACGGCTGCGCCGGCGGAGGTGTCGGCGGACTAGCCGCGACCCCGGTGGCGGAGGGTGTGGGATTCGAACCCACGAGACATCACTGCCCACCTGTTTTCAAGACAGGCTCCATCGGCCGCTCGGACAACCCTCCAGTGACGCGACCACGTGGCGAGACGTGACCGCGTCCCGGGAAGTCTAGCGGGCCTCCCGGCTGGCGACCGATGGTGCGAGGTTCCACGCACGGTGGGACGTCTGGTGACCCGCACCGTGTGGGGAACCTCGCACGCTGCGGGCGGCGCCAGCCGGGCCTCGCACGGTGCGAGGCGTCTGAGCGCCCGCGCGCCCGCGCGCCCGCGCGCCCGCGCGCCCGCGCGCCCGCGCGCCCGCGCCGGCCCTACCGCGGCAGCGTGTCGAGCGCCGCAGCGAGCCCGTCGTCGGTGACGCCGCCGGTCACCTCGTTGCCGGCCTCGATGACGTCCACCGGGGCCTGCCCCATCGCGACCCCACGACCGGACGTCGACGCCCACCGGAGCATGTCGATGTCGTTCCGACCGTCGCCCGCGGCGAACACCCGGGAGCGCGGGATGTCGAGCCACTCGCGCACCCGCTCCATCGCGGTGGCCTTCGTCACGCCCTCGGGAGCGATGTCGAGCCACGAGGTCCAGCCGACCGAGTACGAGACCTTGTGCAGCCCCATCTGCTCGACGACCTGCAGGAAGTCTTCGGTGTCGTGCCCGGGCGAGATCACGACCACACGGGTGGCCTCGACGCCGAGCAGCTGCTCGAACGGCACGTGCTCGCCCCGCACGGTCATGGTGTCGTCGGGGAAGTTGCCGGAGAGCAGGAAGTGGCCGTCCTCGTCCTCGACGCCGAACGCAGCGTCGGCCAGGGCGCCGTGGATCGTCCGGAGCACCTCGGTCGGGTCGAACTGTTCGACGTGGGCGTGCTCGTACGAGCCGTCCTCGCGACGGCGGAGCGTGAGGGCGCCGTTCGCGGTGACGAGGTACTTCGGGTGGATGCCGAGCGTCTCGAGCAGCGGCACCGTCATGCTCTCGCTGCGGCCGGTGGAGAGCATGACCTCGTGCCCGGCGGCCTCGGCGTCGCGGACGGCGGCGATCACCGTGTCGGTGATGACGCCGTCCTCGCGCATGGTGGTGCCGTCGATGTCGAGCGCGACGAGCCAGCGCTTCGTCCGCGCGGGCGCCGCAGCGGCAGCACCGGTCGCGGGACCGGCCGAGGCACCACCGGCAGCAGCGCCACCAGCGGCAGCCCCGCCGCCTCGTGTCCCGTCGACGAACCGCTCGTGCGAGGTCATCGGGGCTCGATCACCTCGACACCGCCGAGGTACGGGCGGAGCACCTCGGGCACGACGACCGACCCGTCGGCCTGCTGATGGGTCTCGAGGATCGCGACGATCCACCGCGTGGTGGCGAGCGTGCCGTTGAGGGTCGCGACGGGCGCGGTCTTGCCGGACTCGGTGCGGTACCGGATGTCGAGGCGACGGGCCTGGAACGTCGTGCAGTTCGAGGTCGAAGTGAGCTCGCGGAAGGTGCCCTGCGTCGGCACCCACGCCTCGATGTCGAACTTCCGCGCGGCGCTCGTGCCGAGGTCACCGCCGGCGACGTCGATCACGCGGTAGTGCAGCCCGAGGTCCTGGAGCATCGACTCCTGGTACCCGACGAGCTTCTCGTGCTCGGCCTCGGCCTCGTCGGGGTGCACGTAGGAGAACATCTCGAGCTTGTTGAACTGGTGCACGCGGAGGATGCCGCGGTTGTCCTTGCCCGCGGACCCGGCCTCGCGGCGGTAGCAGGTCGACCAGCCGGCGTATCGGTGCGCCTCGCCCTCCGCGAGCGGCAGGATCTCGTCGGCGTGGAACCCGGCGAGGGCCACCTCGCTCGTGCCGGTCAAGTAGAGGTCGTCGGCCTCGAGGCGGTAGACCTCGGCCGCGTGCTCGCCGAGGAAGCCGGTGCCGGCCATCGTCTCGGGCCGGACGAGCGTCGGCGTGATGAGCGGCTCGAACCCGGCGGCGACGGCACGGTCGAGGCCGAGCGACATGAGCGCGATCTCGAGTCGGGCGCCGAGGCCGAGGAGGAAGTAGAAGCGGGAGCCGGAGACCTTGACTCCGCGCGGGATGTCGATGATCCCGAGGTGCTCGCCGAGGTCGGCGTGGTCCTTCGGCTCGAAGTCGAACTCGGGCTTCGTGCCGACGGTGCGGAGGGTGACGAAGTCGTCCTCGCCGCCCTTCGGCACGTCGGGCAGCACGACGTTCGGGATCGACCGGACGACCTGGTCGAAGGCGTCCTCGGCCTCCGTGACGGTGGCCTGCGCCTCCTTCACCTTCGCCGCGAGCGCCTGCGCCTGCTGCACGAGCGCCGCCTTCTCGTCCTTCGGCGCCTTCGCGACGGTCTTCCCGAAGGCGTTCTGCTCGGCGCGGAGGGACTCGAACGAGGTGATCGCGCTCCGCCGGGCCGCGTCCGCGGCGACGGCGTCGTCGACGACGTCGACGGAGGCGCCACGCGCCTCCTGCGAGGCCTTGATGACGTCGGGGTTGTCGCGCAGGAGCTGGGGATCGATCACCGGATCATCCTAAAGGGGCGGCCTGGAGGCCCGTGGCGGGCCCGCCCCGCGCCTCCCGGCCGGTCCCTGGTCGCGCCCGCGTCCCTTCGCAGCGTGCGGTCGGTACCGTTGCAGCATGTCGACCCCTTCGGAGACCGCGCCCACGGATGACGCCCTCCAGACCGAGCAGCGGACGGCCGCGGTGGTCTACAACCCGGTCAAGGTGCACCTGCCGACCCTCAAGCAGACCATCGAACGGCACCAGCGCGATGCCGGCTGGGCCGAGACCCTGTGGTTCGAGACCTCCGAGGAGGACCCGGGCGGCGGCATGACCCGCGAAGCGCTCGAGGCCGGTGCGGACGTGGTCGCGGCGGCCGGCGGCGACGGGACGGTCCGCGCCGTGGCCGAGGTGGTGCACGGGTCCGACGCCGCCCTCGCCCTGCTGCCGAGCGGGACGGGCAACCTGCTCGCCCGCAACATGAAGCTGCCGCTCGACGACCTGGAGGCGAGCGCGCGCACGATCTTCCACGGGGACGACCGTCCGATCGACTTCGGCACCCTCACCGTCGAGCGCGACGGCGGCGAGCGCGAGCAGCTCGGCTTCCTCGTGATGGCGGGGCTCGGGCTCGACGCCCGGATGCTCGCGAACACCCGGCCCGAGCTGAAGAAGCGCGTCGGGTGGCTCGCGTACGTGGACTCGCTGTTCCGCTCGGTCCGCGACGCCGACGCGTTCGAGTTCCGCTACCAGCTCGACGACGACGGCAACCATTCGGCGCGGGCACACTCGCTCATCGTCGGGAACTGCGGGCAGCTCCAGGCCGGGGCGATCCTGCTGCCGGACGCCGAGATCGACGACGGCGTGTTCGACATCGCCGTGATGCGGCCGCGCGGGTTCCTCGGGTGGGTGCGGATCGGGGCGCGGGTGTTCTGGGAGAACGGGATCCTCCGCACCTTCCGGCGGTCGTCGCTCGCGAACACCGCGGTGGGCAAGAAGATCGTGTCGGCCTCGCGGGAGGAGCGTCCGCTGCGGTACCTGCGCGGACAGGAGTTCACGGCGCGGCTCGAGCATGCGGACGAGTTCGAGGTCGACGGCGACCCCGTGGGCAAGGTCGTCGCGTTCCGGTCGCGCATCGATCCGCTCGGCCTCCGGGTCCGCGTGCCGAAGCCGGGCGACGATCGCCACGGCTCGCGTCAGGTCCCGTAGCCCGGCCTGCAGCCCGCGGTACGGGGTCTCGGCCCCGGCCCTCGGTCCCCGGCCCCCGGTCCCCGGCCTGCGACGCGTCGCGGGCCGTGCTGACCGATGGTGCGAGGTCACGCGCATGGTGCGAGGCCCACGGCGTCGCACGGTGCGCGAAACCTCGCACGGCGCGGGCGCTGCCTCGCACCGTGCGAGGCCGCGGCCGCACGTGGTGGCGACCGGCGGTCCCGAGCGGTGGTGCGAGCGGTGCCGAGCGGTGGTGCGAGCGGTCCCGACGGATGGTGCGAGGTCACGCGCATGGTGCGATGCCCACGACGTCGCACGGTGCGCGAAACCTCGCACGGCGCGGGCGCTTCCTCGCACCGTGCGAGGCCGCGCGTGCGCGGCCGCAGTCGCGCGCGGTGAGGGGCGCTGCCTCGCACCGTGCGAGGCCGCGCGTGCGCGGCCCCGGCCGCGCGCGCTCTACTGCGCCCCGGGCGCGCCCGAGACGATCGCGCGGAGCCAGTCCCGCGCCTCGACGAACGCCTCGTCCGAGTACCGCGCCGGCACCTCGGGTCGGAAGCCGTCCGCCCGCGGGTACGACCCGAGGAACGTCACACGGGGGCTGAACCGGCGCAGGCCGAGCAGGGCGTCCGCGACGCGTTCGTCGCGGACGTGCCCGTCGAGGTCGATGACGAACCGGTAGCGTCCGAGCTCGTCACCGATCGGCCGCGAGGACAGCAGCCCCATGTTGATCCCCCGGGTCGCGAACTGCTCGAGCATGTCGACCAGGGCACCGGGGTGGTCGGCGGGGAGCTCCACGATGACGCTCGTCTTGTCCGCGCCGGTCGGCTCGGGCAGCGCGAGCGTCCTTGACACGAGCACGAACCGCGTCACCGCCGAGGCGTTGTCCCCGATCGAGGACGCCAGCACCGCGAGGTCGTGGTGGTCGGTGATGCCGGGCGGGGCCACGGCTGCGTCCGCGGTCGGGTGGTCGTCGAGCAGCGACACCGCGGCGGCGACGTTCGAGGACGCCGGGATGTGCCCGTGCCCGGGGATGTTCGCCTCGAGCCAGTTGTGCGTCTGCGCGTACGCGACCGGGTGGGCATTCACGGTCCGGACGTCGGCGAGCGCGGTGCCGTGCCGGGCGACGAGGACGAAGTCGACGGGGACGAGGTACTCCCCCACGATCCGCACGCCGGGGATGCGCGCGAGGGCGTCCTGGGTGGCGCTGACGCCGCCGTCGACGCTGTTCTCGATCGCGATCACGGCGCCGACCGAACGACCGCTGACGACGTCGTCGAGCGCCTCGCCGACGTTGTTGACGCTCCGCCAGGGCTTCCCGGCCGCGGCGTCGACGAGCTTGAGGGCGGCCTCGGTGAACGTGCCGGCCGGTCCGAGGTAGGAGTACGTGTCGGAGGGCTCGGCGGGCGCGTTCATGCGGCGAGCCTATTGCAGCGCGTGGGCCGGATGACGCGCCACCGACCGGGCGTCAGCGCAGCGACCCGCGCGCCTGTTCCTGCCCCGTGAGCCGGGCCTCGCAGATCGCCGGGTCGTCCTCCTCGCGCGGGTACGACACGGCGGCGAAGCGCCCCTCCGGGTCGAGCCGGCCGAGCAGCGCCTTCGTGATGCCGTCGAGCTGTGTGACCTGCTCCTCGGTGAGGGCGTCGATCACGAACGCGCGGGCGGTCCGGACGTGCTGCGGGGCGGCCTCGACGATGGCGTCCCAGCCGGCGTCGGTGAGCCGGACGTCGGTGGCCCGGCGGTCGTCCGAGGACGGGCAGCGGCCGACGAGGCCCCGCTCCTCGAGCCGGGACACGACGTGCGAGAGCCGGGGCAGGGACGCGTTCGTCGCCGCGGCGAGCGCGGACATCCGGAGCGTCCGGGACTCGGTCTCGGAGAGCATCGCGACGACCATGTAGTCGAAGTGCGTGAGGTCCGCGTCACGCTGCAGCTGCTGGTCGAGCGCCGCGGGCAGGAGCTCCATGACCGCGACGAGCTTCATCCACGCGCGGAGCTGCGCGCGGTCGAGCCACGGGGTGTCGTCGGTCGGCTCGGGCATGACGCCAGTCTAGCGATTGGTTGTCGGTTCAACCAGTGGATTCGGACGATTCCGCGACACCAGACCGCCGACCAGCAGGACCCCGAGCACGACGACGAGCAGGACGCCCTCGACGAGGACGAGCCGCAGCCCGTAGTCGAACGGCAGCACGGTGGGGTTCTTCTGCCCGTGTGCCTTCGCCGCGATCTCCGGGAGCACCACGAGCGCGAGCACACTCCCGAGGACGACCGCGCACTGCACGACGACGAGCATCCACGGCCGCACCGCGCGCCCGGTCCGGCGGAGCAGCAGTCCGGCCCCGACCACGAACGGCGACAGCACGACGTCGTGCAGGACCACCGCGCCGAGCAACCACGTCGCCAGGCCCCAGATCCGGTTCGGTCGGACGGTCGTCACGAGGACGTACGCCCCGAACGCCATCACCAGGACGCCGAGCACGACGAGCACGATCCGTGCGGCCCTCATGCGATCACCTCGATCCGCTCGATCCACTTCGTCTGGAGCACACCCGGCCGTCCCGGAGCGATGATCCGCGCCGGGAACCCGTGGTCGAGGTCGAGCGTCGCGCCGTTCAGCTCGAGCGCGACGAGGGTGGTCGGGTCCTCCGCGTACTCCGGACCCATCTCCATCACCCGGTAGCCGCCGTGCTGCTCGAGGCTGGTCACACGCACCCGGGACCCGGGCTCCGCCTGCACCGCCAGCAGCAGGTCACGCATCCGGACCCCGCGCCACGTCGCCATCTGGCTCCAGCCCTCCACGCAGGCGATGGGCAGGTCGGCCTCGGCCGTCCCGAGCGCGACGAGCTCCGCCCGGGAGAACGTGCGCGAGACGGCGGGGCCCGCGACCGTGAGGCTCCAGTCCGCCGCGGTCGCGGTCGCGAGGACCCCGGCCGCGCGGGCCGTGCGGTTGACCGGGAGGTCGCTCGGCCCCCGGTGCCGCTGACGCGCCCCGAAGACGTTGAACGGCTCCGCGAGGGACGACGACTGCCCGGCGGTCAGCGCGACGACCCCGACGGTCGCCGCCGCCACGCCGGCGAAGAAGCCGCGTCGGGTGATCCGCTCACGTCGGCCGGCGGTCGCCGCGACGGGCGGCCGGGAGGCACGGCTCGGCTCCGCCCCGAGACTCGCCTCGGGCGCCCCGAGACTCGCGCTCGGCGACACCTCTCGGGGCTCGGGCCCCGAGTTCGGTCGCCCAGCGCGAGACTCGGCCGCCGGGGCCGGCGCCGGCGGCGGCGCCGGCGCCGCCGCCGGGGCGCCGTCGACCCAGCGCAGGACGCGGCCGGTGAGGCCGCGGGGGTAGGCGGTGGCCGCCTGCGTGGCCGCAGCCGGCATGGCGGGGTCGAGCCGGGCCTCCCGGTCGGCCGACGGCGGCAACAGCTCGCTGCCCACCGTCGTGTCGGGCACGAACCGGCCCTGCTCGTCGTAGGAGTCCCGCGCCCGCCAGTACCGCACGATCACCCGCAGCTTCACCGCGACGTGCACGATCAGCGAACCGATGATCACGTAGGCGAGCGCGTTGTGCACCTGCTTGAACGGGAACGGGAACGGGTACCACTGGTACGTGTTGAGGAGCCCGGTCCCGACCTGCACGATCGCGGCGGACACGAGCACCGCGATGGAGAGGCGCTCCAGGAGGTGGAGGACACCCCGGACCGGCGGGACCTGCACGAGCGCGGGCATGACCGTGTTGAGCTTCGCCAGGAGCAGCGGGATGATCGCGATGCCGGCGGTGATGTGGAGCCCCTGCGTGAACTGGTACAGCTGCACCGGACGCGTGGGGAACCGCATGCCGGGGAACGGCTGCTGGAGGAGGTGGCTGTAGATCCCGGTGCCGAAGCAGACCAGGAACGCGATGCCGAGCAGCCGTCCCAGCACCACGGCGGAGCGGGCGTTCCGGTTCGGGGACGCCATCGCGGACCGTGCGTCCAGCAGCAGCCGCCGGACCGTCGCTAGCCTCGACCCACCATGAGTGATCGAACCCGCCCCGGCCGACCCCCGCAGCGCACCTCGGCGCCGACCGTGCTCGTGCCGACCGTGCTCGCCGTCGTCGGCGTGCTGGCCCTGGCGGGCGTCATCGCCTACGGCGTCACGCATCTGGGGTTCCTCCGAGCTGGTCATCGTTCCCCATTCGTCGCGTGGACCCTGATCGCTTGGACCGTGTTCGCCGGCGCGGTGCTCGCGCTCCGCTTCGTGCCCCGGCGGTGGACGACGTGGCTCGTCGTCGGTGGCGGCCTGGTGGTCGGGCTCGCCGCGCTCGCCGGACAACCCAACACCAGTACCGACTCTGCTCGCTACGCCTGGGACGGGATCGTGCAGCACGCCGGGATCTCACCGTACGCGCACACGCCGGACTCGGCCGCGCTGGCCGGACTGCGGCCCGACTGGCTCTTCCCCGACAAGGTGGACGGCACGTGCAAGCCGCTGCTGCCGCGGTACCACGGCCTCGGTGACGGCGCGGACGGGCACTGCGTGGCGATCAACCGGTCGGACGTCGTCACGATCTACCCGCCGATGGCGCAGCTCTGGTTCGGCCTGGTGCGCGCGTTCGTCCCGGCGACGGCGCAGTACATGCCCTTCCAGATCGCCGGGCTCCTGCTCTCGCTCGGCGTGACCGTCGGACTGGTCGCCGTCCTCCGGCGGACCGGTCGGCCGGTGTGGTGGGCAGCGCTCTGGGCGTGGTCGCCGCTCGTCGCCGCGGAGGCCGTGACCAACTCGCACGTCGACGCGCTCGGTGCGGCCCTGGCGACGGCGGGCGCGGTGCTCGTCGTGTTCGGTCGGCCGGTCTGGGGTGGCGTGCTGCTCGGTGCGGCCACCGCCTCGAAGCTCATCCCCGCCCTCGTGTACCCGCCGCTCCTCGGCCGCCGGCGGCACTGGTGGGCGATCCCGGTCGGCATCGCGGTGTTCGCGCTGCTCTACGTGCCCTACGTGCTCTCGACCGGGCCGAAGGTGCTCGGGTACCTGCCCGGCTACCTGTCGGAGGAGGGGTACGAGGACGGCTCCCGGTTCGCGCTCGTGTCGCTCGTGTTCCCGGGTGACGCCGGCACGGTGGTCGTCGGGCTGCTCGTGCTGCTCGCGGCCTTCGTGGCGTGGCGGCTCGCCGACCCGGCGAACCCCTGGTCCGGCGAGGTGCTGCTCATCGGCGTGACGTTCCTCGCGG
The DNA here is from genome assembly GCF_014646995.1 of Curtobacterium luteum. Taxonomy (GTDB): domain Bacteria; phylum Actinomycetota; class Actinomycetes; order Actinomycetales; family Microbacteriaceae; genus Curtobacterium; species Curtobacterium luteum. The sequence goes on along the minus strand of NZ_BMOI01000012.1, from coordinate 90,476 downwards.
TGACCCCGCGCTACCCCTGGTACGCGCTGCTCCTCATCCCGTTCGTGGCGCTCTCGGGACGCTGGGAGTGGCTGTCGATCGGGCTCGCCATCGCACTCCGCGGGGTGTGGCCGTCGACCGCGGCGTACCGCTGGTGGCTGGCGGCGGCCGTGCTCGTCGTGGTGGTCGGCACGCTCGCCCGGACGAGCCGGTCCGACTGGGCCCGGTGGCGCGACCGGCTGCTCTTCCGGGACGTCCGGGCACCGCACCCACCCGCGGCGGCGACAGGTGCGCGGTCCGCGGAGGACGTACGCTGACGGCATGGCTCCCGCGACCCTGCTCGGTTCGACCGGCGCTCCCTCGGCGGACGCACTGCTGGACCGCTTCGGCCGTCGTGCCGTCGACCTCCGGGTGTCGCTGACCGAGCGCTGCAACCTCCGCTGCACCTACTGCATGCCGGCAGCCGGGCTGCCCTTCGCCCCCGACGACGCCCTCATGACCGCGGCGGAGATCGAGCGGCTCGTGCGCATCGGCACGGCGCGCTTCGGCGTCCGCAAGGTCCGCTTCACCGGCGGCGAGCCGATGCTCCGGCACGACCTCGTCGACGTGATCGCCCGCTGCGCCTCGCTGCCGGACGCACCCGAGCTGTCCCTCACGACGAACGCGATCGGTCTGGCGCACCGGGCGTCGGCGCTGTACGCGGCCGGGCTCCGCCGGGTGAACGTCTCGCTCGACACGGTCGACCCGGACGTCTTCACCGAGGTCACCCGGCGGCCGTTCCTCGACAAGGTGATCGCCGGGTTGTCGGCCGCACACGACGCCGGGCTCGCGATCAAGGTCAACGCGGTGCTGCTCCGCGGGGTGAACGACCACCTCGCCCCCGACCTGCTGCACTGGTGCCTCGAGCGCGGGTACGAGCTCCGCTTCATCGAGCAGATGCCCCTCGACCCCGACCACGCGTGGGACCGCACGTCGATGGTGACCGCCGCCGAGACCCGTGCCGCACTGTCGCGGACGGTGCGGCTCGAGCCGGACGAGGCCCCGCGCGACGGCGCCCCGGCCGAACGCTTCCGCGTGCTCTCCCGGGACGGAGCGCTGCTCGGCACGATCGGCATCATCGCCAGCATCACGGAGTCGTTCTGCGCGGACTGCACCCGCACCCGGCTGACCGCGGACGGGCACGTCCGGAGCTGCCTGTTCTCCGACGACGAGACCGACGTGCTCGGGCCGATGCGCGCGGGTGCCGCGGACGATGAGGTCGCCGACCTCTGGCAGCGGGCGATGTGGGCCAAGCCCCGCGACCACGGGGACGACACGGACGACCTCGTGCACCCCACGCGGGGCATGAGCGCGATCGGGGGATGACGGTGACGACGGTGCGGTTCTTCGCGGCGGCTCGGGCCGCGGTGGGCACGGACGAGGTCGCGGTCGACGTCGACGCGATGGACGTGGCCTCGCTCGACGCGGCGCTGGCCGGGATCGAGGCGGCGGACCCGGAGCGGTGGTCGGCGCTGGTGGAGCGGTGCTCCTACCTGGTCGACGGCGTGAGCACGAGGGACCGTGCGACCTCGCTCGTCGGGGTCGGCACGGTCGACGTCATGCCGCCCTTCGCCGGGGGCTGACGGGGACCGCGTTCGCCGGGACCACCGGGCTGCGCCCGGCACCAACAGGGGGACGCCCGGGACCACCAGGCCTCCCGCGCAACGGCCCCGCCCACGCCCACGCCCACGCGGCCCTACGGCGCGATCGACAGCACGATGAACGCGGCGAAGACCACCAGGTGCACCCCGCCCTGCAGCCGTGTCGCGCGCCCCGGGAGCACGGTCAGCACCGCGGCGACGATCGTGAGCGCCAGCAGCACGATCTGCGCCGATCCGAGGCCGAGCAGCAGCGTCCCGGGCATGAACAGGGATGCCACGGCGATGGACGGGATCGTCAGGCCGATCGACGCCATCGCCGACCCCATCGCCAGGTTGAGGCTCGTCTGGATCCGGTCCCGGGCCGCCGCCTTCGACGCCGCGATGCCCTCGGGCAGCAGGATGAGCAGCGCGATCACGACACCGACGAACGACGGCGGGAAGCCGACCGCTGCGACCCCCGCCTCGATGGCGGGCGACTCGACCTTGGCGAGCCCGACCACCGCGACGAGCGCGAGCAGCAGCAACCCGAGCGACACGAGCGTCTGGCGTCCGGTCGGGGTGGCGGCGTGCGCGGTCTCGTTCGGGACCGACGCCGGACCCGCAGCCGACCCGTGACCGGCCGGCCCCGACCCGGCCGGCCCCGACCCGGCCGGCCCCGACCCGGCCGACCCGCGGCCGACCGGCAGGAAGAAGTCCCGGTGCGCGATCGTCTGCGTGAACACGAACAACCCGTACAGCGCGAGGGACGCGATCGCCACGAACACGAGCTGCACGCCCGTGAACGAGGCGTTGTCGGTGCCGGTGGTGAAGGTCGGCAGCACGAGGGTCAGGACCGCGAGGGCCGCGACCGTCATCGTCGCCGCCGAGGCCCCCTCCTGGTTGAACCGCACGGTGTGGTGCCGGATCGTCCCGATGAGGATCGCCAACCCGACGAGTCCGTTCATGGTGATCATCATCGCGGAGAACACCGTGTCCCGGGCGAGGGTCTCGGCCTTCGCGCCGCCCGAGCTCGACAGCGCGATGATGAGCGCCACCTCGATGATCGTGACGGCGACCGCGAGCACGAGCGACCCGAACGGCTCCCCCACGCGGTGCGCGACGACCTCCGCGTGGTGCACGGCTGCGAGGACCGTCGCCGCGAGCACGACCGCGACGAGCACGACGACCACGGTCCCGAGGTCGTGCCGACCGAACGACAGCGCCAGCACGACCGCTGCGACGATGGGGACCCCCACGGGCCAGGCCTTGCCGATCCAGGAGGTCATCCCCCGATCCTCCCACCCCCCGGCTCGTAGACCACCACCTCGTCCGCCGGGACCGAGATGCGGCAGGTGTCGCCGATCGCCAACCCGAGTGCGGCGAAGCGGGTCAGGGTGACGTCGGCGACGAGCTCCCCGGCCCGGACGCGGACCAGGCCGTCCCGCGGTTCGACCGCGTCCACGCGCCGCCCGGCTCCGTCGTCGTCCCGCGTCAGGCACGCGGCCGTCGGGTGGTACGCGGCGAGCGCGGCCCGGCCGGGAGGCACGGTGTGCGCCGCCGCCGACAGCTCACCACCCTCGGCGGTCACCACCCCACCCGTCGTCGCCGTCCCCGACACGGTCACCAGCCCCGAGAACCGGGCCGCGAAGGCGCTGCGGGGACGACCGAGCACCTCGGCCGGGGTGCCCTGCTCGACGACCCGACCGGCCTCGAGCACGACGACGCGGTCGGCGAGCGCCGCGACCTCGACGGGATCGTGCGACACGAGCAGCGTCGGACGACCGGCGGACGCCGCCGCGAGCGCGGCCCGGACCTCCTGCCGTGCGGTGACGTCGAGCGCCGATGTCGGCTCGTCGAGGAGGAGCACCGCCGGGTCGGTGGCGAGGGCGCGGGCGATCGCGACCCGCTGCGCCTGTCCACCCGAGAGCGTCCCCGGCGCGCGGTCCGCCAGCGCGACCGCCCCGACGGCGGCCAGCGCCTCACGGGCGCGGCCACGGGCCTCCCGGCCGGACGCACCGGCCGCGCGCGGACCGAAGGCGACGTTCGCGAGCACGGACCGGTGCGGGAAGAGGTCGGGGCGCTGCGCGACCAGGCCGGTGCGTCGGCGGTGGGTCGGGACGGCGCGCCCGTCGCCGGCGAGCGTGCGGCCGTCGACGACGACGCTGCCGCCGTCCGGACGGACGAGCCCCGCGAGTACGTCCACGACGGTCGACTTGCCGGCGCCGTTCGGACCGATGAGCGCCACGCACTCGTCGGCCCCGACCGAGAGCGCGACGTCGACGCTCCGCGGGTCGACGACGATCCGGGCCTCCAGACCGCTCATGCGAGCACGCTCCGGCGCCGCACCGACGACACCCCGATCACGACGACGGCGACGACGACGAGCACGAGCGACAGCGCGACCGCGGTGTCGGGGTCGATCTCACGCTGCAGGTAGATCTCGAGCGGCAGGGTCCTCGTGACGCCCTGCAGGCTGCCCGCGAACGTGAGGGTGGCTCCGAACTCGCCGAGCGCACGGGCGAAGCAGAGGACGAGCCCGGACACGATGCCGGGGAGGACCCGCGGGGTGGTGACGGTCAGGAACGTCCGGGTCGGACCGGCGCCGAGCGTCGCCGCCACCCGTTCGTACCGGTCACCACCGACGCGGAGGGCGCCCTCGACGGAGGACACCAGGAACGGCATCGAGACGAACGTCTGCGCGATGACGACCGCGGTCGTGGTGAAGGCGATCCGCAGCCCGTGTTCGTCGAGGAACGCCCCGACGGGCCCGAGGCGCCCGAACGCCGCGAGGAGCGCCAGTCCGCCGACGACGGGCGGCAGCACGAGGGGCAGCAGCACGACCGCCCGGGCGGCGCCGGTCCACCGGGACGTCGACCGGGCGAACAGGACGGCGAGCGGGTAGCCGAGGACGAACGCGATCCCGGTCGTCGCGGCGGCCGTACCGAGGCTCAGCCCGAGGGCGCTGCGGGAAGCGGGCAACGTCACGAGCGCGACGAACGACCCCCAGTCGACGCGGCCCACCATCGCGAGCACGGGCACGACGACGAAGAGGCCGCCGAGGGCCGCGGGGACGGGGAGCCACCACGGCACGGGACGTCGGACCGGCCGGTCGGCGGGCCAGGCCCGGTCAGCGGGCCAGGCCCGGTCGGCGGGCCGTGGCCGGTCGCCGCGCACCGCTCAGGGCTTCCCGAAGCCGGCGTCGGCGAGCACCCGCTGCCCCGCGTCGGACAGGACGTACGCGGTGAACGCGGACGCGAGCGCGGGGTCCGCGGACTGCCGCAGCACGCCGATCGGGTAGGTGTTCACCGCCTTCGCGGCCTCGTCGAAGCGGACCCCGTCGACCTTCCCGCCGGCCCCCTCGACGTCGGTGACGTAGACGAGCCCGGCGTCCGCCTGGCCGGACTCGACCTTGCCGAGGACGTCCGTGACCGACTGCTCCTCGCTGACCGGACGCAGGTCCACACCCGTGGCACGCTCGACCTTCGCCGTCGCCGCTCCGCACGGCACCGGGGTGGCGCACGTCACGACCTGGAGGCCCGTGCGGGTGAGGTCGTCGAACCCGCTGACCCGCTCGGGGTTGCCGGGTGCGACCGCGATCTCGAGCTCGTTCGTCGCGAAGTCGCGCGGGGACCCGGAGGCGAGGTCCGTCCGGGCGAGCTTGCCCATGTTCGCCTCGTCGGCGGAGGCGAACACGTCGGCGGGAGCGCCGTTCTCGATCTGCGTCACGAGGTCGCTCGAGCCCGCGAACGAGAACGCGATCGAGGTGCCGGGGTGCTGTTGCTCGAAGCGGTCACCGAGCGTCGTGAAGGTCTTCTGGAGCGAGGCGGCGGCGAAGACCGTGATCTTCCCGGTCAGTGCCCCGCCGGTCGCGGACGCCGTACTGCTCGCGGCCGGGGCGGCCTGCGTCGAACACCCGGTGAGCGCGAGCGCCGTCACGGCCCCGATCGCGAGGATGACCAACCGGGATTTCCGCAAAGGCGTCTTCACCGGGACAGCGTATCCGCATCTGCGGGATCCGGCACCGTCGGGTGGCCCTCGGCGCGCCAGGCGGCGATCCCGCCGTCGAGGACCACGACCGGTCGGTCGAGCGTCCGTGCCCAGGCGGTGGCGCGGCGGCCGCTCGCGCAGACCGCCACGACGGTGCGGGCGTCGGGCTGCAGGTCCTCCGGTGGGATGCTGCCGACGATGACGCCCGACGCCCGTTCCTCCGGGGTGCGGACGTCGACGAGGACGAGGGACGCCGGGACGGACGGGTCGGCGGCAAGCGCCGCGGCGAGGGCGGACGGGGCGATCGTCTCCGGCTCGGCCTCAGCGGGGGCGACCGGCCGTCGGGAGTCCGGCCCGCGCCGCAGCGGGCTCTCGGTCCACCGCCACCGCCGGGCGTCGACCGTGAGGACCCGGCCGAGCAGCGGCTCGCCGAGGCCCGCGACGATCGCGGTCACCTGCGCCGCCATCACCGAGCCGACCGCGCCGCAGAGTGCCGGGAGCACGCCGTCGACCGCGCACGAGCCCTCGTCGGGGAGGACGTCCGGGTGGAGGTCGTGGAAGTCCACCGGCTCCGGTCCGGCGTCGTGGAACACCGACACCTGCCCGTCGTAGCCGAGGACCGTGCCCCAGACGAACGGGACGCCCGCCGCGGCGCACGCGTCCGAGACGGCCCGGGTCACGACGACGCTGTCGGCCGCGTCGACCACGACGTCGTGCCCTGCGACCTGTGCGGGGTCGAACCAGCCGGTGACCGCGACGACCTCGAGCTCCGGGTCCACCGCACGGAGGCGCTCCGCCGCCACCTCGGCCTTCGGGCGCCCGACGTCCGCGAGCCCGAACAACACCTGCCGGGCGAGGTTCGACGGGTCGACGACGTCGTGGTCCACCACCGTCACCCGACCGAGTCCGGCGCCCGCGAGGTACTGCAGGACCGGGGCGCCGAGCCCACCGGCGCCGACCACGAGGACCCGCGCCCGCGCCAGTGCCTCGAGCGCGCGGTCGCCGGCGCCCTGCAGCGCGGCCGCCCGCGCGGTCAGCGCCCGACGGACCGACGGCGTCGTCACTCGCGCACCGCCGTGGCGTCCGGGCCGGGCACCTCGACCGAGACCATCGTCGCCTTCACCGACGCCACGGCCACGGCGCCGACCTCGAGTCCGAGGTCCCGCACCGCCTCGGCACTCATGAGCGACACCACGCGGTGCGGCCCGCTCTGCAGTTCGACCTGCGCCATCACGCCGTCGACGACCAGGTCCGTCACGATGCCCACGAACCGGTTGCGGGCGGAGCTCCGGACGCCCGAGGGGTCCCCGAGCTGCGCGCCGCGCTGCCGGGCGTGGTCGGCGAGCTCCCGGCCGTCCACCACCGCTCGACCGGCCTCGTCGTCGTGCCGTGTGAAGGTGCCGCCGTCGACCAGGCGCCGGACGGTGTCGTCGCTCACCCCGAGGTACGTCGCCGCGTCGCGGATCCGGAGCATCGTCATGGTGCCTGACGATAGTCCGTACCCCGGCACCCGACGAGCATGTGAACTCTCAGTGGACGGCACGGTCCACCCCGGCGGTCGTCCAGACGCTGCGGCTACCGTGCAGGACGTGAGCTCCCCCCGTACCGACACCATCATGGTGCAGCCCGGCCTGAGCCCCGTCACGGTCCGGGAGCGTCTGCGTGCGGTCCCGAGCGGCGTACGCGTCGCGGTCGTCCGGACGCCGGAGCTCACCGTCGGCGCGATCGGGACGCTCGTCGCCGCCGCCTTCGCCTGGGTCCCGTCGCTCTGGTACGACGAGGCCGCCACCGTGACCAGCGCCCAACGGTCGTGGCCGCAGCTCTGGGCGGAGCTCCACAACGTCGACGCCGTGCACGGGCTGTACTACGCGCTCGTGCACGCCTGGTTCTGGCTCGTGGGGTACACCCCGTTCACGCTCCGGTTCCCCAGCGCACTCGCCGTCGGGATCGCAGCCGGTCTCGTCGTCGCGCTCGGCCGTCGGCTCGGCGGACGGCGCTTCGGCATCGCCGCCGGCCTCGTGTTCCTGGCGCTGCCGCGGGTGCAGTGGGCGGGCAGCGAAGGCCGTTCCTACGCCACGATCACCACCTTCGCGGTGTGCCTGACGCTCGTCGGCCTGACCGCGGTCCGTCGATCCCGATCCGGACGGAGCCTGCACTGGTGGGTCGCGTACGGGCTGCTGGCCGTCGTCGCGATCACCTTCAACGTCTACCTCGCGCTCGCCGTCGCCGCGCACGCCGTCACGTTCCTCTGGACGATGGCCGCTGATCGTCGGGCGCGTCGGTCCGACCCGACCGTCCGCGCCCTCGTCCCCGGTGGCTCGCTGCTCCGGTGGGCGATCGTCTCGGCGGTCGTCCTCGTCGCGGTGACCCCGTTCGTGGCTGCCGTCGCCAGCCAGTCGAAGCAGGTCGCGTGGCTGGGACCGATCGGCGACCGCACCTTCCCGCAGGTCTTCTCGACCGCGTGGTTCGGCGGCGTCGACGTCTACGCCGCCGTGGCCTGGGCGCTCATGGTCCTCGGGGTCGCATGGGCCCTCGTCGCCGCGCACCGCGCATCACCCACCGTCCGGTCGCTGTTCCGGGCGCAGGCCGTGCGCGTCGCCCTGCCGCTCGTGGTGCTCCCGACCCTGGCCCTGCTGGTCGCGACCGCGTTGGGTCGTCACCTCTACACGCCGAAGTACGCCAGTCTCAGCCTGCCGTTCGTGGCGATGCTCATCGCCCTCGGCATCACCGTCATCCGGCGCCGGGCGCTGCTCGGCGGCGCGCTCGTCGCCGCTCTGGTGCTCTCCGTCCCGACCGCGGTCGTCGTCAAGACACCCCGCTCGAAGCAGGACTCGACGTGGTCGGTGGCGTCGTCGATCATCAGCTCGGAGCGCGCGAAGCACCGCGACAGCGACGAAGGCGTGGTGTTCGGCAGCGTCTACGGGCACCCCGGCACCACGGCGGACATCATCCGCGTGGCGTACCCGTCCGCGTTCGCGGGCATGACGGACCTCGCCGTGCGGAAGGACGGCGCCGCGTCCGGCGTGCTCTGGAACCAGAACGGCGACCTCTCGTCGACCATCCCGAGCCGGCTCGCGGACATCGACACCGTGTGGTTCGTCGGCGGGACCCCGAAGGCGCGCAACATCCAGCCGGAGACGACCCAGGTGCTGGCGGAGCACGGCTTCACGGCCGTGCGGCACTGGAAGACCGGCGAGGTCGTCATCACCGAGTTCCGCCGCAGCTGAGCCCGGACCCGCGTCGCACCCGAGCACGGCACCGAGGCGGACACCGGGCGCGCCGCGTCTCGGTTCAGTGCACCACGCGCGCGCCGTGTACCGGCCCCGTGGCCCGGACGGCGACGATGCCGGCGGCGCTGAGTTCGACCTGCACCTCGAGTGCGGCGTCCCGGTCGGCCACGAGGAACGCGACCGTCGGTCCACTCCCGGACACGAGCCCGGCCAGTGCGCCCGCCTTCTCACCGATCTCGAGCGTCTCGGCGAGGGCCGGCTGCAACCGCATGGCCGGTGTCTGCAGGTCGTTGTGCAGGCAGTCCGCGAGGAGGTCCGGGTCGCCCGCTCGGAGCGCCTGCAGCACGTTCGCGTCCACCGTCGGGGTCGTCGGCGCCGGCGCGATGTCGGCCCGGTAGCGCTCCCGGTGCTCGTCGAGCGCGCGGTACACCGCGGGGGTCGACAGCCCGGCGTCGCTCAGGGCCAGCACCCACCGGAACTCGCCCTTCGCGAGCGCGGGGCTGAGCTCGTCGCCACGGCCCGTCCCGACCGCGGTCCCGCCGGCGAACGCGAACGGCACGTCCGCGCCGAGCTGCGCCGCGAGCCGGAGGAGTTCGTCCCGCCCCAAGGCGGTCCCCCAGAGGGTGTCGACCGCGAGCAGGGTGGCCGCGGCGTCCGCCGAGCCGCCCCCCATGCCGCCCGCGACCGGGACCTGCTTGTCGATCGTGAGACGGACCCCGCCGCGGTGACCGGCGGCGTCCGCCACGAGGCGGGCCGCACGGATCGCGAGGTTCGACTCGTCCGTCGGGACGCCCGACGAGTCGATCGGACCGGTGAAGGTCACCGAGAAGTCGTCGGCCGGCTCCGCGGTGACGTCCTCGTACAGCGAGACCGCCTGGTAGGCCGTCGCGACGTCGTGGTAGCCGTCGTCCTGCAGCGCGCCGACCGACAGGAACACGTTGATCTTGCCGGGGGCGCGCACCCGCACGCGGGTCGGAGCGGCCAGCGAGGTCATGGCTCCAACCTATCCCGCGGCCGGACCCCGTTCCTGCGCGTGACGACTCTCCGCGTCAGGCTCGGGCAGCCGCGAACCCGCGCTCGAGATCGGCCAGCACGTCGTCGACGTGCTCGAGGCCGATCGACAGGCGGATGAGCCCCTCGCCGACACCCGCCGCGGCACGCTCGCTCGGGGTCATCTGCACGTGCGTGGTCGACGCGGGATGGACCACGAGCGACCGGACGTCGCCGATGTTCGAGACGTGGTCGAACAGCTCGAGGGCACCGACGAACCGGCGACCGGCCTCGAGCCCGCCGTCGAGGTCGAACGCGAGCACCGCCGACGGCCCCTTCGGCACGTACCGCTGGGCGAGCGCGTGCCACGGCGACGAGGGCAGTCCGGCGTAGTGCACGCCGAGGACCTGGTCGTGCGCGTCGAGCCACGACGCCACCGCGGCCGCGTTCGACACGTGCCGTTCCATCCGCAGGGACAGCGTCTGGATGCCCTGCAGCACGAGGAACGCGGTGAACGGGGCGATCGCCGGTCCGAGGTCCGCGGACAGCTTCGACCGGGTGCGCTGGATGAACGCTCGCGGTCCGAACTTCGCGGCGAAGTCGGTGCCCGCGAACCCGGAGTGCTCGACGCTCGTCAGCTGCGGGTACTTGTCCGGGTACGCCGCCCAGTCGAACCGGCCGCTGTCGACGATCAGGCCGGCGATGGCGCTGCCGTGTCCGGCGAGGTACTTCGTCGCGGAGTGCACGACGATGTCCGCCCCGTGCTCGATCGGTCGGACGAGCCACGGCGTCGCGATGGTGTTGTCGACGATGAGCGGGACCCCGGCCTCGTGCGCCACCCCGGCCACACCGGCGAAGTCGAGGACGTCGCCGCGGGGGTTCGGGATCGACTCGCCGAAGAACGCCCGGGTCTCGGGACGGACCGCGGCCCGCCACGCGTCGAGGTCGGTCGGGTCCTGCACGAACGTGAAGGTGATGCCGAGGTCGCGGAGCGTCGAGGCGAAGAGGGTGTAGGTCGCCCCGTACAGCGACGCGCTCGACACGACGTGGTCGCCGGCACGGGCGACACCGAGCACCGCGAGCGACGTCGCGGCCTGCCCGGACGCGAGCGCGAGCGCTCCGACGCCGCCCTCGAGGTCCGCGATGCGCCGCTCGAGCGCGGCGGCCGACGGGTTGTTCACGCGCGAGTAGGTGTGACCAGGGGCGTCGAGCATGAACCGGGCTGCCGCGTCCTCACCCGACGGGTAGACGAACGCGGCGCTCTGCGCGATCGGCGGGACGTTCGCGCCCCAGCCCGGGTCGGCCTTGAACCCGGCCCGGATCTGGCGGGTCTCGAAGGCCCAGTCGTCCTCGGGTGCGGCCATCAGGCGGCCGTCCCGCTCGGGACCGCCGCGGAGGACCGGACGAGCGGGATGACCTGCTCCCCGAAGCGCTCCATCTCCTCCGCCTGCGGCGAGAACTGCAGCAGGAGGGTGTCCACCCCGGCGTCCTCGAACTCCCGGATGCGGGCCGCGACCTGCTCGGGGGTGCCGACGAACCCGGGACGCAGGCCGCGGTTCGACACCGAGTAGTCCTCGAGCGACGGGACGTGCTCGAGCTGCGACTTCGAGATGAAGTCCTGGTAGGACTCGTAGGCCTTGCCGTGCTGCACGTCGGTGATGCGTGCGAGCTCGGCCTGCGCCTCCGCCTCGGTGTCGCGCACGATCACGTACGCGGCCATGCCGAACGCCTCGAACGGCTCGGCTCCGGCGTCGGCGCGACGACGACGCATCTCGTCGATCTTCGTGCGGAGCTCGTCCACGGTGCCGCCGTGGGTCAGGTAGGCGTCAGCGAACCTCGTGATGGACGACTTGCCCGCCTCGCTCTCGCCGCCGGCGTAGATGCGCGGGGTCACGCGCGGCTTCGGCTCGAGGTGGCTGTTCGCGATGTCGTAGTACTCGCCGGAGAAGGAGAACGGCGTCTCACGCCACAGCCCCTTGAGGATCGCGACGAACTCCTCGGTGCGCTTGTACCGGTCGTCGTGCTCGGAGAAGATCCCGCCGTACTGGCGCGCCTCTTCCGCCCACCACGCGCTCACGACGTTGAACGTGAACCGGCCGCCGGAGATGTCGTCGATGGTCGCCGCCTGCTTCGCCGTGACCGCCGGCAGGTGGTACCCGGGCCGCATCGCCGCCATGATCTCGAGCCGCTCGGTCGTCGCCGCGATGGCCGCGGCGAGGGCCCACGCTTCCAACGACGGCGCCGCCGTCCCCTTGATGTCGTTGAGGTTGAGCTCCGGCACGAGCGTCAGGTCGAAGCCGATGCGCTCGGCTCGCTGCGCGAGCCGCTTCACGTAGTCGAAGGTGACGGGCATCGCCTCGTCCTCGACGTTGCGCAGCCAGCCGCCGAAGAGCGGGGTCCAGTATCCGAATCGCACGGGTGGGTTCCTTGGTGGTGAGTACCGGCCTGGAGGCGCGGTGCGGGCCCGCACCGTGCCTCCAGGCCGGAGGGTGGTGTGGTCCTCAGACCGCAGCGGTCTGGTACTGCGCGGCCAGCAGGCCGCCGGTGAAGCGCGCGATCGCGCGCGGACCGGAGACCGGCGCGGACGCCTCGACCGCCGGGTTGTAGTTCGTGTTCGTGTTGATGTCGTAGACGACGTGGCGACCGTCGGTGGTCTCCATGAACTCGACCCCGGCGATCGGGATGCGCTGCTCGGCGAGGAACGCGCGCAGCTGCTGGACGAGCGGGTGCGCCGCGGTGACGTCCTCGCGCACGCTGAACGCGCTCGGCGCGTCGGAGCCCGGAACCTCGCAGACGGCGCCGGCGATGGTCTGTGACCCCGGAGCGGGCACCTCGCACGCGTCCGCCGGGCAGAGCTCGAAGCTGCCGGCGCTGGTGTCGACGCGGACGGCGTAGACGAACTCACCGCCGACGAACTCGATCCGGGTGATGAACGGCTCGCGCGCGGTGAGGTACTCCTGCAGGAGCGTGATGCCGTCGACCGGGGCCTCGAACTCGGGGCTGTCGACGTACGCGTCGAACTCGGCGAGCGAGTCGAAACGCCGGACGCCGAGGCCCTTGCCGCCCTGGTTGTGCTTCGTGATGAACGGCACGTCCTGGCCGTCGGTGAAGGTGCGGGCGGCGTCCTTGAGCTGCGCGGAGCCGAAGACGGCCGTCGTGCGGGGGACGTCGAACCCGGCGTCGCGGAGCAGACCGTGCTGCGCCACCTTGGACACCTCGAGCTCGAGCACGTGGCTGCCGTTCACGACCGTGCGGCCGGCGCGCTCGAGCCAGCCGAGGAGCGCACGGGTGTACTCCTTGCTGTGCTCGTGCCCGCGGGTGTGGCTCGACGCGGACATCCGGCTCCAGTAGACGCCCGGCGCCGGTTCCGCGGAGAGGTCGATCTGCCCGTCGGTGAGGAGGATCTCCTCGACGGGGACCCCCTCGGCCTCGAAGGCGGCGGCGAGCGGCGGGAACCACTCGGGGTTCTCGTGGATGACGTACACGCGCGGAGAGCTCACGCGCCCACCCTAGGCACGAGGGGTGACAGACGGCCAGGTGTGTGACGCGGCGCTACCTCGTTCGCCGGCCTGCGCGTCGTCGAACTGCTGCGTGCCGACGACGCCGAGGAGCTCGAGCTCCTGCGCGTCGTCGCTCCCGGGCGGCGAGCGTGGCCGAACGCCGTACTCGCGTTCGCGTTCGCGTTCGCGTTCGCGTTCGCACAACCAAGATCAAACGGCACCGCGCGGATCCCTGGTGCCGATCGACTTCGGTCGGGCGAACGCGATCGGCACAGCCCGCGCGGCGACCTGACGCTCAGTCGGTCGCGGGTCCCGCTCCGCCGTTGCGTCCTTCCCGTCGGCGCACCCAGCGGTCGACCGCGCGGTTCACGAGCAACAGGGCCACGACGCTCCCGACGGCCACGAGCGACGAATCGACCGGACGGCCGATGAGACGGGCGGCGACGTACCCGGCGAGGAGCGCGATCGCCCAACTCAACCGGGCGAGGGGCGCGCCCAGGAGGCCGCCGGAGCGAGCTTCCTCGTCGTCCTCGTCGTCGGGGCTGTCGTCAGCGCTCATCCGGGCGAACGTGACGCCCCAGCCGACGAGGAGGACGCCGAGCGGGATCGCGACCCACGCGGCGTCGCTCGTCGGGTCGTGCACGATCGCGATGAACGCGAGCGCGGCGACCACGACGCCGCCCAGCACGAACGACGCGGTGATCGCACGAGCGAACTTGGAGGGACGTTGCGGCACCCGGTGAGCGTAGCGCCGCCCGGGGCGTCCGAGGGATCCCTCTTCGGGGGCGTACTTCCGGACGCGTTCCCGGATCACGGCGACCCGCTCGGCCTGTGGCGCGGGCTCGGTTCGAGCATCGTTCCTCCTCGGCTGGTCTCGGAGGAACTCCGGACTTCGCGGATCGGTCACCGATCATCTGAGATGTGCGGTGGGCCACGGTCAGCCTGCCGCGAGCACCGTCCGCGCCAGCCGGACGAAGTCGTCGACCCCGATCACCTCGCCACGCGCCGTCGGGTCGATGCCCGCGGCGGTGAGGACCTCGGCCGCACGGGCGCTCCCGCCGAGCACGCCGGAGAGGCTCTGGCGGAGCATCTTCCGCCGCTGCTGGAAGGCCGCGTCGACGAGCACGAACACGCGGGACCGGAGGGCCTCGTCACCCGGCTGCTCGCCGCGGTCGAACCCGACGAGCACGCTGTCGACGTTCGGCACCGGCCAGAACACCTGGCGGCTCACCTGTCCGGCGATCGACCATGACCCGTACCACGCGGCCTTGACACTCGGCGCTCCGTAGACCTTGTTGCCCGGGTCGGCGGCCAGCCGGTACCCGACCTCGGCCTGCACCATGACGAGCGCCCGCTCGATGGACGGGAAGGTGGCCAACAGGTGCAGCAGCACCGGCACCGAGACGTTGTACGGGAGGTTCGCCACGACGTGCGTCGGTGCCTCCGGCAGGTCGGACGCGGCGACGGTCAGCGCGTCCTGGTGCACGACACGCAACCGTGCCTCGGGCTGCATCGCGGCGACGGTCGCGGGCAGCTGCGCGGCCAGGCGTCCGTCGATCTCGACCGCCGTGACCGAGGCACCGGTCTCGGTCAGCCCGAGCGTGAGGGACCCGAGGCCGGGCCCGATCTCGAGCACGCGGGAGTCCGCGTCGACGCGCCCCGAGGCCACGATGCGGCGGACGGTGTTCGCGTCGTGCACGAAGTTCTGCCCGAGCTTCTTCGTCGGGGTGACGTCGAGCTTCGCGGCGAGGTCGCGGATCTCCGCCGGCCCGAGCAACGCACCCACGACTACTCCGCCACCGTGACGGGCTCGGCGTCCCACGCGCCGTACACGGTCTCGGTGTTCGACGCGATCTGGGCGGCCAGCATCGAGACGTCGGTGCCGAGGGTGTCCGCCATCGCACGCAGCGTGAGCGGGATGAGGTACGGCGCGTTCGGCCGGCCCCGGTAGGGCGTCGGCGTGAGGAACGGCGCGTCCGTCTCGACCATGATCAGGTGCCGCGGGGCGACCTCGAGTGCATCGCGGAGGTTCTGCGCGTTCTTGAACGTGACCGTTCCGGCGAAGGACATGTACCAGCCGCGCTCGGCGCAGAGCCGCGCGAAGTCCGGTCCGCCGGAGAAGCAGTGGAACACCGTGCGCTCGGGAGCACCGACGCGGTCGAGGACCTCCACCACGGCATCGTGCGCGTCGCGGTCGTGGATCGTCAGCGCGAGGTCGTGCTCCTTCGCGATGCGGATGTGCTCCTCGAATGAGCGGACCTGGGCAGCACGACCGTCCTCGCCGGTGCGGAAGAAGTCGAGTCCGGTCTCACCGATCGCACGGACCCGCGGGAGCGCGGCGAGCTCGGCGATCCCGGCGAGGTGCTCGTCGAGGGTGCCGGCGGCGTCGAGCACCGGGGCCTCGTTCGGGTGCAGCGCGACGGCGGCCAGGACCCGGGGTTCACGGGCCGCGATCGACGCCGACCACTGCGAGGTCGCGAGGTCGGTGCCGACCTGCACGACGCCACGGACGCCGACGCTCGAGGCGCGGTCGAGGTGCTCGCGGTACTCGAGCGGGCCGTCGCCGCCGTCGCCGATGCCGTCGGCGATCTCCATGTGGGTGTGGTTGTCGTACACCCCGACGACGAGGGCCTGGGGCAGCGGCGGGTAGGTCAGGTCGCGCTTCGACGAACCCGACCCGCCGCCCTCGCCCCGGGAGCGGACGTGCGCGGCGTCGGTCACGCTGCGCCCTGCTCCGGCTGCTGCTCGATGCGCGGGAACAGCCCGGACTCGAGCGGCACGACCTGCGCGGCGCCCTGCCACTCCCACGCTCGGTCGATGCGCTGCTCGGCGATGGACCCGCCTGCACCGATCGACGCCCAGAGCTTCTGCGTGGCCTTCGGCATGACCGGCGACACGAGGACCGCGACGGTCCCGAGACCACGGAGCGCGGTGACGAGCACGGTCGCGAGGCGCTCGCGCTTCGCGTCGTCCTTCGCGAGCGCCCACGGCTCCTGCTCGGTGATGTACCCGTTGAGGGCGTCGACGAGCTCCCACACGGTGGCGATCGCGTCGTGTGGCGCGAAGTCGCCGACGGCGGCATCGGCCCGCTCGGTCACGGACTTCGCGAGCGCGTCGATCGCGGCGTCGGCGTCGGTCGGCGCCCCCGCTGCCGGCACCACGCCGTCGAAGTAGCGTCCGATCATCGCGACGATGCGCGAGGCCAGGTTGCCGAAGCCGTTGGCGAGCTCGGCCTGGTAGCGCGCGGAGATGTCTTCCCAGCTGAAGTTGCCGTCCTGGCCGAACGTGATCGCGCGGAGGAAGTAGTACCGGAAGGCATCAGACCCGAAGGTGTCGGTGATCTCCGACGGCGCGATGCCGGTCAGCTTCGACTTCGACATCTTCTCGCCGCCGACGAGCAGCCAGCCGTGCCCGAAGACGCGCTTCGGGACCGGCAGGCCCGCGGCCATGAGCATGGCCGGCCAGATGACCGCGTGGAACCGGGCGATGTCCTTGCCGACGATGTGCACGCTCGGCCAGAGGCGCTGGAACGCTTCGTCGTCGTCGGACCCGTACCCGAGTGCGGTCACGTAGTTCAGGAGCGCGTCGAACCACACGTAGAGCACGTGGTCGTGGTCCCACGGGATCTGGATGCCCCAGTCGAAGCTCGACCGCGAGATCGAGAGGTCGCGCAGCCCCTGCTTCACGAACGAGACGATCTCGTTGCGGACGCTCTCGGGCTGGATGAACTCGGGGTTCGACTCGTAGAGGTCGAGCAGGCGCTGCTCGAAGTCGGACATCCGGAAGAAGTAGTTGCGCTCGGCGAGGACCTCGACGGGGATCGAGTGGATCGCGCACACCTGCTGGCCCTCGTACGCGCCGGTGCCCGCCACGAGGTCGCTCGGCTGCTTGTACTCCTCACACCCGACGCAGTAGAAGCCCTCGAACTCGCCCGCGTAGATGAAGCCGTCGTCGTACAGCTTCTGCAGGAACGCGGTCACCCCGCGCTCGTGCCGCTCGTCGGTCGTGCGGATGAAGTCGTCGTTCGCGATGTCGACCGTGTCGAGCAGCGGCTTCCAGGCGTCGGTGACGAGTCGGTCCGCCCACTCCTTCGGGGTGACGTCGTTCGCCGACGCGGTGCGCAGGATCTTCTGCCCGTGCTCGTCGGTGCCGGTCAGCAGCCAGGTGTCGTCCCCGCGCTGCCGGTGCCAGCGCGCGAGCACGTCCGCGGCGACCTCGGTGTACGCGTGCCCGATGTGCGGCACGTCGTTCACGTAGAAGATCGGCGTGGTGATGCTGAAGGAGGACCCGTCGGACATGCCGACCATCCTACGGGCGCGCGGAGCGCGCATGACGCGCCTGTGGACAAGTCGGACTGGAGGCACGTGGCGGGCCCGCCCCGCGCCTCCAGGCCGCTGATCGGCACGTTACTTCGCGGCCAGCGCGCCCTCGTAGAGGTCCCGCTTGGACAGGCCGGTCGCGTCCGCGACCGCGGTCGCTGCCTCCTTCATCCGGGCCCCGGCGGCGACCCGTTCGAGCACGAGGCGGACCCCGTCCTCGATGCTCGTGACGTCGAGTGCGCCGGTCGAGCCCTCGACGACGATGCAGATCTCGCCGCGGACCCCGTCGGCCGCCCACGCGGCGAGCGCGGCGAGCGAGTCGCGGCGGACCTCCTCGTGCAGCTTCGTGAGCTCGCGGCAGACGACCGCACGGCGCTCGTCGCCGAAGCCCGCCGCCATGTCCGCCAGCGTGTCGGCGAGCCGGTGCGGCGACTCGAAGAAGACCATCGTCCGCTGCTCGCCCGCGAGGGACGCGAACAGGCGGCGTCGCTCGCCGCCCTTGCGCGTCGGGAACCCCTCGAAACTGAAGCGGTCGGTCGGCAGCCCGGACACCGCGAGCGCCATGAGCACGGCCGACGGACCGGGCAGGGCGGTGACCGTGACGCCGGCGGCTGCCGCGGCCTCGACCAGGGGGAAGCCCGGATCGCTGATGGCGGGCATGCCGGCGTCGGTGAGGACCACGACGTCCTCGTCCCGTGCGAGTTCGACGACCTCGGCGGCCTTCGCTCGCTCGTTGTGCTCGTGGAGGGCGATGAGCCGCGGTCGGTTCTCGATGCCGAGCGCCCGCATGAGGTGGATCGCGGTGCGGGTGTCCTCCGCAGCGACGACCGTGGCGTTCGAGAGGGTCTCGACGAGACGGCGTGACGCGTCTCCGAGGTTGCCGATGGGGGTGGCTGCGAGGACGATCACCTCCCCATTGTCGCCGCAGTGTCGCCGTCCGGTGGTCGCAGCGGGGTCATGGGACGCGTCCGTAGGATGTGCGCGATGACCAGCGAGCTGACCGACGACCGCCGGGACGTGACGGAACACCCGACCGGCTCGCGCCTCGACGACTGGTGGGCGCACGTGCTCCGCACCGGGACCCGTGTCGCGGTGTGGCGCTGGACCGGCCCGCTCGCCGTGACCCTGCTCGCCGCCGTCCTCCGTCTGGTCGGACTGGGACACCCGCACTCGCTCGTGTTCGACGAGACCTACTACGTCAAGGACGGCTGGTCGATCGTCCACCTCGGGTACGAGGGCACCTGGCCGGCGAACCCGTCCGGCGACGGCGCACCGACGACGGACCAGCGGTTCGCGGACGGCCAGACCGGCATCTTCTCGAGCGCCGCCGAGTTCATCGCGCATCCGCCGCTCGGCAAGTACCTCATCGGGCTCGGCATGCTGCTGTTCGGGGCGGACGACTCGTTCGGCTGGCGCTTCACCGTCGCCGTGCTCGGCATCGCGACCGTGTTCCTGACCGCGGTGATCGCCCGCTCGCTGTTCCGTTCCACCCTGATCGGCACGCTCGCCGGCTTCCTGCTCGCGATCGACGGCCAGGCGATCGTGCTGTCGCGCGTGACCCTGCTCGACGGCATCGTGACGTTCTTCGTCGTGCTCGGGTTCGGCGCGCTGCTCCTCGACCGCCGATGGACCGAGCGGCGGCTGGACGCCTGGATCGCGCGACGGACCGCCGCCGGGCGGGACACGCTCTGGGGGCCGTTCCTCTGGTGGCGGCCGTGGCTGATCGCGATGGGACTCGCGCTCGGGCTCGCGACCGCGACGAAGTGGTCGGGGATGTTCTTCCTGGCGTTCTTCGCGGTGTACTCGGTGCTCAGCGACATGATGATGCGGCGGCGAGCGGGCGTCGAGTTCTGGTCGTCGAGCGCGTTCCTGCAACAGGCACCGGTGTCGTTCCTCCTCACCGTGCCCATCGCCGCCGCCACGTACCTGGCGTCGTGGACGGGCTGGTTCGTGTCGAAGGACGGGTGGGACCGGGACTGGATCGGCTCCGAGGGTGGGCAGCGCCGGACCGGTCCGCTCGCGTGGGTGCCGGACAGCCTGCAGAACTGGTGGCACTACCAGTCCGAGATCTACGGCTTCAACATCGGCCTGCACACCCCGCACTCGTACCAGGCGAACCCGCTGCTCTGGCTCGTCATGCAGCGCCCGACGTCGATGTACTACGTCGGGACGGACGCCGGACAGGCCGGCTGCACGGCCTCCCGGTGCGGCGAGGCCATCACGGGGATCGCGAACCCGTTCATCTGGTACGCCTCGGTCATCGCGGTGGTGGCGCTGCTCGTGCTCTGGTTGCTCCGCCGACGCTGGGAGTACGGCTTCGTCCTGCTCGGCGTCGCCGCGGGCTACCTGCCCTGGCTGATGTACGTGAACCGGACGGTGTTCCAGTTCTACACGATCGCCTTCGAGCCCTTCATGGTGATGGCGCTCGCGGCGGCGATCGGTCTGGTGCTCGGACGCCGGACGGACGAACGGTCACGTCGGACCCGGGCGATCGTCTGGGTCGGCGTGTACCTCGGCGTCGTCGTGCTCGCATCGGTGTACTGGTACCCGATGTGGACGGCGATCCAGATGCCGTGGGACTTCATCCGGTCGCACTACTGGATGCCGAGCTGGCTGTAGCCGTCCCGGCGCCGAGCCGCGCGTCAGCCGGTGGTGCTCAGTTCGCGGGCTGCATGGCCCGCTCGAGGGCTTCGCGGTCGAGCGGTGTGCCGAGCATCGGGTCGGCGTGCTCCGGCGGCATCACCCCGTCGATCAGCACCTGCGCGTACCGCCGCCACGCGTCGGGGTCGGTGGCGCGGGTGGTGTCCGCGACGACGCCGAGCATCTGGGTCAGCATCGGCAGGTCGCGGTAGTCGAAGCCGTCCCGCACGACACCGGCGGCCTTCGCACGCCCGATGATCTCGGAGACCTGGGTCTCGAGCCGGTTGCGCTCCTCGATGATCGACGGCCGGGCCTTGCCGGCGCGGACGATGGCGTCGGCGAGGGCACGGTCACGTGCCCGGAACTCGAACACGCCCATCAGGTACACGCGGAGGGACTCGCGCGGGTCGAGCTCTCCGGCGGCGCGCGCCGCCGCGCCGTTCATCGCCTCGAACTTGGTGGCGAGCAGCGCCTCGATCAGGGAGTCCTTGTCGGCGAAGCGGCGGTACACGGTGCCCACGCCGACGCCCGCTTCGTGCGCGATGTCGTTGAGCGTGACCGAGAGCCCGCGCTCCGCGAAGCACCGACGCGCCGTCTGCAGGATCAGTTCGCGGTTGCGTGCCGCGTCCGCGCGCAGGGGGCGATCGACGTCGGTGGTGCTCACGACGGCCACCGTAGTTGAACTTTCTGGGAATAAGCGGATGCAGGGCTTCCGTTTCGGTCTACACTGGTCGCAAGCGGATGCAGGGCATCCGTTTCACCCCCGGTCGATCCGACCACCTCATCCCCCTCCACCTTCCAGAAGGAGGCTGCCCGTGACGGCAGAACAGACGGCGCCGACCCCGACCGGGTCAGCGCCCACCCAGACTCCCCGGCAGACCGGCACCCCCGCCCGCTCCGACCACCGCTGGATCGCCCTGGCGGTCATCGCACTCGCGCAGCTGATGGTCGTGCTCGACGCCACGATCGTGAACATCGCGCTGCCGTCGGCACAGGCGGACCTCGACTTCGGCACCGACCAGCGGCAGTGGATCGTCACCGCCTACTCGCTCGCGTTCGGCTCGCTCCTGCTGCTCGGCGGACGCCTGGGCGACTTGTTCGGGCGCAAGAACACGTTCATCATCGGCCTCGTCGGCTTCGCGGTCGCCTCGGTCCTCGGCGGCCTCGCCGACTCTTTCGGGCTCCTGGTCGCCGCCCGGGCGCTCCAGGGCGTCTTCGGCGCCCTGCTCGCTCCGTCGGCGCTCGGCATGCTGACGACGACCTTCCGCGACCCGAAGGAGCGCGGTCGCGCGTTCGGCATCTTCGGCTCGATCGCCGGGTCCGGTGCCGCACTCGGGCTGCTGCTCGGCGGCGTGCTCACCGAGTACGCCTCGTGGCGCTGGTGCCTCTACGTCAACGTGGTCTTCGCGGTGCTCGGCGTGATCGGTGCGCTGGTGTTCATGGCGAAGCCGCCGAAGGTCGACCGGCCCCGCATCGACGTCGCCGGTGTGGTCGCCATCACGGCGGGCCTCGTCGGGATCGTCTACGGGTTCTCGAACGCCGAGACCAACGGCTGGGACGACCCGGTCACGATCGTCATGCTCGCAGCCGGCGTGCTGCTGGTCGCCGCGTTCGTGTTCATCGAGACCCGGGTGGCGCACCCGCTGCTGCCCCTGAGGGTCGTCCTCGACCGCGATCGCGGCGGGTCCTACGTTGCGATCGGCCTCGTGGCGATCGGCATGTTCGGGATCTTCCTGTTCCTCACGTACTACCTCGAGCAGACCCTCGGGTTCAGCTCGCTGCAGACCGGTCTGGCGTTCCTGCCCATGCCGCTCTCGATCATCGTGTCGTCGACCCAAGTAGGTGGCCGACTCCTGCCGCGAGTGGGGCCGAAGGTGTTGGTCTTCGCCGGTGGGCTCGTCGCGGCGACCGGCCTCCTCCTGCTCCTGCGCACCGACCTCGACAGCACCTACGCGGGCACCGTGCTGCCGGCGCTCGTCGTGATCGGGCTCGGCATGGGCACGATCTTCTCGTCCGCGATCAACACGGCGACGACCGGGGTCGCCCGGGCCGACGCGGGGGTGGCGTCCGCGACCGTCAACACGATGCAGCAGATCGGCGGCTCGATCGGGACGGCACTGCTCTCGACGATCTTCGCCGACGTCGTGAAGAACAGCTTGTCGGGGCTCTCCGCGGCACCCACCAAGGTGCAGCAGGCGCAGGCGGTGCTCGACGGCTACCACGTCGCGTTCGGCATCTCGGCCGGCGTCCTCGTGCTGGTCGCCCTCGCGGGGGGACTGCTCATCAACCGGCAGTCCGTCCGGCTGGCGAAGCTCGAGCACGCGGCGGCGACCGCGACGGGGAGCATCGCGGCCGCGGCGCACTAGGGCTGCGGCCCACCGTCGCGGTGGCGCGGGCAGGCTCCGACGGCCGTTGGCCGCAGCGCCAGCGCCTGCGCAACTGGTCATCGAACGACCCGCTCGGCGATCTGCCGGGCGGGTCGTTCGCGTCGTGTGCGGTGTTCGGCGTGTGCTGCCGCGGGGGTCCGGGTCGCCGCCGTCGAACGACGTCACCGCTGTCGTCCGGCGCGCCGCTGTCGAACGACGCCACCGCTGCCGAACGACGCCACCGCTGTCGGACGACGACGGCGGGGTCGTTCCGCAGCGACCGGCGCCGCGGGGGTCCGGCGCGCCGCTGTCGAACGACGACGCCGCTGTCGGACGACACGGTCGCCGTGGAACGACGCCACCGCCGTCGAACGACACCACCGCCGTCACACGACACCACCGCTGTCGGACGACGACCGCGCGGTCGTTCCGCAGCGACCGACGCCGCGGGCGTCCGGCGCGCCGCTGTCGGACGACACCACCGCCGTCGAACGACACCACCGCTGTCGAACGACGACTGCGCGGTCGTTCCGCAGCGACCTCGATCCGAATCACGCGGCACCGATGAGGCTGCGATTGCGCACTGTTGCGGTTCCCCTCGCAGGCGTCAGGGGTCGTCGTTATCGTGTGCCGCATGGCCCCCGTCCTGACCTCGCCGCTCGTGTCGACGCAGTGGCTCGCAGACCACCTCGGTGCTGACGAGCTCATCGTGCTCGACGCCTCGGTGCGTTCGACGGGGACCGGCCTCGACACCACGTGGGCTCCGGCGGCGGACGCCTACGAGCGGCGCGGACACGTCCCGGGAGCGCGGTACGCCGACCTCCTGGGTGACTTCTCCGCTCCCGACACCGCCGTCCCCTTCACCCGGCCGGACGCAGAACGCTTCGAGTCCGCGGCGCGACAGCTCGGCGTCACGAACACCGCGACGGTCGTGGTCTACGACGACGGCGTCGGGCAGTGGTCGGCCCGACTCTGGTGGATCTTCCGCTCGTTCGGCTTCGACGCGGTGGCGGTGCTCGACGGCGGCTTCACGAAGTGGCGGGACGAGGGCCGTCCGGTCCGCATCGGCTCGCTCGCGACCGCCGCTGCCGCGGAACGGGATGCGTTCCTCGCAGCAGAGGAGCGCCCGCTCTGGGTCGACCACGATCGCGTCCTCCGCGCCGCGACGGGGACGGAGCCGGCAGCGCTGGTCCTCGCTGCCGACGAGTCCGCCCTCGGCGCCGGTCACGCTCCGGTGATCCCCGGCTCCACGGCGATCCCGGTCGGTTCCCTCGTCGACCCCGACACGAACGCCTACCGGAAGGGTCCTGCGCTCGCGGCGGCGTTCGCCGAGGTCATCGACGCCGAGGAGATCGTCACCTACTGCGGCGTCGGGACGGCAGCGTGCGTCGACGCCCTCGCGCTCACCGTCCTCGGGCACGACCGCGTGCAGGTGTACGACGGATCGCTGCTCGACTGGTGGCGCCGCGAGCCGGAGGCCGTCGCGTCCTGACGGCGCCCAGCGCGGGAACGCCGCGCCGCACGCGGGCTGCGCGACGGGCGAGACCGACGAGACGGACCGGCCGCACTACCGTTGCACCATGAGCACCAGACGAGCGGTCGTCCTCGGCGGCACCGGCGGTATCGGCTCCGCCGTGGCGCAGTACCTGCTCGACTCCCCCGACGACTGGCAGGTCGAGGTCGTCTCCCGCCGCGGCGGCCCCGTCGCCGACGCCCTCGTGGCCGACGGCGCCACCTCGACGCTCGGCGACCGACGGGACACCGCGCTGCTCCGGGCGCTCCTCCGCCCCGGCGCCGACCTCGTCGTGGACACTGTGGGACGCACCCGGGACGACGCCCTCCAGCTGCGGCCGTTCCTCGACGACGCGGGTTCGACGGTGTTCATCTCGTCGAAGGCCGTCTACGTCGACGACCAGGGTCGACACGGCAACTCGGTGGAGCGTCCGGTGTTCGCGGGTCCGGTGTCGGAACTGCAGCCGACGGTCGTGCCGAACGACGCCGACCCGACCAGCCGTGACGGCTACGGCGCAGCGAAGGTCGCCGCCGAGCAGGTGCTCCTCGACCACGGTGCACCGGTCACCGTGCTGCGGCCCTCGAAGGTGCACGGCCCGCACATCGGGCGGCCGCGGGAGTGGTTCGTCGTCCGTCGAGCGCTCGACGGTCGGGAGCGGATCCTGCTCGCCGACCACGGCCGCGGCGTCGACCACACGACGGCGGCGAACGGCATCGCCAGCCTGGTCGGGCTCGTCGCCGAGCAGCCCGACCGGCGGATCCTCAACGTGGCGGACGACACCGCTCCGAGCGTGCTCGAGATCGTCCGGACGGTCGCCGGACACCTCGACCACGCG
The DNA here is from genome assembly GCF_014646995.1 of Curtobacterium luteum. Taxonomy (GTDB): domain Bacteria; phylum Actinomycetota; class Actinomycetes; order Actinomycetales; family Microbacteriaceae; genus Curtobacterium; species Curtobacterium luteum. The sequence continues at coordinate 65,498 of NZ_BMOI01000012.1, read as the reverse complement.
TTCGACGAGGTCCTCCTCGACGAGGACGCGCCGGCGTTCGTCGGCGTGACGCCCTGGTCGTCGGCGACGCCGTTCGTCCTCGACACGTCGGCCGCGCGGGCGCTCGGGTGGCAGCCGCCCGCGTTCGGGTCGGCGGTGGTGCCCGAGTTGGACTGGTTGGTCGACACGGCGCACCGGGTCCCGGCCGGGGGCGACGTGCCCTGGGCCGACGACCCGTTCTGGGAGCGGATGTTCGACTACGGCCCGGAGGACGCGGCGCTCGCGCTCCTCATGCTCGGCCGGGGCTGACCACGTGACACGGTCCGAGGTCCTCTTCGTCGGCGGCCGATCCGGGGTCGGGAAGTCCACGGCCGCGGAGGCCCTGCACGACCTCCTCGTCGCCGGCGACGTCCGTCACGTCGTGATCGAGGGGGACGCCCTGGATCTCGCGCACCCGGCGCCCCACGTCGAGCACCCCGAGGCGCACCTCGCGGAGCGCAACCTCGCGACCATGTGGAGCCGGTACCGGGAGCTCGGACACCACCGGCTCATCTTCACGAACACGGTCGCGGTCCTCGAGCAAAACGCACTCGCACGGGCGATGGGCGACGATCCGGTCGTGACCGCCGTGCTCCTCCGAGCGGGCGACGAAGCCACAGCGGGCCGCCTGCGTCGACGGTCAGGGGGTCGCCTCCCCGAAGCGCAGATGGCGCACAGCGCCAGGACGGCCGGGAGGCTCGACACGGCCGCCCGGGACGACGTCACCCGGGTGGACACCGACGACCTGACCCCGGAGGACGTCGCGCGCCGGCTCGCGGTGCTCACGGGTTGGCTCCTCCCCCAGCAGGGTGTGGACGACGCTGATCCGTCCACAGCCGACGGCTGAAGCTGTGCTGCACAGGCCGGGCGGGGCAGGCTGGCCCCATGAGCGACAACCGCCTCGACTCCGCAGTCAGCCCCTACCTGCGCCAGCACGCCGACAACCCGGTCGACTGGCGTGAGTGGGGCCCCGAGGCCTTCGCGGAGGCACGCGAGCGAGACGTGCCGGTCCTCGTGTCGATCGGATACGCCACTTGCCACTGGTGCCACGTCATGGCGCGGGAGAGCTTCTCCGACCCGGCGGTGGCCGAGCTCCTGCGGCAGGACTTCGTCGCCGTGAAGGTCGACCGGGAGGAACGCCCCGACGTCGACGCCAGCATGATGGCCGCGGCGAGCGCCTTCACCGGGCAGCTCGGCTGGCCGCTGACCGTCTTCACCACGCCGGACGCGCACGTGTTCTCCGCTGGGACCTACTTCCCGCCGGAGCCCGTGCAGCAGGTCCCGTCGTTCCGCCAGGTGGTCGGCGCCGTGCTCGACGCGTGGCGTGACCGGCGGGACGAGGTCGACGCGAACTCGTCCGCCATCGCGACGGCGATCCGGCAGGGGGCCGAGGCCGACGCGACCGCTTCCGGAGGTGCCGGGTCGGACGGAGACGAGCCGGGCCTCCCGTCCGTCGATGCGGTCCGGGGTGTCCTCGACCAGCTGCTCCAGGCGGAGGACACCACGTACGGCGGTTTCGGAGGTGCCCCGAAGTTCCCGAGTGCCCCGCTCCTGGAACTGCTCGGCGACCTCGCTGCCGACGGTGCGGAGGGGGCCGGCGGCCTCCTCGAGCGCACGCTCGCCGTGATCGGCCGGTCGGAGCTCACCGACGAGGACGGCGGCGTCTTCCGCTACGCGACGCGGCGCGACTGGAGCGTGCCGCACTACGAACGGATGCTCTACGACAACGCCGGACTGCTGGCCGTGGCCGGTGCCGAGCAGGCCCGGGGCATCGCGTCCTTCCTCCGCGACACGCTCCGCCGACCCGACGGCGCGTTCGTGGCGGCACAGGACAGCGAGTCCACGATCGACGGGCGTCGGGTCGAGGGCGAGTGGTACCGACGGCCCGTCGCCGAGCGCGCGACGCTCGACCCGCCGCCGCTCGACGACCAGGTGCTCACGGGGTGGAACGGGCTCGCGGTCAGGGGCCTGGCGATCGCCGGCGCCCGGCACGACGACGACGCGATGATCGCCCTGGCCCGGGGAGCAGCCGACGCGGTCCTCGACGTCCACGTGCGGGACGGTCACGTCGCCGTCCGGTCGAGCTCGTCGCGCGGGGTCTCGACCGCTCCGCCGACGGTGGAGGACGTCGGGCTCCTCGCCGAGGGGCTCCTCGAGCTGGCGCTCGTCACCGGCGAGGTGTCGTACGCGTCCGTCGCGCGCGGCCTCGTCGACGACGGCCTGGCCGGGCGGTTCGCGGTGGACCCGGTCCTCGACGCCGCCGGGACCGCGACCGGTGAGCAGCCGCAGACCGCCCTCCGTTCGGGCACGGTGGGCCTGGCGTCCGCCGCGGCGACGCTCGCCGCGCTGACCGGGGAGCACTCGTACCGCGCCGCGGCGGAGCGGCTCGTGGCGGACCGAGCAGCCTCCGGCACCGAACGACCCCTGGGGTACGCGGACGCCCTCGGGCTCGCGCTGTCGCTCGGCCGGGCGTCGCGGGAGGTCGTGGTGGTCGCCTCCGACGGTGCCCACCCGATGCGGCAGACCGCTCGCGCGGCCCGGCTGCCCGGTACCGTCACCGCCACGGTCACGCCCGCGCAGGCCGAGGCGTGGGCTGCGGCCGGCTTCGCGCTGTTCGCGTCGCGGAGCGGGCTCGACCCGGCCGCGTACGTCTGCCACGACCGCGTGTGCGCGCTGCCCGCACGCACGGCCGACGACCTCGTCGGCCAGCTCGGCCGGTGAGCACCGTGTCCGGCGGAGGCGGCGGGTCCCTCGAGAGCGCACCGGCCAGGTATCCTGGAATGCTCATGTCCGACATGCCCGTCATCACGTACCCGCCCGAGCTGCCCGTCTCGCAGCGGCGGGACGACATCGCTGCTGCGATCCGCGATCACCAGGTCGTGATCGTCGCCGGTGCCACGGGTTCCGGCAAGACGACGCAGCTGCCGAAGATCTGCCTCGAGCTCGGACGCGGGTCGATCGGGCACACGCAGCCCCGGCGCATCGCCGCCCGCACGATCGCTGAGCGGGTGTCCGAAGAGCTCGGCGGTGAGCTCGGCGACCTCGTCGGGTACCAGGTCCGCTTCACGGACAAGGTGTCGGCGAACACGAAGATCAAGCTGATGACGGACGGGATCCTCCTCAACGAGATCCACTTCGACCGTGACCTGAAGCGCTACGACACGATCATCATCGACGAGGCGCACGAACGCTCGCTGACGATCGACTTCCTGCTCGGCTACCTCAAGCGACTGCTGCCGCGTCGCCCGGACCTCAAGGTCATCATCACCAGCGCGACGATCGACCCCGAGTCGTTCTCGCAGCACTTCGGCGGCGCCCCGATCATCGAGGTGTCCGGTCGCACCTACCCGGTCGAGGTGCGCTACCGACCGCTCGTGGCGGAGGACACCGACGACCGCGACGGTCGCGACGACGACGAGGACGACCCGCGGACCGACGACCACGGCTCCGGCGGTTCCCCCGACGACCGCGACGTCCTCCAGGGCATCACCGATGCGCTCGACGAACTCGCGCGCGAAGACCCGGGCGACGTGCTCGTGTTCCTCTCCGGCGAGAACGAGATCCGCGACGCGCAGGAGGCCATCGAGGGCAAGCGCTACCCGGGCACCGAGGTCCTCCCCCTCTACGGCCGACTGTCCGCCGCCGACCAGCACCGGGTGTTCGAGCGACGCAGCACGCCGGGCGTCCGACGCCGCGTGGTGCTCGCCACGAACGTCGCCGAGACCTCCCTGACCGTGCCCGGCATCAAGTACGTCGTCGACACGGGGACCGCCCGCATCTCGCGCTACTCCCCGCGTGCGAAGGTCCAGCGCCTCCCGATCGAGGCGATCAGCCAGGCCAGCGCCAACCAGCGCTCCGGTCGTGCCGGCCGCACGAGCGCGGGCATCGCGATCCGCCTGTACTCCGAGGACGACTTCGATCGGCGGCCGGAGTTCACCGACCCCGAGATCCTCCGCACGAACCTCGCCGCGGTGATCCTGCAGATGATCTCGCTCGGCTTCGGCGACATCGAGCGGTTCCCGTTCCTCCAGCCGCCGGACTCACGGGGCGTGAAGGACGGCCTCGACCTGCTCCGTGAGCTGCGCGCGGTGGACGGGGACGGCCGCATCACGAAGACCGGCCGCCAGCTGACCCGGCTGCCGATCGACCCGCGCCTCGGTCGGATGGTGCTCGAGGCCGGCCGGCAGGGCGTCGGCCGCGAGGTCATCGCCGTCGTCAGTGCCCTCAGCATCCAGGACCCGCGCGAACGTCCGCTCGAGAAGCGTGCCCACGCCGACCAGCTGCACGCCCGCTTCGCCGACCCGACGAGCGACTTCCTCACGCTGCTGAACCTCTGGAACCACATCGAGGACAAGCAGGACGAGCTGTCGTCCAGCGCGTTCCGCCGACTCTGCAAGGCCGAGTTCCTGAACCACCTCCGCATCCGCGAGTGGCAGGACCTGTACCGGCAGCTCGTCCGCGCCGCGAAGCAGGTCGACGTGCGCGTGGCCCAGTCACGCAGTGAGGACGGCGACGCGGTGCACCGGTCCCTCCTCGCCGGACTCCTCAGCCAGATCGGTCTCCGCGACCGCGAGAAGCGCGACTACCTCGGCTCCCGCAACGTCCGGTTCGTGGTGTTCCCGGGCAGCGTCCTCGCCAAGAAGCAGCCCGACGCCGTGATGGCCGCCGAACTCGTCGAGACGAGCCGGCTCTTCGCCCGCACGGTCGGGAAGATCGACCCCGCCTGGGTGGAGCCGCTCGCCGGCGACCTCCTGAAGCGCACCTACGGTGAGCCGCACTGGGAGAAGAAGCAGGGCGCGGTGGTCGCGTACGAGCGCGTGACCCTCTTCGGCGTCCCCGTCGTGCAGCGTCGCCGCGTCCAGTACAAGCGGGTCGACCCCGAGCACTCCCGCGAACTCTTCATCCGGCACGCCCTCGTCGAGGGAGAGTGGGACTCGCAGCAGGCGTTCGACCGCGAGAACCGGCGACTCCGGAAGGAACTCGAGCAGCTCGAGGAGCGCACACGCCGGCGCGACATCCTCTTCGACGACGAGAAGATCGTCGACTTCTACGACGCCCGCATCCCCGCGGACGTCGCGACCACGCGCGACTTCGAGGGGTGGTGGCGGCAGGCGAGGCGCGACCAACCGGACCTGCTCACGATGCGCAGGTCGGACCTCCTGGCCGAGGACGCGGCGGAAGCCGCGCAGGACCAGCAGGAGTACCCGACCCAGTGGCGGTCGGGTGACCAGCGTCTCGCGATCAAGTACCGGTTCGAGCCGGGCGCACAGGACGACGGCGTCAGCGTGCAGGTGCCGCTCGCGCTGCTCCCGCGCATGCGCGAGGAGGGCTTCGACTGGCAGGTCCGTGGCCTCCGCAAGGAGCTCGTGACCGCGCTCATCAAGTCGCTGCCGAAGCAGATCCGCAAGAACATCGTGCCCGCTGCCGACTGGGCCGAGAAGATCGTCGCCGAGCTGCCCGACGACGCACCGACGGAGCCGACCGAGTCGTTCCGCTCGACCCTCGCGAAGACGATCCAGCGCATGACCTACGTGCCGGTGTCCGAGTCGGACTTCGACCTGGGCCGCGTCCCGCAGCACCTCCTGCCCACGTGGGCGGTCGTCGACGAGCGCGGTCGGCGGGTCGAGTCGGGCAAGGACCTCGCTGCGCTGCAGACGAAGCTCAAGGACCGGACCCAGCAGAGTGTCGCCTCCGCCACGGCGAAGGCGAACCGGCCGGGAGGCCCGTTCCGCGTCGCGCAGGCCGGTTCCGACCTCGAGCGGTCGGGTCTCACCGCCTGGCCGGGGGGCGACCTGCCCCGCGTCCTCGACACGAAGCAGTCCGGCGGTGTCATCCGCGCCTACCCCGCCCTGGTCGAGGAGGGCTCCGGTCCCAAGGCCACCGTCGCCGTGCGCCTGCTCGCCACCGAACGCGACCGCGCGGTCGAGATGCCCGCCGGCGTCCGACGGCTCGTGATGCTCGCGGTGCCCTCCCCCGTGTCGTACATCCAGCAGCACCTGACCGCGCAGGAGAAGCTCGCGCTCGCCGCCTCGCCCTACCCGTCGACCCAGGCGCTGTTCGACGACGTCCTCGCTGCGGTCGTCGACGCCGGCATCCGGCAGCCGCACCCCGACGGCCTCGTGTTCGAGCAGGCGGCGTTCGAGCAGGTCCGCGACCGCGTCTCCGCGACCGTCGTCGACACGATGTTCACCGCGGTGTCCGAGGTCGCCGCGGTCCTCACCGCACACCGGAACGCCGAGCGGGCGATCAAGCAGGCGAACGCGATGACGCTCCTGGGCGCGCTGACGGACATGCGGCAGCAGCTCGAACGGCTCGTGTTCCCCGGGTTCGTCGCGGTCGCAGGCCTCGATCGGCTCCGACGGATCCGCGTGTACCTGCAGGGCATCGAGGCCCGGGTGCAGAAGCTCCTGCAGAACCCGGGGCGCGATGCCGCATGGATGCGCGAGGTCACCGTCGCCACGGACCGGTACACGGACGCCGGCGGCACGTTCCCACCGGCGGTCGGTGCCCACCCCGAGCTCGTGCACGCCCGATGGATGCTCGAGGAGTTCCGGCTGAGTCTCTTCGCGCAGGAGCTCGGGACCGCTGAGACGGTGTCGCTGCAGCGGATCACGAAGACGCTGGCCGCCGCGCGCTGACCGGGCTAGCGTGGCCGCCATGATCGGCACCCTCGACGTCGTCGTCCTCGATTGCCCCGACCCCCGTGCCCTGGCGCGCTTCTACGTCGGGCTCCTCGGCGGCGAGATCGTCGCCTTCGACGAGGACTGGGCGGAGATCGCCCTCCCGTTCACCGACCACCGGCCGATCCTCGCGTTCCAGCAGGTGGCGGACTACCGCGCTCCGGAGTGGCCCGGGCAGGACGTCCCGCAGCAGAGCCACCTCGACGTGAAGGTCGACGACCTCGACGAGGGCGAGGCGGCCGTCCTGGCGATCGGCGCGACGGCGACCGGTTCGGGGACGGACACCTTCCGGGTGTACCTCGACCCGGCAGGGCACCCCTTCTGCCTCATCCGCCCGAACGACTGACCGGGTCGGTCGCCAGCCGGGCGTAGACGCAGAGGTCGTGGCGGACGCCGTCGATCGGGTACGCCTCTCGCAGGGTGCCCTCGAGGGTGAACCCGGGCCGTTCGGCAACAGCGCGGCTCGGCTGGTTGTCCGCAGCGGTCCGGATCTCGACACGGTGGACCCCGTCCGCGAACAGCTCCGCGACCAGCGCCCGGACGGCCCGGGTCATCACTCCGCGACCTCCCGCGCTCGACGCCAGCCAGTAGCCGACCTCGGCCTTCGTCGACGCGGGCGGGCACCGGGCGGCGAGCGCACCGACGACCGCCCCGTCGAGCACGATCGCCGTCGGGACACCGGAACCCTCGGCCCAGCCGGTGAGGCCCGGGGTGAGGTACGCACGGACGTCGTCGACCGTGAGGCCCGGTCGAGCAAGCTCCTCCCACGGCCGCAGGTGGTCGAGGTCGTCCAGCACGAGGTCGCGGTAGGTCTCGGCCACGGAGTCGTCGGCGAGGACGAGCGTCACGTGCTCGTCGACGACGATCGGCAGCCGGACGGTCACGCTCCGGACTCCGACGGCGCCGTCGGTTCGGTGGCCGCCGTCGGCTCGGTGGCCAGACCGTCGACGACCTGGACGTGCGGCAGCCCCGCGAGGACGGCGCCGGGCAGGAACAGCTTCGCGCCACGGACTCCGGCGCCGATGACGACCTCGGGAGCATTCTGCACGCGGGAGTCCACGAAGACCGGCCACGACGACGGGAGACCGATCGGGGTGATGCCGCCGTACTCCATCCCGGTCAGTTCGACGGCCTGGTCCATCGGGGCGAAGCTCGCCTTGCGGACGTCGAGGAGCTTCTTGACGACGCGGTTCACGTCGAGCCGGGTGTGCGCGAGCACGATGCACGCGGCGTAGCGGACGTCGTCCCCGCGCTTGCCCGCGACGACGATGCAGTTCGCGCCGCCTTCGACCGGGAAGCCGTAGGCCTCCGAGAACGCTGCCGTGTCCGCGAGGTCCGGGTCGATCGGGGCTGCTTCGATCCGCCCGAGGACGTCGGCGGGCAGCGCCACGAGGGCCTCGGCGACCGGGATCGCCAGCTGGCTGGAGGCGACGAGGGCCGGGACGCGCTGCAGTGTCGGCATGGCTCCACCCTAGGGACCGGGGCCAGACTGGCACCCATGACCGCGCTCCGCCCGATCGACCTCGCCACCTGGCCCCGCCGCGAGCACTTCGAGCACTACCGCGACCGGGTGCCGTGCACGTGGGAGATGACGGTCGAGCTCGACGTCACCGACTTCGCGGAGACGGTCAGGCGGACGGACCGTCGCACGTACGCCTCACAGCTGTGGGCGATCGCGTCGGTGGTGAACCGGCACGCCGAGTTCCGCATGCAGCTCCTCGAGGACGGCTCCCCCGCGGTCTGGGACGTCGTGCACCCGATGTTCACCGTGTTCCACCCGGACACCGAGACGTTCTCCGTGTTGTTCGTGCCGTACGACGACGACCCGGCACGGTTCCACGAGGCCGCCGTCACGACGATGGAGCGGTACCGGGACGACCACCGGATGTTCCCCCAGGTGGACCGTCCGGAGAACGTGTTCGACGTCTCGACGTTGCCCGGGGCGTCGTTCACCGGGTTCGCGCTGCACGTCAAGGACGGCTTCGACCACCTGCTGCCGATCTTCACGATCGGCCGGTACCGGTACGTCGAGGGGCGGACCGTGATGCCGATCGCGGTGCAGGTCAACCACGCGGCCGTGGACGGGTTCCACGGGTCGCGGCTGTTCACCGAGCTCCAGACGACCTTCGCCGAGGCCGGCTGGCTCCGCGGCTGAGGGCCGAGCAGCAGCACCGGCGCACGGGAGCACGGGTGCAGGCCGACGTGCCACGGGCCTCCCGTCCGGACGTCGCGCCGACCGGCCGTTGCCCGGCGCGCCGACGTGCCGACGCGCCGACGGGCCGATGTGCCGCCGGTCGCGAAACCCCGACGCAGCGCATCGTCCGGTCACGAGACGTCGCTCCACGTCGCCGCGCGCGACAGTACGTGACCGGCCCCGGACGACAGCACGGTGAGTCGTGACCGCCGCCGCATCACCGAGACACGAACTGCATCCACGAGACGTCGCTCCACGTCGCCGCGCGCGACAGTACGTGACCGGCCCCGGACAACCGCGCGGGGAGTCGTGACCGGCCCCGCATCACCGAGACACGATCCTCGCCAGCGCAGCCGCACCGACCGACCCGCATCACCGAGACGCGGACCGCACCAGCGAGCAGCAGCCGCCGCTCAGGCCCGCTCGTCGATCGACCGCGCTCCCGGCACGGGCGGCGCCGGGTCGTCGGCGGCCTCGGCGTCGTCCGCCCGAGCCCACTTCACCGTCCACCGCACCAGCGGCTGCACCCGCTCCCAGGCGTCGACGATGTCCGAGAGCGGACTCGTGAGGGGCAGGTGCGTGAGCGCGGCGTAGTGCTGCATCCGGAGCAGGTCGATGCGCGGGTGGTCGGCGTCGTAGCCGCGCGGGGCGGTCTTGAGCGGCGGACCGGCGAGCTCGAACCCGGCGTCGACGAGGTCGTCGAGCAGCCGCTGCAGCGCGGCGGCGGCCTGCGGGTGCTCGTCGATCGCGGTGCGCGCGGCGGTGAGCTGGGCACGGGAGGGCGTGTAGAGCCCGCCGCCGGCCTGGATCCCGTCCGCACCGGCGCTGAGGTAGACGCCGCCCGCGGTGAGGCCGGTGTCCTCCCGGTAGGGCCGCTTGTCCGGGGTGAACCGGAGATCCCGGTGTTGCCGGAGCACGCGTCCGGAACCGTAGCGCTGTTCGGCTTCCTCGAGCAGGGACTCCATCGGCGCCTCGACGTGGCGCTCCCACTCCTCGCGGTGGTCCTCGAACCAGGACTTCTCGTTGTGCTCGGCGAGTCCGCGGAAGAACGTGGCGAGCGCTGGGGTGAAGGGCCGGTCGGTCATGCCGGCCAGTGAACCGCCGCCGGCTGCGACCAGGCCCGACGCGACGGGGTACGCGGCCGCCCACCGCCCGGGCAGCCGTTCGGAGGACCGTTGACCGATGCACCATGACGAATCCACGCCACCGACCGACTTCACCGCCCTGGCGGTCTCCCGCGCCCTCGACAACGTCGCCGACGGCGGCAAGCCCTTCGCCTGTCTCATCGTCCGTGACGGCGAGGTCGTCGTCGAGGCCGTGAACCACGTCGCCCAGACCGGCGACCCCACCGCCCACGCCGAGATCCGTGCGATCCGAGCGGCTGCCGAGCAGGGCATCACCGACCTCGGCGGGTACGAGGTCGTCGTCACCGCGTACCCGTGCCCGATGTGTCTCGGCGCCCTCTACTACGCACAGCCCGACCGCGTGGTCTACGCGGCCTCGCGGGAGCAGGAGGGCGAACACTACGAGGACGGCAACCGCCTGATGACCCTCGCGACCTTCTACGACGAGTACGCCAAGCCCGTCGAGGAGCGCGCGCTGCGCGCCGAGCAGGGCAGCGTCGAGGACCCGACCGCGCCGTTCCGCGCATGGAGCGCCCGGCACGCGGACTGACGCTCCGGACACGACCGTGTGACGGTCTGGAGGCTCGGGGCGGGCTCGCACCGTGCCTCCCGTCCGGCGGTGCCAAGTTGGGTCCATGACCTCCGAGCAGCACGCGCGCTCCTTCGGCAGCGCGGTCGACGCCTACGAGCACGGGCGGCCGGGGTACCCGGCCGCAGTGGCCGACTGGCTGGTCCCGACGGGTGCGGAGCGACTCGTCGACGTGGGTGCGGGCACCGGCAAGTTCACCCGCACGCTGCTCGGACGCGGCGCCGAGGTGGTCGCCGTCGAGCCGGACCCGGCGATGCGGGCGCGTCTGGCCGCGCTGCTGCCCGACGTCCGCGCGGTGGACGGCACGGGCGAGGCGATGCCCCTGCCGGACCGCACGGCGGACGCGGTGACCTTCGCGCAGTCGTGGCACTGGGTCGACCCGGAGGGCGGTGTCGCGGAGGCGACACGGGTCCTCCGTCCCGGTGGCGTGCTCGGACTGGTCTGGAACGTGCGGGACGAGTCCTCGGACTGGGCGCAGCGGCTCGGGGACGTCATCACCCGGCCCGAGGCCCAGCGGATGGCGTACGACGACGAGTCGGCCGTCGGAGGCCCGTTCCGCACCCGGGAGCACCGCGTGTTCGAGTGGGTGCACCAACAGGACCGGTCGGCGTTCCTCGACATGGTCCTGTCGCGCAGCTACGTCATCGTGTTGCCGGACGCCGAACGGGCCGAGCTGCGCCGGGCCGTCGAGGAGCTGCTCGACAGCCACCCGGAGACCGCCGGCAACGAGACCGTCCGGGTGCCGTACCGCACGCACGTGCACCGGTACGGGCTCCGGGCGTAGCGAGGCCGACCCGGGCGGTACGCTCGGACGATGCGCGCGACCGTGCGGGAGGTGGCCGCCCTCGCCGGGGTGTCACCGAAGACCGTCTCCAACGTCGTCAACGGTGGGGTTCCCGTACGTCCGGCGACCCGTGCGCGCGTGGAGCAGGCGGTCGCCGAGCTCGGGTACGTCCCGAACCTCTCCGCGCGTGGGCTGCGGAACGGCCGCTCCGGCGTCATCGCCCTGACGCTGCCGGAGATGCGGAACCCCTACGCCGCCGAGCTCACCGAGTGGTTCGTCGAACTCGCGCGCGACCACGGCTGGGTGGTGCAGCTCGACCAGACCGCGAACGACCCGGAGCGCGAGCGCGACCTCGTGTCCCGGGCGCGGGCGCACCTCGTCGACGGCCTCGTCCTCAACCCGGTCACCCTGAGCGCGAGCGTGCTGGCGTCGACCGAGGGCCTCCCGCCGACCGTCGTGATCGGGGAGGTCGAGCCCGAGCACGTCGACCAGGTGCACGTGGCGAGCCGTGCCGCGGCCGAGGAGGCGACGGCGTACCTCATCGCGTCCGGACACCGGCGGATCGCGATCGTCGGTGCCGCTGCGGAGGTCCGTGCGACCGCGACGAGCGAGCTCCGGGAACGCGGGTACGGCGACGCACTCGAGGCCGCGGGGCTGCCGGTCGAAGCGGCGCTCCGCGTGCCCCTCGACGACTGGTCCACGGCGACCGCGGCCCGGACGTTCGCCGCCTGGCTGGACCGCCACGACCTGCCCGACGCGGTGTTCGCGTTCACCGACTCGATCGCGTTCGGCGTGCTGCACGTGCTCGCGGCGCGTGGTGTCCGCGTGCCGGAGGACGTCAGCGTCATGGGGTTCGACGACATCGCCGCGGCGGCGTTCGCGATCCCCGCGCTCACGACGGTGGCGTTCGACCGCAAGACCCTGGCGGGGGCGGCGCTGCGGCTGCTCGCCCGGCGGATCGACGACCGGTCGGCACCGCCGGAGACGTTCGTGGTTCCGCACGAGATCGTCGAGCGCGCGAGCGTCGACCCACGCTGACGGCCGCTGACCGGTCGCTGACCGGTCGCGGGACCGGTCGCTGACCGGTCGCGGGACCGGTCGCTGACCGGTCGCGGGACCGGTCGTTGGTCGGTCGCGGGACCTGAGCCGCGTACGCTCCGCCGCATGACGAGCGACGACGCGACGATGCCGACCTTCGTGGCCACCGTGCTGCAGTCCCCGGAACCCCTGCGGCTCGCCCGGTTCTCCGGCGCGCTCACGGGCTGGACCGTGCACGAGGACGACCCGACCTGGGCGCGGGTGCGGCCGGCGGACGGGGCCGGGCTGTCGGTGCAGTACGACCCCGAGTACGTCGCCCCGGTGTGGCCGAGCGAGGCCGGCGCGCAGAACATGCAGCTGCACCTGGACTTCCAGGTGGAGGACCTGCCCGGCGCCGTCGAGCGTGCCGTCGGCCTCGGTGTGCGCGAGGCTGCGTACCAGCCGCAGGACGACGTGCGGGTACTGCTCGACCTCGACGGACACCCGTTCTGCCTGTTCCTGCCCGGCGCCTGACGCGCCACCGTGCCGCCGCGTGGCCGCCGTGCGGTCGCGCGGCGGGGGCCGGGCGTCCGGGCGGCTCAGTCCGTCGCGGCGAGCACGGCCTCACGCGTCCGCGGGTCGCCGAGGATCCGGAAGTGTCCACCGACCGGGAGCCGGACGTTGGTGGCCCCCGCGAGCTCGCTGCCCTCCGGGATGAGCGTGTCGAAGACGCCGTACACGGACGTGATCCGCGCGTTCACCTCGAGCTCCCGCCCCATCGCGGCGAGCACCGGGTCCGCGGCGCGGAACGCCCGGAGGTGCGGCACCGGCGCCAACCGGGCGAGCGAGGACCCGCCGAACGGCGTCGAGACGGCGACCATCCGGTCGATGCGGCGGTCGGGGTCGAGCGACGCCATCGCGTACTTCCCGATCAGCCCGCCCTTGCTGTGCGTGACGAGCAGCACCCCGCGGAGGTCGTGCTCGTCGAGGTGTGCCACGACCTCCCGTGCGGACGCCGGCACCGGGCGCACGTTGTGGCGCAGGACGGGCAGGACGTGCACGGGGTGTCCACGGTCGTGCAGAGCGTCCATGAGCGGCCGCATGAAGTGCCACGTCTCGTACACCCCGGGGATCACAACGACGGGTGGCCGGTCGCCGTCGCGGTAGTCGTCCGCCGTGGTCGGACCGAGGCTCTGCACCTGCCAGCGCACCGCGTACAGCCAGTCCCGCGCGGCCCACGCTGCGCGTGTGGCCAGTCCGACGGGAGGCACGGCGCCCGCGGTCGATGTCGGCCCGGCTCCCGGGGTGGTCGCGTCGGTCACCGCGTCCCCTCCGCTCCCCCGAGGCGTTCCAGGGTCTCGACACGGCGGAACTCGGTCACGAGGTCCGCGAACGCGACGGGCTGGTGCTCCTGGACGTGGTGGGCGCCGGGGAGTTCGACGAGTGCCCCACGGTCGGCGTGCGCGGCGACCCGGGCACCCCAGCCGTGGCGGGCGATCGGGTCCCGCGTACCGCGGACGACGAGGGCCGGGACCGCGAGGGCGGCGACGCGCTCGAGCATCGGGTAGCGGAGCATCGGGCCGAGCTCCCGGAGGTACTGGCGCACGCTGCGGAGGTAGTCGGTCAGCACGACGGCGTTCATGCGTGGTCCCTCGACGAGGCAGTCCCGGCCGAGGCCGAGCGCCTGGTGCAGGAGCGTGCGGCGGCGGTCGTCCACCACCGGCCCGACGAGCACGACGGAGGACACGACGTCCGGGTGACGGAGCGCAGCCTCGACGGCGACCTGCGTCCCCATCGACTGCCCGGCGACGACCAGCTCCCCCGCTCCCCGCGACCGCACGGCCTCGACCACGAGGTCGGCGAGGACCTCCGCGTCGAGCGCACGACCGGCGGCCGGCAGCCCGCCGAAGCCCGGCAGGTCCACCGACACGGTGCGGTGGACCCGGGCGAGGGCGCGCTGCGAGCGGTCGAACGAGCGGTGCGACATGCCGATGCCGTGCACGAGGACCACGGTCGGCGCGACCGGGTCGTGCAACCGCCCGGCGGGGGCCAGCGTCCGGAGCCGCACGGGCAGCCCGCCGACCGACACCGTCTCGACCCGCGCACGCACGGGATGGACGCTACCCGCGGCTCCACAGTGCGGCTCCAGCCTCGTCATCACCCACGCATAGCCACGCGGTGTGCACTCGTCCCCATGAACGACACCACCCCGACGACCCCGTCGACCACGGCGCACCTGCCGACGCAACAGGCAGCGCAGCCGCCGACGCAGTACCCCGCCGCTCCGGGCGGCTGGGGCGCCGCCCCCGCCGCGGCCCCGAGCGGCTGGGACGACGCACCGGCCGCGGACCGCACCCCCGCCACGGACCCCTCCGCCGCCGGTGGCCGCGGCGCTGCCGCGGACCCGTACGCCGCCGAGTGGAACACCGCGCAGCAGACGCCGACGCCCTGGTACGGCACGGCTGCCGGCCCCGGCGCGACGAAGCCCCGTCCGCCGTGGTTCTGGCCGGTCGTGGCCGGCGCGGTCGGGGTCGCCGCACTCCTCGCGGGCGGCGGCATCGGGTACGCGATCGGCCACGGCATCAGCGGCCAGCAGACCCAGGGCACCTCGCAGTTCCCCGGCCGCGGCTCGAACGGCTTCCCCGGGTACGGCAGCGGCTCCGGCCAGTACCCCGGCGGCAGCACCCAGGGCGGGACCGGCACCCAGGGCGGGACCGGTACCCAGGGCGGGACCGGCACCCAGGACGGGACCGGCACCGACGGCGGGTCTGGTAGCTGAGCCGCAGTCCCACTACGCTCCGGGCATGCGGAAGGTCACCTCGGGTCTCTTCACCTCCGTCGACGGCGTCGTCGTCGAGCCCTACAAGTTCCAGCACGACAGCTTCGACGAGGAACTCGGCGCGGGCATGACGGCGTTCATGTCCCGCACCGACACCGTGCTGCTCGGCCGGAACAGCTACCTGGAGTGGGCGGAGTGGTGGCCGGCGCACGCCGACGACCCGTTCGGCCGGTGGATCAACCCGATGCCGAAGTACGTGGCCTCGACCAGCCTCGGGGACGACCTGGCGTGGGAGAACAGCACCAGGATCACCGGCGACCTCGACGACTTCGTCCGCGACCTCAAGCAGCAGGACGGCGGCGACATCGCGGTCACCGGGAGCATCTCGGTCGTCCGGCACCTGCTCTTCGCCGGGCTGCTCGACGAACTCCAGCTCATGATCCACCCCGTGATCGCCGGACCCGGCCGGCGGCTCTTCGAGCCGACCGACCCGCACACGCGCCTGACGCTGGTCGACAGCACCGTGACGAGCAAGGGGAACGTCCTGAACACCTACGCGCGGCGGGACGACTGACGGGATCGACCCGCGCCTCCAGGCCGTGACGGTCAGCGGAGGGTGCGGAGCGCGCGTACCCTCGGAGGCGACCATCCGCCGTCCGAGGAAACCAGGGAGCACATGCCGCAGGACACCCGCCCACACGTCGTCATCGTCGGTGGAGGCTTCGCCGGCATCGCGGCCATGCGGGAGCTCGCGGACACCGACGTCCGGGTCACGCTCGTCGACCGCCACGTCTACAACATGTTCCAGCCCCTCATGTACCAGGTGGCGACCGGCGGGCTGAACGCCGGGGACGTGACGTACTTCCTGCGCAGCCTCCGGGCGAAGCAGTCCAACGCGGACTTCCGGCACGGCCTGCTCACGGGCATCCGCACCGACGAGCGCATCGCCGAGATGAGCGACGGGGAGCACCTGCACTACGACTGGCTCGTCCTCGCGAACGGCGTGAACACGAGCTACTTCGGCACCCCCGGCGCGTACGAGTACGCGTACTCGATGTACTCGCGGTCCCAGGCCCTGCGGATCCGGGACGAGCTGTTCACCCGGCTCGAGGAAGCAGCAGCCAACCAGGGCCCGGACGAGATCAAGATCGTGATCGTCGGCGGCGGGGCGACCGGCGTCGAGATGGCCGGCGCGCTCGCCGAGCTGCGGGACCAGGCCCTCGTCGGCGCCTACCCCGAGATCGAACGCGGCAACATCTCGATCACGCTCGTGCACCGGAGCGGGGAGCTCCTCAAGCCGTTCGCGCCCCGCCTGCGCCGGTACGCCGCGCGGATCCTCCGGAAGCGCGGGGTCGTGCTGCGGCTGAACACCGGCGTCGCCGAGGTCCGGCCGGACGGCGTCGTGACCGCCGACGGCGAGTTCATCCCGGCCTCGCAGGTCATCTGGGCCACCGGCGTCGCCGCGCACAAGGAGGTCTCGGGCTGGGGCCTGCCGCAGACCCACGGCGGACGCATCCAGGTGAACGACGACCTCAGCGTGAAGGGGGTCGACCGGATCTTCTCCGCCGGCGACATCGCCGCGCAGGACGACGCGCTCGCCCAGCTCGCGCAGCCCGCGCTGCAGGGCGGTCGGCACGTGGCGAAGCAGATCAAGCGCCTGCTCCACGGGAAGTCGACCGAGCACTTCACGTACTTCGACAAGGGCACGATGGCGACGATCGGCACGAACGCCGCGGTCGCCCAGCTCCGCGGCGGGATCACGATGGTCGGCCCCGTGGCGTGGGCCGCGTGGGTGGCCGTGCACATCGCGTCGCTGCTCGGCAACGGCAACCGGCTGTCGACGCTGTCGCACTTCTTCGTGCGGTACCTGTGGTTCATGCGGAAGCGGGCGATCCCGATCGTCGGCGACGTCCGGCCCGTGCGGCCGAACGGGGACCGCGAGCCCGAGCCCTGGCAGATGCAGAAGGCCGAGTAGGCGACACGGCGGGCGAGGCGGGAGCGGGGACGGGCTCGGTGCCGGCTGGCCGTCGCTGGCCGTCGCGATACGACCCTGCCGCTGTCGTACGACAGCGGCAGGGTCGTTCCGTGCCCGCCGGGACAGCCCGCGCGTGCAACTGACGACGGGGCCGTCGTCGTACGACGACGGCCCTGACGTCCCGCAGCGGTGCACCCGCCCGACGGTCCGCCAGCGACGCGACCCCACACCGGACGGGAGGCACGGTGCCGGCCCGCCCCGCGCCTCCCGTCCGGGCAGGACGACTTCCTCGCCATCTTCGCCGTGCCGATCGAACGGGCCCCGACCGACACCGCCCCGTTCGACCTGGTGCGCTCGGCACGTGCACGCCGCGGGCACGTACTTCGACCGTGACAAGCGACCGTTCTCGCGGGCCCGACAGACGATCATCGAGGCCGACCCCGCCCTCCAGGAACGGGAACTCGGCAAGCTCGCGACCCTGAAGATCCACCTGGGTGCCCTGCTGCGCGACCGCGGCGTGCCCGAACCCGCCGCGACGATCGCGGCCGAGACCGCGGTGACGGTCTTCCACCTGACGTTCCAGCGGTGGATCGCGCCGGGCGAGGAGCGCTCGTTCGAGGACATCGCGTCCGAGCGGCTCGACGCCCTGGCATCCCTCGTGCACCCCGTTCGTTGAGCGTCCTCATACCTCGGGCGAGCATCCTGTAACGATCAGGTCACGGTCCGCTCGCGGTCCGGGCAGCAGAACGATCTCGCAGGAGGCGACGTGGCGACCACCACGATCTCGCCGGAGCGGACCCGCAGCACCTCCGCACCGGCCAGCACCGACGGCAGCCACGTAGGCACCGAGCAGCGCGGCATGCGTGGCGGCGGCACGACCCCACCGCCGCCGCTGACGAACCGCGCCCCGGCGCTCGACGGCCTCCGCACGATCGCGATCCTCGCCGTGATCCTCTACCACCTGCACGTCGCCCACTTCGACGGGGGCTTCATCGGTGTGACGGTGTTCTTCGTGCTCTCCGGCTTCCTCATCACGACGCTGCTGCTCGGCGAGCACCGGAACACCGGACGCATCCGCCTCGGCGCGTTCTGGGGCAAGCGCGTGCTGCGGCTCTACCCGGCGCTCATCGCGTTCGTGCTCGTGGGCCTCGCGCTCTGGAACTGGGTCGGCGACTACAAGGGCGCCACGTTCTCCGCGGGTGAGGCCGCGTTCATCGCGCTGAGCTACACGGG
The DNA here is from genome assembly GCF_014646995.1 of Curtobacterium luteum. GTDB lineage: Bacteria > Actinomycetota > Actinomycetes > Actinomycetales > Microbacteriaceae > Curtobacterium > Curtobacterium luteum. Next base: position 47,105 of record NZ_BMOI01000012.1, on the reverse strand, counting down.
CAACCTGTTCCGTTCGTTCTGGGACACCACGCAGGGCGTCTTCGCGCACACGTGGAGCCTGTCGATGGAGGAGCAGTTCTACCTCGTCTGGCCGCCCGTGCTCGTCCTCCTCTTCGCGATCCGCTCGCGTCGCCGCTGGCTGATGGCCGGCCTCGGTGTCGTCATCGTCGGCGCGGCCGTCGCGTCGTACCTGAGCTACGAGAAGCCGAACGGCGGCGCGACCCCCGACGTGTACTTCTCCCCCGTCCTCGGTGTCGTCCCCCTGGCCACCGGCTGCCTCCTCGCCCTGCTGCTCGACGACGGGCGGGTCCGCCGCGTCGCCGCGGGCATCGCCGGACACGTCGCCACGTGGGCCGGTCTCGCGCTCCTCGTCGGCATCCTCCTCTGGATCGACGGCGACTGGACGCAGCACGCGTCGACCTTCGGCGTGGTCCTCCCGGTGACCGGCCTCGTGTCGGCCGTGCTGATCGGCGGGCTCGTGTCCGTCCGCACCCCGGTGTCGGCGACGCTCGCGTGGACGCCGGTGTCGTGGTTCGGCCGACGCGTGTCGTACTCGGCGTACCTCTGGCACCCGCTCGTCATCGCGCTCCTCGGCACCTTCGCGGTCGGCGCGTGGGGCAACGTCTGGCTCGTCGGCGCAGCGCTCCTCGTGGCGGTCGGTGCCGCCTACGCCGTCGAGGTCCCGGTCGAGAAGGCCCGGAAGCGCATTCGCGAGGCCAAGCGGCTCGTCGCCGCCGACCGCGCCGCGCGCGAGCACGCGACGACCTAGGGACCGCGCAGCGGCCGTCGGCCGTGACCGCGCACCGGACGGGAGGCCCGTGGCGGACCCGCCACGGGCCTCCCGTCCGTGTCGTGGTTGCGTCCGGGTCGCGCGCGTTCCGCTGACCCGGTGCCCGCGGGGTCGACGATCCGTAGGCTCGCACCGTGACCACGGAGCGTGTCGACGTCCTCGTCGTCGGCGGCGGCCCCGTCGGCTTGTTCGTCGCGGCCCTGCTCGCCGACCGCGGGCTCGACGTCGTGGTCTGGGAACGCCGGACGGACCAACCGAACGGGTCGCGGGCGATCGGCATCCACCCGCCGTCCCTCGACGCCTTCGCGGCGATCGGCCTCGACCGGGCGGTCCTCGCGGAGGCCGTGCTCGTCCGGACGGGAGTCGCCCGGAGTCGCGGCCGGGTCCTCGGCTCGCTGTCCTTCGCCGGTGCGTCCCCCACGCACCCGTACGTGGCGACGCTCGACCAGCACCGCACGGAGGCACTGCTCCGCGACCGCCTGCCGACCGGGGTGCTGCGGAGCGGCACGGAGCTGACCGGGCTGCGGCAGGACGCGTCGGGCGTGCTCGCCGCTGGCACGGACGCGGACGGCAGCGCACGGTCCGTCGAGGCCGGGTTCGTCATCGGAGCCGACGGCGGCCGGAGCGTCGTCCGGTCGCTGCTCGGGATCGCGACGCACGGCCGGGACTACCGCCACCGGTACGTCATGGGCGACTTCGCCGATCCGGAGGACCCCACCGCACGATCGGCGGCGCTCGTCGACGTCGGGCCGGACGGGGTCGTCGAGTCGTTCCCGCTGCCGGGAGGACGACGGCGGTACGTGGCGTTCGTCCCGGCAGCGGACGGCGACGCCGTGGAGCGGTCGCCCGCCGACGCACTCGCGGCCCGACTCGCCACGATCGTCACCGAGCGGACCGGGGCGACGCCGGACCCGGCGACCTGCACGATGACGAGCGCGTTCGGGGTCCGCCGTCGCCAGGCGGCGCGGACCGGGGTCGGACGCGTCGTGCTCATCGGGGACGCGGCGCACGAGATCAGTCCGATCGGCGGTCAGGGGATGAACCTCGGGTGGCTCGACGCCGTCGGGCTCGTCCCCGTCCTCGCGGACGCGCTGGCCGGCGGACGAGGGACCCAGGGGTCGCGGACGGCATGGGCACGGCACCGTGTGGCAGCGGCACGGCGGGCGGCCCGGCAGGCGGAGGTCAACATGGCGCTCGGCCTCCCGGCCGGGCGGCTCGCGTCGGCCGGCCGGGAGACGTTGCTCCGGACAGCGTTGGCGCTCCCCACGGCATCGGCGCTCGCGCGGCTCTACGCGATGCGGTGGGCCTGAGCGGATCCTCGCGGTGCGGGGCCGGGGCCGGGGCCGCTCACGCGACCGGCGGCTCCGGCGCGAGCGACGCGGCCGGCGGGTTCGGCACGACCGGCACGACCGGCACGACCGCGACTGGCGCGGCCCGCGCGACCGTGACCGGCGCGGCCCGCGCGACCGCCGCTCCCTCGGGTCACGCGACGAGCCGGGCGCCCGCGACGGCGAGCTCGACGACGAGCACGAGCGACGACGCGATGACGAGCCGGAAGAGCGTCCGGGTGGGACGACCGGCGAACACGAGCCGCACGCCGACCACGGCCGACACCACCACGACGACCGTCCCCGCCACGGCCAGCACGACCGCGGACCCGCGTGCAGGACCGGGCCCGCCGAGCTGCCCGCCGAGCACGAGCGCCGCCGCGACGACGAGCGCCCCGAAGGCGAGGACCCCTGCCCCGCGCAGCCCCAGTCGGTGCGGGAAGCCCCGGACACCGGTCGCCGCGTCGTCGAGGAGGTCCGGCAGGACGTTCGTGCAGTGGATCGCGACGCCGAACACCGCGCCGGTCGCGATCGCCCACCACGCCGGCCACCACCCCGCACCCCCGGCCGACACTGCGACGACGGGCAGCAGCCCGAACGCGACGACGAACGGCACCACCGACCACACCGTCCGCTTCAGTCCCGCGTCGTACGCCCACCCGGCGCCGACGAGCACCACGTGCGCGATGCCGGCGACCGGTCCGAGCGGGACCGACAGGGCGACGGCCGCCGCCGCGGTGACCAGCGCCGCGCGCCGGACGGTGTCGACGGCGATCCGCCCCTGCGCGACCGGCTTGTCCATGCGGCCGACGGCACGGTCGCGGTCGGCGTCGATCCAGTCGTTGGCGAGTCCGATCGAGAGCTGCCCGACGACGACGGCGAGCGCGACGAGGACGACGAGCCACACCGGGTGCCCGACGGCCGCGGCGATCACGGTCGCGAGGACCGTCACCGTCACGGTCGGGCCGGGGTGCGACGACGCGAACAGCAGCCGCGCGGTCGAGGGGTGGCTCACCCCGCCGAGCGTACCGAGGGTCGACTGCGCGCCGCGCTGCGACGACCGCGGAGCGCCCCGGACGCGAGCGCGATCCCGAGCAGGACGACGAGCCCGCCGACCGGTTCGTTCCACCGCAGCGGCTCGCCGAGCACGACGACCCCGAGCGCCACGCCGACGACCGGCGTCAGGTAGGTCACCGTCGAGGCCCGACCGGCGCCCCACGCCCCGACCAGTCGGGTGTTCCACGCGTAGGCGAGCCCGGTGCCCACCGCGCCGAGCGCGACCATCGCGGCCACGATCCTCCAGTCCAGCCGCACCGGACCGGTCGCGATGACCGGCGCGACCAGGAGCATGAGGACGGCGGCCAGCGTCAGCTGGACGGTGGCCACGGTCGTCGGGTCCTGTCCGCTGCCCACACCGAACCGGCGCAGCCAGGCGAGTCCGATGCCGTAGGACGCGGTCATGCCGAGCAGCGCGACCTGGCCCGGGACGGTGGCGAGGACGGCCGGGTCGCCGACGAGGTCCCACGGCCCGACGAGCACGAGGACGCCCACGATCCCGAGCGCGACGCCACCGAGCTGCCGACGGCTGAGGCGTTCCGACGGCACGAGGACCGTGAGGGCGAGGAGCGTCATGATCGGGGTCGTCGCGTTGTAGATGCTCGCGAGACCCGACGGCACCGTCTGCTCCGCCCAGGCCATGAGCGAGGACGGCACCGCGTTGAGGAACACCGCCACGACGAGCAGGTGTCCCCAGACCCGCGGCTCGCGGGGCCACGCCCGACGCGTCACGAGCAGCACCACGACGAGCGTCACCGCACCGAGGACGGTGCGGACCGTGGCGACCTGCTGCGGCGCGAGACCCTCGAGTCCGATCTTCGCGAAGAAGAAGCTCGAGCCCCAGGTGAGGGCGACCAGGACGTAGAGGAGGGCGTTCACGAGGGCTAGCATCGACCACCACCGCACATGTGTCGAACGCATGTGCCTCATGCCGACATGAGGAGGACACATGACCGTCTCGATCCCCCAACTCCGGGCGTTCACCGCCACGGTCGACGCCGGTTCGTTCACCGGCGCGGCGGCCGTGCTCGGGATCGGGCAGTCGGCCGTGTCGCACGCGGTCGCGGGGCTCGAGCGCGAGGTCGGTGGCGCCGTCGTGCACCGGGGGGGCTCCGCCACCGCCACCCCGCTCGGGGAGCGGCTGCTCGCGCACGCCCGCAGCGCGGTCGCCTCGATCGACGCCCTGGAGGCCGTGGTCACCCCCGCCACGGCGCGCGGCACCGTGCGGCTCGCGGCCGTCCCCACCGTGTGCCAGGGATTGCTCCCGCGGCTCCGCGAGCTCTGGGCCGTGACGCTGCCGGACGTCGACGTCCAGGTCTACGAGGGCGACGACGACGAGATGCCGGAGTGGCTCGAGGGCGGCACCGTCGACGCCGCCGTGCTCGTGGACCCGACGCCGGTGCCGACCGGGGCGGTCGTCGTCGCCCGGGACGAGATGGCCGCGGTCGTCCGGCGCGACCACCCGCTCGCGAGCCAGGAGGCGCTCACGCTCGACGATCTGCACGAGGACGGACTGGTCGCCGGCGGCGGCGGCTGCGAGGTGCAGATCCAGCGGCTGCACGAGCTCGACGGCCAGCCCTTCCGGTGGGCGCACCGGGTGCGCGAGATGAACACGATGTTCGGGATGATCCAGCGCGGCGAGGGCGTCTCGATCGTCCCGACCCTCGGGCGTGGGATGCTGCCGGACGACCTCGTGATGCTGCCGCTCGAACGACGGTTGACCCGGACGCTCGTGCTGAGTGGCCCGTCCTCGCGGCCGTGGCACCCGTTGGCGCAGGCGCTCGTCGACGCGGTGGGGTGACCGGGAGCACAGCCCGCGCGCTGTGACCGGAACCACGGTCGAGCGGCAGGATGGACCGATGGCCGAGACGTTCGTGAAGACCTTCACCGACCCCGACGAGGCGACCGCCGAGGCCGCCGGGCTCGCGTGGCTCGCCGAGGCCGAGGCCACCGGCGGCACCCGCACCGCCCGCGTCCTCGCGCACCCGGAGCCGCGGGTGCTGCACCTCGAGCAGATCAGCGACGGCGCCCCGACGACCGCGCAGGCCGAGCGCTTCGGCCGCTCGCTCGCCCACACGCACGCGGCCGGTGCGGCGCACTGGGGTGCACCCTCGCCGGGGTTCCCGTCCCCGGGCGCGCTGCGGATGGGACGGTCGCGGACCGCGTTCGTGTCGGCGGCGGACGCGCCCGACACCTGGGGCGAGTTCTTCGCGGAGTACCGGATCCGCGACTACGTGCACCGGATCGTCGACGCGGGCGGCTTCGACGGGTCCGAGGCGGCGGTCTTCGAGCGTGTGGCCGAGCGGCTCGAGGACGGCGAGTTCGGCTCGCCCCAGCCCGGACTCGTCGGGGACGGCCCCGCGCGGCTGCACGGGGACCTCTGGGCGGGGAACGTCCTGTGGCCGACGCCCGGGCAGCCGGTGGACGGGACGACCCCGACCGGCGCGGTGCTCATCGACGCGAACCCGCACGGCGGACACGCGGAGACGGACCTGGCGCTGCTCGGACTCTTCGGGCTGCCGCGGCTCGAGACCGTCCTCGCGGCCTACGACGAGGAGTCGCCGCTCGCGGACGGCTGGCAGGAGCGGGTCGAGCTCCACCAGCTCGCGCCGCTGCTGCTGCACGTGTTCCTGTTCGGCGGCTCGTACACGGGCGCCGCGCTCCGGGCGGCCCGCCGGTACGCCTGACCGGACCTCGCAGCGGGGCTGCCGCGCGCACAACCAAAGTCGGCTCGCACCACGGAAGATCGCGGTGCGGATCGACTTTGGTTGTGCGACACCGCGTCGCCCGCGCCGGTCCGCGTTCGGCGCGCCCGCCCGACCTCGCGGCGGAGGTCTTAGGGAGCACCAAGGCAGCGCATCGGTCCGTTCGGGGAACGCCCGGGAACCTCATCGTCATGACCACGTTCCCGACCCCCGTGACCGACCGTCGCGAGCGCGCACACCCGGAGGGGGCCACCGCCTCCCGGGACCGCCGCCCGCCCCTCGCCCGACTCTTCCTGGGCGAGCGCGAGGACGCCCGCTGGCTCCGGCCGGCGTTCTGGGCGCTCCTCGCCCTGACCGCCGTCGTGTACCTCTGGGACCTCAGCATCTCCGGGTACGCGAACAGCTTCTACGCCGCCGCCGTGCAGGCCGGCACGAAGTCGTGGGAGGCGTTCTTCTTCGGCTCCCTCGACTCGTCGAACTTCATCACGGTCGACAAGCCGCCGGCTTCGCTGTGGGTGATGGTGCTGTCCGCGCGGCTGTTCGGCTTCTCGTCGTTCAGCCTGCTCCTGCCCCAGGCGCTCATGGCCGTCGGGTCGGTCGCGCTCGTGTGGGGCACCGTCCGCCGCACCCTCGCCCGGCTCGGCGCCACGACCGCGAACGTCGGAGCGCTGCTGGCGGGCTTCGTCGTGGCGGCCACCCCGGCGGCCGCGCTCATGTTCCGCTTCGACAACCCGGACGCGCTGCTCGTGCTGCTCATGACCGCCGGTGCGTACTGCACCGTGCGGGCGCTCCCGCGCGGCAGCTGGAAGTGGATCGCGCTCGCCGGGGTCGCCCTCGGGTTCGCGTTCCTGACGAAGATGCTGCAGGGACTCCTCGTCCTGCCGGCGTTCGGCCTCGTGTACCTCGTCGCCGCGCGGACGAGCTGGGGGAAGCGGGCGATCGGCCTCGGCATCGCGGCGGTGTCGCTCGTGGTCTCCGCCGGGTGGTGGGTCGTCGCCGTGTGGCTCTGGCCCGCGGAGTCGCGCCCGTACATCGGCGGCTCGACGAACAACACCGTGCTCGACCTCGTGTTCGGCTACAACGGCCTCGGCCGGATCTTCGGCGGCTCGGGCAACGGCGGCGGCGGGATGGGCGGCGGGACCGCCGGGTCGTCGTTCGGCGGCTCGACCGGCCTGGACCGGCTCTTCTCCTCCGAGATGGGCCTCGAGATCTCGTGGCTCCTGCCCGCGGCGCTGCTCGCGCTCGTCCTCGGCCTCGTGCTCGTCGGACGCCGGCACCTCGGCGACCCGGTCCGTGTCGGCCTCGTGCTCTGGGGCGGGTGGCTCGTCGTCACCGGACTCGTCTTCTCGTACATGTCCGGCACGATCCACCCGTACTACACGGTCGCCCTCGCCCCGGCGATCGCGGGTCTCGTCGGCACCGGCGGCGCCCTGATGTGGAGCGAGCGAGGGCGCGTCACCGCACGGCTCGGCCTCGCGGGCATGATCGGCATCACCGCCTCCTGGGGCTTCTGCCTCCTGAACGAGAACCCGACGTGGCTCCCCTGGCTCCGGTGGGTCGTGCTGATCGGCGGACTCCTGTCCACCGCGGCGATCCTCGTCGGCAACGTGCCCACGCTCCGGAAGCTCGTCACCGTGGGCGTCCTCGCCGGCACGCTCTTCGGACTGACCGGGACGACCGCCTACGCCCTCGCCACGACGACCGTCGCGCACTCCGGTTCGATCCCGAGCGTCGGCCCGTCCGGCAGCAGCTCCGGCGGGATGGGTGGCGGTACCGGCGGCGGTCAGCCGGGAGGCGCGGGAGGCCCCGGCGGATCGGCCTCCGGTTCCGAGAGCGACAGCTCCGACTCCTCGGACGGCTCCCAGCAGGGCCCCGGCGGCACGCCGCTCGGCGGCACCTCGGGCGAGGCCCCCGAGGGCACGACGGGCGAGGCCCCGTCGATGCCGGACGGCACGTCCGGCGACCAGGACGGCACCGGCACCCAGGAGGGATCCGACGGGGCGACCTCCGACGGCGAGTCGGGGACGGGCCTCCAGGCCGGTGGCGGCGCGATGGGCGGCGGAGGCGCGTCGACGTCGTCGGCACTGCAGAAGCTGCTCGAAGCGACCGACACCACCTGGGCAGCCGCGGTCGACGGTTCGCAGTCCGCCGCGCAGCTCGAACTGGACACCGACACCGCCGTGATGGCGATCGGTGGCTGGTCGAGCGACCCGACGCCGACGCTCGCCGAGTTCAAGGCGTACGTCGCCGAGGGCAAGATCGCGTACTACATCTCCTCCGGGACCGGAGGCGGGATGGGCGGCGGCTCCTCCACCGCCTCGGCGATCCAGGAGTGGGTCGAGGCGAACTACAGCAGCACGACGGTCGGCGGGTCGACGGTCTACGACCTGAGCGCCACGAAGTGATGCACGACGAGGGCGCGGATAGGCTCGCCGACATGGCCGGCACCCCGCTGCAGCGCACGGACGGCACCCCCGTCCGCGTCCTCGTCGTCGACGACGAACACGCCCTCGCGGACGCCGTCGCCCTCGCGTTCGAGGGCGACGGCTGGGCCGTGCGCGCCGTGCACCGCGGACGGGACGTGCTCTTCGCCGCGCGGGAGTTCCAGCCGGACGTCATCGTGCTCGACGTGATGCTGCCGGACATCGACGGCTTCGAGGTGCTCGAGCGCCTCCGGGACGCCCGGGACGACGTCCGCGTGCTCTTCCTCACCGCGCGGGACGCTCCGGAGGACCGGCTCGCCGGACTCACGGGCGGCGGCGACGACTACCTGACGAAGCCCTTCGGGATCGCGGAGCTGCTCGTGCGGGCACGCATCCTGGCCCGGACCTCGGCTCGGGTCGCGGCAGCCGGACCCGCGGGGCTGGTCGTCGGCGACCTCCACCTCGACGAGGACGCCCGCACGGTCGTCCGGGGCGGTGCAGCGCTCGACCTCACCCCGACCGAGTACGAGCTGCTGCGGTACCTGGCGCGGAACGCGAACCGGGTACTGTCGCGGGAGCACATCCTCGCCAGTGTCTGGGGCATGGACTTCGGGGCGTCGTCGAACCTTGTCGACATGTACGTGTCGTACCTGCGGAAGAAGCTCGACGCCGGCCGCGAGCCGATGCTGCAGACCGTGCGCGGGGCCGGGTACGTGCTCCGCCCGACGTCGTGAGGCGGGTGGGGTCCGGGCGGGGCCGGGCAGGGGCCGAGGCCGGGGCCCGGGCGGGGGCCGAGGCCGGGGCCGGTCGGGTCGGGAGCGGCCGGGCGCCGTCGCTCCGGTGGCGGATCGTCGGGGCGGTGGCGCTGCTGCTCGTCGTGACCAACGTCGTGGTGGGGGCCGTGACAGTGGTGGCGTTCCGGGAGTACCTGGTCGGGCGGTTGGACGCGGAGCTGGCGACCGCCGCCGGCCGGGTGGTCGGCGACGGAGGCGCGCCGCCGTCCGGGTCGTCGGGGTCCGGGTCGTCGGGGTCCGGGTCGTCGGGGTCCGGGTCGTCGTCCGACGGACCGGACCCGGACAACCGGTTCATCGGGGTGCCCGGGCAGGCGGCGGGCACCGTCGTGGCCGTGTTCCGGTCCGGGTCCACGGCCCTCGCCGGGTACACCGACAGCGAGGGCCGGCAACACGGCCTCACGACCGCCCAGCGACGCACCCTCGCCGCCATCGACCACGACGGCAGCCCGGTGACGGTCCGACTCGGATCGCTCGGCAGCTACCGGGCGCAGGCGGTGGGCAACGGCGACGACGTGTACGTCACCGCGTTGCCGCTGGGGTCCCTCGACGCGACGATCGTGCGACTCGCGGTCGTGTTCGGCGGCGTCACGCTGCTCGGGCTCGCGGTCGCGACCTGGGCCCTCGCCCTGACGGTCCGCCGCGCGCTCCGACCGCTCGAGCGCGTCGCCGGGGTGGCGTCCGACGTCGCCGCCCTCGACCTCGAACGCGGGGACACCGACATCACCGCCCGGGTCGCGACGTCGGACCTCACCGCGAACCGTGAGGTCGGGCAGGTCGGCACCGCTCTGAACCGACTCCTCGGGCACGTCGGCCGCGCCCTGACCGTCCGACGGGAGGCCGAGGCGGGCATGCGCACCTTCGTCGCGGACGCCTCGCACGAGCTCCGCACGCCGATCGCCACCGTCCGCGCCTACGCCGAGCTCTCCGCGTCCTCGCACGACCTCCGAGCGGTGCACGCGAACGTCGATCGGATCGCGACCGAGGCCGTCCGGATGGGCGACCTCGTCGAGGAGCTCCTGCTGCTCGCGCGGCTCGACGCGCGGACCCTGGCCGGATCGGCGCCGCTCGTGGTCGAGGCGCTCGACCTGACCTCGATCGTGGTCGAGGCGACGATGGACGCACGCACCACGGCTCCCGGGCACCGCTGGACGCTCGAGGTCGACGCCGAGCCGGTCACCGTCGACGGTGACGCCGGACAGCTGCGTCGCCTCGTGCGGAACCTCCTCGCCAACGCCGCCAGCCACACGCCGGACGGGACGGCCGTCGTGGTGTCCCTGCAGCGTGTCCGCGGGGAGGGGCAGCAGACCGTGCGGCTGGTCGTCGCGAACGACGGGCCGCCCATCGACCCCGCGCTGCTGCCGACGCTCTTCGACCGCTTCACCCGGGGCGAGGCCTCGCGATCGCGGGAGCACGGCACGAGCGGCCTCGGGCTGGCGATCGTCCAGGCGGTCGCGCAGGCGCACGGCGGGAGCGTCCGCGTGGTGTCCGGTCCGGGCCGGACGGCGTTCACGGTCGACCTCACGCACACCGCCTCGTCGGGTCCCTCGCCCGCGCAGTAGTCTGCCTGGACGGGGACGAGGGAGGGTACCGTGCCGAACGACTACCGTCAGCTGCCGGGGCAGCCACGCGCCGAGGACTTCGTCGTCGAGGTCCCGGCGTTCGAGGACGACCGACCCCAGCCCGAGCCCGAGCCGCCCGCGGCAGCGCCGGAGCTCGTCGCCGCGACCCGGTTCGCCCAGTCGTCGCACGCGGCCCCGACGATCCGGCGGACGCAGTTGCGCGCCGGTCTGTGGATCGCGGGGGTGCCCATCGCCGTGCTCGTCGTGATCGGCGTGGTCCAGGTGGTCCTCGGCGCCACGGGTTGACCGTGGTCCTCGGCACCACGGGTTGACCTCGGGGCAGGCCGGTGCACCGATGCTCGGACGCGGTCGCTCCAGGGGGCTTCGCGGCGGAGTGTCCCAGATGGGAGTGCACTGCGGCCGAGCGTCAGACGATCGTCCAACGTCGCGCCCGATCGCGTGCATCGGCACCGAGGCCGACGCAGGCTGGTTCCTGTCCGAGCAACACGACCTCCGGGTCACCGATGCGGAAGATGGGAAACGATCATGAACTCGTTCAAGCGCACGTCCCTCAAGCTCGCCACCGGCACCGCCATCACCGGCGCGGTCATCGCGGGCGCGTTCGTCGCCGCCCCGGCGCAGGCCGCGGAACCGGCGCCGAGCTCCTCGATGGCCGACGTCGGCGGGAGCGTGAACGTCAACCTCGACCCGGTCGCGATCGTCAACGCGATCGCCGACGCGGTCAACGACCAGAGCGACCGCGGCGGAGCCGTGCAGGCCGCGCTCGACGTCGGGTACCGGAACGCGGGGAACCCGGACCGCCTCACGGTCGCGGTCGTCAACAAGAACCAGGACATCACCGTCGAGGGCGACGTGGCCGACGCCCAGTCGATCGACATCAAGGGTGGCAACTACGTCATCTACTGGTTCAAGGGTGCCGGCAAGATCACCAACAACGGCGACGGCGGCTGGCTGAACTGGGGTGCGTTCGGGAACATCGAACGCATCGACAACGTCATCCACGTCAACGGCGGCTGACCCTCAGCCCCTGACGAGCACCCCCTGCGACCTCGGTCTCAGGGGGTGTCGTCGTCCGTGCGGGCAGCTGCGCCGAGCTCGGGCGGTCGTCGCGATCCCCCGGGGCCGTGGGCACGAGCGCGGATCCACCCCCGCACGAAGGCGACCGACACCAGGGCCGTCCGGTTCGGCGCCCTCCAGGTGCGCATCAGTCGCCCGAGGTGCCACGCGACGGCCTGACGGCTGTAGGACGTCTCGCTGGCGATCTGGTCGTTCGAGAGTCCCTGTGCGGCGAGCGCCAGCATCCGTTCCTCGGATTCGTCGAGCCCGGGCGCCCGAGCCACGAGCTCGATCTCGCCCGCATCGACCTCCGCCGGGGTGGTGCCCGCCACCCGTCCACGCTCCTGCGACCACGCCTCCGCCCAGCACGAGCCGAGCTCGTGGGCGACGAGGGACGCCCGGCTCATCGCGAGCATCGTGCGCGCCGCGCGGTCCGCCGGCCCCGCATGGTCACGGACAGCCGTGTGCATCACGAGGGCGAAGACCCGGATCGCCGGCAGCGCGCCACGGAGCACGACCGAGAGGTCCACCCGAGGGTCCTCTGCACGGGCAGCAGCCACCCGCCGGAGCCGATCGAGGCTCCCCGGGTCGACCGGCTCACCACGTTCGACCGCGCGGAGGGCAGCGGGCAGGACGATCGGCACGATCTCGGTGTACCGCTCCCGGAGCCAGTCGTGCCCCTGGCGGCGGATGCCGTGCAGCGGTGGCTCGAGCAGGAGCGCCTCGAACTCCGCGCACCGCTCGTCGAGCGACAGACCCAACCGCTCACCGGGGAGCAGCGTGGCCGGCCGCTGGGCGTCGTCGCGCTCGGTCGTCATCGTGGCTCGACCGTATCCGGACGACACCTGTCGTGTCCGGTCGTTCACCGGGAGTTCGTTCTTAGGGCCGCCACAGGGTCCTGCTGCGGTGCGCATGACCCCGCTGCCGAGTCTGATCGGCATGACGGAGACGAACCAGACCCTCGACATCGACATCGTCGTCCCCTGCTACAACGAGCAGGACACGCTCGCGACGCACGTCCGACGGCTGCACACCTTCTGCCGCACCTCGCTGCACCACACGTGGCGGATCACGATCGCGGACAACGCGTCGACCGACGACACCGCACGCATCGCCGACGACCTGGCGGCCATGCTCCCGGAGGTCCGGGCGGTGCACCTGCCGCTCAAGGGCCGCGGGCGGGCGCTCAAAGCGGTCTGGGGCGCGTCGGAGGCGCAGGTGCTCGTGTACGTGGACGAGGACCTGTCCACGGACCTCGCCGCCCTCGAACCGCTCGTCGCACCCCTGCTGTCGGGGCACTCCGACCTCGCGATCGGCACCCGGCTCGCGGGCTCGTCGCGGGTGGTCCGCGGCGGGAAGCGCGAGTTCATCTCCCGCTCGTACAACCTGCTGCTCCGCACGACGATGGGGGTCGACTTCTCCGACGCGCAGTGCGGGTTCAAGGCCGTCACCCGCGAGGCCGCGCAGCACCTCCTGCCGCTCTGCGAGGACGACGCGTGGTTCTTCGACACCGAACTGCTCGTCCTGGCCGAGCACGCCGGACTCCGCGTGCACGAGGTCCCGGTCGACTGGGTCGACGACGTCAACTCGTCGGTGCACATCGCCTCGACCGCGACGGAGGACCTCAAGGGCATGTGGCGGGTGTCACGCGGGCTCGCCACCGGCCGCATCCCGATCGCGCCGGTCTACGACGCGATCGGCCGGCGCCCCTTCACCCCGCCGCACGTCGGGATCGTCGGGCAGGTCCTGCGCTTCGGCGCGATCGGGGTCCTGTCCACGATCGCGTTCGCGGTCCTGTACGCCCTGTTCCGGCCGGCGATCGGCGCGCAGACGGCGGACTTCCTCGCGCTCCTGCTCACCGCGATCGGGAACACCGCGCTCAACCGGCGCTTCACCTTCGGCGTGAAGGGCCGTGCGGGGGCGGGGATGCACCACGTGCAGGGGCTCGTCGTGTTCGGCATCGCGTGGGCGATCACGGCGGGGTCGCTCGTCGTCCTGCACGCAGCCGCCCCCGGCGCCTCGCACGGCACGGAGATCGTCGTGCTCACGGGGGCGAACCTGCTCGCGACCCTGGTCAGGTTCGTGCTGTTCAAGGCCTGGGTGTTCCGCTCCCGGCGGCGTCCGGAGCTCATCCGGCCCGGCACGACCCCGGCGGCCGACGCGAGCACGGCCGCGGACACCGAGCCGATCCCGGTCGAGGAGCACCGCGCCGCCTGACGTCCCCGGTCCCCCGCCCGAGCCCCTCGCACGGTGCGAGGGGCTCGCTCGACGGTTCGAGGTTCCACACACGGTGGGACGGTGTCACCGTCCCACCGTGTGTGGAACCTCGCACCGTGCGGAGAACGCCGCGCGCCCACGCGCCACGCGCCGCGCGCCCACTCGCCAGGCCGGGCACGCCCGCCGGACCCGCGCCGCGCCTCCCGTCCGGCCGGTCTGTTGCGCCCGCGGTATACCAAGCCGTAGCATCGCCTCACCGCACCACCACCCCACAGGGCCCGGCTGTCACCCGACGGCATGCCCGCGGCGAGCGCTCCGAGGAAGCAGCGTGGCCGTCCGCTGCCTGTCGGCACACGCTCCACTGGACCCGCACGTGAACCACTCCCCCTTCGGTCTCCACGACCCTGCCCGCGAATCGAGCGACTGCGGCGTCGGCTTCATCACCCGCCTCGACGGGGTGCCGACGCACGACGTGATCCGCAAGGGCGACGCAGCGCTCTGCTCGATCCCCCACCGCGGCGGCAAGTCCGCCGAGGGTGTCGGGGACGGCGCCGGCGTGAGCATCGACCTGTCGGTGGAGTTCTTCAGCGCGATCACCGGCGAGACCCTGCGCGCCGGGCACTTCGGCGTCGCGAACTGCTTCGTGCCGGGCGACACCACCCCGTCCGGCGCCGACGCGCGGGCAGCCGCCCAGCAGGTCGTCACCGACGCGATCACGCACGAGGGCTTCGAGCTCCTCGTCGTCCGGGACGTCCCCGTGGACCACTCGGTGACGCGCCCCGAGGCCGAGCAGTACCAGCTGCCGATCGTGCAGTGGGTGTTCCGCGCGCCGTCGTCCTGGGAGCGCTCGGAGGTCGACGCCGCCGCGAACCGTGCGCTCCTCGCCGTCGAGCGCGTCTCCTACACCCAGGCAGCCGAGGCGCACGCGCCGCACGCCGCCCTGTACCCGCTGTCGCTCAGCGCCCGGACGCAGATCCTCAAGGGCCGGCTGAACTCGGGCGAGGTCATCTCGTACTTCCGCGACCTCACGGACCCGCGACACTCGGTGCGGACGCTCTACTTCCACACGCGCTTCTCGACGAACACCGAGCCGCACCCGACGATGGCGCAGCCGTTCCGCCTCATGGCGCACAACGGCGAGCTCAACACGGATCGGAAGAACCGCCTCTCGGACGAGGCACTGGCGCGTGCCCGCACCCGCAGCATCGTCCGGCCCCCGGGCCAGTCGGACTCGAGCCGTCTCGACCAGACCCTGCAGAGCCGCGTGTTCGACGACGGCCTGGACATCGTCGAGGCCGTGGTGTCGCTCATGCCGCCGGCCTGGGAGAACGACCGCACGCTCACGCCGGACGTCCGGGCCATGCTCGAGTACTTCTCGCTCTACGAGGAGAAGAACGACGGCCCCGCGGCCGTGATCTTCAGCGACGGCGACGTCGTGGGTGCCCGACTCGACCGGCTCGGGCTCCGCCCGCTGCGCACCGTGCAGACGGACGAGTACCTCGTCGTGGCGTCCGAGGCCGGGCAGGTCGAGTTCGACGCCGCCGACGTCGTGCACCGCGGGCGGATCGAGGCCGGCGGCATGCTCGTCGTCGACCACCGCTCCGGCTCCCTCATGCGGACGCGCGAGGTGCTCGACGTGCTCGCGGAGCGCAAGCCCTACGCGGAGCTCCTCGAGGCCGCACGTGTCGACCTGGACGACCTGCCCGTGCCGGACTACCAGCGCGGCACGACGACCCTCGGCTACGACGGCGACCTGTCGCTGGCGGGCCGGTACGTGGCCTACTCGCTGAACCAGGAGAGCTTCCGGTTCATGCTCGACCCGATGCTCCAGAACGGGTCGGAGCGCATCTCGGCGATGGGCTACGGCAACGCGATCAACGCCCTCAGCGACACCGAGGGCGGCATGGCGAAGTACTTCTCGCAGCGCTTCGCGCAGGTGACGAACCCGCCGCTCGACTCGATCCGCGAGGCCGACGGCATGTCGATGCGTGTCGCCCTCGGCAGCAAGCCCGACGGGACCGGCAGCGGGGACGGTGCGCCGAGCCGGCAGATCGTGGTGCAGTCCCCCGTCCTCGGGCACCTCGACATGGTGCGCCTGCGGGACCAGGACATCGTGCCGCTCGAGCGCTTCGACATGCTCTACGTGCCGGTGCTCGGCGACGAGCAGGCGAACGCCGACGCGGTGCGGGCGGCGACCGAGCATCTCGCCGACGCCGTCGCCGCGTTCGCCGAGCGTTCCGGCGGCATCGCGGTCCTCACCGACCGCAGCGTGTCCTCGACGCACGCCGCGCTGCCCGTCATCCTGGCGGTGGCCGCCGTCAACCAGCGGCTCATCGAGACCGGGCTGCGGCTGCGGGTCTCCGTCGTCGCCGAGTCCGGCCAGCTGCCGTCGTCCCACCACGTCGCCACGGCGCTCGGCTTCGGTGCCTCGGCCGTCTACAGCCTGAGCGCCCGCCTCCGCGCGGAGGAGAAGTACCCCGCCGAGGCTGCCCCGGCCGGTGAGCACACCGCGACCGACCTCGCCCTCAAGCGCTTCCGGAAGGCCGCTGAGAAGGCCCTCGCGAAGACGATGGGCCGCGTGGGCCTGTGCACGGCGGAGAGCTACATCGGCGGTGAGTTCTTCGAGCCGAACTACCTCGACACGAGCGACGACCTGTTCGCGCGGGTCTTCCCGCACATGGACGCCCCGGTCGGCGGCGTCGGATTCACCCGCATCGCACAGGCGGCGACGGACTGGCACGAGCGTGCCCGCAGCGTCGCGACCGAGGGCCAGGTGCCGCTCCTCGGCCTGTTCAAGGAGCGCTCGGACGGCGCCGGGCACTCGTTCGGTGTCGCGAGCGTCCGCGGCTTCGGCGGCATGACCGAGGAGCGCCCGGCCTTCGAGCGCTCCGGCGACTCGGACGCGCTGCGGCTGCTCACGCTCGGGCAGCTCGACGACTCGTTCGGCATCTCCGACGCGGCGTACCGGAACACCGGCTACGACCGGCTGAGCGACGCCGAGATCGACGGGCACCGCATCACGCCCGGCTACGTCTCGTTCCTGCAGACGACGCACGACGAGCGGTCGCGCCGTCCCGCCGCGCTCCGCGACGTGCTCGCGTTGCCCGCGGACGTCACCGGCATCGACGAGGCGGAGGACTTCGCGCGCGAACTCGGCCGCTTCGCGACCGTCGGCAACGCCAGCGTCACCGTGCGTGGGCTCTCCGGCTCGCGCGCGTCCTCCGAGGGACTGCCGGGAGGCACGGTGCGGTTCCGTCTGGAGCTCACCTCGACCGGTCCCACGGGTGCGCAGCGCCACCGTGCCCTCGCGGACGGGCTCGCCCTCCTGCACCCGGGCCTGGTCGACGTCGACTCCGTCGCCGACGACCGGGTGACGCTCCGCGCCACCGGCGCCGCAGCCGACCTGCTCGGCATCCTGCAGCAGGCACCGGCGAGCGTGGACGTGGCCGAGGTCCAGCCGGCGCACGAGATCACCCGCACGCTGGCCTCCGGCGCGATGAGCCACGGCGCCCTCGTCGCCACGGCGCACGAGGCCGTCGCGCACGGCACGAACATGGTCGGGGGCATGTCGAACTCCGGCGAGGGCGGCGAGCACCACTCCCGCTACGGCACCATCCGCGGTTCGCGCATCAAGCAGTTCGCCTCGGGGCGCTTCGGCATCTGGGCGGGCTACCTCGCCGACCCGATGCTCGAGGAGCTCGAGATCAAGATCGGTCAGGGCGCGAAGCCCGGCGAGGGCGGTCAGCTGCCCGCGCCGAAGGTCACCGTCGACATCGCGGCGGCCCGGGGCGGCACGCCGGGCGTCGAGCTCATCTCGCCGCCGCCGCACCACGACACGTACTCGATCGAGGACCTCGCGCAGCTCATCCACGACTGCAAGGCCGCCCGGG
The DNA here is from genome assembly GCF_014646995.1 of Curtobacterium luteum. Lineage (GTDB taxonomy): Bacteria > Actinomycetota > Actinomycetes > Actinomycetales > Microbacteriaceae > Curtobacterium > Curtobacterium luteum. The sequence continues at coordinate 29,266 of NZ_BMOI01000012.1, read as the reverse complement.
TGCGGGTGGTCGTGAAGCTCGTGTCCTCCGAGGGCATCGGCACGATCGCGGTCGGTGTGGCCAAGGCCGGCGCCGACGTCATCAACGTCGCCGGGAACACCGGCGGCACGGGCGCCGCGGCCGTCACCAGCCTGAAGTACGCCGGGCGGTCGGCGGAGATCGGTGTGGCCGAGGTGCACCAGGCCCTCGTCGCGAACGGCCTGCGCCAGAAGGTCACGCTCCGCTGCTCGGGTGCGCACCAGACCGGGTCGGACGTCGTCACGAGCGCGCTGCTCGGCGGGGACTCGTTCGAGTTCGGCACGACCGCGCTCATGATGCTCGGCTGCGTGATGGCGAAGAACTGCAACGTGAAGTGCCCGGCGGGCCTCACCACGAACGCCGAGGCGTTCGAGGGCGACCCGCGTGCGCTCGCGCAGTACCTGCTCAACATCGCCCACGACGTGCGCCAGATCCTCGCCCGCCTCGGTCTGCGCTCCCTGCGCGAGGCCCGCGGTCGCACCGACCTGCTGCAGCTCCTCGACCACCCGGCGAGCGTCGGGCGGCTGGACGTCCGGAACCTGCTCGCGCAGGTGCCGGAGAAGGTCGTGACGGACCCGGAGTACCTCGAGAAGGACTTCCGGACCGACGACGCGCTCATCGACCAGGTCCGCACGGCCCTGGTCGAGGGCCACGAGCACGCCCTGACCGTCGACGGCATCGTGCTCGGCAACGCCGACAAGTCGGTCGGCGGCCAGCTGGGCATCGACGTCGAGCGCCTGCTCAACCACGAGCTGCGCGGGGTCGACCTGTCCGCGCACCCGGCTATCACGACGGACGACCGCGGTCGGCGTCGCCTCGTCGACGGTGCCGTGACGATCCGCACGAGCGGCTCCGCCGGCCAGTCCTACGGGGTCTTCACGAACGACGGCATCACGCTCGAGCACGTCGGGACCGCGAACGACGGTGTCGGCAAGAGCCAGTCCGGTGGCCGGATCGTCGTCCGGGCACCCGGCGGCGGCAGCGTCGAGCGGGGCGGCAACGTCCTCGTCGGCAACTTCGCACTGTTCGGCGCCACCGGTGGTCGCACGTTCGTCGAGGGCGAGGCGGGTGACCGGTTCGCCGTCCGCAACTCGGGCGCGACCGCCGTCGTCGAGGGCATCGGCGACTTCGGGTGCGAGTACATGACCGGCGGCGCGGTGTTCAACCTCGGCGCGTACGGCAAGGGGGTCGGCAACGGCATGTCCGGCGGGTTCCTGTACCAGTACGACCCGTCGGGCGCGGTCACCGAGCGCGCGAGCACCGACTCGCTCCTGGTCTTCCCGGTCACCGAGACCGACCGGGGCGCGTTCCACGAGGCCGCGGCCCGACTCCTGCTCGAGTGGCACCTCGAGGCCACGGGCTCACCCCTCGCCGAGCGACTGCTCGCCGAGTGGGAGACCACCCGCCAGCACGTGTACGTCGGCATGCCGCGCGCGCTGCTGCTCAGCCAGGACGCCGACGAGATCCTCGCGGCCGCGACCCGGGCGGAGCTCCTCGACGAGCTCGCGAACTCGGTGGCGACCGACAAGCTGCGTGCGTTCAAGGTCGACTACCGCGACCAGCGCACCGTGCTCGGCGGCCGCGCCCCCGCGCTCGGCGACCAGGGCGAGGACATGTTCTCGCTGCTGTCGTCCTACACGGTGCTCGGGGTCGCGCAGGACGTGGCGCAGGAGCGTGTCCCGGGCGCCGGCTCCTCGGACCCGCGGGTGACCGAGGCGGTCCGGAACCTCATCCTGACCGAGGACTTCCAGGTCAAGCAGCGCGTCGTCAAGTACCTCCGCGGCACCTTCGACCGGTTCGCGGACGACGAGCTCGCGACCCTCATCGCCGTCAAGCGGCTCGACGACTCGAAGCGTGCGCTCGCGCAGCGGAACAACCGCAGCACGGACATGCCGGGCACCACGGGGTGGATCATGCACCAGAACGCCAAGAACGCCGGTCGTGTCCGGGCTGCCCGCTTCGACGAGCTGCTCGCGAACGCCGCGCTCGAGGACATCGCCGGCCGCGCACCGCAGGCCCCGACCGAGGTGGTGTCGGCATGAGCACGCTCCCCCCGACCGGTGCCCTGATCCCGGTCGACGCACCGTTCTCGGCGGCCCAGGAGTCCTGGCTCGCCGGGTTCATCGCGGGCATCGCCGCAGCGGGCAAGCGCGCCTCCGGCGGCGCCCCGACGACCACCGTCGACGTGCTCTTCGGCACGCAGACCGGCAACGCCGAGTTCCTCGCAGACGAGCTCGTCGCAGGTGCGAAGGCCCGGGGCCTCGGCGGCCGTGCGACCCCGCTCGACGCGGTCACGCCGGAGCAGCTCGCGGCGATGTCGCACGTGCTCGTCGTCACCTCGACCTACGGCGAGGGCGAGATGCCCGACAACGCCGGACTGTTCTGGGACGCGATCCAGGCGTCGACGGTGCCGCGGCTCGAGGGGCTGCACTACGCCGTCCTCGGCCTCGGGGACACCAGCTACGACGAGTTCTGCCAGGCCGGCAAGCTCCTCGACACCCGCTTCGAGCAGCTCGGCGCGACGCGCGTCCACGAGCGCGTCGACTGCGACGTCGACTTCGAGGACCCCGCGGCGCTGTGGAGCACGGCCGTCCTCGACCGGCTCGCCGCCGAGGCCGGAGCCCAGCCGAGTGCGGTCGGCCCAACCGCCGGGGTGACCGCCTCCGGGTCGGCAGCCGGCGGGGCGGGCGTGAGCCGTGCCTCCCGGCCGGGATCGCAGTGGAACAAGCGCAACCCGTACCGGGCCCCGCTCGTCGCGAACCGGCTGCTCTCCTCGCCGCGCAGCGCGAAGGAGATCCGTCACTTCGAGTTCGACCTCGGGGACTCGGGCATCGAGTACGCGGCCGGGGACGCCCTCGCCATAGTGCCCCACAACGACCCGGCGCTCGTCGACCAGCTGCTGACGCACCTCGGCGCGGACGGCAGCACGGACGTCGACGGCCGGCGCCTCGGTGAGGTCCTGCGCCTCGACCGCGAGATCCGCACGCCGTCGAAGGACCTCGTGGCGGACCTCGTCCAGCGTGCTCCCGGGTCGGAGCTCGCGGCCGTCGTGTCGCACGGCGACAAGCACGAGCTCGACCGGTGGCTGTGGGGGCGTGACGTCCTCGACCTGCTCCGCGACGCCGGGCCCGCGGCACCGACGATGGAGCAGCTGCTGCCGAACCTCCGCGGACTGCAGGCGCGACAGTACTCGATCTCGTCGAGCCCGCTCGCGCACGCCGGTCGCGTCCACCTCACGGTCGCGTCCGTCCGCTACGGCGACGTCCACCGGTCCCACGCCGGTGTCGCCTCGACGTACCTGGCCGACCGGGTGCAGGCCGACGGTGAGGTCGACGTGTACCTCCAGCCGAACGCCGCGTTCGGGGTGCCGGCCGACGGGGACGCGCCGATCGTGATGATCGGCCCGGGCACCGGCATCGCGCCGTTCCGCGGGTTCCTCCACGAGCGGGCCGCCGCCGGGGCGACCGGCCGCAACTGGCTGTTCTTCGGCGACCAGCACCGCGACACGGACTTCGTGTACGAGGACGAGCTGACCGACCTGCAGGACCGCGGTGTGCTGACCCGGCTCGACCTCGCGTTCTCGCGGGACCAGGCCGAGAAGGTCTACGTGCAGACCCGGATGCGGGAGCAGGCGGCCGAGCTGTACCGGTGGCTCGAGGACGGCGCGTTCGTGTACGTGTGCGGCGACGCCTCACGGATGGCGAAGGACGTCGAGCAGGCGCTGCTCGACGTCATCGCCGGGCAGCGCGGGCGCGGGGCGGAGGACGCGGACGCGTACCTGGCCGACCTGCGGCGCGCGAAGCGGTACGTCCGCGACGTGTACTGAGGCACGGGCGGCCACCGGTCGCGGCAGAGCCGAGTCTCGGCCACGCGGACACTTCTCGTGCTCCGCAGCGCGAGATCTGTCCGCCTGCCCGAGACTCGTGCTGCGGCCCGGACCTTGCGCCTTCGTTGCGCCCGGCGTAACGTACAACCAAATGGTTGTACGAACAGCGCTCAGCGACGCCGAGGTCGACCGCGTGTTCCACGCGCTCGCCGACGCGACGCGACGCGACATCGTCCGGCGGACCCTCGCCGACGGTGCCACCGTCTCCGGACTCGCGGAGGCGTACGACATGTCGTTCGCCGCCGTGCAGAAGCACGTCACCGTCCTCGAGGGAGCAGGACTCGTGACCAAGGAACCACGCGGGCGCGTCCGCATCGTGCGCGCCGATCCCGAGCAGCTCGACCGCGTGCGCGGGCTGCTCGAGGAGTACGGCCGGCTCTGGCGTGGCCGCATCGACCGACTCGAGAGCCTGCTCGCCGGCGACGACGAGCACTGACGAACACCACCGACACCACCAAGACGACGACCACCACCAAGACGACGAGGGAGCGACCATGCCCGTGACCAGCGTGCACACCGACCCGGAAGCCCTGACGACCACGCTCGTCGCGGACTTCCCCGTCCCCGTCGAACGACTCTGGGGAGCCTTCACCGACCCCCGCCGGCTCGAACGGTTCTGGGGACCGCCGAGCTACCCGGCGACGTTCTCGGAGTTCGACCTCCGCCCCGGCGGCCGAGCCCGCTACGACATGACCGGCCCGGACGGGGAGGTCTACCGGTCCGTCTGGCTCGTGATCGCGGTGGACGCCCCCACCCGACTCGCGTTCGACGACTTGTTCGCGACCGAGGACGGCGAGGTCGACGCAGCGCAGCCGCCGAGCACGAGCGTCCTCGACTTCGAGCCGACCGAGTCCGGCTCCCGGATGCGCATCACCACGACGTTCCCGACGGCCGAGGCGCTCGAGACCCTCCTCGCGATGGGCATGGAGCAGGGCTACGCCGAGGCGTTCGGCCAGCTCGACCGGGTGCTCGCCGACCTCCGCGAGTACGCGCTCGGCAGGGGTGTCGTCACCGAGGTCCTCGACGACACCCACGTGCGGTTCACCCGCGCGTTCGACGCCCCGCGGCACGCCGTCTGGCGGGCCCACACCGAGCCGGACCTGATGCGCCGGTGGCTGCTCGGCCCGGACGGCTGGGAGATGACCGTCTGCGAGAACGACCTCGTGGTGGGCGGACGCTTCCGGCAGGCCTGGGCCCCGGTCGGTGACACCGCCGGCGAGCCGTTCGGCTTCGAGGGCGAGAACACCCTCGTGCAGCCCGAGCGCCGGATCGTCAGCACCGAGGCGATGACCGGTGCCCCGTACCCGCCGAACACGAACGACCTGCAGCTCGCGGAGGTCGACGGCGCGACACTCCTGACCCTGCTCGTCACCTACCCGAGCGTCGAGCAGCGGGACGCGATCCTCGCCACCGGGATGACCGACGGCATGGAGGCGAGCTACCGGCGACTGGAGCGCGAGGTGCTCGCGACCGCCTGACCGGTCGCGTAACGGCGTGACCAGCAGACGGCCGGGAGGCCCGTGGCGGCGCCGGCACGCGCCTCCCGGCCGCCGTTGGGGTCGCGCTGGGCGCGGGCGCCGCCACGAGATTCGCCCTGAGCGACGACTCTCGCGCTCATCGGTACGAGATCAGTCGCTGATCACGAGACTCGGCGGCTCCGCCACGAGACGCGGCGCGCGGCGCGCGGCGCGCGTCAGTCCTGCGCGGTCGGCTCGTAGCGGCGGGCACCGCCGCGCACCCCGGCGAACCGGTACGGCGCCGTGGTGACCCGCGGTCGGTCGGTGTCCTCGCTCGTTGCGGCACCGGCGGCGTGGAGCTCCCGGTAGGCGTCCACCGTCAGCGGGACCCGGGCGTCGAGCACCGCGCGGACGCGGCCCTCCCGGCGGTGCGTGCGGTACCCCGCCCGGACGATGCCGGTGAGGAGCTCCCCGACGCTGCCGGACCCGTAGCTGAACATCGCGAGCCGCTGCCCGTCGAGCTCGTCGTCGAGGTCGAGCAGGGCCGCGAGCGCGATCCAGATCGACGCCGTGTAGGTGTTGCCGGTCTGCTTGTTGTACGTGAACCCGACGGCGAGCTCCGACTCGTCGAACGGCTGCCCAACGTGCTGGGCGAGCTTCCGGTGCGCCTTGATCGCCATCTTCGTGAAGGGCTGGTGGTGGACCCAGCGCGCGATGTCCTCGTAGCCGGGGCCGCCCTGGGCGACGAGGTCGTCCCACGCCCCGACGAACGCGTCGACGTACGCCGTGACCGACAGCCGCCCGTCGACGAGCGCGGTCGAGCGGTCGTTCGGCCGCCAGAAGTCGTCGACGTCGGCGGTGAAGACGCCGGCGGCCGGCTCGATCTCGATGAGGTCGGGGTCGGCGCTGATGAGGAGCGCCGCCGCTCCGGCACCCTGCGTGGGCTCGGCCGCGGTGTCGACGTCGTACCGCGCGACGTCCGCCGCGATGACGAGCACGCGCTCCTGCGGCGACCGGGCGATGATCCCGAGGGCGAGCTGCACGGCAGCAGTGCCGCCGTAGCAGGCCTGCTTCAGCTCGACCACCCGGACCGACTGCGGCAGCCCGAGCAGCCCGTGCACGAACACGCCGGCGGCCTTGGACTGGTCGACGCCGGACTCGGTGGCGAACAGCACGGTCCGGATGCCGTCGACGCCGTGGCGGTCGATGACCTCCTTCGCGGCTGCGGCGCCCATCGTGACGATGTCCTCGTCCGGCGCCGGCACGCTGAAGGCGTCCTGTCCGATGCCGACGTGGTACTTCGCGGGGTCCACGCCGAGGCGCTCTGCCAGGTCGTCGAGCTCGAGGACGTGGTGTCCGGTCGCGATCGCGATGTCGTGGATGCCGATGGCGGTCATGCTGCACCTCCTGCTGCCGCGCCACGTCGTTCCATCGCGACGTGCGCTGCCATGAGTTCTCCCGGGTTCGTCTGCGCCGCGAGCAGCGACAGCTCGCCGCACAGCACCGTCGCGGCGCACAGGGCTGCCAGGCGGCGGGCGTTCTCGCCGGGCGCGCGGTCCTCGCGGCAGCCGAGGCGGACGAGGGCGTCCTCGACGACGGGCAGGTCGCCGCCCTTGCCGTTGCCGACCGTGCCGACGATGAGGTGCGGGAGCGCGGTCGAGAAGTACAGGTCGTCGCCGCGCACCGAGGCCGTGGTGATGCCCTGGGAGCCCTCGACGATGTTCGCGGCGTCCTGGCCGGTGGCGAGGTAGAACCCGAGGAGCATGTTCGCGTAGTGCGCGTTCGCGGAGCGCAGCGCCCCGGCGATGGTGGAGCCGATGAGGTTCTTGGCGACGTTGAGCTCGGCGATCCGCTCGGGGGTGGACCGCAGGCGCTTCTCGACGACCTCGCCCGGGATCACGATCTCGGCGACGGTGTTCCGACCGCGACCGCGGATGCCGTTCACCGCGGTGGCCTTCTTGTCGGTGCAGAAGTTGCCCGAGATGCTGACGTACTGCAGACCCGGCTCCCACGCGAGGATCGCCGGCAGGAGCGTGTCCGCCGCCTGGGTGACCATGTTGTGCCCCGAGGCGTCGCCCGTGGTGAACGCGAAGCGCAGGAACAGCAGGTCGCCCACGATCTCGGGGTGCACCTCGATGAGCTTCGCGAACCGGCTCTGCCCGGCGACGAGCGCCTCGAGTTCGGCCTGCCGCGCGAGGATGCGTCCGGTGGCGGAGTGCGCGGCCGCTGCGCTCTCGGCGCGGACCACGACGGACCGGGTCATGCGCTCGTCGACGACGGTCGCGACGATGCCGCCCTCGACCATGCGCGAGATCCGGGCGCCACGGCCCACGGACGGCCAGAGCGGCGACTCGTACGTCGCGAGCGGCACCTCGTGCTCGCCCTCGACCGCGTTGCCGCTCACGCGGATCGGACCGACCCACTTGGTCGGGATCGGGGTGGTCAGGTCAGTCATCGAGGTCTCCTTCGGGCGCCTGCACCGCGACGCTGAGGTGCCTGATGTCGTGCGCCTCCCAGGCGCGGTGGATGGCGGTGAGGTCGGTGTCCGCCGGGACGAGCGCGATGCCGCAGTCACCGCCGCCGGCACCGGAGGGCTTGGCCGCGCCGCCGGCGGCCTCGACCACGTCGCACAGGGTGGCGAGCCGGTCGGTCTCGATCTGCGACCCGACGGACGCGCCGAGGCGCTGCAGCAGGACGCGGGCGCGACGGAGCGCGTCGAGCGTGCGCTCGGCGTCGCCGGTCTGGAGGCCCGTGGTGAGGTCGTCGACGCAGGCCCGGCTCTCGTCGAGGAACGCCTGGTACCCGCCGTTCCGGTGCTCGCGCACGACGCTGACGAGCTTCGTCGTCGACGCCGGCGAACCGGTCCAGCCGACGAGGAGCCGCAGGTCCGCGGGCGCCGGGAGGCGCTGCACGTCGAAGCCCGTCCACGCGTCGGTGTCGTCGAGGATGCCCGAGACGCTGCCGTCACCGCGGTCTGGCGAGGGCTGCAGCAGCGCGGCGAGCAGTTCGCGGTCCGGGGCGCTGTAGCGGAGCCAGCCGCCGAAGGTGCTCGCGGCGAGGTCGCCCCCGGAGGCCCGGGGGTTCACCCGGATGGTCGCCAGGAGCGCCACCCGGAAGCGGTCGCGCTGGCTGAGGCCGAGGCCGTAGAAGCGGTCGAGGGCGCCGACGGTCGCGACCGTGACGGCGGCGGAGGACCCCAGGCCGAACTTCCGGCCGCTCGCGTCGTCGAGCTGGCTCTGGATGCGGAGGTCGTGGAACCGCGGTGCGATCCCCCGTTCGGCCCGGAGCTTCTCGACGAGGTCGATGGTCGCCATCACGTAGTCGTACGGGTGGTGCTCCCGGTCGAGCGCGAGGCCGTCCTCGGCCCGGGTCCACGTCAGCGGCAGGTGGCCGTACTCCTCGGAGTGCACGCTGCCGGCGCCGCGGCCCTCGCTCACCCGGGCCGTGATGGCGCGGTCGAGCGCGATGAGCACGGACGGCTGCCCGGGCTCGACGACGGCGTACTCCCCCGCGACGAACAGCTTGCCGTGGGCGCGGAACTCGATCACTCGGCGGACTCCTCGGGTCGGACGACGCCCGGCCCGGGCGCCTCCGTGTCTTCGGAGCGGAGCAGGTGCGCGCCTGGTCCGGTGCCGGACTCGATGACGTCCCCGTACCCGGCGAGGGCGGCGGCCACCGTCCCGCGGTCCTCGGGCGTGGTGAGGACGACGACGTTCGGACCGGCGTCCGCGGTGGCCCACGCCTGCAGTCCGTCGGCACGGAGCCCGGCGACGGCGTCGAACACCGCGACGCTGCGGGCGGTGAGGTACCGGATCGGCGGGAACGCGCCCTCGATCGTGGCGTGCATGCGGAGCGCGTTGCTCTCGGTGAGCTCGCCGATGCGGGTGAAGTCGCCCGCCGCACAGGCGGTCAGCACGTCGGTGACCGTCTCGGTCGTCGACGTCACCCACGCAGGGTAGAACGGCGACGTCGCGATGGTGCGGCGCATGGCCTCGCGGGAGCCGATCGGCTTCGGTCCGGCGTCGATCGTGACGACCACCATCGCCATCGGCGGCGCGGGCACGGGTTCCGCGTAGGAGCCCTGGTCGTCGCCGGCGTGCCAGACCGCGACGCCACCGGGGATCGACCGCGTGGCCGATCCGGAACCACGTCGGGCGAGCCGCGAGAGGTCGCGCGGGGAGAGGTCGAGTCCGTAGGCAGCGGCCGCGGCGGTGGCGAGCGCGGCGAAGCCGGAGGCGCTCGAGGCGAGGCCGGCGCCGGTCGGCACGGTGTTGTCACTGACGACGGGCGGCGCGGTCGGTGGAGCCGGCGAGGTCGCGCACGAGGTCGAGGAACTGCGTGACCCGGACCAGCGCGCCGTCGGTCGTCGCCGCGCCGTTGAGCGTCAGGGTGTCCTCGGCGGCGCCGACCGTGACCGTCGTCGTCGTGGGGAAGACGTCGAGACCCATCGACACGCTGCCGGTCGCGGGCAGCGCGAGCGACGCGTCCGCCTTGCCCCAGTACTTGACGAGGGCGATGTTGGGGTGCGCGACGGCCGTTGCGGTGGTCATGCGCGGTCTCCGATCGTGGTGGTCCAGGTGGCTGCGGCGCCGGCGCCGCGGAGTGCGGCCGCGATCCGGTCCGCGTGGTCGTCGTCGGCGGCGAGGGCCAGGACGCAGCCGCCGCGACCGCCGCCCGTGAGCTTGGCGCCGAGTGCGTCCGCGGCGCGGGCCGCCTCGACGAGCCGGTCGAGGTCGCCGCTCGACACCCCGAGGTCGTCGAGCAGCCCGTGGGCGGCGTCCATGCTCGCACCGAGCGCCCGGGCGTCGCCGCGCTCGAGGGCGGCGCGGGCGGCGTGCGCGAGCGCACCGATCGCGTCGATCGTCCCGCGGACGCCGACGGGGTCGCGCTCGAGGCGGTCCCGGACGGACGCGACGGCTTCCCGGGTGTGACCGGGGACGCCGGTGTCGGCGACGACGAAGGTGAACCGGGCCCCGAGCGCTACGGGCTCGATCCGCCCGCCGTCGAACCAGACCGGCGCGTCGGCGACCACGCCGCGTGCGTCGAGTCCGGAGGGCCGTCCGTGGGCGATGCGCTCGCACTCCTGGACGAGCTCGTGGTGCGTGTCGGCGTCGAGGGTGTGGCCGAGGGCGTCGGCGACCGCGGCGGTGACCGCGGCGGCCACGGCAGCGCTCGACCCCATGCCCCGCGCGGTCGGGACGTCGCTCTCGACCCGGACGTGGAACCGTCGGTCGGTGACCCCGAAGTGGCGCAGCGTGGCGGTCACCGCGGTGACGGTCGGCAGGACCGCGGCGGGGGCGGTGTCGAGCGGACCCGTGTGGACCGCGGACTCGAGCAGGTGACCGGTCGCCGGGTCGGCGTCGGGGTGCGGCACGGCGGGCGCGGTGTCGATCGGCGTGACCGTCGCGACCACCCGGGCGTCGAGGACCGGCAGGACGAGTGCGGGTGCGCCGTGGACCACGGCGTGCTCCCCGATGAGGATCGTCTTGCCGTGGGAGGCGGCGCGTCCCGTGCGGCGGGTGTCGCCGGCTGCGGGTGCCGCGGAGTGGTCGAGGTGGTTGCTGGTCATCGTGGGTCACGTCAGCCTAACCGTCCGTGCCCATGCGCGTGCTCGACGCCCGCCGTACCCCGGCGGTGAGCGGGCTCCACGTCACGGCGCGAGCAGGCGTACGGTGACGATCAGCATGCTGACGATCTCAGGAGGCACCGCATGGTCACCCCGTCCACCACACCGACCCCGAGCCCCGACCGTCGCCGCTGGGCCGGTCTCGTCGTGATCAGCGTCGCCGTGTCGCTGATCATCGTCGACTCGACGATCGTGAACGTCGCGATCCCGAGCATCGTCCGCGACCTGGACATCGGCTCGACGGCCGTGCAGTGGGTGCAGGAGAGCTACACGCTCGTGTTCGCGGCACTCCTGCTCGTCTTCGGCTCGCTCGCCGACCGGCTCGGCCGACGACTGCTCATGGTGGTCGGGGTCACGGTGTTCGCCGCGGCCTCGGTCCTCGCCGCACTGGCCCCGAGCGGCGAGCTGCTCGTGCTGGCCCGGATCGTCCAGGGCGTCGGCGGTGCGATGGTCCTGCCGACGACGCTCTCACTCGTCAACGCCACCTTCACCGGACGGGAGCGCGGCATCGCGTTCGCGGTGTGGGGTTCGACGATCGGCGGCATGGTGGCCGTCGGTCCGCTGCTGGGCGGCTGGCTCACGACCGCGTTCTCGTGGCGCTGGGCCTTCGGCATCAACATCCCGCTCGGTGTCGCGATCGTCGCGTGCGCGCTCGTGTTCGTCCGGGAGTCCCGCGACGAGGTGCACGCCGGCCGGATCGACGTCGTCGGCGCCGTGCTCAGCGTGCTCGCGAGCGCGTCGCTCGTGTTCGGCCTCATCGAGGGCCGGACCTACGGCTGGTGGACCAACGCCGAGCGCCTGCGTGTCGGGGACTGGTCCTGGCCGGGCGCCCTCTCGCCGATCCCGTACGCGTTCGCCCTCACCGTCGTCGCGGGCCTGCTCTTCGTGGTGTGGACGCGGCGGCGGCAGCGTGCGGGACGGTCGACGCTCATCGCCCTCGACCTGTTCGGCATCGCGTCCTTCCGCGGCGGCTCCGTCGCAGCGCTGATCGTCTCGCTCGGCGAGTTCGGCATCATCCTGTCGCTCCCGCTCTGGCTGCAGAACGTCCTCGGCTACTCCGCACTGCAGACCGGCTTCGTCCTGCTCGCCCTCGCCGTCGGCTCCTTCGTCGCGAGCGGGTTCGCCGCCACCGCCGGCCAGCGGATCGGCGCGTTGCCCATCGTCCGGCTCGGCATCGCTGCCGAGATCGTCGGGGTCGCCGCGGTCGGGTTCGTGGTGTCGTCGTCGACCCCGTGGTGGGCGATCGTGCCGTGCCTGTTCGTCTACGGCTTCGGCGTCGGGCTCGCCACCGCGCAGCTCACCGGCGTCGTCCTGCAGGACGTCCCCGTCGAACGGAGCGGGGAGGCCTCCGGCGCCCAGAGCACCGCCCGGCAGATCGGGTCCGCCCTGGGGATCGCGGTGCTCGGCACGGTGCTGTTCACGTCGACGAGCGCGCTCGTGGAGCACCGCCTCGAGGACACCGGCACCCCCGCGGCGACCGCCTCCCGGGTGGCCGACGCCGTCGTGACGTCCTCCGGCGGCGCCATCGCCGGGCTCCGCGCGCAGGACCCGGCCGTCGCGGACACCGCGGCGGAGGCGTTCAGCGACGGCACCCGGGCGGCAGCGTTCTCGGCGGCCGGGTTCCTCGTGCTCGGCCTGGCTGCGACGCTCCGACTCCGGCGCCCGGAGTCCGAGACGTCGGCCACGCCGACGACGGACCGGCCGGTCGCGGCAGGCTGACCGGCCCGCGGCTCCGGACGCTGAGACGGGGCGGACGGGAGGCACGGGGCCGGCCCGCACCGTGCCTCCCGTCCGCCCCGTGCAGATGTCGGTTCCCGCTGCAGCCATCCGCAACTCGGTTGTGCACAACGTTGTTGTGTGCAACACTCGGAGCATGCCGGTGACCGACGAGATGGTGTGCTTCTCGCTCTACGCGGCGTCCCGGGCGACGACCCAGGCGTACCGCGCCCTGCTCGAACCGTGGGGACTGACCTACCCGCAGTACCTGGTGCTCGTCACCCTCTGGATCGAGGGCGACCAGACCGTGTCGTCCCTCGGCGACCACCTCCGACTCGACTCGGGCACCCTCTCGCCGCTGTTGCGCCGGATGGAACAGACCGACCTCGTGCGTCGTGAGCGCCGGAGCACCGACGAGCGCGTCGTCAGCGTGACGCTCGGCGAGCGGGGCCGCTCGATCCGGCCCGAGCTGGCGCACGTCCCGGCCCGCATCGCCCAGGGCATGGGCCTGTCCGACGAGCAGGCCGCACTCGAGCTCATCTCCACGCTCCAGCGCCTCACCGCCACCATGCACGCTGCCGCGGAGCCCCAGCAGGCCGCCGCGCAGCACCACTGACCCCACGAAGGAAGGAACCACATGGAAGCCCTCTACACCGCCGAGGCCCTCTCCACCGGTGCCGGCCGCGACGGCCGCGTCGCGACCAGCGACGGCTCGTTCGCGCTCGACCTCGCGATCCCGAAGGAGATGGGCGGCTCCGGAGCCGGCACGAACCCCGAGCAGCTCTTCGCCGCCGGGTACGCCGCCTGCTTCCACTCCGCGCTCCAGGGCGTCGCCCGCGCGCAGAAGGTGAAGATCGCCGACTCGTCCGTCGGCGGCCGCGTCCAGATCGGCCCGAACGGCAACGGCGGCTACCAGCTCGCCGTCCTGCTCGAGGTCGTGCTGCCCGGGCTCGAGCACGACCAGGCCCAGGCCCTCGCGGACGCCGCGCACCAGGTCTGCCCGTACTCGAACGCGACCCGCGGCAACATCGACGTCACCATCACCGTCTCGGAGGACTGAGCATGACCGACACCATCCCCACCACCATGCGCGCCGTCGTCCACCACGAGTTCGGCGAGCCCGCCGACGTGCTGACCACCGAGGAGCGCCCGGTCCCGACCCCCGGCGCCGGCGAGGTCCTCGTCCGCACCGTCCTCTCCCCCATCCACAACCACGACCTGTGGACGATCCGCGGCACCTACGGCTTCAAGCCCGAGCTGCCCGCAGCCTCCGGCACCGAGGCACTCGGCGTCGTCGAGGCCCTCGGCGACGGCGTCACGAACCTGTCCGTCGGCCAGCGCGTCGCCGGCGGCACCTTCGGCGTGTGGGCCGAGCACTACACCGCGAACGCGGCCGGCCTCGTGCCGGTGCCGGACGACATGTCCGACGAGGCCGCGGCACAGCTCGTGTCGATGCCGTTCAGCGCGATCAGCCTGCTGCACTCGCTCGACCTGCACGAGGGCGACTGGCTCATCCAGAACGCCGCGAACGGCGCCGTCGGGCGCATGGTCGCGCAGCTCGGCAAGGCCCGGGGCATCAACGTGATCGGGCTCGTCCGCCGCGCTGCCGGTGTCGAGGAGCTCCGCGAGCAGGGCATCGACCGCATCGTGGCCACCGACGCCGACGACTGGCAGGACCAGGTCCGCGCGATCACGGGCGGCGCACCGATCATCGCGGGCGTGGAGTCCGTCGGTGGCAAGGCCGCCGGTGACCTCGCCTCCGTCATGGGCGAGAACGGCACCCTCGTCGTGTTCGGCGCGATGGCCTCTCCCACGCTCGAGATCCCGTCGGGCAAGGTCATCTTCGGCCAGCTCACGGTCAAGGGCTTCTGGGGCGCCGTCGTCAGCAAGACGATGGACGCGCCGCTCAAGCAGCAGCTCTTCGGCGAGCTCATCACCCGCGTACTCGACGGGTCGCTGACGCTCCCCGTCTCCGAGGTCTTCCCGTTCGAGGAGGCCCGCGCGGCTGCGCGCGCCAGCGACACCGCGGGCCGCGTCGGCAAGGTGCTCCTGCGCCCGTAGCGGGCCCAGCAGACGGACTGGAGGCTCGTGGCGGATCCGCCACGAGCCTCCAGTCCGTCACCGAGCGAGGACCAGAGCCCGCAGCGCGTCCGCCTGCCCGAGCCACCCGACCGGGCGGCCGTCCTCGTCGACGACCGGGAGTCCGGCGGTGTCCGACGCGTCCACCACGTCCTGCACGACGGTGTCGAGCCCGGCGTCGCTGCGGACCGGGACGACGTCGGACAGCACGTCCGTCACCGGGCGGGCCGCGAACTCCACGTCCGTGAGCACCGCGTCCCCGGCGGACCGCGCGGACACGACCCCGGCGAAGTGTCCGTCGGCGTCCAGGACGACGACGGGCGCGCCGCCCCCGGACTCCAGGGCTGCGAGCGCGTCGGCCGCGCTCGCAGCCCTGGACACCACCGGGCCGAGCGGCCGTGCTGCTCCTCCGGCGGTCCGGCCGGAGGAACGTCGGACCGCGAGCGCGGAGTCGGTCAGGTCGACGCCGCGGCGACTGAGCTTGAGCGTGTAGACGGTGTCGCGTGCGAGGACCTTCGACACCGCGGTCGCGATGACGACCGCCACGACGACGGGCAGCACCAGGGCGTGGTCACCGGTCAGCTCGAAGAGCATGATGCCCGCAGTGATCGGTGCCCTCGTCGACCCGGCGAAGACGGCCCCCATCCCCACGACCGCGAACGCCCCGACCTGCCCGTGCAGGGCCGGGTCGACCGTCGCCGCGACCTCGCCGAACGCTGCACCGACCATCGCGCCGATGAACAGCGACGGCGCGAAGACCCCGCCGGAGCCGCCGATGCCGAGGGTCAGCGACGTGGCGAGGACGGGCAGGAGCGGATGTCGACACGGTCCTCCATCAGTTGTACGAACACAACGATTGTACGCGTACAACTCTGCGGCGTCGAGTGACGGAGATCAGCCCCCGAACGCGGAGACCTCCTCGGGCAGCGGCTCGTCCATCGCCCTGCGGAGCGCCCGCATGCCCGCGATCACCGCCGGTCGGTCCGGTTCGGGCACCCGCTCGAGGACCTGGGCGAGCTCCCGACTGCGCCGCTCGCTGACCTCGTCGACGAGCGCCCGACCCTGCTCGGTCGCGGCGATGAGCACCTCGCGCCGGTTCGTCGAGCCCGGTCGACGCTCCACCCAGCCGCCGGACACCAGTCGGTCAACGTTCCGCGTGAGCGTCGACGGGCCCACCGCCAGACGTTCGGCGAGGTCACCGGCACGCGTCGGGCCGAGCGTCGTGACGAGGACGATGAGGCGGAACTGCGGCACCGTGACGTGCTCCAGCGCCGACGTCAGCGACCTCGCGACGACGCCGAGCAGTCCGCGGGATGCTGCGAGGACTTCATCGAGGTCGGCCATGCTGCCCATCCTCGCAGCCCGTCACATCGCATCCTTGATGCCGCGGCGGACCAGCCAGGCGTTCACCGGGTACGCGCACACGAAGCCGGCCACCATCGCGAGCTGCATCGCCACCCAGAACTCCGGGGAGAAGACACTCGCCCGGCCGCCGAACAGCGCCGGGAACACGGCGAGCTGCCAGACCGCCATGAGCCCGTACATGCCGATCTGCCACGCGACGATGCTGAGCGTGTCGGCCTTCAGGGCCGCGACGAGTCCGGCGCGGACGCCGAGGCCGCGCATCGGGGCGATGGCGAAGTACTGGAAGCCGATGCCGAGCAGGTACGCGAGCACGAAGTCCACGACCCACCCGGCGACCATGCGGTCCTGGTACAGCGAGCCGAGCCCGACAAGGGTCCCGATCGCGGGGAACCAGGCGAGGCCGAACTCGCCGAGCAGGTCACCGAGTGCACAGCCGGCGCCGCAATGGCTGGTGTCGATCGCGGTGCCCGCCCAACGCCCGTGGTCGGCCGCTGTGGCCCGGCCCCGGCGGAGGTAGAAGACGAGCCAGACGACACTGCCGAACAGCATCGTGAGCGGCCACACGAGCGCCATGACCCGCATCTGCGGCGGGTGCCGGACGACGTCGAACGCGACGAACACCGCGCAGGCGACCGCGACGGCCAGGAGCACCGCGCAGAGCGCGGTGAGCGGGGACGGGAAGGCAGGCGCACCCAGCTCGACCACGCGACACCTCCGGACTTGTACGGCTACAACGACGGACCGAGCCTACGGTCGGGCCGATCCGCCGTTCCCAGCCGGGTGGGCGAGGGACGGGAGGCGCGGTGCCAGCCGGCACCGCGCCTCCCGTCGGTGGGTTGCTCCGTCGAGCGGGATCAGGCGCGCGCCCGCTTCTTGTCGACCACGAAGATGTTGCCGGTGGTGACGCCCTCCTCGACCTCCTCGAGGGTGCGACCGCGGCTCTCGGGCACGAACTTCCAGATGAAGAGCAGGGCGAGGAGCCCGACGACCGCGAAGCCGAAGAAGGTGCCGGTGATCCCGGTCGCGGCGACGATCGAGGGGAAGTACAGCCCGAGGAACGCGTTCGCGATCCAGAGGCAGAACACCGCGATGCCCATGCCGAGCGCCCTGATCTGCGTCGGGAAGATCTCGGACAGGATCACCCAGGTGGCGATGTTGAGGAAGGTCTGCATCGACCCGACGAACGCGACGACGAGGAACAGGATCACCCACGGACGCGCCGGGTTGCCCTCGACCAGGGTCATCGACGCGATGCCGATGAGGAAGTGGCAGAGCGTGGTCAGCGAGTACCCGAGGATGAGCGTCGTGCGCCGGTTGATGCGCTCCATGTTGCGGATGGCGATGAAGCCGCCGATCACCGCGATGACCCCGGGAGCGATGTTGGCGATGAGGGCCGCCTGCTCCTGGAAGCCCGACTCGACGAGCACGGTCTGGCCGTAGTACATGATCGAGTTGATCCCGGTGAGCTGCTGGGCGACGCCGATGCCCGCGCCGACGAGCACGATCCGGACGAGCCACTTGTTGCCGAGGAGGACGCGCCAGCCACTCTCGCGCTGCACCTCGGCCTCGACGGCGTTCGTCCGCTCGATGTCCGCGAGCTCGGCCCTCGCGCGCTCCTCGGACCGGATCTGCCGGAGCACCTCGAGGGCCTCGTCGCCCCGCCCCGCCGAGGCCAGCCACCGCGGCGACTCCGGGACCCGGAGCATGCCGACGAAGAGCGCGATCGCGGGCAGCGCACAGACGGCGAGCATGACGCGCCAGACGCCGTCGCCCTCACCCCAGAGGCTGCCGATGGCCGCGTTCACGACGAAGGCCGCGAGCTGCCCGATGACGATCATGAGCTCGTTGCGGCCGGACAGCGACCCGCGGATCTCGTAGGGCGCGAGTTCGGCGAGGAACACCGGCACCACGGTCGAGGCGCCACCGACCGCCAGGCCGAGGAGCACCCGTCCGACGACCATGACGCCGAAGCTCGGTGCCGCGACGCACACGACCGTGCCGACGAAGAAGGTCACGGCGAGCAGGATGATCGTCTTCCGGCGTCCCCATCCGTCGGCGATGCGACCGCCGAGCATCGCCCCGATCGCCGCGCCGAACAGGAGCGAGCTCGTGACGACGCCCTCGGTGAGGTTCGTCAGACCGAGCTCGGTCCGCATGGGGCGCAGCGCACCGTTGATCACGCCGGTGTCGTAGCCGAAGAGCAGGCCGCCGAAGGTGGCGACGAGTGCCAGCACGCCCAGGCGGCGGCGGTGCGGACCCGTCCCGACCGGGGGCAGGGTGGCGTTCGGTGCGGTCTGCTCGATGTCGACCATCCGGTGACTCCTTCGTCCGTGATCGCGCTTCATCGCGTGCAGCGATCGTAACTCCGATCCATGTCCTGTCAATCGGTCATGGTGTCATCATCGAGGACGTCGCCCAGCGAGGCCATCCCCGCGCCGTGGTCCGTGTACCGACGAACCGTCCGGCGTGCCGCAGCGCTCGCAGCGCCGGCGAGCTTCGGGTCTCGACGGGCTGCGTCGGCGACCCGCCCGGCGTGCCCGGCGGTGGAGAGCAACACGTTCGCGAGGGCCCGCGTCCCGCCCTGCTCCGGCACGCCGGCGATCGACCAAGCGGAGCGGACCTGCTCGTCCGGGGTGACCCCGCGACGGGTGCCCATCCGGTGCCAGTCGGACAGTGCGCCCTCGGTGCGGTCGGCGGCCCGGTCGGCCTCGCCCGCGCGGCGGCGAGCGGCGTCACGGGCGGCGTCGTCGGTCAGGGCATCGCGCCCGGCGATCGACTCGGCACGGGCGCGCGCGGCAGCGTCGTCACCGCCGGACTCCGCGATGCGGGCGGCGTGGGCAGCCGCGGCGGCGGCGAGGATCTCCGAACGGTCCATGCCGACGACGCTAACGCCTGCAGGCGACAGCGCACGACCGGTTCGCGTGCACGGACTCCCCCGAACAGCATCGCGCGGGAGGGGGAACACGATGGGGACTGCACCGAGGACCGTCGCCACACTGGGGCTCGTGACGATCGGGATCGTCGCGCTGAGCGGCTGCAGCCTGCTCCGCAGCCCGGACCCGGTACCGCCGCCGACGCGATCGGATCGGTCCGGGAGCCCGTCAGCGACCCCGACGCCCACTCCCGACGAGTCGTCGGCCGACGCACTGCTCGAGGCATCGGCGCACCCACGCACGCCGACCCCCGTACCGACCGAGGCGGCCGCGCCCGCACCGACGCTGAGCCGCATCGCCGCCGGGACGGTCGTCGCGGAGGGGGACGTCGCGTCACCGCTCGGCAGCGTCCACTTCCACTTCCGCATGGTGTCCGACGGCGACGACACGTTCTCGGCGCAGTACTCCGGCTTCACGTCGACGCTGCCGGTCCCGGTGTCGGTGTCCCTGTTCGAGCGGCCGCGGGCGGTCGGCGACGGGCTCACCTACACGGGCGTGGGCGATCACCCACTCGGCAGCGCGACCGCGGCCCCGGGAACCTCGGCGACCGTGCCGCTCGACGGCTCCGGTGTCGATCCGTCCGGGCTCACCACCCTCGTGACGTACTCCTCCGCGGGGCCCGACTCCGCGGAGCCGATCGAGCTCGGCCCCGGCAAGGTCCTCGCGGTGACGACGGTCCGCTGGTCGGTCCCGGCGCGGACGACCAACGTGCGCCCGGTCGACGGCGGCGCACGGGCGAACGCCGCCGGGCAGGTCACGGCGACGACGCCGAGCGGTGTGCCGACGTCGTACGTCGTGGCGCCGGACGACCTCATCGGGGACGTCGCGGCACGCTTCAGCATCAGCGTCCGCGCGCTCGTCTGGCTGAACGAGGGCGTGCAGGTGTTCGGCGACGACCAGTACCTCTACGAGGGCACGACCCTCAACCTCGACCCCCTCGCGCGCTGACGCGCGGCCCGTCACGGCGCCCGAGGCTCAGATCGCAGGGCCCGAGACTCGGGCCCAGCGACACTCCTCGGCACGCGCGCCCAGAGAACTGTCGCTCACCCCGAGTCTCGGTCCAGGTCCGACCCGCTTGCGCCCGCGCGCGCCGCGCGCATGGACGGACGGGAGGCCCGTGGCGGATCCGCCACGGGCCTCCCGTCCGTCAGGTGGGAGCGTGCGCTACCCGCGCAGCTCCAGGTACTTCGCGATGAGCGCCTTGGTCGAGGCGTCCTGCGCGTCGAGCGCCTCCTGGTCGCCCTCGACGGCCGGCGTGACCTGCAGCGCCAGCTGCTTGCCGAGCTCCACACCCCACTGGTCGAACGAGTCGATGCCCCAGATCGTGCCCTCGGTGAACACGATGTGCTCGTACAGGGCGATGAGCTGCCCGAGGACGCTCGGGGTGAGCTCCGGCGCCAGGATCGACGCCGTCGGCTTGTTGCCCGGGAACGTGCGCGCCGCGACGATGCCCTCGTCGGTCGTGCCCTCGGCACGGACCTCGTCGGCGGTCTTGCCGAACGCGAGCGCCTTGGTCTGCGCGAAGAAGTTCGCGAGGAACAGCGTGTGCACGTCGGTGCCGGGCGCGACGCCCTTGCCGTCGCCGGTCTCGTCGGTCAGCGGACGCGGCGGGTTGGCGATGGTGATGAAGTCCGCCGGGACGAGGTTCGTGCCCTGGTGGATGAGCTGGTAGAACGCGTGCTGGCCGTTCGTGCCGGGCTCACCCCAGAAGACCTCGCCGGTGGACGTCGTGACCGGGCTGCCGTCCCAGCGGACGCGCTTGCCGTTCGACTCCATCGTGAGCTGCTGCAGGTACGCCGGGAAGCGGTGCAGGTACTGCGTGTACGGCAGCACCGCGTGGCTCTGGGCACCGAGGAAGTTCGAGTACCAGACGTTGAGCACCCCCATGAGGACCGGGACGTTCTGCTCGAGGGGCGTCGTGCGGACGTGCTCGTCGACGGCGTGGAACCCGGCGAGGAACTGCTCCCAGTGCTCCTTGCCGATCGCGACGACCACCGCGGTGCCGATGGCGGAGTCGACGGAGTAGCGGCCGCCCACCCAGTCCCAGAAGCCGAACGCGTTCTCGGGGTCGATGCCGAACGCGGCGACCTTGTCGAGTGCGGTCGAGACGGCGACGAAGTGCTTCGCGACCGCGCTCGTCTTGTCCTCGTCGGAGCCATCGGCGAGCCCGAGGCGCTCCCAGAGCCACTGCCGGGCGAGGCGCGCGTTCGTCAGGGTCTCGAGGGTTCCGAAGGTCTTCGACGCCACGATGAAGAGCGTGGTCTCGGGGTCGAGGTCCGCCGTCTTCTCGTAGATGTCGGCCGGGTCGATGTTCGAGACGAAGCGGGCTTCGAGGCCGGGCTGGACGTACGGCTTGAGGGCTTCGTAGACCATGACCGGGCCGAGGTCCGACCCACCGATGCCGATGTTGACGACGGTCTCGATGCGCTTGCCGGTGACACCGGTCCACGCGCCGGAGCGGATCTGCTCGGCGAACGCGTACACCTTGTCGAGCGTGGCGTGCACGTCGGCGTCGACGTCCTGCCCGTCGACGACGAGCGACGGCTCGATGCCCGCCGGGCGGCGGAGCGCGGTGTGCAGGACGGCGCGGTCCTCGGTGACGTTGATGTGCTCGCCGGCGAGCATCGACCGGAAGCGCTCGGCGACGCCGGTGTCCCGCGCGACCTGCAGCAGGTTCGTCAGGACGTCCTCGGTCACGAGGCCCTTCGACAGGTCGACGGTGAGGTCCGCGGCCTGGAACGTGTACTTCGCTGCACGACCGGGGTCGCTGTCGAACCACCCGCGCAGGTCCGGGGTGAAGCCGTCGGCGATGGCGGCGAGCTTCTTCCAGCCGTCGGTCGATGTGGGGTCGACGGGAGCGGAATCGGTCACGAGGGGTCCTCCTGGATCACGTGGGTACACGGTCCGCGGGTCACCGCGCCGTTGCGTCGCGGACCAGGTCCGAGCGTAGTGCCGTCGCGCTCGGCCCGCGCACAGTCCGCGTTCGCCGTGGACGGAGGCGCGGTTCGGGTGGGCGGACCGGCGTCGGTCAAGCGAGCAGCGCCTCCAGGACGTCCGCGACGGGACCGGCGGACGCGGCCCGCCAGGCACGACCCGCCCACAGGTGGAGGTGCTGCGCGTCGCCGCTCGCGGCGGCATCGGTCCGGAGCGGCCGGGTCAGGTGGTGGAGCGCGGGGTAGCCGAGCGGCGCGTCCGGGTGCGCCCGCGTGAAGGCGTTCGCGAGGCTCCGCGCCGGACGCCCGGTGAACGCCCGGGTCAGGACCGTCCGGTCGAACGCGGCGTCGGCGAGCGCAGCCCGGTGGGTGGCGTTCGTGCCCGCCTCGTCCGTCCGGAGCACCGCCGTGCCCACCGAGACGGCGGACGCCCCGGCCGCGAGCTGCTCGCGGACGTCGGCCGCGCTGCCGATCCCGCCGGCGGCGACGACCGGCAGGTCGGTCGCAGCTGCCACCCGGCGCACGAGCTCGGCGAGCGGGATCGGTGCCGGCGTGCTCGTCGGGTCGAGCACCGCGGAGTGGCCGCCGGCCGCCTCCCCCTGCACGAGCAGGACGTCGATGCCGCGCTCGGCCGCGGCCCGGGCGTCGGTCGGGTCCGTGACCGACTGCACCGTGACGGTGCCGCGGCTGCGCAAGGCCGCGACCACGGCGGCGTCGGGCAGCCCGAACGTGAACGACACGAACGGCACCGGGTCGTCGAGGAGCGCTGCGATCTTGTCCGCCCAGGCGTCGTCGTCCTCGTGCTTCGGCGGCAGCGGGCGACCGGCCTCGTGTTCGAGCTCGGCGCGGTAGGCCTCGTACACGTCGTCGGCGATCCGCACGGGGTTCGGCGCGAAGAGGTTCACGCCGAACGACTCCGTCCCCGCGGCGCGGACGGCACGGACCTGCGCCGCGAGCCCCTCGACGTCCTGGTACCCCGCCGCGAGCTGGGCGAGGTGCCCGGCGCGGGCCGCCGCCGCGACGAGGCCGGGTGTGCTCGGGCCACCGGCCATCGGAGCGACGTGGACGGGTGCCACGGCACCGAGGACACCGGGCAGGGGACGCATGCGCCCATCCTGCACCGTCCTGCCGACTGCACCGCCCCACCGGAGCCGACCGCCGTGCTGCCGGCTGCCCCTCAGTCGAGCGGCCGGAACCGCCGCAGCCGCAGGCTGTTCGTCACCACGAACACCGACGAGAACGCCATCGTTGCCCCGGCCAGCACCGGGTTCAGCAGCCCGGCCATCGCGAGCGGCACCGCGGCCACGTTGTACGCGAACGCCCAGAACAGGTTGCCCTTGATCGTACGGAGCGTGGCTCGCGACAGCCGGACGGCATCGGCGACCACCGTCAGCCGCCCGCTCACCACGGTGATGTCACTCGCCGCGATCGCCGCATCGGTGCCGGATCCCATCGCGATGCCGAGGTCCGCTGCCGCGAGCGCCGCGGCGTCGTTCACCCCGTCGCCGACCATCGCCACGACGTGTCCGTCCCGCTGGAGCCGACGGACGACCTCGAGCTTCGACGCCGGTGTCGCCCGGGCGTGCACCTCCTCGATCCCGACCGCATCGGCGACGACCCGAGCGGCACCATCGTTGTCGCCCGTGAGGAGCACCGGCCGCAGCCCGAGCGCCCGGAAGCGGCCGACCGCCGCCGCGGACTCGTCCTTGACCGTGTCACCGACGACGACGATCCCGACCGCGAGCCCGTCGCGCGCGACGGCCACGGCGGTGCTGCCCTCGGCCTCGGCTCGTTCGACCGCGGTCCGCAGGCCGTCCGACAGGTCGACGGCCCAGGCGTCCCGGAGCCAGTCCGACCGGCCGACGACGACCGCCGCGGCCGCGCGGGCGTCCGCGCTGGACACCACGGCCTGGACACCGGCCCCTGGAGTGGCGGCGAAGCCCTCGGCGGTCGGCACGACGAGGGAACGCGACCGGGCGTCCACGACGACGGCGCGCGCGACCGGGTGCTCGGAGCCCTCCTCGACCGCTGCGGCGAGGGCGAGGACCGTGTCGGGGTCGACGCCGGCGGCCGGTACGACGGACCGCACGGCCATCGTCCCCGTGGTCACCGTGCCGGTCTTGTCGAGCACGATCGTGTCGACCGTCCGGGTGCGTTCGAGCACCTCGGGTCCGCCGATCAGGATGCCGAGCTGCGACCCCCGGCCGGTCCCGACGAGCAGCGCGGTGGGCGTCGCGAGCCCGAGGGCGCACGGGCAGGCGATGATGAGCGTCGCGACCGCCGCGGTGAACGCGGCCGTCACGGAACCGCCGACCACGAGCCAGCCGACGAACGCCAGCAGCGCGAGCCCGATGACGATCGGGACGAAGACGCCGGACACCCGGTCGGCCAGCCGCTGGACGTCGGCCTTGCCGGTCTGGGCCTCCTCGACGAGCCTGCCCATCCGGGCGAGTTCGGTGTCGGCGCCGACCGCGGTGACGGTCACCTCGAGCCGGCCGCCGACGTTCACGGTCGCACCGGTGACGTGGTCGCCCGCACGGACCTCCACGGGGACGGACTCGCCCGTGAGCATGCTGAGGTCGACCGCCGAGGACCCGGCGCGCACGACGCCGTCGCTCGGGATCCGCTCCCCCGGGCGCACGACGACCACGTCGCCGACCACGAGCGAGGCCACCGGCACCCGCGTCTCGGAGCCGTCCCGGAGCACGGCGGCGTCCTTCGCGCCGAGTTCGAGCAGTGCTCGGAGGGCGGCGCTCGACTCACGCTTGGCGCGGGCCTCCGCGTACCGGCCGGCGAGCACGAACACGGTGACGGCCGTCGCGACCTCGAGGTAGAGCTCGGTGCCCTCGGGATCGGTCGCGAACCACGAGAAGGTCATGTGCATGCCGGGCACGCCGGCGTCCCCGAGGAACAGGGCGTACAGCGACCAGGTGAAGGCCGCGCCGACCCCGACGCTCACGAGGGTGTCCATCGTCGCGGCGCCGTGCCGGGCGTTCACCCACGCGGCACGGTGGAACGGCAGCGCACCCCACACCGCGACGGGCGCAGCGAGGGCCAGGGCCGCCCACTGCCAGTTCGGGAACTGCAGGACCGGCACCATCGACAACACCACGACGGGCACGGCGAGGAGCGCCGACACGAGCAGGCGCTGCCGGAGCAGACGGGTCTCGTCACCCTCCGTCGACGCAGGCCCGGCGCTCGACGGCGGCACCGGCACGGCCGCCCCGTACCCGGCCGACTCCACGGTCGCGATGAGTCGCTCGACGTCGACGTCCGCGTCGTCCCCCACCCGCACCTGCGCCTTCTCGGTCGCGTAGTTCACGGTGGCGGTGACCCCGGGCAGCTTGCCGAGCTTGCGCTCGATGCGGTTCGCGCACGAGGCGCAGGTCATCCCGGTGATGTCGAGCTCGACGTCGCTCACGGCCGCACGACCTCGTACCCCGCCTCCGCGATCGCGCCGTCGAGGACGTCGGCGTCCACGGGCTGGTCGGAGGTGACGGTCACGGCGGACGAGCCGCCGGGCACGAGGTCGACGGCGACGCTCTGGACGGCGTCGATCTCGGACAGCTCCTCGGTCACGCTCATCACGCAGTGCTCGCAGGTCATGCCGGTGACGAGCAGGGTCTCGGTGGTCATGCTGGTTCCTCCATCGGGTGGTGCTGTCGGTTCAGGAGCGGACGAGGCGGGCGATCGCGTCGCTCGCTTCGCGCACCTTCTGGTCGGCGGCGTCGCCGCCCTCGGCGACGGCCTCCGCGACGCAGTGCTTGAGATGGTCCTCGAGCAGGGAGAGCGCGACCCGTTCGAGTGCGCGGTTCGCCGCGGAGATCTGCGTGAGGACGTCGATGCAGTAGGTCTCGTCCTCGACCATGCGCGCGATGCCGCGCACCTGGCCCTCGGCGCGACGGAGCCGCTTGAGCAGGTCGTCCTTGTCGCCGATGTAGCCGACGTGTGCGTGGGTGTCCTCGTGCATCGTGCCTCCGCCTTCGTGAACAGGGTACCCCCCTGGGGTATTCCACGTCACTGGTTGCGTTCTGACGACACCCAGACTGGGCCCACACCGCCGGTTCCGGAGCGACGCGCCAGCGGCGTTCCGGCCGTGCCGGTGGGGAGAGGCGCGGATCGCGCTCCCGCGCCCGCTGCGGTCCGGTAGGTTCTCGACTCGTGCAGCGTCTCTCCCCCGGTCAGCGTTGGGTCATCGGCCTCGGCGTCTTCGCGTTGGTGCTCCTCGTCGTCGGGCTCGTCGCGGTCGGGGTCGGTTCGGCGAACCTGCACGCGACCTGCCGGGAGGACGGGTTCGACACCCCGTGCCCGGGCGACGCCTCCGGGATCGTCTGGGGCGGCGTCCTCGCCGTGATCGGGCTGCTCCACCTCGGGTTGACCGGGCTCGCCGGCGCACTCGTGTGGACCTCGACGCCGGCCATCGCACCGCGCGGACCGCGCCCCGGGCGTCCCGAGTTCCAGGTCTTCACGACCGGCGACCTCCGGGACCCGTCGACGCAGGACGCGGTGTTCGGACGCCTGTTCCGGACGACCGAGGACGTGCTGCCCGGCTGGCTGGTCGAGGACGGCGTGGTCCGTCCCGGCGGTCCCGACGACGCGGTCGCGGGTGCCCTCCTGCACCTCGACGCCGAATGGGAGCTCGCGATCCTCGACCGCAGGGCCGGCAGCGGCGTGCGACGGGTCCGGATCGAGGTCACCTCCGGGGCGACGGCGTGGGTCTTCACCCCGGTCGTGTAGACATTCCCCATGAGCACCGCGCCGCCCAACGGGTTCCGGAAAGCGCGGTACACGCACGACGACGGCACCGACTACGCCACGATCTTCACTGCCGAGTACGCGGGCCGCGAGTTCGCGACCGACACCTTCGCGACGGCCGACACCCGGTACGAGTACACGATGGTGGGCGACGACGACCTCACCCTGCGGTCGATGCGGGCGCTCGGGGGGCGTCGGGGCGGT
Source organism: Curtobacterium luteum (assembly GCF_014646995.1). GTDB lineage: Bacteria > Actinomycetota > Actinomycetes > Actinomycetales > Microbacteriaceae > Curtobacterium > Curtobacterium luteum. The sequence goes on along the minus strand of NZ_BMOI01000012.1, from coordinate 2,294 downwards.
GTGATCGGGCCCCGGACGGACCACGTCGTGTTCTGGTTGACCGCGGGCGAGCTCGAGATGCACTTCCCCGACCGCACCCGTGTCGTCAGACCGGGGACCCCGTACGTCGCGTCCGCGTCGGAGGCGTACCGGTTCGAGTCGTCCGGCACCGTCTACCACGGCATCCACATCGCGGACGCGTTCCTCCGGGAGGTCGGTCGCCAGCTCGGCTTCCGGCTGCCGGACGGCCCACTGCTGTTCGACCAGCAGGACGAGGCGATCGCCCGACGCGAGCCCCTGCGTCACCTGATCCGCGAGCTCCAGGGCTCGCTCTTGGACGACCGGGTGACCGGTCCGATGCGCACGGCACTCAACCGGCGGCTGGCGACCGTCGTCCTCGACACGTTCCCGATCCGCAACCGCGGCGAGGACGTCCCTGTCGCGAACCGGCTGCGGGACGCCGTGCGGTTCATCGAGGAGCACGCCGCGGAACGCCCGTCCGTGACGCGGATCGCCGCGGCCTGCGGACTGAGCGAGCGCGGCCTGCAGGAGGTCTTCGCGCGGACCATGGGCACCACACCCCGCCGCTTCCTCCGGGACCACCGACTCGACCGCGCCCGCGACGAGCTGCTGCAGGCCGACGACCCGTCGGTCGGGATGGTCGCGAACCACTGGGGCTTCACGAACCCGGGGCGCTTCGCGCGGGACTACCGCGAGCGGTTCGGAGAGGACCCGGCGACCACGCGCCGCGACCGGTCGAACCCCCGGGTCCGTGCCGCCGTCACGTTCATCGAGCAGCACCTCGACGGGAGGCTCACGGTCGCGAGCATCGCCGAGGCCGCCGGCGTCCGACCACGTCGGCTCCAGCAGCTGTTCCGAGCCGAACACGGCACCACGCCCACCGAGTTCGTGGCCGATCTGCGGCGCCGGAAGGCCGCGACGGGGGCGCTCGCCGACACGCACTGACGCGGCCGGTTCCGGCGTCGGTGCGAGCCGTTCTCCGCACAGGGGTACAACGTGCACGGCGCTCGGACCCGTTCTCTGGGAGTCGGCTGATTCCTCTCAGGACGGCGTGACGACCGTCTGGGGTGCCCCGTCTCATCCGTGAACAGCAACCGCTGGGAACGCCCGGCGGGACACGGAAGGAGCAATCATGGCTGACACCACGACCACCACCTCGACGACCGCCACGGCGCCGCGCACCGCGGCCGCGGGCAACCCGTCCGGCAAGACCACGATCGACGACACCGTCGTCGCGAAGGTCGCCGGCATCGCCGCCCGCGAGGTCAACGGCGTGCACTCGCTCGGCAAGGGCGCTGCCCGCGCGATCGGTGCGATCCGCGACGCGATCGGGCAGCGGGACTTCGGCCAGGGTGTCAAGGTCGAGGTCGGCGAGAAGCAGGTCGCCGCGGACATCGTGATCGTCGCCGAGTACCCGGTCGCCCTGCAGCAGGTCGCCGACGGCGTCCGCACCGGTGTCGCGCGCGCCCTCGAGCAGATCGTCGGCATGGAGGTCGCCGAGGTCAACGTCACCGTCCAGGACGTCTACATCCCGGGCGACGACGACGAGGCCGACGAGAAGCAGGAGTCCCGCGTTGAGTAACACACTCGTCGGCGCCCTCATCGGCGCCATCCTCGCCGTCGTGGCACTCCAGTTCGACTTCTGGGGCTTCGTCCTGGTGATCGTGTTCGGCGCGATCGGTGCCCTCGTGGCCGCGATCAGCTCCGGCAAGATCGACCGGGGTGCCCTGACCGACGTGCTGACCGGACGTCGGAGCTCCCGGTGACCGCCGGCCCGGGCGTGCCCGGCCGCGTCGAGGTCACCGCCCGGGCTCTCACCTCGCTCGCGCGGGCCGTCGCAGCCGAACGGCTCGGCGCCCCCGCCAAGCGGGTCCGGGTCGGACTCGGCGACGCTTCCGGAGCCCTGACGCTCGACGTCGAGAGCCCCGTCCGCGCGCAGGACGACCTCATCACCGCCGCCGGCCACGCCGCCGGCGACATCCGGGACCGCGTGGCCGCCCTCACCGGCCGGCGCGTCGGTCCCACCCACGTCGAACTCACCGGCATCGTGCGCGAGCACGACGGCCGCGTCCGTTAGGAGGCCACCATGAGCAACGGTTCCGTCGAACGACGCATCCGCCGCCGCAGCGTGCACCCCTCCCGCTCCACGGCGGTGTCGGTCGCGCTCGTGGTGCTCGTCCTCGTGGCTGCCTGGATCGGGACGGAGTCGGTCTTGCGGGCGGTGGGGTCCGCGCCGTTGGTGGCGGACCCGCAGACCGTCGTGGACGCGGCGCTGCGGCCCGACGGCGCGTTCG
>NZ_BMOI01000011.1 GCF_014646995.1 Curtobacterium luteum | reverse complement strand
GTGGCTGCCGGGTGGGCGCGAAGCGTCGTCCTCGTCGTCGGAGTGCGACCGTTCGTGACCGCCCGGTGTTGCGGGTGCGGCGTGTCGTGACCGTTCCGGGGCTGCCCCTCGTGTGTGTCGCCCCCCTGCCGTGCGGTGCTCCGCCCGTCGCGCCACGCGCCTGACGTGCGGTGAACCCTGCACCGGTGTCGTGCCTCCAGGCCGTGTCCACAGGCGCGTGACGCGCCGTGTCATCCCGCGAGGACCGGACCTATGATCGAGCCATGTCGTTGACCGCCCCCGCTCCGACCCTGACCGACAAGCTCGTCGCCGCACGCGACGCCGCGACGGTGCTCGCGACCGCGACCACCGCGGTCAAGGACGCGGCGCTCGTCGCCATCGCGGCCGGGGTGCGAGCCGCCACCGACGACATCGTCCGCGCGAACCACGACGATCTCGTGGCGGGCGAGGACGGCGGGCTGTCGTCGGGCCTGCTCGACCGGCTCCGGCTCGACTCCGCCCGGATCGACGCCCTGGCCGCTGCGGTCGAGCACGTCGTCGGGCTGACCGACCCCGTCGGCCAGAACGTCCGCGGCTCCGTACTCCCGAACGGCCTGCAGCTCACCCAGGTCCGGGTGCCGTTCGGCGTCGTCGGCGCCATCTACGAGGCCCGGCCGAACGTGACGGTCGACATCGCGAGCCTCGCGCTGAAGAGCGGCAACGCGGTCGTGCTGCGCGGCGGTTCCGCCGCGCAGCGCACCAACGCGGTCCTCGTGTCGACCATCCAGGACGCCGTCGCGTCCGTCGGTCTCCCGCGCGAACTCGTGCAGACGATCGACGAGTTCGGCCGCGCCGGAGCGACCGAGCTGATGCGCGCCCGGGGCCTCGTTGACGTGCTCATCCCGCGGGGCAGCGCGTCGCTCATCCAGACCGTCGTGACGGAGTCGCAGGTGCCCGTGATCGAGACCGGCGCGGGGGTCGTGCACGTCTTCCTCGACGAGTCCGCGCCCGAGGACCGCGCGGTCGACATCGTGCTGAACAGCAAGGTGCAGCGCCCGAGCGTGTGCAACGCGCTCGAGACGCTCCTCGTGCACGAGCGGTCGGCCGAGCGGCTGCTCCCCGTCCTCGCCGACCGCCTCCGCGCGTCCGGGGTGACCCTCCGGGGTGACGACGCCACCCGGGCGATCGTGCCCGGCGTCCTCCGCGCGACGGATGCCGACTGGGCCACCGAGTCGATGGACCTCGACCTCTCGATCCGCGTGGTGCCCGACGTCGACGCGGCGATGGCGCACATCGCGACCTGGTCGACGCACCACACCGAGTCCATCGTCACCAACGACGTCGACACGGCGGAGCGGTTCCTCGCCGGCGTCGACTCGGCGGTCGTGATGGTCAACGCATCCACCCGGTTCACCGACGGCGGTGAGTTCGGCTTCGGTGCCGAGGTCGGCATCTCCACGCAGAAGCTGCACGCCCGCGGCCCGATGGGGCTCCCGGAACTCACGAGCACCAAGTGGATCGTGCGCGGTCAGGGCCAGATCCGCGGCTAGACTGAACGGCGTCTTTCCACCGACCGAACGGAGCACATGACGATGACCCTCCTCGCCGAAGCCGCAGAGAACGCCTCCGGGGTCCCCGCGTACGTCTTCCCGCTCGTCGGTGCCCTCTTCTTCGCGTTCCTCGGGTTCGTGACCTGGAGCTTCCGCGACGTCGCGTACCGTCACTCGCACAAGTTCGAGGCCACTCGGCACGACGAGACCGGCGTCGACGAGTTCGGCCACACGAAGCGCTGACCCGCCACTCCATGCTCGAGAGCTCGGGGCGCCCGCGCATCGGTGTGATGGGCGGCACGTTCGACCCCATCCACCACGGTCACCTCGTGGCCGCGTCCGAGGTCGCGCGCGCCTTCGACCTGGACGAGGTGGTGTTCGTCCCCACCGGTCAGCCGTACATGAAGTCCGACGTCACGGACGCCGAGCACCGGTACCTCATGACGGTCGTCGCGACGGCGTCGAACCCCATGTTCACCGTGAGTCGCGTCGACATCGACCGTCCGGGCCCGACGTACACCGTCGACACGTTGCGCGACCTGCACGAACAACGGCCGGACGCACAACTGGTCTTCATCTCGGGCGCAGACGCCGTTCAGCAGATCCTCGACTGGAAAGACCATGATGGTCTGTGGGACCTGGCGCACTTCGTCGCCGTGACGCGCCCGGGGCATGCCCTGAGCATCACCGGGTTGCCGGAGCGGGACGTGAGCCTGCTCGAGGTCCCGGCGCTGGCGATCTCGTCGACCGACTGCCGCGACCGGGTCCGACGCGGTTCCCCCGTTTGGTACCTGGTCCCTGACGGGGTCGTCCAGTACATCTCCAAGCACCATCTGTATCGGAGCGTTGCATGAGTTCGTCCGACGCGCAGCCGCCACTGTCGCGGCGCCAGGCGCGTGAGCGTGAGCGCGCTGCCGCCGCCGGTGGCCAGCCAGTGACACCTCCGCCCACCGTCGTCGCGCCCGCGTCCACCGACCGTTCGGAGCAGGGCCGTCGCCGGCCCGGTTCGCACGTCGCGCCCGCCCCGTCGGGCGCGGCACAGTCCGCCGTGCCCGATCTGCCCCCCGCGTCCGCGACCGAGATCGTGCCCGGGACAGGTGGCCTGACCCGCCGGCAGCTGCGCCAACTGCGCGAGGCCGAGGTGCAGGCCGTGCTGCCCGTGCCGCTGCAGGCCCCGACGCCCCAGTCGTCCGACCGGACCGTGCAGGACGTCATCGGGTCGGTGTCGACCCTCGACGACGACCAGCCGCTCGCGCCGACCTCCGCGCCCGCACGACCGACCTCCGCGCAGTCGGCGTCCGGCCGGTCCGTATCCGAGCCGGCAGCGTCGGTGCCGGTCTCGTCGGTGCCGGTCTCGTCGGTGCCGGTCTCGTCGGGGCCGGTTCCTCCCGTGCCGCAGGCGCCCGCCTCCGTCCCGTCCGATGCAGGGCACCCGACGCCGGAGGCCGCGACGTCGGAGTCCGGCGAGTCCGAGTCCGACGACCACGAGGCCGGGACGCTCGACGAGGCGTTCGTGCAGCAGGCCACCGAGGCGGACGGTTCGCCGGACGCGGTCGAGCCCCTCGACGAAGCCGTCGCGCACGCCGAGGAGCCCCGTCGCCACCGGTCGACGTGGGCGCCGCACGACGCCGAGTCCGATGCGGCAGCGGTCGGGGACGAGCCGGCCGAGTCGATCACCGACACGCCGGACCGTACCGACCGGGACGACCCGGGAGCGCCGCTCGCGCCGACCCTCCCTCCCGTCGCCGCGTCGACGCCCGGGGTCTTCCCGCTCTCGCTCGACGACGACACGAACGAGGTCCCGGTCCAGACGACCGAACGCGGTCCGGTGGGGTCCGAGGATGCCCAGGGAGGCGACGGTGCCGCCTTCCAACGTCCGGTGGAGCCGAAGCCCGTCACCACCGCGTTCCAGCCGCCGACCGGGCACTGGTCCGCCCTCGCCCACGACTCGAACGACGCCGAGGTCCACGACGAGGAGACCGGCACCCGCCGCGTCGCCGCGACGAACCCGAACGCGATCGTGCTCCCGAACTCCGCCCTCGCGGACCCGACGGGCGCGCTCAACGCCACGGGCGAGGTCATCCTCACCGGCTCCATCGATCTGCCGGCGTCCCTGTCCTCGACGGGGTCGCACCGACCGATCGACGGGGCCGAGGTCGACCGCCTCCTGGAGCAGCACGACGAGCAGCCGGAGACCGACGCCAGTCCCATCCGTGCGAGCCGTGCGGTGTCGAGCCACACGTCCACCCGCCAGGTCGTCCTCGCTGCGGCGAAGCCCAAGGAGTCGAAGACCCCGATGGTGCTCGCGGTGTCGGCGGCGGCCGTGGGCGTGGCAGCGGCCGGCGTCATCATCGTGGCGCTGCTGTCCACCCACCCCTTCGGCTGAGCCCGATCCAGCACGTCCGGGCCGGCTGGCCGGTGTCCGACGTCTGACCTATGATGCAGGGGCCGATCACCTCGGCACCCCTACAGTCCGGCTCCCGCTGGGCGACGACCGGAAGGACCTGCGTGCCCGCCTCCTCACGCGCACTCGAACTCGTGCAGATCGCCGCGACCGCGGCCGACGCCAAGCAGGCCGAGGACCTCGTCGCTCTCGACGTGACCGGGCCGCTCCAGCTGACGGACGTTTTCCTCCTGGCCACCGGTCGGAACGAGCGCAACGTCCTGTCGATCGCCGACGAGGTCGAGGAACGACTGATCGAGGCCGGCGCGAAGCCGCTGCGCCGTGAGGGTCGGACCGAGGGACGCTGGGTGCTCATCGACTTCGGCGACATCGTCGTGCACGTCTTCCACGAGGAAGACCGCCAGTACTACTCACTCGAGCGGCTCTGGGCTGACTGCCCGACGATCCCGCTGGAACTGCCGGTCGAGCAGGGCTGAGTGCGACGCGCCCGGGCAGCGATCGCGATTTCGTTGCCGGGCGTTCGCATGGTGTACGCTTCTATGGTGCCTCCGGGGAACCGAAGGCACGAAGCAACACCGAATGGGTCAGCAACACCCAACGGGTCTGTGGCGCAGCTGGTAGCGCACCTGCATGGCATGCAGGGGGTCAGGGGTTCGAGTCCCCTCAGATCCACCGAAGCACCGTCCGCCGAAAACCCCGTTCCTCGCAAGAGGAACGGGGTTTTCGTGTTTCCGGGCCCGGCGCTCGTGTTCGGGGGGGGGGCATGGCCTGGTTGGTCAGTCGATCGTCTTCGCCGTCCGGTCCACCATGTGGATGGCTTCGATCGCGAGCTCGGCGGCCACGGGGTCGCGCTCGATGATCGCATCGCGGAAGACGGGGTAGAGCTCGATGAGGTGTTCGGACGGGATCAACTCGCCGACCGAGTCGACGCGGAGCTTGAACGCCAATCCGCTGATCACGCGGCTGACGGTGTCGACGAGGATCTGGTTCGGGCAGAGGCGCAACCATGCGTTGTACGCGCCGTCCAGGGTGAGCACGACCCTGGCGGTCCCGCCCTCGCGGAGACGTTCGAGCTCGCTGTCGAGTCGGACGACGGTTCGCGTGACGTCGCGGTCGGTCATGACGGGGACGGTGACACGGATGATGCCGCCGAAGAGGATCCCGAGCGTGTGGAGCGCGTCGAGGACCTCTTCCGGGTCGGGAAGCGCGACGCGGGTGTACCGGTTCGCGGCCATCTCCACCAGGCCCTCGTCCGCGAGGTGCGCGAGTGCCTCACGGATCGGGGTGCGGGATGCGCCGAGCCAGGCGATCAGCTGGTCGTCGTGGAGTCGTTCCCCGGCCTCGAGGGTGCCGTCGAGGATCGCACTGCGGATCGTGTCGGCGACCCGGTCGCGGATCAGGGTCCGCTCGGCTGGCGCGGTCTGCGGTACTGGCATCAGATACTCCTCATGACGATGTACCACCAGTCTGCCGTGTGCGCGGGCAGATGTCATCGCTGACCGCGGCCGCTCCGGCGCGCTCCGCGGTGTGGGGCGGCGGCAGGTGGGACCTCCTGTCCCACCTGCCGCCGTCCCGAGCGTGATCAGCGCAGCGGTCCCGGTACCCCTCCGCGGCCCCGTGCAGCGCGGCGGCGGACGGTGGACACTGCGCACCCCGCGAGCAGGAGCAGCAGCGCGGTCGCCACGAGGACGGAGACGCCCTCCGTACCGGTGAAGGCGAGTCGGTCCCGGGCATCGGACGCCACCGGGGGCGTCCCGTGCACGGGAGCGTGGGTGTCTGGCGTCGAGCCCGGGTCCGGCTCCGGTGCGCCGGACGCGTCGGTCGGCGGTTCCGGCGTCCCCGGCGTGACCGGACCGGCGGGATCACCCGGATCCGTGGGGTCCACCGGGGCGTCGTCCTCGACGAGACCTGCGTCGAGCGCTGTCGTCCGGGTCACCCCGTCGAACCGGTCCTCGTCGTCGACCTCCTTCCGCAGCGTCACCGAGTCGGAGACCCCGTCGGCGTCGGCATCGGAGTCCGCGTCCCGATCGTCTCCGACGCGCGCCACGGTGAAGTGGTCGCCGTCCGGAGCGATCCACCGCACCGTGTAGTCCCCGGGGCGGAGTTCGTCGAAGACGTACCTTCCGTCGGTGTCGGTCGTCGTGGTCCGGTCGACATCCTGTCCGCGGTCGTCGGTGCCGGTGAGCCGGGCACGGACGCCGGGCAGCGTCCGCTCGTCGTCCTGCAGGCCGTTGCCGTTCGCATCGAGCCAGACGGTGTCGCCGACGGAGCCCGCAACGACGCGGATGGTGGCCGCGTTCGACTGCACGGGCAGCGGCAGGTTCGAGGCGCGGAGACCGAAGCGGTTCACGTACCGGTCGCCGTGCCGTTGCCCGTCGGTGTGCAGCGTGACAGCGCGTTCCACGGTCGCACCGACGGGGATCGGCTCGCTGCGCTGGAGACGGAACGCGGTCGCCGCGGCCAGGTCCGCGGGGCAGCCGTCCGTGCCGAACTCGCTCGCGGAGCACCAGCGGGTCGTGCCGCCGGCCTGGTTCGACGGGTGGCTGCCGTCGATCGAGACCGTGCCGGGGGCGGCGGCGGTGTACCGGACGGTCTCACCGTTCGCGGCATCGACGTCCACCGGGGCGGCGAGGACCGCGGTGCCGTGGAAGTCCGACCCGCGCGCATCGCCGGGGTAGGGGAGCACGTCGATGAGGTCGGCGGCCTCGATCGGCGTGGCGTCGACGTTCGTGTACCCGAGGGTCCACTCGAGGTCGTCGCCGGTCACGACGACGGGGTGCACGGCAGCCTTCTCGGCACCGACACCGCCGGACGAGACGACCCTCACGGACCGCTCCGCGGAACGTTCCTCCTCACCCGAGCTGTCGGACGGTGACGAGACCACGACCCCGTTCGTGAGCGTCCCGCTCGGCGTGAGCTTCGAGACCCGCGCGTCGTAGGTGATCGCGTCGATCGTGGTGTTCGGGTGGACGTCCTCGACCGTCCAGGTCAGCCGTTCACGGGTGGTTCCGTCCTCGGCGACCACGGTGTCCAGGTCGGGCGAGCGGGACGCGCTGCCGGGAACGTACGAGGTGTTCACGGGCAGGACGTCCTGGACGGTGACGTCCGTTCTCCGGTCGCTGACGCCTCGGTCGCTCAGCGACGGGTAGAGCGCGTAGGTCACCGTGTCACCAGCAGACACGATCGTGGTCTCGTCCGGGGTGTCGGTCGCGTCGTGTCCCGTGTCGACGATCTTCTTGCCGACGCGCACGAGGTTCTCGGTGACGAGGACGCTGTCGGCGTAGGCGCCGGCACCGACGGTCGGGTCGTTGCGGTCGTGGACCCAGGGCCCGGCGCCCAGCTTGACGTGGCCGAAGTCGTGGACGCGGGTGCCGTCCGGCACCGCTCGCACCCGCGTGTGGGTCTGCAGGAGGATGCTCTGCCCGCCCCGGACGTCCCCCGAGGCCCGGACCGCTCCCACCGCCGCGGGGCCACCGGGCACCTGTGCGGGCGTGCTGTACCAGGGGCCGTCCTCGTCGTCGCACGTCGCGTCGCGACCGGCCATCGGACTCGTCATGTCGAACGCGGCGTACTGCACGGAGAGGTTGCTCGCGTTGGAGGCGGACGCGTAGACGCCGCCCACCTTCGTCAGTGTCTGGGTGCTGCGGTCGAAGGTGTCGCAGACGGTGTACCGGCGGTTGCTGACAGTGGTGTTGTTCCCGAAGACCAGACTGCGCAGCACCTGGCCGGGGGCCACCCAGGGGTCGCCCTTCTTCGCCGAGCCGGTCACCTGCTCGCCAGCGGCGTCGATCTGGAAGACCTGCTTGCTCCCACTGCCACGCGCGATGTTGTCGAGGTTCCGCATCGAGGAGTTGTCGGCGAGGGGTTCGGTGCTCCCCGCGAAGTTGGCGGCGCCGCTGACGGACGTGGTCTCGAGCGGCGTGAAGGTGTTGGTCGAGAGGACACTGGCGCCCTCGGGCAGGTTCGGCATCCAGAAGCTGATGACGCCGACGGCGAAGTACGCCCTGTCCGGCGCGGTGAGGGCGCCGCCGTCGATGCCCTTCGTCGGGAGGTGCGTGGGATCGGTGACGACGCCGGTGAAGGTCACGTCGACGTCCCCACCCGGCGCGTCCTGCGTACAGGTCAGTTCACCGGAGTCGGTGACGCCGGTCGCACCGCCACCCGTCCCACGGGGGAGACCTGCGAACGTGTTGCCACCCGCAGTGCCGTGGACCTGGCACGCCCCTCGTCGGCTCCAGAGCACGGCGCCCGACGGGAGGTCCCCGGCGATCTGCGAGAGGTCGTCGCGGAAGCGCATGGTGCCGTCGCTCTTCTCGAAGCCGAGGAGTCCCTGCCCAGGCTCGAGCGGCTGCCAGTCGACGGTGATCGGGTAGGTGATCTGGATGCCCTCGGTTGTGCCGTCCGGACCGACCACGCCCGAGCTGAAGACACTGTTCAGCGTGCGCTTGCTGAGGTTGTAGCGGGCCGCGGCTGAGACGGTGGTGGTGGGGGAGGCGGCCTCGACGTGGCCGTTGGCGGCGTTGTCGGCGGTCGCGGTTGCGTCGACGGCGATGCTGTCACCGTTCCTGAGGTCGCCCGAGACGTCGAGCACGACCGATGTGGCGATGGCCCGGCCTTCGGCGACCCTGCCCAGGTTGCAGGTCAGGGTCTGGCCGCTGATGCCGCTGCCGACGCCGGTGCAGGCGCGGGGGAGCGTCGCCCAGGACGTTCCGGTCGGAGCGGTGAGGGTGAAGCGCTCGTTCTCGCTGTCCCCGTCGTTGCTGCTGACGGTGACGCGGTACGTGATGGCGTCGAGGGTGCGGACGATGCCGTTCGCGTCGCTCGTGTCGCCGCCGGGCTCGTCGGTCCGCGAGAACGAACCGTTCCCGTCCTTCGCGACCTCGACCGCCAGGGCGACCGCGGACGCGGTGCCCGCGGCCGGGGTCGGGGCAGCCCGCTCCGACCGCTCGGCAGTGGGCACGGGCGAGGGCGTGGGCTGGGGCGTCGGCCGAGCCGTCGCCGTCGCCGTCGTGGTCGGTGCCGCCGTCGCGGTCGGTGTCGCCGTGGCGGTCGCCGTCGCCGGGTCGGGCTCAGGCCCTGCCAGTGCGGTCGAACCGGACACGAGCGAGCTCGCGACGACGGCGGCGAACGCGGTCGTCGCGAGGGCAGCCCGGAAGGGCGTGCGTGTGCGCATGGGGTCTCCATCTGTGGATCGAACAGCTCGCCCGCGCCGTTCCAGCGCGGCGTCGAGCTGATCTGCAACATATCTCATGTGAAGACATGACGCGTGACGTTGCGGACTCGTTGCCGTCGATCTCCCGACGCGGAACAGGCGGCCTCCCGAGGGTCGGTACGCTGAGCACATGAGTGCTGAGCACGTGGGCGAGGGTGCCCCGCTGTCCGGATCGCAGCTGACGATCGCCGCCGACGGGTACACCGCCGAGATCGCCACGGTGGGCGCCACGCTCCGCTCGCTGCGCCACGACGGCCGGGACCTCGTGGTCCCCTTCGCGGCCGACGAGGTCCGGCCGGTGTTCCGCGGCGCGGTGCTCGCGCCGTGGCCGAACCGGGTGGTGGACGGCCGGTACGCCTTCGACGGCACCGACCACGAGCTCGCGCTCACCGAGCCGACCCGCCAGCACGCGCTGCACGGGCTCGTCGGCTGGACCGACTTCGCGGTCGAGGCGCACGAGTCCGATCGTGCGGTCCTCACCACGACGATCGCCGCGCAGGCCGGGTACCCGTTCCGCGTCGTCGTCACGGTCGAGTACCGCGTCGACGGTACGGGGCTGCACACCGCGGTCACCGGTCGGAACACCGGACCCGCGCGTGCGCCCTGGGGGACCGGCCCGCACCCGTACCTCGTCGCCGGCCCCGGCACGGTCGACGACTGGACGCTGACGCTGCCCGCCGCCGAGGTCCTCGAGGTCACGCCGGACCGGCTCATCCCGACGGCCCTGGTGCCCGTGCACGACGAGTTCGACCTGCGTGCGCCCACCGTCATCGGCCCGCGCTTCGTCGACCACGCGTTCACCGGCTTCGACCGTGACGCGGACGGCACCGCGGCGATCGACGTGGTCGCCGCCGACGGCCACGGCGTCCGGGTGACCTTCGGCACCGAGTGCGGCTGGGTCCAGGTGCACACCGCCGACCACGTCGTGGCCGAGTACCACCGCACCGGCCTCGCCGTCGAGCCGATGACGTGCGCGCCGGACGCGTTCAACACCGGCGCCGACCGGGGACTCGTCGTCCTCGAACCGGGTGCCGCACACACCGCAGCATGGACGATCGCAGCGGTCTGACCGACGCCGAACGACCCCGCGTCGAGGTCCGGCGGCTCCCCGGCTCGCCGGACCTCGCCGCACTCGCCGACGGCACCGAGGACGTCGTCTGGCTCGACTCCGGGCTGCCCGACGGTACCCCCGACACCGCGCGGGCCCGGGCGGCGTGGTCCGTGCTGGCCTGCACCGACGGTCCCTTCGCGGCCCGCCTCCGGCACGAACGGCGACGGGCCCGGGTCGACGTGTCCGCGGCGTCGCGGGCGTGGTTCGGGTCGGACCGGAGCTCGGACGCTCCCGCGTTCGCGGTCCTCGACGACCTGCTCGCGCGGACGCCCCGCCTCCCGGAACCGGTCCGGGGGTGCGGCTTCGCCCTCGGCTGGGTCGGATTCCTCGGCTACGAGCTCGGACGCGAGTCGGGCGGGCCCGACCGGACCGCCGACGGCCACGCGGACGCGGACCTCCGGTTCGTCGACCGTGCGGTGGTGGTGGGACCGGACGGCGGCGCGTGGGCGCTCGCCCTCGTCGTGGACGCGGAGCCCGCGGCCAGCGCGGCCAACCGGGCCTGGCTCGAGGAGGTGACCGTCCCGCCGACGCGTGCCGACGTGGCGGAGGCGCCCCCGGGCCTCCCGGCCGTCGCCGCGGCAGGACGCGTCTCGCGCGCCGCCTACGAGGCTGCAGTCGAGGCGTGTCGCGGCGAGATCCGCGAGGGCAACGCCTTCCAGGTCTGCCTCACCACCGCCTTCGCGGTACCCGGCCTGGAGGCAGGGGTCGCCCCCGGCACGGACGCCCACCTCGCCGAGTACCTCCGGTTGCGCGCCGCGGACCCGGTCCCGTTCGGGGCCTACCTCCGCCTCGGTGCGCTCCGCGTGGCCAGCCGTTCGCCGGAGCGGTTCCTGCGGATCACGGCGGACGGCGTGGTCACCGCGGAACCGATCAAGGGCACCCGTCGGCGCGTCGCGGACCCGGAGGCGGACGCGGCGGCGCGGGCGGACCTCACCACGAGCGCGAAGGACCGCGCCGAGAACGTGATGATCGTCGACCTGCTGCGGAACGACCTGCTGCGCACCGCGGTGCCGGGGTCCGTGCACGTCGACCGGCTGTGCGCGGTGGAGACCTACGCGAGCGTGCACCAGCTCGTCTCGACGGTCTCCGCGGTGCTGCCGGTCGGCGCCTCGCGTGCCGCGACGGTCCGTGCGGCCTTCCCACCCGGGTCGATGACGGGAGCGCCGAAGAGCAGCGCCACGGCGATCGCGGACCGGCTCGAGGCGGCGCCGCGCGGGGTCTACTCGGGGGCGGTCGGGTACTTCTCGGCGAGCGGTGCTGTCGACCTGTCGGTGGTCATCCGCACACTGGTGACGGTGCTCGACGAGGACGGGCGTGTGGTGTCGCGGACGCTCGGCGCTGGCGGGGCCGTGACGTGGTCGTTGGTCCCCGCGGACGAGGCGGACGAGGTCGAGACGAAGACCCGGTCGGTGCTCGGAGGCGTGGGCGCGGTCGCTCGCTGGTGAGCTGGTCCGGCTGACGTCCTCGACCGGACCCGGCGTGTCGAACGCACGTTCGAGCAGACTGTCCACAGGATGTCGGACCCGATTGACATCATCGAACACATGTTCGAATATGAGGGCATGCAGTCGGCAGCGGCACTCGCGTCGCCCGGGGCTCCTGCGGAGTCTCCCCGGGCGGGCGGGGCCGTGCGCCCGGTCCGTCGCGTCGACCACCTCGGGGACGCCCGTGCGGCACTCGAACGGATCACGAGCCTGCGGTCCCGCGTCGCCGAGATGGAGTCCACCCGGGTCGACACCGTGGTGGGGCTGCCCACGGCACCGGCGGTCGCGCCCCTGCTCCCCGGTGGGGCGATCCGGGTCGGGGGCACCTACGCCGTGCAGGACTCGGTGCTGCTGGCGATGACCATGCTGCAGGCCGCCTCGGCCGAGGGTGCGTGGTGCGCCGTGGTCGGGGTGCCGTCCTTCGGGGTCGAAGCCGCCGCCGCCGCGGGGATCGACCTCGAGCGCCTGGTGCTCGTACCGGACCCGGGCGACCAGTGGCTGACGGTGACGGCCGCCCTCGTCGACGTCGCGCAGATCGTGCTGACGCGACCGCTGGGGCGCGTGGTGCCCGGGGACGTGTCGCGACTCTCCGCCCGGCTCCGGCAGCGCGGGGGAGCCCTCGTCGCGCTCGGGTCCTGGCCCGGGGCCGACGTCTCGCTGCAGGTCACCGCCTCCGAGTGGGGCGGCATCGGCCACGGGCACGGCTACCTCGCCGAACGCCGGGCGACGGTCACGGCGACCGGTCGTGCCGGAGCGGTCCGGCCGGTGAGCGCCGAACTCCTGCTGCCCGCGGCCGACGGCGCGGTCCGTCCCGTGGAGCCGGCGACGGCGTCGCGTCCGGTGTTCCGACCGGTGGCGGTGGCGTCGTGAGCCCGCGCGGTCGGGCCGGCGCGTCCCGCGGTGCGGCTCCTCGGGTCGGGGCTGCCCGCGGCGGAGCACCCGTCGCGGGGGCGGCGCTGCGCGGTGGGAGCGCCCCGGTGCTGCGCAGCGGTGCGGTGGCCGAGGCGCCGCCGACACGCTCGATCGTCCTCTGGTGCCCGGACTGGCCGGTGGTCGCCGCCGCCCGGGCGGCCGGGGAACCCCCGGAGCAACCGTTCGCCGTCGTCGTCAAGGGGCAGGTCTTCGCCTGCTCCGCGAGCGCCCGTCAGCACGGGGTCGCCCGGGGGCTCCGGCTGCGCGAGGCCCAGGCCCGGTGCCCCGGACTCGTCGTGCAGCCCTACGACGAAGCCCTCGACCACCGCGCCTTCGAACCCGTCATCCGTGCGGTCGAGGCGGCGGTGCCCGGGGTCGAGGTCCTCCGTCCCGGCACGCTCGCACTGCGGTCACGCGGTCCGGCGCGCTACTACGGCGGCGAACGGGCCGCGGCCGCCACACTCGCGGGCATCGCCGCCGACCACGGCGCCCCCGGTGTCCGGGTCGGCGTCGCGGACACCCCGTTCGCCGCCGAGCAAGCCGCCCGGGCACGACCGGTGCGCCCGGGGGAGCGAGCGCGGATCGTCCCCGTCGGCGGATCGGCGCCGTTCCTCGCCGACCTCCCGCTCGGGGTGCTCGGGGACGCCGACCTCGCGATGCTGCTCGGGCGGCTCGGCATCACGACCCTCGGGGGGTTCGCCGCGCTCGGGGACGACCAGGTCCGCGACCGGTTCGGACAGGCGGGGGCCTTCCTGCACCGGCTCGCCGGCGGCCGCGACCCACGCGAGATCGCTGCGCGCGAGGTCCCGCCGGAGCTCCGGGTCGAAGCGTCGTTCGAGCCGCCGCTCGACCGCGCCGACCAGGTCGCCTTCGCGTTCCGGCGCTCGGCGGACGACTTCGCGGAGCGGCTCCGCGTGGCCGGGCTCGTGGCCACGAGCATCCGGGTGGGCATCGTCGACGAACGCGACATCCTGCTCGAACGGGTGTGGGTGCACCCGCGGTGGTTCGACGCCGGCGACGTCGTCGACCGTGTCCGGTGGCAGCTCGCGGGCGGGGTCGACCCCACGGGGCTCGAAGCGCCGGTCGTCCAGGTCGTGCTCGAACCCGTCGCGGTGGACGACACCGCCAACCACGAGCGCGGGCTCTGGGGGTCCGGGCCGGACGAACGGGTCCACCACGGCCTCGCACGGGTGCAGGGGCTCGTCGGGCACGACGGCGTCGTGACCCCGCGGATCGGTGGTGGTCGCACGCTGGCCGAGCGTGTCGTGCTCGTCCCGTGGGGTGACGCCCCCGCCGGTGGCGAGCGGGCACTGGCCACCGTCCGCGACCGCCCGTGGCCCGGCAAGCTGCCCGGCCCACCGCCCGCCACCGTGCTCGAGCGGCCGCGACCGGTCGACGTCGAGACCGCCGCCGGGGTCGTCGTCGACGTCGACGCCCGTGGTGTGCTCACCGGCGAACCCGAGCGGTTCCGGGCCGAGGGCGAGCGCGGCGGTCGGTTCGGAGCGGTGACCGCGTGGGCGGGTCCGTGGCCGCTCGTCGTCCGTTGGTGGGAGTCCGGCGGCCGACGCCTGCACCGGCTCCAGCTCGTCGACGACGGGGGACGGGCCTGGTACCTCGTGCTGGCCGACCACCGGTGGTGGGCCGAGGCCGTGGCGACGTGAGGAGCACCTGATGGGCTACAGCAACCCCCCGATCCCGTGGTCGCAGTTCGAACGCGCGCTGTCCGACCGTCGCAGTCCGGGCAGCACGCACGACGGCGACGGCGGCGACAGCCCCGCGTGGTCGCGGAAGCGCGAGAAGTACGTGCCACCGGCCCTCCGCACGGACGACTCGGGCCCGGTCGTGCCGTACGCCGAGCTGCACGCGCACTCGACCTTCAGCTTCCTCGACGGTGCGAGCTCGCCCGAGCAACTCTTCGAGGAGGCAGCCCGACTCCGGTTGCACGGGCTCGCGCTGACCGACCACGACGGCTTCTACGGTGTCGCCAGGATGGCCGAGGCCGCCGAAGCGTACCCGGGCCTCACGACCGTCTACGGCACCGAGCTGTCACTCGGTCTCACCGAGCCGCAGAACGGCGTCCCCGACCCCGAGGGCACCCACCTGCTGCTCCTCGCGGACGGCCAGGACGGCTACCACCGGTTGGCCGGCGCGGTCACGAGCGCCCACCTCGCCGACGGCGCCGAGAAGGGGCGGCCGCGGTACGACCTCGACGACCTCGCCGACCGTGCCGGCGGCCGCTGGCGGGTGCTGACCGGGTGCCGCAAGGGTGCCGTCCGGCAGGCGCTCGAGCGCGGGGGCGAGTCCGAGGCCGAGACCGCCCTGCGGGTCCTGCTCGACCGGTTCGGCACCGACAACGTGGTCGTGGAGCTCATCGACCAGGGCGATCCGACGGACAGCGCCCGGAACGACGTCCTCGCGACGCTCGCTGCACGGCACGCGCTGCCGGTGGTGGCGACGGGGAACGTGCACTACGCCACCCCGGACCGCTTCCCCGTCGCCTCGGCGCTCGCGGCGGTGCGGGCGCGCCGGAGCCTCGACGAGATCGACGGCTGGCTGCCGGCCGCCGACACGGCGTACCTGCGGTCGGGCGCCGAGATGGCCAGACGGTTCGCCCGGTGGCCCGGCGCCGTCGAGCACAGCGTGACCCTCGCCGACGAGCTCGGGTTCTCGCTGAAGACGGCACGTCCCGGTCTGCCGAAGGTCGACGTCCCCGACGGGCACACCACGATGTCGTGGCTCCGCGAGCTCACCTGGGAGGGTGCGCGCCGGTTCTACCCGGGCAGCGACGACGGGGTCGACCCGGCGAAGCGGACGCGCATCGAGCGCGAACTCGCCGTCATCGAGGACAAGGACTTCCCCGGGTACTTCCTCATCGTGCGTGACATGGTGCAGTTCGCCCGGCAGCGGGGGATCCTCTGCCAGGGCCGTGGTTCGGCCGCGAACTCCGCGGTCTGCTACCTGCTCGAGATCACCGCCGTCGACTCGATCCGGTACGGGCTGCCGTTCGAGCGGTTCCTGTCGGCACTGCGCGACGAGGAGCCCGACATCGACGTCGACTTCGACTCGGACCGCCGCGAAGAGGTCATCCAGTACGTCTACGAGAAGTACGGTCGGTTCAACGCAGCCCAGGTCGCGAACGTCATCACCTACCGGCCGAAGGGCGCCGTGCGGGACATCGCGAAGGCGTTCGGGCACAGCCCCGGGCAGCAGGACGCCTGGTCGAAGCAGGTGGAACGGTGGGGATCGGTGACCGAGAGCCAGGACCACGACATCCCCGCCCCCGTGGTCGACATGGCGCAGCAGGTGCTCGGGTTCCCCCGGCACCTCGGCATCCACTCGGGCGGCATGGTGCTCACGGACCGGCCGGTCGGCGAGGTCGTGCCGATCGAGCACGCCCGGATGGACGGCCGCACCGTGCTCCAGTGGGACAAGGACGACTGCGCCTACATGGGGCTCGTCAAGTTCGACATGCTCGGCCTCGGCATGCTCGCGGCGCTGCAGTACGCGTTCGACCTCGCCGCGGAGCACTGCGGGGAGCGGTGGGACATGCACACCATCCCGAAGGAGGAACCCGGCGTCTACGACCAGCTCTGCCGGGCCGACACGATCGGGGTGTTCCAGGTCGAGTCCCGCGCGCAGATGGGGTCGCTGCCGCGGCTGCTGCCCCGCGAGTTCTACGACCTCGTCATCGCGGTCGCGCTCGTGCGTCCGGGGCCGATCCAGGGCGGGGCCGCGCACCCGTACATCCGACGCCGGACCGGCGCCGAGCAGATCACCTACCCGCACCCGCTGCTCGAACCCGTGCTCGCGCGCACCAAGGGCGTCCCGCTGTTCCAGGAGCAGCTCATGCAGATGGCGGTGGTCGTCGGCGGGTGCACCGGCGACGACGCCGACCTGCTCCGACGGGCGATGGGGTCGAAACGCGGGCACGAGAAGATCGAACGGCTGCGCGAGAAGCTCTACGAGGGCATGGCGCGGAACGACATCCACGGAGCCGACGCCGACGCCATCTACGCCAAGATCCAGGCCTTCGCGAACTTCGGCTTCGCCGAGAGCCACTCGATCAGCTTCGCCCTCATCGTCTACGCCAGCGCCTGGATGCGGCTGCACTACCCCGGGGTGTTCCTCGCGGCGCTGCTCCGCGCCCAACCGATGGGCTTCTACTCCCCGCAGACCCTGGTGGCGGACGCCCGGCGGCACGGTGTGCGGGTGCTCCGGCCGGACATCCTGCGGTCGGAGGTCGACGCCTCGATGGAGCCGCTCGACGACACCGACGGGGCCGACGGTCCGGTGACCACGGGTGACGACGGCTGCCTGGCCGACGAGCAGCCCGCGGTGCCGCCGTTCGACCGCTCGGCCCCGGACGACACCGCCGGCCACCGTCGTGACGGTGCCTTCGCCGTACGACTCGGGCTGGCCGAGGTGACCTCCCTCGGCCGCCGCAGCGCCGAGCGCATCGTCGCCGAACGGCGGGCGAACGGGCCGTTCACGGACATGTCCGACCTCGCCCGTCGGGTCGGTCTGACGACGGCGCAGCTCGAGGCGCTCGCCGCAGCGGACGCCTTCGCCTCCCTCGGCGAGGACCGCCGGAGCGGCATCTGGTCGGCGGGCCGGGCCGCGGGGGAGCGTCCCGACCAGTTGCCCGGCACCCAGGTGGTCGTGCAGCCGCCGCTGTTCGGGCAGATGACGAGCGGGGACGTCCTCATCGCGGACATGTGGTCGACGGGGATGACGACCGATGACCACCCCGTCCGGCACGTCCGGCCGGTGCTGGAGCGACGGGGGGTGCTCAGCGTCGCGGACACGATGACGGCGGAGAACGGGCGACGGATCGAGGTCGGCGGGATCGTCACCCACCGGCAGCGCCCGGCGACGGCCTCGGGCATCACGTTCATGAACGTCGAGGACGAGACGGGGCTCGTCAACGTGATCTGCAGTGTCGGGGTGTGGGGGCGGTACCGGCGCACGGCCCGGGAGTCGCCGGCGGTGATCGTGCGGGGCATCCTCGAGCGGTCGGCCGAGGGCGTGGTCAACGTGGTGGCGGACCGGATGGAGCACCTGCCCCTGGCGGTCCGGACGAGGTCGCGGGACTTCCAGTGACCGGCGGCGTCACGACCGCGCGCCGGCGCCCTGGGACGGTCGCAGACCGCGCTCCTGGGGTGATGAGCGCAGCACCAGCTCGTGGGGCGAGCGGCGCAGACTCCGCTACTGGGCCGAGTGGCACCCGTCGGCCGTGGGGATCCGGACCGTGACCTCGAGCCCGCCGGACCGGACGTTGCGGAGCGAGGCCGTGCCTCCGGCCCGTTCCGCGATCGCGCGCACGATGGCGAGTCCCAGCCCCGAACCCCCGGGCATCGCGATCGCCCCGGTGGCCGGGTCCGGGTTCGGGCGCGACTTCCGCGCCTCGTCCGGTCGCGTGAAGCGGTCGAACGCCACCGGGATGAACGACTCCGGAACGCCCGGACCGTCGTCGGTGATCTGCAGGACGCCCTCGCCCTCGGCGCTCCGCCACGACACGAAGATCCCACCGCCGCGGGGGAGCGCCGCCACGGCGTTGCCGGCGATGTTCGTCACGAGCTGTGCCATCCCGCCGGTGTCGAGCCGGTACCGCGGCTCGACGGTCCCGCCGCCGATCCCCGGACCCGAACCCCCCACGGCGACCGGGGCCTCCAGGTCGAAGTCGACGGTGATGTCCTTCGCCGAGGCGATCAGCCGGACGCGGTCCACGGCGGCCATGACCTCGTCACCGAGGTCCGACCACCCGGTCGTCGGCTGCTCGGCGCCGTCCTGCTCGCGGCGCTCCGACTCCTCGATGCGCGAGAGTGCGAGCAGGTCGTTGGCGAGACGGGACAACCGGGCGACGCTGTGCTTCGCCCGCTCGATGTGCGCCGCCAGCGCCACGGCGTCGTCGCCGTCCAGTGAGGCGAGGTCGAGCTGGGTCGTCAGGATCGCGAGCGGTGTCCGGAGCTCGTGGCTCGCATCGCTGACCATCTGGCGTTCCCGTTCGGTGGCCTGGCGGGTGCGGGCGAGGAACGCGTTGAGGGTCGTGGCGAGCGAGGCCAGCTCGTCCTGGGCCGGGCCGACGGGCAGCTCCGCACGTTCGGGTGCGACGGACAGCCGTTCGGCCTCGCGGCGCATCCGGTTCACCGGACGGAGCGCGGTCGTGGCGAGCACCCACGACGCCACCCCGAAGGCGATCAGGATCGCGAGACCCGTGAGCGACAGGGTCGTGGTGAGGTCGTCGACGACGAGCGCCTCCGCCTGCGAGTTCCGGGCCGCGACGACCGTCCAGCGTCCCGCGCGGTTGATCGGGTGCTCCACGACGATCCGGTACTGCGAGTTCGCGACGTCGATGACCCGGGTGCCGGCCTGCTCCTCGGTGAGGCTGCCGAGCGCCCGCTCGAGCCGCCCGGGCATCGTCGACAGCACGATGTCCCCGGAGGGCGACACCACCGCGACGAGCTGTGCGTTGCCGGGCTGGGAGAGGTCCGGGTCGCTGTCGATCTCGAGCGTCGCCACGTACGGGTCGGCGTCGGCGTCCAGCAGGGTGTGTGTCGCGTTCGCGACGACGCTGACGACCTGGAAGCGCATCACGAGCACCAGCAGGACGATGACGACCGCCGCGATCGCGGTCGAGCCGATCGTGATCCGCGCGCGGAGCGAGAGCAGCCGCAGCGGGCGCGCGAGGCCCCGGTGTCCGGTCGGGTCGTCCGACCGTCCGTCCGGGGTGGTGGTGCTCACGCCCCGACGAGGTCGAGACGGTAGCCGCGACCGCGGACCGTCGAGATCGCCACGGTGGCCTCGTGCGCGGTCAGCTTCTTCCGGAGGTACGAGATGTACTGCTCCACCACGTTCGGGTCGACGTGCTGCGAACCGTCCCAGACCTCCTCGAGGATCTTCGGACGGTCCACGACGGTGCCGACGGACCGGGCGAGCAGCCGCAGCAGCGCGAACTCGGTCGGGCTCATCGCCACGCGCTGGCCCTTGATCGCGACCCGGCGGGCCTCGGAGTCGATGGCGACGTCGCCGACCTCGATGGTCCGCGGTGCGCCGGCGCTCTCCCGACGTCCCAGCGCGCGGAGTCGCGCGGTGAGTTCGGCGAAGGCGAAGGGCTTCGTGAGGTAGTCGTCCGCGCCCGCGTCGAGACCGAACACGCGATCGTCGACGGCGTCACGCGCGGTCACGAGGAGGATCCGCACGGGGTCCTCGCGTTCGCGGATGCGTCGGGCGAGTTCGAAGCCGGACATGCCCGGCATCATGACGTCGACGACCGCCAGGTCGAACGACTGCTCCCCGAGCGCGATGAGCGCCTCGACACCGTTCTCGACCGCGGTCACGCGGTACCCCTCGGCAGCGAGACCACGTTCCATGAGGGCGCGCATCTCGTCGTCGTCCTCGACCACCAACAACCGCATAGTGGACCTCCTCGAGGTC
Source organism: Curtobacterium luteum (assembly GCF_014646995.1). GTDB lineage: Bacteria > Actinomycetota > Actinomycetes > Actinomycetales > Microbacteriaceae > Curtobacterium > Curtobacterium luteum. The sequence goes on along the minus strand of NZ_BMOI01000011.1, from coordinate 122,093 downwards.
CATCGTGGCACCGAACCTGTACGCGCGGGCGCTCCCCGGGCCGATCGGGCTGAATCTCGTCACAGCACGGTGCCCGAGTAGAACGGTCTGTCCCGCGTTCGAGGGACGTGAGCAGTGCTCTGGTCCTTGGTAGGCTGCGACCGGACCTGGCGTGCCCGACGCAGGGTCCGCACTGGGGGCACCACCATGACCATGACCGAGATGTCGGACCACCCGGCGATCGTCCGACTGCGAGTCGAACTCGACGCCGCGTGGAAGAGCATCTGCACGCTCGGCGGCCTCGCGGACGATGCGCGCGGTCGGGTCGTCGCCGAGCTGCGCGCAGCCGTGCCGGACGTGGCCAGTCGTGCCGCGCTCGAGGCCGGCTCCGAGGCGGCGGTCGCGGAGATCAGTCGGTTCGCGGAGGCCGAGGTTGTCCGGGCCGAGGTCCGTCAGGCCGGGACGGTCGTGCCGTCGACCGAGCTCTGGGACGACATCGTGCACACGGCCGCCGAGGCCGCCGTCGCACGACGCTGACGGGGTCGGGCGCGCCCGAGTGCCGGCAGGACGCACATCCCTCGCGGTCCGGGGCCCGCACGGTGTTCGCGGAGCCGAGACTCGGGGTGCGCGACAGATCCCGCGCGCCAGGGCCCGAGCAACGTCGCTGCGCGCGAGACTCGGGCGCGCGACGGCGCGATGGCGCGGCGCGCGGCGCGCGGCGCGCGGCGCGGCGGCGCGGCGCAGCCGCAGCCGCAGCAGCGCGCGCTCAGTCGTCCTCGCCGAGCAGCTCTTCGCGCACACGCCGGATGTCCTCGAGCAACGCCCCGATGAGGATCCAGTGCTGCGAGTTCGGCCGGAGCACCTCGAGCGGGGCCGTCAGCGCGGGCTCCTCCACCACCGGCATCTCGCTCGCCTCGACGCGCTGGCTCAACGCCCGGACGTCCGCCCCGATCCGAGCGACCTCGGTGGCGATCCGCCCGACGACCGGGTCCGCCCGCAGGTCGGGGCCGGTGTTGTCCCGGATCGCCCGGGTCATGCCGGTGACACGGGTCACGAGGACCCGCAGGTGCTCGGCGACCGCGGCGTCCCGGTCGAGGACGTCCCGGTGCCGACTCCGCCGCGGGTTCATCGTGAGGGACTCCTGCGCGGCGGTGATCGACGCCTCGGCACGCAGGTGTTGCGACCGTAGGGCTCGCGCCTGCAGCAGGGCGCCGTGCCACTGGTCGTGGTCCCAGCCCTCGGTCAGTCCGACCGCGATTCGCTCGAACGCGACGGCGGTGTCCCGAGCCAGTCGGGCGACGGCGAGGTGCGCCGGCTCGAGCAGCACCGGCGGCACGAGGGCCGCGTTCACCGCGAGGGCGACGACGGCCCCGACGACGGTCTCGAGGATGCGGTCGGCCGAGTAGTTGGGCGTCACGACCCCGGCGGTGAGCACGAGCATGCCGCTGATGCCGACCTGGGTCGCGGACGTCGGTGTCAGGCGGAGCGCCCAGGCGATGAGGATGGCCAGCACCACGACGAGGAGCACCACCCACACGCTGTCGCCGAGCAGCAGGTGCACGGCGGTGGCGAGGACGACCCCGATGACGACGCCGGCGCTCCGCTCGAGGCCCTTCACGAACGACTGGTTGATGCTCGGCTGGACGACGAGGAGCGCGGCGATGGCGGCGAACGTCGGGAACGGGCCCTGGATGAGCAGCCGGCAGAGCAGCACGGCGGCCACCACCGCGACCGCGGTCTTCACGACCTGCAGGAAGGGGGTGCGGCTGGAGCTGCGGAGCCTCGCGACCGGGTTCACGACGCCCACGGTAGCCACGAGCCGCACGCCGAGCCGTGCACGAACGCGACGAATCCGCGGGGACACGGTTGACTGATCCCGTGTGGCCCAACCACGAACGCGTCATCCCGCAGGCCTTCGCCGGCTCCGGGACCTCCGTCGTGGCCGCGCGCGCCCACTCCGTCGAGCCGTCCGGCAACGGCTACCTCTACGGGTACGAGGTCGACACGGTCGACCGGAGCGGCCAGCGGGCGACGGTGCTCACGTACGTCGACACCGGCGGTGCGCACGACCAGAACAGCGCGATCGTCACGGACCCGTCCACGGGGGAGCCGGTCTCGGTCTGGGCCTACCCGAACGACCCCGGGCTGCCGGTCCTGCCGCAGGTGACGTACCGGGACGCCGTCGCCGAGCTCCTGACGACACTCGGCATGCCGGTCACGGACCCGACGCTGACGGTCGCCGCCTACCGTCCGGGCAAGCGGGCCGTCGTCCGGGTGGACGCGCCCGAGGGCACGGTGTTCCTCAAGATCGTCCGGCCGCACCGGGTCGCGCCGATCGTCCGGTCGCACGAACAGTTCGTCGCGGCCGGGCTGCCCGTCCCACGGGTGCTGTCCAGCCGCGGCGACGGCCTCCTCGTCCTCGAACGCATCCGCGGCGTGCCCGCGGGCAGCCGCATCCTCGACATCGCCGACGACCCGCGCTTCGTCGCGTCCCTGGCCGCCCTGTCCGGCCGGATCGCCACGGTGCCGATGACCCAGCAGGCCCGGGCGGACGCCATGGACCACGCCGACTGGCACCGTCGGACCCTCGTCGCAGCGCTGCCGCAGGACGCGGAGGAGATCGACCGACTCTACGACGCGATCGGCCGACGGTCGATCGGGTGGGCGAGTGCGACGAAGCAGGTCGTGCACGGGGACCTGCACCTCGAGCAGGTCTTCGTCGACGAGGACGAGCCGTGGCGGATCTCGGGGCTGCTCGACATCGACACCGCCGGCTGGGGGTACCCGGTCCGTGACGTCGGCGCCGTGGTCGCCCACCTCGTCGTCACCGGACTCTGGCACCGGTCCCGTGGCGACGCGGAGCGCGGCGCGGCCGCGGAACGGCTCGCCGACGCGATCGCCCGCGACTGGGTGGCGCGGAACCCGGGCAGGGCCGACCGGATCGGCCCCGCGATCGGCGCGCAGTTGCTCGCGCACGCGGGCGGTCAGGCGACCACCGGCTCCGGGACCGGCATCGCGACCGCCGAGCAGCTCCTCGCGGCGACGCGCGTCGCGCTCGCCGAGGCGACGCCGGTCGCGCCGGCCGACGGCGCGGTCCGACCGCGCTCCGCACCGCGGGTCTGACGCCGACCGACCGACGTGCACCGTGCCTCCAGGCCGGGTCGTGACGGTCCGGACTGGAGGCACGACGCGCGCGGGCGGCGCTGACTCGCCTCCGTCGGTGGTCGGGGAGTAAACTGAGCGCGCACGTACCGCGTGCTCGCGCGTCCCGTCGCATCCAGACGGGACCGGTCCGCCGCTTGGTGGACGCGGGTGCCGGATCCGTGACCGCCCCGAGGGGGCGTCACGTGCGTGTGACGGCGCCGGATCCCGGCGCGGGCCGTCGTACGGTCGCCACGAGGCGGCCGGGGGCACCCGCGTGGAACCGACCGCGGACGCTCCGGAAGCGTGGCGGCGGGGGAGCGGCGGACGACGGGCCACGGTGGCCCGCGATGCGCCGGGCCCACCTGGACCCGGCCGGAGACTTCCGCCGATGGCGGCTCGCCCGTGACGAACGGGCGGAACAGGAGGAGCGTTGGCTCGATCAGGCACCCGGCGTGCAGCCGGCGGGACGCGGACCGCGTCACGCCGTACCAGGCCGCTCGACAACGACGGCGTCATCCCCGTCCTCGCCCGCGCCGTGCGCGAGGTCGAGGCGGCGGCGCAACGCGGACCGCTCAAGGCATCGAACCGGTCCAAGTTCCAGGCGGTCGCCCTGCTGATGCGCGAGGAGCGTGCGCGGGTGAAGGCCGACACGGAGCTCACCGACGCGCAGCGCGCCGAGCAGCTCAAGCGGCTCGACGGCGTCGCGACCATCCTCGCGAAGACCGCGGCCCGTGACACGAGCGTCATCCAGCTCCTGACCGAGGAAGCGTCGGTCAGCGAGGCCACCCGCACGGTGAAGCGCGACATGATGATCGCCGGCGGGATGGAACTGCAGCCCGAGGACCTCGTCATCGCGGCCGAGCCGTCCCCGACGGTCGAGGCACCGGTCCGGTCGGTCGTCCCGCAGGCGGTCGTGCAGCGGCAGCTCGCGAACCCGTTCCTCGCACCCGACTTCGCCCTCGCGGACCAGCCCGTCGCGCACCCGCGTCGCCTGGCGAACTGGGAGCTGTTCGGGCCGCTGTTCAAGTCGTTCGAGTACGGCGCGGGCGGGGGCGCGGCGACGATGCCGCTGCCGGAGCCGTCGACGCTGCACTCGAAGTCCGGCACGACCCTGATGAAGCACCAGGCGGAGCTCGTCGCCGCCGCGGCGCAGGGGCACCGCACGTTCCTGCTCGCCGACGAGCCGGGTCTCGGCAAGACGGCGCAGTCGCTCCTCGCCGCCGAGGCTGCGAACGCCTTCCCGCTGCTCGTCGTGGTCCCGAACGTCGTCAAGACGAACTGGGCGCGCGAGGCTGCCCGCTGGGTCCCGAGCCGGACGGCGACCGTGATCCACGGCGACGGCGACGACCTCGACGGGTTCGCCGACATCGTCATCGTGAACTACGAGATCCTCGACCGGCACGCCGGGTGGCTCGGGTCGTTCGGGTTCAAGGGCATGGTCGTCGACGAGGCGCACTTCATCAAGAACAAGGACTCGCAGCGATCGCGGTTCGTGCTGCAGCTCGCCGAGAAGATCCGGCAGCGCACGGCGCACCCGCTGCTCATGGCGCTCACCGGGACCCCGCTGATCAACTCCGTCGAGGACTTCCGCACCATCTGGGAGTACCTCGGCTGGATCGACGACAAGAAGCCGCGTGCGAAGCTCATGAACGAGCTCGAGGAGATCGGGCTCACGCCGGCCGACCCCGGGTTCTTCACGGAGGCGCGCAAGGCCGTGATCGACCTCGGCATCGTCCGGCGCCGCAAGGTCGACGTCGCGGCGGACATCCCCGCCCGTCGCATCGCCGACATCCCGGTGGAGCTCGACGGCGAAGAGGGCCGGTCCATCCGCGACGCCGAGCGGGAGCTCACCGCGAAGCTCGTCCGCCGCTACCACCAGGCGCTCGACGCCCGCACCGGCCAGGACCCGGTCGTCGGCATCGACCACAAGCTCGTCCGTCAGGTCGCGCGGTGGGAGCTCGAGGACCAGGACGCCTCGTCGACCGGGGAGAACGTGTTCTCGATGGTCCGGCGCATCGGCCGCGCCAAGGCACAGCTCGCGGCGGACTACGCGGCGCAGCTGGCGTCGAACGTCGGCAAGGTCGTGTTCTTCGCGAAGCACCTCGACGTGTTGGACCAGGCGGAGGAGGTCTTCGCCCGACGCGGCCTGCGGACGGCGACGATCCGCGGCGACCAGACGCCGTCGCAGCGCACCGCCGAGATCGACTCGTTCGTGAACGACCCCGACGTGGCCGTCATCGTCTGCTCGCTCACCGCGGCCGGCGTCGGCCTCAACCTGCAGGTGGCGTCCAACGTCGTCCTCGCGGAGCTGTCGTGGACGAGCGCCGAGCAGACCCAGGCGATCGACCGGGTGCACCGCATCGGCCAGGAGGAGCCCGTCACCGCGTGGCGCATCATCGCGGCGCAGACGATCGACACCAAGATCGCGGACCTCATCGACTCGAAGGCCTCGCTGGCCGCCCGGGCGCTCGACGGCTCGGACGAGGAGATCGTCGACTCGGGCGACATCCAGCTCGACGCGATGGCGGCGCTGCTCACCGAGGCGCTGGAGCGCGGGGCGCGGTAGCGCGGGAGCGCGTGGCGCGTTCTGCGTTCGCACAACCAAAGCCCGCCGGAACCACGGTTGTCCGTGGTTCCGGCGGGCTTTGGTTGTGCGTGGCTCGCCGTGCGGGCGAGCAGCGGTCAGACGCGCGACTGCACCTCGGCGAGGGAGGGGTTCGTCGCCGTGCTGCCGTCCGGGAACACGAGCGTCGGGACGGTCTGGTTGCCGCCGTTGACCTCGGCGACCAGCTCTGCCGTGCCCGGCGTCTGCTCGATGTCGACCTCGCGGAAGGGCACACCGGCCTTCGTCATCTGGTTCTTCAGCCGGGCGCAGTAGCCGCACCAGCTCGTCGTGAACATCGTGACGCCGCCGGCCTCGGGCACGAACGCGTCGCGGGTGATCGTCTCGCTCATGTGATCAGGGTAACCCCGCTGTCTGGACGGAGGACTTCTTGTCCGACATGGCTTGACGTGCTTGTTCTACATAGGTAGCTTCTGCTCATGGAACCGATCAAGCGCGTGACCGCCCCCACGCTCGACGTCCTCGACGCCCTGCTCGCAGCGGACAGACCGACCTGGGGGCTGCTCGTCGTCAAGGCGACCGGACGGCAGGCGGGCACCGTGTACCCGATCCTCGAACGGCTCGAGCAGCTCGACTGGATCCGGTCGAGCTGGGACGACGACGCCGAGCGGTCTGGACCCCGACGACGGCTCTACGAGTTCACTGCCGACGGTCTCGTCGCGGCGCAGGACCTCGTTGCCGCGCGGGACCTCGTTGCCGCGCGGGCCGATCCCGCCCGCGCCGCTGCGCGTCCCGCAGCCGGCGCGCGTCCGACCACCCGGCCGGTGGCGTCGTGAACGCGCTCGACCGGGTGCTGGTCGCCGCAGCCGTCGCCATCTCGCCCGCCGCGCACCGCGAGACCCGCCGGGAGCAGTGGGCCGCCGACGTGCAGGGCGCCGCCGAACTCGACCTCTCGCCGACCGCGCTCGCGTTCGGCGCCTTCACCACGGCGCTGTTCCACCGCCGAGCCGACCGTCGCACCACCTGGGGGACCACCATGACCGCTGTACCGCTCGACGTCCGTCCCGAACCACACCGCGTCCGGACCGTTCCCGTGCTCGTGGCGGTGGCGATCGCGTCGCTGCTCGCGTCGGGCGTGTGGTTGCTCTTGCAGCAGAACGCCGGATCCGCCACCCAGCGCGTCGTCGGGATGCTCGCAGGGCAAGCGCTGGTGCACGTCGTTCCCGGTGTCGCCGTGGCGGTGGCGGTCCTCCTCCTGCGGGCGACCGCTCCTCGACGGCGCATCGGGGCGAGCATGGTCCTGGCGGCGACCGTGGTGATGGTCCTCGTGCCCTCCCTCCCGGTCACCGGACCGATCCCGTTCGAGTTCTCCCTGCTCCTGACGCTCGTCCCGCTCGTCGGGTGGTTCGTCGCGACGAGCACCCCGTGGGCGGCGTGGTCGTTCGCCGTCCTCCCGATGGTCCTCGTGTCCGCGGAGCACACCGGAGCGCTGTGGACCCTGCTCCCGGCGCAGTGGAACTCGATCCTGTTCGGCGTGCCGTACCTCGCGCTCATCCTCGCCGGGTTCCTCGGCAGCCGGTTCTCCACCGATCGCTCGCGCCGGTTCGTGGTCCCCGAGGGAGCCCTGGTAGACAAGAGCGTGTGAGTGACACGCACCTCGAGATCGAGCGCACCTACGACCTGCCCGAGGGTGGGGACCTCCCCGACCTGATCGGCGTCGGCGGCATCCTGCAGTCCGACCGGCAGGAACCGTTCGAACTCGATGCGACCTACTGGGACACCGATCGCTACGACCTCGTCGCCGCCCGGGTGACGGTCCGCCGCCGGACCGGGGGGCCGGACGCCGGCTGGCACATCAAGCGCGCGGCCTCGGACACGGTCCGGCACGAGCAGCACTTCCCGTTGACCGACGACGCCGACAGCGTCCCGGACGAGGTCCTCGCGGCGCTCTTCACCGAGCGTCGGGGACGGCGCCTCCGACCGGTCGTCCGGATCACCACCACCCGCACCGTCACGCGCCTCCTCGACGAGGACGGCGACCAGATCGCCGAGCTCGCCGACGACACCGTCCGCGCCCAGCGGCTCGACGACGACGCTCCCGAGACGCCTCGCACCTGGCGCGAGGTCGAGGTCGAGACCGTCGGCGGCGTCGACGAGCAGATCGCCCACGAGCTGTTCGCCGCGCTGGACGGCCGTTTCGCCGCGGTCGGCGCCGGCCCCGCTGCCGTCTCGTCGAAGCTGGCTCGAGGGCTGGCGGGTGCACCGGCACCGCGCCTCCACACCGCAGAGAAGCCGGACAAGGGCACGGCCGCACGCGCGCTCACCAAGCGGCTCCGCAAGCTGCGCACCGCGCTGCTCGACCAGCAGGCCGCGCTCCGCGACCCGGCGACCGCCGCCGCCGCCGACCTGCGCGAGACCGCGTCGACGGCGCTCGGCATCGCCGCCGTCCTCGGGTCGTACCGTCCGGCGTTCGCGCCCACGGACGAGATCGACCGGGCGGCAGCGGCCGCCGACGCGTTCGCGGTCGTCACCGCACGGGCAGCACTGGCGGAGTACCTCGTCGAGCGGCTGCCGCGGGCGTCCACCCCGGCGCAGGACGCCCTCGTCGACGCCATGACCCGTGAGCGCATCCTCGCGTCCACCCGCGAACGCCGGGCCGACGCGGTCCGTGACGTGGTGGCGTTCCTGCACTCCGAGCCGTTCCTCGAGCTGCTCGACGCCCTCGACGACGCCGTGGAACGGCCGCAGCCGACCGCGTGGGCGCTCCGGTCCCCGAAGCACGTCGCGCAGGACGTCTCTGCGGTCGAGAAGCCTCGGGTCCGCGACCTCGTGCGCGACGCCGTCGCCGACGAGGACGCCGAGGTCGCCGTCGTCGAGCGGGAAGCCGCGGCACTGGCAGCGACGGAACTCGCGTGGACCGCGACGCTCCGCGCCCGGATGGCGATGGACGTGCTCGGCGACGACGCGTTCCCGCACGCGCTGTGGAAGCGCATCGGCAACGCGGCCGAGGTCCTCACCGAGCGGGTCCGCTCCTTGCACGCACTCGAGCAGCTCCGCGTGAACGCCGGGATCGCCGAGCGCGGCGGCGAGGGGACCTTCGGGTACGGCGTCCTCGCGGGCGACCGGGTACGACTCGCGGAGCAGTCCTACGACGAGGCGGTGCACACGCTCAATCGCGTGTGAGCACCACCGCGTCGGCATCGGCGACGTCGAACCGCTGTCCCGGGTCCCGGAGTCCGGCCCGGGAGTGGTTCGTGTGGACGATGATCTGCTCCGCCGTCACGACCAACTCGTCGCGGACGACGCCCCGGGTGGTGTGCGCGTCACCGACGAGCGTGACGTCGAAGCCCTCCGCGGCTGCACGACGCCGACCTGCATGGCGATGACGACGAGGGCGTCGGTCATCCGGCGGCGACGGGCTCGGCGTCCGCAGCGGCAGGGGACACCTCGGCCAGCCCCAGGACGTCGAGGAGCCACGCCAGCTCGAACGCACGCTCCTTCCACGACGCGTACCGACCGCTCACGCCGCCGTGTCCGGCCGCCATCTCGGTCTTCAGCAGCACCGGCGCGCCGACCTCCCGCCGTCGCGCGGTCCACTTCGCGGGTTCGACGTAGAGCACCCGGGTGTCGTTGATGGATGTCACCGCCAGGATCTTCGGGTACTGCACGTCGTCGCGGACGTTCTCGTACGGCGAGTACTCGCTCATGTACCGGTAGACCTCGGGGTCGTGGAGCGGGTCGCCCCACTCGTCCCACTCGATCACCGTCAGGGGGAGGTCCGGGTCGAGGATGCTCGTCAGCGCGTCCACGAACGGCACGGCCGCGAGGATGCCGGCGAACCGTTCCGGCGCCAGGTTCGCGACGGCACCCATGAGGAGTCCACCCGCGCTGCCGCCCTCGGCGACCAACCGGTCCGCGGTGGTGCGACCGGAGTCGATGAGGTGGGCGGCGACCGCGACGAAGTCGGTGAACGTGTTCTTCTTCGTGAGGGTCTTGCCGTCCTCGTACCAGTGCCGACCCATCTCGCCGCCCCCGCGGACGTGCGCGACGGCGAACACGACGCCACGGTCGAGCATGCTGAGCCGCATGACGCTGAAGCCCGGGTCGATCGAGTGCTCGTACGATCCGTAGCCGTACAGGTGCAGCGGTGCCGGCTGGTCGGGGTCGACCGCGTCCCGTCGCCAGACCAGCGAGATCGGGACGCGCGTGCCGTCCGCCGCGGTGGCCCAGTCGCGCTCCTGGACGTAGTCGGCCGGGTCGTACCCACCGAGCACGGGCTGCCGTTTGAGGACCGTCACCTCGCCCGTCGCCAGGTCGAGGTCGCTGACCTCGGACGGCGTCACGAACGACGTGAAGCCGATCCGGAGCGTCGGCTGCTCCCACTCGGGGTTGCCGCCGAGACCGGCCGAGAAGAGCGTCTCGTCGAACGGGACCTCGTGGGCATCCCCGTAGCCGTCGTCCTCGATCGGGATGATCGCCACCTGGGGGAGCGCCTCGGACCGGTACTCGAGCGCGAGGTGACCGGCGAACGCGTCGACGGACTCGATGCGGCGCTCCGGGTGGTGGGCGACGACGACACGGCGGTCACGCTCGGACGTCGGGTCGTCCGCGGGCACGTCGACGAGCTCGAAGTTCTCCGCACCGTCGTTGTGCAGCACCAGGAAGCGGTCGCTGCCGCCGACGATGGCGTGCTCGATCTCGTACTCGACACCCTCGCGCCGCGGCCAGACGACCTGGAACTCGCCGGTCGGGTCGGCCGCGTCGAGCACGAGGGCCTCGGACGTGATCTTCGACCCGAGCTCGATGACGATGTACTGCGACGACCGGGTGATGCCGACGCCGACCCAGTAGCGGTCGTCCGGCTCCTCGAACACGAGGACGTCCTCGGACGCCGGCGTCCCGACCGCGTGACGCCAGATGCGGTCGGGCCGCCAGGAGTCGTCGACGGTCGGGTAGAAGACGAAGCGTCCGGAGGGGTCGAACGTGGCACCGGCGCCGGTGTTGGGGATCTCGTCGGCGAGGTCCTGCCCTGTCGTCAGGTCGCGGACGTGCAGCGTGTAGCGCTCGTCGCCGGCGGTGTCAGTGCCGTAGACGAGCCGCGTGCCGTCGTCGGTGATGTCGTAGGAGCCGAGCGAGAAGAAGTCGTGGCCGTCCGCGAGGGCGTTGCTGTCGAGCACGGTCTCCTCGCCGGGGAGGGTCGTCCCGCCGTCGGCCGACGCCTCGATCGCCGGGGGCGTCCAGTCGTCCGGACCGCTGATCGGTGCGCGGCAGTGCACGCCGTACTGCGACCCCTCGGCCGTCCGCGTGAAGTACCACCAGTCACCCATCCGGACGGGAACGGAGAGGTCGGTCTCCTGCACGCGGGCCTTGACCTCGCCGAAGATCCGGTCGCGCAGGGGCGCGAGGTGCTCGGTCTGCGCCTCGGTCCAGGCGTTCTCGGCTTCGAGGTACGCGAGCGTCTCCGGCGACTCCTTGTCACGCAGCCACTCGTAGTCGTCGACGAAGTCGATGCCGTGGTGCGACCGGGTGACCGGGCGCTTCGCGGCGGTGGGCGGGGTGGCCTGTTCGTGCTCGCTGCTCACGCCCCCACCCTATGCGCAGGCCCCGACGGGCGCGGGCAGCGGCACCTGCCGGGCACGCACGGCGTCGGTGACCCGCTCGACGAAGGCCTCGAGCTCCGCCGCGACGCCGACGACCCGCCAGACACGGTCGCGCCGTCGGGCGGTGAGGGGCAGGAGCACCCCGACGCCGCACAGTCGCGTGACCGTGGGCTCGATCCCCGCGGGGAGCAGGCGCTCGAGCGTGTCCTCGGAGACGAACGGCTCATGGCCGAGGACGTGCGCGAGGGCGGCCGGGAGTCCGAGGGTGGCGAGCCACGCGCGGTGCTCGGCGAGCAGGAGCGCGGTCGTCGTCGCTTCGTCACACACGGTGCCGATCGCGATGGCGAGGTCACGGACGAGGTCGTCGACCGGTCCGGTCCGGTACGCCTCGAGCAGGCCGAAGTAGCGGTCCCGCTCCGCCGCGAGCACGACCGCGACCGGTGCCGTGACGCGCAGCCCGAGCCCGCGGCACCGGAGCACGGCCGCGACGAGCGCCCGACCGATCCGACCGTTGCCGTCGGTGAACGGGTGCACCGACGCGAACTGCGCGTGGACGAGTGCGGCCTGCGCGATCGGGTGGAGGTCGTCGCGGTGGGCGAAGGCGAGGAGGTCCGCCATGAGCGCCGGGACCTCGTCGGCGGGCGGCGGGACGTACGACGCCAGCCGCGGGCTGGCCCCGCCGCCGATCCAGTTCTGGACGTCCCGCCAGCGGCCCGCGTACCGGCCGTCCACCGGGTCGTCGGCCATGAGGACCCGGTGGGCGTCGAGCACCGCGGACTCGGTGATCGTCCCGCCGGGCGCGATCGCCGCGAGTCGTCCGAGCGCGGCGCCGGCCCGGACGACCAGCGTGGCACTCGGGTTCGCCCGGCCGCCGACGGACGCCCGGGCGACGTCGTCGATGGTCGCCTGCTCGAGCTCGATCCGCGAGGAGGTCACGGCCTCGGTCCGGACGAGCAGGGAGGACAGCCCCGCGAGTGCGTGTCCGTGCTCGGCGTCGAGGACCCGGAGCGCGTGTGCGGCGTGCGCGAGCAGCTGCTCGGTGCCGACGTCCGGGGTCCACCCGGCAGCGGCGATCCGCGGTGGGACCGAGGCGGTGACGGCGGTGACGAGGCGGTCGGCCCTCGGCCCGCGCTGGCCGCTGCGCCAGGGCCGGAGGACCGTCGTGTGCACGGGCCACGGTGGACGGTGGGCGGGTGACTCGGCGTGGTCCACGGTTCCTCCAGGGGTCGGCGCACGAGGACGGTACGGCGCCCGCGTCACTCGTCGCCAGGAATCCAGATGTCGTATGCGTGGAGCGCCGGCTCGCTAGCGTGGAGCCATGACCAACTCCTTCGCCATCACCGGTGCCCACGTCGTCCCCGTCACCTCCCCGGAGTTCGACGGCGGGACGGTCGTCGTCGAGGACGGCAGGATCACCGCGATCGGACCGGAGGTGACACCGCCGCCGGGGCTCCCGGTCGTGGACGCGGCCGGAGCGTGGCTCGTCCCCGGGTTCGTCGAGGCGCACGGGCACGTCGGCATCCACGAGGAGGCCAACGGCGAGGCCGGCAACGACACGAACGAGATGACCGGCCCGAACATGGCCGGCGTGCGCGCGATCGACGCCGTCGACATCCAGGACGAGGGCTTCCGCGACGCGCTCGCCGGCGGCGTCACGAGCATCGTCGTCAAGCCCGGGTCCGGCAACCCGATCGGCGGCCAGACGGTCGCGATCAAGACCTGGGGCGGCCGGACGATCGACGAGCAGCTCATCTCCGACTCGGTGAGCGTCAAGAGCGCCCTCGGCGAGAACCCCAAGCGCGTGTACGGCGGCAAGGGCCAGACGCCCTCGACGCGGCTCGGCGTCGCCAAGATCATCCGCGACGCGTTCGTCGAGGCCCAGAACTACCGTGCAGCCCGTGACGCGGCCGAGGCGAAGGGCGACCCGTTCGCTCGCGACCTCACGAAGGAGACGCTCGTGCGTGTCCTCGACGGCGAGCTCGCCTGGGACCAGCACACCCACCGCCACGACGACATCGCGACCGCGATCCGGCTCGCCGAGGAGTTCGGCTACCGCCTCGTCGTGAACCACGGCACCGAGGCGCACAAGATCGCCGACGTGCTCGCCGAGAAGGCGATCCCGGTGATCTACGGCCCGCTCTTCACGAGCCGCTCGAAGGTGGAGCTCCGCGACCGCGGCATCCCGAACCTCGCCACGATCGCCGCGGCGGGCGTCCGGGTCGCCATCACGACGGACGCGCCGGTGGTGCCGATCAACATGCTCGTCGACCAGGCCACGGCCGCCGTCAAGGAGGGGCTGCCGTGGCAGACCGCGCTCGAGGCGCTCACGACCAACCCGGCCGACATCCTCGGCTTCGGCGACCGCGTCGGTCGTCTCGAACCCGGGTACGACGCCGACCTCGTCCTCTGGGACGGCGACCCGCTCGCGGCGACCAGCCGCGCGACGCGCGTCTGGATCGAGGGCGCCCAGGTCTTCGAGTGGGTCGACGGTCAGGGCGTCACCAGCGACCGCTGGTGACCGCCTGACGGACGGGCGCGTCCGGCTCGGCGGCATCGCGGAGCGATGCGCCGGGCGCGCCGACCGAGCCTGCGAGGGAGGACGTGGCGACGCCGCCACGGGCCTCCCGTCCGTCGTCCGGTCGGGTCGCGCGGTCCCCGCGCGGACCCAGCGGAACGGTCACGCCTCGCGCGACAGCAGGAACTCGTTGATGCGCTCGGTCAGGGGCAGGTCCATCGCCCGCGTGACCCCGTTGACGGACCGGAGGGGAGCCGCCTGCCGGACGCTCGACACGAGCCAGAGGGCGTCGGCAGCGTCGAGGTCCGCCAGCGTCACGAGCTCGTAGGAGGTGTCCATCCCGGCGTCCTCGGCGAAGCGGAAGACGTCGGCCTGCGTGGTGCCGGCGAGGATGCCGATGTCGGTCCGGGGCGTCACGAGCCGGCCACCGACGGACATGACCAGGTTCGCCCGGGTGCCCTCGAGCACGTAGCCGTCCGTCGACACGAACAGCGCGTCGTCGGCCCCGCGACGGCCGGCCTCGCGCAGCGCCGCCATGTTCACCGCGTACGACAGGGTCTTCGCGCCCTGCAGCAGCCACGGCGACGTCCGCTCGACGTCGTGCCGGTACCCGCGGTCGAGCGTGACGACGGAGATGCCCTCGGTCCGTGCGGGGGTCTGGTCCCCGGAGGGTGCCGCGTACGCCCAGCCCGTCGGCCGGTCCGACCCCTCGACCCCGCGCGTGTAGACGGTCTTCACGAAGCCCTCGCGGACCGGGTCGAGCTCGGCGCACACCGCCTCGATCGTCCGCCGCCAGGCCCCGGCGTCCGGCACGGGCAGGTCGAGCATGCGGGCGGACCGCTCGAACCGCGCGAGGTGCGGCTCGAGCGCCTGCGGCCGACCGTGCACCACGGTGATGGTCTCGAACACGCCGTCGCCACGGATGACCCCGAGGTCCTGGACCTGCACGTGCTCCTCGAGCGGTGCGGCGAACCAGAACGCGTCGGCGTCCGGGTCGTGCGGCGCAGCGTCGCGGGAGGGCTGGTTGAGGATCGCGAGGACGGTTTCGGTCATGTCCCCATCCAACCGCAGCGCGGCTGGCGCCTCCACCGGGCCGTCAGCCGGCGTCGGGGAGCGCCCCGATGAGCTTCCAGACGGCGGCGGTGAGCTCCGGGTGCTGCATGGCGATGCGCCGGAGCCGGTGGTACTCCTCACCCATCGAGGTGCCCTGGCCGGACGCCGGGTGCATCGACCACTGCGCGCTCCGTGCACCGATCGCGGCGTCGAGCTCGAGGGAGTCGGCGCGGAGGATGAGCACGACCTGCTCGTCGACGGTCGGCAGCGTCGGCATGAAGTCCCACGGGTCCTCACCCTGGCGGCTCCGGTGCTCGACGAGCATCGAGATCTCCTCGGCGGCCTCGGCACGCAGCACTTCGAGGCTGCGCCCCGTCCTGCGGGACTCAGCCATGATGCCCCCGCAGCACGCCTGCCATGGAACGAGCGTACGCCACACTGGAGGGGTGACCGAACGCGCGGACCGCACGATCCAGCACCCGGCGGTGGTCGTCGTCTACCTCCTGCGGGACGGTGCCGACGGACCCGAGGTGCTCCTCGGCGAGAAGCGGCGGGGCCTCGGGACCGGCCGGCTGGTGGGACCCGGCGGCAAGCGCGAACCCGGCGAGGCCGCGGTCGACACCGCGGTCCGCGAGGTGGCCGAGGAGGTCGGCCTGCGGCTCGACCCGGCCGACCTGGAGGCACGTGGCACGCTCGACTACCGGTTCCCGTTCCGGCCGTCCTGGTCACAGGTCTCGGACGTGTTCGTCTGCCGCCGCTGGCAGGGGAGCCCGACGGGCAGCGACGAGCTCGAACCCCGCTGGATCCCGGTCGACGCCGTGCCCTACGGCGCGATGTGGGACGACGCCAAGTACTGGCTGCCCGGCGTGCTCGACGGCGGCCGGGTCCGCGCACGGTTCACGTTCGCGGAGGACAACGCCACGGTCGCCGGGTTCACCGGGTCCGACGGCTGAGCGCTCCGCGCGGGGTCAGCGGGCCTGCTGCGTCCGGGTGCTGCCCGTCCGCGCCTCCTCGGCGGCGGCCATGACGTCCGCGTCACCGCTCCGGCCGCCGAGCGGGCGGACGAAGAAGTCCACGATGCCGACCCCGATCGCGCCGATCATCGCGAACATCGCCCAACCGACGAAGAGCCCGGCGGTGTTCCGTCCGTCGGCGGGGGCGAGGAACACGCTCAGCGCGTAGAACACGACCGCCAGCGCCAGGAACACGACGACGACGGTGACGAGGACGCGGTGCCAGGCGATGCGCGGGGTCATGGCCCCAAGGATACGCCCGGCGTCACGGACGACCGCCCCCCGCTCCGACCGGCGTCAGCGGTCCGCGTGCCGACCGTGCGGACGGTCCTCGACCGTGCCGCCGGGCCGTGCGCCCGAGCGCGCCGGCGCGTCGGACCGGACCGGCGCGCGCGACGCGTCCACCCGCGGGACCGGACGTGTGCGCGGTCCGGCGGTCGTGCCTCCCGGCCGGCCCGCAGGGCCTCCGCGCTCGCCGGAGCGGACCACCGGGATGCGGCCCGTCGGCGTGCTGTCGGTCTCGAGGCCGTCCCGACCTCCCATGAAGACGTCGCCGTTCGCGCGGTCGTCCTCCCACTCGTCGTCGCGCAGGACCGTCAGCGTGCCGGTCTCGGTCGAGGTGAGGCCGTGGCGCTCGAGCTCCTGGTCGCGCTGCTTGCCGAGGAACTCGCGGTTCGCGTTCTGGGCGTCCTGGAACATCGTCGTCCGACCGGTCACGATCGCGCGGATGCGGCGGTGCTCCCACCACATCTTGCCGACGTACATGAGCACCAGCCCGGCCCCCGCGTAGCAGGCCATCGTGACGAGCCCGCGGGTGAGGCCCGCCCCGACGCCGTAGATCTGGTGCTTGATCATGTCGACCATGCTCGAGCCGACGACCACGTTGTTCAGCCAGGCGAACGGCTCGGGCATGAACCACTTCGGGTAGGCGCCGCCGGAGGACGGCATCGACAGGAAGACGAAGCAGATCATGGCCGGGGCGGCGATGAACCGGCCGGCGAAGTAGCTCAGGCCGTTCACCGCCAGGCCGATCGCGACGATCCATCCCCAGGCGATGAGGACGAGCGGGACGAAGTGCCCGTGGATCGCGCCGACGACCGGGCCGGCGAGCGTGTTCGTGATGAGCGAGATGACGAGGCCGCCGATCACGATCACCGCCATCCGGGTGCGGTGCCGCAGCGGGCCGCCCATGATGCCGATGAACATCGCGACCATGTAGCCGCCGATGCACCAGGCGAGCATGACGTACATCGACACGGTGCCGTACTCGTCGTACGTGGGGAGCGGGGCGAGCTCGGTGATCCTCGGCGCCGCCGTTCCGCCGGCCTCGAGCACGGCGGACAGCGTCGCGGGGACGAGCGAGGCGACCTGGAACTGGTGCGCGCTGGCCTTGAAGAACTCGTTGGCGGACGGGTCGTAGGCGACGGCCATGCTGCCCGCGAGCACGTCCCGCTTCGCGCTCGCGAGGGAGTCGTACACGTGGAACACGTACTCGCCGGGCAGGGCCTTGCCCACTGCGGCGACGAGTGTCGGGTCGCTGCCGACCAGGGCCACCGGGACGTCGTGCGGGTGCGGCGCGTGGAACGCGAAGACGTAGCAGAGGCAGAAGCCCACGATGAAGAACAGCGGCATCCAGAGCTGGAGGCCGATGAGCTGGAGCGACGGGTGCAGCGTGCCGTACCAGCGACGGTACGCACTGATCCGCTGCGGCTCGGGCACCGGGGCCTGGCGGACCCGACGGTGGCCGGCGACGGACGACCCCCGCCGCGGGTGCGTGCCGCGGGTCGAGGGGCGGGTGGTCCGCTTCGGGGGGAGGTCGTTCCGCGGGGTGCTCACTCGGCCAGGTGCTCCTGTTCTCGATCCGGAGCGTCAGGATACGCCCGGGGTGCTCGGAGCGACCGGGACGGGTCAGCTGCGGCTGCGGGACGCCTGTGCCGAGTCCATCGCGAGCTCTTCGGCGTCGAGCGTGACGAGCACGCGGCGCTTGACCTCCTCGTCGAGGTTCCCCTTCTCCCGCTCGTCGAGGACGATCTCGCGGCGCCGGTCGAGCAGGTCGCGCCGGATGTCCTGCATCTGCGCCCCCCGGAGCCGGCTCGGCAGGTGCTGGTCCTCGGTCTCCTCCTCGAGCGCGTCCTGTCGGAAGGTCTCCGCCGCACGCTCGAGCCGTGCCTTGAGCCGCGCCACGAAGACGTCGGTGGCCTCGGCGCCGAACCGCTCGCCCCACTCGGGCCGCCGCTGCTCGATGAGGTCGATCGCCGCGCGGGTGGTGCGCTCGTTGAGCCGCATCTCGCTCCGGACGTCCTCGATGCCCTCCTCGGGGTCCTGCACGTCGAGCGCCCGGATGACGAACGGCAGCGTCAGGCCCTGGAGCAGCAGGGTGCCGACGGTCACGATGAACGCGATCACGAAGATGGTGTCCTGCGCCGGGATCTCCGTCGGGCTCGCCACGACCGAGACCGCCGCCGCGAGGGTGACCACCCCGCGCATGCCGGTCCAGGAGATCACGGTGAGCTCGCGCCAGTTGAGCTTCGGTTCGGCCGTACCGCGCATCCACCGCAACGACGGGTGGCCCCGGGACAGCCGGATGCGCAGCGGGCGGAGCCACCGTCCGTTGATCCGGTTGCGGACGTACGACTCGAACACGAACAGCGGCCGGACGAGGATCACGACGGCCAGCACCACCAGGGCGGCGGTCAGCGTCTGGCCGAGGCTCCGCTCGCTCTCGACGAGCTTCTGCACGACGTCGTTCAGCTGCAGCCCGATGAGCGCGAAGACGAAGCCCTCGAGGATGACGTCGATGCTCGTCCACAGCGGGCGCTCCTGCAGGCGGGTCGCGTAGCCCTCCTTCGGCGAGTTGTACCCGATGTAGAGGCCGGCCGTGACGACCGCGATGACGCCGGAGCCGGAGAGGTGTTCGGCGCCGATGTACGCGACGAACGGCAGCAGGATGCTCATGATCGTCTCGACCACGGGGTCGTTGATGCGCATCCGGATCCAGTGCACGAGCACGCCGAGCACGCCGCCGACCACCAGACCGACACCGATCGCGAGGCCGAAGATGCCGAGGTCCTGCCAGACGGTCAGGGACGTCCCGGCGATGATCAGCGTGAACACCCGCACCAGGGTCAGCGAGGCCGCGTCGTTGATGAGGCTCTCACCGGACAGGACCGTCATCACGCGTCGGGGGAGTCCGAGCTTCCGGCCGATCGCCGCGGCGGACACGGCGTCCGGTGGGGCGACGATCGCACCGAGCAGGATCGCGGCCGGCAGTGTCATGTCCGGGATGAGGAGGTATGCGACCGCGCCGACCACGAGCGCGGTGACGATGACGAGGAAGATGCCGAGTCGGCGGATCTGCTTGATGGAGGTCCGGAAGCTCTGCCACGACACGTCGAGCGCCGCGGAGTAGAGCAGTGGCGGCAGGACCACCGTGAGGATCACTTCGGAGTCGATCTCGATGTGGGGCAGCCCGGGGAGGAACGACGCCGCGAGGGCGACCGCGGTGACGAGCAGGGGTGCCGGCAGTCCCTTCGCCCGTGCGAACCCGGTCACCGCGAGCGATCCGATCAGCATGGCGAGGAGCTCGACGGTGTCCATGAGGAACATTCTCTCATCGGAATGGTTCCGTTCCTGAACAGATCGACAGGCATGGTGAACGTCCGGTGAACACCAGGGTTTGTGCTCGGGCCGGTCGCCTGGGACACTTTCCCGCGGTGGACATCACACTCATAGTCGTCCTGGTCATCGCGTTGGCCCTCTTCTTCGACTTCACAAACGGTTTTCACGACACCGCCAACGCGATGGCGACCCCGATCGCGACCGGCGCCATGAAGCCCAAGGTCGCGGTCACCGTCGCAGCGGTGCTCAACCTCGTCGGTGCGTTCCTCAGCACGGCGGTGGCGACCTCGATCTCGCACGGGCTCATCAACGAGGGCCCTGGTGGCGTGGCGATCACCCCGGAGATGATCTTCGCGGGCCTCATCGGCGCGGTCGTGTGGAACATGATCACGTGGCTCCGCGGCCTGCCGTCGTCCTCGTCGCACGCGCTGTTCGGTGGCCTCATCGGCGCCGCGATCGTCGGCGCCGGCTTCCAGTCGGTCAACTACGCGGCGCTCCTCACCGTCGTCATCATCCCGGCGTTCCTCTCGCCCGTGATCGCGGCGCTCGTCTCGTTCCTCTCGACGCGCATCGCGTACCGCATCACCCGGCGCCCGGTGTTCCCGAACGAGCGCGGTGGGTTCCGCTTCGGCCAGGTCTTCACCAGTTCGATGGTGTCGCTCGCGCACGGCACGAACGACGCGCAGAAGACGATGGGCGTCATCACGCTGACGCTGATCGCCTCGGGTGCCCAGTCGGCGGACCAGGGCGTGCAGTTCTGGGTCGTCGTGGCCTGTGCCCTCGCGATCGCCCTCGGCACGTACACCGGCGGCTGGCGCATCATCCGCACGCTCGGGTCGGGCATCACCGAGATCCGGGCGACCCAGGGCTTCGCAGCCGAGGCCTCGACCGCCGCGACGATCCTCGCGTCGAGCCACCTCGGCTTCGCGCTGTCGACCACGCAGGTGTCGTCGGGTTCGATCATCGGCGCCGGCCTCGGTCGTCGCGGGTCGAAGATCCAGTGGTCCACCGCGGGCAAGATCGTCATCGCCTGGTTCATCACGCTCCCGGCGGCGGCTCTGGTCGGCGCCGTGGCGTCGGGCATCGCGCGCATCGGCGTCGGCGGGCTCGTCATCGACGCGGTGGTCGGAGCCGCGGTGATCCTCGGGCTGTACCTGTGGTCGCTGCGGAAGCCGCACGACCAGGCCGCCGCGATCGAGGTCGACGTGGCCGCGAACGCCGTGCTGACCCGCAAGGAGCGCCGCGACATGCAGCGCAAGAAGCGCGCCGAGGTCGTCGCGGCCCGCCGTGCCGAGCTGAGCCGCGAGCGCACGCTGCGCCGCATGGCCGCACGCAAGGGAGGACGACGCTGATGGGCATCGACTGGCTGGCGTTCGTCAGTGTCGCGGTGGTCTCGGTCGTCGCGGCGTGCTTCGTCGTGACGGTGTACTCGGTCGGCCTCCGGTTCTGGAGCGCCGCCGACACCCGCGCCGGGAAGTACACGATCAAGGACGACGGGACCGTCGGGCCGGCGACCGCCGGGTTCCCGCTCCCCGGGCAGACCCCGCCGGGGGTGCGGCTGTACCGCTCGCTCGCGGTCGTCTGCTTCGCCGTCTGCGCCGCGGCCGTCCTCTACGGCATCTACCTCATCGTCCCGCAGTTCCACTGACGGGTGCTGCGCCCTGGCGCACGACTGGTCGCTGACGCGACCAGAGGGCGGACGCGACCAGAGGGCTGACGCGACCGGAGGGCGGCCGGGAGGCTCGTGGCGGCGCCGCCACGAGCCTCCCGGCCGTCTGCCCGGTCGCGGCGGACGCACGCCGACACGCGCCCGCCACCGCACCAGGACCGGCCGGACGGTTCGGACTAGCCTGGGCCGGGTGAGCAACGACGCACCACGACCCACCCGCACCGAGACCGACTCCCTGGGCAGCCGGGAGGTCCCGGCCGACGCCTACTGGGGCATCAACACCCTCCGGGCGCTCGAGAACTTCCCCATCACGTCCGTCCCGATCGCGGTGTACCCGGACCTGATCGAGGCCCTCGCGACCGTCAAGCAGGCCGCGGCCCGCGCGAACAAGGCGATCGGGGTGCTCGATGGCGAGCGCGCCGACGCCATCGACGCCGCCGCGCAGGAGGTCCGGGACGGCCGGCTCCGCGACCAGTTCGTGGTCGACGTCGTGCAGGGCGGTGCCGGCACGAGCACGAACATGAACACGAACGAGGTGCTCGCGAACCGTGCCCTCGAACTGCTCGGCCGGGAGAAGGGCGACTACGCGTACCTGCACCCGATCGACCACGTGAACCGCAGCCAGTCGACGAACGACACGTACCCGACGAGCATCAAGCTCGCGATGATCCTCGGGGTGCGGCGGCTCAACACGCAGCTCGAGGCCCTCTCCGACGCCTTCGCCGAGCGCGGTCGGGCCTTCGCGGACGTCCTGAAGATCGGGCGGACCCAGCTGCAGGACGCCGTGCCGATGACGCTCGGGCAGGAGTTCACCGGGTTCTCGCACACCATCCAGGAGGACGTCCTCCTGCTCTCGAAGGTGATGCCGCTGCTCGCGGAGACGAACCTCGGCGCGACGGCGATCGGCACCGGCATCACCGCCGATCCGCTGTACCGCGACGAGGTCCGCCGGCAGTTGGAGATCGCGACCGGGCTCGACGTGGTGACCGCCCCGGACCTCATCGAGGCGACGAGCGACGCCGGTGCGTTCATGACGCTGTCCGGCACGGTGAAGCGCAGCGCGGCGAAGCTCTCGAAGATCTGCAACGACCTCCGCCTCCTCGCCTCGGGGCCGCAGGCGGGACTCGGCGAGATCACGCTCCCGGCGCGGCAGGCGGGTTCCTCGATCATGCCCGGCAAGGTGAACCCGGTGATCCCGGAGGTCGTGAACCAGATCGCGTTCGCGGTCGTCGGTGCGGACACCACCGTGACCATGGCGGCCGAGGGCGGTCAGCTGCAGCTCAACGCGTTCGAGCCGATCATCGCGCACTCGATCATGCAGTCGTTGCAGTGGATGGCGAACGGCTGCGAGACGCTCCGCGTGCACTGCGTGACCGGGATCGAGGCGAACGAGGCGAAGCTCGCTGCCCAGGTCGACACGAACGTCGGCGTCGTGACCGCGCTGACGCCGTACATCGGGTACGCGGCGGCGGCGTCGATCGCGCACACGGCGCTGACCACCTCGACACCGATCGCGACGCTCGTCACGGCTGCCGGACTCATGGAGGAGGACCAGGTGCAGCGCGTCCTCTCGCCGGCACGACTGTCCGGCATCGAGCTCGCGACGGGGGCGATCCCGGTCATCACCGAGGAGATGCTGGACCAGGCCGCGCGCGAGCGCTGAGCGCGTCGGATGGTGCGTGTCGCACGGTGCGAGGTCGCGTCGCACGGTGCGGAGCCGCGTCGCACGGTGCGTGGTCGCCGCACGGTGCGAGGTTCCACGCACCGTGCGAGGGCTGAGGCGTCGCACGGTGCGTACTTCCTCGCACGGTGCGGTGCCGCCTCGCACGGTGCGAGGTCGCCGCACGGTGCGAGGTTCCACGCACCGTGCGAGCGCCAGGAGCCCGCACCATGTGTGGAACCTCGCACCGTGCGTCCGGCGCCTCGCACCGTGCATCCGCTGCCTCGCACCGTGCGAGGCATCGGCCCCGCCTACGGCATCGGGGGTTCGCTGACCTGCACCTTCCCGGCGAGGTCACGGAGGTGCGCCTCCTGAGCGGACTCCTCGTCGTCGCGGGGGAGCTTCGCGGCCTCGACCCGGACGTGGTGCGCGGCGGCGATGTCGGCGTCCCGCCACCGGGCCAGGGTGAAGTTGCGCGTGACGTCCCGGAGCGGGAGCCGGATGGCCTCGTCGGCCTCGATCCCGGCGAAGAGCTGGCGCATCCGGATGACCTCGGAGTCGAGTTCACCGCCGACGACGAGCACGAAGTTCGAGATGTACAGGTACACGAGCAGCAGGATCGCCCCACCGAGCCAGCCGTACGCCCGGTTCCCCGCGCCGATCGTCTCGACGTAGACCGCGAACCCGAGGGTCGCGATCGCCCAGGTCACGATCGCGAACGCGGCACCGGCGGACACCCACCGGAGTTGCGGCGTCCTCACGTTCGGCGTCGCGTGGTAGAGCACGGCCACCATCACCACGAGGTCCGCCGCGAGGACGGGCCACTTCAGCACGTTCCACAGGTCGTCGACCCAGATCGGCCAGCCCATCTGGTCGACGATAGCCGCGGCGATGGTCGGCGTGCCGAGCAGGATGAGGATCGCGACGGCACCGCCGACCATGACGAGCAGCGTGACGAGGAGCATCATGCTGCGGAACTTCCAGATCCGGCGGCCCTCCTCGACCTCGTAGGCGGTGTTCATCGCGCGGCCGAACGCCGTCGCGTACCCGGACAACGACCACAGCGTCAGCACCACTCCGGTCGCGAAGCCGAGCCAGGGGTTGTCGAGCGAGAGCAGCTGCCGCAGGGGTTCCTCGAGGTGCGTGGCCGTCTCGGGCCGCACGATGAACCCGAGCACCTGGATTATGTCCTCGAGCCCGTCGCCCGATCGGTCCACGATCGCGAGTGCGGACACCACCGCGAGCGCTGTCGGGAACACCGTGAGGGTCGCGAAGAAAGTCAGCGAGGCCGCGGCGTCGATGACCCGGTGCCGGATGACCGAGTGGTAGGTACGCCGGACGACGGCGCGGACCCCGGTCCGCTGGATGGCGCGCGCGTCGCGGTCCTGCATGCGTACGAAACTACCTGCATCCGGACGGGAGGCGCGGTGCGGGCCCGCCACGCGCCTCCAGGCCGGCGTCTGGTCGCGCTGGCGACCCGCTGCCGAGACTCGGCGCGCGCCGGCGGAGACTCGGTGTGCGCCGGCCGAGACTCAGCGCGCGCCGGCCGAGTCTCGGGGTGGGCGACAGTTCTCGTGCCCTCGGCCGCGAGCAGTGTCGCGTAGCGCGAGACTCGGCGGGCGGCGGCCGAGCCTCGGGGTGCGCCGGCCGAGCCTCGGGGCGCGCCGGCCGAGACTCGGGTGCGCCGGCCGAGCCTCGGGGTGGGCGACAGTTCTCGTGCCCTCGGCCGCGAGCAGTGTCGCGTAGCGCAAGACTCGGGGCGCGCCGGCCGGAACTCGGGGTGCGGCGGCCGAGACTCGGGGCGCGCCGGCCGAGCCTCGGGGTGCGCATAGTTCGCGTGCGGGTGCAGCGCGTCGTACCGCCGGAACGACGGCACGAGACGGAGCAGCAGCGCGACCAGCCCGATGATGAGCACGCCACCGATGATGGGCGGGTACGCGATGCCCGCCGCCACGACGAGCCCCGCGTACAGGTCGCCGACCCGCGGGCCGCCCGTCACGACGACGATGAAGATGCCCTGCAACCGTCCGCGCATCCCGTCCGGCGCCGCCGCCTGGAGGATCGTGTTCCGGAACACCGAGCTCACGTTGTCCGCCCCGCCCGAGATCGCGAGGAACAGCGCCGCGAGCGCGAGCGCCGGCAGGATCCCGACGTCGAAGCGCTCACCGGCGCGGCCACCGAGTGCGTGCGCGACCGCGATGACGACGCCGAACCCGGCGATCGCCGCGCCGTACGCCGTGATCGCCCAGCCCACGGCCTCGCCCTGGCGGCGGACGTGCCCGAGGGGACCGGAGAACACGCTCGAGAGCAGCGCGCCGATCGCGTACGCCGCGGTGAGCGTGCCGACCGTGATGGACCCGCCGCCGATCACGAGCGCGCCGATCGCGGGGAAGAGCACCCGCGGCTGCCCGAAGGTCATCGCCACGATGTCGAGCACGAACGTCATCGTGATGTTGCGCGAGCGCTTCAGGAACCGGGCGCCCTCGACGAGCGAACCGAGCCCCGGCCGGAGCGCGTCGTCGTCCGCCGCCATCCGCGGCAGCGTGAACACCCCGAGGAACGCGAACGTGAAGAGCACCACGTCGATCGTGTACGTCGGGGCGAAGCCGACGGTCGCGATGAGCACACCCGCGATCGCCGGACCGACGGTGACCTGGAACCCGGACGCGATCCCGCCGAGGGCGCTCGCCGCGGGGAGCAGGTCCGTGCCGACCAGCCGCGGCACGATCGCCGAGCGGGAGGCGTTGCTGACCGTGGCCGCGACGGCGTTCACGGTCGCGAGGACGTAGAGCAGGACGACGCTGTGCAGTCCGAGCCAGGCATGGGTGGCGATCAGGGCGACCGAGCCCCACGCGACGATCGAGGACACGAGCGCGACGAGCCGGCGGTCGAACGCGTCCGCGAGCATGCCCCCGTACAGCCCGGCGGCGATCATCGGGACGAGGGCGATGACGCCGACCAGGGCCACCGCGAAGGTCGAGTGCGTGATCTCGTAGACTTCGAGGCCGACGGCCACGGTGGTCATCTGCGTGCCGATGCCGGCGATCGCCGTGCCCGCCCACAGCCGCGCGAACGCGGGGGAGCGGCGGAGCGGGGTGAGGTCGGCGAGCAGGCGGCGGCGCGGTGCGGTGTCGGATCGTGTCACGGTGGAACCATTCTGGTGCCTGTCGGCGACGACGGGGTGGTCGGCGTTCGCGGGCAGCGTGACGACCGACGTCCAGCGGATGACCGGGGATGCGACCTGGTTGACTTGCGGGCATGACTGACCTCAACAGCAAGCCCGAGTTCGACGCCCCCGAGGGCCCGGCCCCCACCGAGCTCGTGATCACCGACATCGTCGAGGGCTCCGGCGACGAGGCGGCCGCCGGCTCGACCGTCAAGGTCCACTACGCCGGCGTCGAGTACGAGTCCGGCGAGGAGTTCGACAGCTCGTGGAACCGTGGCGAGCCGATCGACTTCCCGCTCGCGGCGCTCGTGCGCGGCTGGCAGGAGGGCATCCCCGGCATGAAGGTCGGCGGTCGCCGCAAGCTCGTCGTCCCGCCGGAGCTCGCCTACGGCCCGGCCGGCGGCGGACACTTCCTCTCCGGCAAGACCCTCATCTTCGTGATCGACCTCCTCGGGGTCCGCTGATGCAGGTCGGCGCCCCGACGATCGAGCTGAACGACGGCCACCGGTTCCCCGAGCTCGGGCTCGGCACCTACGGCCTGAACGGCGACGAGGGCACCGCGCAGGTGCAGGCGGCGATCGCGAGCGGCTACCGGCTGCTCGACACCGCCCTCAACTACGGCAACGAGGACGCCGTCGGCCGTGCGGTCCGGGAGTCCGGGGTCGACCGCGAGGACCTCGTCGTCACCACGAAGCTGCCGGGGCGCCACCACGGGTACGACGAGGCGCACCGATCGATCGACGAGTCGCTCGCGAACCTCGGCCTCGACCACGTGGACATGTACCTCATCCACTGGCCGAACCCGTCCGTCGACAAGTTCGTCGACACGTGGAAGGCCTTCGTGGACCTCCGCGACGCGGGCAAGGTCCGCTCGATCGGCGTCTCGAACTTCACGCCGGACCACCTGAAGCGCATCGTCGACGCCACCGGTGTCGCTCCGGCCGTGAACCAGGTCGAGCTGCACCCGTACTTCCCCCAGGCCCAGCTGCGGAAGGTGCACCAGGAGCTCGGCATCGTGACCGAGAGCTGGAGCCCCCTCGCGAAGCAGTCGGAGCTCATGAGCGAGCCGGCGGTCGTCGCCGCGGCCGAGGCCCACGGTGTCACGCCCGGCCAGGTCGTGCTGCGCTGGCACGTCCAGCTCGGCGCCGTGCCGGTGCCGAAGTCGGGCGACCCGGAGCGCCAGCGGCAGAACCTCGACGTGTTCGGCTTCGAGCTGACCGACGACGAGGTGCGGGCGATCTCCGCGCTCGAGCGCGGCCGCCTCTGGGACGGCGACCCGGACACGCACGAGGAGATGTAGACGCTGCGCGTCTGACTGCACGAGGCGTTGTGGACGCTGCGCGTCTGGCGGACGGGAGGCACGGTGCCAGCTGGCACCGTGCCTCCCGTCCGTCGCTGGTCGCGTCGCGAGGTCTCCGGTGTCGGTCCCGCGGGACTACACTGGACACCCCTGTTTCCCGAAGGGTGGCGTGTGTCCGAACCGACCGAGATCGACCGCGAGCGTGACTACGTCGACGGGCTCTTCGCCCGCCTCGACGAACTGACCGCCGAGGCCGAGCAGCGTCTCGCCGAGACTCGCCGTCAGGCGGTCGGCGGGAACCACCAGAGCCGCAGCGAGCGCGACGCGTACGCCCGGCTCTACGAGGACACGATCGCGACGCTCGAACGCGTCGGCGACCGGCTCGTCTTCGGCCGCCTCGAGGTCTCGGAGCCGGACAGCGACGAGGACGCGTTCCGGTACATCGGCCGGGTCGGGCTGCGGGACGACGACCACCGGCCGCTGCTGCTCGACTGGCGCGTCCCCGGAGCGAGCGCGTTCTACCAGGCGACCGCAGCCCATCCGATGGGCATGCGCTCCCGGCGACACCTCACGCTCGACGGTCGCACCGTCGTCGGGGTCGAGGACGAGGTCTTCGACGCCGCCCTCTACGACGACGAGCGCACGCACCTCCAGGGCGAGGGGGCACTGTTGGCGGCCGTCACGGCCGAGCGCACCGGTCGGATGACGGACATCGTCGCCACGATCCAGGCCGAGCAGGACCGCATCATCCGGTCCCCGCTCGAGGGCGTGCTCATCGTGCAGGGCGGCCCCGGCACGGGCAAGACCGCCGTGGCGCTGCACCGCGCGGCGTACCTGCTGTACTCGTACCGCGAGCGCCTCCGCGGGTCGGGCGTGCTCATGGTCGGACCGTCGTCGGCGTTCCTGACGTACATCGAACAGGTGCTGCCGTCGCTCGGCGAGACCGGCGTCGTGATGGCGTCGCTCGGCTCGCTGTACCCGGGCGTGCACGCCTCGACGCACGACCGCCGCGACGTCGCCGCCGTGAAGGGGTCGGCCGAGATGGCCTCGCTCCTGCGCCGGGCCGTGCGCTCCCGCCAGGTCGTGCCGACCGAGCCGGTGACGCTCGACGTCGAGGGGGAGCGGCTGGTGGTCCCGCCGCAGCTCGTCGCCGACGCGATGAAGCGCGCGCAGGACCGCGGCAAGCCGCACAACGTCGCACGGGTCACGTTCAACAAGATCGCCCTCGACGCGATGACGCGGCTGCTCGCCGACCAGCTGCGCGAGCGGGGCACGACGGTGGACGAAGCCGACGAGAAGGTCCTGCGCGAGGACATCCGTTCCTCGTACGACGCCCGCGTCCTGCTGAACACCGCATGGCTGCCGCTGCCCGCGGAGAAGTTCGTCGAGGACCTCTACGCGCGTCCGAACTGGCTCGCCTCGCTGACCCCGAACTGGACACCGGAGCGCCGGGCGCTGCTCTCCCGGGCGCGCGGGAGCGAGATGACCGTCGAGGACGTCCCGCTCCTCGACGAGGCCGCGGAGCTCCTCGGCCCGTTCGACCCCACCGGCGGTGCGGCCAAGCGTGCCGCGAAGGCCAGCCGGAACCGAGACATCGAGAACGCGCGTCAGGCCATCGAGAACATGGGCGTCGAGGGCATCGTGACCGCCGAGCAGGTCGCCGGGGCCTTCGCCGAGGGCGGCGACCCGCGCACCACGGCCGAGCGCGCCGCCGAGGACCGCGAGTGGACCTACGGGCACATCGTCGTCGACGAGGCGCAGGAGCTCTCGCCGATGCAGTGGCGGGTGCTCGCCCGACGGAACCCGCTGCGGTCGTTCACGATCGTGGGTGACATGGCCCAGGGGTCCTCGCCCGGGGCCGCTCGCACGTGGGACGACGTGGTGGGTGCGCTCGCCCGTCGCCGCCGTGGTCGGGCTCCCCAGGTGCCGATCGAGCACCGGATCGAGGAGCTCACGGTGAACTACCGCACGCCGCGGTCGATCGTGCGCGCTGCCGGGGAGTACGCGGAGTCCGCGGGGCTCGTGGTCACGCGGAACGAAGCGGTGCGCGACGGCGACCCCGTGCAGCGCGTGCACGTGCCCCGGAGCGCGCTGCTCGACACCGTGGCGGGACTCGTGGACACCGAGCGTGCGGGCATCGGCAGCGGGACCATCGGCGTCATCGTGCCGGAGGCGGACCTCGACGCGGTGCGGCACCGGCTGGCCCGGACCGAGGCGGACGTCCGGACGCTCGGCTCGCCGCGGCCCGGGTCGGTCACGGTGCTGACCGGAGCGGACGCGAAGGGCCTCGAGTTCGACGGGGTGCTCCTCGTGGACCCCGAGCGGGTGGGTTCGGACGCGGCGCGGGCTGCGGCGGCGGTGTACGTCGCGATGACGCGGCCGACGCGGCGCCTGACCGTCGTCGACGTGGACTGAAGCGCAGCGCGGTCACGTCCGGCTGCGAGGCACGTCCGGCCGCACGTCGGGCTGCGCGCCCTGTTCGACACCGCACGTGTCGATCGACGCGCGCTTCGTCGGACTCGTGCCGCGCGCGGTCGACGTGACGGGTGCCCGACGGGAGGCGCGTGGCGGACCCGCGCCGCGCGCGGCCGACGCGGCGAGCGCTCGACGGGAGGCGCGTGGCGGGCCCGCGCCGCGCCTCCAGTCCGGCGCGCGCCTGACGCGACCGGCGCCCGACGGGAGGCGCGTGGCGGGCCCTCGTCGCGCCTCCGGTCCGGCCGACGCGGCGGCGCCTCAGACGGTGTGGCCCTCGTCGCGGACGCGTGTCACGAGGGCCGCCCACGGACCGTCGAGCCGGCTGCCCGGGATCGACACGGTGCGCTGCTCGAGCGTGATCGTCCACGTGAAGTCGTCGCGGACGACGGGCGACGGCGCCGGGACGTCGCCGGGGAGCGTCCCGACCAGGTCGGTCCAGGCGGCGGGGTCGTCGCAGGTGTCGGTGTCGACCTGCCAGCCCCGGGTGGTGCCGGCGAAGCCTCCGGACCGGCGGACCTCGATGTGCATGACCCGACCGTACGCCGAGCGGCGTGGGCGCGGGGGAGCGTCAGCCGAGGACGCCCACCGTCCGCCAGGCCTGCTGCACGGCGGTGTGCTCCCGCGAGTCGGTGCCGAACCGGGTGGCCGCCGCATCGACCGTGACCCCGGCGAAGCCCGCGAAGTCGATGGACGCGGTGACGGACTCCGACGTGAGGGCGTTCCACCACACGGCTCCGGCGCCGTCCCAGGCATTGCCACCGATCGCGGTCGCCGCGAGGTAGAACGCGTGGTTCGGGATGCCGGAGTTCGTGTGCACCCCGCCGTTGTCGTCGGTCGTCTCGACGTAGCCGGCCATGGTCGACGGCTGCGGGTCCTTACCGAGCACCGGGTCGTCGTAGGCGGTGCCCGGCGCACGCATCGAGCGGAGCGCGACGCCCTGCACGCGCGGTGTGAAGAGCCCTTCGCCGATGAGCCACGAGGCCTGCTCGGCGCTCTGCCGGCGCGCGTACTGCAGCACGAGCGACCCGAAGACGTCGCTGATCGACTCGTTGAGCGCCCCGGACTGCCCCTGGTAGGTCAGGTCGGCGGTGTACTGGGTGACCCCGTGCGCGAGCTCGTGGCCGATGACGTCGACCGCGATCGTGAAGCGCTCGAAGACCTCGCCGTCGCCGTCACCGAAGACCATCCGGCTGCCGTCCCAGTAGGCGTTGTCGTAGTCCTGCCCGTAGTGCACCGTCGCGTCGAGGGGGAGCCCGGCGCCGTCGATCGAGACCCGGTCGAAGACCTCGAGCCAGAACGCGTGCGTGTCGCCGAGCCCTGTGTAGGCCTCGTCCACGGCGGGGTCACCGCTGTCGGGGTCGCCCTCGTGCCGGACCGGGTCACCGGGCAGCGTGGTGGTGCCGTGCGCGTCGGAGATCGTGCGCTGCGGCGACCGGTCGACCGTGCCGCTGACGGTCTGCGGACGCACCGCGTGCTCGTGCTTCGGCTGCTGGACGACGTCGAGCGAGGCCAGTGCGGTCCGCGCGGCGGAGGACGCGCGGGGGAACCCTGCCGCGTCGGCGACGGCGCGGAGGAGGTACGGCGGGACGACGGAGCGGAGGCACACGGTCGGGGTCATGTCCCGATGCTGGCACCCGGCACCGACACCGCGCCGGGGACGAGCGCCGGTCAGTCCTGTTTGCGGTTCGCCACGAGGCCGAGGGCGTACGACTGCCACCACTGGCCCGCCGCCGGTCCGCCGTTGCACGTGCCGTCGCTCAGGCCGGGCGTCTTCACCCAGAGCAGGGCGTCGAGTCGGCTGCTGCCCAGGGTCACGTGCGGTTCCTGACCGAGCCCCGCGCC
This sequence comes from Curtobacterium luteum, assembly GCF_014646995.1. GTDB lineage: Bacteria > Actinomycetota > Actinomycetes > Actinomycetales > Microbacteriaceae > Curtobacterium > Curtobacterium luteum. The sequence goes on along the minus strand of NZ_BMOI01000011.1, from coordinate 90,496 downwards.
GGAGGGGTTGCACCAGGTTCCGCGCCACCCCTGGCCGTTCCGCGAGACGTCGATGACGAAGTGCGGGTCGTCGCCGATCCGGTCGGCGAGCTCGTCGGCGTAGGCCCGCTCGGTGTCGACGCGGTAGAAGTTCGAGACGTTGGTGAAGAAGCCCTGCGTCCGGTCGACCCCCGCCTGGCGCAGCCACGACGCCTGCTGGGCGACGGGGACACGCTTCTCGTTGCCGCCGTCGAGGTACACGGTGAGGCCGTGCCCGCTCAGCGCTCCGACGGCCTTCCGGAGCAGGGGCAGCCGGCTGTCCTGCAGTCGCTTGCACACGGCGATCTGCGCGATCGAGTCGGGTTCGACGAGGACGACCGCGTGCGAGCCGGCCATGGCACGAGCGGCGGCACGCACCCAGGGCACGTAGCCGCTCGTGGTGCTGCCGCCCTTCGAGTAGTGCCCGCAGTCGCGGTCCGGCACGTTGTACAGCACGAAGACGGGGGTCCGGCCCTGCTCGCGGGCGCTCCGGACCACGTCGCGGATGGTCGCCCGGGTCGCCGCCACCGAGTCGTCCGTCAGCCAGGTGGCGATCGGCTGGTCGGCGATGACGGCGATCTCGCTGGCGGTCCGGTCGTCGCCGGCGGCGCGGGCCTCGGCCTCGCGGCGTCCGGGTTGGTTCTCCGCGGCCGGTTGCACGGCGAGGCCGCCCGGGAACGCCTGGGCGGCCGTCCGGCGCTGCACCACCTGCCGCCCGTCCGGGGTCTGCCCGCCGCGGGGGAGGACGACCACGAGGGCGACCACGACCGCGACGACCGCGACGACCGCGGCGCCGATCCACGTCCACTGGCGGCGTGCCGACGACCGTCGGCTCGGCTGCGGGCGGTTCCCCTGGTCCGTCATGACCCCATGCTCGCAGGCATACGCCTCCTGCGGGGACCGGCTCCGGGCGTTCTGCCAGCGGCAGGCCAGCGGTTTCCCGAACGGGGTGCGCAACACTCTCCGGATGCTCCGGAAACTCCTCCTCCTCGCCCTGACCGCGGCCTACGCCTGGGTGATCTGGCGGATGACGCTGACGCCGCAGGTCTTCACGGCGGCGCAGGGGTCGCTCGTCGAGCACGCGATCGTGTGGGCGCAGCGGCTCACCGGCAGCGGCTGGCTCACCTACGACCGGACCGAGTTCCTGGCGAACATCGCCATGTTCGTCCCCGTCGGGATGCTCGCCGCGCTCTGGCTCCCGCGGCGCTGGTGGCTGCTCGGTGCGATCGTCGCTGTCGGGCTGTCGTGCGGCATCGAGTCGTACCAGGGCGCGTTCCTGCCCGATCGGGTGTCCGACCCGCGGGACGTCCTGTCGAACGGTCTCGGCGGGCTGCTCGGCGCGACGCTCGTCGGCCTGGTGCGGAGCCTCCTGCCGGCGCCCCGTCGCGGTCGTCTGCGGCCCCGGACGGCCTGATGACCTGGTAGGCTTCTCCGGTTGCCGTCGAACGGCCGCGGACAAAGAGCGCTCGTGCATCAGGCACGGGCACCGCGCAACGGACAGGAAGGGGATCATCCATGGCACTTGACGCGAAGGTCAAGCAGGAGATCATCGAAGAGTACGCGACCCACCCGGGCGACACCGGATCCCCCGAGGTCCAGGTCGCCGTTCTGACGCGTCGCATCAACGACCTGAACGAGCACCTCAAGGAGCACAAGCACGACCACCACTCGCGTCGTGGTCTGCTGCTCATGGTCGGTCAGCGTCGCCGTCTCCTCGGTTACCTCTCCGACGTGGACATCAACCGCTACCGTGCGCTCATCGAGCGCCTCGGCCTGCGTCGCTGAGTCCGTCGCAGACACTGCTCGACTGAACGCCCGGTCTTCCTCGGAAGGCCGGGCGTTCTCCGTACCCGGCCTGGAGGCCCGTGGGGACCGGGTGGGAATGGTTGCGCCGAGCGATCGGTTCGGTACGATGTTCATGCAAACGCATCGAAAGTCGGGAACCATCATGACCACCATCGCCGTCGTCTCCGCCGGACTGTCCGACCCCAGCTCCACCCGCCTGCTCGCCGACCGGCTCGGCCGGGCCGCCGCCGAGGCGCTCCTCGCGGACGGCACCCCGGCCGAGGTCGCACACGTCGAGCTCCGACCCGTCGCACACGAGATCATCGACGCGATGCTCACGGGCTTCGCCGCGCCTGCCCTGGCGACGGCGGTCGCCACCGTGGTCGAGGCTGACGCCGTGGTCTTCGTCACCCCGGTCTTCACCGCCGGCGTGAGCGGCCTCGCGAAGTCGTTCCTCGACGTGGTCGACAAGGACGCCCTCGCCGACATGCCCGTGCTGCTCGGCGCCACGGGCGGGACGGCGCGGCACTCGCTCGCGATCGACCACGCCCTGCGGCCGGTGTTCGCCTACCTCCGTGCGGCCGTCGTGCCCACGGGGGTGTTCGCGGCCACCGACGACTGGGGGACCGAGGGCGACGCCGCAGCGCTCGAGGGGCGCATCCGTCGTGCCGGTGCCGATCTCGCCTGGGCGGTCCGGGCCTCCCGGCGGGTGCCGCAGCAGGCGGACGCACTCCCCGCGACGCCGGACTTCGCGTCGATGCTCGGCGGCCTCGGACACTGAGCGACGCGCTGACGGACGCGGGCGATGCCGTCGTCGCTCTTAGGGAGCGCTTGGTGTTCGTCCGGTCCCGGTGCAGCCGGTTCCCGGGCCGTCCACCGCTCAGCACGCGAACCTCGTCAAGAGACGAGGAGGAACGATGGGCAGGAACGGCAGGACGTGGACCACGAGTTCGCTCGTGAGCCTGGGCGGACTCGTGGTCGCGATGGTCACCGGGGCCGGGCTGTGGGTCGGGCACGAGCAGAGCGCGACGAGCACCGACACCGGGACGAGCAGCGGCGGCACGAGCAGCTCGACCGACACCGGGACGAGCAGCAGCGGCACGGGCAGCTCGACCGACTCCGGCACGAGCAGCGACAGCAGCAACTCGTCCACCGGGGTCACGCAGGGCAGCCAGAACTCGTCCTCGGACGCGACCACCACGGGATCCTGACATGCGCGCCGCCACCGAGTGGGAGCTCTGGACCACCACCGCACGCGTCGTCCTCGACCACCGGGATCGACGCCACCTCGCCGCCGCCGAGGCCTGCGTCCGTGCGGTCACCGACGCCGTCGACCTGGCGTGCAGCCGCTTCCGCGAGGACTCCGAGCTCGTCGCCCGTACGGCCGACCTCGAGCGGGGCACCGAGGTCTCGCCGCTCCTCGCGACCCTCGTGCACCAGGCCCTGGACGCCGCCCGCCTGAGCGACGGCGACGTCGACCCGACCCTGGGCCACCGCATGGTGTCCCTCGGCTACGACGCGGCGTTCGCGAGCACGGCCGGCGGCACCGGGGCACCCCTCGCGCCGACGAGCCGGACCGCGGACGCCCTCGACCCCCGGCCGGCATGGCAGCGGATCCTCCTCAGCGGCACGTTCCTGCGCATCCCCGCCGGCGTCCGCCTCGACCTCGGCGCGACCGCAAAGGCCGCCGCCGCCGACATGGCTGCGGCCAGCATCACCGCACGCCTCGGCGTCGGCGCACTCGTGTCGCTCGGCGGCGACGTCGCGACGGCCGGCCCGGATCCCTCCGGCGGCTGGCAGGTGCGCGTGCAGGACCTCGACACGGACCCCGCGGACCACGTCCGGATCGCCTCCGGGTGGTCGGTCGCGACCTCGAGCACGCAGAAGCGTCGCTGGGAGCAGGACGGCCGGGCACGGCACCACATCCTCGACCCGCGGTGGGGCCTCCCCGCGGAGCCGGTCTGGCGCTCGGTCACGGTCGTCGCGCCGTCGTGTGTCACCGCGAACACGATGTCGACCGCCGCGATCGTGCGGGGTCGCGCTGCGCCCGCGATGCTCCGGGCGAGCGGTCGTGCGGCACGCCTCGTCAGCGCCTCCGGTGAGGTCGTGCGCCTCGGCGGCTGGCCCGCCGACGACGCGTCGGACGCAGCGGGGCGCGCGGCCTGACCCTCGCACGGTGCGAGCGGGGCGCGGACTCGGTGCGAGGTCACGCGCATGGTGCGAGGCGAAATGCCTCGCACCATGCGCGATTCCTCGCACCATGCTGCGCCGGCCCCGCCCGCCGAGCACCCACCCACCGGACGGGAGGCCCGTGGCGGGCCCGCCCCGCGCCTCCAGGCCGGAACGGGGTCCGCCTCCGGCGAGGCGGTGCGCCTCGGTGGCTGACCCTCGCACGGTGCGAGCGGGGCGCGGACTCGGTGCGAGGTCATGCGCGTGGTGCGAGGCGAAATGCCTCGCACCACGCGCGGTTCCTCGCACCATGCGCGATCCCTCCCACCACGCGCGATGCCTCGCACCGAGTGCGAATCCTCGCACGATGCCGCGCGGGCCCCGCCCGCAACGCACCCACCCACCGGACGGGAGGCCCGTGGCGGGCCCGCCCCGCGCCTCCAGGCCGGAACGCGGCCCGGTCAGTACCAGTGCGGGTTGACGCTCATCTCGTGGTTCCAGGCCGCGCACGGCGAGCCGTACGCGTCGTGGATGTACGCCAGTCCCCAGTTGATCTGCGTCGCGGCGTTCGTCCGCCAGTCCGCCCCGGCGACGGCCATCTTGTCCGCGGGGAGGGCCTGGGGGATGCCGTACGCACCGCTCGAGACGTTCAGCGCGTTGGCCCGCCACCCGGACTCCTGCGTCCACAGCGAGACGAGGCAGCCCATCTGGTCCGACCCCCACCCGTACGCGCCGATCGCGCTCCGTGCGTAGGCCTGCGCGCCCGCCGGGTCGACGACGACCCCGCCCGTGCTGGGGTAGTTCGTGCCGCTGCCGCCGCTCGTGCTCCCGCTGCTGCTGCCGCTCGTGCCCGGGACGGGGTTCGCGGCTGCGGCCGCTGCGGCCTGCTGCGCGCGCTGCCGAGCCGCCGCCTCCTCGCGCCGACGCTGCTGCTCGGCCTTCTGCGCCGCGACCTGCACGCCGAGCTCGTAGCCGCGCTGCTCGGACGCCGTGGTGTCCCGGAGCGACGCGAGCTGTGCGTAGAGCTCGTCGCTGTGCTGCTGCGTGTCCTCGACCGCCGCGTCCGCGGCGTCCTCGGCCGACTTCGCCGCGGCCGCCTTCGTCTCGGCCGCGCTCGCGAGGTCGGCACGCTCGTCCTCGGCTCGCGTCGCCTGCTCGTGGAGGGACGACGCCGTCTTCGCGGCCACCGAGGCGTCGTCCATCACGCCGGCCCACGTGCTGGAGAGCTGGTCGAGCGCACCCAGCTGGTACAGCAGCTCGCCCGGGTCCTTGGTGGTCGCGATGCGCGTGGACATCTGGTCGGTCGCGCCGTCGCGGTACAGGTTCGCGGCGAGCTGCCCGGCACGCTGCTGCGCCCGGTCCGCGGTCGCGGACGCGCTGTCGGCCTGGGCCTGGAGGCTCGTGGCGGTCTGGGTGGCCGCGGCCAGGTCCGCGTCCGCCTGGTCCGCCGCCTCGGACGCGGAGATCGCGGCCGCGGACTTCGCCGCGGCGACGGCCTGCACCTGCTGGAGCGCCGTCTGGACACGGTTGACCTCGGCGGCCTTGGCCTGCTCGTTGCCCTTCGCGCGTTGGACGTCCTGCCACGTCGGGTAGGTCGTCGCGCTGGCCGGGGCCGCGGTCACGAGGGGGACGACGAGCACGCCGGCGACCACGGCGGCCACGACGAGCCCTCGCCCGGAGAGAGGGAGGCGCATGCTGCGTACGGTACCGGGGACACGCGTGTTCGCTGTGCGCCTCGCCCGCCGAGTGCCTGAGGACTGGTAAAGTCCTGTCCGTCCGGGGACCGTTCCCCGGGCGTCACACAAACACTGCGCAGACCGGGCACGGAGCTGGTCATCGGTGGTGGCTCGCGGGCCGAGAAGGTGTCCCGAGTGCTTCTACTGCTGGCCAGACATGCGTCCCGACTCCTTCGGCGCGCACGCACCGCCGTGTGCCGTCGCCGGGTCTGCCGAGAACACGTCAAGGAGGCACCCTTTTGGAGGGTCCCGAGATCAAGTTCGCCGAAGCCGTCATCGACAACGGCAAGTTCGGCAAGCGCGTCGTCCGGTTCGAGACCGGCCGACTCGCACAGCAGGCGCAGGGCGCGGTCGCCGCGTACCTCGACGAGGAGACCATGCTCCTCTCGGCCACCAGCGCCGGCAAGCACCCGCGGGAGGGCTTCGACTTCTTCCCGCTGACCGTCGACGTCGAGGAGCGCTCGTACGCCGCCGGCAAGATCCCCGGTTCGTTCTTCCGTCGTGAGGGCCGTCCCAGCACCGAGGCGATCCTCGTCTGCCGCCTCATCGACCGGCCGCTGCGCCCGTCGTTCGTCGACGGCCTCCGCAACGAGGTCCAGATCGTCATCACCGTCCTGAGCATCGCCCCGGACGAGTTCTACGACGCGCTCGCGATCAACGCGGCGTCCGCGTCGACGCAGATCTCCGGTCTGCCGTTCTCCGGCCCGATCGCCGGTGTGCGCCTCGCGCTCATCGGCGACCAGTGGGTCGCGTTCCCGAAGGCGTCGCAGCTCGCCGAGGCCGTCTTCGACCTCACCGTCGCGGGCCGTGTCGTCACGGACGAGGCCGGCAACGAGGACGTCGCGATCATGATGGTCGAGGCCGAGGCCACCGAGCACAGCTGGGACCTCATCCAGGGCGGCGCCACCAAGCCCGACGAGGCCGTCGTCGCGCAGGGCCTCGAGGCGGCGAAGCCGTTCCTCAAGGTCCTCGTCGAGGCACAGGCGAAGATGGCCGCGCAGTCGGCCAAGGAGATCCAGGACTACCCGGTCTTCCCGCCCTACGCTCCCGAGGTCTACGACGCCGTCGAGGCCATCGCCCTCGACGAGCTCAAGGACGTCTACCAGATCGCCGGCAAGCTCGAGCGTCAGGACAAGGACGACGCCCTCAAGGCCCGCGTCAAGGAGGCCGTCGCGGCCAAGGTCGAGTCCGGCGAGCTCCCGGAGAGCGCCAACGGCCAGGTCAGCGCCGCGTACAAGTCGGTCACGAAGAAGGTCGTCCGCGGCCGCATCCTGACCGAGCAGGTCCGCATGGACGGTCGCGGCCTCGCCGACATCCGTCCGCTCGACGCCGAGGTCGCCGTCATCCCGCGCGTCCACGGCTCGGCGATCTTCCAGCGCGGCGAGACGCAGATCCTCGGCGTCACCACGCTGAACATGCTCAAGATGGAGCAGCAGATCGACTCGCTGTCGCCCGTCACGAAGAAGCGCTACCTGCACCACTACAACTTCCCGCCCTACTCGACCGGTGAGACCGGCCGCGTGGGTTCGCCGAAGCGTCGCGAGATCGGGCACGGCTTCCTCGCCGAGCGCGCCCTCGTGCCGGTGCTGCCGTCGCGCGAGGAGTTCCCCTACGCGATCCGTCAGGTGTCCGAGGCCCTCGGCTCCAACGGTTCGACGTCGATGGGCTCCGTCTGCGCCTCGACCCTGTCGCTCCTCAACGCCGGCGTGCCGCTCAAGGCTCCGGTCGCGGGCATCGCGATGGGCCTCGTCTCCGACACCGTCGACGGCCAGACCCGCTACGCGGCGCTGACCGACATCCTCGGTGTCGAGGACGCCCTCGGCGACATGGACTTCAAGGTCGCCGGTACGTCCGACTTCGTCACGGCCATCCAGCTCGACACGAAGCTCGACGGCATCCCCTCGTCGGTCCTCGACGCCGCCCTCAAGCAGGCCAAGGAAGCGCGCTCCGCGATCCTCGGCGTGCTCAACGAGGCGATCGACGCCCCCGACGAGATGGCCGACACCGCGCCCCGCGTCATCTCCGTGCAGATCCCCGTCGACAAGATCGGCGAGCTGATCGGCCCGAAGGGCAAGACGATCAACGGCATCCAGGACGAGACCGGTGCCGACATCAGCATCGAGGACGACGGCACCGTGTACATCGGCGCCGTGGACGGCCCGTCGGCCGAGGCCGCCCGTGCCCAGGTCAACGCGATCGCGAACCCGACGAACCCGGAGATCGGGGACCAGTTCCTCGGCACGGTCGTCAAGATCGCGACGTTCGGTGCCTTCGTGTCGCTGCTCCCGGGCCGCGACGGTCTGCTCCACGTCTCCGAGGTCCGCAAGCTCGCCGGTGGCAAGCGTGTGGAGAACGTCGAGGACGTCCTGGGCGTCGGCCAGAAGATCCTGGTCGAGGTCACGAAGGTGGACGACCGCGGCAAGCTGTCGCTCGCTCCGGTGATCGCCGACGAGGTGGACACCGAGGGCCGCGAGGGGCACGAGAAGCACACCGAGGACCCGGCCGAGGGCTGATCCTCACCGCGTCCTGACGCACGGACGGCCGCCGCTCCCCAGGGAGCGGCGGCCGTTCGCCGTCGGTGGCGGTGGTGCGGGTCTCGCCCGGCGGCGTCCTACCGAGGCTCGGGCTGAGCGACCGTTCTCGCGCGGTCGGCCCGAGCGGTGTCGCTGTGCCCGAGACTCGGGGCGCTCGAGCGCGTCAGGACGCGGGCGTCTCCTGCGTGCCGACGAGCTGGGCGCGGCCGAGCAGGTGCTCCCGCAGGAGGAACCCGACGATCGCCGGGGTCGCGTCCGCGGGCGCCTCGAGCACGGGGACGTCGAGCGCGCTCAGCGTGAAGAAGTACCGGTGCGGGCCGTGTCCGGCGGGCGGGGCGGCACCGAGGAACGTGTCGGTGCCGAACTCGTTGCGGCGGCGCAGCGCCTCGGCGGGGAGGAGCGCGTCATCCGTGCCGGCGCCCTGCGCGAGCGAGGTCGTGCTCGCCGGGATGTCCGTCAGCGACCAGTGCCAGAAGCCCGAGCCCGTGGGGGCGTCGGGGTCGTACACGGTGAGGACGTAGCTCTGGGTGCCGTCTGGCGCGCCGGACCACTCGAGCGCGGGGGAGCGGTCCTCGCCGCCGGCGTCCGTGCCGCGGGCCCAGTCGGGCAGCGCTCCGCCGTCGGTGAAGTCCGGGCTCGTGAGCTCGAAGGAGGGGACGTCGGGAAGGTTCCAGTTCGGGTCGTTCGTCATGCAACCAGCCAACACCCACGCGCTCAGCGTGCGCCGATGCGGGGTCTGGCGGCGTGACGGAGCCGGATCGAGCCTCCAGGCCGGGTGTGCGGCAGCGACAGCGATCGCGCGACGGCGACGGACGAGCCGTTCGCGCACCGGGGTGAGCCGTGGAAGCGACACCGCCGCGCCGGGAGCGTCAGGCCGCGAGCACCCGCTCGACCACGCGACCGAGCGCGGCGGTCGCCGCGATCGCATCGCCGGCGTACGCACCCGTCATCGCGCCGTCGCGCGCGAGCATGAGCTCATCCGCACCGTCGCCAGCCAGGGGGTGACCGGCCTCCTGCAGGAGCGTGGCGAGCCGGTCCGTGTACCAGTCGCGGTGGGTCGCGACGACTTCGCGCACGGGGTCGCGGGGATCGTGGTACTCCGCCGCGGCGTTGAGGAACGCGCACCCGCGGAAGCCCGGCCGGTCGACCTGGTCGGAGACGGCGGCGACCCAGGCACGGATGGCTTCGGTGGGGGAGCCCGCCGCGGCCACGAGCTCCTCGAAGCGCTGCTGCGTCGCCTCGTGCTGGGAGCGGATGTAGGCGAGGATCAGGTTGTCCTTCGACCCGTAGTGCTTGTAGAACGTCGCCTTGGTGACGCTGGCCTCGGAGATGAGTCGGTCGACGCCGACGCCGCGGATGCCCTCCTCGTAGAAGAGCCGCGTTGCGGTCTCGAGGATGCGGACCTTCGCGCCGCCGGGACGGGGAGCCGGGGGGACGCTCGACCCGCCCGGCGACGCGAGGTCGTCACTCGGACCCAGGAGACGCTGGACGGCCGGTTGGGGGGAATCGACCGTCACAGCGCTGCTCCTTGGGCTCATCGGCTCCGTGACCGATCGGGGGGAGACGGTCACGCAGGACTGATGTCCCGAGCCACCGGATCGGAATCTAGGGGGGCTTTCGATCCGGTGTCATGACAGTACCACAAGGAGGACAGACAGACGAGTCGGTCTGTCCTCAAAATCTGTACCCCAATTCGAGGCACGTCGTGAACCGCGGTGAAACTGGGCTGCACCCCGGTGACGGTCAGTAGGCTCGTCTCCGATGAGTCACCCTGTGCCGTTGCCACTGGAGGCCCCGGACACGTCGTTCCTGACGTCCGGCGGCGCCTTCGTCCGCCGATCCGTGCTGCCCTCGGGTGTCCGTGTCCTCACCGAGGCGGTGCCGGGAGCCGCGTCGACGAGCATCGGGTTCTGGGTCGGTGTCGGTTCGCGTGACGAGCGGGAGGGGCAGTACGGGTCGACGCACTTCCTCGAGCACCTCCTCTTCAAGGGCACGGCGGAGCGCAGCGCCCTCGACATCGCCATCGCGTTCGACTCGGTGGGCGGCGAGCACAACGCCGCGACCGCCAAGGAGTACACCTGCTACTACGCCCGGGTGCGGGACGCCGACGTGCCCATGGCCGTGCAGGTCATCGGCGACATGGTGACCGGCTCGGTCCTCGAGCCCGAGGCGTTCGACGTCGAGCGCGGCGTCATCCTCGAGGAACTCGCGATGGCCGCCGACGACCCGGCCGACGTCGCGGGCGAGGCCTTCTTCGCCGCCGCGTTCGACGGGCACCCGCTCGGCCGCCCGATCGGCGGCACCCCGGACAGCATCCGCGCCGTGCAGCGTGATGAAGTGCTGGCCCACTACCGCGAGCACTACGCCCCCAACGGCATCGTCGTGACCGCCGCCGGTGCCGTCGACCACGACCGCTTCCGTGCGCTGGTGGAGCGTGTGTTCCAGCACGCCGAGAAGGCCGCACCGCTGGCCCGCCGGTCCCCGCAGCCCGTGGCCGACCCCGCGCAGCCGAAGCTCTCCGTCGTGCACCGCCCGACCGAGCAGGTCAGCATGCTCCGCGGTTCGCAGGGGCTCGACCTTCGCGACGAGCGCCGCCCGACGCTGAGCGTGCTCAACGCGGTGCTCGGCGGCGGCATGAGCTCCCGCCTCTTCCAGGAGGTCCGGGAGCGGCGCGGCCTGGCCTACGCGGTCTCCTCGTTCGCCCCGGCGTACCTCGACAACGGCGCCTTCGGGGTCTACGCGGGGTGCGCGCCGGACAACGTCCCCGGTGTCGTCGAGATCGTCGACCAGGAGTTCCGCCGCATGGTCGCGGACGGCATCACCGACGACGAACTGCGCCGCGCCAAGGGACAGATCGAGGGGGCGCTGACGCTCTCGCTCGAGGACTCCGATGCCCGGATGACCCGCCTGGGCCGCTCCGAGCTCGGCACCGGGGAGTACACCGACCTCGCCACCGCACTCGAACGCGTCGACCGGGTCACGCGGGCCGACGTGCAGGAGCTCGCGGGGGACCTCCTGACCCGCCCGATGATCACGTCGGTCGTCGGCGCCGTGCAGCAGAACGAACTCGAGACCGCGATCGGCACGGGGGGCTGAGCATCGACATGTCGCACTACCTCTACCTCGTCCGGCACGGCGAGCACCAGGACGCGGAGCACGGTCTCCGCGACGGCAAGCTGTCGGAGCGCGGCAAGCGCCAGGCAACGCTGATCGCGGACCGTCTCGGTGGCGTGCCGTTCGACGCCGTGCACCACTCGCCGCTCGAGGCGCCGAGCGAGACCGCGGCGTTCATCGCCCAGCGGCTGCCCTCGATCCAGCCGGAGCCGTCGACGCTGCTCTTCGACTGCATCCCGTCCGGGCCCACGCCCGACATGCCGCACGCGTACCAGGGCTGGTACGGCGGCATCACGGAAGAGGAGATCATCGCCGGGCAGGCCCAGATGGGCGACGCGGTCGCCGAGTGGTTCACGCCCGCGCGCGAGGACCGGCACGACCTCCTCATCACGCACAACGCCGTCATCGGCTGGTTCGTCCGCGAGGCCTTCCAAGCACCCGAGTGGCGCTGGATGGGCACGAACGTCGCCCACACGGCCCTCACGATCATCCGCATCCGCTCGGCGAAGCCGGCCGAGGTCGTCACCCTGAACGACCTCGCGCACCTCCCGGTCGAGCTGCGCACCGGCCTCCCGGTCGACCAGCCCGTCTGAGCCCGGCGCGGTCCCGCAGGTCGCGTCCGTCGGACGTGGCCCGGCCTGGAGGCCCGGATCGCCTCAGCGGACCGGCTTGCGGTACCAGGCGGTCGCGTTGGGGTTCTCGTTGAACGGTGCGACGCGCGCGTAGCCCCGGCTGCGGTACATCGAGCCCGCCGCCACGAGCGAGTCGTTCGTGTCGAGCACGACCGCGGTCGCGCCGAGCGCTCCGGCAGCCGCCTCGAGCTCGTCCATGACCGCCGTCGCGACCCCGCGGCCCCGGCCCTCGGGGGTGACGTACACGTGCTTCACCTCGAAGCGGACGTCGACCCCGCCGTCCTCGGTCCGGCCGTCCGCGATGCGGCGCAGCCCGCCGCACCCCACCGGGACGGCGTCGTCGTACGCCACGACGAACACCCCGTCCGGCACCGTGAACTCGGCGGCCGGCGTGCGCTTCCGCGCGTAGGTGCCCTGGGCGCGCGGGAAGGTGCGCTCGCGCTCGTCGAGGTACGCGTCGAGCAGGGCGTCGACCTCCGGTGCGTCGGCGGGCACGGTCCTGACGTCGAGCGGCATGCCCCGATCCTAGGATGGTGGGCATGGTCACTCCCGTCGCCGTCGTCGGCGCCACCGGTCGGCTCGGGGCCCTCGTGGCCTCGGTGGTCGAGGAACTCCCGGACTTCGAGCTCGTCGCACGGCTCTCGTCGAAGGACGGCGCGCACGAGGCCCCGCCGTCGGTGTTCGGCGACGCGGCGCTCGTCGTGGACGTCACGGTCCCGGCGCTGAGCCCGGCGATCGTCGAGAACGCGCTCGTCGCAGGGGCGAACGTCCTCGTGGGGACCTCCGGCTGGTCGCAGGACCGGCTCGCGAAGCTCCGCGCCGGCCTCGAGGCCCGACCCGACCAGGGCGTGCTCGTCGTCCCGAACTTCTCGATCGGGTCCGTGCTCGGCACCCACCTCGCGACGATCGCCGCGCCGTGGTTCCCCTCGGTGGAGATCGTTGAGACGCACCACGCGGGCAAGGTCGACTCGCCCTCGGGCACCGCCGTCCGCACCGCGGAGCTCATCGCCGACGCCCGCCGCGAGGTCGGTCCGGTCGACGCTCCGCACGTCGACCAGCGCGCCCGCGGGCAGCAGGTCGCGAGCATCCCGATCCACTCGCTGCGGCTGCCCGGCGTGAAGGCCGTGCAGGACGTCCTGCTCAGCGGTCCCGGCGAGACCCTGACGATCCGGCACGACACGAACGACGACGTCGCCTACGTGGCGGGGATCCGAGCGGCCCTGACCGCGGTCGGCTCGATGCGCGGGCTGACCGTCGGGCTCGGCAGTGTCCTCGGAATCGGCTGAGGGACGACCGTGCTGAAGTCCGCCCGGTCACCGTTCTGGGTCGCCGCGCTCATGGCGGTGCTGCTGGTGCTCTACATCGTGCTCGTCGGGCAGCGGGCGGTCGCGTTCATCGCCACGGGCATCCCGATCGGCATCGGCATCGGCGTGGCGCTCTTCGTGGTCGCGGCGATCGGCGCGGTCCTGCTCGTCCTCGAACTCCGCTTCGGCTTCCGGATCACCCGGCTCGGCGCACGGCTCGAACGGGAGGGCGGCGCACCCGACGACGTGGTCGACGTGCGACCGTCGGGACGTCCGGCGCGTGACGCTGCCGACGACCTCTTCCCCCGGTACAAGGAGGCGGTGGAGCAGGACCCCGCCGACTGGCGCGGCTGGTACCGACTCGGCGTCGTCTACGACGCCGCCGGTGACCGCAAGCGGGCGCGGGCCGCGATGCGCGAAGCGCTCACCAGGGCGCGCGGCTGACGGCCTGGAGGGACGTGGCGGGGCCGCCCCGGGCCTCCAGGCCGTCTGCTGGTCGCGTTCAGAACGCGGCGTCGACGGCGTCCTCGGCACGCGCGTACCGGAACGTGTAGCCCGACTCCAGGAGCTTGGTCGGCACCATCTGCTGGCTCGACAGCAGCATCTCGTCGGCGGCATCCCGGAGGACGAGGCGTAGTGCGAACTCGGGCATCCGGAACAGGTAGGGGCGGTGCAGGTCCTCGGCGACGCGGTGGGTGATGCGGTCGGACACGGCCGGCTCCGGTCCCGCCAGGTTCACCGGACCCGACACCCCGGCGGCCTCGGGGCTGGTGGCGAGGTGCACGATCGCGCCGACCTCGTCGTCCAGGGCGATCCACGGCCAGAACTGGCCGCCGGTGCCGAGCCGACCGCCGAGACCCGCCTTCGTGAGCGGGGCGAGTGGTGCGAGCGCGCCACCGCCCTGCCCGACGACGATGCCGGTGCGCAGCGTGACGACGCGGACGCCGTCCGGGGCGGCGTTCGCGGCCGCCTCCCACGCGACGCACACCTCGGCGAGGAAGCCCGTGCCGGGAGCGGCATCGTCCTGCAGGACGTCGGAGGGGCGGTCGCCGTAGACGCCGGACGCCGAGCCGGACAGGAAGAGCGCCGGCGGGTTCGTCGTGTGCCGCATCGCCTCGACGAGCGTCTCGGTGGCGGACACGCGCGACCGCAGGATCTCCTGCTTGTACGCGGCGGTCCAGGGCAGCTTGCCGATGCTCGCGCCGGCGAGGTTCACCACGACGTCCGCGCCGTCGATGACCGCGGGGTCGAGGGGTCGCGAACCCGGTGCCCAGCGGAACTCGGTGGGGGAGCGGGGGTCGCGCCGCACGAGCGTGGAGACGTGGTGCCCGGCCTCGCGGAGCGCCCGGACGAGCGGGGTGCCGATGAAGCCGGACGCGCCGGCGACGACGATCGAGAGCGGTTGGGGGGTCGTGTCGGCCATGGGGACAACGGTACTCAGGAGCCTGGAGGTCGGGGCCGCGCCCGGCTGTGAGGTCGCCGTTGTGGGTGGTCCCGTTTAGGCTCGTGGCGTGACCGACGAGACCGTGCAGCCCGATCCCACCGTCCCGACTCCGTACGAAGACCTGCTGCGTCGTGTGGTCGAGGAAGGCGCGCCGAAGGGCGACCGCACCGGCACCGGCACGCGGAGCATCTTCGGCGCCCAGCTGCGGTACGACCTGTCGGAGGGCTTCCCGCTCGTCTCGACGAAGCGCGTGCACTTCAAGTCGGTGGCGTACGAGCTGCTGTGGTTCCTGCGCGGCGACGGCAACGCCCGTTGGCTGCAGGAGCACGGTGTCCGGATCTGGAACGAGTGGGCGGGCGAGGACGGCGACCTCGGACCGGTGTACGGCGTGCAGTGGCGCTCGTGGCCGACGCCCTCCGGCGAGCACGTCGACCAGATCGCCCAGGTCATCGAGCAGATCCGCAACGATCCGGACTCCCGTCGCCTCATCGTCTCCGCGTGGAACGTCGCGGACGTGCCCGACATGGCGCTCGCCCCGTGCCACGCGTTCTTCCAGTTCTGGGTCAACGACGGCAAGCTCTCGTGCCAGCTCTACCAGCGGAGCGCGGACATGTTCCTCGGCGTGCCGTTCAACATCGCCTCGTACGCGCTCCTCACCCACATGATCGCGGCGCAGACCGGGCTCGAGGTCGGCGACTTCGTGTGGACCGGCGGCGACTGCCACGTGTACGACAACCACGTCGAGCAGGTCCGCGAGCAACTGACCCGCACGCCGTACCCGATGCCGACGCTGACGCTCGCGCCGCGCGACTCCATCGACGACTACGTGTACGAGGACATCGAGGTCGTCGGGTACCACCACCACCCGTCCATCGCGGCCCCGGTCGCCGTCTGATGGTCGAGGGTGTGCTGCCCGACGGCTGGACGGAACCCGTCCGCGGGGTCGGCATGGTCTGGGCGCGGTCGGTCTCCGGCGTGATCGGGGCCGACGGCGGCATCCCGTGGCACGTCCCGGAGGACCTCGCCCACTTCCGGACCGTCACCGGCGACGCCACCGTCGTGATGGGTCGTCGCACGTGGGAGTCCCTCCCGCCGCGCTTCCGGCCGCTGCCCGGGCGGCGGAACGTCGTGCTCACCCGCGACGCGGCATGGAGCTCCTCGGAGGCCGCAGTCGGCGCCGAGGTGGTGCACGACCTCGCGACGGCGCTCGACACGGACGGGCCGGTCTGGGTGATGGGTGGGGGAGCGGTGTACGCCGACGCGCTGCCCTTCGCCGACCGGGTCTCCGAGACGATCGTCGACGTCGAGGTCCCGGGGGACACGGTCGCGCCGGAGCTCGGTGCGGGGTGGACCCTCGTCGACGAGGGTCCGTGGCAGGAGTCCCGCGTCGACGGCACGCGCTTCCGCTTCCTGGAGTGGCGCCGCGCCGAGCGCGCGCGCTCGTAGCGCGCGCCGCGCGCCGCGCGCCGCGCGCCGCGCGCCGCGCGCCCGCCGCCGCCGCCGCCGCCCACGGGTGCCGGTGCGTTCCGTTTCCGCACAACCAAAGTCCGCGCACACCGCGGAAACGCGTGGTGCGCACTGACCTTGGTTGTGCGAACGCGAACAACGCCGTGTGCGCGCGAGCGGCCCACCGTCCGGGCGGACTGCGGCCCCGTCGCCCGACCCCGGTACGCTGGTCTCCGTGTCCACGCGTGAGAATCCCTTCGGTCAGGTCCTCGTCGCCCTCGTGACCCCGTTCACCGCCGACGGCGAGGTCGACTGGCCGGGCGTCGAGCAGCACATCGACGACTGCATCACCGCCGGCGCAGACGGCATCGTCGTCACGGGCACCACGGGTGAGACGTCCACGCTCACCGACCCGGAGAAGCTCCGCCTGGTCGAGGTCGGCAAGTCCGTCGCCGCCGGTCGCGCGAAGATCATCACGGGCGGCGGCTCGAACGAGACCGCGCACGCGATCCACCTCTACAAGCAGAGCGAGAAGGCCGGCGCCGACGGCGTCATGATCGTCACGCCGTACTACAACAAGCCGACGCAGGCGGGCGTGCTCACCCACTTCCGGATGATCGCGGACGCCACCGACCTGCCGGTCATCCTCTACGACATCCCTGGCCGCACCGGGATCCCGATCACGTACGAGACCATCGTGCGGGCCTCGCACCACCCGAACATCCTCGCCGTGAAGGACGCCAAGGGCGACTTCGCCGAGGTCTCCCGGGTGCTCAACAACACCGACCTCATGTACTTCTCGGGCGACGACACGAACGTGCTCCCGCACCTGTCGATCGGGGCCACGGGGCTCATCGGCGTGACGGCGAACATCACGTCGACGCCGTACCGCACGATCGTCGACGCCGTGAACCGCGGCGACCTCGCGACCGCGACCGCCGAGCACAAGCGCGTCGAGCCGCTGGTCCGTGCGATCATGACCCACGTCCCCGGGACCGTCGCGGCGAAGTACGTGCTGCACGGACTCGGCCGCATCGGCAGCCCGCGCGTCCGGCTGCCGCTCGTCGGCCCCGAGGACACCGAGGCGTACGCCATCGAGACCTCCCTCGAGGCGGTCCGGGACATCCCGGGCGCCGACTTCTCGAACTTCCGCCCCGACCGCAACGCAGCGGCCGGCGGCGCACTGCCGAAGGTGCCAGGCACCACACGTTAGGAAAGACCGCGGCGCAGCGGTAGCGCGTCGCACGACAGTCAGGACCGAATGCCCACCCAGATCTCCACACCACAGCCGCTCGAAGCCGGCACCCTCCGCGTCGTCCCCATCGGTGGGCTCGGCGAGATCGGTCGCAACATGACCGTCTACGAGTACGAGGGCAAGCTCCTCGTCGTGGACGCCGGCGTGCTGTTCCCCGAGGAGCACCAGCCCGGCGTCGACCTGATCCTGCCGGACTTCGCGCCCATCCGGGACCGCCTCGACGACGTCCTCGGCGTCGTGCTCACGCACGGCCACGAGGACCACATCGGCGCCGTCCCGTACCTGCTCAAGCTCAAGGGCGACATCCCGCTGATCGGCTCCACGCTGACCCTCGCGCTCGTCGAGGCGAAGCTCAAGGAACACCGGATCAAGCCGTACACGCTCGTCGTCCAGGAGGACCAGACCGAGCAGCTCGGCCCGTTCCACCTCGAGTTCGTCGCCGTGAACCACTCCATCCCGGACGCCCTCGCCGTCGCGATCACGACCCCCGCCGGTCGGGTCCTGCACACGGGTGACTTCAAGATGGACCAGCTCCCGCTCGACGACCGCATCACCGACCTCCGCGCCTTCGCGCGGCTCGGCGAGCAGGGCGTCGACCTGTTCCTGCCGGACTCCACCAACGCCGACGTGCCGGGCTTCACCGCCCCGGAGCGCGACATCGGGCCGGTCCTCGAGAACATCATCGCGCGCGCCCGCAAGAAGGTCGTCGTGGCGAGCTTCTCGTCGCACGTCCACCGTGTGCAGCAGGTCCTCGACGCCGCGGCCGCCGCGAACCGCAAGGTCGCGTTCATGGGCCGGTCGATGATCCGCAACATGACGATCGCCGCCGAGCTCGGCTACCTCCGCGTGCCGGACGACGTGCTCATCGACACGAAGAAGGCGAAGAACGTCCCGGACGACCAGATCGTCTACATGTCGACCGGCTCGCAGGGCGAGCCGATGGCCGTCCTGGCACGCATGGCGAACCTCGAGCACCAGATCGAGATCGGCGAGGGCGACACCGTCATCCTCGCGTCCTCGCTCATCCCGGGCAACGAGAACGCCGTCTACCGCGTGATCGACGGGCTGACCAAGCTCGGCGCGAAGGTCGTGCACAAGGGCAACGCGAAGGTGCACGTCTCCGGGCACGCGAGCGCCGGCGAGCTGCTGTACTGCTACAACATCCTCCGGCCGAAGAACGTCCTGCCCGTGCACGGCGAGCACCGCCACCTCTACGCGAGCGCCGACCTCGCGATCCAGACCGGTGTCCCGCCGCGGAACGTCATCCTCGGGCAGGACGGCATCGTCGTCGACCTCAAGGACGGCGAGGTGCGCGTCGCGGGCCAGCTCGACATCGGGTACGTCTACGTCGACGGGTCGACCGTCGGCGAGATCACCGACGCCGACCTGAAGGACCGCCGTGTCCTCGCGGAGGAGGGCTTCATCTCCATCTTCTGCGCCGTGGACTTCACCACGGGCCAGTGCGTCGTCGGCCCGGAGATCCAGTCGCGCGGGTTCGCGGAGGACGAGTCGGTGTTCGACGACGTCCGTCCGCAGATCGCCAAGGCGCTGGCCGAGGCCGCCGCGAACGGCACGCGTGACCAGCACGCCTTCACCCAGGTGGTCCGGCGCACGGTCGGGCGCTGGGTGAACTCGAAGCACCGTCGTCGCCCGATGATCGTCCCGGTGGTCATCGAGGCGTAGTCGCGTCCGCCGGTCGCGCTCGCGCGCGGTCCGGCCTGGAGGCCCGTCACACGTCCGTCACGGACGCTGCGGCGGGCCTCCCTCGCTTTGTCCTGGGCGGGGATTAGGGTTCTGCCCATGGCCGGAGGCACCAAGTCGACCACGCGCTCACGCGCGTCCTCGTCGTCGCGCACGAGCACGACGCGCGGGACGTCGCGCACCCAGGCCACGACGAAGAAGCTGCCACCGGCCAGCCAGCCCCCGGTCTTCCGTGAGCAGAACCCGCTCGTGACGGCGTGGCTCGCGATGGCCCACGGCGTCGGCGCCCTCTTCCGCGTGCTCGGCAAGGAGTCCCTCGAGAAGGACCAGCGGCGCGACGGCTTCCCGTTCCTGCTCGTCCTGCTCGCCATCGCCGGTGCCGTGGTCGAGTGGCTCAACCCGACGAGCGCGGTGTCGGTGAACCTCGACGCGTACACGTTCGGTGGACTCTTCGGCCGTCTCGCCTTCGCGCTGCCGGTGATCATGGTCGTGTTCGCCGGATGGCTGTTCCGGCACCCGGCGTCGGTGCACGACAACACCCGCATCGGGATCGGCCTCGGGATCCTGCTCGTCTCGATCTCGTCGCTGTGCCACGTCTTCGGCGGCACCCCGAGCGCGTCCGACGGCATGCCGGCCCTCGCCGCCGCCGGAGGTGTGCTCGGCTGGGTCGTCATCGGGTGGCTCGTCACGATCGCGACCGCGTGGGTCGCCGTCCCGGTCGCAGTCGTGCTGCTGGTGCTCTCGCTCTTCATCATCACGAAGACGCCGCCGAACAAGACCGGCCGCCGCCTGCACGAGCTCTACGCCTACCTCTTCGGCGCCCCCGCGCCCGCCCCTGCGGACGACGCGGTCGATACCGCGCCGGAGTCGACGTCGCGGAAGCCCCGCGGCAAGGGCAAGAAGGACTCGCAGGAGTTCCAGCTCTTCGACGACCTCGGCTTCGGCGAGGACGGAGCACCCGGCGACGAGTCGGTCGAGACCGTGCCGTGGTGGCGCCGCAACAAGTCCGGCCGCGAGGAAGAACCGGCCTTCGACAGCCCCGTGCTGCCCGCCGCAGCGACGCAGGCCGCCCCGCCCGTGCCGCCGTCGGCCTCCCCGAACGCCGGAGCCGCCGCCGGACTCGTCGACCACACGCCGGCCGAGCCCGGATCGGTGAACCTCAACGACTCGATCGAGCAGGAGCTCGAGCACGCCGAGCAGGCCCTGCGCGACTTCGGCGCCGAGGTGCCCGCCGCACCCGCGCGCGTGGCCGAGCCGACGGTGGGCGAGGCGACCCGCCCGGATGCCGGCGTGTCCCCGGTGGTCTCCCCGAGCCTCCCGGCCGAGGACCCCGTCGACGACCCGGCCGACGCGGCCGACGGCCTGTCCGCCGCAGCCGACGACGAGGACCCGGACAAGCCGTACCGTCTGCCGGCGGCGACCACGCTGAGCGCGGGGACCCCGTCGGTGGCCCGCAGCCAGGCGAACGACGACATCGTCGCGGCGATCACCGGCGTGCTCACCGAGTTCAAGGTCGACGCGAAGGTCACCGGGTTCTCCCGTGGACCGACGGTGACGCGCTACGAGATCGAGCTCGGTCCCGGCGTGAAGGTCGAGCGGGTCACCGCGCTGTCGAAGAACCTGTCGTACGCCGTCGCCTCGAACGAGGTGCGCATCCTCTCGCCGATCCCGGGCAAGAGCGCGATCGGCGTCGAGATCCCGAACACCGACCGCGAGACGGTGTCGCTCGGCGACGTCCTCCGGTCGAACGCGGCCCGCAAGTCGAAGCACCCGATGACGATCGGTGTCGGCAAGGACGTCGAGGGCGGCTTCGTCGTCGCGAACCTCGCGAAGATGCCGCACCTGCTCGTGGCCGGCTCCACCGGCTCCGGCAAGTCGGTGTTCATCAACTCGATGATCACCTCGCTCCTGATGCGCGCGAAGCCGTCCGAGGTACGCATGGTCCTCGTGGACCCGAAGCGCGTCGAGCTCTCGATCTACGCCGGGGTCCCGCACCTCATCACGCCCATCATCACGAACCCGAAGAAGGCGGCGGAAGCGCTGCAGTGGGTCGTGAAGGAGATGGACATGCGGTACGACGACCTCGCGTCGTTCGGGTTCCGCCACGTCGACGACTTCAACAAGGCGATCGAGAACAACGAGATCATCCTGCCGGCGGGGAGTGAGCGGAAGCTCAAGAAGTACCCGTACCTGCTCGTGGTCGTGGACGAGCTCGCCGACCTCATGCTCGTCGCCCCGCGCGACGTCGAGGAGTCGATCGTCCGCATCACCCAGCTCGCCCGTGCCGCGGGGATCCACCTCGTGCTCGCGACCCAGCGCCCGTCGGTCGACGTCATCACCGGCCTCATCAAGGCGAACGTGCCGTCGCGCGTGGCCTTCGCGGTGACGAGCGTCACCGACTCGCGGGTCATCCTCGACCAGCCGGGTGCCGACAAGCTCATCGGCCAGGGCGACGCGCTCTTCCTGCCGATGGGCTCGTCGAAGGCCCTGCGCGTGCAGGGCGCCTGGGTGCAGGAGAGCGAGGTCGCCGAGGTCGTGCAGCACGTCACCCGGCAAGCCCGACCCGAGTACCGCCAGGACGTCCAGGCCGTGGTCGAGCGCAAGGAGATCGACGCGGACATCGGCGACGACCTCGAGCTGCTCCTGGCCGCGGTCGAGCAGGTCGTGTCGACGCAGTTCGGCTCGACGTCGATGCTGCAGCGCAAGCTCCGCGTCGGGTTCGCCAAGGCCGGACGCCTCATGGACCTCATGGAGTCCCGCGACATCGTCGGACCGTCCGAGGGGTCGAAGGCCCGCGACGTCCTCGTCACGCCGGACCAGCTCCCGGGGGTGCTCGCGAAGCTCCGGGGCGAGGAACCCCCGGCCGCCGCTCCCGTCGCTCCCGCTGCTGCTGCGCCGGTTGCGTCCGCGCCGGACGACGGCGACCGGTACGGGGACGACCCGGTGGCGGACATGACGCGCGGGTACCCTGAGGAGGACGACGGACCGGACGAGGACGCGTGGGGACTGACCGGCAGGGAGTGAGTGCGATGACCAGCACCGAAGGCGCGCACAGTGCGGCGCAGTTCCCCTGGCGAGGGCGACTGATCCGCAAGGGCGACGGGCCCGCATCGACCGCGAACGTGGCGAACATCATCACGGTCGTGCGCATCCTCATGGCGCCGCTGTTCTTCGTCCTGCTGCTCGCGGACGGCGGTCAGGACGGCTCGCTGCGCATCTGGGCCGCGGTGCTCTTCGTCGTCGCGATCATCACCGACAGTGCCGACGGCATCATCGCTCGGCGCCAGAACCTCGTCACGGACTTCGGCAAGCTCGTCGACCCGATCGCGGACAAGGTCCTCATCGGCGGCGCGCTCGTGGCGCTCTCGATCCTCGGCGAACTGCCCTGGTTCGTCACCGTCCTGATCATGGTGCGGGAGATCGGCATCACCGTGTTCCGGTTCGCCGTGCTCTCGGACCGGGTGATCCCCGCGAGCCGTGGCGGGAAGATCAAGACCGTCCTGCAGGCCGTCGCGATCACGCTCGCGCTGTTCCCCTGGTGGCAGCTGGTCGGCGACTGGGCGCACGTGGTCAACACCGTCCTGATGACCGCCGCACTGCTCGCGACCGTGCTCAGCGGACTCGACTACCTCTGGCAGGCGTGGAAGCACAACCGGGCCACGGCGTGACGACGGACGTCGACGGCTCCGCGCGCGAGGTCGTCGCTGCGCTCACCGCCCGGGGCGAGACCGTCGCCGTGGCGGAGTCGCTGACCGGTGGGCTCGTCGTCGCGACGCTCGTCGGTGTCCCCGGTGCGAGTGCCGTCGTCCGTGGTGGTGTCGTGGCGTACGCGACGCCGGTGAAGCACACGGTGCTCGGCGTCGAGGCGGACCTGCTCGCCGAGCGCGGCGCCGTCGACCCCGAGGTCGCCCGGCAGATGGCCGCGGGTGTCCGCTCCGCACTGTCCGTGGACGGGGAGCCCGCGACCTGGGGGATCAGCACGACGGGTGTCGCGGGCCCGGACCCGCAGGACGGCAAGCCGGTGGGCACGGTGTTCGTCGGCATCGCGTCGGCGGAACGCGCCGTCGCCTGGGAGCTGCACCTCTCGGGTGACCGCACGGCAATCCGGGAGGGCACGGTCTCCGAACTCCTGGCACGGATGTCGTCCACGGCGAACGGCGCTCTCCCCACCGCGGGGGAATAGGCACCGTTTCCACTGGGTTACATCTGACGCAATCTCCAGCAGGACCGCAGCCCGAGTGGCTAGCATGCTGCAACCGGCAACGCTAATGTTGCCGGACCTCTCCCGATCGACCCGGTCGGGCGGGCGCGGAGACGACAGGAAGGAGGAGTTCTCATGGTTCTCGTTCGTCAGGAGATCGGCGACGTCCTTCGGGACTTCCGCTTGCAGAAGGGCCGGACCCTCCGTCAGGTCGCGTCCAAGGCCAGCGTCGCACTCGGCTACCTCAGCGAGGTGGAGCGCGGACAGAAGGAAGCCAGCTCCGAGATCCTCGCTTCGGTCGCCGACGCACTGGACACCCCCATCTCCACGATCATGCGTGAGGTGGGCGACCGTCTCGCGGTCGTCGAGGGGCTCACGCCCGTCCCCGACACGCTGCCCGACGAGCTCGTCGCCGAGTTCGACAACGACCTCGCGGTGCGCTGACCCGCACTGCTCACGAACACCCCCGCCGGTCCGCCGGTGGGGGTGTTCTCGTTAGGGTGGTCGGGTGCGTGTGAGTGAGTTCTGGCGAGCGGTCGACCAGGTGTTCGGCGAGGCCTACGGCGCGGTCGTCACCCAGGACGTCGTCCTCGAGGCGATCGGTGGCCGCTCCGCTGCCGACGCACTCCGCGCCGGCGTCGACGCGCGGACGGTCTGGGAGGCCCTGTGCGACTCGCAGGACGTCCCGCTGGAGCGCCGCCACGGCAAGGGCCTCGCCGAACCGAAGGACTGATCCGCGCGTCCGAAACTCTGTTCGGCGTGTCGCTCGAACACGTGTTCTACCGGTGGTAGCTTCCTGCACAACGGACTCGTCCGGGTGTTCCTTCCACAGGCGGTGTGGACGTCGGCAGTGATGTCGGTGGCCAGCCGTAGGTTGAACGACATCGGGACAGGCCCGACGCCTTGTCGCAGAAGCACCGGCCTTGCAGCACCGGCCGGGGTGGCGCGACAGCCTACAGGCAGCCGACATCCAGCACGAAGGAAGCGCACCATGCCCTCACCCCAGGACCGCGAGAAGGCCCTCGAGACCGCTCTCGCCCAGATCGATCGTCAGTTCGGCAAGGGCACGGTCATGCGCCTCGGCTCGGACGAGCGTGCACCCGTCTCCATCATCCCCACCGGCTCGGTCGCGCTCGACGTCGCGCTCGGCATCGGCGGGCTCCCGCGCGGTCGCATCATCGAGATCTACGGGCCGGAGTCCTCCGGTAAGACGACCCTGACGCTCCACGCGATCGCCAACGCCCAGCGCAACGGCGGCATCGCCGCGTTCATCGATGCCGAGCACGCCCTCGACCCCGAGTACGCGAAGAAGCTCGGCGTGGACATCGACGCCCTCCTCGTCTCGCAGCCCGACACCGGTGAGCAGGCGCTCGAGATCGCCGACATGCTCGTCCGCTCCGGGTCCATCGACCTCATCGTCGTCGACTCGGTCGCCGCGCTCGTGCCCCGTGCCGAGATCGAGGGCGAGATGGGCGACTCCCACGTCGGTCTGCAGGCGCGCCTCATGTCGCAGGCGCTCCGCAAGCTCGCCGGTGGGCTCAACCAGACGCAGACGACGATGATCTTCATCAACCAGCTGCGCGAGAAGATCGGTGTGTTCTTCGGCAGCCCGGAGACCACCGCGGGCGGCAAGGCGCTCAAGTTCTACGCGTCGGTCCGCCTCGACATCCGCCGCATCGAGACGCTCAAGAGCGGTACGGACGCGGTGGGCAACCGCACTCGTGTGAAGGTCGTCAAGAACAAGATGGCCCCGCCCTTCAAGCAGGCCGAGTTCGACATCCTGTACGGCGTGGGCATCTCGCGCGAGGGCTCGCTGCTCGACTTCGGTGTCGATCACGGCATCGTCAAGAAGTCCGGCGCCTGGTACACGTACGACGGCGACCAGCTGGGGCAGGGCAAGGAGAACTCGCGGTCGTTCCTCATCCAGAACCCGGAGATCGCAGCCGAGATCGAAGGCAAGATCCTGACGAAGCTGGGCGTCGGCGCCGCGAAGGACGCCGCGGCCGAGGCCCCGGTCGACTCGATCGCGCCGAAGCTCGCCGAGCGCAAGGGCGCGTGACCTCCTCCGACAGGGGCACGTCCCGCGGTGACGACGACCTCGCACCGGTCACCGACCTGTTCGGTGCGAGGTCGCGTCGCGGATCGAGCGGGCCCGGTCGTTCGGCCGGTCGCTCGGT
Source organism: Curtobacterium luteum (assembly GCF_014646995.1). Lineage (GTDB taxonomy): Bacteria > Actinomycetota > Actinomycetes > Actinomycetales > Microbacteriaceae > Curtobacterium > Curtobacterium luteum. The sequence continues at coordinate 64,980 of NZ_BMOI01000011.1, read as the reverse complement.
CCCGCCCGTGACGAACTCCGATGGCACGCCCGAGCCCGACACGGACGCTGTGACCGCCGACGCTGTGACCGCCGAGGCTGCGACCGCCGAGGCTGTCGCAGCCGAGGCTGCTGCTGCCGAAGCCCGGTTCGCGCCCACGACCGAGACGTCGAACGGTCTGGACGCCGACGCGCCGGTACCCCTCCGGGGTGCGCGCGCCCAGGCTGAGTGGCTGTCGCCGGTGGTCGGTGACGCCTCCGGTCGGAGCGTCCGTGCGGAACGGGCCGGTTACGACCACGGCGCCGAGGCCGACGCCCCGAGCGCGTCGGTGTTCTCGATCCTCGGCGGCGAGGAGCTCGACCCCGAGGACGCACCTCGACCCCTGGACGAGCAACGCGCGGACGCCGAGCGATTCAGCATGCGGGCGCTCGGCCGACGTGGGGTCAGCACATCCGAGATGCGGCAGACACTCGCGAAGCACGACCTCGACGCGGACGTGGTCGAGGGGGAGATCGAACGACTGACCCGGGTGGGGCTCCTCGACGACGTGGCACTCGCGACGGACCTCGTCGACCGCCTCCACGAACGCAAGGGTCTCGGCCGGCAGGGTGTCGTCGCGGAACTCCGTCGCCGGGGCATCGACCAGGTCGCGATCGACGCGGCACTCGAGGCAGCGGCGGACGACTCCGACGACGAGTTCGTGCGGGCCCTCGAGCTCGCGGCCAAGCGTGCGGGACAGCTGCGTGGCCTCGATCGGGCGACTGCGGAGCGCCGGCTCTCCGGGTTCCTGATGCGCAAGGGCTACGGTTCAGGCGTGGTGCGCATCGCGGTCGAGCGCGCGCTCGACGGCACGGCACGCCGGCCTGGTCCGGGCGGCGGCAGCGTCCGGTTCGAGTAGCGCCGAGGGTCGGCACGGCGAGCGTCGGGGCGACCTCGTGGACGCCGTGCGGCGACCTACACTGGAGGGATCATGGCCACCGTCGAAGCGCGCCCCCGCACCTACGAAGTCCGCACCTACGGGTGCCAGATGAACGTGCACGATTCGGAGCGGCTCAGCGGGTCGTTGCGCGCCGCCGGGTACGTCGCGGCCGACGGCGAGCAGGCGGACGTGGTCGTCATCAACACCTGCGCCGTGCGCGAGAACGCGGACAACCGGCTGTACGGCAACCTCGGACACCTCGCAGGCATCAAGCGTGAGCACCCGGGGATGCAGATCGCGGTCGGCGGCTGCCTGGCGCAGAAGGACAAGAACGTCATCCTTGAGAAGGCGCCGTGGGTCGACGTCGTCTTCGGCACGCACAACATGGGTTCCCTCCCGACCCTGCTCGAGCGTGCGCGCCACAACGACGAGGCACAGATCGAGATCCTCGAGTCACTCGACGTCTTCCCGTCGACGCTGCCGACCAAACGCGACTCCACCTACAGCGGATGGGTCTCGATCTCCGTCGGCTGCAACAACACCTGCACCTTCTGCATCGTGCCGTCCCTCCGCGGCAAGGAGAAGGACCGTCGCCCCGGCGACGTCCTGGCGGAGATCCAGGCACTCGTCGACGACGGAGCGATCGAGGTCACGCTCCTCGGGCAGAACGTCAACTCCTACGGCGTGGAGTTCGGCGACCGGCAGGCGTTCGGCAAGCTCCTGCGAGCGGCCGGGGCGATCGAGGGCCTGGAGCGCATCCGCTTCACCAGCCCGCACCCGGCGGCGTTCACCGACGACGTGATCGACGCGATGGCGGAGACGCCGAACGTCATGCCGCAGCTCCACATGCCGCTGCAGTCCGGTTCGGACCGCATCCTCAAGGCCATGCGCCGGAGCTACCGGAGCGAGCGGTTCCTCGGCATCCTCGACCGCGTGCGCGCGAAGATCCCGCACGCGGCGATCTCCACCGACATCATCGTCGGGTTCCCGGGGGAGACCGACGTCGACTTCGAGGACACGCTGCGCGTCGTCGAGGCCTCGCGGTTCGCCTCGGCGTTCACGTTCCAGTACTCGATCCGTCCGGGTACGCCGGCGGCAACCATGCCGGACCAGCTCCCCAAGGCGGTCGTGCAGGAGCGGTACGAGCGGCTCACCGCCCTCCAGGAGCGCATCACGGCTGAGGAGAACGCCGCGCAGGTCGGTCGGAGCGTCGAGGTCCTCGTCGCGACCGGTGAGGGCAAGAAGGACGACGAGACGCACCGCCTGTCCGGCCGCGCCGAGGACTCCCGGCTCGTGCACTTCTCCGTCCCCGCGGGCTCCGACGTGCCACGGCCCGGTGACGTCGTCACGGTCGAGGTCACCCGCGCGGCGCCGCACTTCCTCATCGCGGACAACGACGGCCCGCTCCGCATCCGCCGGACCCGCGCGGGCGACGCGTGGGACCGGGCGCAGGCGGAGAGCTGCGGCGTCCCGGCGCCGACGGCCGCGGGCACGGACGGGCCGCGACCGGTGTCGCTCGGTCTCCCGACCCTCCGTGTCGACCGCTGACCGCGACGCGCCCGCTGCCCCGACGGCGGGTGCAGCCCCGACGGCGGCCGCTGACCCGACGGCGGGTGCTGCCCCGACGGCGGCCGCTGACCCGACGGCGGGTGCAGCCCCGTCGGCGGGCGCTGCCCCGACGGCGGCCGCTGACCTTGACGCGGTCTCTGCCCCCACCGTGGGCACCGGGCCGACCGGACCCGCCGACCTGGTCGCCGTGGTCGGCGCCACCGGCACGGGCAAGTCCGACCTCGCCGTCGCGATCGCCGACCGCGTCCGCGCCGCCGGCCGGCCGGCGGAGGTCGTCAACGCCGACGCCATGCAGCTCTACCGAGGCATGGACATCGGAACCGCCAAACTGTCGCTGGCCGAGCGCCACGGCGTGCCGCACCGGCTGCTGGACGTGCTCGACGTGACGGACGAGGCCAGCGTCGCCGCGTACCAGCGTGATGCCCGGCGCGCGATCGAGCGCATCCACGCCGAGGGCGGCGTCGCGGTCCTGGCCGGCGGGAGCGGTCTGTACGTGTCGGCCGTCCTCTTCGACCTCGAGTTCCCCGGGACTGATCCCGAGCTGCGTGCCCGGCTGGAGCGCGAGCACGACGAGCTCGGTCCGGGGACCCTCCTCGAGCGGCTCCGGGGGCTGGACCCGCACGCGGCGGCGACCATCGACGCCCGGAACCCGCGCCGCCTGATCCGGGCACTCGAGATCGCGAGCCGGTCCGAGGTGGTGACCCCGAGCCTCCCGTCCGCGCCCCGCGCCTGGCGGCCCGCGCGCATCCTGCACCTGCGTCGCGACCGGTCGCACCTGGTCGACGCGCTGCAGGCGCGAGCGCAGCGCATGTTCGACGGCGGGCTGGTCGACGAGGTGGAGCACCTCCGAGCCCTCGGGCTCGAACAGGGCAAGACCGCGTCGCGGGCGATCGGCTACTCGCAGGCGCTCGAGGTGCTGCGGGGAGCCGCGACCGTCGCGGAGGCGGTCGACGCGACGAGCCTCGCGACCCGGAAGTACGCACGGCGCCAGGTCGCGTGGTTCAAGCGGTACGCGACCGCGGAGGACCTCGACGTCACCGGGGCCGACCACACAGCCCTGTCGGCGCTGGCCCGTAGGATCGTCGCGTGACCGAGCTGCACTTCACGAAGGGCCAGGGGACCGGCAACGACTTCGTCCTGTTCGCCGACCCCGACGCCACCGTCGACCTCACCCCCGAGCGCATCCGCGCCATCGCGGACCGCCGGTTCGGTGTGGGCGGGGACGGCGTCATCCGCGCGGTGCGCTCCGAGTCCCTGGCAGAGGGTCGTGCGCTCGTCGCGGAGGACCCCGCAGCGGTGTGGTTCATGGACTACCACAACGCCGACGGCTCGGTCGCCGAGATGTGCGGCAACGGCATCCGGGTGTTCGCGCGCTACCTCACGGAGTCCGGCCTGGTCGACCTCGCACCGGGGGAGACGCTGACGGTCGGCAGTCGCAAGGGCCTCGTGGACATCCAGCGGACGACGAACGGCTTCCAGGCCGACCTGGGGCGGTGGCGCCTCGGGATCGAGGGCAGCGGGGCTGACGACGTGCTCGTCCGGGCGAAGAACCTCGACGGCGCCCGGCCCGGTGTCGGGATCGACGTCGGCAACCCGCACGTCGTGGTCGCCGTCGCGACGGAGGACGAGCTCGCCGACCTCGACCTCACCTACGTGCCGGTGCTCGACCCGGCCCCCGAGTCCGGCGCGAACGTCGAGTTCGTCCTGCCGGGCGAGCCGCTCATCAACGACGGCGTCGGCGAGATCACCATGCGGGTCCACGAGCGCGGCAGCGGCGAGACGCTGTCGTGCGGGACGGGCGCGGTCGCGGCGGCCCTCGCGACGCGCTACTGGGTCGGATCCGGTGCGCCCGACACCTGGCGGGTGCGGGTCCCGGGCGGGGCCGTCACGGTGCGGATGTTCGCGGCGGAGGACGGCGAGCACGTCGCACTGTCCGGGCCGGCCGAGCTCGTGTTCTCGGGCGACCTCACAGTCTGACGGGCGGGTCCGGACGCGGACCTCAGTGCGCTCACGGACTGGGATCCCGACGTCGAACCAGGCGGAGCCCGCGGTTCGGTGTCGGTTCCGGGTATCGTCGCGTGCCCGACTCGCGACGCGACGCGACGCGAGTCGGCCACGCGACGATCGTGACGTGCGAGCGACGATCGCGACGTGTGCGGGAGCGTGATCGACGGGCGGCCTCGCCACAGCCAGGAGGCCCGTGGTGCGGCACCGACGTCGGTGACGCTCCACGGGCCTCCAGTCCGGGACGCGCGGAGCGCGCGGCCCCGTCTCTACGCGCCGCGCTGCACCCGGATGACGCGGAAGCCCTTGTCGGTCGACGCTCGCGTCACCGTGAAGGCGTCGTCGAGCGTGTCGCGCAGCCAGCGTTGCAGCGAGTCGCCGCCGAGGTCCTTGGACACGACCAGCCAGGCGTCGCCGCCGACCTCGAGCCGGGGCAGCCAGGTCAGCAGGATGTCGTGCAGCTCGTCCTTGCCGACCCGGATGGGCGGGTTCGACCAGATCGTGCGGAAGCGCAGGTCGGCGGGGACCTCGTCGGGCAGGGCGACCGTGACGTTCGTCGCCCCCGCGGTGGCGGCGTTGGAGCGGGCCAGGCCGAGCACGCGCTCGTTGACGTCGACGCCCCACACCTCGGCCTCGGGCGACTCGAGCGCCATCGTGATCGCGATCGGACCCCAGCCGCAGCCGACGTCCAGGAGCGCCCCGGAGTCCGCCGGCGGCGGCACCGAGCCGAGGAGGACCCGGGTGCCCCGGTCGACACCGTCGGGGCTGAAGACCCCGGCCGCGGTCGCCAGGGTGAGGTCGCGACCGGCGAGCGTGACGTGCACCTGGCGCTCGCGGAGCTCCGACGAGGGGTTGGCGGAGAAGTAGTGGTCGTTCGCCATGGATGAACCGTAGCGGCTCACCCGTGTGTCCCGGGCGTGGCGGAGGTACCCTGTGGACAGGATGACGGATACCCCTCAGCAGACCGACCACCAGTCCCACGACGACAGCGCCGACGGTGTCGTCGAACGCGTGCTGCGCAACGCCGACCAGCGCGCTTCTTCTTCGATCTTCGCCCCGGCCCAGGCGATCCAGACCCGCTCCGTGGACGACCACGGCTGGACGGGCGACGGCGACCAGTACGACCGCGAGGACCGGGCGGCCCTCCGCCGCGTCACGGGCCTGTCCACCGAACTCCAGGACGTCACCGAGGTCGAGTACCGGCAGCTCCGGCTCGAGCAGGTCGTCCTCATCGGCGTGTACCCCCAGGGCGACGCGCAGGACGCCGAGAACTCGCTGCGTGAGCTCGCCGCCCTCGCCGAGACCGCCGGTGCCGTGGTGCTCGACGGGCTCCTCCAGCGCCGGCCGAACCCCGACCCCGCGACCTACCTCGGCAAGGGCAAGGCCGAGGAACTCGCGATGATCGTGAAGGCCACCGGCGCGGACACCGTGATCGCGGACACCGAGCTCGCGCCGTCCCAACGCCGTGCGCTCGAGGACGTCGTCAAGGTCAAGGTCATCGACCGCACGGCCGTGATCCTCGACATCTTCAGCCAGCACGCCAAGACCCGCGAGGGCAAGGCGCAGGTCGAGCTCGCGCAGCTGCAGTACCTGCTCCCGCGTCTGCGCGGGTGGGGTGAGTCGATGTCCCGACAGGCCGGTGGTCAGGTCTCCGGCGGTGCGGGCATGGGTTCCCGCGGTCCGGGTGAGACGAAGATCGAGCTCGATCGTCGGCGCATCCACACGCGGATGTCGAAGCTCCGGCGGCAGATCGCCGGCTTCCGCCCGGCACGTGAGGCCAAGCGCGCCGACCGGCACCGCAACGACGTGCCGAGCGTCGCGATCGCCGGCTACACGAACGCCGGCAAGTCCTCGCTGCTCAACCGCCTGACGAGCGCGGGCGTGCTGGTGCAGAACCAGCTGTTCGCCACGCTGGACGCCACGGTCCGCCGGACCGAGAGCGCGAAGGGCCGCGAGTTCACGTTCGTGGACACCGTCGGCTTCGTCCGGAACCTGCCGCACCAGCTGGTCGAGGCGTTCCGGTCGACGCTCGAGGAAGTGGGCGAGGCCGACGTCATCGTGCACGTCGTCGACGGCTCCCACCCGGACCCTGCCGCGCAGCTCGCGACCGTCCGCGAGGTCATCGGCGACGTCGGTGCCCGCGAGATCCCGGAGGTCGTCGCGTTCAACAAGTCGGACCTCATCGACGAGTCGCAGCGGCTCGTGCTCGTCGGACTCGTCCCGGACGCCGTCTTCGTGTCGGCACGGACGGGCGAGGGGATCGCCGAGCTGCTCGCCGCCATCGAGGACCGGCTGCCCGAGCCCGACGTCGACCTCACCGTGGTGATCCCGTACGACCGCGGGGACCTCGTGTCCTCGCTGCACGACGCCGGTGCGGTGGAGTCGGTCGACTACGTCGAGGACGGCACCCGCCTGCACGTGCGGGTGTTCCAGCGGCAGGTCGCGGAGCTCGACCCGTTCGTGGTCACGCCGGTCGCGTCCTGACGTGCTGACGCGCCTGCGCGCTCCGGCCTGGAGGCTCGGGTCGCGTCCGTCTCGCGACCCACGGTGACCGAGCGGTTCCGTTGGGCGCCGCACAACGGAAGCCGGTCCGAGCCACGTCATCACGTGGTTCGGACCGGCTTGGGTTGTTCCTGGAGCCAGCCCGGTCGGCCCGCGCCGGAGCCCGGACCTGCCCTCGAGCCGCGCGACGGGTCAGATCGAGCGGAGGACCGCGACGACCTTGCCGAGCACCGTCGCCGCGTCGCCGAGGATCGGCTCGAACGCCGAGTTGCGCGGGAGCAGCCACGTGTGCCCGTCACGCTGCCGGAAGACCTTCACCGTGGCCTCCTCGTCGAGCATCGCGGCGACGACGTCACCGTTCTCCGCGGTCTGCTGCGACCGGACGACCACCCAGTCGCCGTCGCAGATCGCCGCGTCGATCATCGACTCGCCGACGACCTTGAGCATGAAGAGGTCACCGGTGCCGACGAGCTGCCGGGGGAGCGGGATGATCTCGTCGACGTGCTGCTCGGCCGTGATGGGCACACCCGCGGCGATCCGCCCGACGAGCGGTACGAGCGTCGTCGCGTCGACGTCGGGGCCGTCGGCGTCGGTCGTCGGCTCGTCGACCAGGACCTCGAGCGCACGGGGACGGTTCGGGTCGCGGCGGATCCAGCCGCCGAGCTCGAGCTGGCCGAGCTGGTGGGAGACGCTCGACAGCGATGAGAGCCCGGCGGCGTCGCCGATCTCCCGCATGCTCGGCGGGTAGCCCCGGCTGGCGATCGACGCGCGGATGGCGTCGAGGATCGCCTGCTGCTTCGCCGTCAGCGGCTTCTGGCCACGCAGTTCGTCCGCCACGTCGTCTCACCCTTCGTCGGTGCGGGATGCCGTCCGGCGGGAATGTCGGTGGTCCCCGGTTGACTTGTCCCAGTCGGTCGAAACAGTATCCGACCGCCGCAGCCCGGACAAACACCTGTTCGAGCGTGTCGCGACGAATCCACGCAGAAATCCCCTCCGGGGGCTTGTGCGCCGCTGGATTCGAAACTATGTTCGGTACACGACTTCGGATCACCGAACGGGAAGGCAAGAACGACATGAGCACCATCGCCATCGCTGAACCCCAGCGTCACGCGGCTCCCGCCGTGCGTACGCGCCTGCGCCTGACGCGCCGTGGACGGTTCGTCCTGACGACGCTCGCCGCGCTCCCGATCCTCCTCATCGTCGCGCTCGCGGTGCTCAACGGCGGTCGGGCGTCGGCCGGCGATGCCGCCGGCAGCGGGTCCGCCCACTTCGAGACGGTCACGATCCAGCCCGGCGAGACGCTCTGGGAGCTGGCCGAGCAGACCGCGCCGAACGCCGACCCGCGCGACTTCGTGCAGGACGTCGTCTCCCTCAACGCGCTCGACGGTGCCGGGCTGCAGGCCGGGCAGACGATCTCGATCCCGGCGAAGTACGCCGACGCGCGCTGACCTGACGCCGACGCGCGCTGACCGCAGCGGCGTGACCGTCCGGACGGCCGGTCTCCGTGGTGCCGTCGCGGCCTACGATGGATCGGTGGCATTCACGCTCGAAGACCTCCCGATCCGAGACGACCTGCGCGGGCAGAGCCCCTACGGTGCTCCGCAGAAGCATGTGCGCGTCCAGTTGAACGTCAACGAGAACACGCATCCGGTGCCGGCCGAGGTCGCTGAGGACATCGTCGAATCGATCCGGCACGCCCTCGCCACGGTCAACCGGTACCCCGACCGTGAGTTCACCGAGCTGCGCCGTTCACTCACCGACTACCTCAACGCGGGCCTCGAGGGCGAGCAGCTGCTGACCCCGGACCACCTCTGGGCTGCGAACGGCTCGAACGAGGTGCTGCAGCAGCTCCTCCAGGCGTTCGGCGGCCCGGGGCGGAGCGTCCTCGGCTTCCCGCCCACCTACTCGATGCACTCGATCCTCGCCTCGGGGACCGGAACCCGTTGGGTCCCGGCGGAGCGCGACGCCGAGTTCGGGATCTCGCCCGAGACGGTCACCGCGGCGATCGCCGAGCACCAGCCGGACATCGTGTTCCTCTGCGGGCCGAACAACCCCACGGGCACGCCCCTGCCCATCGAGACCATCGCCGCGGCCTACGACGCGACCGACGGCATCGTGATGGTCGACGAGGCCTACGCGGAGTTCATGCCGGACGATGCGCCCAGCGCCCTGACGCTCCTGCCGGGTCGTGAGCGACTCGTCGTCTCCCGCACGATGAGCAAGGCGTTCGCGTTCGCCGGCGCGCGCGTCGGGTACCTCGCCGCGCACCCCGCCGTGATCGACGCGATCCGGCTCGTGCGGCTGCCGTACCACCTCTCTGCCCTCACGCAGGCGGCCGCGGTCGCCGCGCTCCGACACGCCCCGGCGATGCTCGCGATGGTCGACGACATCAAGCAGCAGCGCGACCGGATGGTGACCGAGCTCCAGGCGATGGGCTACCGGACGTACGAGTCCTGGTCGAACTTCGTCCTGTTCGGCGGCGTGGCCGACCCGCACGCCGCGTTCGAGGCGCTCCTCGAGCAGGACGTCATCGTGCGCGACCTCGGCATCCCGAACCACCTCCGGGTGAGCGCGGGGACGGCCGAGGAGACGACGGCCTTCCTCGACGCGATGCGCCGTGTGGCCGCCGTGCAGCCCCCGGTTAGGGTTGAGGCATGACCGCCCGCACCGCCTCGATCAGCCGGAGCACGAGCGAGTCGAGCATCGAGCTCGAGCTCGACCTCGACGGCACCGGCTCCTCCGACATCTCGACGAGCGTGCCGTTCTTCGACCACATGCTGACGGCGTTCAGCAAGCACTCGCTCATCGACCTCCGTGTGCGGTCGACGGGCGACACCGACATCGACGCCCACCACACCGTCGAGGACACCGGCATCGTGCTCGGGCAGGCGCTCCGCCAGGCCCTGGGCGACCGTTCCGGCATCGGTCGGTACGGCGACGCGCTCGTCCCGCTCGACGAGGCACTCGCGCAGGCCGTCGTCGACGTCTCCGGCCGACCGTTCCTCGTGCACACGGGGGAGCCCGACGGCTTCGCCTTCCACCGGATCGGCGGCCACTTCACCGGGTCGCTCGTCCGCCACGTGTTCGAGGCCATCACGGTGAACGCCGGCATCACGGTGCACGTCCGTGTGCTCGGCGGTCGCGACCCGCACCACATCGCCGAGGCCGAGTTCAAGGCGTTCGCCCGCGCGATGCGGAAGGCCGTCGAGCTCGACCCGCGCGTCGACGGCATCCCGAGCACGAAGGGCACACTGTGACCGCGAAGCCGAACGTCGTCGTCCTCGACTACGGCTCGGGGAACGTCCACTCGGCAGCCAAGGCCCTCGAGCGCGCCGGAGCCGCGGTCACCCTCAGCGCCGACAAGCGCACGGCACTCGACGCCGACGGGCTGCTCGTCCCGGGCGTCGGCGCGTTCGGCGCCGTGATCGACCAGCTCGAGAGCGTCCAGGGCGGCGAGATCGTCGACCACCGGCTCGCCGGGGGCCGTCCGGTGCTCGGCATCTGCGTCGGCATGCAGGTGTTGTTCTCCCGCGGGGTCGAGCGCGGTGTCGACGTCGAGGGGCTCGGGCAGTGGCCGGGGACCGTCCAGGAGATCCAGGCCGAGGTCCTGCCGCACATGGGCTGGAACACCGTCGAGGCGCCGGAGGACTCCGTGCTGTTCGACGGGCTGCGTGACGAGCGGTTCTACTTCGTGCACTCCTACGGCGTGACCGACTTCCCGCTCGAGGCGTACGGCCCGTTCCGTGCACCGCGCCTGACCTGGGCGGACCACGGCCAGCGGTTCGTCGCCGCCGTCGAGAACGGCCCGCTCACCGCCACCCAGTTCCACCCGGAGAAGTCCGGCGAGGCCGGCATCCAGCTCCTCCGCAACTGGGTGGACACCCTCTGACCCAGCCGTCGGCACGACGCGCGGCGGCCCGCACCGCCGATCCCGATGACCGCACGGCCCCGAGCACGACGCACACCGCGACCCCGACAGGACCATGACCGACCGCACCGCATCCCAGCCCCTCGTCCTCCTGCCCGCCGTGGACGTCGTCGACGGCCAGGCCGTCCGGCTCACCCAGGGCGAGGCCGGCAGTGAGACCTCCTACGGCGACCCCGTCTCGGCCGCCCGCACGTGGCGTGAGCAGGGCGCGGAGTGGATCCACCTCGTGGACCTCGACGCCGCGTTCGGCCGAGGCGACAACCGTGCGGTCATCGCCCGCGCGATCGACGAGGTCGAGGGCGTCGCGGTGGAGTTGTCCGGCGGCATCCGCGACGACGCCTCGCTCGAGGCGGCCCTCGCCACCGGCGCGGCCCGCGTGAACCTCGGGACGGCCGCGCTCGAAGACCCGGCGTGGGCGGCCCGGGTCATCGGCGAGTACGGCGACCAGATCGCGGTCGGCCTCGACGTCCGCGGGACGACCCTCGCCAGCCGTGGCTGGACGGAGGACGCGGGCGACCTGTGGGAGGTCCTCGACCGCCTGGAGGCCGCGGGCTGTGCGCGCTACGTCGTGACCGACGTGACGAAGGACGGCACGCTGCAGGGTCCCAACGTCGACCTCCTCCGACAGGTGTGCGAGCGCACCGACAAGCCCGTCGTGGCCTCCGGCGGGATCTCGACCCTCGACGACCTGGTGGCGCTCCGGGAGCTCGTGCCCCTCGGCCTGGAGGGCGCGATCATCGGCAAGGCGCTCTACTCCGGGGCGTTCACGCTCCCGGCCGCGCTCGAGATCGCCTCGGCCTAGCAACCGTGTCGGGCATCTCGAACGGCCGCGGTACCGGCCCGGACCCCGAGAACGGCCGCGGCACCGGACCCGACGCGCACGAGCACGACGACGCCCACACGCCCGGCGGTGCCGCCGACTCCGCGGGTCTGCCGTGGGCGGGTCGCACGTTCGACCACCACGACACCGCGTTCGCCGAGGACGACGGCCTCGCCGACCCGGCACTCGTCGCCGCGATCCGGGCCGTCGCGGACGGGACCACGCAGGCCGCGGTCGTGTCGGCGCTCCGGACCGCGCGGCTCCTCATCCCGCTCGTCGCCGAGGCCGGGGACGTCGGACACACCGACACCGGCAAGCTCGTCGACAAGACGCAGGAGCTCTCGATCGTCACCGTCGCCGGCCCCGACGGTCGCGCCGTGATGCCGGCCTTCACCTCCGTCGAGGCGATGCGCTCCTGGGACCCGACCGCCCGTCCGGTCCCGGTCGAGTCGCGCCGGGTGGCGATGGCGGCAGCCAGCGAGGAGACCCAGCTCGTCGTGCTCGACCCGACCGCGCCGACCGAGTTCGTGCTCCGCCGCCCCGCGGTGTGGGCGCTCGGGCAGGACCTGCCGTGGACGCCCTGCTTCGAGGACCCCGAGGTCGCGCAGGCCTTCGCGGGCTCCGTCGCCGGGGAGCACGCCGTCGCCCGCGTCGAGCTCGCCCCGGGCGACCCGCTCGGACGCTTCCAGGGCGCGGAGCTCACGGCCGGGCTCGCGCTCGTCCCCGGCCTCGACCAGACAGCGGTGCAGGAGCTCGTCGGTCGCCTGCAGGCGCGCTGGTCCGCGGACCCGCTCATCGCCGAACGCGTGGACAGCATGCGGGTGGCTCTCCGCCCGGCGTGATCCGCGCCTCCAGGCCCGGTCGCCACCCCCACACCGTGCCGGGCACGGACCAGTCGGGAGGCACGGTGCACGCCCGCAGGGCGGGCCGCGTCGGATGCGACGCAGCCACGGCGGTGCACCCGGGCCGTCGGCCGGTCGCCGGTAGCATGGGGCACGTGAGCACGAACCCGACGACGAACCCCGGAACCGGCGCGACCACCATCGGTCCGACGGGGCGTCCCGTCCGGCAGTTCGCGATCCCGGAGGAGCTCGACGGACACGGGCCGGCGCGCATCATCGCGCTGTGCAACCAGAAGGGCGGCGTCGGCAAGACGACGACGTCGATCAACCTCGGCGCGGCGCTCGCCGAGTACGGGCGCAAGGTCCTCGCGGTCGACTTCGATCCGCAGGGCGCGCTGTCGGCGGGCCTCGGCGTCCGCACCCACGACATCCCCACGGTCTACGACCTGCTGATGGGGGCGATCAAGGACCCGAACGAGGTCATCCAGCCGACGAACACGCCGTACCTCGACGTCATCCCGGCGAACATCGACCTGTCCGCAGCGGAGGTCCACCTGGTCAACGAGGTGGCCCGCGAGCAGATCCTCGCGAGCGTGCTGCGGAAGGTGCAGCACGACTACGACGTCATCCTCGTCGACTGCCAGCCGTCGCTCGGCCTCCTCACGGTGAACGCCCTCACGGCAGCGCACGGCGTCCTCATCCCGCTCGAGTGCGAGTTCTTCGCGCTGCGCGGTGTGGCGCTGCTCATCGAGACGATCGACAAGGTGCGGGACCGCCTGAACCCGGCGCTGACCCTCGACGGCATCCTCGCGACGATGTACGACTCGCGGACGCTGCACTCGCGTGAGGTCATGGAGCGCGTCGTGGACACCTTCGACGACCGGGTGCTCGACACGGTCATCGGCCGGACGGTGAAGTTCCCGGACGCGACCGTGTCCGCTCGCCCGATCACGCAGACCGCGCCCGACCACGCCGCCGCGCACGCGTACCGGCAGCTCGCACGGGAGCTCGTCGAGCGTGGCGCCGTCGCCTGAGCCGCAGGACACCGCTGCTGGCGCTCCCGCTCCGGCGGGGACGCAGACCGCGCCGGGCTTCCGGGTCCGGCTGTCGAACTTCGACGGGCCGTTCGACCTGCTGCTCTCGCTCATCACGAAGCACGAGCTCGACATCACCGAGGTGTCGCTCGGCGCGGTGACCGGGGAGTTCATCCAGTACGTCCGGCAGGCCGAATCCGCCGACGAGCTCGACGAGGCGAGCGAGTTCCTCGTCGTCGCCGCCACCCTGCTCGACCTCAAGATCGCCGGGCTGCTGCCCCAGGGGGAGCTCGTCGACGCCGAGGACGTGGCCCTGCTCGAGGCCCGCGACCTGCTCTTCGCGCGCCTCCTGCAGTACCGCGCGTTCAAACAGGCGGCGGACTGGTTCGGCGAACGCTGGGGCACCGAGTCCCGCCGGCACGTGCGGAGCGTCCGCCTCGAGGAACGGTTCCGGGCACGGACACCCGAGCTCGTCTGGACCCTGTCGCTGCAGGACTTCGCCGCGCTGGCGACCCTGGCGTTCGCGCCGCGGGAGATCCCCACCGTGGGGCTCGACCACCTGCACGCGCCGCTGGTGAGCATCCGCGAGCAGGCGGCCATCGTGGTCTCGATCCTCCGGACCCGCGCCGACGAGGACGTCGCGTTCCGCGAGCTGGTCGCCGGCGTCGACGAGACGGGTATCGTGGTGGCTCGTTTCCTCGCGATCCTCGAGCTGTACCGCACCGCGTCGATCACGTTCGAGCAGGTGGAACCGCTCGGGGAACTGCTGCTGCGGTGGACCGCCGAGGACTGGTCCGACGAGAGCCTCGCCAACCTGGGAGCCGACTATGACGGATGACGCGCACGGTCACGCGCACGGCCGGTCGCACGGACACGCGCACGACTCGTCGAGCGCCGAACCCGGCGGCGCGGACGAGATGGCTGACGCCCGGGCGATCGAGCAGGCGATGCACCACGCTGCGCCCGCGCTGCCCATCGACCGGCAGCTCGAGGCGATCCTCATGATCGCCGACGAACCGCAGTCGCTCGTCGCGCTCGGCGCCGCGATCGGTGCTCCCGTGCCCGCGGTCCGCCAGGCGATCGAGCGACTCGTCGCCGACTTCGACGGTGTCGACGGCACGATCCGTCGCGGCTTCGAACTCCGCGAGGTCGGCGGCGGCTGGCGCTTCTACGTCCGGCAGGAGCTCGACGAGGTCGTCGAGCAGTTCGTCGAGGCGGAACGGCCCGCGCGGCTGTCCCAGGCGGCGCTCGAGACCCTCGCCGTGGTCGCGTACAAGCAGCCGATCACCCGCTCCCAGATCGCCTCGATCCGGGCGGTGAACGTCGACGGCGTCGTGCGGACGCTCGTCGCCCGCGGCCTCATCGAGGAGTCGTTCACGGACGCCGAGACCGGCGCCATCAACTACGTCACGTCCGACCTGCTGCTCCAGCAGCTCGGCATCAACTCGCTCGACGAGCTGCCGCTCATCTCGCCCCTCCTGGACGACGGTGCCGACGGCTTCGGGCAGAACGAAGGGATCCCCGATGGCCGCGTATGAGGAAGAACGACGAGGCGGCCCGCGGGGCGGCTCCGGTCGCGGGGACGGATCGGGTCGGCCGGGAGGCGCGTCACGCGACCGCGACGCCGGCTCCGGTCGTGCCGGTGGCCGGTTCGGCGGCGGGGGCCGCGACGAGCGGTCCGGCGGGGAGCGCGGGGGGTACCGCGGGCGGGACGACCGTGGGGACCGCGGCGGCCACGAGCGGCGGGACGACCGTGGTGCGTCGGGCGGTGGGTACCGGGGCCGCGATGACCGTGGTGCGTCGGGCGGGTACCGGGGTCGGGACGACCGTGGCGCGTCTGACAGCGGCTACCGCGGCCGCGATGACCGTGCTGCGTCGGGCGGGTACCGGGGACGCGATGACTGTGCTGCGTCGGGCGGGTACCGGGGACGCGATGACCGTGGTGCGTCGGGCGGGTACCGCGGTCGTGACGACCGTGGTGCGTCGGGCGGTGGATACCGGGGCCGGGACGACCGCGGCGCGTCTGACGGTGGCTACCGCGGCCGGGACGACCGACCTGGTGGGCCTCGCCGCGAGGACGACCGCGGTGGGTACCGCGGCCGCGACGACCACTCCGGCGGCGACCGCGGCCGCTTCGTGCGCCGCGACGACGATCGCCGCCAGGGTGACCGCGGGGGCTTCGTGCGCCGCGACGACGACCGTGGTGGGTACCGCGGGCGCGACGACCGTCGTGACGACCGCGGCGGGTGCCGCGGCCGCGACGACCGTGGTACGTCGGGCGGTGGGTACCGCGGCCGGGACGACCGTCGTGACGAGCGCGGTGGGTACCGCGGCCGCGACGACCGCCAGGGTGCGCCCCGCCGCGACGACGACCGTCGCCGCGACCCGGCCCGCGAGGACCGCCGCGCACCCGACGGACGTCCGAGCACCGTCTGGCACAACGGCCGGCGGTACGTCGGCGGCACCACGACCGCGAGGAACGGCGACCGCCCGAACGCGTCCGGCCAGCGTCCCGGCGGCCAGCGCTCGGGCGGCCCGCGCTCCAGCGCGCCGAGGAGCACCGACCGCGCGACCACCCCGCAGCCCGAGGGGACCCGTGACGAACACGGGCAGCCGCTCGAGGGCACGCCCGAGCGTCCGATCATCCCCGAGTGGGACGCGGCCGACGGGACCGCGACCGCCGGAGCCGAGCCGGGCCTCCAGGCCGACGGTGAGCGCCTGCAGAAGGTGATCGCCGCTGCGGGCGTGGCGTCCCGCCGCGTCGCGGAGAACCTGATCGTCGAGGGACGGGTGACCGTCAACGGCGAGGTCGTCGAGGCCCTCGGGCGTCGGGTCGACCCGGAGACCGACGCCATCGCGGTGGACGGCGTGCCCGTGCAGGTCGACACCTCCAAGCGGTACGTCCTGCTCAACAAGCCGGTCGGCATCGTGTCGAGCCTGCAGGACGAGCGTGGGCGTCGTGACCTGTCCGAGTTCGTCGACCGGTACGAGGAGCGCCTGTTCAACGTCGGCCGGCTCGACGCGGAGACCTCGGGCCTGCTCGTGCTGACGAACGACGGCGACCTGGCGCACGTGCTCGCGCACCCGTCGTTCGGCGTGACGAAGACCTACATCGCGAAGGTGCAGGGGAACGTCAACCCTGCGACGGTCCAGCGGCTGCTCGACGGCGTGGAGCTCGAGGACGGGCCGATCGCCGCGGACAAGGTGCGGCTGCTCGAGTCGTCGCGCGGTGAGTCGCTCGTCGAGATCACGCTGCACTCCGGCCGGAACCGGATCGTCCGGCGCATGCTCGACGAGGTCGGCCACCCCGTGCTCGAGCTCGTGCGCAGGTCGTTCGGGCCGCTGCAGCTCGGCTCCCTGCCGATCGGGCGGACGCGGGAGTTGTCGACCGTGGAGCTCGGGAAGCTGCTCGCCATCGCGCGGGGGCACGGGCAGGAGGCAGTCGCGCAGACGGACGAGTGAGTCGCCGCCGAGGAGTCCCTCGACCGCGAGCACATCGCAATCGGAAGTATTTCATATTCACGATCTAGGGTCATGTCGCTTCGTCCGACCCCAGAAAGTGATCATGAACACGCTCACCCGACGATCCGTCGCGGCAACGGGAGCCTTCGCGCTCGCCGCTGCTGCGACGGGGATCGCCCTCACGTCCTCGCCGGCCGCTGCCGCGCAGACGGACGTCCCCCGCCAGCCCCTGCCGACCGAGTTCACGCTCGCCGTCCCGAGTGACGACGGCACCACCCTCGCCTGGACCGGCGCGCCCGACCGCTCCGAGCTGCGGGAGTACCCCAGTCCCGCCGCCGCGGCCGATGCGGGGCTCACCCCGTTCTCCCTCATCCCGGACGCCAACGGCTTCGCCAAGATCGTCGCGGGCGGTGCCTCGTTCGGGTACTGCCTGTACCTCGGCCAGACCACCGCCGGCACGGTCGGCGCCGGCATCAGCAAGGACCGCTGCGGTGTCGCCGCCTCGAACTGGACCGTCACCGACGGCCGGATCACCTCGCCGTACGGCTACGCGCTCGGCAACGAGACCGCCCGTGTCGACGGCACGGCCGGGCTCGCCGCCACTGCCTCGGCCACCGGCGCGGACTTCGGCATCGAGACCGGCTTCGCGGACGCCGTCCCGCCGACGACGTTCGACGTGACGTCCCCGACGACGAACGACCCGAACGACCGCGCGGTCCTCCGAGGCCGGACCGCGCCGTCGAGCACCGTCCTCGTCACCGACCGCAGGGGCGCCAGCCTGGTCCGGGGCACCGTGTTCACCGACGCCACGGGTGCGTGGGAAGCGCACATCGACTCCCCGCCCCGGGGTGTCACCGAGCTCGACGTCCTCGTCACGGTGTCCACCGGGCAGACCGTCCGCGAGCGGAGCTGGGGGACCGTGTCCTACGGTGCCGGCATCAGCGCCGCGTCGGACACGACGCCGGTCGGGGTCGACGGGACCACGTCGATCTCCGGGACGGGCGACCCCGGTGCCGCGGTCCGGGTCGTCACGGGTGGTCGGGCCGACCCGGTTGAGGTCGGGCGCGACGGGACCTGGACGATCGACGTCACGGTGGACCGGGCGAAGCGGGCAGCGACGTCGTCGGTCGTCCTCGAGATGGCCGGCGTCGGCGGACAGCGCACCGTCGTGCCCGTCGCCGTCCGGGCCGCCTCGCTCGACGCCGACGTCGTGTTCCCGGCCGATGCGGCCGAGTCCGCCTACGTCGAGGGCGACGCCGAGCCCGGATCGACGATCGAGGTCCGCGCGACGGACGGTGCGGCCGTCGGGACGGCGACGACCGACGCCCGCGGTCACTTCGAGGTCGAGGTCGGCGCACCGGACGCCAGCGGGCGGAAGGACCTCCGGGTCGTCGAACGTTCGGACGGCGAGGTCGTCGCGCAGGACGACGTGACGGCGGACTACGGCGCGCCCGTGCGGATCCTCTCGCCGTCGACGGGCGGGACCCTCACGCCGGGGTCCGAGGTCGTCGGCACCGGGGAGCCCGGGGCCGAGGTCGCGCTCGAGCTCGGCGGGAAGACCGTGCACACCATCGTGGACGCGGGCGGCGAGTGGAGCGCACGGTTCCTCGACGCCGGTGACCGTCCCTTCGCGCTGACGATCCCGGACGCCCTGCGCTTCACCGAACGCAGCAAGCCGGCGATCACCGGCACCGGCACCCCCGGCGCCGTCGTCCGCTTCCAGCCCACCGCCGGCGACGACACCGGGCACACGGACACCACGGCCCGCCCGGACGGCACCTGGCGCATCGCGGGCGCCGACCTGCGGCTGACCGTCGGGCAGCGCTACGACGCGGCGGTCGTGCAGCGGCCCGGTTCCGCCGACGCGCGCACCGAACGGGTCCGGCTCGAGAGCGACCTGCGCCCGATCACCGTGACCTCGCCGGAAGCCGGGGCGACGATCACGCCCGACCACGGGTACGTCACGTTCAGCGGGACCGCCTCGCCCGGCGACCAGCTCGCCGTGCGCGTCCCCGGTGGCGACCGCGTCGCCAGCACGGTCGTCCGGGCCGACGGCACGTGGACCATCCCGGACGTGTTGTTCCCGCAGGGGCAGCACACCGCGCGGATCGTCGGACTGTACGGGGACGTCGACGTGTCCTTCACCGTGGCGTCCGACACCGGCTCCCAGCTCCGCATCACCACGCCGACCGAGGGCAGCACCGTCGACGCCGACCCCGACTTCACGAACCCGGGCGTGCGGTTCAGCGGGACGGCGGCGCCCGGCGCGTACGGCGGCATCGTGGACCTCCGCGACGGCACGGTGCGCGGGTTCCAGGTGGATGCGTACGGGGCGTGGCAGCAGACCCTCCCGCTCCGCGAGGGCGCCAGCCACGTGCGGGTCACCGACGCGGTGAACGCACCCGTCGAGCTGCGCTTCACCACGCGCTGGCCGGGTCGCTGAACCCGACCCGGTACCCGAGGACAGCGGCACCCCGCACGATCGACGTTCGGGGTGCCGCTGGGCGTGGTCGGTAGGCTTGGCGGGTGACCGACGCCCTCGCCCCGCTCGCCGGACCGGACATCCACCGGCGGCTCCGCGGACCCGTGCGCATCGTCGGCGCCGGGCTCCTCGGCGCCTCGATCGGTCTGGCGCTCCGCGAGCAGGGCGTCGACGTGGTCCTCGACGACGTGTCGCCCGCCGCCCTGGCGCTCGCCGTCGACTACGGCGCTGGTCGGCCCCCAGCGGCGGGTGACGCCCCCGAGCTCGTCGTCGTGGCGGTCCCGCCGGACGTCGTCGCGACCGTCGTCGAGCGGGAGCTCACGGCCTACCCGGACGCCGTGGTGACGGACGTCGCGAGCGTGAAGTCCGGGCCGCTCGCAGCACTGCGGGCCGCCGGGGCCGACGTCTCGCGGTACATCGGCTCGCACCCGATGGCCGGACGGGAGCGCAGCGGGCCGACCGCCGCGCGCGCCGACCTCTTCGTCGGGCAACCGTGGGTGATCGCCGGGCACGACGACATCACCTACCAGCGCGCCGCCGTGGTGGAGGACCTGGCGCTCGACCTCGGTGCGACGGTGGTGCCGATGGATCCCGAGTCGCACGACCTCGCGGTGGCGTACGTCTCGCACACGCCCCAGCTCGTCTCGACCCTCATGGCTGCCCGCCTGCGTGACGCCCCCGACGGGTCGCTCGGGCTCGCGGGTGGCGGCGTCCGCGACGTGACCCGGATCGCCGCGAGCGACCCGGGGCTCTGGGTGCAGATCATCGGCGCGAACGCCACACGGATCCGTCCGGTGCTCGCCGACCTCCGCGACGACCTCGACCGGGTGCTCGCGGCCCTCGACGACCCGCACGCCTCGGGCTCCCCGCGTACCCTGGCCGAGGCGATCGCGGCGGGCAACCGCGGGGTCGAACGGCTGCCGGGGAAGCACGGCACCTCGAAGCGCTTCGCCCAGGTCGTCGTCCTCGTCGACGACACCCCCGGGCAGATCGCCGCGCTCCTCACGTTCATCGGGGAGATCGGCATCAACCTCGAGGACATGCGCCTCGAGCACTCACCGGGCGCGCAGATCGGCATCGTCGAGGTGTCGGTCGTGCCCGAGCAAGAACAGCGACTCGTCGAGCGACTCGAGGAGCGCGGATGGAGGATCGCAGCAGCATGGGCCTGAACGACGACACGAACCGACCAGTGCAGGACTCCGGGGTCACGGGCGGCCCGGACGGTCCCGACTCCGGGCTCCCGGCCCCGGGCGACCAGCCAGGGCCCCTCGGCGGCGGCGACCTCGCCGGCGGTCTCGACGGCCAGGGCGGCGGCGAGCCGGGTTCGACCAGCGCGCCGGTGCCGTCGGGCCTGCCCGACGGCGCCTTCGTCGCGAAGTTCGTCATCGCGGTCGACGGGCCCGCGGGCAGCGGCAAGTCGAGCGTCTCCCGGGCTGCGGCCCGCGCGCTCGGCTTCGGGTACCAGGACACCGGGGCGGCCTACCGTGCGCTCGCCTGGCACGCCCTGCAGCAGCGGGTCGACCTCGACGACGCCGCGGCCGTGCTCGCGAGCTGGGACACGTTCGACTACGAGATCGGCACCGACCCGGACGACTACTTCGTCCGCGTGGCCGGCACCGACGTCACGGACGCCATCCGCACGCCCGAGGTCACGGCCGCGGTCGCCCACATCGCCAAGCTGCCCGAGGTCCGGCAGCGGCTCGTCCAGCTCTTCCGCCAGGTCATGCGCCGCGCGGACGCCCGGGGCATCATCACCGAAGGACGCGACATCACCACCGTGGTCGCACCCGACGCCGAGGTCCGCATCCTGCTGACCGCGGACGAGTCGGTTAGGATGGCCAGGCGCTCGGCCGAGGTCACGACCCAGTCGGCCGCCGAGACCTCCGCTGCACTCGCCCGTCGGGACGCCGCGGACGCGAAGGTCGTCGACTTCATGAACGCCGCGGACGGCGTCACGACGCTCGACTCCACCGACCTCGACTTCGACCAGACCGTGCAGGCGGTCGTCGAGCTGGCCCGAAGCACGGCCACGAACTGATCACCCGCGGCCACCGCGCCGCACGCGAGGAACCCACACCATGGCGCAGCTGGACAACGACAACCCGGCGAACGACGAATTCCCCGAGTACGACGCCGCCCTCGGCGAGCGACTCGCCGGACTCGACGACACCGAGGCGGAGCAGCGGACGACCGCGCTCCGCGCCGGCCTCGAGGACTACGAGCTCGACGACGAGGACCTCGCGCTCCTCGAAGCGGGGCAGATCGGCGAGGACGGCACCTACTTCCTGCCGGCACTGCCGGTCCTCGCGATCGTCGGTCGGCCGAACGTCGGCAAGTCGCAGCTCGTGAACCGCATCCTCGGCCGCCGCGAGGCAGTCGTGCAGGACACCCCGGGCGTCACGCGCGACCGGGTGAGCTACAAGGCCGAGTGGAACGACAAGCGCTTCACGCTCGTCGACACCGGCGGGTGGGAGCCCGACGCCAAGGGCATCAACGCCTCGGTGGCCGCGCAGGCCGAGGTCGCGATCGACCTCGCCGACGCGGTGCTCTTCGTCGTGGACGTCACGGTCGGCATCACCGCCACCGACGAGCACGTCGTGAAGATGCTCCGCGGCACCGACCGTCCGGTCATCGTCGTGGCGAACAAGTCCGACGACGACCGCCGCGACCTCGACGCCTACGAGCTCTGGAACCTCGGCCTCGGCGAGCCGCACCCGGTCTCGGCGCTGCACGGCCGCGGCGTCGCGGACCTCCTCGACCTCATCGTGAAGACCCTGCCGGACACGTCCGCGGTCGCCAAGCAGGAAGTCGGCGGCCCCCGTCGCGTCGCGATCCTCGGCCGCCCGAACGTCGGCAAGAGCTCGCTGCTCAACAAGGCCGCCGGTGAGGAGCGGGTCGTCGTGAACGAACTGTCCGGCACCACCCGCGACCCGGTGGACGAGCAGGTCGAGCTCGGCGGGCGGGTGTGGCGCTTCGTCGACACCGCCGGCATCCGGAAGCGCGTCCACCTGCAGCAGGGCGCCGACTTCTACGCGTCGCTCCGCACCACCGCGGCGCTCGAGAAGGCCGAGGTCGCCGTGGTCGTCCTCGACGTCACCGAGCCGATCTCCGTGCAGGACCTCCGCATCATCGACCTCGTGCTCGAGTCGGGCCGTGCGCTGGTGCTCGCGTACAACAAGTGGGACCTCCTCGACGACGACCGCCGTCGCTACCTGGAGCGCGAGATCGAGCAGGACCTCGCGCACGTCGCATGGGCGCCGCGCGTCAACATCTCGGCGCGCACGGGTCGGCACCTCGAGAAGCTCGTGCCGGCGCTCGAGACCGCCCTCGACTCGTGGGACACCCGCATCCCGACCGGCAAGGTCAACGCCTTCATCGCCGAGCTCGTCCAGGAGCACCCGCACCCGGTCCGCGGGGGCAAGCAGCCGCGCATCCTCTTCGGCACGCAGGCGTCGAGCCAGCCGCCGACGTTCGTGCTGTTCACGACCGGCTTCCTCGACCCGCAGTACCGCCGGTTCATCACCCGACGCCTCCGCGAGGTCTGGGGCTTCGCGGGTACGCCGATCAACGTCAACATGCGGGTCCGCGAGCGGCGGAAGCGCTAGCCGACCGGCACCGCGATGTCCGACGCCCGCCGCCGACGGGTCACCCCGCGACGGGTGGCCCTGGCGGCGGGTGTCGTCGCGTTCGTGGTGGCGGGTGCGGCCCTGGCGGTCGTGTCCTCGCGCCCGCCGGACGATCCGCACCGCACGAGCACGCCCGCGGCGACGCCGGTCGACGCCGGGGTCGACCCGACCGCGCCGTGGTGGGAGCGGGTGCCGCCGGTCGAGGGGGACCTCCTGCCGATCAACCGGTACGCCGCCGGCCACGTCACGATCGTGCGCGCGGGGGACCATGCCCTGACCGTCCGGATCGACCACTTCAACCTCGCATGGGCGACGGCCGAGGGGTCCGGCGGTCCCGGCGAGGCGCGGGTGGTCCTGTCCGCGGGCACGGTGATCGGCGAACGGCGCGGCTACTGGTCCGAGCAGCGCGGCGCCGCGACGGTCGGTACGGTGCAGGTCGACACGGACGCCCGCCACCGGGTCCCGTCGACGGTCGAGTTCCGCGTGGACGACCCGGACCGGCTCCCGGCGGATGTGCGCTCGGTGGTGGTGCTCCGCGTCTCCGACGACCCGGCGCTCGACGGCGAGGTCCTCGGCGGCGCAGCACTCCTCCCGGCCGACTGAGCCCCGCCCCGCCGTCGGATGCGGCAGCATGGGGCCGTGACCGTCACGTCCCGTTGCCCCGCGCACCGCGAGCGTGCCGAACGATGAACCGCGGTCGGTGGTTCCTCGCCGGGGGAGCGGGCGTGCTGCTCGCGGCCGTCGCGACCACCGCCGTCGTCGTCGTCGGGGGTGCTCCGGACGGTGGAGCGACCACGCGCGGCTCCGGCTCGGACGCCGAGAGCAAAGCGAGTGCGGCGACCGCGTCGCCTGCGCCCGGGTGGCTCGGCCCGACGAACCGGCTGGGAGCGCCTGCGGACGCCGGGTCCCCGGACGGTGAGCCCGCGGAGCGTTCGGCCGGCCCGCGCGCGGGGACGGACGCCTGGTGGCGCCGCGTCCCGCCCGTCGCCGGGCCGCTGCGGTCGTCGGACGGCCGGCGGATCGGACACGTCGCGGTCCTCGCCTCGGACGGCGACACCCTGACCATCACCGTCGTCGGCACCGCACGACTCCCGAGGACGGCGTCGACCGCCGTCCTCACCGCCGACGACCGTGCCGTCGTCGAGCTGGGCACCGTCACGTCGGGCGTGCGCGGCGTGGGGTTCGTCCTCACCGCGGCCGATGCCGACCGGCTGCCGGACCCGGTCACGACCCTGGAGCTGCGGGACCGGGACGGCCGCACCGTCGCCACCGCCGTCCTGCTGCCGGTCTGAATCGGCGGACCGGTCGCGATCCGCGGCACGCGGGCACACGGCGGACCCGCGCCGCACGACGAACGCTGGCCAGGTGGCGGACCCGCGCCGCCCGACGAACGCAGGTCACGTGGCGGACCCGCCCCGCGCCTCCAGGCCGCTGCCACGACCGCCGGACGGGAGGCACGGTGCGCGCCCGCCCCGTCGGATGCGGCACCATGGTGGGGTGACCGTCCCAGACCTCGCCGACCGGCTGTGGTGCCGCCTCCGGCTCGACCGTCTCGCCGGTGGCCGACAGGGCGGCTACGTCATCCGCGAGGACATGCTCGAGCACCCCGACACCGTCCGGTCCTTCCGGTGGATCCGGTGGCTGCTCGTCGCCGAGACCGTC
Source organism: Curtobacterium luteum (assembly GCF_014646995.1). Classification (GTDB taxonomy): domain Bacteria; phylum Actinomycetota; class Actinomycetes; order Actinomycetales; family Microbacteriaceae; genus Curtobacterium; species Curtobacterium luteum. Next base: position 40,151 of record NZ_BMOI01000011.1, on the reverse strand, counting down.
GTCGGCCTCACCGCGATCGTCGTCGCCGTGCTGCTCACCCGGGCGGGTGCGACGGTGCCGTGGGCGGTGTGGTTCCGTGCGACCGTCGTCCTGCTCATCACGCTGACGCTCTACGTCTTCGCGTGGCGCGCGCAGCTCGGGTACTACTGGGCGTACCAGCGGCTGCGGCTGTTCAGCCGGATCTTCCCGATCGTCACGCTCGTCGTCGCGGCGATCCCGGGGCTCTACCCGTTCTGGATGGTGATCGAGCAGATCGTGTTCTCGTTGCTGATGATCGGCATCGGTGACGTGCTCACCTCGGACCACATGCGATCGGCGTTCCCGAAGCCCGTCCGACCGTAGGGACGTGTGACCGTGCGGACCCCCGGTCAGTCGAGGGGGTACGGCGCACTCGGCCCCGCGACCCGTGAAGCAGCGATCGACGCCAGGACCGCGAGCCCCTCGGCCGACGCCGAGCCCGACTCCGCGTGGTGCACCACGAGGAGCTGCCCGTCGGTGCCCCCGATGCCGTACTTCTCACGCCGGAGCTCGAGGTCGCCGACCTCCGGGTGCCACATCCGGACGGCAGCACCGAGGCACTGCACCCGTACCCGGACGACCTCCACCTGGTGACGAAGGTCGGCGCCCGCCGTGACGAGCAGGGCGGGTGGCCGCACGCCCGCGAGCCGCACGAGCTCGTCGAGCAGGTGCACGACAACCTCCGGAACCTCGGTCTCGAGCAACTCGACGTCGTGAACCTCCGGATGGGCGGCTTCGACGCGCCCGAGCCCGGCAGCATCGCACGGCAGTTCGAGGCGCTCGCCGAGCTCCAGCAGCAGGGACTCATCCGGCACCTCGGGCTCTCCACCGTCAGCGCCGAACAGCTGGCGGAGGCGCAGACGATCGCCCCGGTGGTGTGCGTCCAGAACATGTACAACATCGCCCGTCGCGAGGACGACGCGCTCGTGGACGCCACGGCCGCCCAGGGCATCGCCTACGTGCCCTACTTCCCGCTCGGCGGCTTCTCGCCGATCCAGTCCGGTGCGCTCGACCGGGTCGCGGGACGGCTCGGCGTCACCCGGCTCACCGTGGCCCTGTCGTGGCTGCTGCAGCGCTCGCCGAACCTGCTGCTCATCCCGGGCACCTCCTCGGTCGCGCACCTCCGCGACAACGTCGCGTCGGCGGGCTTCGCCCTGCCGGCGGACGCGGTGGCCGAGCTGGACGCGATCGGCGCGGCCTGACGGGGTGACCCCGGACCGGCCGGGAGGCCCGTGGCGGCGCCGCCACGGGCCTCCCGGCCGTCGTGTGCGGACGTCGGTGCGTCCCTCTACGATGGCGGTGGGGGTGGAGTGTGAAACTCAAGGTGACCATTTCAGGGTCGGGGACCGAGCGGGACGTCGTCGTGACCGCGGACGTGACCGCCACGATCGGCAGTCTCGCCGAGCGACTCGCCGGCGGGCGTTCCGCGGCCGACGGTGTCCCGCTGACCCTGCGCGTCTGGGCGCCGGGTCGGGTGCAGGCACGGTTGCTCAACCCGTCCGCGACCGTGCACGAGTCCTCGCTCCGCTCCGGCTGCCGCGTCGAGGTCGTCGCAGCGACCGACCGCCGCCGCGGTGACGACGTCGAGGACGCGCCCGCGGCCCTCCTCCAGGTGCTGACCGGGCCCGAGGCCGGCCACGAGTACCTGCTGTCGCGCGGGGTGAACCTGGTCGGCCGCGACGCCATGGCGCAGGTCTCCCTCGCCGACGACGGCCAGGTGTCCCGCCGGCACGCCGCCATCACCGTCGGCGACACGGTCGAGGTCGTCGACCTCAACTCCGCGAACGGCGTCGCCGTCGACGGCCGTCTCGTCGCGCGGTCGTTCCTCGACCCCACCAACGTGGTCCAGCTCGGCGGGACGACCCTGCGCATCGCGCCGCTGCCGGGCACGTCGGCGACCGGAACGGTCACGCCGACGGCACCGGGGACCACCCCCGACGACACCGAGTTCTCGCGCTCGCCCCGGGTCGAGCCCGCGTACCGCGGCAAGCACGTCACCCTGCCGGAGATCCCCGTCCCGGGGGAGAAGCCGCGGTTGCCCGTCATCGCGATCCTCGCGCCGATCATCCTCGGCGGGGTGCTCTTCCTCGTCACCAAGCAGCCGTACACGCTGGTCTTCATCGCGCTGTCGCCGATCATCATGATCGGCACGTGGATCGACCAGCGGGTCCAGACGCGACGGCGGAAGCGCGACGAGCGGGAGCGCTTCGAGGAGTCCCTGCGCGACGCCCGCGGCAGACTCGCCGCCGAGCGGGAGCACGAGCTCGAGGCCCGCGTCGCCGAATCGCCGGACCCGACCGCCGTGACCGCCGCGATGCGCGAGCGCAGCACGCTCCTCTGGACGCGGAAGCCCGAGCACACCACCTTCCTCGAGGTCCGTTTCGGCGCCGGCACGCAGCCCTCCCGGTCCACCGTGACCCTGCCGTCGAAGAACTCCGGCAGCGTCGACGACTGGAACCGCGCCGAGGCCCTGGCCGACGAGTACGCGACGGTCGGGCCGGTCCCCGTCGTCGAGACGTTCGAGCGCGCCGGCGCGATCGGGGTCGCGGGCACCGGGCTCGCCGCCGACGACGTCGCACGGTCCCTCGTGGTGCAGCTCGTCGGCCTGCACAGCCCCGCCGACCTCGTCCTGACCGCCTTCGCCGGTGGTGCCACCACGGAGCAGTGGTCCTGGCTCAAGTGGCTGCCGCACGTCGACTCGCCGTACAGCCCGATCCGGTCGCCGGGGTTGGTCCGCGACTTCGCGGGCGCGTCGGCCCTGCTCGCCGAACTCGAGGGCCTCGTCGTCACCCGCCGCGCCGCCGGGATCGGTCGTGGTGCGCGCGTGCGCTCCCGCATCGACGAGGACCGGGCACTCGACGAAGAGCACGGCGGAGCCGTCGAGCGGCTGCCCGCGGTGCCGGCCGTCGTGGTGCTCGTCACCGCCGAGGCCCCCGCGGACCGGGCGCGGCTCGTCGCGCTCGCCGAGGAGGGGCCCGACTACGGCGTGCACGTCCTGTGGCTCGCCCCGACCCTGCAGGCGCTGCCGGCAGCGTGCCGCACCGCCGTCGTGCTCGACCGCGCCACCGGCACCGTGACGGTCGGGTTCGTGCGGTCGGGTCTCTCCGTCGCGCTCGACCGCCTCGACCGGGTCGACAGCATCGAGGCGGCGACCGTCGCGCGGGCCGTCGCACCCCTGCGGGACAGCGGGGCCCGGGTACTGGACGAGACCGACCTGCCGCACAGCGTCGCGTTCCTCGACCTGTACGAAGGCGACCTCGCCGGCGACCCGGCAGCCGTCGTGAGCCGGTGGTCGAAGAACGACAGCCTCACCGCGGACTGGGTCCCCGGAGCCGGACGCGAGTCCGGGGGCATCCGCGCCGTCGTCGGCCAGGGGCCGAGCGAACCGATGGCCCTCGACCTCCGCGTGCAGGGGCCGCACGCGCTCGTCGGTGGCACGACCGGGTCCGGCAAGAGCGAGTTCCTCCAGACCTGGATCATGGGCATGGCGGCGGAGTACGCGCCCGACCGCGTCACATTCCTGCTCGTCGACTACAAGGGCGGCGCCGCGTTCGCGGAGTGCGTCGGTCTCCCGCACACGGTCGGGCTCGTCACGGACCTCACCCCGCACCTCGTCCGGCGGGCGCTGACGTCCCTGCGCGCCGAGCTCCGGTACCGCGAGCACCTGCTCAACGAGCGCGGCGCGAAGGACCTCGTCACCCTTGAACAGCGCGGCGACCCGGCCGCACCGCCCGCGCTCGTGATCGTCATCGACGAGTTCGCCGCCCTCGCCACCGAGATCCCGGAGTTCATCGACGGCGTGATCGACGTCGCGCAGCGGGGCCGGTCGCTCGGCCTGCACCTCGTCATGGCCACGCAGCGGCCGAGCGGGGTCATCAAGGACTCCCTCCGTGCCAACACGAACCTCCGCATCGCGCTCCGCGTCGCCGACCCCGTCGACAGCGAGGACGTGCTCGGGGTGTCCGACGCCGCCTTCTTCGACCCGGGGACGCCCGGTCGTGCCGCGGCGAAGACCGGGCCCGGTCGCGTGGTCGACTTCCAGACCGCGTACCTCGGCGGACGGTCCGACGACGCCGTCCACGAGTCCGACGTCGAGGTGCAGGACCTCCCGTTCGGCCCCGGCTCCGTCTGGCCGAGCGGCGTCCGAGCACCGAGTGACACCACCCGGAAGAAGGACATCGAGCGCCTCGCCACCACCATCGCGCGTGCCGCCGACGCCCGTGCGCTCGCGGTGCCGCGCAAGCCCTGGCTCGACCAGCTGCCCGACACGGTCGACCTCGCCGCACTCCCGGCGTCCGACGGGGCACGGCTCGTGGTCGGGACCGTCGACGTGCCGGAAGCGCAGCAGCAGACCCCCTTCGTCGTCGACCTCGACGTGGTCGGGAACCTCGCCGTCCTCGGCGCCGGCGGCACCGGCAAGTCCCAGGCGTTGCGCGCCCTCGCCGTCGCGGCCTCCGCGGTCGCGGACCGGTTCCCCGTCGACATCACCGGACTCGACTTCGGCGGTGGCGGGCTGAGCGTGCTCGAGGGGCTGCCCACCGTCGGCACCGTCATCAGCGGGCCGGACGACGAACGCATCACGCGCCTCCTGGCCGACCTCAGCGCGACCATCGCGGACCGCTCGACCCGCTTCGCCGCCGCCCGAGCGGCGAACCTCACCGAGTACCGCGCCGCGACGGGCCTGGCTGAGCCGCGCATCCTGGTGCTCGTCGACGGGATGGGTGCGTTCCGCGCCGAGTACGAGTTCCGCCCGGGAGCGACCCAGGTCTTCGACCAGGTCGTCGGGATCGCCGCGACCGGACGGGCCCTCGGCGTCCACCTCGTGATGTCCGCCGACCGTCTCGGGGCGTTCCCGACCAACCTGCAGGCGGCGGTGGGGGAGCGCGTCGTGCTGCGACTGGCGAGCGAGCTCGAGTACCACGCGGCGGACGTGCCGGCCGACGTGCTCGAGGACGCCGTCCCCGGGCGCGCGCTCGTCGACGACCACGAGGTGCAGATCGGGGTGCCCGGGGGCACCGCGGACCTCGGACGCCAGGACGCGGCGATCGTGGCGCTCGCTGACGGACTCCGCGCGCGCGGTGTCGTCGACGCGCAGCCGATCCGGACGCTGCCGACCGTCGTGGACCCGGCAGCGCTGCCGGTGTCCGTCGCCGGGCGGCCGACCATCGGGCTCGCGGACGACACCCTCGCTCCGATCGGCATCCCGACCGACGGCCTGTTCGTCGTCACGGGACCGTTCGGCTCCGGACGCAGCACCACGATGCGCACGCTCATCCGCTCGGTCCGGTCGACCTGGCCCGAGCGGCCGGCGCACCTCATCGTCGGTCGTCGGTCGTCGCTCCGGGACGCCACCGACTGGGCCTCCGTCTCGACCGACGGCGAGTCCGCCGAGACTCTCGCAGCGGAACTGGCGGCGGGGCTCGAGGGCGGTGTGTCATCAGGTGCGGTCGAGCCGGTCGTCGTGATCGAGAACGTCGGCGACTTCGAGGGGCTGCCCGCCGAGGGCCAGGTCGCACGGCTCATCAAGGCCGCGCGACGGGCGGGCGTGTTCGTCCTCGCCGAGGCGGACACGGTGACGGCGCCCAGCGCGTGGCAACTCTTCGCCGAGCTGAAGACCGCCCGCGCCGGCATCGCCCTGCAGCCGGAGGAGACCGACGGGCTCACGCTGTTCCGGACCGCGTTCCCCCGGGTCACCCGGTCGGACTTCCCGGTCGGACGCGGCATCATGGTCGATTCCGGGCGCATCACCCGGGTGCAGGTCGCCCACACCGAGGACATCGCCGTACCCCGCTGACGGGGGGCTAGACATAGCGTGCGCGAGGAAATTTCAGTTGGTGTTACGGTGGTCGGAGTCGCCGGAGGGGCTGGCGACACCGACCACCGTGAAGGGGTGCAACGTGGCCAACATCAACGTCTCCTACCAGGAGCTCAACAGCAACGCCGACCGACTCGTCGCCGGGCGTGACGAGATCAACGCGACGCTCTCGAAGCTGCAGTCGCAGATCGCGGCGCTGACACAGGCGGGGTTCCAGACGGACCGTTCGTCGGGTGCCTACAACGAGGCGTACCAGCGCTTCACGAACGGGGCGCAGAACACGATCGGCGGGCTCAACGACCTCGCGCAGTTCCTCCGGACGACCGCGCAGACGCTGGGCGACGTCGACCAGCAGCTGGCGTCGAAGCTCGGGCGCTGAGCGGACGGACCATGACGGGCCGGCCGGCTCCGAGCGGTGCCGGCCGGCCCATCCACGGGGGAGAACATGTACGGGGAGATGTCTCAGTTGCGGGCGAAGGCCCGTTCCTTGCGCGATGACGCCGACGGACTCCGGTCCCGCGCATCTGCGCTCGTGACGCAAGCCGGAGGCCTGGCGTCGTCGTCCAAGGCGGCTGACGCCGTGCGCGCTCGGGTGCAGGACGCCGGCGCCGACCTCGGCAAGAAGGCGCAGTTGCTCGACGAAGCCGCAGCCGCGCTCGAATCGCATGCCAAGGCCGTCGACGCCGTCAAAGCACAGATCGCCGAAGCCGAACGCGTGGCGCGCGACCTCTGGAACCAGGCATCGAACCTGGTCGCCAACGTCGTCAACACTGTCAAGGACGTGGCGAGCCACGCGGTGGACGGACTGATGAACGTCATCGGAGCTGCCGTATCAGGCAAGCCCGACGAGGTCCGTGTCTCGGTGCACGAGCTCGGCGGTCAGATCGTGTCGGACGGGCAGGTCGCGAGCGCCCGCGCTTTCATCGCGCAAGTCCCCGCACCGCCGGCCTCGGGGTCGAAGGACTGGATCGACGTCCGCGGTGCCGCCGTCCGGAACGGCGTCGGATGAGCGCCGCGCCCTCGACCGACGTCGTCGACTGGGAGCTGTCGATCGACGAGCTCCGAGCAGTGCGCGAGCACCTGCCCGGCCTGGTCCTGCCGTCCTTCGTGCCTGATGGCGCTCCCGCCGAGGTTCCCGTTGACCCACTCCTCGAACGTGGGATGCTCGTCCGTGAACCGGTGGCCGGGGTCGCCTCGTGGGCCGACGCGCTCGACCGGTCCTTCCTGCTCACGCTCGCGTTGCAGAACGCCGCCTCGATCGTCGTCCAGGTCAGTGCATGGCATCCGGGCGGTGCGATTGCCCACTCCACGGTCATCGAGAAGTCTGCGGCCTCGCACCTCACCGTGCGGACGAGCACCGGCGAGCACGACGGCCGGGCCACCGTGCAGGGAACTGTCATCGACCAGGCATGGTCGACGCTTGCCGGTCTCATCCCGCACCTCGAGGTCGTGTGGCAGATCACGGGCTCAGCGACGATCAGCACCGTTGCCTCACAAGCAGTGGTCGACGCTGCCGCCCGACGCGATCCTGCGGTGCTCGCTGCAGTCGTCAACGAGCTGCACGTGCCAGCCGACGCAGTAGAACTGTTCCGCGGTCTCGCCCACCCGGTCCAGCACGGTTTCCGTGTGAAGGCGTTCACCGCCGAACTGGGCGCGGTCTTCGTCGCCGACTGGTTCGGGACGGCGAACGGCTGGCTCCGGATGAGCGTCGGGCTCCGTAGCGATGCGCGCGGGCAGGAAGTGACGCCGGAACTCATCACCGACGCCGGGACGGTCACCGTCACGGCGCAGACCCAGGACGAGATCGGGACGGAACTGCTCGGCCTCATAGCCGGTCTAATCAAGGAACGCGATGTCTGACGGGATCAAGGTCGACTTCGCTGAGATCGACCGGATGTCAACGGCCATCAAGAACCTCAACTCGTTTGCGGCGCCGCTCATCCCGAAGATCGGGGCGCTGTCGGTGGACGGCGATCTCCTCGCGTCGGCGATCCTCTCGCCGGGCACCGCGGCGGCTGCCGAGGGAGCGGTGCTGAACGCGTCAGCGCAGCTGGGACTCACCGTGGTCTCAACCGAGGCATTGGTGCTCATTACGGCGTCGCTGTCGAAGGTGTATCTGGCGGCGGAGGCCGGGCTTGCTGCCTCTGCGGCTACGCTCAAATTCGGAGCGACCATAACTGAATGGACGCTCGGCGAGGCAACGACGGTCGTCGGCCTCGCCGTGAAGACTGCGACCTACGGATCGATCGCCATCGTGGCACTCGCGCACGAAGCTATCGCCAGCGGTTTGGTGACGGACGTCGCGCGCGTCGCACTCAAGTCCATCGCCGAAGCGTGGCTGACTGCGGTGCAGTCCGAAGGAACCTTGCCAGAGCAACTCGCCGTCTTCGCGTCCGCAACTGCAGCCAATTTCGATAAGAACTTCGCGGCGGCGCTCCCCGGTCTGAGTCCGAAGATCGCCGGTGTCGAGCAGTCGGCTCTGGGCGATCTTCGTCGCTTCGGAAGCTATGACAACTTGCTCGCGACGCTCATCGCCGACGGGAACCGTTTCGGATTGTTCGAAGATGGCACCCCACGATTCGTTGACGATGCCATCAGTGAGCACCAGCTCGACCGTCGGCGCGAGACCGCGTTTGGTGACAGCGTGGCCCAGACAGGACTCGAGCTCCGCGCTGATGCTCACGGCAATGTTGTTCCGACCGACGTCGCTTCGCTCTTTGCTAGTTCAAGTCAGATCGATCTGATGGGCCAGCAGGACTTCGGTAACATTCGGATCATAAGAGTCGTCGGTGAGGATGGCGTAGTGCGCTACACGGTCCAGGTGCCGAGTACGCAGAGTTGGGACCCAGATGCAGGCGCTATCCCGAACGATCTCACCTCTGACGTGCATGCCATGCGCTACGGTACCGACACTGCGCTCTCCACTGCAGTCTTCGAAGCGATGAAGAAAGCAGGAATCACGGATGAGCCGGTGATGATGACCGGATTCAGTCTCGGCGGTATCACGGCCGGAGCGATCGCGGCAGATCCTCACGGGTACAATGTTCAGCAGGTCGTGACCGCGGGATCGCCCATTGGTGCGATGGATATCCCGACCTCCACCCGGGTCACCGCGTTCGAGTCGACGTCAGACCCGATTGCGCCGCTCGATGGCACTGCGAACCCAGATCAATGGACGACCGTCTCGGGGATGGCACCGAGCAAACTCGGCGAGACTGATCCACCGACCGTCGCAAATGCTCACGATGCCAACCGGTATGCTGTGATGGCATCGCAAGATCCGGCGGTAAATAATGACGCGGCTATCGGGCAGTTTCTCGGTGGGCGTGGGAAGACGACGACGGTCACGGACTACCAGGTGCAGAGGCAGTGATGGTGCGACGCAGGAACGCGATCTTTTCGGCGCTGGCCGTTTCAATTGTGTTGGTGATGTTGGCAGGAGGCTGCGCGATGAACCATTCAGATGAGCCGCAGCATACCGCGAGTGGCGGGCAGTCCCTGTCGAGTGCAAAGGAAGAACTCGCTCACAAATCCGGGTTACGGGACACTGGTATCGAGGTAGACACGAGTTATTCGGGTGCGAGCAAGCGGAGCCTGATCACCGTTGAGGCTACGGTGTCTGACGAGGCGCAGATACCACAAGTCATTGACTACTTGGCACAGGTCGGTTGGTCGATCAATGAAGTTGAACCAGATACCGGCATATTCGTGCGGATCCGCTTCACGCCGCAGCCGATCATCGGGAAGGTTGCACAGACGAATGGTTGGACCACGGCAACCTATTCGTCCGCTACGGACGGCTTGAAGCAGCTCGTCGTGCTTCCGAAAGCGGCGGTAAGTCAGCGCTTCGGTAACTGGCCTGGACCAGCGCCAAAGCCTTAGGTTGTGACGGCCGGCGCGCCGATCGGTCTCCGGGACGGGCGCAATCCGCGTGACGTCGGCTTTGATCACGTCGACTGCTTCGATGACCCTCCGAGTTGAGAGTCCGCGTCCTACGAATCGAGGGAAGGCTCAATGGCTCGGCTCGATGGAGTGAGCAAGTCGAACAGGCCCGGCTAAACGACGGTGTCAGGTGCTGCATCCGCACGTCATGGCCACGGCGGTCAGGAGGCCTTCGCAACTGCTGACGACGCTTCTCGTTGTGCGATCCGGGCGTCCCGGGACAGCGAATCAAATATTCGGTCCGGCGCGGCCGATTCTTTAGACGGTAAGCAGACGATACAGGACTACAAGGTGGTACGTGATGAGCAGAAGTAACGCGAAACTACTGCTACGCGCCGGGGTGCTTGTACTCGCCTGCGGGCTGATGGCCGGCTGCAGTGCGTCGGCGAAAGGTCAAGACACCGAGAGTGCCGAGCGCCACCTCCGCTCACTCTCCGGAGTCGAATCCGCCAAAGTGGCAATCACGAAGAACACATCTGGCATGACCATCACCAACTCCAATAGAGCTTTGATCATTCTCGAGATGAGACCGAGTGCACGACTCACGGATGCTGACCTCGCCTTCATCCTGCAGACTGGCTGGTCACTTCGCGCGAGCAGGGAGCTTGCAGCCGGGGTGAGTGTCGGTATCGAGGGCAATTCGGTCATCGACCTTGGCCGAATGCTGGAGAAAGATGGGTGGGTGGAAGATGGGCAGCCGCTTCCAGAGAAAAATCTCGCGAACGTGTCGTCTCGACTTCTCGAGGATCGGTTCGGCGATTGGCCTGCTGAAGCTCCGCCCTACAGTCGTCGGATGCCTTCCACGATTGGAGACTCGGAACAGACACGAACGGTGGGGGAGAACCGCGGCTGACCTTCGTTTGAGATCAAGACGGCGCGGTCGTCTTGAGTTCACGAGACGGCGGCGCGTCGATTGCGGTGACCTCTTTCTCCAAGTGCATGACGTTTTCCGATGACTTCGTTCCGGCTGGATCTTACTGAGTCCTCTCCGATCGAAAGCGGTGCAGTTGATCAATGCCGAACAAACTGCGACACGTCACACTTACGTCCACGATGGGGAGACTCATGCGAAGATCTTTGCCTGCGCTCCTCATCGACGCTGCCTCTCCGTGCTTCACGCTGCCGGATGACTTCGATCTTCCGCGCCGCTATTGAGCCTCGACTGTCGCGCATGATGAAAAGAAGCAGTGTCATGAGGTTCCTCTGCGCGGGAGCGCTACTCACCGTCGCCGTCCTCCTCCTCGGGGCATGCGCGTCCAACGAGGATCTCTCGACCGATCCGGACACTCGACTCGCGGCAGCGAAGCGTATGACGCAGATCGCCGAATCGAAGGCGATCGCGCTCCTGCCGGACGAGGGCGTCGCCCGTACTGAACAGCTGGAGCGCGGCACTCTGCTCAGCTGTTCGAACGGGTACCAGTGGTCGGGTGCCGTCACGGCACGGCTGAAGCGCGGGGTCTTCGGCAGTGCAGCGCAGCAAGACCTGGCGCGTTCCGCTGAAGCGCACGGGTTCACCGTCAGCCAGGATCGCCTTCTGACCGGCCGCCCGCGTTACGAGCTCATCGATTCGGCTGGTGTGCAGCTCCTGGTCACCGTCTTCGACGGCGGCACCGTGATCGACATCGATTCGGCGTCCCCTTGCATCCGGGTGCCGGACGATTTCCGGCCACCTGCCGAGTACTGACCCGATGCCCGGAACGACCGAACGAGGCCAACGCAATGCATCGGACGCCCGCAACGACAGCCAAGCCCTCCCGCCGCTCGCTCATCGCGTTCGGCGCCGCGAACCTGGCCGTCACCCTGTTCACTCGTTATGGAGGCGCCCTGCCCTTCGGCTGGTCCGGTGGCTTCGCCGTGTTCTTCTTCTGCGTCACCGCGATCGTCGGCCTGAACATCTGCACCATCGTCTGCTTGGTCAGGACCTGGCCCGCCTACCGCGTGGTGTGGGTCGTCGTGTGTATCGCGGAGATCTGGTGCATCGCTCAGGTGGTCCTCCTGGTCGTCATCGTCCTGTGGGCCTTCGGCGCCGTCCGCTGACCACCGCAGGCACCCCGTCGTCTCGGGGGACACCGGCCTCGGCTGGCACGGGGCATCGCAGCGCATCCTCGGACCATGACCGACCGGACCAACGCCGACAGCCCCACCCTCCCGGGCGGCACCTACCGCCTCGCCGACGACCTCGAGCTGACTCGCTTCGGCTACGGCGCGATGCAGCTCGCCGGACCGAACGTGTTCGGCCCGCCGAAAGACCACGACGAAGCCGTCCGGGTCCTCCGAGCGGTGGCGGACGCCGGCATCACCCACATCGACACCGCGGACTTCTACGGCCCGCACGTGACGAACGAGCTCATCCGCGAGGCACTCCACCCGTACCCGGACGACCTGCACATCGTGACGAAGGTCGGGACGCGCCGCGATGGCAAGGGGCGGTGGCCGCAGGCGCGCCAGCCCGAGCAACTGGTGGAGCAGGTGCACGACAACCTCCGGACCCTCGGGCTGGAGCATTTGGAGGTCGTCAACCTGCGGGTCGGCGGGTTCGACGCTCCGGAGCCGGGCAGCCTCGCACCGCAGTTCGAGGCCCTCGCCGAGCTGCAACAGCAGGGACTCATCCGGCACCTGGGCCTCTCGACGGTGACGGCCGAACAGCTCGCGGAGGCGCAGGGCATCGCACCGGTCGTGTGCGTGCAGAACATGTTCAACGTGGCCCGTCGCGAGGACGAAGCACTCGTGGAGGCGACGGCGGAGCAGGGCATCGCCTACGTGCCGTACTTCCCGCTGGGCGGCTTCTCGCCGATCGAGTACGCCACGCTCGACGCCGTCGCGGAGCGGTTGCACGTGTCGCGGCTGACGGTGGCGCTCTCGTGGCTGCTCAAGCGGTCGCCGAACATCCTGCTCATCGCGGGGACGTCGTCGGTCGAGCACCTGCACGAGAACATCGCCTCGGCGGCGTTCGATCTCCCTGCCGACGCCGTCGCGGAACTGGAAGCGCTCGGCGCCGCCTGACACGGGAGCGGCAGCGGCAGCGGCAGCGCTAGCGGCAAGGGGCCGGACAGCCGAGATGGCTAGACGGCGCCCCCAGCCCCAGCGGCCTCAGCCCTCCCCAGCCTCAGCCCACGGTCGCCAAGGCGAACGGCAGCACCGCCGACGCCCCGGCCCGCCGAAGTTCCCGCCCCGCCACCGTCATGGTCCAGCGGCTGTCGACGAGGTCGTCCACCAGCAGCACCGGCCCCTCGTGTGCCTGCAGCGCAGCGGCCAGCCCGGGATCGACCACGAAGGTGTCCCACACCCCGGACAGTCGGTACGCACTGTTCGTCGCACCGTCGCCGCGGGGCGTCCCGCCAGACCGGCCGACCGTCCCGAGGAACTGCAACCGTCCGATCGAGGCGATCGCCTCCGCGACCGAGGCGACGAGGGACGGCCGAGACCGCGAGGACATCGCCACGACGCCCGTCGGTCGCTCGGCCCACGGCCAGTCCTTGAGTGCTCGGACGCAGCCGTCGACGAGCTCCTTCGAGACGGGACCGTCCGGCGTCGAGGCGGCGAAGAGCGCGCGGAGCGGCCCACCCCACCCGAGGTCGGTGAGCCGGGCCACGGCCCGGCCTGGCTCGACCAGTTCGTCCGCGCTGATCTTGCCGCGCACGGGCACCCCGAGCGCGCCCATGCCCGACGGCCACTGGGCCCGCGGTGCGATCTCGACGCCGACCTTGTCGAGTGCGGCAGCGGCGCCGGAGGCGTCGGTGGTCGACACCTCGGTCGGGTACCAGACGCCCGCGCAGTTGTCGCAGCGGCCGCAGGGTTCGGCGGAGGGGTCGTCCAGGTCCTGCTGGAGCAGCTGCATCCGGCACGCCGAGGTCGACTCGTACGCGAGCATCGACGCCGCCTCGGCAGCACGGGCCGCGGCGACCCGCTCGTACCGCGGCGCGTCGTACTCCCACCGCTGCCCGGTGGCGACCCAGCCGCCGGTGACCCGCTGCACGGCGCCGTCGACGTCGAGCACCTTCAGCAGGAGTTCGAGGGTCGACCGCTTGATGTCGACGAGCCCCTCGAGCGCGACGGTGGAGAGCGCGGAACCGGCCGTGGACAGGGCGTCGAGCACGGCGGCGGCGCGCGACTCGGTCGGCATCGAGGCGCTGGCGAAGTACTGCCAGATCTCCTGGTCCTCGCGTCCGGGCAGCAGCAGGACGTCGGCGTTGTCGGTCGCACGACCCGCACGACCGATCTGCTGGTAGTAGGCCACGGGGGAGGAGGGCGCGCCCACGTGCACGACGAACCCGAGGTCCGGCTTGTCGAAGCCCATGCCGAGCGCGCTCGTCGCCACGAGCGCCTTCAGCTCGTTGCCCTTGAGCTGCTGCTCGAGCTGTTCGCGCTCGTCGGTGTCGGTGCGGCCGGTGTATGCCCGCACGGCGTAGCCGTTGTCCCGCAGCAGACGAGCGATGTCCTCGGCGGCGGAGACCGTCAGCGTGTAGATGATGCCGCTGCCCGGGAGATCGCCGAGGTGCGCCAGCAGCCACCCCAGCCGCTGCCGGGCGTCGGGCAGCGTGAGCACCCCGAGCCGCAGCGACGCGCGCGCGAGCGACCCGCGGATCGTGAACACCGGGTCGTCCGGGCCGGCGGTCAGCTGTTCGGCGACGTCGTCGACCACGCGCTCGTTCGCCGTGGCGGTGGTCGCGAGGACGGGCACCCCGTGCGGCAGTGACCGGATGAGCTCGGCGAGCCGGCGGTAGTCGGGGCGGAAGTCGTGGCCCCAGTCGGAGATGCAGTGCGCCTCGTCCACGACGAGCATGCCCATGCGCGCGATCAGCGTCGGGAGCTGCTCGTCGCGGAACCGCGGGTTGTTCAGCCGCTCGGGGGAGACGAGCAGGACGTCCACGTCGTCGCGGGCGAGCGCAGCCTGGGTCTCGCCCCACTCATGTGCGTTCGCGGAGTTGATCGAGACGGCCCGCACGCCCGCGCGCGCGGCGGCGGCCACCTGGTCGCGCATCAGGGCCAGGAGTGGTGAGACGAGCACCGTCGGTCCGCCACCGCGACGGCGGAGCAGCAGCGTCGCGAGGAAGTACACCGCGGACTTGCCCCAGCCGGTGCGCTGCACCACGAGCGCGCGCTGCCGGTGCTCGACCAGTGCCGAGATCGCTTCGAGCTGGCCCGGGTGGAACACCGCGTCGGTGCGACCGGTGAGCGCAGCCAGCGCCTGCTGCGCCTCGGCGGCGATGTCCGCCGACGGCGGAGCGACGCCGGCAGGACGCGAGCCGACAGGCGGGGGTGCTGCGGGGGATTCCATGCCCCCATCGTGTCAGGAGCGACCGACGGAACGTGCCCCGTGCCTCCAGGCCGTGCAGAACGCGCGCACTGCGCGCACCTGTGCAGGACTCGCGCCGGCCCGGCCCGGCCCGGCCCGGAGCCGACCCGAAGCCGAAACCCGAGCCGAGCCGGAACCGGGCCCGCCCCGGTCCCCACCCTCACTGGTAGGTGATGAGCGCCGGACTCGGTTGCACGTCCCGCATGGTCTGCTCCGGGGTCAGCATCGGCTGGTCCTCGTCGAAGAAGTTCTTCCAGCCCCAGTGCACGCCGGCCGGAGCGTCCTCGTGCAGCGCGTTCCACGTCGACTGCTTGTCCGGCTGCGACCCCTGGCCGTCGACGTGGACGAGCAGGTCCAGCTCGGGGTGCTCGTCGAGCGACGACCGGTCCTGCACCATCGCGGACCGGAACTGGTGGAGCACGAGCGCCTTCGGCGGCAACCCCTCGGTCCGGACGAGGTCCGCGAGCCAGTCCGACACCCGGTTCACCTCCGCCGCGCTCACGCTCCCGATCTGCTGCAGCGGCACCTGGTCCTCCGTGAGTCGCCACTCCGGGTCGAGCGCGAGCCACACGCCGGGCTTCGACAGCAGCGACTCGTACCGACGGGCCTGGCTGAGGAAGTCCGACCGGCCCGGCTGCAGGTCGAGGATCACCGGCATCCCCGCGTCGTGTGCCGCGTCGACGTACGGCTCGAGCTCCGAGACGGGCAGCTCGGTCGAGTAGTCGCCGTCCGACCCCGGTGCACCGGCGGCGACGGTCGCGATGACCTCCATCGCGGGCGTCACCGGTTCGTCCGACACCGCGTCGTACCGGTGCGCCATCGCCGTCGCGCGGCGCACGGTCGCGTCCGGGCCCTGCTCGCCGAGTACGCCGAGCGCCGGCGTCCCGGGCGCTCCGTAGAGCGCGACGTAGCGGTGGCCGTCGAACGGACGCTGGCCGCCGTGCGGCAGCTGCCAGCCGCCTTCCGCTGCGCGGACCGTCCATCCCGGGTCCGGGAGGGCGTCGAACGCGCGTCCGACGAGGACGGTCGGGTGGTCAGCACGGTCGTGGAGGGCCGTCACGACGTCCGGCGCGGCGGCCGGGTCGGTGACGCCCGACGGCATCGACACGACACGAGCCCCGGCGGCGCGGGCGGTCGCGACGGCTGCGCGGTCCGAGCGGCGGTCCGCCACCACCACGGTGGCCGGCCTGGAGGCACGGCTCGCCCCGGGTGCGCCTGCCCGGTCCGGCGCCTCCCGCTGTTCCACGTCCGTGTCGAGCGACACGTCGCCCTCGGCCTGGTACCAGCGTGCGCCGAGGCGATCGAGTTCGCGGGCGACCCGCGCGTCGCTCGCGTTGCCCGCCCGCGAGCTCGTCGTGACGAGGAGGGGGACGTGTGCCCGCACCGCGGTCTCGGCCGCCGTGTTCACGGCGTCCGTGTCGTCGCCCGGCGCGACCACCGCGCCGGGAGCGGTGGCGAACAGGGCGCGACTCGCCCGGACCGCCCGCTCTGCGGCGTCCGGCTGGTCGACCACGGTCACCGTGTCGGAGGACGCGGCGGCGAGGGTCGCCCGTGGTCCGGACACGTCACCTCCCGTGCAGCCGGCGGCTCCGAACAGCAGACCGGCGGTCGTCAGGGCGATGGCGAGACGGCCGGAGCGGGAACGCATCCGGACACCCTACGAGTGCCGTCTCGACGGCGCGTGCACGGGCAGGGTCCGGCGTCCGCTATGCTGGTCGGGCTGCTCCGGACGGGGCAGTGGGGTCCGCTCGCCGGGCCTCGCGGGCTGTGGCGCAGCTTGGTAGCGCACTTGACTGGGGGTCAAGGGGTCGCAGGTTCAAATCCTGTCAGCCCGACCGCATTCGCAGACGGAGAAGCCCACCGACGACGAGTCGGTGGGCTTCTCTCGTCGAACCGGGATCCGGGCCGCCCGGCCGCAGCTCAGGGGCCTCAGTGACCGGAGCCGAGGTTGCCAGCGAGGCGCCCGTGGATCGCCTGGCTGGCGTCGTTCATCCCCCGGATCTCGACGCGCTTGCCGTGCTGGTGGTACTTCGTCTCGATGCCGTCGAGCGCGGCGACGGTGGAGGCGTCCCACACATGTGACCCGGTCATGTCGATGACCACGAGGTCCGGGTCGCCGGAGTAGTCGAACTGGGTGGTGAGGTCGTTCGAGGAGGCGAAGAACAGTTCGCCCTCGACGGTGTAGAGCGCGTGCTGCGCACCGTCCGGCAACGTCTCGATGCTGCGCGAGACGGTGGTGAAGTGGGAGACGCGGCGGGCGAAGACGATCATCGCGGCGACGACGCCGATGATGACGCCGACGGCGAGGTTGTCGGTGGCGACGACGATCACGACGGTGAGGACCATGACGACGGTCTCGCCGACGGGCATCCGCTTGAGGGTGGCGGGCTTGATGCTGTGCCAGTCGAAGGTGCCGACGGAGACCATCACCATGACGGCCACGAGGGCGGCCATCGGGATGATCGCGACGACGCCCCCGAGCCCGACGACGAGGACCAGCAGGAACACGCCGGACAGGAACGTCGAGATGCGGGTGCGGGCCCCGGAGGCCTTGACGTTGATCATCGTCTGGCCGATCATCGCGCAGCCACCCATCCCGCCGAACAGGCCGGAGGCGATGTTCGCGACACCCTGGCCGAGGGCTTCACGGGTCTTCCTGGAGCCGGTGTCGGTGACCTCGTCGACGAGCTTCGCCGTCATCAGCGACTCGAGGAGCCCGACGAGGGCCATCGCGAGCGCGTACGGGGCGATCGTCGTGAACGTCTCGAGGTTCAGCGGCACGTTCGGGATGAAGAAGGTCGGAAGGCTGTCCGGGAGCGTGCCCTCGTCGCCGACGGTCGGGATCGCGATCGACGCGAACACGGTCACCGAGGTCAGGACGACGATCGCGACGAGCGGTGCGGGGATCGCCTTCGTGAAGCGGGGCAGCAGGACGATGATCGCGATGCCGGCGGCGGCGATCGGCCAGACCAGCCAGGACACGCCGATGATGTTCGGCAGCTGCGCGGTGAAGATCAGGATCGCGAGTGCGTTGACGAACCCGACCATGACGGACCGGGGCACGAACCGCATCAGCTTCGCCGCCCCGAGTCCGCCGAGGATGAGCTGGAAGACGCCGCCGAGGAGGACGGTGGCGATGAGGTAGTCCAGGCCGTGCTCCTTGACGACAGGGGCGACGACGAGGGCGATCGCGCCGGTGGCCCCGGTGATCATCGCGGCGCGACCGCCGACGAACGCGATGACGACGGCCATCACGAACGCCGAGAACAGGCCGACGCGGGGGTCGACGCCGGCGATGATCGAGAACGAGATCGCCTCGGGGATCAGGGCGAGGGCGACGACGAGGCCGGCGAGGACCTCGCGGAGCAGGATCTTCGGGTTCCTGAGGGCGGACAGGACGGTGGGACTGTGGTGCGCCTGGACAGGTGTGGGCCGAGTGACGGTCGTCACGGTTCTCCTTCGGTGTGCTGGGGTGCGGGCGCTGCGCCCGCGAGTGCTGTTCGTGGGGCGCGTCATCGCGCACGGTCGGCGGCGACGGAGCGCTCGGCCGATCCCAACCCTTCCGCCGCGGAAGGGTTGCTCGGGTGTGACTCTAACGCAACGGAAGGGTTGCCGTGGATCTGGTGTGCTTGCGGGTGACGGGCCGGCGGCGTCGAGGTGCCGATCATCCGGGTCTGCACGGGTTGCTATGGTCGAACCCTGACACCACGGAAGGGTCTGTGGTCCGGTCGTGTACCGAGCCGGGCTCCCGGCGGGCCCCGTCGTGGTCACCACACCGGCGAGGTGCTGTACCTCGACCGGCCGACAGGGAGACGAGCACCGATGCGTTCGATCGTGTACACCAGCACCCAGACCCGTCCGATCACGGACACCGAGCTCGCGCAGATCCTCGCCGTCGGCCGGGAGAAGAACACCGCGCTCGGCGTGACCGGGATCCTCGCGCACAAGGGCGACAACTGCCTCGGGATCCTCGAGGGTGACGACGAGACCGTCGCTGCCCGGTTCGAGCAGGTGCGCCGTGATCCGCGGCACACGAACGTCCGGGTCCTCGCCGACGAGCCGATCGCACAGCGGTCGTTCCCGGACTGGTCGATGGCGTTCCAGCCGCTCGATCCGCTGATGCAGCAGGTCCCGGGCTTCCGCGACCTCTTCGCGTCCGGCCAGGCCCTCGACCCCGCAGCGGGGCTGACACGGGCCCGCGGGTTGCTGGAGTGGTTCCGCAAGCACCCGCTCGCCCCGCTCACGAGCCAGACCGCCGAAGCGGACGAAGCCCCGCGCACGCGCGCGATCAACGGCGCGATCACGGCGCTCCACGACGGCGGCATCGCCCGGTTCACCCTCGAGGACGCCGCAGCGAGGGCCGGGATGAGCGTGGCTGAACTGCGCGAGACGTTCCCGACGGAGCGGGTGCTGCTGGCGGCGACCGTGGAGCGGTGGACGCTCACGATCTCCGGGCCGCTGGCGCCCCTGATCGGCGAGCAGGGCACCGTCGCGTTCCTGCACGCGCTCCTCGCCGCGCACGCGGAGGAACCGGCGCTCATGGAACTGCTGGCGTGGAGTCTGGCGTCCGCGGCGGACCCGACCGTGGACGGTGCTGACTACTACCGGTCCACGTACCGACGGTTCCGGCAGGTGGTCCGGGACGGCCTCGCAGCAGACGTGCGGGAAGGCCGCGAGCCGGGCACGATGGACCCGCTCCGCGGTGCCGAGCAGCTCCTCGCCCTCTACGACGGGCTCCGCCTGCAGGCGTTGCTGACGAGCGACACGGACCTCGTCGACTCCTTCGACCGGGCGGCGACGCGGATGCGGCGCGGATGGTCCGAGCAGTACGAACAGCCCACCTACTGGGACATCCCCGTCGCCGGAGGCCGGTAGGAGCACTCGGACGGACACGCTGACCGGTGCCCTCGGGCGGGATCCCGCCGCAGACCTGCCATGATGCCGTCATGGAACCGACGACACCGCAGGACGACAGGTCGTCGTTCCGTCGCTTCCACGTCGAGTCGATCAGCGAGGACCGCAGCCCCGAGATCGACCGGACGTACGGCATCGCGGACGGTGTCGGTGCGACGCTCGAGGCCTACCGCTACGTCGGGGCCGGCGACGCGGACGTGTCGATGCGCGGCGCGGAGGTCGAGGGCACCCGTTCCGGTCGGCTCGACCCCCGCCCGGACCACATCGTGTTCTGGATCGCCGACGGCACCGCCACGGTCGAGGACGCCACGGACGGCTCCGTCCTGACCGCGGTCCCGGGCCACCCCGTCCTGCTCTCGGCGTCCGTGCCGTACCGGTTCACCGCGGACACCCGGAAGATCACGATGCTGCACCTGTCGGAACGCATCCTCCGACAGGCCCTCGCCCGACGAGGCCGCACCGTCCCCGGCGCGCTCGTGTTCGGGCAGCAGGCGGACATCGCCTCCGCACTCGGACCCCTCCGAGCGATCCTCCGCAACCGTGCCGCAGCGTTGTCCGACGAACAGGTCGACGGTGCCGGCCGCGCGGCGCTCAACGCCGAGATCGCCGCCTCGGTCGTCGAGGCGTTCCCGCTCGTCGTCCCGGACGCGGACGAGCGGAGGTCGGCGGCCGTCCTGGCCGCGCAGTGGATGCACGAGCACGCGGCCGAGCGGATCGCGCTCCGGGACGTCGCCGCCGCGGTCGGACTGAGCGAACGTGGACTGCAGAGTGCGTTCCGCCGCCGGTTCGACGAGACGCCGATGGAGCGGCTGCGCGCCGAACGGCTCGACGGCGCCCGCACCGACCTGCGCTTCGCGGCGCCGGGCACCCACGTGCGGGACATCGCCCGGCGGTGGCAGTTCGGGCACTTCGGGCGCTTCGCGGCGAACTACGCGGAACGCTTCGGGGAGTCGCCGAGCGAGACACTGCGCCGCACCCGGGAAGCCGCCGAGCGCGGAACGCCGCCCCGGACGTCGCCGTAGGATCGGGCAACGCGTCGCATCGACGGAGATGCGCGCGTCGCGATCACGGAGATGAGAGACCGGGATGACCGACACACAGCACAGCCAGCGCCGATCCCAGGCGACCGCCTCGGTGGCGGCGATCCTCGCCGAGTCGGCGAAGCGGTTCCCGGACGACGTCGCGGTCGTCGTGGGGGACCGCCGCACCACCTACGCCGACCTGTGGGCCCAGACGCTCGCGTACGCGGGCGCGCTCCGTGCCCGCGGCATCGAAGCGGGCTCGCGGGTCGCGATGCTCGTCCCGAACGTCGAGGACTTCCCCCGCGTCTACTACGCCACGCTCGCGCTCGGCGCCGTGGTCGTCCCCGTGCACGCGCTCCTGAAGCGGGGCGAGATCGAGTACGTGCTCCGCGACGCGCAGGCGTCACTCCTGGTGTGCGCGGCACCGCTGCTCACCGAGGGGGCCGCCGGCGCGGCACTCGCCGGGGTGGACGTCGTCACGGTCCTCGCCCCGGCAGGCGGAGCGGGCGGTCCGGGTGGAGCAGGCGAAGCAGGCGGAGCGGACGCGCCGGCGGGCGCGGCACCGGGCACGCGCGCCGCGCCCGACCGGTTCGAAGACCTCGCGCAGGAGTCGGAGCCGCTCGACACCTACGTCCCGCGCGATCCGTTCGACACCGCCACGATCCTCTACACGAGCGGCACGACCGGCCACCCGAAGGGCGCCGAGGGCTCGCACTTCGCCCTCCTCGAACAGGCGAACACGAACCTGCTCAGCACGTTCGACCTGCACCGGGGCGACGTCATGCTCGGCGCGTTGCCGCTGTTCCACACCTTCGGCCAGACCTGCACGATGAACACCGGCTTCCGGGTCGGCGCGACGATCGTGCTCCTGCCGAAGTTCGACGGCGACGGCGCCCTGGCCGCCATGGTCGAGCACGACACCCAGGTGTTCATGGGCGTGCCGACGATGTACATGGCGCTCCTCGACGCAGCCACCCGCACCGGGTCGAGGCCTCCGCTCCGCTACGCGATCTCCGGCGGCGCGTCCCTCCCGCTCGCCGTGCTCGAACGCTTCCAGCAGGTCTTCGACGCCCCGGTGCACGAGGGCTACGGCCTCACCGAGACGTCTCCGGTCGCGACGTTCAACCACGTCGGCACGACCCCTCGCCCGGGCACGATCGGCACCCCGGTGTGGGGCGTGGACGTCGAGATCGCCGACCCGGAGACCCAGGACCGCATCGTGATGCTGCCGCACGGGCAGATCGGGGAGCTCGTCATCCGCGGGCACAACCTCATGAACGGCTACCTCGACCGCCCTGAGGACACCGCGGCGGCGATCGTCGACGGCTGGTTCCGCACGGGCGACCTCGGCACGAAGGACGACGACGGGTACCTGACGATCGTCGACCGCACGAAGGACATGATCATCCGGAACGGCTACAACGTGTACCCGCGGCAGGTCGAGGAGGTCCTCGCGCGGCACCCCGACGTCGCCATGGCCGCCGTGTTCGGCACCCCGCACGAGCAGCACAGGCAGGAGGTCGAGGCGGCGGTCGTCCTCCGAACCGGGGCGACCGTGACCCCGCAGGAGTTGATCGAGCTCGTCGCGGGGGAGATCGCCGCGTACAAGTACCCGCGCGTGGTGCACGTCCTCGACGCACTCCCGCTCGGGCCGAGCGGCAAGGTCCTCAAGCGCGAGCTCGTGCAGCAGTTCAGTGCGAAGCCCGCGGTCACGACCGCCTGACCGGCGGACGACCGCCTGACCGGCGGACGACCGCCTGACCGGCGGACGACCGCCTGACCGGCGGTCGTCCGCGCGCCCGGACGCCCGGACGCCCGGACGCCCGGACGCCCGGCGACCTTGCGCCGGTCGCTGCGGCGTGTGACACTCGCCGCAGAGGGAAAACCGCCCGTCAGGGCGCACGGACACGGCACCGAACGGGCCGCTACTTCGCTACCACGAAGGAGTCCCCGGTGTCCGCCGAACCCACGTCGACCATGCCCGTCCGCCGCCCGGACCGCGCAGCACCAGCACGGCTCCGCGACGCCTGGCCGGCCTGTCCGCGGTGTTCCTGTTCGAGATGCTCGACAACGCCGTGCTCACCGTCGCGCTGCCCACCATCGGCCGCGAACTCCACACCTCGACCGTCGGCCTGCAGTGGGTCACCGGGGCCTACTCGGTCGTCTTCGGCGCCACCATGCTCCTGTTCGGCGCCGTCGCAGACCGCTTCGGACGCCGACGGGTCATGCTCGCGGGGCTGACGCTCCTCGCCGCGGCGAGCCTCGCCACCGCGGCCGTGCAGTCCCCGGCCGAACTCATCGCCGTCCGTGCCGCCACCGGGCTCGCGGCCGCGATGACGACACCCGGCTCGATGGCGCTCGCGTTCCGGCTCTTCGCACGCGAGGACCTCCGCATCCGCGCCCTCACCGTGATCTCGACGGCCGGGCTCGTCGGGTTCGCCGTCGGGCCGACCGCCGGCGGCTTCGCGCTCGCCGTCGTCCCGTGGCAGGCCCTGCTGCTCGTCAACGTGCCGGTCGCGCTCCTCGCCCTCGTCGGCATCCGGGTCGGCATCGCGGCTGACCGGCCGGACGATCTGCTTCCGCACCGCATCGACGTCGCCGTGGCGGTCCTCGGCACGGCCACGCTCGTCGGTGCCCTCCTCACCCCGACCGCCTTCGTCGACGGCGGCACCACGCCCGGTCTGGTCGCGCTCGCCGGCACCGCGGTCGCCGTCGCCGCCTTCGTCCGGCGGGAACGCACGACCGCGCGCCCGCTCCTCGACCTCGCGCTCCTGACAGACCGCTCGTCGCCAGCGGGCTCGCCTGCAAGGCCGCCGCTGGCCTCGCGGTGTCGGGCCTGCTGTACCTCACGACCCTGCAGCTGCAGTCCGCACGGGGCTGGACGCCTGCCGCCGCCGCGATCGGGATGCTCCCGATGGTCGCCGTGCTGCTGGTCGGTGGGCGCTCCGTCGGCCCGTTCGTCCAGCGCGTCGGCACCGGCACGGCCGCCTGGACGAGCGCCGGGGCGGTCGTGCTCGGACTCGCCGTCGGCGCGCTCGGTGGTCGCGTCGGGTACGGCTGGACGGTCGCCGCCCTCGTGCTCGTCGGTGCCGGCATGCGCGTCGTGGGCGCGGTCGCGGGCACCGAGGTCCTGCAGGGCCTGCCGTCGGACCGGACGTCCGTCGGCGCCGCGCTCGTCGACACCGCGAGCGAGGTCGCGACCGGCGTCGGGACGGCGGTCGTCGGCACGGTCCTCGCCGCGGTCGTCCCCGGCAGCATCGTCCCGGGCGCGTGGACCCCGGGTCGGCTCGCGGCCCTCCAGGACGGCCTCACGCTCGCCGGCCTGCTCCTGACGGCGGTCGCCGCCGTCCTCGTCGGGTGCGGGCTGGCGCGCGCCCACCGGGGCCGCGTCGCGGCCTGACGGACTGGAGGCCCGGTGCGGGTGAGCAGACCCGCTCACCGGCACCGGGCCTCCAGTCCGACCCCCGGCGCGTCGCGCCCGTCCTCCGACCCCCGCCACGTCGCGGCCGCTCTCCACACCCCGGCGCGTCGCGCCCGTCCTCCGGTACCGTGACGACACGCACCGCCGCGGACCCGCGGCCCGACCCACCAGGACCCGCGATGACGACGACCGACCGCACCCTCGACGGCCCGCACGGCCCCCTGCGGATCCGCGTGCACACCGCGGACGGGCCGGCGCGTGCCGGACTCGTCTGGTCGCACGGCGGCGGGTTCGTGTCCGGTGACCTCGACATGCCGGAGTCGGTGCAGGTCGCCCGCGAGCTCGCCTCGCGCGGCGTGACGACCGTCGAGGTCGAGTACCGCCTCGCACCGAGCGACGAGCGTCCGGACGGCGTGCACTTCCCGGTGCCGCAGGACGAGGTGCGGCACGTCCTCGCGTCCGTCCGCGCAGACGTGTCGCTCGACACCGGCGGCCGTGACTGGTCGATCGGCGGCGCGAGCGCGGGTGCGTCGATCAGCGCGTCGGCCGCGCTCCGACTCGTCGCCGACGGCGCCGCCCCGCGGCAGGTGCTCCTCGCGTACCCGACGGTGCACGCCGAGCTGCCCGCCCCGTCCGACGAGCTCGCCGCGGCCGTGGTCGGCGTCGACCCGCAGCGGCGGTTCACCCCGGAGACGGTCCGCTCGATGAACGCGAACCACGCGGACGGCGCCACGGACGGGGTGTTCGCCGGTGGCGCGGACCTCACCGGGTTCCCGCCGACGTGCATCGTCGACTCCGAACGCGACGACCTGCGGGCGAGCGGCGCGGCGTTCGCCGAGGAGCTGCGTGCCGCCGACGTCACCGTGTCGTACGCGGTCGAGCCGGGGACGTTCCACGGGCACCTCAACGAGGAGGGGAGCGCCGCGGCCCTGGCGACGATCGACCGGTTCGCGGCGTTCCTCCTGGCGGACTGAGGCGGTCGCTCCGCCGGGCAGTCGGCACGGCTCCGCGAGGCGGCGTGCGCCGCTGCAGGGTCGGGCGTCGTGGTCGCGGCGCTGTGGTCGCGGCGCTGTGCTCGCGGCGTCGTGATCGCGGCGTCGTGGTCGCTGCGCCGGCGCACCGCCGTCGTCAGGGGCGGAGCACGTCCCAGCGCCGGAGCACCACCCCGGTCGGGAACCGCTGCTCCTCCAGCAGCGCGAGCGACGCCGGACGTCGAACGCCGGACCGCGGGGGATCGAACAGCGGCCGACCGGCACCGAGCACCGCCGGGTGGGTGAACAGCAGCAACTCGTCGATCAGCCCGGCGTCGAAGAGCTGCGACGCGAGGTCCGCCCCGCCCACCCCGACGTCGCCCTCGGTCTCCTCGCGGATGCGCGCGAGATGCTCGATCGCGTCCCCGTCCGACCCGATGACCCGCGTGTCGTGTCCGGCGCTCGTCCGCGTCCGCGACACGAGGACCTTCGGCTGCGCGACGTAGATCTCCGCGTACTCGCGCTCGACCGCGGAGAGCGAATCGTCCGACCGGGCGTCCGGCCAGTAGGGGTCCATCATGTCGCGGACCACCCGACCCTCGACCGAGAGGGTCATCCCCGCGGCTCGGCGGTTGAACTCCCGGTGGAGCTCCTCGTCGATGCGGACCCAGTCGGGGCCGTCGGGGCCGGAGTGCTCTCCGGGGGCGCGCTCGATGTAGCCGTCGACGGACACGTTCATCCAGTACACGAACCGTGCGGACACGGGGACTCCTTCGTCCGGGGTGGTGGCGGCGATGGTACGCGCACCGTGCGTCGGTCCGCACGCGCGCGGGCCGTCCGGTCCGCGGTCCCGCGGCCTCGCGCTCCCCTGCGCGCAGCGCCGCACCCGCGCCGACCGGCCCTTCGCGCGGGAAGACCACCTCCGGCTCGCGGTCCGCTGCGCGAAGCACGGCGGTCGCGGAGCCGCCGCGGATGGGAGGATGCTCCCGTCACGCCCACCGACCACGAGGACCCCATGACGCACGACGACGCAGCGCCGATCCTCGACGGCCGGTACCGGATCGAACGGGTCATCGGCCAGGGCGGCATGTCCGTCGTGTACCAGGCGACCGACGAGGTCCTCCGTCGCCCGGTCGCCGTCAAGGTCTTCCACTCCGGCTCGGTCGACATCGCCCGACAGGACGCCGAACTCGGCGTGCTCGCCTCGCTCGAGCACCACAACCTCGTCAGCCTGCTCGACGCCGGTGTCCTCACCAACGCCGACGGCGCGCAGCAGCGCTTCCTCGTGATGTCCCTCGTCGTCGGCCAAGACCTCGAAGCGCGGCTCGGCGTCGGCCCCCTCGCGGTGCGGCACATCGCCGAGGTCGGCTTCGACATGGCCGAGGCGCTGCACTACATCCACGCCCACGGGGTCGTCCACCGCGACATCAAGCCGTCGAACATCCTGCTGGTCGACTACGGCCACGACGCCGACCGGGCTCGCGCACGCCTGACCGACTTCGGGATCGCGATCGCCGAGGGCGCCGAGCGCCTCACCGCCGACGGCGTGACGACCGGCACGGCCGCCTACCTCAGTCCCGAGCAGGCCCGCGGCGGCGAGGTCGGCCCGGCGAGCGACGTCTACTCGCTCGGCCTCGTCCTGCTGCAGTGCTTCACGCGCCGTCGCGAGTTCCCCGGCTCGCTCGTCGAGTCGGCGCTCGCCCGGCTCTCGCGCGACCCCGTCGTGCCCGAGCCGCTGCCCGAGCACTGGAAGGAAGCACTCCGGGCGATGACCGCGCAGGACCCGGCCGAGCGGCCGGTCGGAGCCGAGCTCGTCGCGATGCTCCGTGACGTCGTCATGGCGGACACGTCGGCACCCGACCGGGTGGTCGACCCTGAAGGCCTGGAGGCACCGACCGCCCCCATCACGCACGTCCCGGCCCCGACGGGGTCGGGACACGCCCCGGCGGCGGACGCCGACGCACTCGCGCCCGCTCCCGGGACCGGTGCGCACGCGGCTCCGGTGTCGGGGGCACACGCGGCTCCCGTGTCGGGTGCACACGCGGCTCCCGTCGGCCGGGACGCCACCGGCGACCGACCCGCGACCCTCGACGAGCTGCCCGAGGAGGCCCTGCACCGCACCACCGCCATGGCGGCCCGACTGTTCGACGCGCCGATCGCCCTGGTCGAGGTGCTCGACGAGGACCGGGAGTGGTCCCAGTCCTGGATCGCCGACGGCGTCGACGCCGCGGCGCGCAAGATCAGCTTCCGCAACGGATTCGCCCCCGTCCCGGAACCCGTCGTCATCCCGGACGGCATCGTCCACCCGGAGATGCGGGACAGCCCCCTCGTCACCGGCCCGCTCGGCATCCGCTTCTTCGTCAGCGTGCCGCTCGTCCGGCACGACGGCACGACGATCGGCACCCTCGCCGTGCTCGACGTCCGGCCGCGCGACGCGACCGAGGCCGACCTGGCGAACCTCCGGGACCTCGCGGCGCTCGCCGTGGCGCAGCTCGAACTGCGGCAGGAGACCCTG
Source organism: Curtobacterium luteum (assembly GCF_014646995.1). GTDB lineage: Bacteria > Actinomycetota > Actinomycetes > Actinomycetales > Microbacteriaceae > Curtobacterium > Curtobacterium luteum. The sequence continues at coordinate 12,237 of NZ_BMOI01000011.1, read as the reverse complement.
CGCACGACGAGCGACGCGCTGCCGCTCGACCAGCGCGGCTGAGCCCCGGGCGTCAGCCGGTCAGCGCCGCCGCGTACGCCCGGACCGACCGGTGGTACCGAGGCAGCGTCGGTTCGAGGGCCTCGATCGCCACCCGCAGGGCCTCGTCGGTGCGCCCGGCGCTGTGCAGGGCGAGCGCGAGGAAGACCCTCGGCACCGCACCGGTGGCAGGGTGCTCGGGGGCGTCCCGCAGCATCGCGATCGCCTCGTCGACCCGGTCGAGGTTCCGCAGGGTCGAGGCGTGCTGCACCACCATCTGCGCAGCACGGTCGGGATCGACCTCGGCGAGGCCCGCCCGGGTGGCGGCGGCGTACTCCTCGTCCGCCGCGGCCTCGTCCCCGGTGGAGTCGTACGCGCCGCCGAGCTCGAAGGCCCCGAGCGCAGGCTGTGGAGCACGGGCAGCGAGGGACCGCATCCGCTCCACCAGTGCATCGTCGTCGAGGTCCGCCGCCCATGCCTCGGCGACGTCGTGCTCCCAAACCGCGGTGTCCATGCCACGACCGTAGCGAACCCGAGGCGGCCGCCCGATCACGGCCGACCCGTCACCGCCCGTCCCGCACCGAGATGCGGAAGGACCGCACCGACGGGACGTCCGGCCGCACGACCACGGGGGAGCGCCACGCCAGGGCGGACCCGATCGCGGGGTACTCCGCGACCCGGACGAACCACGGGTCGCGGTGGCCGAGCGCCGTCACGCGGACCGTCGCCGACCCGCCGTCGAAGTCGGCCGCCCACTCGACCCACGGTGCCACCGACCCGTGCACGGCCTCATCGCCGACGGCGTCGGGGGTCCGCACCGACACCGCGTCGCAGGGCGGGAACCGCCAGGACAGCCCGCCGTACCCGGCCCCGAACCGCCCGTTCGACCCGGGTCCGCCGAGCCGCACGGGGGAGGACCCCGGCGCCCGGAACGACGACGACCAGTCGAGCGTCCACCCGTCGCCGTCGCCGTCCCCGGCCCAGGCGATCGTCCGGTCCTCGTGCAGGACGACCGCGCCGTCCGGGCCGCGCCACACGAGCTCCTGTCCGAGGCTGCTGGTCCGCTGCACTGCCTGCACGACATCGACCCGGCCGTGGTCGTCCCGCCACACGTACCCGTCGCCGTGCACGTAGGTCGGGCCGCCCCAGCAGTTCACGCCGTCGATGTCCGGGATCGCGAACCCGAGCCCGCAGTGCCAGTCGTGGTCGCCGGGGTGGTGCGCCGACACCGTCACGCCCGCACGCGTGCGCACCGGGTGGAGGTACGGCCGTGGTGACGACGTCGGGATGGTCCCCGAGCCGTCGAGGACCGTCGCGACCGCTCCGCCGTCCACGCGGAGCGTCGCGAGCACGTCGTCCCACGCGGCGTGTGCCCACGGAGCCCCCACCTCGGAGAACAGCGCGAGCCGGTCGGCCGCCCGGTCGACGACCCCCTCGACGTCCGCGACGACCGGACGCCTGGTCGGTCCGTCGCCCTCCCACCGCACCCACGGGTGGTCGACCTGCACGGGCTCGGTTGCCCGCACGGCCTCGAGCACCTCGACGAACGCCCCCGTCGACGCGAGCGGCACGAGGAGTGCGGCACCGGAGGCGCGGTGGTCGAGCAGGTTCTCCAGCAGCCCGGTCCGCTCGAACGTGGTGGTCGTGCCGTCGACCGTGACCTCGTCGGTCGTGTACCCGAGGACCGCTCGGCCGGTCGTCCCGGTGACGCGGACGGTCGGCAGCGCCTCGGTCGACGCGCGGAGCGTGAGGGCCGCGGTCGCCTCCCGGCCCGCGGTCGTCGTGACGCGGACTGCCGAGGTGTCGTCACCGTCGATGGGGGCCGCGCGGTACAGCTCGACCTCGACGCGTGCGACGTCGGCAGCCTGACGGCAGCCGACCAGCGCGAGCGCGGTCGCGACGGCGTGCGCGAACGGGTTCGTCACGGCACCGTCGAGGACGTCGACACCGGCGACACGCCGTCGGCCCGCCCACCCCGAGCGCGACCAGGAGGCCTGGTCGCGGGTCCAGGTCCCGACCGCGGCCGCCGACCGCACCGAACCGACGACCGACCCGTCCCGCAGCGCCGGCAGCGCCGCCGACCCGAGGCTCTGGAACCCGACCTGCACGACGCGGCCGGTCCGGCGCTCGGCCTCGAGGAGCAGGCGGAGGTGCGCACGCGTCGTCACCGGAGGCTGCTCGAGCAGCACGTCGGCACCGGCTTCGAGGGCCGCGAGCGTGAGCGGGAGGTGCGTTCCGATCGGAGCGGAGACCACGACGACGTCGACCGGGCCGAGTGCGCGCGCCGCCGTCACGTCCGCGACGACGGGGACGCCCCCGTCCGCGTCCGTCACCAGGGCGGGGTCGACGACGGCGGTGAGCACGCAGCGGCCGTCGGCCGCCAGCTGGGCGATGGTGGCCCGGTGGTGCAGTCCGTGCCCGCGGGCGCCGACCAGGACGATGCCGGGAGGCCCGGTGCCGGTCCGCCCCGCCGGCCGCGGTGCGTCACTGCTCACGCCGCTCACGGTACGCCGCGCACGCGGTCGCGCCGCGGGCCCCCACTCCGGCGCAGCCCGTCAGTGGCGGCGGACGAGCACGACGCTGTCGACGGTGTGGTGCTCGTGCCCGTCCGGTCCGGTCGCGGTGCGGGGGCGCCCGGCCGCCTCGAGCACGTCCCAGCCGGCGTCGAGCCGCAGCGCCGCCAGGTCGTCCTCCGGCGTCGGGAACCGGTACGCGCGCATCTCCTCGGACACCCCGCCGTGTGGAGGAGCGGCGTGCGCGGTGACGAGGAGGTGGCCGCCGGGCGCCACGAAGCCGGCCGCCGCGCGGAGGATGTCGGCGCGCGGGATCTCGACCGGCCACGACTGCAGGAACGACGCCGTCACGAGGTCGAACCGCGCGCTCGTGTCCCACGAGGCGAGGTCCGCCGCGACGAACGCCGTGCGCTCCTCGACCCCGGCGCCGACCGCTGCCGCCGACGCGCGGGTGAGCGCCGTCACCGACAGGTCGATCCCGAGGGTCGTCCACCCGTGCTCGGCGAGCCACACGACGTCGCCGCCCTCGCCGCAGCCGAGGTCGAGCGCCCGACCGACGGGGACTCCCGCCGCCACGGTGGCCAGGACCGCGTTGACCCGGCCCGACCAGACACCGTCGCGCTCGGCGTACCGCGCCTCCCACCAGGAGCGGGCGTCGGCACCGGAGGTGGGGGTGTTCGCCAGGTCGTGTTCGTGCACGACACCACTCCACCCGGTGGGACCGGTGCCGGGTAAGGACCGTCGCCGGAACGGCAACCGGGCCGGCCGAGGACGCGCACTGTCGTCAGGCTGGCGTTTCCGCGAGCAGCGCCCCGAGTGCCGCCGCCCCGCGCTCGGCGTCCGCGACCGTGACCACGCGGGCGCTGCCGCCCCGCAACCGGACCACGATCCCGGGCCCGGAGCGGGTGACGTACGCGATGCCCCGACCCGAGATGCGGTAGCCCCAGCCGCCCCACTCGCCCGGGGAGACCTCCCCCCACCCGCACGACTCGATGCGCTCGAGCGGCACGCGCATGATCGGGATGCGGGTCCCCGTCGAGGTGACGCGGAGTCCGCGGCGGTCCACCGTGACCTCGACGCGTGCGAGCACCAGCACGGCCAGGCCCGCCACGAGGAGCACCGCGCCGGAGACCACGGCGGAGCCGCTGCTCGTCACTGTTGTCCACACGGCAGTGACGACGCCGAGCACGATCACCGCGATGCCCATCACGATGAACCACGTGCTGCCGACGTGCGAGCGCCAGGCGACCCGGGCTCCCGACGCGACGTCGAGCGACGGAGCCGACCGGACGGGGACGGGCGGTGCCGAGCGCCAGACCGGCGGGACGGAGATCGCCGCCGCGGCGACGCCGACCGCGAGGAACAGCAGCGTCCACCACGGCGAGAAGCGGTCCGCTCCGGTCAGTGCGAGCGTGCCCGTCACGATCCAGGCCGTCGCGAGGACCGGCCCGAGCAACGAAGCGACCAAGACCAGCAGCGCTCCGGTCCGGCGATCCCGCGACCGCAGCGCCAGGACGGTGGTGAGCGTCGACGCCGCACACACCGCCAGGGCGATCCAGAAGAACGGCCACGGTGAGCCGAACCCGTCGGCCCGTCCGTCCGCGCCGAAGTGCGTCGCCACCAGGCTCGGCAGCTGCGGCGCCGTCACCGCCCCGGCCACTGCCAGGGCGCCGAGCGCCACCGTGCTCGGTGCCATCGCCGCGAGTCGCATGCCCGTGGTCGTCCGTGCGGTCGTCATCGTGCCCCCTGGAGCATCGTCATCAGTTGGTCGAGCGGCACCCCGAGGGCGTCCGCCTGGTCACGCAGCTCCCCGACGAGGCTGCGGAGTCGGTCGAACGAGGCGTTCCCGGAGCGGAGCACCGTCGCGCCACGCCCCCGTCGCAGCTCGATGAGCCCGTCCTCCTGCAGTCGCGCGTAGGCACGGAGCACCGTGTGCATGTTGACGTCGATCGACGCGGCGAGGTCCCGAGCCGACGGCAACCGGTCACCGGCTGCGAGATCGCCACGGGCGATCGCGACACGCACCTGGGCCGCGACCTGCTCCGCGAGGGACACCCGGGCCGCGGGATCGACGGTGATCAACATGTTTGTATTCTATGCAAACAATCCGTCGAGCGCACGCCGGGGAGGACGTGGGCGGCGGACCGGCGGCGTGCCTCCAGGCCGGCCCCATCCGGATGGCGCGGATCGCGTCTGCCTGAGTGCTCGGTCCATGTGCGACCTCGGCCGCGCGCGTAGCGTGCGAGATAGCAACTAGTCCGTTCTGTGTCCAGAAAGTGCGTGAATCGACCAAGTGGTGCGACGTGCACGGGCACCATGATGTGGATTCAGGGAGCACACCATGACCAAGTACGAGTCGGACGACGCGGTCCAGCCGGCCCGCATCACCACCTACCGGAGCCTCCGGAAGGCCGCTCGTCGCGGTCGGGCGGTCGAGGAGACCCTGCCCACGCCGTCGCTGGCCGACCTGCGGTGGCCCGAGGCGACGAGCGGATCGAGGACCCGGTGAACGGCGCGGCCCGGACCCGTCGTCATTCGGCAGAAGAGGTCGTCCGTACGGTCACCGACCCGTACGAGGCCGTGGTGCTCATGCGCGAGGTCCACAACGGCCGTGACCTGCGCTTCGACGACCACTGCGGGTTCGGGTTGCGCTACCGGACGATGAGCGACGGGCGGGTGAGCCTCCGGACGGCGTCCTCGACCTCGCGGTTGACCGGCATCCTGCAGCCCGAACGCCAGTACGTCCTCCTGTGGGCCGTGGACGGTGGGACGGTGATCGACGCCGATCGGCCCGACTCCGTCACGATGCGGCCCGCCGTCCCGGTGGCTTTCCCCACCGGACGGGAGTTCGCGATCGACGCCGTCCCCGGCACGCACCACTTCGTGCACTTCAGCGCGGACTTCCTCGAAGCGGTCGCGACGAAGGACTCCGACGCCGCGCCGCGCCCGCTCAACCTGCCGATCGTCGTCGAACCGGAGCGGCTCGGCCCGCTGCAGGAGGTCGTCCGGGCCGTCGCGCCGGCGTTGTTCGACCGGTCCACGGTCGGTGAGACCCGGGATGCCCTCGACCTGATGCTCGCGGAGGCGGTGCTCGCCGCGTTCGAGCCCATGCCGGACGGCCACGTGGCGGGCCCGCACGCCAACGGCGTGCAGCGCGCCAAGACCTTCATGCACGCGCGGTTCGACCGAGCGCTCACCGTGCCGGAGATCGCCGAGGCGGCAGGGGTCAGCGTCCGGACCCTCCAGGAGGGGTTCCAGCGGCACGAGGGACTCACCCCGATGGCGTTCCTCCGGGAGATCCGCCTCGAGAAGGCCCGGCTCGGCCTGCAGCTCGCGGACCCCGACGTCTCCTCGGTGGGTGCGGTGGCGCTGTCCTGCGGGTTCAAGCACATGGGGCGGTTCTCCGGGGCGTACCACGAGGAGTTCGGGGAGTACCCGGCCGAGACCCTGCGGCTGCGAGGTCGGACCGTCGTCCGCTGACCGTCTTCCAGTGCGTCCTCTCCGCGGATCCCGAGCGCACTGATGGGGGAGCGCGGCTAGCGTCGAGGCATGCAGCCCGACACCCGCCCCGGACCGACCTCGAGCGGCTCCGTGCGGGGCATGCGGCGGGACGTCGTCCGCGTCCGCGGCGAAGGGCAGCCGGTGCTGGTCCTGCACGGCACCCCCGGTGGGGTGGACACCGCGGACGTCATGGCCCGCTTCCTGCCGTCCGACGGCTTCCGGGTCGTGACGGTCTCCCGTCCCGGGTACCTCGGCACGCCGGTCCGGCACGGCCGCAGCAGCCTCGACGACGATGCCGACCGGGCGGTCGCGCTGCTCGACCGGCTCGGCATCGAGCGCGTCGGCGTGCTCGCGTGGTCGGGCGGCGGGCCCAGCGCCTACCGGCTCGCGGTCCAGCACCCCGAGCGGGTCTCGTCGCTCGTCGTCGCTGCGGGTCTCTCCGCGCGGTGGGCGCCGCCGCGGGCGACCCCAGCCGAGTGGTTCGTCACGCAGACCCGGCCCGGCGCCGCACTCTCCGCGCTGGCCGCCCGTGTCGCCCCGGCCGCTGTCGTCCGTTCGGCCGTCGCGGGCGTCAGCTCGCTGCGGGGTGACGCCCTCGACGCGCACGTCCGCGACGTCATGGCGGACCCCGTCCGTCGGCGGTTCGTCCTCGACCTCGCCGCCACGGGCAACAGCTCGGGTCCGCACCGCGACGGGTGGCGGAACGACGTCGAGAACCTCGGTGCCATCACGATGCTCGACCTCGGGTCGGTGCAGACGCCGACGCTCCTCGTCCACGGTGACGCGGACACCGACGTCCTCCCCGAGCACAGCGAGCGAGCGGAGCGTGAGATCCCCGGCGCCGAGCTCGTGCGGCTGCCGGGCGGGACCCACTTCGCGGTGTGGGACCACCACGACGCCGCGGCCGTCCAGGAGCGGGTCCGGGCGCACCTGCGGCGCTGACGCCGTCGCCTCTCGAAGCCGCGGTCCGACCGCCGGCACCCCCGCCGCGCTCCGCCTCAGCCGCACAGGCCGGTCGACCCTGGCCGCGCTCAGCCCGCCGCGATCGCCGACACGAGCAGGCCGAGCACGCGGTCGAGCTCGATCGACGTGAGCGCCCCGTACCCGAGCACGACCCCCGTCGGCAGGCTGCCGGGCCGCACGCCGTAGTCGTCGAGCGCCGCCACGAGGACCCCGAGCGCCGCCATCCGGTCGACCACCGCGTGCCCCGTCGCCGGACCCGGCCACGTGACCACCGCGTGCAGCCCGCCGTCCAGGGCACGGGCCTCCAGTCCGGCGTCCCCGGAGGCGCCCACCCGGGCGAGGACCTGCTCCCGCCGGTGTGCGGCGTCGCGGCGGACCCGACCGAGGTGACGTCGGAGCGCGCCGGACCGCAGGAGGTGCGCCACCGCGACCTGCACGGGCTCGGCGACCACCGGACCGCGGGCCCGGCGCGCCGCGAGCACCGCCGCGGAGCGGTCGTCCTCGGCCGCGGGCAGGACGATCCAGGAACACCGCAGCCGCGGGTCGAAGGTCTTCGAGAAGCCGCCGAGGTGCAGCACGGAGCCGGCCCGGTCGAGCGCGGCGAGGGCGGGGACCGGACTGCCCCGGTGCCGGAACTCGGAGTCGTAGTCGTCCTCGAGGACGAGCGTCCCCGTCCGAGTCGCCCAGTCGAGCAGCGACCGGCGTCGGGCCACGGGCATCACCGAGCCGAGCGGGTACTGGTGCGTCGGCGTGACCATCACGGCGTCCACGGGCGGCAGCGCCGCGAGGGCGTCGAGGTCGAGGCCGTCCGCCCCGACCGGCACGCCGAGCACGGTGCCGCCGGCCGACGTCACCGCGCGACGCCCGGTGGGGTAGCCGGGGTCCTCGACGGCGACGCGGGGCGAGCGACCGAGGAGCGTGCGGAGGCCCTCGGTGACGACGGAGATCGCGTCCGAGGTGCCCGCCGTGACCACCACGCGCTCGGGGTCGGGCGAGAAGCCGCGCGTGAGCCCGAGCTGGGCGGCGATCTGCGTGCGGAGCTCCGGGAGCCCGAGTGGGTCGGACAGGCCGTTCCGCAGCGGGGCGTCCGCTGCCGCCCGCCAGGCGGCACGCCAGTCGCGCTGCGAGATCGCCGTCACGGCGGGGATGCCGGGACGTGCGTCGAGGACCGCGGTGCCGGGATGCGGGACCCGGCGGATCGCAGGCGGCGCGGTCGTGCTGCCGTCGCCCGAGGCGCGGTCGCCCGCGAGCGTGGCCCGGCCACCGCGACCCGTGGCCGGGCCGCCCACGGGCGTGGCGCGGCCGCCGCCACCCGTGGCCCGGCTGCCCTCCGCCGACGGAACCGTCCCAGCGCCGCCCCCGCCGACGACCACCGCAGCCGCCCCCTGCCGCGTCCGGATGTACCCCTCGCCGTCCAACTGGTCGTACGCCGCGACCACCGTCCCTCGCGCCACCCCGAGTTCCGCCGCCATCGCGCGCGTCGACGGCACCCGGTCCCCGTCACGGAGCACGCCGCTGTCCACCAGGGCCCGCACCCGTGCGACGACATGCGCGACCTTGCCCACCGACTGGTCCACCGGACCTCCCGCGAAGTGGACCACGTCCTGGTCCACCCACGACCCTAGCGTGGCGCCATGAGCACCCCGTCCCTCACCGTCCGCCGCCTCCGTGACCGGCAGCACACCGACCCCGAGACCCTCCACGCCCTCCTCGCCGAGGCCCTCGTCGCCCACGTCGGCATCGTCCGGGACGACCACCCGATCGTGCTGCCGTTCCTCTGCGGCGTCGGCGACCTCGGCGACGGGCCCGTGCTGCTCCTCCACGGCTCGACCGGCGGCGGCCTGTTCCTCGACGCCGGCGCCGAGGGCGTCCCGGTCGCCGCGACCGTCACCCACGTCGACGGGCTCGTCTTCGCCCGCAGCACGTTCGACAGCTCGGCGAACTACCGGAGCGCCATGATCGTCGGCCGCGCGACCGTCGTGCCGCCGGACCGCCGGGCCGAGGCGCTGTGGCAGGTCTCCGACCACCTCATGCCCGGTCGTCGCGCGGAGGTGCGCGAGATGACCGCCAAGGAGGTCCGTGCCACCCAGGTCCTCCAGCTCCCGCTCGACCGCGCCAGCGTCAAGGTCCGCGCGGCCGGCGTGGGCGAGGCGCCGGACGACGGCGAGGACCACGCGGTCTGGGCCGGGGTCCTCCCGCTCGCGCTCCGGGCCGGCACACCCCTGCCGGGGGACATCTCGGGGGACAGCCCGGTGGACGCGTCCGTCCGACAGGTCGCGTCGCGACTCGACCGCCTGGCGGCCGACCGGGAGGCGCGGATCGCCGCCGTCATGCGGATCGCGTCGGTCTGACGGCCGGGTCGGACGTGGTCCCGCACATCTGAGGACCCTCTACGGATGGATGGTTCCTGTGACCAACCGCAGGAACACGCCGGAACCGCCCAGCAAGGAGCCCCGTCGTGACCAATACGTTACCTTCTCGGGTCACCCCTCCGACGGGTGGCCCGGGCCGCCTCTCCCGAGGTCGCGACGGAAGGAACCATGGGACGCCACGCTCTGCCCGCAGCAGCCGACAGCCAGCACGCCGAGGCGCTGCCCGCACCCGCGACGCCCGCCCCGGACGCCGCGCTCCGCCGTCCCCGTGGCCGCCGATCGGCCCTCGGCCCCGCAGCGGCCCGCTCGACCTTCGTCGAGCCCGCGAAGCAGGCCCGGGTGGTCGCGATGCGGCCGGTCCCCGTGGCCGCCGCCGGTTCCGCCGTACTCTCCCGCACCGCAGCGCTCCGGGCCGAGCGCGCACTGGACCCGCGCCACGTCCGTCGCGCCGCGAACGCCAAGCGCGCCGCGATCCTCCTGGCCCCGGCGCTCGCCGTGACCTCGAGCCTGACGCTCGCGGTGCCCGCGAACGCGGCGACCCCGTCCACCGACGCCCACTCGGGCACGACGACCTCGCAGACCGCCCTCGCGGGCGTCCCGGCGGGGGAGCTGCAGACCTACACCGTCGCCCACGACGTCGAGGTCCCGGTGACGGCGATCGACGGCGTCTCGACCACCACCACGGTCGTGTCGTACCCGACCGTGGTCACCCGCTTCGGCGTCACGACGGCCCAGGCCGAGTCCGCGATCTCGGCGGCACTCTCCGAGGGCGGCGACCGCGCGACCGTCCTCGCCACCGCGCTGCAGTACCTGGGTGACCCGTACGTCGAGGGTGGCGCCTCCCACGCGGGCATCGACTGTTCCGGGCTGACGATGGTCGCCTACGCGGCCGTGGGCATCCCGCTCGTCCACTACGTGCCGACGCAGGACGCCGCCGCGACCACGATCCCGGAGTCCGAGGCGAAGCCGGGCGACCTCGTCGTGTACGACAACGAGGACCACGTGGGCATCTACCTCGGCCAGGGGCTCGTGCTCCAGGCGCCGCACCCGGGCGAGGTCGTCGACATCGTCCCGATGTACCCGGACGCGCACCACTTCGCGCGCCTGCTGCCCGCCGGGAGCTGATCCGCGTCGAGCGCCCGCACCGGCCGCGCGGCGCCGGTGTCCTGCGCGTGTCCGAGGGCTCCCGTAAACTGGCGTGATGGCCGCCGAGACCCGCACCCCGTTCGAAGAGCAGCGTTCTGCTCGTCCACAGGTGCGCCCGCGCACGGAAGGCTGGCCGCAGCAGACCGACACCGAGGGCCGACCGCTCCTGCAGTTCGCGTCCCCGAAGCGGGGCAAGCCGCCCGTGCACCTGGCCGACCTCACGGTCGAGGAGCGCGTCGAGAAGGTCAAGGAGCTCGGCCTGCCCGGCTTCCGTGCCAAGCAGCTGTCGACGCACTACTTCACGCACCACACGTCCGATCCGGCGCGGATGACGGACCTGCCGGCCGCTCAGCGGGAGGAGCTCGTGGCGGGCATGCTCCCGCCGCTCCTCACCGAGACCCGGCGCCTGGCGACGGACAACGGCGACACGATCAAGTTCCTCTGGAAGCTGCACGACGGCGCCCTGGTCGAGTCGGTGCTCATGCGGTACCCCGGCCGCATCACCCTGTGCGTCTCGTCCCAGGCCGGGTGCGGCATGAACTGCCCGTTCTGCGCGACGGGGCAGGCCGGGCTGACCCGGAACATGTCGACCGCCGAGATCATCGAGCAGATCGTGCGGGCGAACGCCGCGATCGCCGCAGGGGAGCTCGGAGGTGACCCGCGGAAGGGCGGGCAGGACCGCGTCGACGCCGAACGTGTGACGAACATCGTGTTCATGGGCATGGGGGAGCCGCTGGCGAACTACAAGCGGGTGATGGACGCCGTCCGGACCATGGTCGCGCCGCAGCCGAACGGCCTCGGCATGAGCGCCCGAGGCATCACGGTGTCGACGGTCGGCCTCGTGCCCGCGATCAAGAAGCTCGCGGACGAGAACATCCCGATCACGTTCGCGCTGTCGTTGCACGCGCCCGACGACGAGCTCCGTGACGAGCTCATCCCGGTGAACTCGCGGTGGAAGGCCGACGAGGCCATCGACGCCGCGTACGAGTACTACGCGAAGACCGGCCGGCGGGTCTCGATCGAGTACGCGCTCATCAAGGACATGAACGACCACGCCTGGCGTGCCGACCTGCTCGCCGAGAAGCTCAACGCTCGCGGTCGGGGGTGGGTGCACGTGAACCCGATCCCGCTCAACCCGACGCCCGGCTCCGTGTGGACGTCGTCCGAGCCGCACGTGCAGGACGAGTTCGTGCGTCGGCTCAACGCCGCCGGCATCCCGACGACCCTCCGCGACACCCGCGGCAAGGAGATCGACGGGGCGTGCGGCCAGTTGGCTGCGGCTGAGTAGACGGCTGGGCAGGTCTGCCTGGAGGCACGGTGCGGGTTCGCACCTGGGCCCATGCCGCCGGTCCCGAGGCGACGCGCCAGCGGCGGCTCGGCCGTGCCGGTGGGGAGCCTTCCGTCGTCCCCGGGGGCGCCCCGGCAGCCGCCGGCACGGCTCGAGTACCCCGACTTCCGCGTGGTTCCGGGGAAGTCGGGGTACGACACGCCCGGGATGCGACCCGTGTTGGCGCTCCTGTTCACCTCTGCGTAAAGTAATCACTCGTTGCCGCTGAGGCGGAGAACGGAACGGCCGGAACGGTCGCCTCCGAGTCTCGCCCGGGCAACCAACCAGCCTCTCTGACGATGCCCGCTGAACTGCGGACGGAGTGGGGAGTGCGTCTGGTCCTTGAGAACTCAACAGCGTGCACATTGTCAATGCCAATTTATTGACCCCGTGGCTC
>NZ_BMOI01000010.1 GCF_014646995.1 Curtobacterium luteum | reverse complement strand
AGTACGAAGCAATCATCAACCCACAGGTCGCACTCGCGGCCTAAATCAACGAGTCAACCGAACCTGCAGCAGTCCCGTTCGCGATGCGGCTGCTCGCCTCGAGGGCGACCCTGAAAACCTGGTTCTGTGTGGACGCGGCGTTCATCAGGTTCACCTGAGTGGCAAGCCACGTGGCGATCGCCCTGTCGTGTTTCCCCGCTCCCCCAGCGCCTGGAGCTGGCCGATGAGGTGCCGGCTCGAGCGGCCCAGGCGATCAAGACGCCAGACGACGAGCGTGTCGCCTGGGCGGAGCTGGTCGAGGAGCTTTGTCAGCTCGGGGCGATGCTCGAGCGGGCCTGACATCGTGTCGACCCACACTCGATAGCAGCCCGCTGCGTTCAACGCGTCAAGCTGCAGCGACGCATCTTGATCGGTCGTCGACACTCGCGCGCACCCGAGGAGCTCTCCCATGCTCGAGCACGTAACGGAACTCGCCGCGCACAGCTGGTAACGACTCATGGATACCGGCACTGAGTATCGCTACACGACTCGCCGCTCCAAGCAACTTCCTCGATCCGAGGCCAGCCCTTGTGCCACAAACGGTCGTTTCTGTGTCAGACCAAGACAGACCCTCCTCGGCAGAGTGGGCCGGCTCACAGGTACCGGTGGTGCGGGTCCTTGCGGACAGACCTACCAGTCAGTGAGCACGCGGAGGGCCTGCTGAGCGCGGAGCGGGAGATCATCGTCTTCTGCGGCGGTCCATGCCTCAAGCACCACGGTGAGGATGCTGATGATTGCAGCTGCCCGGGCTTGGGCTTCGAACACGGTGATGGCTGGGAAGTGCTGCCGCACAATGCCAACCAGATCTTCCTGAGCGGCGCGGCCAGCTGCCAACCACGACACACGAAGCGCTGGTGTTCCGAGGATCAGCCGCAGTTCGCTGCGACGGACCGGGCTGTCCGACACCTCCACGAGCCCTGCCACCACCGCTTCCAGGAGCGGCAGGTCCTGATGCTTTCCGATTGCCGCCGCCAGTTCCTCCGGACCCGCGCTCAAACCCACGGAGAGCGCTTCATCCTTGCCCGAGCAGTGTCGATAGAACGTGCGCATCGAGATCCCCGCTGCCGTCGCGATCTGCTCAACGGTGACGTTCTCAAACCCGTACCGCTCGAACAGCGACGCCGCTGCCTCCGCGATCTCGGCCTGCGTCGCCGTCCGGCGGCGCACCCGAAGTGGAGCGATCTGCCGGATCTCGTCGTCGGCCCCTTGCATGTCCACGCTCCAAGTATCCCGCGATCGCCACTGGCACTCGTCCGCTAAGTGGCAGACTGTGCCATGTGCTCGGAGCGACCGAGTCTCAAAGGAGAGAACATGTCTGCAGTGTCGTTCACTGGCCGCGTGGCGGTCGTGACAGGAGCTGGCGGAGGGCTGGGTCGGGCGCATGCCCTCGAGCTCGCGAGCCGCGGAGCAAAGGTGGTAATCAACGACCTCGGCGGTGACATCAGCGGTGAGAACGGCGGGACCGCGATGGCCGATCAGGTCGCCGACGAGATCCGCGCTGGCGGCGGCGAGGCGGTGTCGAACTACGACTCCGTCGCCACGCCCGAGGGCGGTCAGGCAATCATCCAGACCGCTCTCGACGCGTTCGGCAAGATCGACATCCTCGTCAACAACGCCGGCAACATCCGCAACGCCGCCTTCACCGATCTGACTCCGGCAGCGATCGACGCCCTGCTGGCTGTGCACGTCAACGGAGCGTTCTACGTCACTCAGCCTGCCTTCGCGAACATGCGCGAGAACGGCTACGGACGCATCGTGTTCACCTCCTCGGCGGCTGGGCTGTTCGGGTCGATCCAACAGGCCAACTACGCAGCCGCAAAGGGTGGAGTGTTCGGTCTCGCGAACGTGGTCGCGCTCGAAGGGGCACCGCACGGCATCCTCGCGAACACGATCCTCCCCGCGGCGGTCAGCCGGATGGGAGCGGACATGAACGCGGACCAGTTCGTCGGCATGCCGACCACCCCGGCGCACGCCGAACCCGAAATGATCAGCGCCCTGGTCGCATACCTGGCCAGCGAATCGAACACCCGCTCGCACGAGCTCTACTCGATCGCACGCGGCCGGTACGCACGTGTCTTCATGGGTGTCACGCCGGGCTGGCACGTCACCGCCGACGAACCGGTCGCCACACCTGACGACGTCGCTGCGCACATCGACCAGATACGAGATCTGGACGGGTACGCAATCCCCGGGTCAATGAACGAAGAGTTTGCGTTGGTCCGCTGATGACTTTCAAGGACAAGGTCGTCGCCGTCACCGGCGGCGCATCCGGCATCGGAGAAGCAACCGCGAAGCTGCTCGCCGAACGCGGCGCCAAAGTCGTCATCGGTGATGTTGTCGACACCGCCGGCGCCCGAGTGGTCGAGGAGATCACCGCAGCCGGTGGCACCGCGTCGTTCATCCGCATCGACGTATCACGTGCCGAGGACACAGTCGCCCTCGTCGCCCACGCCGTGAACACGTTCGGCGCGCTGCACTACGCCGCGAACATCGCTGGGATCGGCCACCCGGCTGCACGCATCCACGATCTCGACGAGGCATGGTGGGACCGCATCCACAACATCGACCTCAAGGGCATGTGGTTGTCGATGAAAGCCGAGATCAGCTACTTCCTTGAACACGGCGGCGGCTCGATCGTGAACATGGCATCCGGCGCCGGCCTCCGCGCCACGATCGGTCAGCCCGCCTACGCCGTAGCGAAGGCAGGCGTCATCTCCCTCACCGGGCAAGCCGCACTCGAGTACGCGCGGGACAGCATCCGCGTCAACGCTGTCGCCCCCGGTCTGATCGACACCCCCGCAGTGGCAGCCCTCGACGAGGGAACCCGAGCCATGTACGCGGAGCAGATGCCCATGGGTCGCATGGGATCCCCACGAGAGGTCGCCGCCACCGTCGCATGGCTGCTCTCCGACGACGCAGGATTCGTCACTGGCATCACCCACAGCGTCGACGGCGGCTTCATGCAGAAGAGCTGACCGCTTCATCACCCGACACCACACCCGCTCCGACGGCTGCGCCCCGCAACAGGACACGGGGCGCAGCCAGGAAGAAGCATCATGACTGCCACACCCTCCGAACCTCAGCACACTGCCCGTACCTACGTCGTCACCGGAGCAGCCTCAGGCATCGGCGCAGCCACCGCCGCTCTCCTTCGCACGCGCGGGCACCGCGTCATCGGCATCGACATCCGAAACGCGGACATCATTGCCGACCTCAGCACGGCCGACGGCCGGGACACCCTCGCCGGCGCGGTCGACCAAGCCAGCGGCGGCCGCATCGACGCGGTCATCGCGGTTGCTGGCGTCGCAGCTCCCGCACCGGTCACGATCACGGTGAACTACTTCGGCGCTGTCGCCACGCTCGAACGCCTCCGACCACTGCTGGTGCACTCCGACGCTCCACGCGCAGCGATCGTGTCGTCGTTCTCCACACTGCAAACCACCGATGACGACGTCGTCGAAGCGTGCCTGCAGGGAGACGAAGCAGCAGCAGTCAGTGCCGCCGAGACGGCTGTTGCCCGCGATGGAGGCCAGACGCTGTACGCCTCATCGAAACGGGCCATCTCACGGTGGGTGCGACGAGCAGCCATCAGTCCCGAGTGGGCCGAAGCAGGTGTCCCCCTCAACGCGGTCGGCCCCGGCATCGTGATCAGTCCGATGACTCAGCCGATGCTCGATAACCCCGAACAGCGCGACGCCCTCCTGCAGGTGGTGCCGATGCCGCTTCACGGCCCATCAGAACCAGCAGCACCAGCTGAACTACTCACCTGGCTGACCAGCCCTGCAAACACCCATGTCACAGGACAAGTCATCTTCGTCGACGGCGGAGCCGACGCATCGCTGCGTACCGGCGACATATTCGCCTGACCGGCGACGCTCACGCGACCGCACTGCATACCGCCAGGTCGCACCGTGCCTCGGTAGACGATCGGCTATCTCTAATGGTTCTTGGTCGGCCTGGGGTCGGCTGACAGGCTGGCACCGGTCCCGGCTCGTGGTGTGACTCTTCGGCTATCTGCCTGTCGTCATGACGTGGCATTGTCTCGACTCGTCCGCTGCGGGTGGCGGGGCTGGTGCCGGCCCGTCCGCTGCGATGGCTTGATAGAAGGTCGTCGAACCAGCCACCTGGTTGTGACTCGTTAGAGATCCGCCCCGCAACGACTCTCCCGGGCCGGGCGCCAACACGGTTCCCGTCTTGGAAGGAGTCCCGCAATGCCCATCGTCGCAGACGAGTACACGCATGTCATCGGCGTCGACACGCACGCCAAAACGCACACCTACGTCATCCTCGACACCCGCACTGGCGGCGTCGTCGACACCGCGTCGTTCCCGACGAGTCCGACTGGTCTCGCCCGCGCATTGGCTTGGATCGATCGTCGGACAGCCGCTGGACGGCTCGCGGCTGTCGAGGGGACCAGCTCCTACGGAGCATCCCTGACCGAAGCGCTGCAGCAGGCCGACATTCCCTTGGTCGAAGCGCGACCACCACGACGAGCCGACCGCGGAGCTCGCGGGAAGTCCGACCCAGTCGATGCCGAAGCCGCGGCTCGTGCCGTGCTGCGCACCGACACGGCGCTGCTCTCCTGGCCGAGGACCGGCAATATCCGGTCGGCGTTGCGCGTGTTGCTGGCGGCGCGGAGATCGATGGACGGTCAACGCACCGCGAGCCGGAACGCGCTCACCGCGCTGCTGCGCACGATCAATCTCGGTATCGACGTTCGGCACCCGCTGAAGGACACGCAGATCGCCTCGATCGCAGCGTGGCGGCACCGTCCCAGTGACGACATCGATGAGGTCATCGCGCGAGCCGAAGCGGTCCGCCTTGCTCGCGACGTCATTGACCTGACCGGCAAGCTCAACGCAAACCACCATGCACTCGAGCGATACGTCTCCGCTCTCGCGCCTACGGTGCTCGACATTGCTGGCGTCGGGCCGGTCTCAGCGGCTGTGTTCCTCACCGCGTACTCGCATGTCGGCCGAGTCCGCAGCGAGGCCGCGTTCGCGTCCCTCGGCGGCGCGGGCGATTCAAGGGCGCGATTGCCATCGATGCCACATTCGCGGAAGTCTCGGGCAAGCAGAAGAGTGCCAAGAACATCAAGCCGGGCGATAAGGTCTCCACGAACTACGACTGCGGTTGGTACGGCCGGCAGGGCAGCCACGACCCTGACCAGGACGGCGGCGATAAGTACGCGTTCGGATGGGACCTCGAGTACGCGGTCATGACCCGCGACCCGAACGAGACTGAGGCGAGCTATCCCCTGCTCTTTCTCTCGACCAGCGGTCACAAGCCTGGCGCTCTCACAGGGCACGGCTTGTTCCTCTACCAGTCTGCCGTTGAACGCGGTCACGCCATCAAAACCGTTGTCGGCGACCGCGCCTACTTCCCAGGAGCGAAGCCCGAGGACTTGCAGCGCCCTCTCGCGCAAGCAGGCGTCAAGGTCGTCATGGACTACAAAAACGAGGAAGAGGAGCTCGGTCAGCAAGCGTTCTATGCAAGCGCCGATGGCCGGCACAACCTGGTCATGGTCACGGGTAGCTGGCACCTGCGGTTCATGCCAGCCGCCCTCATTGACGCCGAGAAGACATACCTCGACTACCTCAAGACCATCACGAGCAAGCCCGAGGCCGAGCGCTCCAAACTTCGAGACGAAGCCCACGCGCTTCTCCGTCAGCGCCGCAAGGAGCGCTCCCGCTACCGGCTCATCCCCCGTAGCGGTTACGACGCCACCGGCGCGCGCCAGTACTCCTACCCGGAATTCACCGACCCGAAGGTCTACGACGCAGAGTCCGACACCTGGATCGACGTTGTCATCCCGGGCAAGACCGTGAAAGTCCCTGGGGTTCTCAGCGACAAGAACGGCGTCAAGAACCAGAACCACCTCAAGTACGGTCAGGAGTACGAGTACAAGTCCGACGTGTGGCGCGCCTGGTTCGGCAAGCGCAACAACGTCGAGAACGGTAATTCGTGTCTCAAGGACGCGGACCGCGAGGCGCTCGGAGTTCCGATGAAGCGACGCATGCGTGGCCCCTGGATTGTCGAGATGGCCGGCGCCATGACAGCAGCGAGCGCCAACATCTCCCGCATCATCGACTGGCTCAAGGCCCGCCTCGCTCTCCGGAAGCCGCGAAAAGTCACAACCCGAACGCCGAAAACTCGGATCACCCCCCCCCGCTCCGCCTCCAGGATTCGAACCCGGACCTAACGGCACCAAAGGCCGTCGTGCTGCCGTTACACCAAGGCGGAACACGCCCGACGGAGTGGAGCCCGCCCGGCGCCCGACCATCCTCCCATGTCGTGGCCGGTGGCCGTGCGCTGCCGGTTCGGCCAAGATGGGGGGATGCCGCAGGAGGACGAGGTCGATCGCATCGTCGCGGCGTGGGGTCGTGAGCGCGACGACCTCGACTTCGCCCCGCTCGAGGTGTTCTCGCGGGTCGACCGGCTGGCGCGGCACCTCGACCGGGCACGGCGGGCGGCGTTCGACGCGAGCGGCGTGGAGCCGTGGGAGTTCGACGTCCTGTCGGCGCTGCGGCGCGCGGGCGAGCCGTACGAGTTGAGCCCGAAGACGCTCCTGCAGCAGACGCTCGTGTCCAGCGGCACGATGACGAACCGGGTCGACCGGCTCGCGGCGCGCGGGCTCGTCAGCCGACGCACGGACCCGAAGGACGGCCGCGGGATCCTGGTCGCCCTCACCGGCGCAGGACGGACCGCGGTGGACACGGCGATCGCCGACCTGCTCGATGCCGAGCGCACGATCCTCGACGAGGTGTCCGGCACGGAGCAGGCGCAGCTCTCCGGGCTGTTGCGGCGACTCATCCTCGGCCTCGGCGACTGACCGCGAACGAGACCGAAACCGCGACCGAGACCGAGACCGAGACCGAGACCGAGACCGGACGGACTACCCTCCGGGCCATGCACGCGATCACCCTGGCCGTGGCCGACGTCGAGCGATCGGCCGAGTTCTACCGCGCCCTGCTCGACGTCGAGGGCAGCGGCATCATCGGCACCGAGTACCCGCGTTCAGCCGACCAGGCCGGCGGCACCACGGCGATGTTCACGCTCGACGACGGACTCATCGTCAGCGTCTACGCCCGCGAGGACATGGCGCTCGACTCGGGTGTCGACCTCCCGCACGGGCCGACGTCGACGATCGGACACTTCGTGGACTCGCGGGCCGAGGCTGACGCGTTCCTCGAGCGGGCGCGCAGCGCGGGGGCGACCATGCTCGCATCGCCGTACACGCGGCCGTGGGGCATGTACTCCGGCTTCTTCCAGGACCCCGACGGACACCTCTGGGAGATCGTCGCGAACCCGGGCGGTGGCGATCCGGCGTCCGTCGGCTGACGTCCGGCCGCGAACAGGGGGCGCGCCCGGCGGCTGCCGTGCCCTACGGTGGTGGCATGGACACGGGGCGGGCGGTTCTGGGCGTGAGCGCGGCGGGGGCACTCGTGCTCGCCGTCGGACTGGGGATCGTGATCGCGCCGGGACACGCGCTCGCGACGGACCCCGACCGAGGTGCTGCCTGCGGCTCCTACCCGGACGGCACGACGACCGCGGCGGCATGGTTCATGGTCGAGTTCGACAACGCGTCCGACCGGGGCGTCCGCGTGGTCGACGTCCGAGTGGACGATGTCGAGGGTGCGGACGTGACACCGCTCGCCGTCGCGCTCGACCCTGGGGACACGGGTTCCGGACTGTGGGTCACCGACGACCCCGTCGCTCCGAGCGAGTACGGGCGGACCGTTCCGCTGCGTGACGGCGTCACCGTCCCGGCTCACGGCAAGCTCGACGTCGTCGGGCGCATGGTCGTGCGCCCTGGCGCGAGCGCCGGCCACGTCCGGGGCTTCACCGCGACCTCCAGTGGGCCCCTGTGGACGACGCACACGGTGACGCTCGACCGGTCGTTCAACGTCGGCATCGGCGGCGAGCAGCACGGTGCAGCGATCGGATGCGGTCCTGACTTCGGCGACGACGACCCCGACGACGCCGCCTGAGCCGGCCCGCCGAGGATCGGCGCCACCGCGCCCTACACCCCGAGCTGCTCCGCGACCTCGAGCCACCGCTCCTCGAGCTGCTCGACCTCGGCCTCGAGCCCGGCCAGGCGCGCCTGCAGCGCCCCGAGGCCCGCGTAGTCCGACTGGTCGTGCGCCGCGAACGCGTCGAGGACCTCCTGCCGGTCGGCCCCGATGCGGGCGATCCGGCGGTCGAGCGCCGACATCTCCTTCTCCGCCGCCCGACGCTCCGCACCCGAGAGCACCGCAACACCGGCGCCGGCCGCCGGAGCGGCGCCCGCACCGGCCGCGCCACCAGCGCCATCGGCGCCACCAGCGCCGGCCGCGCCACCAGCGCCACCGGCCGCCGGCCGCCCCGAGCCGCCCACCGTCCCCGACCCAGCCACGCTGCCTGCCGAGCCGGTTCCGCCCGCCGTGTCGGGCCTCCCGGCAGCTGCGGCGGCAGCCGCCGACGCGGTCGCGGGGACGGAACCCGACGCGCGGAGGCGCATGTACTCGTCGACGCCTCCGGGCAGGTGACGGAGGTGCCCACCGAGCACCGCGTACTGCTGGTCGGTGACGCGCTCGAGCAGGTACCGGTC
Source organism: Curtobacterium luteum (assembly GCF_014646995.1). Taxonomy (GTDB): domain Bacteria; phylum Actinomycetota; class Actinomycetes; order Actinomycetales; family Microbacteriaceae; genus Curtobacterium; species Curtobacterium luteum. The sequence continues at coordinate 135,640 of NZ_BMOI01000010.1, read as the reverse complement.
GTGCGACACGACGAGGAGCGTGCCCGGCCAGGTGTCGAGGAGGTCCTCCATCGCGGCGAGCATGTCGGTGTCGAGGTCGTTCGTCGGCTCGTCGAGGATGAGGACGTTCGGCTCGTCGAGCAGGATGAGCATGAGCTGCAGGCGACGCTTCTGCCCACCGCTCAGGTCCTTGACCGGGGTGGAGAGCTGCGCGGACGTGAAGCCGAGGCGTTCGAGGAGCTGCGACGGCGTCATCTCCTTGCCGTCCGCCACGTACGAGGTCTTCTTGCGCGCGACGACCTCGCGCACGCGGTCGTCCGCGTACTGCTGGAGATCGGCGAGCTGCTGGTCGAGGACGGCGATCTGCACGGTCTTGCCGGTCTTCACCCGGCCGGTCGTCGGCTGGAGCGTGCCGGACACCAGGTTGAGGAGCGTCGACTTGCCCGCGCCGTTCGGCCCGAGGATGCCGGTCCGCTCCCCTGGCGCGATCCGCCACTCGACGTCGCGCAGGATCACGTCGTCACCGAAGGCCACCCCGGCGTCGAGCAGGTCGACGACGTCCTTCCCGAGCCGGGCGGTCGCCATCTGGGACAGCGCCACGGTGTCGCGGATCGGCGGGACGTCGTCGATGAGGGCGTTCGCCGCGTCGATGCGGAACTTCGGCTTGCTCGTGCGGGCCGGTGCACCGCGGCGGAGCCAGGCCAGCTCCTTGCGCGCGAGGTTCTGGCGGCGCTGCTCGGACGCCGCGGCCTGCCGGTCTCGCTCGACGCGCTGCAGGATGTACGCCGCGTAGCCGCCCTCGAAGGGCTCGACGATGCCGTCGTGCACCTCCCAGGTGTCCGTCGACACGGCGTCGAGGAACCACCGGTCGTGCGTCACGACGACGAGGCCGCCCTGGTTCGCGGACCAGCGGCGCTTGATGTGGTCGGCCAGCCACTGGATGCCCTCGACGTCGAGGTGGTTCGTCGGCTCGTCGAGGAACAGCACGTCCCAGTCGCCGACGAGGAGCTTCGCGAGGGCGATCCGGCGCCGCTGGCCTCCCGACAGGTCGTCGACGTTGGCTTCCCACGGGATGTCCGAGACGAGACCGCCGATGACGTCGCGGATCTTCGGGTCGCCGGCCCACTCGTGCTCCGCGCGGTCGCCGACGACGGTCGCGCCCACCGTCGCTCCGGCGGGCAGGACATCGCGCTGGTCGAGGTACCCGACGGTCAGGCCACGGCGGTGCGTGACGCGGCCGTCGTCCGGGTCGATGCGCTGCGACAGGAGGGCGAGGAGCGTGGACTTGCCGTCGCCGTTCCGGCCGACCACCCCGATGCGGTCCCCCTCGTCGATGCCGAGGGTGACGCTGTCGAAGACGACACGGGTGGGGAACTCGAGATGCACGTTCTCGGCGCCGAGGAGATGAGCCACCCGTCAAGGGTACGGGGGCGCACGGGGCGCTCCGGTCGGTCGGGTCCGCGAGGCTGCGGTCGACGGTCGGTCGGGTCCGCGGTCGACGGCTCCTCGGTCGACGGTCGACGTGGAACGACCGGACCGATGTCGTGCGACAGCGGTCCGGTCGTTCCGCATCGGCGAAGCGGGGTGGGGTGGGGTCGCTGCGCGGCCGGCCTGGAGGCGCGGCTCAGCTCGACGGGGTCGCGTCGCCCTCGCCGGCTGCTTCCTTCGCGCGCTTCAGGCGCGCCTGGGCCTCCCAGTACTCGATCTCGCGTTCGAAGTCGGCGAGCTCCTGCTCGGTCCCGGTGACGCGCTTGTCCCCGTGCGCCGAACGGGCCTCGCCGAGGGTGGCGTAGCGGTCCTCGTGCCGGACGGGGTCCAGGTAACGGCCGTGGTTCCGCTCCCCCGGTGCCCAGTCGTGCCCGACGGCGAACCAGACGATGGGACCGACGACGGGCACGAAGATGCAGAGGAGGACCCACGCGATCTTCGGGAGGCCCCGGACCTCGGAGTCGGTCTTCGTCAGGATGTCGATCAGGGCGAAGACGAGCAAGAGTGTCCCCGCCCCGTACAGCAGCACGCTCATGGTGCCGAATTCTATGGAGCGGCCGAGAGCCCGGCCACTCCCCGAACGCGTGCCGCGGTTGCGATCGGGCAACGGTCTCCTGCGACGGCGTACAGGGTGCCGGTCCGGTCCCGTCAGGACGGTCCGAGATCGAGGTAGCGCTGCGCGACGGCAGCAGACCAGGTCGCTGCCGCTGCCGCGACGACCGCCACCACGATCCAGGCGAGCCAGAGCACCCACACGGCACTGCCGGCCACCACGGCGGCCGCAGCGACGAGCGAGTACACCGACCAGACCCCGAGGACCGGGCGGCGGACGCGCTGGGTCGCGACGGCTCGGACGACGTCGAGCCGGTCCTCGGGCGCGCGCTCGCGGAGGCGGACCACCCGGCGGAGCGCCGCTCGCTCGGCCGGCAGCAGGACCTCGTCGACCCGGAGCATCGCCGCAGGGGATCGACGACCCCGGATCGCCCCCACGATCACGGCGACGAGCAGCAGCGCGGCACCGGCGGCACCCGTCCAGGCGACGACGTCGCGACCCGTGGAACCGGCCGGGAACGCGAACCCGACGACGAGGACGATCGCGGCGGGCAGCACGAGGAGCGCCGACGCCCGCACGACCGGGAACCGGCGGGGCGGGGGCAGCGCGAGCACGTTCTGCGCCCGCGCGTCCGCCACGGCCCAGCGCTGCTCGGCCCGGTGCACGGTGTCGGTCATGCCGTCGATCCTGGCACAGCGGCATGAGGATCCGTCAGAGCGCAGCCACCCACTCGTCGGTGCCGTCGCGGAAGCGCTGGTGCTTCCAGATCGGCGTCCGCTCCTTCACGAGGTCGATGAGGGCTGCACACGCGGCGAAGGCCTGGGCCCGGTGCGGTGACGCCACGGCGGCTGCGAGTGCGACGTCCCCGACGACGAGGGCGCCGACGCGGTGCAGCACGGCGATGCGGACGTCCGGGTGCTCGGCCGCGACGGTCTCGGCGACGTCGCGCAGGACGGCTGCTGCGGTGGGGTGACCCTCGTAGTCGAGCGCCGTGACGCCCTTGCCGCCGTCGTGGTCGCGGACGACCCCGGCGAAGGTGACGACCGCCCCGTCGCGCTCCGAGGTCACCGCGACGGAGGTCTCCTCGACCGTGACGTCGCGGTCGACGACGTCGGCGAGGAGGACCCGGCCGGACCCCTCCACCGCGGTCACGAGGCGCTCCGAGGTGCGTGGCCGGCACCGTGCAGCTGTGCGAGCACGTGGTCGAGCAGCCCGTCGAGGACGTCGAGGCCGTCCGCGACGCCCCCGCGCGATCCGGGCAGCGTGACGACGACGGTGCCGCCGGCTGCGATCCCGGCGACGCCACGGCTCAGCAGCGCGGTGGGTCCGGCGCCGGCGAGACCGCGTCGGCGGATCTCCTCGACGATGCCGGGGAGCTCGAGGTCGAGCAGGGGCGCCACTGCCTCGGGCGTCCGGTCGGTCGGCGTGACGCCGGTGCCGCCCGTGGTGATGACCACCCGGGCTCCGGCGAGCACCTCGCCCGTGACGGTCTCGGCGATCGGGCCGCCGTCCGGGACGATGATCGGCTCGGCGACGGTGAACGCCCGCTCCCGGAGCCAGGACGCGATCACCGGGCCGGTGCGGTCGAGTGCCGGGTCGGCCGCGGCCTGGGTCGAGACGACGAGCACCCCCGCACGGCCCTTGGTGGGTTCGGAGGTCATCGTTCCGCCTTCCAGTCGCCCGAGCGTCCGCCGTGCTTCTCGAGCACCCGGACGTCGGTGATCACAGCCGCCCGGTCGACGGCCTTCACCATGTCGTAGACCGTGAGCGCGCCGACGCTCGCGCCGGTCAGGGCCTCCATCTCGACGCCGGTGCGCGAGGTCGTGCGCACGGAGACCTCGACCACGACGCGGTCGTCGGCGCCGGTGATGTCCACCTCGATGCCGGCGATCGGCAGGGGGTGGCACAGCGGCACCAGGTCGGAGGTCTTCTTCACCGCCATGATCGCGGCGATGCGGGCCGTGCCGATGACCTCGCCCTTCGGCAGGGAGCCGTCGAGGATGCGCGCGACGACGTCGGGGCGGGTGACGAGGGTCGCCGTGGCGGTCGCGGAACGGTCGGTGACGTCCTTGGCGGAGACGTCGACCATGTGCGCTGATCCGTCGGCACGGACGTGGGAGAGGTCGGTCATCTACAGGCTCCAGACGGTCAGGGGGTCCCCCGGTTCGACGACGGCGGTGCCGACCGGGACGTGGACGAGGTGCGTCGCGGCGGCGTGGTGCACGAGGAGGTGCGAACCCGGGCCGCCGACGAGGTGCACGCGGCCGTCCTCGACCCGGCCGCGGCGGACCTGGTGCTTGCCGGCGGGCGACGTGGCGGCCTCGGCGGCGGGGAGCACCTGCGACGGGCGGTCGGCCGGCAGCCCGGCGAGCGGCGCGAGCACGGGCCGGAGGAACACCTCGAACGAGACGAGCGCCGACACCGGGTTGCCCGGGAAGGCGACGACGGGCACCTGGCGGTCGCCGAACGCCACCGTGCCGAGCGCCTGCGGACCCCCCGGTTGCATCGCGACCGGTGTGACGGCGAGCCCGAGCGGCTCGAGGGCCTGGCGTACGACCTCGTACGCGCCCGCACTGATGCCCCCGGTCGTGAGGACGAGGTCCGCCCAGTCCCCGACCGCCGCCGTGACGGCGTCGACGAAGGCGTCCGGGTCGTCCGGCACCACGACCGTGCGTGATTCGACCCCGACCTCGGCGAGCGCGGCGGAGAGGGCGATGCCGTTGGCGTCCCCGATGCCGGCGCCGTCGGCGTCCACCCCCACGAGTTCGGAGCCCGTGCTGACGACGAGCACCCGCGGCCGGCGGACGACGTCGACGCGGTCCACGCCGGCAGCCGCGAAGGCCCCGAGGAGCGCGGGGGTGACGAGTGCCCCGGCGTCCGCCAGCACGCCGCCGAACGGGACGTCGGAGCCGACCGTCCGGACGAACGAGCCGGCCGTCAGGTCGGCGGGGACGGCGACCGTGGCGAGCGCCAGGGCCGCGGGGAACGTGCCCGGCTCGGTCCGTTCGACGGGGAAGACGGCGTCGGCGCCGTCGGGGATCCGCGCACCGGTCATGATCGGCGCCGCCGTGCCGGGCACGAGCGGTTCCGGGACCGTCCCGGCGGGGATCGGGTCGGTGACCGCGACGTCGCTGCCGGCGTCCGCGGCACGGACGGCGAAGCCGTCCATCTGGCTGTTGTCGAAGGCGGGGAGCGGCACGGGTGCGACGATGCGCGTGGCGAGCCGACGACGTGCTCCGGCGCCGGCCCCGGCGGCGAGGTCGGCGGTGCCCCGGGCCTCCAGGCAGGTGGGATCGGACGTGCCGGGCGTGAGCCGGGCGATCACCGGGGCGAGCAGGGCAGCCACCGCTCCGGCGTGTTGACCGATCGTTCGCACGGTGCCCTCCGAAGTCGTGCATGCAAGCCTGGACGTGCGCCCGACGGAACCGCCGTCGGGGCGCGTCAGTAGCGTATCCAGCGCGCACCCCGCGCCGAGGACCATTCGGAGGACCTGTGGAGAACGACGTGACCATCGGCGTGATCGGTGGATCTGGCCTGTACCGACTGTTCGAGGAGGGCAGCGCCGAGGAGCGCACCGTCCCGACGCCGTTCGGTGCGACGTCCAGCCCGATCAGCATCGGGACGATGTCCGGCCGCCGTGTCGCGTTCCTCACCCGCCACGGACGCTCCCACTCCGTGGCACCGCACCGCATCAACCACCGCGCCAACACCTGGGCGCTCCGCTCGCTCGGCGTCCGTGCGGTCGTGTCCTCGAGCGCCGTCGGCGGCCTGCACCCCGACTACGCACCCGGCACCTTCGTCGTGACGGACCAGCTCATCGACCGCACCTGGGGTCGTGCCGACACGTTCTTCGAGGACGACGTGCAGCACCTGTCGTTCGCGGACCCGTTCGACCCCGTGCTGCGTGCAGCCGCCGTCGACGCGGTGGCCGCGCTCGGCGTGCCGCACCGCCCGACCGGCACGTGCGTCGTGATCCAGGGCCCGCGCTTCTCGACACGCGCGGAGTCCGTGTGGATGCGCGAGGCCGGCGGACACACGATCAACATGACGATGACGCCGGAGGTGCCCCTGGCGGCCGAGCTCGGGATGGGCACGGTCAACCTGTCGTTCGTCACCGACGCCGACGCGGGCCTCGCGTCCGCGTCCGGTCCGGACGACGAGCCCGTGACGCACCAGGCCGTGATGGACCGGCTGGCGCGGGCGAACGAGGTCATCGTGCGCGCCATCGGGTCGATCGTCGGGTCGGTCCCGGAGGACTTCACGCCGCGCGAGCTCGTACCGGCCGGCGCGAGCGCCGCCGTCCTGTCGCTGCCGGTCGGCGGTGCCGCGTGAGCCGGCTGCTCGTCACCGGGGGCGCGGGGTTCATCGGCTCGGCGATCGTGCGCAGGGCCCTCGCCGAGGGGCACGAGGTCCGCGTGCTCGACTCGCTCCGTGCTGACGTGCACGGCGATGCAGCCGACGGGCGGACCCCGGTGCCGGACGGGGTCGCCTTCGTGCTCGGCGACGTCCGGGACGACGCGGTCCTCGACGCAGCACTCGACGGCGTCGACGTCGTCTGCCACCAGGCCGCGAAGGTCGGGCTCGGCGTCGACTTCCAGGACGCCCCCGACTACGTCTCCTCGAACGACACCGGAACAGCGCACGTCCTCGCCGCGATGGACCGCCACGGCATCGGCCGGCTGGTGGTCGCGAGCTCGATGGTGGTCTACGGCGAGGGCGCGTACGCGACGGCATCGGGCGAGCCGACCCGTCCGCCGGCACGTCGGCGCGAAGACCTCGACGCCGGGCGCTTCGACCCGATCGGCCCGGACGGCGAGCCGCTCGTGCCCGGCCTCATCGACGAGGACGCCGCGCTCGACCCCCGCAACGTGTACGCGCAGACGAAGGTCGCGCAGGAGCACCTGGCGTCCTCGTGGGCCCGGGCAACCGGGGGTCGGGCGATCGCGCTCCGCTACCACAACGTGTACGGACCGGGCATGCCCGCGAACACCCCCTACGCCGGTGTCGCGTCACTGTTCCGCTCGGCTCTCGCGCGCGGCGAGGCCCCTCGGGTGTTCGAGGACGGCCGACAGCGGCGGGACTTCGTGCACGTCGACGACGTCGCGGGAGCGAACGCGGCCTCGATCGCGGCGACGGCGGACCTGCCGGACGACTCCTTCCGGGCGTACAACGTCGGCTCGGGCACGGTGCACACCATCGGCGAGATGGCGGCGGCGATCGCGGGGCCGGACGGGCCGCAGCCGGTCGTGACGGGCGAGTACCGGCTCGGGGACGTCCGGCACGTGACCGCGTCGCCGGAGCGCATCGGGCGGGAGCTGGGCTGGCATGCCGAGGTCGACTTCGAACGGGGCATGCGCGAGTTCGCGACCGCGCCGCTGCGGGCCGCGGTGCGCTGACGGCGCACCCCGAGTCTCGCCCGCCGCGCCCCGAGTCTCGCCCGCCGGGCCCCGAGTCTCGGGCTGGCGGACACTTCTCGGGCCCAGGCGCGCGAGAAATGTCCGCCAGCGCGAGACTCGCCCCCGCCAGCGCGAGACTCGCCCCCGCCAGCGCGAGACTCGCCGCCGCCCACCCGTTGGCACCCCAGATCGGGGGACGCCAGAGTGGACAGCGGGGTACACCGCCACCCGCATCCGGTCAGGCCACCCGTGCAGCGTGGTCCCCATGTCGTCGACGTCAGCGAGTCCCTCGCACCACGAGCCGCACCGCGATCCCCGTCGATCCGGGCGTCCGCACCGAACAGACGGCATGAACGTCGATGTGATCCTGCCGTGCCTCGACGAGGCCGACGCACTCCCCCGCGTGATCGGCCGCCTGCCGCAGGGCTACCGCGCGATCGTGGTCGACAACGGTTCGACGGACGGCTCGGCCGACGTGGCCCGCGCGCACGGAGCACTCGTCGTCACGGAGCCCCGCCGTGGCTTCGGCTCGGCGTGCGCCGCCGGGCTCGCCGCTGCCACGGCCGACTACGTCGCGTTCTGCGACGCCGACGCCTCGATGGACCCCGCCGAACTCCCCGGCCTCCTCGACCGGGTCGCGTCCGGTCGCACCGACCTCGCACTGGGGCGCCGGGTGCCGACCTCGCGCGGTGCGTGGGCACCGCACGCACGCTTCGCGAACCGCGTCCTCGCGGTCCTGATGCGCCGGGCGACGGGCTACCGGCTGCGCGACCTCGGTCCGATGCGGGTGATGCGCCGCGAGCAGCTCGTCGCGCTCGACCTGCAGGACCGCCGCAGCGGCTACCCGCTCGAGATGGTCCTCGCCGCGCACGCCGCCGGCCTCCGGGTCGACGAGAGCGACATCGGCTACGCCCAGCGCATCGGCGACAGCAAGGTGACGGGTACGCTCCGCGGCACCGTCAACGCCGTCCGCGACATGTCGCGCCTGCTCCGCGCGTACCGTTCCGGCGAGCGCCGACCCGGCACCGTCGCGCGCGACGGCGACACCAGCCGGTCCGGAACCACCACCGGCCTGGAGGCCCGTCCCACCCCCGCCGACACCGCTCCCCTCGAGCGCGTGGTCGGCACCGCCACCGCGGAGGTCCGGTCGTGACCGCGGTCACGGTGGCGGTCGTCGCCAAGGAGTGCCTGCCCGGTCGGGTGAAGACGCGGCTCATCCCGGCGCTCGGGCCCGAGGGTGCCGCACGCGTGGCGGCCGCGAGCCTCGCCGACACGCTCGCCACGGTCCGCGCACTGCCCGCCGCCCGGCGCATCCTGTTCTTCGACGGCGACGTCGTGCCCGACGCGGCCGAGGGCTTCCACGTGCTGCCGCAGCCCGGCGGTGACCTCGACGCGCGCCTCGGCACGCTGTTCGACGCCGTGCAGGGCCCGCTCCTCCTGGTCGGCATGGACACGCCGCAGGTCCGCCCGGCCGACGTCGCGCCGGTGTTCGAGAACCCCGAGCGGGACGCCTGGTTCGGCCCGGCCGAGGACGGCGGCTTCTGGTCGCTGTACATGCACGACCCGGACGGGTCCCTCATCCGCGGTGTGCCGATGTCCCGAGCGGACACCGGTGCGGTGCAGCGCGCCCGGCTCGTGGACGCCGGCCTCGACGTGGACGACCTCGTGCCGCTCCTCGACGTGGACGAGATCGCCGACGCCGACCGCGTGGCCGCACTCGCTCCGGGCTCCGCGTTCGCCGCGGCCCTGACCGCCGAACGCACGACCTCCGGAGGTGTCCGATGACCATGCACGCACCGATGACCTTCGGGGCCGGTGGGGGCGAGCCGTACGCGCGGGCCCTCCGCTCGGACGGCCGACTCCGCCTCACCGACCCCAGCCGGCCGGGCACCGTCGTGACGATGGACGTCGGTCGCTGGAGCGCCGCGGCCGACCGGGTCGACCGCTCCCTGCTCGACGACGCCGACGGTCCCGTCATCGACATCGGGTGCGGCCCTGGCCGGATGCTGGTCGCCGCACGTGCCGTCGGCCTGCCCTCGCTCGGTGTGGACGTCTCGGCCGAGGCGGTCGCGATCGCCCGGCGCTCCGGTGGTCACGCCGTGCAGGGCTCCGTCTTCGACCCGGTCCCCGACGAGGGCCACTGGGACACCGCACTCGTCATCGACGGGAACATCGGCATCGGCGGGGACCCGACGGCGCTGCTCGCCCGGTGTCGCGCGATCGTCCGACTCGGCGGGCGGGTGCTCGTCGAGACGAACCCCGACCGCACCGCCGACCGGACGTACACGGCCCGCGTGGTCGACACCGACGGCCACGAGAGCGCCGCGTTCCCGTGGGCCGAGGTCGGGCTCGACGCTCTGCACGCCCACGCCGCCGACGCAGGCCTGCTCGCACGCCAGAGCTGGACCGCCGAGGGACGCACGTTCTGCGAGCTCATCGCCTGACGTTCTTTTGCATGATGCAAGAAAGAACGGTAGAGTCGGGGTCATGCAGCACATCGACTCCCCCCTCGGCGGCTCGTTCGTGAGCGGTACGGCGCGACGTGACGAGCGCGGCACCTTCACCGGCACCACGACCCGGCGCGCGCTCGGCACCTACACGGGCGCCCCCGTGACCGGACGGCTCGGGCGCTTCGTCGACGCACAGGCGACCCGCCGGACGTCGGCGACCGGATCGGTGCGCACGGCCACGGGCTCGCTCCGCACGTCCACCGGCTCGCTCCGCACCGCGACGGGCTCGTTCCGCACCGCCTGAGCGCCGGACTCCCCCAGACCGCGAGCGGTCGCCCCCGGGTCGTCTCCCCCTACCGACCCGGCCGGGCGGCCGCTCGTGCCGTTCCCGGTCCACGACACACCCTCGGACGCCGGAGGGGAGCGGGTGCCAGGATGGGCACATGAACGACCGTGCCGGAACCCCCGCGACCGCCGACGACCTCGTCGACCTCGACGCCCTGCTCGCCGCGTACCACGAGCGCGTCCCGGACGTGTCGATCCCCGAGCAGAAGGTGGTGTTCGGCACCTCCGGCCACCGCGGCTCGTCCCTCGACACCGCGTTCAACGACACCCACATCGCCGCGATCACGCAGGCCATCGTCGAGTACCGCGCCGAACAGGGCACCGACGGCCCGCTGTTCATCGGCCGCGACACCCACGCCCTCTCGGCACCCGCCGAGCAGACCGCGCTCCAGGTTCTCGCCGCCAACGGCGTCCGGGTCCTCGCGGACGCGCAGGACGGCTTCGTCCCGACCCCGGCCCTGAGCCACGCGATCATCGCCTACAACCGTGCGGGCAACCCGGACACCGCGGACGGCATCGTCATCACGCCGAGCCACAACCCGCCCCGCGACGGCGGCTTCAAGTACAACCCCCCGCACGGCGGCCCGGCCGACAGCGACGCCACCTCGTGGATCGCCGACCGTGCGAACGCGATCATCGCGGGCGGGAACGCCGAGGTCCGCCGACAGGACGAAACCGCGGCGGAGGGCTACGACTACCTCGACTCGTACGTCGCCGACCTCGAGCACATCATCGACATCGACGCGATCAAGCGCGCCGGCGTGAAGATCGGTGCCGACCCGCTCGGCGGCGCCTCCCTGCCCTACTGGGAGCGCATCCGCGACCACTACGGCCTCGACCTCACGGTGGTGAACCCCGAGGTCGACCCGACCTGGGCGTTCATGACGCTCGACTGGGACGGCAAGATCCGCATGGACCCGTCCAGCGCGAGCGCCATGGCCTCCGTGGTCGCGCGGAAGGACGAGTTCGACGTCCTCACGGGCAACGACGCCGACTCCGACCGGCACGGCATCGTGACGCCGGACGGCGGCCTGATGAACCCGAACCACTACCTCGCGGTCGCGATCGAGTACCTCTACGCCCACCGGCCGGAGTGGCGCGAGGACGCCGCCATCGGCAAGACGCTCGTGTCGTCGAGCATCATCGACCGCGTCGCCGAGTCGCTCGGTCGCCGCCTGTGGGAGGTCCCGGTCGGCTTCAAGTGGTTCGTCCCCGGTCTCATCGACGGCTCGGTGGCCTTCGGCGGCGAGGAGTCCGCCGGCGCGAGCTTCCTCCGGAAGGACGGCACCGCGTGGACGACCGACAAGGACGGCATCATCCTCGCCCTCCTCGCGTCGGAGATCATCGCCGTGACGGGCAAGACCCCGTCGCAGCTCTACGCCGAGCTCACGGAGCGCTTCGGCGCACCCGTGTACCAGCGCGTGGACGCCGCCGCGAGCAAGGACCAGAAGGCGCGGCTGTCGAAGCTCGACGGCGACGCCATCACGGCCGACACGCTCGCCGGCGACCCGATCACGGCGAAGCTGTCGCGGGCCCCGGGCAACGACGCGGCCGTCGGCGGCGTCAAGGTGGTGACGGAGAACGCCTGGTTCGCCGCACGTCCGTCGGGCACCGAGGACGTCTACAAGATCTACGCGGAGAGCTTCGTCGGGCAGGAGCACCTCGAGCAGGTGCAGCGCGAGGCCAAGGAGATCGTCGACGCCGCACTCGGCGCCTGACGCCGACCGCTCCCGACGCGGTGCCGACGGACACGGGCGTAGCCTCCGGCTGGTCGGCAGCAGCCGGAGGACTGCCGATCCACTCAGGAACGGACTCCGGGCGGACCTCCGCCTTGCGGAGGTTGTAACTTTGCACGCAGCGCAAAGTTTCCGGGAGACCTGCTCATGACCCAGACCGCGACCGCACCCGCGGCTCCCACGACGTCCTCGAACGCCGTGATGAACCACCGGCAGATCCTGCTGGTGATCTACGGCCTCATGGCCGGCATGTTCCTCGGTGCCCTCGACCAGACGATCGTCGGCACCGCGATCCGCACCATCGGCGACGACCTGCACGGGCTCGACCAGCAGGCGTGGGTGACGACCGGCTACCTGATCGCGTCGACGATCACGACACCGATCTACGGCAAGCTCTCCGACATCTTCGGCAGACGCCCGCTGTTCCTCACCGCGATCGGCATCTTCATCGTCGGGTCGTTGTTCGCGTCCTTCTCGACCTCGATGCTCATGCTCGCCGGGTTCCGCGCGCTGCAGGGCCTCGGCGCCGGCGGTCTCATGTCGCTCCCGCTGGCGATCATGGGCGACATGCTCGCTCCCCGCGAGCGCGCGAAGTACCAGGGCTACTTCCTCGCCGTGTTCGGCATCTCCTCCGTGATCGGCCCGCTCGTCGGCGGCCTGTTCGCCGGCGCGAACGAGATCGTCTTCATCGCGGGATGGCGCTGGGTGTTCCTGATCAACGTCCCGATCGGCGTGATCGCGCTCGTCATGGTGCTGACGTTCCTGCACCTGCCGAAGTTCGGCGACCGGGGCAAGCCGCGGATCGACTGGTGGGGCGCGGCGCTCGTCATCGTCACCCTCGTGCCGCTGCTCCTCATCGCCGAACAGGGCCGTGACTGGGGTTGGAGCTCCCCCGGCGCGTTCGCCTGCTACGGCATCGGTGCCGCCGGTCTGATCGCGTTCGTGATCGTCGAGCGTGCGATGGGCGACGACGCGATCCTGCCGCTGAAGCTGTTCCACTCGCGCGTGTTCTCGATGGCCGCGGTCCTCAGCGTCCTCGTCGGCTTCGGCATGTTCGGCGCGATGCTCACGATCCCGCTGTACCTGCAGATCGTGAAGGGCGTCACCCCCACCGAGTCCGGCTTCTCGATGCTGCCGATGGTCCTCGGCCTGATGATCGCCTCGATCGCGTCCGGCCAGATCATCTCGCGGACCGGCAAGTACCAGGTCTTCCCGGTCACCGGCACGGCGTTCACCGCGATCGGGTTCACCGTCCTCACGTTCCTGACGGCGGACAGCCCGCTGTGGTTCCTCATGCTCGGCATGTTCGGGATCGGCCTCGGCCTCGGGCAGCTCATGCAGACCCTGACGCTCGCCGCGCAGAACTCGGTCTCGCCGCGGGACATCGGGGTCGCGACGAGCGCCGCGACCTTCTTCCGCCAGATCGGCGGCACGATGGGCACCGCCGTGCTGCTGTCGGTCCTGTTCTCGCTCATGCCGACGAACATCACCACGGCCCTGCAGAACGAGACCACGCTGAAGTCCAGCCTCAACGCGGCCCTCACGCCCTCCGTCGCGAACGCCTCGGAGAACAAGCCGGTCATGGACCAGATCTGGAACAAGATCGTCGACCCCATCCAGTCGAACGTGCAGGACCAGCTGAACTCGGCCGCCGTCCAGGCCAAGGAGGCCGCCGACGCCGCCGTCACGAAGCAGGTCACCGCGAAGGTCGAGCAGGCGGTCGCCGCCGGCCAGGTGCCCGCCGCGTCCGCGGACACCGTCATCGCGCAGCAGGTCGCCGCCGCGAAGTCCGACGCCGAGCAGCAAGCGCTCGAGACCGTCGCCGCCAAGGCGAAGGCCGACGTCGTGGACGGCACGCTCCAGGTCGACTACGCCGACGCCACGCAGCGGAAGAACGTCGTCGACGAGGTCGCGCCGACGATCAAGAAGCAGCTCGAGAAGGGGTCGACGAGCTCGACGAGCTCCTCCACCACCAGCGACACGTCGTTCCTCAACGGCGCCGACCCGCGACTCGCGCGGTCGTTCCTCGTCGGCTTCAGCAGCTCGGCCGTCACGGTCTACTCCGTCGGCCTCGGCGTCATCCTCCTGGCGTTCGTGCTCACCTGGTTCTTCCGGGTCCCGCCGCTCCGGAAGGTCTCGGCCCTCCAGGAGCAGGCGAACGCCGCGAAGGACGACAGCGACCGACTCGCCGCCGACGCACAGCAGGCCGCTGCGAACACGGGTTCGCTGGTCACGCCGCACACCGGGTCCGTCCCGGTGGTCCCGACCTCGCCGGACGTGACCGTCCCGACGCGTGACCGGTCGGGAGGCGCGGCCTCCCCCGCCACGCCGGTCGCGTCGGACGGACGCTCGGCTCCCGTGTCGCCGGGCACGACCGACACGCGGGCACCGCTCCCCGGTGCCACGACCCACGGGGCACACTCGGCCGCCGCCCCCGTCGACGAGCCGCCGACCACGACGGGCGCCATCCGGACCCGCCCGGCGCACGCCGCACCCGCGGCGGAGCCGACGGCGACGGACGTGGACGCGACCTCGGCGTCGACGCAGGACGATCCGGCCGAGGCGATTCGCGCCTCCCGGCCGGTCTAGGGCGACCACCCGCACGGCCGCCACTCCGCCGAGTGACGAACCCGACGTCCTCCGCCGTCAGCCGACGGCGGAGAACGTCGCGCCGGGCAGGCGCCGGCGCATGACCTCGATCGCGGTCGCGTTGTCGTCGACCAGCACGTAGCGGCGGCCGAGCGCGGCGGCGACCGCACCGGTCGTACCGCTGCCGGCGAAGAAGTCGAGCACCCAGTCGCCCTCCCGCGAGGACGCCTGGACGATGCGCCGCAGGATGCCCTCGGGCTTCTGCGTCGGGTAGCCGGTCTTCTCACGGCCCGTCGGGGACACGATCGTGTGCCACCAGACGTCCGTCGGGAGCTTGCCGCGCTCCCGCTGCTCCGGCGTCACCAGACCCGGCGCCATGTACGGCTCGCGGTCGACGGCCGCGGAGTCGAAGTGGTACCGGTCGGGGTCCTTGACGTAGACCAGGATCGTGTCGTGCTTCGTCGGCCAGCGTGTCTTCGCCTTCGCGCCGAAGTCGTACGCCCACACGAGCTCGTTGAGGAACGAGTCGCGGCCGAACAGCGCGTCGAGGAGGACCTTCGCGTAGTGCGACTCGCGGTAGTCCAGGTGGAGGTAGAGCGTGCCGTCGTCGGCCAGGACCCGCCACGCCTCGAGCAGCCGCGGTTCGAGGAACGACCAGTAGTCGTCGAAGCGGTCGTCGAAGCGCAGCAGGTCACCCCGGACCCGCTCGTACGAGCTGCCGCGGAAGCCCGTGACCCGCTCGCGCCGGCCGCGTGCCGAGTCGGCGTCGACGTCGGCGCTCCGGACCGCGGTGCTCGCGTGCCGACGCTGCTTGCGGCCGGTGTTGAACGGCGGGTCGAGGTAGACGAGCGTGAAGGAGCGGTCGTCGAGCGTCGCGAGGACCTCGAGGTTGTCCCCGTGGACCACCCGGTCCGGTCCGCGGTCGTCGTGCACGGGTCCATCCTCGCGCACGACGACGGACTCACAGGTCGCGCACCGGCGGTCCGGGCGTAGCGTCGATTCATGGCGACACCCGAGGTACGGAACGACACCGCGCAGCAGCAGTACTCCCTGGTCGAGGACGGCGAGGTGATCGGCTTCGCGGCGTACGAGCTGGACGACGAGGAGATCCGCTTCACCCACACCGAGGTCGACCCCGAGCACCGTGGTGGCGGCCACGCGTCGATCCTGGTGCAGGCGGCGCTCGACGACGTGCGGGCGAACTCGTCGCGGACGGTCGTACCGCTGTGCAGCTACGTCAAGGCGTGGATCGAGCGGCACCCGGACTACCAGGAGCTCACGGCGCGCTGATGGCGAACCGCGGCCGGAGCCGCGTGTGCCTAGTACGTGCGGTCGTGCGTGCCGGCGCGGACCTCGCGCGGTCCGCCGGGCAGCTTGATGAGGACGTGCCCGCTGAGGAGGTCGTGGTCGTCGTCCGCCGGCGTCGGCGCCTCCCGCGGGAGCCGCGACTGCCGCTCGTACTCGGCCTGGGCTTCGTGGCGGGTCGGCGCGAACACCTCGTCCATCATCGAGACGACCCCACCGGACCCACCGCTCCGCGTGGCCTTGTTCGACAGGTCGATCCATCCCACGCGATCGGCGATCCACATCGCGACGACCGCGGCGGCCACCGCCCCCAGGAGGATCAACCAGTTCACGCGTACGACGGTACGTCGGACCGGTGGCGGCGACATCAGCCGCGCGGGGGATTCTCCTGATCCACACACGTCGTTCTTGGGGAGGACACCGAGACTGGTCGAGCGGCGGCCCGGTTCCCCCCTCCCGGGCCGCCGACCCTGTCCCGGCCCGGCGACCCCGCCCCTGCCCCGGCCTGCTGCACGACTGCGCGTCACGTCACCGCGGGCCGCCACATCGACACCGGCGCCGCCGCCCGGAAGCCCGTGATCGGTGCTCCGTCGCCGAAGCCGTGCCGTCGGTACAGCCGCCGGTTGTCCGGGGTCGACGACTCGAGGTAGGCGTGCTGCCCGCGCTGGTCCACCCGGTCGAGCGCGTGCTCGAGGAGCATCCCGCCGACGCCCTGGCCGCGCGCTGCGGCGGACACCCCGATCTCGGCCAGGTACCAGTGCGGCGCGTCCGGACGGGCACGCTCCATCCGACGGAGGTGCGCGAGCGCCCGCAGACCGCCCGCGATCCCGAGGACCCGGACGAGCTCGGGCACCTGGGACACGAACGCCCGCAGTCCACCACGGTGCGGGAGCGGCGCCTGCCAGAACGCCGCGCCGACGACACGGTCGCCGGTCACCGCGACGTCGAGCGCCCTGGCGTGCGGCGGGACCGACCGGACCAGCGCCGAGAAGAGCCGGCCGAGCACGGCGGTCCGGTCCTCCCCCGGGCGACCGGGCCGGATCTCGGCGAGCACCGGATCCTCCGCGAACGCCTCGGACAGGACGGCTGCGGCGGCTTCGACCTCGTGATCTGCTGCTGCACGGACGACGATCTGCATGGCGACTCCTCCCGTATTCGGCCACATGGCCAGATCACGATCCTGCCGGGTGGTGCTGCACATGCGCCGTACGCTTCCTGTGATGACCGAGGACGAGGGACCGCGCGGGTACCGCAGTCGCGCCGACCGCCGCGAGGAGCTGCTCGACGCGGCCGCCCTCGTCGTCCGGGACGACGGCCTCCCCGGGCTGACCACGCGGGCGGTCGCCGCCCGGGCCGGGGTCGCCCACGGCGTGGTGCACTACGTGTTCGGGGCTCGACGCCACCTCGTCGTCGCGCTGCTCGAGCGGCAGGCCCGGGCGTCCCTCCCCCAGGTGCTCGCCGCCGCCGATGCCCACGACGACGTCCGGGGTGCGCTGGACGCCGCGGTCGGCGCGTGGATCGACCTCGTGCGGAGCGAACCGGAGCGGTTCCGGCTGCTGGAAGCCGTGAGCAGCAGCGGCCTCGACCCGGACGGCGACGGCGCGCTGGTCGACGCGGAACGACGGCTCTGGCGCGACGCGGTGGCTGCGGGCCTCGACCGGTGGTCCGCCGCGCACGGGGTCGTGCTCGCGGTGCCGACACCGGACGCGGCCGACGCGGTCATCGCCGTGGTCGACGGCCTGACACGGTCCTCCGTGGGCGACCCCGACGGTGCGGCGACCGACCGGAGTCGTGCGCTCCTCGTCCGTGGGCTCGCACACGTCCTCTCCGAGCCGGACCGAGGCGAGCCGGACCGAGGCGAGCCGGACCGAGGCGAGCCGGCTCGAGACGAGCCGGCTCGAGCCGAGCGGGACCGAGCGGAGCGGGACTGAGGCGAGCCCGAGCTCACGGCACCCGCTCGAGCCACTCCTTCGTCGCGAACTTCGTCTCGATGAGCTCGTGCGCCCGCTGCCGCTCGGCCTCGGTCACGTGCCCCTCGTGCGCCCCGTAGCGCTTCGTGAACGTGTCGACGAGGCGGTCGATGATCTCCGCCCGGGACAGGCCGGTCTGCGAACGCAGGGGGTCGACCCGCTTCGCCGCCGAGGTCGTGCCCTTGTCGCTCATCTTCTCGCGACCGATCCGGAGCACCTCGACCATCTTCTGGCCGTCCATGTCGTAGCTCATGGTCGCGTGGTGCAGCACGGCACCGGTGCCGAGGCGCTTCTGGGCGGCCCCGCCGATCTTGCCCTTCGCCGAGGTGATGTCGTTGAGCGGCTGGTAGTACGCGTCGATGCCGAGCGACTTCAGCGCCTCGATCACCCACTCGTCGAGGTACGCGTACGAGTCGGCGAAGGTCATGCCCTGCACGAGGTCGGCCGGCACGTACAGCGAGTACGAGATGATCGCGCCCGCCTCCATGAACATCGCGCCGCCGCCGGAGATGCGACGGACGACCTGCACGCCGTACTTCGCGGCACCCTCGGGGTCGACCTCGTTCCGGAGGGACTGGAACGACCCGATGACGACGGCGGACTCGTCCCACTCCCAGATGCGGAGGGTCGGTCCGCGGCGACCTGCGCCGACCTCCTCCGTGAGGACCTGGTCGAGCGCGAGGTGCTCGTTCGGGGAGATCGGCCCCTCGTGGATGACCTCCCAGTCGTGGTCCAGCCACGACGACGCCCGCGAGAGCGCCCGGCGGACCGCGACGCCGACGGACTCCGGCGTGAAGCCGAGGAGCTGCGCCCCGTCGGGCAGCGCACCCCGCACGGCAGCGGCGATGCCGGCTGCGTCGGTCGCGGCGGGCAGGCCGTCCACGGCCTGGTCGATGAGCGGCAGCGCGTCGTCGGGCTCGAGGAAGAAGTCGCCGGCGAGCCGGAACTCGCGGATCTTCCCGTCGACGACCTCGAGGTCGACGACGACCAGCTTCCCGCCTGGGACCTTGTACTCACCGTGCACGCGACGAGCCTACGCCGCGACGCGACGGCCTGGAGGCGCGTGGCGGGCCCGCCACGGGCCTCCAGGCCGCGTCAGCGCGCGACCGCGCGCCCCAGCCACCCGAGCAGGTCCCCGACCACCTCGTCCCGGTTGGTCTCGTTGTAGACCTCGTGCCGTGCGCCCTCGTAGACCCGGACCTCGACGTCCGACAGCTTCCCGCGCGTCCGGTACGCCCGGGCCAGGCGCTCGACGGACCGTGGGCCGCCGAGGGTGTCGTCGGACCCGACCTGCAGCAGCATCGGGAGGTCGTGCGGGATGCCCCGACGCGGCACCCCGAGCAGCCGCAGGGTGTCCGGGAGACCGAAGAGCTTGATGACGTCGGCCTCGACCGCGAGCGGGTCCAGCCCGATCGCGTCGATCACCGCCCGGTCGCGACTGATCCACTCGTACTTCGTCGGACCGGACCCGGCGAACCGGGCGTTCAGGTCGCCGCTGTTCATCCACCCCGGCAGCCGGTACGCCGTGGCGGAGAGCACGATCCCGTCGTAGCGCGCACTCGACGTGTTCACGATCCGCTGCGCCATGAGCGACCCCCACGAGTGCCCGAGCAGCACGAGCGGGACGTCCGGCGTGTCCTCCCGGGCGAGGGCGGTCAGCTGCTCGACCGCGGCGATGGCTGCCCGCAGGCCCCCGGGTCCGAGCCGGCCGAGCCTGGCGTGGCCGCCGTCCCACTGCGCGAGCCCGGTGCGGCCGTGCCCGCGGTGGTCGTTCGCGACCACCGTCCACCCGGCGCGGACGAGGTCCTGCGCGAGCGGCTCGTACCGCAGCGAGTGCTCGCCGACGCCGTGCGCGATCTGCACGATGCCCTTCGGCTTGCCGGCACGCCAGGTGGAGTAGACGATCTCGACGCCGTGCGCGTCGGTGAACGAGGAGTCCCCTCGGGCTGCGGAGAAGATCGGCACCTCTGCATCCTCGCAGACGGCGGGCGCCGCACGGGCTCAGTGACGTGTTCACCCGGCGTTCACGCAGCGGGCTCCGAGCCAGCCTACCGTTGTCGCGCATGGACGTCCTCGTCACCGTCGTGCTGGTGATCGTGGTGGCCCTCGTGTTCGACTTCACGAACGGCTTCCACGACACCGCGAACGCCATGGCCACCTCGGTCGCCACCGGAGCACTCAAGCCCCGGACCGCCGTGCTCATCTCCGCCGTCCTCAACGTGGTCGGCGCCTTCCTCTCCACCGAGGTCGCCAAGACCGTCTCGCAGGGCATCATCCGCGAGGGCCAGGACGGCATCCACATCTCCCCGGTCATGATCTTCGCGGGGCTCGTCGGCGCCGTGCTCTGGAACCTCGCCACATGGTACTTCGGCCTGCCGTCGTCGTCCACGCACGCACTGTTCGGCGGCCTCATCGGCGCGTCCATCATCGGCGCCGGGCTCAACTCCGTCGACTGGGCGACCGTCGTGTCGAAGGTCGTGCTACCGGCCCTGCTCTCCCCGGTCATCGCGGGCGTCATCGCGCTCGTCGCGACCTACCTGGCGTACTCCCTGACGAAGAACGCGACCACGCACGGTGCCGCGACCGGCTTCCGGCACGGCCAGACGATCTCCGCGTCGCTCGTCTCGCTCGCCCACGGCACGAACGACGCGCAGAAGACGATGGGCGTCATCACCCTGACCCTCGTCGCCGCGAACTACCAGCCGTCCGGCAGCGGGCCGGCGCTCTGGGTGATCCTGGCGTGCGGGCTCGCGATCGGCCTCGGGACGTACATGGGCGGCTGGCGCATCATGCGCACCGTCGGCAAGAAGATCTCGGACGTGCAGTCGCCGCAGGGCTTCGCCGCCGAGGCGAGCTCGGCGGCCACGATCCTGGTGTCGTCGCACCTCGGGTTCGCCCTCTCGACGACGCACGTGACGAGCGGCTCGGTGATCGGGTCCGGACTCGGCAAGAAGCTCGCCGACGTGCACTGGTCGGTCGTCGGCCGGATCGTGGTCGCGTGGGTCATCACGCTGCCCGCCGCTGCGGTGGTCGGCGCCCTCGCCACCGCGGTCGCGGCGACCTCGACCATCGGCCTGGTGGTCGTCGCCGCGCTGGCCCTCGCGGCCGGGATCGGCTTCTTCGTCCTGGCGCGCCGCAAACCGGTGACGCAGGACAACGTCAACGAGGACCAGCCGGCGTCGCAGCCGGTGGCCGCCTGATCGGAGGACGAGATGGACATCGACTTCGGTGCGATCGCGACGGTCGCGTGGGTGGGGTTCGTCGCAGCGGTGGGTGTGGTGCTCCTCTACACGCTCGGGCTGCGGCTGCTCGGGACGGGGCAGCCGGTCGACGCGGGCGGCGAGCGGACGCAGTACTCGGAGGAGACCCCGCGCTCCGGGCACACGCCCGCCGCCGCGGTGGTCGGTGCGTGGACGTGCTTCGCGGTGTGCGGTGCTGCGGCGTTGTTCGGGATCTGGCTGACCATCCCGCAGTTCCACCAGTAGGGCCCGGGCGGCTGCGAGGATCGGCTCGTGAGCACCCACCGCATCGACGCCACGCCCGCCACCGTCACCGACGTGTTCGACGCCGAGCGCCCTCCGGTGCTCCGGGTCGAACAGGGCGACACCGTCACGGTCCGGACACTGAGCGCCGCGGGCTACACCGAGCGCGAGGCGGAGCCCGGAGCCGAGGCGCCGACGCTCCTGCCGTCCCGACGCGGTCACTGCCTCGTGGGACCGGTCGCGGTGGCCGGCGCTCGTCCGGGTCAGGTGCTCGCCGTGCACTTCGACGACCTCGTGCCGGACGACTGGGGCTACACCGGCTCCGGCGGCGTGGACACACCCGTCAACCGAGCCCTCGGTCTGACGGACCCGGCGTCCCGAGGCCCGCTGCTGTGGGACGTCGACGCTGCCGCGGGCCGGGCGGTCAACCAGCTCGGGCTCGCGGTCCGGACGGCACCGTTCCTCGGGGTCGTCGGCCTGCCCCCGGAGCCGACCGGCGAGCACTCGACGATCCCCCCGCGGCCGGTCGGCGGTGGCAACGTCGACTGCCGGGAGCTCGTCGCCGGGTCGACGCTGTTCCTGCCGGTCACCGTGCCGGACGCCCTGCTCTGGGTCGGCGACGGCCACGCGGCGCAGGGGGACGGCGAGGTGTCCGGGACGGCGATCGAGTGCGGGATGACCACCACGATGACGCTGTCGCTGCTCGACGAGACACCGGTCGCCGGCATCCACGCGGACACCCCGGCCGGACGGATCACGTTCGGCTTCGACCCGGACCTCAACACCGCCACGACGATCGCGCTCGACGCGATGGTGGACTGGATCGCCGGCCTGTTCGACATCGGCCGCGCCGAGGCGCTCGCGATGGCGAGCGTTGCGGTGAGCATGCGCATCACCCAGGTCGCGAACCGCACCTGGGGTGTCCACGCCCTGCTCCCCGAGGGGGCGATCAGTCGCGATGCGGTCGCGGTGGCGCGCTGACGCACCGCGACGCGGACGGACTGGAGGCCCGGATCACGCGACCGACGCCGGTCACGTGATCCGGGCCTCCCGTCCGTCTGCCCACGTCAGTGGGCGCTGTAGCCGCCGTCCACCAGGTGGTAGCTCCCGCTGATGAACGACGCCTTGTCGCTCAGGAGGAACAGCACGAGCGCCGCGACCTCGGTGTCGGTGCCGAGCCGGCCGGCCGCGTGCTCCTGCTCGAGGGCGGAGAGGGCCTCGGCCGACAACGACGACCGCACGAGCGGCGTGTCGATGAAGCCCGGACCGACCGCGTTCGTGCGGACGCCCTGCGCCGTGTACTCGAGCGCGGCGACCTTGGTGAGCCCGACGAGCGCGTGCTTCGACGCGACGTAGGCGGCGTTCTGCGCGATGCCGACCGAGCCGAGCACGGAGGCCATGTTCACGATCGCCCCGCCGCCGGCAGCGAGCATCGCCGGGATCTCGTAGCGGAGGCCGTAGAAGACGCCGTCGAGGTCCACCGCACGCACGCGGTCCCAGGCGGCGACGTCGTACTCGCCGATCGGCTGCGGAGCGGCGCCGATGCCGGCGTTGTTCACGGCGAGGTGGAGCGCGCCGTACGTGTCGACGGCGAACTGCACCATCCGCTCGTTGTCGGCGGCGAGCGCGGAGTCGGCCTCGAACGCGCTCGCGGTCCCGCCGGCCGCTTCGATCTCGGACACCACGCGCCGCGCAGCGTCCTCGTTGACGTCGGTGACGACGACCGCTGCGCCCGCCGCGGCGAGCTCCTTCGCGATCGCTTCGCCGATGCCGCTGCCACCACCGGTGACGACTGCGACCTTGCCCTCGAACTCGGACATGTTCTCCTGCTCCCTTCGTTCTGAACAACACCTGTTGTCTACAGTCCGAACGGTACACCGGCGGCACGCATTCCCGTCCGCCCGACGCGGAACCAGTTCGTTCGCTGAACTAATTTGATAGGCTAACGACCATGCCCGCCCTCGCCACCCGTCCGTCGCTCGCGACGGACCTCCGGATCGCCGTGAACCGCCTCTCACGGACCCTGCGCAACCAGAA
This sequence comes from Curtobacterium luteum, assembly GCF_014646995.1. Lineage (GTDB taxonomy): Bacteria > Actinomycetota > Actinomycetes > Actinomycetales > Microbacteriaceae > Curtobacterium > Curtobacterium luteum. The sequence goes on along the minus strand of NZ_BMOI01000010.1, from coordinate 112,310 downwards.
GGCGGACACGACCGTCACGGACGCGCAGTTCTCCGCCCTCGCCCGACTCCACCGCGACGGGGCGATGACCCTCGCCGACCTCAGCCGGCAGGACGGCGTCACCCCGCCGTCGATGACCAAGACCGTGGCCGTCCTGATGGACCGCGGCCTCGTGTCGAAGCACCTGCACGGCGACGACCGCCGCAAGGTCCTCATCGGCGCGACCGCAACGGGCGCGGCCTTCGTCGAGGAGACCCGACGGCGCCGCGACGACTGGCTCACCCCGCGTCTGACGGCGCTCACCCCGGCGGAGCGCGCGACGCTCACCGAGGCCACCGAGATCATGAGGAGGCTCGCACAACAGTGACGGCCATGTTCCGGTCCCTGGCGGGACGCAACTACCGCATCTGGTTCGCCGGCGCCCTGGTGTCCAACGTCGGCACCTGGATGCAGCGCACGGCACAGGACTGGATCGTCCTCACCCAGCTGTCCGACAACAACGCCGTCGCCGTGGGCGTCACGATGGCCCTCCAGTTCGGCCCGCAGCTGCTCCTCCTCCCCCTCACCGGGCTCGTCGCGGACCGGTTCGACCGCCGCACGGTGCTCATGCTGACCCAGGGCCTCATGGGCGCGCTCGGACTCGGGCTCGGCGTCATGGTGCTCACCCACACCGCGACCCTGTTGTCGCTCTACGGGTTCGCCCTCGCACTCGGCATCGTCGCCGCGTTCGACACCCCGGTCCGCCAGGCCTTCGTGTCCGACGTCGTGCAGGGCGGCGACGTCGCCAACGCCGTCGCGCTCAACTCCGCCTCGTTCAACGCCGCCCGGCTCATCGGCCCCGCCGTCGCCGGGGTACTCATCGCCGCGATCGGCTCCGGCTGGGTGTTCGTGATCAACGCCGGGTCGTTCCTGGCCGTCCTCGTCGCGCTGCGGTTCGTCGACCCCGCACAGCTCGCCGAGCGCGTCCGGCCGAAGCGCGGCAAGGGCCAGATCGTGGCGGGCTTCCGCTACGTGCGGACCCGACCGGACATCATCGTCGTGCTCTGCATGATCTTCGTCGTGGGGACGTTCGGCGTGAACTTCCCGATCTTCACCTCGACGATGGCCAAGGTCGAGTTCCACCGGGGCGCCGGCGAGTTCGGCCTGCTCAACTCGGTCATGGCGATCGGCTCCGTGCTCGGCGCCCTGCTGTCGGCACGCCGGGAGCGTCCGCGGATGCGCACGCTCGTCATCGCCTCCGCCGGGTTCGGTCTCGCGTGCACCGCCGCGGCCTTCGCGCCGACGTACTGGAGCTTCGCGGTCGTCCTCGTGTTCGTCGGGCTCGCGTCCCTGACCTTCATGACGACCGCGAACGCGCTCGTGCAGACCACCACCGAGCCCGCGATGCGCGGCCGCGTGATGGCGCTCTACATGGCGATCTTCGCGGGCGGCACCCCGATCGGCGCGCCGATCGTCGGCGCCATCGCGGACGCCTGGGGACCGCGGTGGGCGATCGGGGTCGGCGCGACGTCCGGGTTCGTCGCCCTGGCGATCGCCCTGGTCTGGCTCGTCCGGTTCGAGCGGTTCCGCCTCCGCTACGACGCGGACACACGACTGCACCTCGCGGTGACGCACGCGGTGCCGGTCGTCGGCCCGCGCGCGGCACGCGCCGCCTTCCGTCAGGAGCTCTCCCGCGACGAAGCCGTCGCCAACCGGTCCAGCGGCGTCTGACGGACGGGTCGCGTCACACGCTGACCGACGGTGCGCGCCGCCGGCCTGGAGGCACGGTGCGGCGCCGCCACGCGCCTCCAGGCCGGTGGACGGACCTGTCCGGCACCCGGGTCAGGAGACGGGAGCGGGTGCCTGGAAGACGCGCTCCTCGAGCGCGGCGTCGACGGCCGCCGCCGCGGAGGCCAGCTGCGCCGTGACCCCGGCGAGCGCCGCGAGCGCATCGCCCGGTGCGACCGCGTCCAGGGCCGCGACGGCCCGGCGGAACCCGGCCACCTGCTCGGCCACGCAGGCCGGCGCCACCCCGGCCAGGCCGTCCGCGGCGCGGTGCGCGAGGCACGCCAGCGCACGCGGGCTGTTGGTGTCGAGGAGGAGGAACGCCGCGGCCTCGGCCGGCTCGACCTCGGGGTGGGACCCACGGCGGAACGCCTCGCGCGCGCCGCACCCGCGCAGCGCGTCCGACCAGGAGTCCGCGGACTCGTCGTCGAGGAGCGCCGACCCGAGCAGCGCCGCGGTCGACCGGCAGCGGGTGATCGAGCGGCCGAGCGTGAAGAACGCCCAGACCTCGTCGCGGCTGGCGTCGCCGTCGACGACCCCGACGGCCAGGGCGCTCCGCTCCTTCGCCCAGGTGAGGAAGTCGTGGGCCCGGTCACCGCCGACCTTGCGGGGCATCCGGGACCGCGTCACGTCGAGGCAGTCCCAGAGCTCGGTGGAGACGACCTCGCGAGCCCTCCGGGCGCTGTCGCGTGCGACGGCGACGGCGCTCGCGATGGACGCGGGCTCGTGCCGGTCGAGCGCGAGCGCGTCGAGCGTCACGGCCGGTTCGGTGTCCCGGAGCACCGTGGCCCCGACCACCGCGCGGAGCGCCGCCGAGACGTCCTGGGCCTGCGCGCCGGCCACTGCTTGTCGTCGGACGACGTAGACGTCGAGGAGCCGGGCGACGACGTCGGTGTGCTCGACGGCGGCGCCGAGGCGGTAGACGCTCCCGGCGAGATGGCTCAGCACGTCCGCACCCGCATGCGGCGAACCTACTGAGCGGTCGTTGCCGGAGTGTTTCGGGCGCGCGTCACCGGTGTTGCATGGCCGATCGACGCGTGTTCGCTAGACAATCTAACTAGAGCGTCTAGCATCGTGGTATGACCGCCGAGGAAGCACGAGACTCCGCGGGGTTCTGGTACGACGAGCGCACGAGGGTCGACGCGGTCGACGTGCTGAACGCCCTCCGGCGGTACCGCAGCGCCGAGAACGCCGCACAGCGTCGCGCCCGCGAAGCGCTCGGCGTCGGGGAGAACGCCCTGCTCGCGCTCCGGGTGCTGCTCGATGCCGAACAGGCCGGGCGGCACGTCAACTCGAAGCAACTCGCCGAGGAGCTCGGCATCACCGCGGCCTCGACCTCGGCGCTCGTCGACCGGCTCGTCCGGAGCGGTCACGTCGAACGCCACCCCGATCCGCACGACCGTCGCGGGGTGTTCCTCACGGCGTCCGGCGAGTCGATGCGTCAGGCGCTGAGCGTCCTCGACCAGCTCGACGACAGCGGCGCCGCTGTGGCCTCGACCCTCGACGAACGGGACATCCGGGTGATCGTCGCCTTCCTCGAGGACATGACCCGGGTGGTCGACCACATCGCGCCGGAGGAGTCCCAGGCGGACGACGTCGCCGTCGCGTAGCCTCACCGCATGACGACGGCGGCGAGTACCGAGGGGCACGACCCCGAGGACGACATGCCGCTCGCCGAGCTCGACGCGCGTGCCCGGGCGGACGCCGCGCTCCGTCGCATCCGAGCGGGCGCCGACCCCACGCGCGAGGCCTTCGACCTGGCGAACACGATGAACGACGAGGCCGTCGGTCGGCTCTCGGGCGCGGTCCGACGCTGGTTCCGGCGGCGCTGAGGCGGTTCCGGCGGCGGTTCCGGCGGCGCTACGGCGCGCTGGCGCCACGACGTCGACCTGCGCCCCTCTCGGGGAACCGGGCCCGTGCCGTCGCGCGGGCCCGGCTCAGCCGTCGCCGGGCCCGGCTTAGCCGTCGCCGGGCTCGGCTCAGCCGCTCAGAAGGCGGTGCCGACCGCCGCGATGTCGTCGCCGCCGTGGCCCGCCGCACTCGCGTCGGCGTAGACCCGGCCGAGCGCCTCGAGCAGCACCGTCGAGACGCCTGCAGCGCGCGCGGCCTCCGCGATGAGCCCGATGTCCTTCCGCAGCCCGTCGAGCGCGAACTGCGCGGGGAAGGCGCCCTCGATCATCGACTCCCCCTTGGTGTGGGCGTACGGCGAGTCGCTGGCGCTGCCGTCGATGGCCTCGAGGAAGAGGGCCGGGTCGAGACCCAGGGACCGCGCGATCGCGAGGGACTGTCCGGTCGCGGCGGTGATGGAGGCGATCCAGGCGTTCGCCGCGAGCTTGAGCGCGGTGCCCTGCCCGACCTGCTCGCCCGCGCGGACGGTCTTCACCGCGATCGCCTCGAACACGGAGCCGAGCCCGTCCAGCACGTCGGCCGGTCCGGCGGCGAGGAGCGTCAGCTTGCCCTGCTCGGCGGGGGCCTTGGTGCCGAGCATCATCGCCTCCACCAGGGTGATGTCGTACTTGGCCGCGAGCTGCACGACCGTCTCGGTCCCCGCGGTGCCGATCGTCGAGGCCTGGACCCAGACGGCTTCCTCGGGAGCGTCCCCGGCTGCCTGCTCGAGGACGTCGACCACGGCGTCGGTGTCGAACAGCGTGAGGAGCACGACCTCGGCGTCCGCGACCGCCTCCGAGGGGGTGTCCACGACGGTCGCCCCGGCGTCGGCGAGCGGCTCGGCCCGCTCGCGGGTCCGGTTCCACACCGTCACGTCGTGCCCTGCCCGGCGGAGCGACCCCGCGACACCGGCACCCATCGCACCCGTTCCCAACACCGACACGCGCACGAGCGCCTCCGTCCTGTGCGGCACCGTGCCGCGACCGATCCGACGCTACGCCGCTCCGATCAGCGGATGCCCCGGGCCGCGAGCCAAGCCGCCGGGTCGACCGGCACACCGTCGACGAGCACCTCGAAGTGCAGGTGTGGACCCGTCGAGACACCGGTGCTGCCGACGGCACCGAGCTGCTGACCCGCGGCGACGGTCTGCCCGGGGACGACGTCGATGCGGGAGAGGTGCGCGGACCGGGTCTGCGTTCCGTCGGCGTGCTGCACGAGGACCTGGTTGCCGTACCCGCCGAGGACCCCGGCGGCGAGGACCCGACCGGGCAGGACGGCCACGACCGGCGTGCCCTCGGCAGCGGCGAAGTCGAGACCCTGGTGGTCGGTCGAGCAGGCGCCGCAGCCCACGACCTGGCGGCCACCGAAACCGCCGGCCACGGGCACGGTGCCCACGACGGGCCGGACGACACCGGACGCGGCGGGACGCGGTGTGGCGGGACGAGCCGCCGCCGTGGCACGGGTGGGCTCGGGCACGGGCCGGACGAGGGCCACGCCGAAGGTGTCACGGAGACCGACGGCGGTGCTGCCGTCGGGAGCGACGTACTGCTGCCCGACGGCGCCGACGCCCGGCGTCACGACCTGGGGCGTCGCGGCGAGGGCGGACTGCGGCGACCCGAGCGCCACGACCATGCACGCCGCGACCGCCGTCGCCGTGACGGGGACCGCCCGCGTGGAGGACACGGCGCCGGTGACCACGCGGAGCGGGACGGTGACCACGCGGAGCGGGACGGTGACCGCCTCTGTCAGCGTCCGGACGCGATCGCGCCGTCGGGCGTCGTGCTCGGCCGCGCGGAGGCTCCGTCGGGTCGGGAGCGCGGCACTCCGGTCGTCCCGGCGGGTCGGGAGCTCGGGGTGGAGCACCGGAGCGGCAGGAGGGGACACCGCCGCCCCGGTGGGTTCGGGGGTCCGCCCGCGGTCCGTCGTTCGGCGGGAACGACGGGTCGGGAGCGGGGTCGGGTTCGACACGACCTGCGGCTCAGACGCGGACGCGGCCGTCGCGGGTGATCCGCTCGACTTCCGCGGCCACGGCGTCCACGACCGCGCGGGTCACTGCGTCGGCGACGGCCTCGACGAGGGCGAGCTGCTCCTCGGCGACGGAGAGACCGACACCGAGGTCCGCGGTCAGGCGCTGTGGGATCGCGTCGATCGCGGCGACGAGCGACGCCGGGACGGACGCGGACAGTGCCGGCGAGGGCTCGCGACGACGGGCGGCGACGGCGTCGAAGAGGGGTGTGGAGGACATGCTGCTTGCCTTCCGGTCAGTGCGGTTGGGCGGACCGTTCGGTCGGTCCGGGGTGCCGACGGCACGCCTCCATTGAAGCACTGATATTTGGTATGCGCAATACTCAGTCGGGCTCGATGGCCGCGGTCGTGGGGTCGTCCCGACGGAGGACCTGCTTCACGCGCTCGACGATCGAGGCCGGCGGGTTGTTGTACGCGTTCGCGGGCTCCTGCCCGCTGAGCTCCTGGATCGCGGCCATCACGGCGTCGGTCGCATGGCGACGAGCACGGCCGGACGAGGCCTCACCGAAGGACGACAGGTCGAGGGGCTTCCCGAACTCGATCGTCACCTTCGCGAACCGCGGGACCTTCGAGCCGACGGGCTGCACGTCCTCGGTGCCGGTCAGCGCGACGGGGACGACGGGGGCACCGCTCGTGAGCGCCAGCCAGGCGACACCGGTCCGGCCCTTGTACAGGCGACCGTCGAGCGAGCGGGTGCCCTCGGGGTAGATCGCGAAGGCCTCCCCCGCCTCGAGTCGTTCGAGCCCGAGGTCGAGGGCGTGCTGCGCCGCGGACCCCGCACCACGCTCGACGCCGATCGCACCGATGCCGCCGAAGAACGCGCGCGACACCGCACCGCGGAGACCGGTCCCGGTGAAGTACTCCTGCTTCGCGAGGAACGACACCTTCCGCGGCGCCATGAGCGTGATCGCGGGCGAGTCGATGAACGAGCGGTGGTTGCTCGCGAGGATGACGGCGCCGTGCTTCGGGACGTTCCGCCGACCGACGATCCGCGGGCGCCACAGCAGTCGCGCGAGCGGTGTGACCACAGCGCGGCTCAGCACGGTGGCGAACTTCGTCGATCCGGACACCCGGGCCTCCTCGTGACGGGGTTCCGAGTGTAATGAGCGTCCTCCGCGGCACATGCCCGACACGGCATGCGATCCGCCCGTGCAGACGCAGCGCGCGGAGAACGGTCAGTCGGCAGCGGCAGCGACGACGTCGAGCACCGCCCGCCCGTACCGCTCGAGCTTCGCGGCGCCCACACCGGAGATCTCGCCGAGCTCGTCCACGTCGGCCGGCTTCACCGCCGCGATGCCCCGGAGCGTGGCGTCGTTGAACACCACGTAGGCGGGCACACCCTGTTCGCGTGCCTGCGCCGCGCGCCACGACCGGAGGGCCTCGAACAGCCCGACCGCCTCCTGCGGCATGTCCGTCACGACCGTACGACGCGAGCGGCCGGCTCGGGGGCTCTTCACCGGGTCGCGGCGCATGCGGACCACCACCCGCCCGGCGAGGACGTCGGCGCTCGTCGTGCTGAGGATGATCGTGCCGTAGCCGTCGCCCGACACCGCCATGAACCCCTGCGCGAGGAGCTGCCGGGCCACCGTGCGCCACTCCCCCTCGGACAGGTCGGCGCCGATGCCGAACGTCGCGAGCGAGTCGTGCCGGAGTTCCTGCACGCGCGGCGACTGCTTGCCGACGAGGATGTCGACGAGGTGCGCGACGCCGTACCGCTGGCCGCGCTCACGCTCGAGCCGGACCACGGTGGACAGGAGCTTCTGCGCGGGCACGGTGCCGTCCCACGACTCGGGCGGCGCGATGCACGTGTCGCAGTTGCCGCACGCCGTGCTCTCCTGCCCGAAGTAGGCGAGCAGCCGGACGCGTCGGCACTCGATGGTCTCGCAGAGGGCGAGCATGGCGTCGAGGTGCGCGCTGAGCTGGCGTCGGTGGGCCGCGTCGCCCTCGGACTGGTCGATCATCCGACGCTGCTGCACCACGTCGTTCAGCCCGTAGGCGAGCCACGCGGTCGAGGGCAGTCCGTCGCGGCCGGCACGACCGGCCTCCTGGTAGTAGCCCTCGACCGACTTCGGCAGGTCGAGGTGTGCCACGAAGCGGACGTCCGGCTTGTCGATCCCCATGCCGAACGCGATCGTCGCGACCATGACGACGCCGTCCTCGCGGAGGAAGGTCGACTGGTTGCGCTCGCGCACCCGGGCGTCGAGGCCGGCGTGGTACGGCAGCGCCGGGATGCCCTGCTCGGCCAGCGCCGCGGCGGTGCGTTCGACGGAGTTCCGCGAGAGGCAGTAGACGATGCCGGCGTCGCCGCTGTGCTCCGTCCGGATGAAGGTGAGCAGCTGCTGGAGCGCCCCGGTCTTGGGCTCGATCCGGTACTGGATGTTCGGCCGGTCGAAGTCGGCGACGAAGTGGGCGGCGTCGTCGAGACCGAGGCGCGCGGAGATCTCGCGGTGGGTCTGCGGGGTCGCCGTGGCCGTCAACGCGATCCGGGGCACCGCGGGCCAGCGCTCGTGCAGGACGCTCAGCTCGAGGTAGTCCGGCCGGAAGTCGTGCCCCCACTGGGCGACGCAGTGTGCCTCGTCGATGGCGAACAGCGCGATGCGGGCACGGTCGAGCAGCGCCCGCGTGCTCTCGAGCCGGAGCCGCTCGGGCGCGAGGTAGAGCATGTCGACCTGCCCGGACACGACGGCCTGTTCGACGCGGGCGCGCTCGTCGGGCCCCTGCGTCGAGTTGAGGAACGCCGCGCGCACGCCGTTGGCGGCGAGGGCGTCGACCTGGTCCTGCATGAGCGCGATGAGCGGCGACACCACGACCCCGACGCCGTCCCGCACGAGCGCGGGCACCTGGTAGCAGAGCGACTTGCCGCCACCGGTCGGCATGAGCACGAGGGCGTCGCCGCCGGAGACGACCTGGTCGATGATCGCGGCCTGCTCGCCGCGGAAGTCGTCGTAGCCCCACACGCGGTGCAGGACGTCGAGCGCGGCCGACCGCGACGGGGAGGTCGTGGCCGTCGTGCTCATGCCCCAAGCCTACGATCGGCCGGCGACACCCGCGGTCGCGTCCACAGGTCCCGCGGCGGCGTCGCCCGGAGGGTTCGCGGCGTCCGCCGACCCGGCCACCCCGTCGGCGTGCGCCGGCGCGCCGTCCCAGCCCGTGCCTCCCGGCCGGACCCAGCGCGACCCGCCCGCCCAGGCGGGGACCGGACCGCGGAAGCGGGGTGCCTCGCGCCCGGCGAAGCGACGATCGAGGCGGCGCCACCGCGCGAGGAGCTCCACCATGCCCCAGTACGCCAGCGACGTGCCCAGCGTGACGAGCCACCCCTGCCAGGTGCCGTTCGCGTCCTGCGACTGCAGGTCGATCCTCGACCAGCCCGGCGCCTGCAACACGAAGATCATGATGTTGTTGAACGCGTGCTGCAGGACCGTGGCCTCGAGCCCACCGGTGCGGAGCACGATGATCGCGGCGACGAGGCCGAACGACCCCACGTCGAGGATGCCCCAGACGTTGTAGCCGTTCGGGATGTGCAGCGAGGCGAAGACCACCGTCGACACCGCGACCGCGATGACGGTCCCGGCGCGGCGCGGGATCCACGACGCGATCGTCTGCATGAGGAAGCCGCGGAAGATGTACTCCTCGGCGGCGCCCTGGAACGGCACCAGCACGACGACGAGGGCGATCGTGAGCACGAGGGTCGACAGCGTGACGGTGGACTGCCCGATGGCGTCGTGGTCCCAACCGAAGCCGCCGTCCAGCGTGAGCATCGGCAGACCCTGCACCGCGAACATGATCGCCGCGATCACGAGGGTGGGGATCAGGCACCACGCGGTCCAGCCCCAGCGGACCCGGAAACGCACCGACGACAGGACGCCCCGCCCGAGCCCCGCGATCCGCACGGCCACGACGATCCCGGGGAGCAGCACCACGAGCGACACGAGCGACACCGACAGCGTCAGCGGGTCCGTCGGGTCGAGCGCGCCGCTCGAGAGCTTCTGCTCGAAGTCGATCAGGCCGTCCGCCCCGGAGGTCGCGCCGATCGGGATCGTGAACGCGATGACGATGAGGACCTGGGACACGAGGTACCAACCCGCCAGGACCGCCAGCGCCACGAGCGGACGCCACCACCGCCACCGGCCATCGATGCGGGGAAGTCGCTGGTAGGGAACGCTCACGCCGTGCAGGCTACCGGTGCGGGCAGGATGGGAGCCGTGCTCACCGTCGTCCTCGGCCTGTCCGGCGCCCTCGTCTACGGGTTCGCCGACTTCCTCGGCGGCCTCGCCTCGCGTCGCCTCCGCCCCGTCGTCGTCACGGCGGTGGCGGCGCTCGTCGGGATCGTGCCGCTCCTGGTGGGGCTCGTCGTCGTGGACTCGGCGTTCTCGGGCCGTGCGGTCGTGTGGGGCGCGGTCGCGGGCCTCGCGGGCGGCGCGGCCGTCCTCCTCCTCTACACGGCGCTCGCCATCGGGCCGATGAGCGTCCTCTCGCCGGTGACCGCCGTGTTCGCCGCGTGCGTCCCGGTCGTGGTCGCGGTGCTCCGGGGGACGGCGCTCTCGCCGCTCGCGGTGGGCATGCTCGTCGTCGCGGTCGTGGCGGTCGTGCTCGTGGCGTCCGTGCGGGACACGTCGGGGGCGCGGTTGACGGCCCGAGGGGTGGCCGCGGCGGCGGTCGCGGGGTGCGGGTTCGGTGGGATCGTGCTGGCGTACGACATGACGCCCGCCGACTCGGGCGTGGCGCCGCTCGTGGTGGCGCGGGCGCTGCAGGTGGTGCTGCTCGGGATGGCCGCGGTCGTGGTGGTGCGGCGCGGAGGCGGGGACGCAGGTGGCGGCGCCGGTGCGTCTGTTCGACGTGACGGCGCGGGTCGGCCTGGAGGCCCGGGCCGGCTGTCCGCGCCGGCTGCGGTCGGTCGTGTGCCCCTGCTGGCCGCGGGGCGGGCGCGCTGGTCCGGTCGGCTCGTCGCGACCGTCGTGGCGTGCGGCTTCTTCGACGCGCTCGCGAACGTCTTCGTGCAGGCCGGCCTGCACTCGAGCGACGACCCCCTCACGTTCCCGGTGATGAGCGTCCTGAACGCGCTCTACCCGATCGGGACGGTGGTGTTGGCGGGGGTCGTGCTGCGGGAGCGGTTGACGCCGCTCCAGCTCGTCGGGATCGTGCTGGCGTTCGGCGCGTCCGTCGGGCTCGCGCTGGTGTGAGGCCGCGGCGGGCGGCCGCGCGCCGGGCGGGCGGGCGCCGGGCGGCCGCGAGACTCGGGGTGAGCGACCGTTCTCGCGCGGACGGCCGCGAGAACGGTCGCCCAGCGCGAGACTCGGGCACGCGGCGGCGGGCGGCGGGCGGCGGCGGGCGGTCAGGCGTCGGGGATGAGGCGCTTGCCGAGCGACACCGTGAGGTCGTCCGCGTACCCGAGCGCTTCGTAGAAGCCGATGACCTGCTCGTTGCCGGCCCGCACCTGCAGGTTGAGCTTCGGGCAGCCCATCGCCGCGAGCCGCTGCTCGAACTCCTCCATGAGCCGCCGACCCAGCCCGGAGCCCTGCAGGTCGGGACGGACGGCGAGGTAGTTCACCCAGCCCCGGTGTCCGTCGAAGCCGGCCATGCCAGCCGCGACGACCCGGTCGACGGTCTCGACGGACCGGTCGCCCGCCTCGACGGCGACGAGGAAGAGCTCCGGCTGCACCGAGAGCTTGCGCTCGATGTCCCGCCGCGGGTCGTTCCACGGGCGGACGAGCCCGCACGCCTCCCACAGCGCGACGACCGCCTCGGTGTCGGGTCGGGCGAACGGCCGGATGACGTGCTCCATCTCCACACGGTAACGGTCCTGTGGAGAGCGCCGACACCCTGCCGTCGGCATGGGATGGTACAACTGTCCGAACCACCACAGGATCAGGAGCCTCGTGACCGCGCACGACACCATCCCGTCGCGCTCCGGCGACCAGGCGAGCGACGCGCCCACGCACCGCTCCCCGCGACGACGCCAGACCGTCGGCGGCGCGATCGTCTCGCTGATCGCCGAACTCCTCATCATCGCAGGCGCGGGCACCGGGCTCTACGTCGTGTGGACGGCGTGGTGGACCGATGTCGTGGCCGTGCAGAGGCAGACGAAGCTCGTCGAGGGCCTCGGTCAGGTCGACCCCCCCTCGCGCAGCGGCACCGAGCACCGCGGACCGGCTCCGGTGCTCGCGGAACCGAAGGACATCGAGGACGTCTTCGGCACGATGCAGATCCCCCGGTTCGGCGCGGACTACGACCGCCCGATCGGCGAGGGCACCGACCGCGAGAAGGTCCTCAACACCATCGGCCTCGGGCACTACCAGGACACCGCGATGCCCGGAGCCGAGGGCAACTTCGCCGTCGCGGGCCACCGGGTCACGTACGGCAAGCCGCTCAACCAGATCGCTGACCTCCAGGACGGCGACGCGGTCGTGGTGCGGGTGACCGACAAGGCGACGAAGTTCGACGTCTGGTACGTCTACAAGGTCACGGACTCGCAGATCGTCACCCCGGACAAGATCGAGACGATCGCGCCGGTCCCGAACAAGCCCGGGGTCGAACCCACGGCCGACGACCGCTGGCTGACGCTGACGGCCTGCCACCCGATGTGGTCCGCTGCCCAGCGCTACGTCGTGCACGCCAAGCTCGACTACTGGATGCCGGTGTCCGAGGGCACGCCGAAGGAGCTCGCCAAGTGATCTTCCCGCTCGTGTGGCGGATCCTGCCGGGTCCGACAGCGCTCAAGGTGATCGAGCTGGTCGTCCTGCTCGCCGCGATCGTGTTCGTGCTCTTCACGTGGGTGTTCCCGTGGATCGCGGCCGACATCCTGCCGCCGCCCGACGGCACCGTCGACTCGACACCGTCACCCTGACGCGAACACGGACAGAGACGCGGTTACGGACACAGACGTGGTTACGGACGCGGACGCGGTTACGGACGCGGACGCGGTTACGGACGCGGACGCGGACACGGCTGCTCGCCGGAGCACCCGCTGGCCCGTTCAGACCGTCGTCGTCACCCGCGAGGCGCCCGACGCGGTCCGACGCACCGCGATGCGCTCCGGGATCCGCTGCTTCAGCTCGTCGACGTGACTGACGATCCCGACCTGCCGTCCGCCCGCGGTCAGGCGCGAGAGCTGCACCAGCACGCCGTCGAGTGCCTCCGGGTCGAGCGTGCCGAACCCCTCGTCGACGAACAGCGTGCCGAGCGACACACCGCCCGCCTCGGCCTGCACGACGTCGGCGAGCCCGAGCGCCAGGCAGAGCGAGACGGTGAAGGTCTCGCCGCCCGACAAGCTGCGCGGATCGCGCACGGTTTCGGTGGTGTGGTCGTGGACGGCGAGCGCGAGCCCGGTCCGGCGTGCACGTGACCCCGACTCTCGCTCATCCGAGGTCTCGAGGGTGAAGCGTCCCGCGAGCATGTTCCGGAGCCGGTCGTTCGCGGCCGCGACGACGTCCTCGAAGCGGCGCATGAGCACGTAGGTGCCGAGGGTGATCCCGGACGGGTTGACCGCGGTCGCACCGTTCGCGACGTCGGCGAGCCGGACGACCGCTCGGCTCCGGACACTCGTCTCGTCGCGTGCTCGCACCGCGGCGGCGAGGTCCGCGGCGCAGCGACGCGCTGCGGCGGCCCGGTCGGTGGCGGTCACCGCCGCCCGGGTGGCCTCGTCGAGCACGGCGGCAGCGCCGGCCCGGTCGGCCGCGGCTGCGTCCAGGTCGAAGTCGGTGTCCATGTCGTCCGCCGCGGCCAGCACAGCGGGCTCGGCCAACCCCGCGTCGACGATCCCCCAGGCCGTGGTCGCGTCCTCGACGGTGCGTCGGAGGGCGTGTTCGGTCGACTCGTCGAGGAGCGCTGCCCGGGCTTCGACGACGTCGGTGAACCCGTGCTCCTCGAGCGCGGCGTCGACCTCCACCGCGCGGTCGGCGACGACGCGGTCGTCCTGCTCCACCGCGGCGTCCGCGCGTGCGATCGACTGCAGCACCGCCACCGCAGAGTCCACCGTGCGGACGGCCACGGCGATCCCGGCCGTGTCCGGCAGCTCCGGCGAGCCCGGGACGGGCAGCGCGGTCAGCCGCTCGACGGCAGCTCGGACCGCTCCGAGGTCGTGCTCCAGGCGCTCGGCGTCCGCGTCGATCGACGTGGCGAGGACGGCGCGACGTGTGTCGACGTCGTTCCGGGTCCGTTCGAGCGCCCGGGTGGTCTCGTCGTGCGCGGTCAGCTCGCGGTCGAGGCCGCTCACGAGGTCCGCCGCCGCGCGGGCTGCCTGCACCGCCGCGGCGGCGCGCTCGACGGCGGCTGCCAGGTCAGCGTCGTCCAGGGCTCCGACCGACTCGGTCAGCCGCCGGTGCTCCGCCTGCGCGACCCGGAGGTCGGCCGCAGCGTCCGCGAGGGTCTGCTCCGCCCGCCGCGCCCGCTCGGCCGCAGCGTCGATCGCCTCCGCCGTCGGGTGGTCGTCCTGCGGGGCGGCCGGCGCCGGGTGCTCGACGGCACCGCAGACCGGACACGGCGTGCCGTCCGCGAGCGCGGCGCCGAGTTCCCCGGCGAGCCCGGCGATGCGGCGGTCACGGAGGTCGCGCTCGATCCCGAGCGCGGACTCCGCCGCCGTGCGGGCGGCCACGACGGTCTGTTCCGCGACCGACACCTGTGCAGTGGCGACGGCCAGCGCATCGCGCTCGCGCTGGAGCCCGGCGAGGCGCTCGACCTCGTGTGCCGCCCCCGTCGCTCCGGCGGCCAGCGCCGCGGCGTCGGTCGCGCGGGCGACGAGCGCGAGGCGGTCGGCGGGCCGGTCCGCGAGCTGCCGCTGGAGGTCGGCCAGTCGCTCGTCGAGGGCGGCCCGGTCGGCGCGTGCGGCGTCGAGCGCGGTTGCCCGGGCGTCGAGTCGCGACGCCGTGTCGACCAGGTGCCGTTCGGCGTCGGCGGCGGTCCGGAGCCGGTCGGCGAGCCCTTCGACGTCGTGCTCGTGGTCGAGGCCGTGTCGCTCGCGGAGGGTCGCGGCGTCGGCTCGGGCCGCGGCCGCACGGTCGCGCGCGGCGTCGAGGCTGTCCGCGAAGCCGACGACCCGAGCCGCTCGGGCCGACCGGTCGAGTCGCCGACGTGCGGCCTCGACCGACTCGGTCTGCTGCTCGAGCGTCGCCCGGCGGGCCAGGAGCTCGCGACGCCGGCCCACCGCTGCCGCGCGGGCCCGGAGGAGGGTCTCCTGCTCGGACGCCGTGGTCGCCGTCGTCGCGGCCTCGACCCGGGCAGCCTCGGCGGCGGACGCTGCTGCGCCGAGGTGGTCGACCGTGCCCGGGACGTCCGACTCGGCCGCCGACTCGACCCCGGCCGCCTCGGAGAACCGTGCGAGTGCATCGCGGACGCGCGCATCGGCGCCTTCGACCTCGGCGAGGACCGCGCGGCGTCGGGCCGCGAGCTCCTCGGCGGTGCGGTCGTAGACCTGGGTGCCGAACAGGGACTGCAGGAGCTTCCGGCGGTCTTCCCCGGGCGACCGCAGGAACCGCGCGAACTCGCCCTGGGGCAGGACGACCGTCTGCAGGAACTGTGCCCGGTCGAGCCCGACGATCCGGACGACCTCGGCGCCGACCTCCGGGATCCGGGCGGACAGGGGCTCCCCCGCGGGGTCGGTCGGGGAGGCGAGCCGGACGAGCTGGGCGGACGCCTGCTGCTTCACGGTGCCGGACCCGCGCTGCTTCGGCCGGTCGTACTGCGGGGTCCGCCGGACGCGGAACACCCCGGCGCCGGTCTCGAACACGAGCTCGACGTACGGTTCGACGGACGGGTCGGCGTGCTGGCTGTGCAGGCGGTCGCTGCTGGCGTCCGACCCCGCGAGACCGCCGTAGAGGGCGAACACGACGGCGTCGATGATCGTCGACTTGCCGGATCCCGTCGGCCCTTCGAGCAGGAAGACCCCGGATGCCGCGAGCGCGGCGAAGTCGATGGTCACCGTGTCCGCGTACGGGCCGATGGCACGGAGCTCCAGGCGGTGCAGGTACATCAGCGGTCCCCCTCGGTCTGCAGCACCCGCGCGGCCGCCTCGTACGCCTCGGTCAGGACGGCGCGGTCGTCGTCGTCCGGCAGCGCGCCCGTGGCGAAGGCGACGAAGTCCGCGGCGACCTCGACCGGGTCGGACGTCGCCGTGACCGCACGCGCCGCGGGTCGCGCGACGGCGTCGGCCGGCTCGTGGGTGATCGCGAGGGCGTGCGGCAGGTGGTCCTTCACCCGCGCGTACATGCGCTCGGGGTGCACCGTGTCGGTGACGGCGACACGGACCCAGGCGTCGGCGTCCGCCGCGAAGTCGCCGGACTCGATCGAGGCGATGGCCGCCCGGACGTCGACGAGCCGTCGCGGCACCGGGGCGGGGAGCAGTTCGACGGCGACCGTGCCGTCGGCAGCGAGGTCGACGAGCGTGACCGACTTCGCCTGGTGCCGCTCGCCGAACGAGAACGCGAGCGGGGACCCGGCGTACCGCACGCGGTCCCCGTCGCCCACCCGCTGCGGTCCGTGCAGGTGGCCGAGGGCGACGTAGTCGAACCCGTCGAAGGCGGACCGGGCGACCATGTCGACCCCGCCGACGCGGATGTCCTGCTCGCTGTCGCTCGGTTGCGCGCCACCGACGAAGGCGTGGGCCACGACGACGCTCCGCGTGCCGGGACGGCCGGCCAGGTCGGCCCGGATGCGGTCGGTGGCGGCACCCACCACGGCCTGGTGGGAGCGGGCGAGCGGCTCGTCCGGGACGTCGGCGAGGGCCCACCGCGTCAGGTCGGGGTGCAGGTAGGGGATGCCGTAGACGGCGACCGTGCCGTCCGGGTCGTCGACGAGCACCGGCGTGCCGATGCCCGCGGGTTCGGCGAGGATCCGCACCCGCTGACCCATCACCCCGGCGCCGAACCCGAGCCGAGCGGCCGAGTCGTGGTTGCCCGGGGTGATGACGACGGTGGCGTGCTCGGCGAGGCGCTCGAGTGCGCGCGAGAGCATGCGGACCGCCTCGACCGGCGGGATCGCCCGGTCGTAGACGTCGCCGGCGACCACCACGAGGTCGACCGCGCGTGCCCGGACGACGTCGACGAGGTGGTCGAGGAAGGCCCCCTGGTGGTCGAGGAGGTCGGCTCCGAGCAGGGTGCGACCGAGGTGCCAGTCGCCGGTGTGCAGGATCCGCATGCGGTCACGGTAGCGCCGCCCACGGACATCCCCCGGCGCCCCGCGGCCCCTGTGGACGGAAGCCGTCGTGGTCAGGCGCAGGCAGCCGACCCCAGGCCGACGACCGAGAGCACCCGCACCCGTACCGTCTGCGGGCTGAGCACCGTCCACGTGCCCCCGAGGTTCGTGCGGAGGCGGAGGTCGTAGGTCCCGACGACGAGCAGGCCGCCGCCGCGGTAGGTCAGCGAGGTCGCGCCGCCGTCCGCGGTCGCGACCTGCGTCCCGCCGGACACGAGGTCGAAGCTGTACGGCTCGCCGATGCCGGGCGTGGTCGGGTAGGTCCAGGAGATCGTGACGCTGTCACTGCTCGCCGGGGCGCACGACAGCGTCAGGACCGCCTGTGGCGTCCCCGCCCCGTAGTTCGACGCCGAGCCGGTCGTCCGCGAGAACGGGGCCGCGACCGCGGACGGTGGCGCCAGGGTCCCGACCCCGACGGTGAGCAGCACCACGGCGGCCGTGCCGCCGAGCCGGCGCAGCCGGTGCTGCGGACGGCGTCGTCGCCCGTGTCCGCGCGGCGACCGGCGTGTGCCGGGCGGGGATCCGTCGGCCTGGAGGGACGTGACGGGCCCGCCCCGCGCCTCCAGGCCGGTCGAGGGGTCGCCCCCGGGGTCGTCCGGTGGGTCGCCGGGGTCCGCGGGTTCGTCGACGAGCCGCCGGAGCGAGCCGTCCACCGTGCACAGGGCGAGCACCGCGGCGAGGCCGAGCCCGAGCAGCACGAGCCGCACCCAGTCGCCGTCGTGGAGCCAGGTGACCGGCGCGGCGATGAACGGGATGCGGAGGAAGGCCACACCGTGCACCGCGGACCGCTCGAGCGGCGTCGAGTCCGCCTGCGGGTTGGCGTCGCCCTTCGTGACGATGCTGCCGCCGGGGCCCTCCTCCACGAACCGGTGCATCCGGAGGTGGCCGGACACGTCGGGGTCGTCGGCGAGCAGGATCCGGCCCGGCCTGACCTCGTCGGGCGGTACCGGCCGGGAGACGACGACGTCACCGGGCGCCAGCCGCGGCGCCATCGACCCGGTCATCACCGTGGTGGGTTGCCAGCCGATGAGCGCCGGCGCAGCCGCCCAGAGCGCGAGCCCGAGGAGCCCGGCCACGACCGCGCGGGCCGCGGTCGCCACGACCACCCGCCCCCAGTCGACGGCGTCACGCAGCACGGCCCGGGGCAGGTGACCACCGGGCACCGCGGTGCTGACCACGAGGACCTCCGACCTGGCGTGCGACGACGGGACCGTGCGGGCGGATCAGCTGTTCTGGGCCTCCCACGTGAACCCGAGGGCCGCCGTGCCGCCCTGGATCGAGTTCGGCGCCGAGGTCGGGACGGTGTACGTGAACCGGTAGACGCGGGTCTCGGACGCGGTGCCGGTCGGGGCCCACGTGCCGATGCCGGAGGCGAAGTTCGTCGACGTCGAGCCGAAGCCGCCGACCGTGCCCGTGTAGAGGGTGCCGCTCGTCGCCGCGGCGGTGAAGCCCGTGCACGAGCCGAAGCCGCCGCCGGTGCCCTGCTCGACGGTGAGGTTGATGTTGGTCGCGAGCGCGTTCGTCGTCGCCGCGTTCGTCCCGTACAGCTTGACGGTCGAGGGCAGCGACCCCGTGGACGTCACCGCGATGCAGTTGGTGCCGGTCGACCCGGGCTTCAACCCCGTGACGGTGAACAGCGCGGTGTTGGCGTCGTCGTCGGAGAGTGCGACCGTGCCGGCGGTCCAGTTGCTCGTCGGGTTGACGGTGGTGGCGGAGAACGCGGAGTAGGAGGCGGTCGAGACGACGACGCCCGAGGCGACGAGTGCGGCGGGGACGGCGATCCAGGCGGCGAGACGGGCAGCGCGAGGCGTGACACGGGACATGGGTGTGCTCCAGCGGAGAAGTGATCTGATCGGTGGCCGGCCCGGACCCGCGGTGGTTGGTCGCGCTGCGTGCCGTGGCGGCGGTCGAGGTGAGCGACCGTCGTGTTGTTACGATCGTCAAGCTACTCGATCGCCGTGCGACACACAAGACACGGCTCGGCCCCCTGTCGGGGTAGTTTGATCGTTGAGCTACTTGCGTACACTGGACGAACGCGGCTCCCACCGCGTCGGCCACCCCCACCCGAGAGAACCGCGATGTCGGACACCACCCCCGTCCTCCCCGGACGCAGAGCCACCGAGCTGCCGCCGGCGCCGGCCTCCCCCGACGTCCTCGTGCCCGCGTCGGACGCCGAGCTCGATCGACTCGTCGACGCGTTCCGGCGGTTCCAGGCCCGGCACACGCAGGCCCTGGACCGTGCGAGCGCGGCGCGTGACCTCGGCCCGACCGACGCACGGCTCGTCTTCCACCTCGCCGCCGCGGACGGCGAGGGGATGACCCCGAAGGACGCCAGGGCGTTCCTCCAGCTGTCGACCGGCGCCATGACGTCGCTCATCGACCGCCTCGAGCAGCGCGGGCACCTCGAGCGCCGTCCGAACCCGAACGACCGCCGGAGCATCCTCCTGCACCTCACACCGTCGGGCGCCGGGATCGCCGAGGAGCTCAGCGCACCGTGGCGGACCGCCTTCGCCGACGCCGTCGCGCCGGCCGCACGCACGGCGCTCGCGGAGGTCTTCGAGCAGGTCGGCGACGCCCTCGCGCACCGCGCGTAGCGTCGCGGGCATGACACCCGCTGCACTCCTCACCGAAGCGTTCTCCCGCGTCCCGGCGACCGTCGGCCGCGCCCTCGACGGCCTGTCCGAGGACCAGCTCGCCGCCCGGCCCGCGGCGGGAGCGAACACGCTGGCCTGGCTCGCGTGGCACACCGCCCGGGGCCAGGACGCACAGGTCGCGGACCTCGCGGGCTCCGAGCAGGTCTGGACCGCGGACGGCTGGGCCCGGCGGTTCGGCCTGCCGTTCCCCGCGGAGGCACTCGGGTACGGCATGTCCCGGGACGACGTCGGTCGTGTCCGTGCGTCGGCGGACCTGCTGTCCGGCTACCTCGACGCGGTCACCGCCCGGACCGTCGCGTACCTCGGCACGCTGACCCCGGAGGACCTCGACGCGGTCGTGGACGACGCCTGGGACCCGCCCGTGACCGCGGGCGTCCGGCTCGTCAGCATCCTCGACGACTGCGTCCAGCACGCCGGTCAGACCGGGTACGTGCGCGGTCTGCTCTTCTGCAACCGCTGACGCGGCTGCTCCAGCAACCGACGGGAGGCACGGTGCCAGCTGGCACCGTGCCTCCCGTCGGTCCGTCCGTGCGTCAGCGCGCCGCGAGCTCCGCGACCAGGCGGTCGCCGGGGGCGGCCTCCACGAGGTCGGCCTCGATCTCGGCGTTGTCGAGGATGCCCTCGATCTTGCGCCGGCGGTTCCGGGTGACGATCGTCACGACCGTGCCCTCGGCTCCGGCGCGGCCCGTGCGGCCGGAGCGGTGCATGTACGCCTTGTAGTCGTCTGGTGCGTCGGCCTGCACCACGAGCGACACGTCGTCGACGTGGATCCCGCGGGCCGCGACGTCGGTCGCCACGAGCACGTTCACCCGGCCGCTGGTCAGCAGCCCGAGGTTCCGGGTGCGCCGCGACTGGTTGAGGTCGCCGTGGAGCGAGGTCGCGCGGATGCCGGCGTCCTCGAACTGGTCGGCGAGCCGCTCGGCGTACGCGCGGGTGCGGGCGAAGACGATGGTCTTGCCGGAGCCTGCGACGAGCTCCTCGAGCAGCTGGTCCTTCTGGCGCTGTTCGACCACGAGCACGCGGTGGTCGATCGTCGAGGACGCCTGGTCTTCACCGGCGACCTCGTGGACGCTCGGCTCGTGCAGGAACTCCGACACGAGCGAGGCCACCTGGGCGTCGAGGGTCGCGCTGAACAGGAGCTTCTGCGCGCGGTTGCCCTGCGGCGTGACCTCGGCGGTCGCGGAGAGGATCTCGCGGACCGGCTCGAGGAACCCGAGGTCGCACATGTGGTCGGCCTCGTCGAGCACGGAGATGATGACCTCGCTGAGGTCGAGCTTCCCCTTGTTCATGAGGTCCTGGACGCGACCGGGCGTACCGACGATGATGTCGACGCCGCGCTCGAGGGCACCCTCCTGGCGGCCGTACGGGACACCGCCGTAGATCTGGGTCGTGAAGAGCCCGACCGAGCGGGCGATCGGCTGCACCGTGCGGTCGATCTGCAGGGCGAGCTCGCGGGTCGGCGCGAGGATGAGCGCGCGTGGGGCTCGACCCATCTTCCGCTTGGTGCCGCCGCCGTGCTCCATGAGCTTCTCGACGAGGGGCGCACCGAACGCGATCGTCTTGCCGGAACCCGTGCGACCACGGCCGAGCACGTCCTTGCCGGCGATGACGTCGGGGATCGTGGCGGCCTGGATCGGGAACGGGGTCGCGGCGCCGAGCTCGGCGAGTGCGCGGGAGATGTTGCCGCCGATGCCGAGGTCGCCGAAGGTCACGCCCTCGACGTCGGCCGCGACGGTGGCCTCGGCCTGGAGCTTCTCGAGCTTGACGTCGTCGGCCGGCACGTACGGCGTGCGGGTCTCGTCGCGGTCCGAGCGGTCGCGGCGCGGACGGTCCTCGTCGAACGAACGGCGCGGGCGGTCGTCGAAGCGACGGGGGGCACGGTCGCGGTCGTCGCGGTCGAAGCGCTCGCGGCGGGGACGGTCCTCGTCGAAGGAGCGGCGCGGGGCGCGCTCGTCACGGTCGAACCGGCGCGGGGCACGGTCGTCCTGGTCACGACGTGGCGCACGGTCACGGTCGTCACGGTCGAAGCGACGGGGACGGTCGTCACGGTCGAAGCGACGCGGACGGTCGTCCTGGTCACGACGAGGTGCACGGTCGCGGTCGTCGCGGTCGAACCGACGCGGCGCGCGATCGTCGCGCTCGAACCGACGCGGCGCGCGATCGTCGCGCTCGAACCGACGCGGCGCGCGATCGTCGCGCTCGAAGCGGCGGGGTGCACGGTCATCGTGGTCACGACGCGGTGCACGGTCACGGTCGTCACGGTCGAAGCGACGCGGGGCACGGTCGTCACGATCACGACGCGGCGCACGGTCACGATCGTCGCGGTCGAACCGACGCGGAGCGCGGTCGTCCTGATCGCGGCGGGGCCCGCGGTCGTCACGGTTCCAGCGGCTCTGGCCGCCCTCGCGGGGCTCCCAGTTCGGGCGCGCGGGACGGTCGCCCTGTGCGCCGCGGCCGCGACGCTCCTCGGCGTCCCAGCGCTGCTTCTGGCGCGGCTGCGACGGATCGGCTGCGCGGAAGCCGCGGTGCTTGCTGCTGCGAGCGGCGGGGGTGCCGTTCGGGTGGCGGACGCGGTCGGAGGCACGGTTGTCCGCGCCGCCCTTGTTGTACGGGGCCATGGCTACTTTCCTGGGGTGCAGAACGTCCGCAGGGCCCGGCAGCGACATCGGCGCAGGCAGCGTGCGGAGAGGGGGTTCTTCCCGTCGCGGATCGACGTGAATCCAGCCCTCGAGCAACACACACCCAGACGAACACTCCGTGATCACAATGTCACGGCGTCGAGAGCCGACCGCGTGAGTCTACGCGATCCGGCGACGCGTGGCCAGCCCGTGCAGAGGCGAGGCGCGTGGCGGGGGCGAGCCGTGCCTCCCGGCCGGGTGGGAGCCCGGTCAGGACTCGGCGAGCCGACGACGTTGCTCGGCCACGTCGAAGTCCGCGGGCGGCCACGTGAGCTGCATGTCCTCGAGCGCGCGGAGCAGGAGCTGCTGCACCGCCAGCCGGGCGTACCACTTCCGGTTCGCCGGCACGACGTACCAGGGCGCCTGCGGGGTCGACGTCCGCTCGAGGGCGATCTGGTACGCCTCCTGGTAGTCGTCCCACAGCAGGCGCTCGTCGATGTCGCCGGGGTTGAACTTCCAGTGCTTGTCAGGCCGGTCGAGCCGGTCGCCGAGGCGTTCGCGCTGCTCGTCCTTCGAGATGTGCAGCATGACCTTGACGATCGTGGTGCCCGCCGCGACCAGGCGGTCCTCGAAGTCGACGATGGCCCCGTAGCGCCGCTCGATCTCCTCCGGCGGGGCGAACGACCGGACGCGCTGGATGAGGACGTCCTCGTAGTGGGAGCGGTCGAACACCCCGAGCTGTCCGGCTCCGGGCAGCTCGCGCTCGATCCGCCAGAGGAAGTCGTGCTCGCGCTCCTCGGCCGTCGGGGCCTTGAAGCCTGCGTAGTGGACACCGTTCGGGTCGACGGCGCCGACGACGTGCGAGACGATGCCGCCCTTGCCCGCCGTGTCCATCGCCTGCAGCACGAGGAGCACCCGGCGTTCGTCGCCCGCCGTGGACGACGCGTGCAGGCGTTCCTGGAGCGCGGAGAGCCGGGCGGCGCCGGCGGCGAGCGCTTCGAGCCCGTCGATCTTCCGGCCGGGGAACCCCGGGGTGGCGTCGGGGTCGACGCGGTCGAGGCGGAAGCCCTCCTCGACGCGGAGCAGTGGTTCGGGGTCGGCGTTCCAGGCCTTGCGACGGCTCACGGGTCCTCCTGCGGGGTCTCGTCCCACTGCGGGTCTGGTCCCATCCTGGCACCGGGACCCCGTCCTGGCACCGGAGGCGGGCGCGCGGGCCGGGGCGCCGGGTTAGCGTTGTCGGGATGGGAACCGGACGCCGCACCGTGCTCGCAGTCGTCGGCGTGCTCGCGGCGCTGCTGACGGTGGCCGCCTGCAGCGCGGACCCGACCGGCGACCGGAACACGACCGTCACCGCGGACCCGGTCATCTACCCGCTGTCGCTCCGGTACCACGGGATCGACGTCGTCGCGGACGTACCGTACGGGTCCGCCCCGCTGCAGCGACTCGACGTGTGCCTGCCCGCGGACAGTCCTCCCGACACCACCGCCACGCCCACGGCCACCGCTGCGCCGTCCGCGGGAGCCACGACCTCGGGGGCCTCGGCCTCGGCCTCGGCGGACCCGCGGGCGCTCGCCCGGGCATCGAGCACCGCCAGGCCCGCCGTGATGATGATCCACGGCGGGAGCTGGTCGCACGGCGACAAGGCGACCGCCGCCTACCGGTCGGTCTGCCAGTACCTCGCGTCGGAGGGCTTCGTCACCTTCAACGTCGACTACCGGCTCGCTCCGACCGACCCGTTCCCGGCCGGCTTCGACGACGTCCGCCGCGCGCTCGACTGGGTGTTCCGGCCGGCGACGCTCGAGACATACGACGTCGACCGGGACCGCGTCGGGCTGTTCGGCGGGAGCGCCGGGGGCAACCTCGCCGCCCTGCTCGCGGTCACCGACCACGAGTCACCCGCGTACGCCGAGGGCGACCGGATCCGGGCCGTCGTCGACCTGAGCGGTCCGACGGACCTGACGAGCCGCTCGACCGAGGCCGACGGGGTGTCCGCGTCGTTCCAGCGGAAGCAGCTGCTCTACCTCGGCTGCCGGACGTACTCGCGCTGTCCGGCGGCCGAGCGGGCATCGCCGATGTCGCAGGTGACGGCGGACACCCCACCGTTCTTCATCGGGCACTCGACCGACGAGTTCATCCCGCTCTGGGAGTCGACGGAGTTCGCGACCGCGCTCCGGGACCACGACGTGCCGGTCACGTTCGTGCAGGTGGAGGGGACGGCGCACTCGATCGCCCAGCTCGACGAGGCCATGAGCAAGCGGGTCGTCGCGTTCCTGCGCGACCGGCTCGGCTGACGGGTCCCGACGCGCCACCCTGACGGACGGGAGGCACGCCGGCGGCCCGCACCGCGCCTCCCGTCCGCCGTCGGGTCGCCTGCGCGACGGATCGATGCCGCTGCGCCGGGGTCGCGCGGAATGCGTGGCAGACGTCGCCTCGCGATGTGGCAGTTCCGGTGCCACGGACCCGGGTCCTGCGTACCGGAACTGCCAGCGGCGCAACGGATCTCGCTGGTCCCGGCGCGCCGTGCACCGGAACGGCCACGCACACCAGGACCTGCCGGTCTGGCGGTGTCGGCGCCGCGTCCCCTGCCCGGGTGCCACCCGGAGTCGGGACTGCTGGTCGTGGCGCGGTCGGCGCAGACTTCCGGGGTGACCGACACCTCGACGCGCCCGATGACCGCCCCGACCACCTGGCACCACGCCTCTGCGATGTGGTCCGTGGTCGAGCTGCTCCTCGGGCTGTCGTTCTGCGCGACCGTCGCGTTCGGCGGGTACGCCGCTGCGACCGGTCACATGCAGGTGCTGTCGCAGGGCGCGGCGATCGTGTTCATCACGACCCTGGTGGTCGTCCTCGTGCACTGGTTCCGTGCCGTGGAGGCTTCCGAGCACTGACCCGCCCGCGGGCGAACCCTCGCACGGTGCGGGCGAGCGCCTCGCCCCGTGCTCGGGCGACCGTCCGTGCGTCGCCGGTTCAGTCCGCCGACGCGGTCGTCCGGCCGCGGGCCGCGCGACGCTCCTCGCGACGGCGCTTCCGGTCCTCGCGACGCTGCTGCCGCGCCTCCTTGCGGGTGATCCCGGCGGCGATCCGGTCGGCCCGACGCTCCCGTGCCCGCTCGACCACGAAGTAGAGCGACGGCAGCACCACGAGGGTCAGCAGTGTCGACGACACCAGGCCGCCGATCACCACGAGCGCGAGCGGCTGCGAGATGAACCCGGACTTGCCGGTCAGCCCGAGCGCCATCGGCACGAGCGCGAAGATCGTCGCGAGGGCGGTCATGAGGATCGGGCGGAGTCGTCGCGTCGCGCCTTCGACCAGGGCCTCGGCGACGCGGAGTCCCCGACGGCGGTACTGGTTCACCAGGCCGACGAGGACGATCGCGTTCGTCACGACGATGCCGACGAGCATGAGCAGGCCGATGATCGACGCGACGCCGAGCGGGATGCCTGTGGCGATCTGCAGCAGGAGCGCCCCGGTCGCGGCGAACGGCACCGACATCAGGAGCAGCAGCGGCTGGAGCAGGCTCCGGAACGTGGCCACCATGATCACGTAGACGATGAGGATCGCGACGAGGATCGCGAGGAACAGCTGGCTGAACGCGGACGACTGGCTCGACGCCACACCGCCGATCGACGCCGAGGCACCGCGCGGGAGCTGCAGCGCGTCGACGGCCGCCGTGACGTTCTGCACGGCCGCCCCGAGGTTCGTGGCGTCCGGGGTCACGGTGATCGTCGCCGTGCGGACCGCGTTCGAGGTCGTGATGGTCGTGGGGCCCTCCGAGCGCTCGACCGTCGCGAGGTCGGACAGCGGGACCTCGCCCGTCGAGGTCGGGATCGCGAGCTTCTTCAGCGCGGCGATCGTCGCCGGCGGGTTCGGGTCGGCGATGTACACGTCGAGCGTGGCGTCGTCGATCTCGACGCTGCCGGTGTCCCGCGGGGAGACGGTCGCCGCGACGAGGGCGCCGACCTGCTGCTCGGTGAGCCCGCGCTCCGCCGCCGCCTGCCGGTCGACCTGCACGGCGAGGTACGGCTCGGCCGCCGACAGGTTGCTCGTCGCCGCCGTGGTGCCGTCGACGCCGCGCATCTTCCGCAGCACCGTGTCGGCCGCGGTCCGGAGCTCCGCCTGGGTCGGCGCGGTGACGTCGACCTCGATGTCGCTCGAGCCGCCGAAGCCGCCACCGGCCGAGGACAGCGACACCTCGCCGACGTCCGCGATCCGTTCGATGCGGTCGCGCGCGGTGGACTGGATCGTGGGCTGGTCGGCCGCGGCGTCGGTCGTGACGTTGTACTGCACGGACGCCGAGGCACCGCCGCCGAAGGCCGCCTGGATGGACTGGCCGCTCGACCCGATGGTCGTCTGCACGGTCTCGACGCCCGTGACGGAACGCAGGGCCTCCTCGACCTTCGCCGCGGCGGTCGACTGGTCGTCGAGGCTCGTGCCCGGCTTCAGGTCCTGGGTGACGGTGAAGGTGTTCTGCCCCGAGTCGCCGAGGTAGTTCGTCTTCACGAACGGCACGGCGGCGGCCGTCCCGGCGAGGACGAAGAGGGCGAGTGCGAGGACGATCCAGGGGCGGCGCATCGCCCAGCCGAGGACCGGCCGGTAGCCGCGCTGGAGCCGGTCGGTGCGACCGGCGTCGTGCAGGTCGGCCGCCGAGGCCAGGGCACCGGTCGCGGCTCCGCTCGTCGCTGCGTCCGCGGCCGTCCCGGTGTCCGCGCCCGGGGCGTCCGCGCCCGTCCCGGCGTGCCGGTGGGTCTTCGGCGGTCGGAGGAACCAGTACGCGAGCACCGGCACGATCGTCAGGGACACCAGCAGCGACGCGACCAGGGCCATGGTCACGGTGAGCGCGAAGGGCCGGAACAGTTCGCCGACCAGTTCCGCGACGAACGCCACCGGCAGGAACACCGCGACGGTGGTCAGCGCCGAGGCGGTGACCGCGCCCGCCACCTCACGGACGGCGTCGAGCACCGCCCGGGACCGGTCGACCCCGGGCTGCATGTGCCGCTTGATGTTCTCGATGACGACGATCGAGCCGTCGACGACGCGGCCGATCGCGATGGTGAGCGCGGCGAGCGTGATGATGTTGAGCGTGTACCCGGCGGCACGCATGCCGATCGCCGCGAGGAGCACCGACGTCGGGATCGAGATCGCCGTGACGAGGGTCGACCGCACCGACAGCAGGAACACCAGGATCACGAGCACGGCGAACCCGAGGCCGAGCAGGCCCTCCTCGGCGAGCGAGTCGATCGACTGCTGGATGTACGGCGCCTGGTCGAACACGACCGTGAACTGCGGGTTGCCCGCGACCTTCGACTCGATGTCGGGCAGCGCCTTCTTCACCGTCTCGGAGACGTCGACGGTGTTCGCCTCCTGCGTCTTCGTGATCGCGATCGTCAGCGCCGTCTTGCCGTCGACACGGCTGATCGAGGTGCGCGGCGACTCCTCGATGGCGACCTTCGCGACGTCGCCGAGCTCCGTCGGCGTGGTGGTCGTGGTGGTGGCGCCCGTCCCGGAGGCGCCGGTGGCGCCCGTGGTCCCGGTCGCGGCCGGACTGGAGGCACTGCTCCCGCCGGCAGCGCCGGTCCCGCTGGTCGTGCCGGTCGCGCCCGCCCCGCTCGTCGTGCCGGTGCCGCTGGTCGCGCCGGTCGCGCTCCCGCCCCCGGAACCGGAACCGTTCGAGCTGGAGCCGCTGCCGCTCGACGACGCCGTCAGCGGCAGCGCCTCGATGTCCTTGATCGACGCGATGCGCTCACCGGTCTGCACCGAGAGCGTCGAGCCGTCCTGGGTGATCGTGCCGCCCGGGGATCAGCGTCCCGTTGTCGTCGAGCGCGTCCGAGATCGACTGCGTCGTCAGCCCCTTCGCCGCGAGCTCGTCCTCGTCCGGCGTGATCACGACCCGGCGCCCGGGGTTGCCGAACACGTCGGCCTGCCGGACCCCGTCGAGCTTCTCGAGGTCGGGGACGGCCGTCGCGTTGAGCCGGTCGACCAGCTGTTCCTGGTTCCCCGAGCCCGTGACCGCGAGCTGCAGCACGGGGAGGTCGTCGAACGAGCCGGTCACGATCTGCGTCTGCACGGTGTCCGGCAGCGACAGCGCGTTGACCGCCGTCTGGATCTTGTCCTCGGCGCTGGCGAGGTTCGAGCCGTAGTCGAACGACGCCGACACGACGCTCTGCCCGGTCGACGAGGTCGCGCTCGTCGACTCGAGGTTCGGCACCACCTGGATGGCCTGCTCGATCTTCGTCGAGACGTCGTTCGAGACCACCTCCGGCGTCGCTCCCGGGTAGGCGCTGACGATCGCGACCTGCGGGAACTCGACGCTCGGGATGAGCTCCTGCTTCAGGCTCGTCAGCGAGATGCCACCGAAGATCGCCACCACGATCGTGACGAGCGCGATGAGGGACCGGTTCCGGATGCTGAAGACCGAGAGGAGGTGCACTGTCCGATCCTCGCAGGCCCGCGACGCTGGAGGCTCAGCCGAGCAACAGGTAGACGGCGAGGACGCCGAGGGCACCGAGCACGCCGGTCCCGAGCGCGACCACCCGCGCCGTCGCCGTCCGGGCCGAGTACACGCCGGCCACGACCACCGCGGCGCCGACGACGATCTCGATCGTCCAGAACGTCGTGCCCGTCGTCGCGGCGACCTGCAGCAGCGCCCGGACGCCCTCACCGACGAGCACGGCGCCCGTCACCCCGGCCGCCGCCGCACGCCACCACGCGGACGTCGACCGGACGGCCCAGACCACCGCGCCCGCGAGGAGCCCGGCCGGGATCCCGATGAGGACCCAGAAGTTCGTGACGGACAGGACGTCCGGGTAGCCGCGGAGGTTCGTCGCGGCCCAGTACCCGACGTGCATGAGCTCGAGGAAGACGACCCCGAGCACCATCGGCAGCACCGGGCGCCGGTGCAGGCCCGCGAGGAGCACGAGGAGCGCCGCCACCACGAACCACGGCCCGGCCGAGTTCGCGAGCTGTCCGAACCCGGGGACCGCCTGCCCGAACGAGCAGAGCACACCCGCCAGCAGGGCGAGCCCGGTCGCCATCGTCACGCGGATCGCCGGTGGCACGGCGTGGGGGTCGGTCTCCCGGCCCGCGGTCCCGGTCTGCGCGGTGTGCACGATCGTCTCCATGCATCCCACGATCCCGGTTCCGGGTCCGGCGGACATCACCCCGGAGACCCGACGGCCTCCACCCACAGGATGATCCCCGCAGGACCACCCAGGGCCGCCCGGCCGGTTCAGACGACGGCTGCGAGCGACCCGCTCGGGCCGACCGACTCCCCGCCGACCCGCGCCCAGGCCCGCTCGAGCACGTCGACCATCCGCGACCGGTCGGCAGCGGGCATCGTGAACGGCACGCGGAGGAACCGCTCGAAGCCGCCGTCCGGGCCGAAGACCCCGCCAGAGGCGAGCACGACCCCCTCGGCCCGCGCTGCCAGGACGAGCGCGCTCGACACCGGCCGCCCGAGCCCGACCCACGTCGTCAACCCGCCCGCCGGTGAGGGGACGTCCCACTCGGGGAGTCGCGCGCGCAACGCGCCCACGACGTCGTCGCGGGCCTGCGCCAGGTACGCACGCCGTTCCTCCAGGACGGCCGCCGTGCGCGGTACGAGCTCCCGCGCGACCAGCTGGTCGAGCACGGGCGTCCCGAGGTCACCGGTCGGACGGGCGAGCAGCAGCCGCTGCAGCAGTTCGGGCCGGGCCCGCACCCATCCGATCCGGAGCCCACCCCAGAACACCTTGTCGGCGGAGCCGATCATGACGACGTCGTCGGACGCAGCGGCGAGCGGCGTCGCCGCGGGCCCGTCGATGCGGAGCTCCCCCATCGTCTCGTCGGCGACCACGGTGGTGCCGACCGCGGCCGCGACGGACACGAGCAGGTCGCGGGCGTCCGGGGTCATCGTCGCGCCGGTCGGGTTGTGCAGCGCGGGCATGACGTACGCGACCGCCGGTGCCGTGCGACGGAGCGTGTGCTCGAGCGCGGTGGTGTCCCACCCCGTCCGCGCGTCGACGGGCACGCCGACGAGCCGGCCACCGACCTCGCGGAACGCCTCGTGCGCGTGCGGGTAGGTCGGCGACTCGACGAGGACCGCGTCGCCGCGTCGGACGAGCACGCGGGCGAGCAGGGCGATCGCGTGCTGCGCGCCGATGGTGACGACGATCTGCGACGGGTCGGTCGGCAACCCCCTGGCCGTGTACCGTTCCGCGATCGCGGCGCGGAGTCCGGGGTCGCCCACGGTGTCGTAGCCGATCCCGGCGAGCGCCGCGGGCACGTGCCGCATCGCCCGCTCGACGGCCTCGGCGATGCCCGGGGCCGCGTGCAGGGCCGCCTTGCGGAGGTCGAGGACGTCGCCGCCGACCACGCCGCCGAGCCGCTCGGGGTCCGGTCGGCCGACGAGGTCGCGCGGCAGGCGCACGACGCTGCCGGATCCCCGGACGGAGACGAGGAACCCGTCTTCGCGGAGGCGCGCGTACGCCCCGGCGACCGTGGTCCGTGAGACGCCGAGGGCCGACGCGAGGCCGCGCTCGGCGGGCAGTCGGACGCCCTGCGGGATGCGGCCGTCGATCGCGAGGACCCGGAGGGCGTCGGAGAGCGCCTCGTACGCGGCGGCGTCCGTACCGGCACGCCAGTCGGTGAGGAGGAGCGCTGCGGACCGGGCGCTCAGCTGGACGGGGGTCATGGGTCCACGGTAGCGCGATTGGCCCTCGACCAGCAGGCCAATCTGCCGCACGATCGGAGCATGTCCCGCACCCCCGCCCTCACCCTCCGGTTCGCGCAGCTCATGGTCGGTCTGTTCCTCTACGGCGCCTCGACCGCGCTCCAGGTCCGTGCGGTGGTGGGTGTCGCCTCGTGGACGGTCCTCACCGAGGGGCTCGAGCACGTCGTGCCGTGGTCGTTCGGGGTCATCACCGTGGTGTCGAGCGGGGTCATCCTGCTGTTCTGGATCCCGCTGCGGCAGAAGCCCGGCATCGGCACCCTGCTCAACGCCCTGGCGATCGGCCCGTCGGCGGACCTCGTGCTGTGGCTCGTCCCGGCGCCCGACGGGCTGCTCCCCCGGGTCGGCCTCTTCGTGGCCGGACTCCTGCTGCTCGCCGTCGCGACGGCGTTCTACATCGGTGCCGGGTTCGGCACCGGCGCGCGCGACGGGCTGATGGTCGGGGTCTCGCAGCGCTTCGGGTGGCCGATCTGGGTCGCCCGGACCGTCATCGAGGTCACCGTCGTCATCGTCGGGTGGCTGCTCGGTGGCGACGTGGGCGCCGGCACGGTGGTCGCCGCGTTCGCGATCGGCCCGATGGTGCAACCGCTGATGCCGCTCTTCCGCCGGTTCCCGTGGAGCCCGGAGCGCACGCGGGTCGCGGTCCCGAGCTCGCTCACCGCCCCTGGCCTGGAGGCGCGGACCACCTCCTGAGTGTTCGCTTGCGGCCGTCGGAACTCGCGATGTATCGTGACCTTAACAGACGCGATACATCGCGAGTTCGAGGAGGCAACATGGCTCAGGAGAAGTGGCTCGTCGAGGAGCCCAAGGTCATCGACACCGGCATCGTCCGTCGCCTGCGCGTCGGACTCGTCGGCGGACAGGTGGACGTCGTCGCGCACGACGAACCGACCGCCCGGGTGGAGGTCCACAGCGTGTCGGGCAAGCCGCTCATGGTCGAGGTGGACGGCGACACCCTCACCGTCGACCACCCGCAGATCCGGTGGGACGACCCGATCGGCTTCCTCAAGTCATTCCGGGGCAAGGCGCACGCCGACGTGAGCATCCTCGTGCCGCGGGACGCTCCGGTGACGCTCGGCGTCGTCTCGGCCGGGTCGCTCCTGTCCGGGACGAACCGCGGCGCGACGCTCAACACCGTCTCCGGCGACGTCGTCGTGGACGGGGTCGCGGGCGACGTCACCGTGAACGCGGTCTCCGGCACGACCACCGTCCGGGAACTCGACGGAGCCCTCACGGTGCACACGGTCTCGGGCGACGTCGTGGCCACCGGCGCGATCCCCCGGTTCCAGGCGGACGGAGTGAACGCCGACGTCGTGCTCGACCTGCACGGCACGCCGGACTCCGCGCGCGTCAACACGGTGTCGGGCTCGGTCAGCGTCCGGCTCGAGGACGGCGTGCCCTACCGGTGCACGGTCTCGACGGCCTCGGGCAAGCTGCAGTTCGACGACTCGGAGATCCGTGGCGTGCGCGGTTCCTACGTCAAGCAGGGCGGGGAGCTCTCCGGCCAGTGGCTCGACCTCAAGGTGAACTCGGTGTCCGGCGACATCGCGGTGCTCCACGCGCCGCCCGGCGCCGACGAGGCCGCGACCACCCCGACGACCGATGGTGAGGTGCCCGCATGAGCCCCGTCTTCGCGCACGGTCACCTGCGCCTCTACCTGCTCGTCCTCCTCGCCGACCACCCGATGCACGGCTACGAGCTGATCACGGCCCTCGGCGACCGCTTCGGCGGCACGTACGTCCCGAGCGCCGGCACGGTCTACCCGCGCCTGGCCAAGCTCCAGGACGAGGGACTCGTGACCGGGACCGCCGACGGCCGGAAGACCGTCTACGCGATCACGGACGCCGGACGCGCCGAGCTCGACGCCCGCGCCGCCGAGGTCGCCGCGCTCGAGGACGGGATGACCGACTCGGTGAAGTCCCTCGCGGACGGCGTGCGGGCCTCGGTCGGCGAGGCCATGCGGTCCCTCCGCGCCGACCTCGCCGCGAGCGCTCAGGCTCCGCGCGGACAGACCGCCGACGAGCCGGTCGACGTCCCGACCGCCGGTGCCAGTGCCCTGCGCGAGGTCGAGATGGTCCTGTCGTCGTTCCGGCAGCAGGTCCGGGCGGACCTCCGCCGGCAGGCGACGCGGGGCACGCTCACCGCGGACACCGTCAGCCGCCTGCGGGACGGACTCGAGGCGGTGCGCCGCTCGCTCTGACGGTGAGCAGCGGAGGCGAGCACCTGACGCGAGCACCGAGGGAGCACCGGACGCGAGCACCGACCGGGGCGGGCCGACACGGCGGGCGCACACCGCGCCTCCCGGTCGGCCCGCCCCCGCAGCGGCCGTGTCCGCCGCTCCTACACCGCGCCCGCGTCGGCGAGGGCGTGCATGGCGTCCCGGAGCGCGCGTGCCGCGCCCGGGCCGGCCCACTCGTACGCCTGCGTGAAGCGCTCGTCGTGCACGTACATGTCGGCGAGCGTGCGGAACCGGTCGGCCGTCAGGGCGGGCCCGGGCGCCTGTGCGAGCCAGGCGAGCTGTCGGCGCGCGAGGGCCGTGCCCGCGGCCGAAGTCGGCGCGTCGTCGGAGACGGCGAGCGCCGCCGCGTCCGTGGCGATCGCGCGCTGTTCTGCTTGGAAGGCCGCTTTGGCGGCCGGGTCGCTCGCCGACCACCAGTCCTGCCCGCGTTGCCAGGCGTCGGCGCCCCAGCGTTCCTCGACCTCCTGACGGAACCGGGTCTGGTCGAACCCGTCGAAGGTGTCGTGCGTGGTCATGTCGTCTCCTCGTTCGATCCTGGTGATGGTGGTGCGCACGGCTGCGAGCTGCCGCGCGAGCCGGTCGCGCTCCTGCTCGAGCCAGGTGACGTGCGCCCGGAGTGCGGCGACGTCGTCCTGCTCGCCGTCGAGCACCCGGGCGATCTCGGACAGTCCGAGGCCGAGTCCGCGGAGGAGCAGGATGCGCTGGAGCCGGACGAGCGCGCCGTCGTCGTAGCGACGGAGCCCGCCCTCGCCCACGGCGGTCGCCGGCAGCAGACCGATCGCGTCGTAGTGGCGGAGCGTCCGACTGGACACGCCGGCCGCGCGTGCCACGTCGGAGATGCCGTGCGGCGCTTTCGCAGCGACGGATGCGTTGTCTGTCCGATCACTCATGCAGGACACGCTAGAGGTTGACGCAGCGTCAATCACAACCCCCTCGCCCTGCACAGGTTGCACGGATGTGCACGAAGACGGAATACCGGCGGGTGCCCCCGTGTTGACTCCGGGTCCGAAATGAGTAGGTTTGCCCGTCGTGACGAACGAGATCCGGTCGCTGAAGGCGCGGCTGATCGGGGACCCCCTCCCCTCCGAGAAGCTCGAGGGACAGCTCCTCCCGAAGCACCTGGCACTGCCGATCTTCGCGAGTGACCCGCTCTCCTCCGTGGCCTACGCGCCGCAGGAGCTCCTCATGATCCTGCTGCTCGGCGGCATGGCCTTCCTGACCTTCGCCCCGTGGGTGGCCGCACTCGTGGTGCTGCTGCTCGTCGTGGTCGTCGCGTCCTACCGGCAGCTCATCAAGGCGTACCCGTCGGGTGGCGGCGACTACGAGGTGGCGCACCGCAACCTCGGCGAGAAGGCCGGCCTCGTCGTGGCGAGCGCGCTGCTCGTCGACTACGTCATGACCGTCGCCGTGTCGGTGGCCTCCGGCGTGGACAACATCATCTCGGCGCTGCCGGTCCTCAACGAGTTCCGGGTCGAGCTCGCGCTGCTCTTCGTCGTGCTGCTCGCGGCGGTGAACCTCCGCGGGGTCCGCGAGTCGAGCAAGGCGTTCGCGATCCCGACCTACCTGTTCGTCGCGTCCGTGTTCGTGATGGTCGTCACGGGCCTGGTGCGGGTCGCCACGGGGCACACCCCTGTGGCCGAGTCCGCGCAGTACACCGTGCAGAACGTCGAGCACACCACCCAGGCCGCCTTCGTCCTGCTCCTGCTCCGTGCCTTCGCCTCCGGTTGCTCTGCGCTCACCGGCGTCGAGGCGATCGCGAACGGCGTGCAGGCGTTCCGCCGTCCGAAGATCCAGAACGCACAGAAGACCCTCGTCGCGATGGGCGGCATCGCGATCGTCCTGTTCATCGGGCTCATCACGCTCGCGCTCGTCGCCCGTGTCCACTACGCCGAGAGCGCCTGCGACCTCCAGGGGTTCGCGAACTGCGCCACGACACCGCAGCGCTCGCTCATCGCACAGATCGCCGCTGCCACGTTCGGGGACAACTCGGTGCTGTTCTTCGTCGTGCAGGCCACCACGGCGGCGGTCCTGCTGCTCGCGGCGAACACGGCGTTCAACGGGTTCCCGCTGCTCGGCTCGATCCTCGCCCGCGACTCCTACGCACCCAAGGCACTCTCGACCCGCGGCGACCGCCTCATCTACTCGAACGGCGTGATCGTGCTCGCGCTCGTCGCGGCCGCCCTGCTCATCGTCTACCGGGCGAACGTCACCACCCTCATCCAGCTGTACATCATCGGCGTCTTCGTGTCGTTCACGCTCGGTCAGACCGGCATGGTCGTGCACTGGACGCGCCTGCTCCGCCAGGACCGCGCGGGCACCGCCACCGAACCCGTGAACCGCGGCCAGGTCGTCCGCTCGCGGCTCATCAACACCGTCGGCGCGAGCTTCACGTTCGTGGTGCTCGTGATCGTCACCATCACGAAGTTCACGCACGGCGCGTGGCTCGTGTTCGTGATCATGCCGGTGCTCTTCGTGCTCATGCTCGGGGTGAACCGCTACTACCGCGACGTCCAGCACGAGATCGCCGCCGACGAGGAGACCGAGTTCGGCGCGACCGGCGACCACGCGATCGTGCTGGTGAACAAGCTCCAGAAGCCGGTGCTCAAGGCCCTCGACTACGCGATCGCCGCGAAGCACGCGAGCTTCGAGGCCGTGCACGTCGCGATCGACGACGCCGAGGCGGCGCGCTTGCGGGCGCAGTGGGCGGAGCACGGCATCGAGGTCCCGCTGACGATCGTGCCGAGCCCGTACCGCGACATCTCGATGCCGCTCATCAAGTACATCAAGGCGCACCGACTGGAGCACGGCTCCGAGGTGATCACGGTCTACACGCCGGTGTTCGTCGTCGGGCACTGGTGGGAGAACCTGCTCCACAACCACCGCGGACGTCGGATCCGGAAGAAGCTCCTGCTCGTCCACGGCGTGACCGTCGCCCTGGTGCCGTGGCTGCTCGACTCGTCGGAGCTCCTGTACGGGCGCCGCTCCCGCCCGCTGCCCGGCCAGGAACGCCGCGGCGAGCCCGTGCGTCCGCCCCTCCGCCGGTCGCCGCACGGCGTCTTCCACGCCGAGCGCAGCGACGACCGCCTGCTCCGGTCCGACCAGCGGAACAGCCTCGCCCCGCAGACCGCGCCCGCGCCCCGGCGGGCGACGCGACCCGCCGGCCCCGCGGAGGGCGTGGACCCGGCACGGTGCACCGGCGAACTGCGGACCCTCGTGGCGTCGCCCCCGACGGGCCGCACGCCCTCGTCGCCGACCTCGCCCCGCGACGCCGACCGCGGATGACACCGCGTGACGGTGGCCGGTCGTACGATGTGACGCCATGACCCCGACCGACCTCCGGACCTTCGCGACCTTCGACGCGCACGGCGGCAAGGTGTCGAAGCGCGTCGAGGTGCTCGACCACGAACCGCCGGCCGGCAGCCCGCTCGAGGGCCTCGTCGCCGTGCTGGGCGAACACCCCCTCGGAGCGGTCGACGAACGGGCCGCCGACCACTCCTCCGAGCTGTCGCGCGGTGCGCGCGCCATCGGGTGGGTCGACCCCGCCACCCTCCGCGACTGGTACCGACCCGACCGCGTCGTCATCAGCCGCCTCGAAGCGCGCAGGTCCGGCATCGTCCCGGGCCTCTACGCCGACTCGCGCGGGCGCGGTCGCGTCCGCATCGACGGCCGGGAGGCACTGCTCGCCCCCGACGGTCGGCCCGCGTTCCGCGCGCTGGCCGGCCCCGACGACGCTCCGGTGGTCGACGTCCCGCTGCCGAAGGACCAGGCCGTCCGGCTCGTCGCGGTGTCCGACGTCACCGACGGGCTGGAGATCGTCACCACCCCGGTGTCCCCGTTCCTGACGCCCGGGCCCCACACGGCGTACGACGCCGACGTCCCGGGCTTGCCGCCCCGCCCGGCCACCGGGACGGTCCTGGTCTCGGCGTCGGTCCTGATCGACGGCACGCTGTACGAGGTCGAGCGCATCGACGAGCGTGCGGCGAGCATGTGGATCCGTCGCGATGGGTCGGTCGTGCCGATCGCGCTGAGCACTGTCGGTCCCGACCTCGTGCGCTACGCCGTCGCGGCTGCCTGACCCCGTTCCGGCCGTCCGGGACCGGCGTCGTCGGGCTGTCCGGGGGACGCCGCGCTGGGGTCCCCGTCGGTGGCCCGGCGTAGCGTCCGCGCCATGAGCGATGCAGACCAGACCGACCAGCAGGGCCAGGCCGACCACACCGGCGAGACCCTCGGCGGTCCCCGCCCCGACCCCTCCACGACCGCGAGCAAGGACCCGGAGGACTGGGTCACCGGCGACGAGCCCATGACCGGTCCGCAGCGCAGCTACCTCGACACCCTCGCCCGCGAGGCCGGCGAGGAACTGCCCGCCGACCTCACCAAGGCGGAGGCCTCGGAGCACATCGACCGACTGCAGCAGCAGACCGGCCGCGGTACCGACTCCGCATCCTGAGCGCGGGTCCGCTGAACGGCGGACCCCAGACTGGGCATGTGCTGGCGATGCCCTGGCGAACTCCGCCGAGGCCCCCGTCCGGGGGTGCTCGGTGACGCGTCAACGGCTACCGTCCCGGGCATGCGAACGACATCGACCTCGATCGGCCTCACCGTGCTCCGCGTCGTCCTCGGCGCGGTCTTCATCGCCCACGGCGCGCAGAAGTTCGCGCAGGGCATCCCGACCGTGAGCCAGGGCTTCGCGGGTATGGGGGTCCCGCTCGCCGAGGTCGCCGCGCCGCTCGTCGCGGGGCTCGAACTCGTCGGCGGGGTGTTCCTCGTGGTCGGTGTCGCGACGCGCGTGGTCGGGGCGCTGCTCGCGGTCGACATGGTCGTGGCGGGGCTCCTCGCGAACGCGACGGCCGGGTTCTTCTCGCAGGACGGCGGTTTCGAGTACGTCCTCGTGCTCGCCGTCGGATCGCTGGCCGTCGCGTTGACCGGGCCGGGGCGCTTCTCGCTCGATGCCCTGCTGCTGCGCGCGACGCGTCGTCGGCGCGGTGTGGACGAGCCGCTGCCGGCCTGAGCCACCCGCGTCCCCGGCGCGACCACCGACGTCCGGGAGGCGCGGGGCGGACCGGCACCGCGCCTCCCGGCCGTCTGCCCGCCTGACGGCGTGGCGGCCTGGCGCGTCGGCGTGCGAGGTTGCGCACATGGTGCGAGGCCGTTGCCCTCGCACCGTGCGCGCAACCTCGCACCGTGCGTCCCGTCCACGCCGTGCGGGCTGCCGTCCACGCCGTGTGGGTCGTCAGGCGGTGCCGGCGAGGACGTCCGTGACCTGCTGGGCGATGCGCCGACCCGCGCGGTTCGCGCCGATGGTGGAGGCCTGCGGGCCGTAGCCGGCGAGGAAGAGGCGCGGCTCGTCCTCGGACCGGCCGTCGGCGACCACGACGCCACCCGCAGCGGTCCGGAGCCGGAGCGGAGCGAGGTGCCGGAGGTCGGCCCGGAAACCGGTCGCCCAGACGACGGCGTCGGCGTGCACGTGCTCGCCGTCCGCGGTGACCACCCCGGACTCGTCGAGGCGTGCGAACATCGGGGCGGCCACGAGCGTCCCGCGGTCGATGCCGGCGCGGATCCGACGCGTGACCGGGATGCCGGTGCCGCTGACGATGCTCGGGAGGACTCGTCCCGTCCGCGCGGCCCGGTCCTGCTCGTCGACCGCCGCGACCGCGGACTCGAGGTCGAGCGAGGCCGTGTCGGACCAGACGACGGGTCGCCGGGTGAACCACCGCGTCGACCGGGCCACGCCGTCGAGCTCGAGCAGGAAGCCGATCGCGCTCGTCCCGCCGCCGACCACCACGACGTCCTGCCCGGAGAACTCCGCGGCGCTCCGGTACTCCGTCGTGTCGAGCTGCCGACCGGCGAACACGTCCCGGCCCGGGTACCACGGCACGAACGGGGTGCCCCAGGTGCCGGAGGCGTTGACGATGACCTCCGAGCTGATCCGGCTCGTCCTCCCGTCCGGCGTCCGCACGGTCGTGCAGAGTCGGTCGGCACCGGGGACGCGCGTCACCGAGGTCACCGCGACCGGGCGACGCACCCGGAGCTCGTAGTGCTGCTCGAACCGGCGGTAGTACTCGCCGACGACGTCCCGCGCGGGACGGGAGCGGTCGGCATCGTCGAACCGGAGACCCATCGCGTGCATGCCCGGGAGGTCGTGCACCCGGTGCGCTGCGCCGAGCCGGAGGGCCTCCCACCGGTGCTGCCACGCCCCGCCGGAGCCCGGCCCACGGTCGAGGACGACGAGGTCCGACCCGGGCACGAGGCCGAGGCGACGCAGGTGGTAGGCCACCGAGAGCCCGGCCTGCCCCGCGCCGATGACGACGACACGCGCGAGCTGGTCGGGAACGGGGTTCGTGGCGTCGCTCATCACATCCGATTCTCCTGGGTGCTCCGCCCTCGCGGCGACGTCCAGATCGGGGTACATGGTAGAGTGATCGGCAGATTTCAAACCACGAACCGTCCGATTCCCCGGGTGTCCACTGACGCCCGCCAGGATCGGACCAGAGCCGATCACGAGGGGGTCACGCATGGGGCGCGGCCGTCAGAAGGCAAAGCACACCAAGGTGGCTCGGGAGCTGAAGTACTTCAGCCCGGAGACGAACTACGGTGCACTCGAGCGAGAGCTCTCCGCCGGGCAACACTCGGACGAGAACTCGTACGTCGACCGCTGGGCGGACCAGTACGGTGACGACGAGGACGACCTCGAGCTCGAGCAACACGAGGACCAGAACAAGTCCGCCTGAGCCGCCCTCGTGCGACACGCCGCTCACCCTCGGGTGTGCGGCGTTTGCGCGTGTCCCGGGCGTGCCCGGCGCGTCGGAGTGCGCCGCGCGCGCGTGCTCGGCGGTGGCTGAGGTCAGCCACCCTGATGGGCGGCGTCTCCGTGCGGTCGCGACACCCCGCGTGCAGCATGCCCGAAGGTCACGGGACGTCTCTCCGTCGGGGCGGACGCGACGTTTCCTGACCGCTGGACGATCCGCGGACGGGGTGTCCCGACCGACGCGGCAGGCGGGGGCGGCCGACGCGGCAGGCGGGGGCGGCCGACGCGGCAGGCGGGGGCGGCCGACGCGGCAGGCGGGGGCGGCCGACGCGTCGCGGCGGGCCCGCGCGCCGGCGTCAGGCGCAGCCGGCGTCAGGCCGCGTAGGACCCGACGAGCCGCACGGCGCCGCCGTCGACGCCCTTGGCGCCCTGCTCGAACCCGGTGAGGTCCTCGCGCGCCGCCGTCGAGATCGTCCCGACCGCCCACGACGGCAGCCCGGCGGCTCCGAGCGAGGCGATGACGTCCGAGGCAGCCCCGGCCGCGACCACGGCGAACATCCCGATGCCGAGGTTCCACGTGCCCTCGGTGTCCTCCAGCGGCGTGCTCGCCATCTCCGCGAGCACACGGAAGACCGGCAGCGGGGACCAGCTCGACCGGTCGACCTCGACCCACGAGCCGACCGGGAGCACACGTGCGAGGTTCGCCGCGATGCCGCCACCGGTGACGTGCGAGAGCGAGTGCACGGCGCCTGGGCGCGCGGACAGCAGCGAGAGCAGCGGCGTCGTGTAGAGGCGCGTGGGCTCGAGCAGGGCCTCCCCCACGGACACCCCGGCGCCGAACTCCGGCAGCTGGTCGGTGTACTGCACGCCGCGCGTCGACAGGATGTGCCGCACGAGCGAGTACCCGTTCGAGTGCAGGCCCGACGAGGCGATGGCGACGACGACGTCCCCGTCCTCGACGAGGTGCGCGCCGAGCTGAGCGCCGGCCTCGACGACACCCGTCGCCGCTCCCGCGACGTCGTAGTCGTCCGGGCCGAGGAGCCCCGGGTGCTCCGCGGTCTCGCCGCCGACGAGGGCGGTCCCGGTGGCCGAGCAGCCGCGGGCGATCCCGGCGGCGATGTCGGCGATGCGGTTCGGCACGACCCGGCCGCACGCGATGTAGTCGGTCATGAACAGCGGACGAGCGCCGACCACGACGATGTCGTCGACGACCATGCCGACGAGGTCCTGCCCGATCGTGTCGTGCTTGTCGATCGCCTGGGCGATGGCGACCTTCGTGCCGACGCCGTCGGTCGAGGTCGCGAGCAGCGGGTGTTCGAAGTCCTTCAGGAACGAGACGTCGTAGAGCCCCGCGAACCCGCCGACACCGCCCGTCACCGAGGCGTTGTGCGTGGCCGTGACGGCCGACTTCATGAGTTCGACCGCGAGGTCGCCGGCTGCTGTGTCGACGCCGGCCTCGGCGTACGGGTTCGTCATGCGTCGTCCTCCGCAGGGCATGGCAGACTTGTTCGGTCCCCCCGATTCTACGGTCTGGAGCACACCGCGAATGTGCGGCATCGTCGGGCTCGTCGCCCAGAGTCCTGCCAACCAATCCATCTACGACGCTCTGCTCCTCCTGCAGCACCGAGGACAGGACTCGACCGGCATCGCCACGGTCGAGGGTCACATCCACCACATGCACAAGACGCGTGGACACGTGCGGGAGGCCTTCCACACGCGTGACATGCGGTCCCTGCTCGGCACGATGGGCCTCGGCCACGTGCGCTACGCCACGAAGGGCGCCGCGAGCAACGAGGAAGAGGCGCAGCCCTTCTACGTGAACGCGCCCTACGGCATCGTCCTCGTGCACAACGGCAACCTGACCAACACGCGGGAACTCACCCGCGAGCTGTTCGACATCGACCGCCGGCACCTCAACACGAGCTCCGACACCGAGCTGCTCGTCAACGTCCTCGCGCACGAGCTCCAGGGCCAGGTCCGCGGGAAGGACCTCGACCCGGGCCAGGTGTTCGACGCCGTCGAGCGCGTGCACGAGCGCGTCGAGGGCTCCTACGCCGCGATCGCGACGATCGCCGGGCACGGGCTGCTCGCCTTCCGCGACCCGTTCGGCATCCGCCCGCTCATCCTCGGGCACAAGTTCGACGAGGCCGGTCAGCCGGAGTGGGTCGTCGCGTCGGAGTCGCTCGTCCTCGAGTCCGGCGGCTACGAGATCGTCCGGGACATCGCCCCCGGCGAGGCCGTGTTCATCGAGATGAACGGCCAGATGCACGCCCGGCAGTGCGCGAAGAACCCGCGCCTCGTGCCCTGCTCGTTCGAGTACGTCTACCTCGCCCGCCCCGACTCGGTCATGAACGGCATCTCGGTGTACGACGCCCGACTCCGGCTCGGCAACCGCCTCGCGGACACCATCGAGCAGTACGCCCCGACCGGCGACATCGACGTGGTCATGCCGATCCCCGACTCGTCCCGACCCGCGGCCATGCAGGTGGCGCAGAAGCTCGGCATCGAGTACCGCGAGGGCTTCTACAAGAACCGCTACGTCGGTCGCACCTTCATCATGCCGGGGCAGGCGGAGCGCAAGCGGTCCGTGCGGCAGAAGCTCAACGCGATGTCGTCGGAGTTCAAGGGCAAGAACATCCTCATCGTCGACGACTCGATCGTGCGCGGCACGACGAGCAAGGAGATCGTCGAGATGGCCCGTGCCGCCGGCGCGAACGAGGTGACGTTCACGAGCGCGGCCCCGCCTGTCCGGTTCCCGCACGTCTACGGCATCAACATGCCCACGCGGGCGGAGCTCATCGCGCACGACCGGAAGATCCCGGAGATCAACCGGGTCCTCGGCAGCGACCACCTGATCTACCAGGAGATCGCCGACATGCGCGACGCGATCATCGAGGGCTCGGACGTCACCGACCTCGAGATGAGCTGCTTCACCGGCGAGTACGTCACGGGCACCGTGAGCCCCGAGTACCTGTCCTGGGTCGAGGCGAACCAGCTCAGCTAGGTCGCCCGACGCGACCGGCAGACGGACGGGAGGCCCGTGGCGACACCGCCACGGGCCTCCCGTCCGACCTGGGTCGCGTCAGCGACCGGCGACGTCGTCGCCGTGCTCCTCGATCTCGCCGTCGACCGTCTCCGGCGCGGGCTCGACGTCCACGCGCTCGGCGGTGAGCTCCGCCGCCCGCCGGGCGAACACGCGGTCGAGCACGACGGCGACCACGGCACCGACGAACGCGCCGATGGTCACGCCCCACAGCGAGAAGTACCCCACCAGGGAGCCGAAGCTCGCGGTCTCCTGCTGGTCGCCTCGGTCGATGTTCATCGTCGCCGAGACGACGACGAGCGTGACGAGGAACCCGACGACCGCGCCGCCGACGATGAAGACGCCGAACTTCGGCGCACGTCGGATCGTGACCGCGTCGGCGGTGGAGACGGCGTTCGGGGCCGGTCGTTCTTCGGGTCCGTCGGTGGTGCTCACCACCCCATTGTCCCCCACTGTGGGACGTGCTCCGGCCTGTGCGCAGAACGCGATACCGG
The DNA here is from genome assembly GCF_014646995.1 of Curtobacterium luteum. GTDB lineage: Bacteria > Actinomycetota > Actinomycetes > Actinomycetales > Microbacteriaceae > Curtobacterium > Curtobacterium luteum. The sequence continues at coordinate 68,974 of NZ_BMOI01000010.1, read as the reverse complement.
GCAGGATGGACGGCACCGCACCGGCACCCCTGACGGTTGGCGGCGACCGGAGAGGCAGGTGACGGGCATGCGCGGACGCACGCAGCACGGCCGCGCCGAGCGCGGTCACCGTTCCGGTCCGCACCGACGGCCGCCCGCCCGGATCGCCTGGCCGATCGCCCGCCGGCACGAGGAGGACCGGGCCGTCGCGGTGGTCGCGGAGCACCGGTGGAGCGTCGCCCTCGTCGGCGCCCCCGGCCTCGGCAAGACGACCGCGGCGGAGCGGATCACCGACCGCGTCGCCGGGCGGGACGCGTCCGGTCGGACGCTCGTCGTCCCGATCACCGCGGTCGCCGCGGGCCGGTCGATGCCGTTCGATGCGGTTTCCGGCCACTTCGGCGAACTCCCGACGACCCTGGCCGAGCTCGCGGACGAGCACCAGGCCGAGGAGCGGCTCCGGTCCCTCGGCGGCGCGGACCGCGACGTGCTGCTCCGAGTGGACGACGCCGACCACCTCGACGCGATCTCCGCCCGGTACGTGGCGTGGCTCGTCCGGCACCAGGACGCCCGGCTCGTGCTCACCTGCCGCGACTTCACGGCGCTGCCGGAGCCGCTCCGTGCGCTCTGGCAGGACGACCTGCTCGAGCGCATCGACCTCGCCCCGCTCGACCTCCGTGAGACCTCGGACCTCATCGCGACGGCGCTCGGCGCCCAGCTCGAGAACGCCTCGGCCGAGCGCGTGCACCGGGCGACCGCCGGCAACCCGCTCTACGTCCGGGAGGTCGTGCGGGCCGCCTTGGCGTCCGGCGCCCTCGAGCAGACCGCGTCCGGCTGGTACTGGCGGGGCCGGGTCACCGCGTCGAACAGCCTCGCGGACATGTACCGGACGGAGCTCGGCACGCTCCCCGAGGACCTCCGCGACGTCGTCGACATCGTCGCCCTCGCGGACCCGATCCCGCTCCCCCGGCTCCTCGCGCTCGTCGCCGGCGGGGACATCGACCGGGTCGTCGCGCTCGGGCTCGTCCGGATGGACTCGACCGAGGACGGCACCGCGGTCGTCCGGCCGTCGCACCCGCTCGTGGGCGAGGTCGTCCGGGCACTCGTCCCGGTGGCCCGACGGACGATGCTGTTCGCGCGCGCCAACGCCTTCCGCACGGACCGGCCCGAGGGCGCCCCGCCGGCCGCACGGCTCCGGGCCACCCTCTGGTCGCTCGAGTGCGGCGTGCTGCCCGCGACCGAGGCGCTCCTCGACGCCGCCGAGGTCGCGGTCCGTCTGCAGGAGCTCGAGAGCGCCGTCGCCCTGACCTCGGCCGCACTCCGGACGTCGCTGCCGTGCACGCAGCGGATCGCGGCGCACGTGCTGCGGTCGCTGGCGCACTCCTACAGCGCCGGACGCGAGGCCGGCCGGGCGGACGCCGAGGCGGCGTGGGCGATCGCTCGGGACTCCGACGACGTCGAGGACGCCGCGGTCATCGAGGCGTGCGAGACGCTCGCGAACATCCGGCAGTTCCACGACGACGACGTGGACGCCGCCGTGGCCCTGACCGACCAGGCGGTGCGGCGCGTGGGGCCCGCAGCCGCCGAGCGCCTCCGTCTGCTGCGGCTCGCCCACCTCGGCTGGGCCGGGCGCTTCGCCGAGGTGCGCGCCGAGGTCGACGCCACCGGGATCGTCCACGCCCCGACCGTGCCGCTCGGTTTCCTCTGCCTCGCGCCGTGCGCCGTGATGGGACTCGCCACCGCCGGACGGCTCGACGACGCCGCCGCCCTCGGACGGAAGGCCCTGCAGACCGCCGTCGTGAACCTCGAGGACGCGCCGTGGAGCGTCGGCGAGATCGTCTCCGTGCTCCACCAGGTGCAGGTCTGGCGCGGGGACATCGCCGACCTCCTCACCGAGGTGCCGGTCCGCCGGTCGAGCCCGTACCTCATGTACGACTTCACCCTCGAGCTCATCGGGGACGGCAACCACGCGATCGGACAGCGGCGCTGGGACGACGCCATCGTCGCGTTCTCGGCGGCGTGCGAGCGCTACGACATCGCCGACCACGGCGGGTTCGCCGCGTACCCCTGGGCACGACTGGCGATGGCGTACGCCTACGCGGGTCGGCTCGAGGAGGCCGCGGCAGCGCTGGACCGTGCCCGGACGACGCCGCTCCGCGCGATGCGGATCACGGGCGAGCAGGTCGCGGTGTCGATCGCGTGGACGGAGTGGATCCTCGGCAACCCGGAGGGTCCGCGCCACATGGACGAGGTCATCGAGCGGTCGACGGCGGCCGGCTCGTGGACGCACGTCATGTACGGGCACACGCTGCACTACGCGATCGACCTGCAGGCTGGTCGCGACGACGGTCCCACGCTGGACCGGATGCGTGCCGCGGCGGAACGGGTGGACGGTCCGCTGGCGGGGGCGATCGTCGAGTACGCGGATGCGGTCCGTGCCCGCGACCGACCGCGGGTGATCGTCGCGCAGGGCGTCCTCGCCTCGCACGGGATGGCGGTGAGCGCCGGCCACACGAAGCCGCCGCTCACGAACCGCGAGTACGAGGTCGCCAAGCTCGCGGCGGAGGGGCTGAGCAACCGCCGCATCGCCGAGACGCTCGGCCTGTCGGTCCGCACGATCGACGCGCACCTGTCGCGGGTGTTCCAGAAGTGGGACCTGCACGCCCGGGCCGAGCTCGTCGAGCTGCTCTGAGCCGTCCGCTCGGATCGGCGTGCCCGGTCGGTACCGCCCGTCTTTCCGTTCGCGCGCCCGGCAGCAGGAGCGCTCACTTTGCGCGCATCTGTTGCGGGATGCAGCACGACTCGCCGGATGGTGCACACAGCTCGCCGAAAATCGCGTAGCGTGTGGGTGTCGCCGGGTTCGGACCCGTTCGGGTCGGGTCCGAATCCCGGCGACTTCCACGATAGGCAACCGGTTGCGCGGGGCACATCGGTAGGACCTACCTAATTCGCTTCGCCAGGCGAGCGATCTCCTCGGCCGGGTGTTCGTCCCCCGGGCTGACGCGCTCGGACCGCTCCTCGGGCCACCATCGTCGTGTGCCCTTCACCGTGAGCCACGCCGTCGTCGCGTTCGCCGCCCGCCGGACGCCGCTGCCCGTCGCCGCCGTCGCGGTCGGGTCGATGGCCCCGGACGCGGTCCTCTTCGTGCCGTTGCTGCCGCCGTACGCCGTGAGCCACTCGTGGACGGGCGTCGTCACCGTGGACCTCGCCGTCGCGCTCGTCCTGGTCGCGGTCTGGTGGTGGCTGGTCCGTCCCGCGTGGACGCGCGCCCTGCCCGCCCTCGCTGTCCGTGTCCCCACGGGGTGGACGACCCGACCGCGATCGTCGGCACGGGGGGTCGCCGCCACGCTCGTCGGGTGCGTGCTCGGGAGCGTCACGCACGTGCTCTGGGACGCTTGCTCGCACCGCGACGGGTGGGTCGTGGAGGCTGTCCCGGTGCTGCGGGGGAGCGTCGCCGGCCACCCGGTGTGGGCGCTCGTGCAGGACGGCTCCAGTGCGCTCGGCCTCCTCGCGCTGCTCGTCGTCCCCGCGGTGTGGTGGGGCCGGTCGCGTCCCGAGGGCGATCGGCGCGTCCCGGCAGGTGGCCGCACCGGCCGGGAGGCACGACTCACCGCCGACACGGGTGTCGCCGCCGTCGTGCTGGTCACCGCTGGACGCTGCGGGGCCGTCGCCCTCGCGGGCGGAGGCGCGGGTGCGGTCCTCGTGGCCGCGGCCTTCACGGTCCCGCCGGTGGTCGCCGTGGTGCTCGTGGTCGGTGCGGTCGTGCTCGAGGTGGTCCGCCGGTCGCACGGCTCGGTGGACCTCACGACCGCAGGGTGACCGCGCCGGCGTGGATCAGCCGGCGAGGCGGACGGGGAGGAACTCCGTGAGGTCCGCGCGCGAGCCGGAGGCGCTCACCCGGGCGGCCTCGACCGCTTCGTCCCACCGGAGCGTGCCGGTCGCCAGCGCGATCCACGTCGCGGCGTCGGTCTCGACCACGTTCGGCGGGGTGCCGCGGGTGTGCCGCGGCCCGGGGATCGCCTGGACCGCCGCGTACGGCGGGACGCGGACCTCCACGCTGTTGCCCGGCACGTCCTCCGCGAGGCGCTGCAGCGTCCACCGCACGGCGGTGGCGACGTCCGCCCGCGCCGTGCTGCCGCCCTGCACCGCCGCGAGCGCGGACCGCCCGTCCCCGTCGTCGATCGTCCTGCGCGGCATGCCCACAGGCTAGCGACCCGTGCGGTGCGAGGAATCGCACACCGTGCGGCGCCTCAGACCTCGCACGGAGCGTGGAACCTCGCACCGAGCGGCCGCGGAACACCCGCATCGCAACGCGGGCACGAGGCTCGGTAGGGTGATCGGGTGCGAATCCTCGTCCTCGGTTCCGGTGCCCGCGAGCACGCCATCGTCACGGCCCTCCTCGCGGAGCAGGCGGGGCACGTCATCACCGTCGCGCCCGGCAACGCCGGCATCGCCGCCGACGTCGAGACCGTCTCGATCGACCCGACGAACGGCGCGCTGGTCGCCGACTACGCCATCGAGAACGACGTCGAGCTCGTCGTCGTCGGACCCGAGGCGCCGCTCATCGCCGGCGTCGCCGACCCGGTCCGCACGCGCGGCATCCCGGTGTTCGGCCCGGGGAAGGCCGCCGCGCAGCTCGAGGGCTCGAAGGCGTTCGCGAAGCGGATCATGGCCGAGGCGGGCGTCCCGACCGGCCGCCCGGTGTACGCGGGCACGGTCGACGAGGCCGTCGCCGCGCTCGACGAGCTCGGCGCCCCGTACGTCGTGAAGGCCGACGGGCTCGCGGCCGGCAAGGGCGTCCTGGTGACCGAGGACCGTCGGGCCGCGATCGACCACGCCACGTACTGGCTGCAGCACGGGCACGTCGTGGTCGAGGAGTTCCTCGACGGCGAGGAGGTCTCGCTGTTCTTCCTGAGCGACGGGCACGACGTCCGCCCGCTCAGTCCCGCGCAGGACTACAAGCGCCTCGGCGACGGGGACACCGGGCCGAACACGGGCGGCATGGGCGCCTACTCGCCGCTGCCCTGGCTCACCGACCGCTGGGGATCGGAGCAGGCCTTCGTGGCCGAGGTCACCGACCTCGTCGCGCTCCCGACCGTCCGTCGCCTCGAGCACGAGGGCACGCCCTTCGTCGGGCTGCTCTACTGCGGGCTCATCGTCACCGAGCAGGGCGTCCGCGTCATCGAGTTCAACGCGCGCTTCGGCGACCCGGAGACCCAGGTGGTGCTCCCCCGCCTCGCGACACCGCTGAGCGGACTCATGCTCGCCGCCGCCACCGGCCGCCTCGGCTCGGTCCCCGCGCCCGAGTTCCGGGACGACGCCGCCGTCACCGTCGTGCTCGCGAGCGAGGGCTACCCGGAGAACCCGAAGACCGGGCGTCGGATCACCGGGATCGACGCGGCCGGCGCCCGGCCGGGCGTCTCGGTGGCCCACGCCGCCACCGGCCTCCTCGACGGCGAGCTCGTCGCCACCGGCGGCCGCGTCCTCAGCGTCGTCGCGACCGGGGCGGACTTCGCCGAAGCACGCGACCGCGCGTACGCCGGCCTGCACGACATCACGCTCGAGGGCGCGCAGTTCCGCACCGACATCGCCGCGAAGGTCGCGCGGTGACCGCCGCGGTCCCGGTCGTCCCGGGCTGGCGGCACGTCTCGTCGGGCAAGGTCCGCGAGCTGTACGTGCCGAGCGGCACCGACGCCGTCGCGAGCGCCACCGAACTCCTGCTCGTCGCATCCGACCGCGTCAGCGCCTACGACTTCGCGCTCGAACCGCCGATCCCCGGCAAGGGCGAGCTGCTGACCCGGCTGTCCCGGTTCTGGTTCGACCGGCTGTCGGACGTCCCGAACCACATCCTGCCCGCCACCAGCGGCGGTACCCCCGTGCCCGCCGAGGTCGCTCCGCGGTCGATGCACGTGATGCCGCTCGCGATGTTCCCGGTCGAGTGCGTCGTCCGCGGCTACCTGGTCGGCAGCGGCTGGGCTGAGTACCAGGAGTCCGGCAGCGTCTGCGGTGTGGCGCTCCCCGCCGGCCTCGCGAACGGCGACCGGCTGCCCGAGCCGATCTACACGCCCGCGTACAAGGCGCCCCAGGGTGAGCACGACGAGAACATCTCGTTCGAGCAGACCGTCGAGCTCGTCGGTCGGGACGACGCCGAGGTGCTGCGCGACCTGTCGCTCCGGGTGTACTCCGAGGCCGCCGCGATCGCGCTCGAGCACGGCGTGGTCATCGCCGACACGAAGTTCGAGTTCGGCCGCGACGCCGACGGTGTGGTCCGCATCGCGGACGAGGTCCTCACGAGCGACTCCAGCCGCTACTGGGACGCCCGCTCCGGGAACCGGACCGAGTCGTTCGACAAGCAGATCGTGCGCGACTGGCTCAGCGCGAACTGGGACCGGCAGGGCACCCCGCCGGTGCTACCGGACACGATCGTGGAGCGCACCGCGGCGCGCTACCGCGAGCTCATCGAGCGCCTCGGCGCCTGACGCAGCCGGCACGCGAGCACCGGTCGACGCCGGAGCGCCGGTGAGGGTTCAGGCGTCCCGCGCGACGACCACGACGGTGAGGTCGTCGCCGGGGTCGTGCTCGGCTGCCCGCGCGCGGACCCGGGCCAGGAAGTCCTCGATGTCCGCCGCCTCCCGGTAGAGGTGTCCCAGACGGGACAGCGAGGCGAGGGTCGAGTCCCACAGCTCGAGCGCGCCGTCGCTGACCAGGACGAGGACGTCGCCGGCGCCGAGGTCGAGCGAGCCCGGGGTCCGTCCGAGCCCCGCCGGGTGGAGGCCCAGCGGGAGGTCGAAGGACCGCAGCACGGCTTCCGACCCGTCCACCCGCAGGTGCAGCACGAGACCGTGCCCGGCGTCGGTGAAGTCGAGGCGGCCGGTCGCGGGCGCGAGCCGCCCGTGGAAGAGCGTGGCGAACGACTCGGCTCGGCCCAGGTCCGGTGTGATCTGCGCCTCGAGGCCCGCGACAGCGACGTCGGGGCGGTCGTCGCCGCGGGCGAGCAGCGCGCCGCGGATGTTCGCCGCGAGGAGTCCGGCCGACATCCCCTTGCCCATGACGTCGGCGAGGGTCACCACGAGGTCGTCCCCCGAGCGGTGCCACTCGTGCAGGTCGCCGGACACGACACCGTGCGGGATGCTCATCCCGGCGATCCGGTACCCGGGCAGGGCGACCGCGGCCGGTTCGAGTCCGGCGAGCACGGCGCGCAGCCGGTCCTCGTCGGCACCGGCGGCGAGTTCGCGCTCGGCCCACACGCCGAGCTCCTCGAGCAGCGCGAGGTCGTCGTCGCTCAGGGTGCGCGGCACCTGGTCGACGAGGCACAGCGTCCCGACCTTGACCTCGTCGTCCCCGAGCCGCAGCGGCACGCCCGCGTAGAACCGGACGTTCGGGTCGTCGACGACCATCGGCATGTCGGCGTAGCGCGTGTCGGCGGTGGCGTCCTCGACGACGACGGGACCGGTCTCGCCGAGGGTGCGTCCGCAGAAGGTGTCCTGCAGCGGGATCGTCGGACCGAAGTGCTGGTCGCTCTGCTGCGACTTGATCGTGAGCACGGACTCCCCCGCCAGGTTCAGGAACGAGCCGGTGACGCCGAACGCCTCGCGCGCGATGCGGGTGATGCGCTCGAAGCGCGCCTCCGGACCGCCTTCGACGACGTCGAGCGCGGCGAGGAGCGCGGCCCTCCGGGCCTCCGGGGAGGCGTGGGCGATCGACGACGAGGTGGTGAGGCTCATGCTGACCACGGTAACCCCGCTGACGGCGACCGGCGCGTACCCACAACGGAGGACAGGACCCCCGTTCGGAGGGTCGGGCCGGCCCGACCGTGACGATCGTCACGGTGACGTCGTGACGGACGGCAGCGGAGCCGGCGGCCGATCGGCGCGACAGTGGTGGCATGAACAGCACAGGACACCAGGACGACGCGGTCATCGAACTGCGCGGTCTCCACAAGCGCTTCGGCGCGGTGCACGCCGTCGAGGGCGTCGACCTCACGGTCCGGCGCGGCGAGGTCGTCGCGCTCCTGGGACCGAACGGCGCCGGCAAGACCACCACGGTCGACCTGGCCCTCGGGCTCACCACCCCCGGCTCCGGCGAGGTCCGGCTCTTCGGCGACGATCCCCGCCGAGCCGTCGTCGACGGCCGGGTCGGCGCGATGCTGCAGGGCGGTGCGCTCCTTCCGGACATGACCGTCCGGGACGTGGTCGCCCTCGTCGGCGCAGCGCACCGGATGCCGATGCCCGTCGACGAGGCCCTGCGCCGCGCACGCTGCTCCGAGATCGCCGGCCGCCGGGTCGCCAAGCTCTCCGGCGGGCAGCTGCAGCGGGCCCGCTTCGCGGTCGCCGTCGTCTCCGACCCCGAACTCCTCGTGCTCGACGAGCCGACCGCGGCGATGGACGTCGAGGCACGGCACACCTTCTGGGCGTCGATGCGCGAGTTCACCGACGCCGGCCGGACGGTGGTCTTCGCCACCCACCACCTCGACGAGGCCGACACCTTCGCGGACCGCATCGTCATCATGCGGTCCGGCCGGGTCGTCGCCGACGGCACGCCGACCGAGGTCAAGGCCATCGCGTCGAGCCGGACGGTCCGCTTCGACGGGGTCGGCCCCGACGGACACCCCGCGCTCCGCGCCCTGCCGGGCGTCACCGGCCTGGAGGCACGACACGGCTCCGTCACGCTGCGCACCGACCGCAGTGACGACACGCTCCGTGCACTGCTCACCACGTTCCCCGAGGTGCACGACGTCCAGGTGGTCGCCTCGACCATGGACGACGCCTTCCTCGCCATCACCGCCGACCCGCAGGAGGTCTCCGCATGACCAGCACGACCGCGACCACCAACGTCGCCACGGCTCCCGACCGTCCCCGCACCAGCCCGACCGTCCGCGGCCGTCTGCCGTTCCGGTACGTGGCGCTCGAGACCGTCCGACAGCTCCGCAACGTCAAGGCGATGGTGTTCACCTTCGCGATCCCGGTGGTCATGCTCCTCGTGTTCGGCGCCGCCTACGGCTCCCAGGTCGACCAGGCGACCGGGCTCCGATACCTGACCGTCACCACGCTGCAGATGGCGTCGTACGGCGCGATGATGGCCGCGCTCGGCCAGGCCTTCGCGATCGTCACCGAACGCTCGATCGGGTGGAACCGCCAGCTCCGCGTCACGCCGCTGTCCGGCTGGGGCTTCATGGTGTCGAAGCTGATCGCCGCGATGGCCTTCGCCGCCGTGTCGATCGGGATCACGGTCACCGTGTCCGTCGTCGCCCTGCACGCGTCGCTCGACGCCGGGCACTGGCTCGCGGCGGCGGTCGGGATCTGGTGTGGCGTCGTCCCCTTCGCGCTCATCGCGATCCTCATCGGGCAGTTCGCGGGGCCGTCCTTCGCCCAGCCGCTGTTCATGGTCGTGTTCATGGGCCTCGCGATCCTCGGCGGCCTCTGGGTCCCGCTGTCGGTGATGCCGACCTGGATGGGGTCGGTCGCGCACCTGCTGCCGTCGTACTGGCTCAACCGGATCGGCCAGATGGGGGCGGGCGCCACCGGGAGCACCGGCATGCTCGAGCCCGCGCTCGTCCTGACCGGCTGGGCGGTCGCCCTCGCCGCGGTCATCGTGTGGCGGTACCGCCGCGACGCGGCGCGCCGGTAGTGCGCGACGCCGAGACCGGCGGCGCGGCGACCGGTGCCCCTACGCTGACCGACATGACCGACTCCCGCACCCGCCCCGTCGCCGCGAGCGACGGGGCGGGCGCGCGCCGTGCCTCCCGGCCGTCGCCCCGCTCGTTCCCGTGGGCCGTCCCGCCCGGCGCGACCGAGGACGTGATCCGCGCCGGCCGGCGCCGCTGGTACGGCGGCGCCGTGTTCGCGCTGCTCTGGCAGGTGCTCGAACTCGTCGCCGTCTGGAACGACGGCCGGTCGGTCGAGGCGCACGTCTGGTCGACGCTCGCGCTGTTCGTCCTCTACGCGGCGTACCTCTTCGCCCCCGAGCTGATGTGGCGCAGCGGGATGTGGACCCGTGTCCTGGTGCTCGCCGGGATCGCGACCCTCGCCGGACTGCTCCTGCTCGCCGTCGGGCCCCTCGCCGTCTGGACCTGGCTGCTCGTCGCCGCGCTCACCGGCTTCGTCGCCGAACGGGCCTGGATCGCCGGCGTGGGCGTCCTCTCCGTCATCGCCGCGCAACTCGTCGTCGCGGGGACGCTCGGATGGGACGAGGCCGTGGGCACCGGCCTGCTGTTCGCGCCGATCGTGACGGTCTCGGTCGGGGCGTCGATGCTGTTCTTCGGTCGGCAGCGCGAGGCGGAGGACCGGCTCGACGTCGCGCAGGACGAACTCACGCGGCTCGCCGTCGTCGAGGAACGAGCCCGGTTCTCCCGCGACCTGCACGACGTGCTCGGGCACTCGCTCACCGTCGTCGCGATGAAGTCCGAGCTCGCCGTCCGGCTCGTCGACGTCGACCCCGCCCGGGCCAGGTCCGAGATGCTGGACGTGGAGCGACTGTCCCGCGAGGCCCTGCAGGGTCTGCGGCAGGCGGTCGGCGGGTACCGGGAGGCCGACCTCGATGCCGAGCTGGTGTCGGCCCGTGCGGCGCTGGCGGCCGCTGAGGTCGACGCGGACCTGCCGGCCGACGGTGCCGCGGCGGCCCGGGACGTCCGGAGCCTCTTCGCCTGGGTGCTGCGGGAGGGCGTGACGAACGTCGTCCGGCACGCGGCCGCGACCCGGGTGCGGGTGACGCTGACCCGGTCGACACTGACGATCGAGGACGACGGGACCGGGGACGTCGCGGGCGCCGGTACCGTACCCGGGTTCCCGTCCGTCGGCGGCAACGGGCTCCGGGGGCTGCGCGAGCGGGCCGACGCGGTGGGTGCGACCGTCGCCACCGGCACGAGCGACCTCGGCGGTTTCCTGCTGCGCGTCGAACGGAAGGGCCGACGATGACCGACACGATCCGGGTGCTGCTCGCCGACGACCAGGCCCTCGTCCGCGGTGCCCTCGCCTCGCTGCTGTCCCTCGAGCCCGACATCGAGGTCGTCGCGCAGGTGGCTCGTGGGGACGGCGTCGTCGAGGCGGCACGCTCGGCAGGCGCCGTCGTCGCCCTGCTCGACGTCGAGATGCCCGGTGCCGACGGACTGACCGCGGCCGCCGCGCTCGCCCGGGAGCTCCCCGCCTGCCGATCGCTCATCGTGACGACCTTCGGGCGGCCCGGGTACCTCCGGCGAGCCCTCGAGTCCGGCGCGTCGGGGTTCGTCGTGAAGGACACGCCAGCGGAACAGCTCGCCGACGCCGTCCGTCGGGTCGCGGGCGGGTTCCGGGTCGTCGATCCCGTCCTCGCCGCGGAGTCGCTCGCCGCCGGCCCCTCGCCGCTGACCCGGCGGGAGACCGACGTGCTCATCGCCTTCCGCACGAACCCGACGGTGGCCGGGGTGGCCGCCGCCCTGCACCTGTCGGAGGGCACCGTCCGGAACCACCTCTCCGCGGCCATCGGGAAGACGACCGCCCGGAACGCCACCGAGGCGCTCCGGGTGGCGGCGGACAACGGGTGGCTCCTCGGGACGGCGTAACCTGGGCCGGTGCTCCGCCCCCGCCGTTCCCTCCCCGTGCTCCTCCTCGGGATCACCGCATCGCTGACCCTCACGGGGTGCGGCGCACACGACTCCACGGGGCAGATCGCCGTCACGGTGTCGGAGAACGCCGCCGACCACCCCTACGAGGTGAAGGTGTACGCGGCCACGGGGAAGCTCTCGGAGCACCAGCGGGTGTTCCCCGGCGGGACCGCGTCGTTCGCCGGGGTGCCGCTCGGCTCGGTCACGGTCCGGGCCGGGGACCTCTGCCCCGAGCGTGCAACGGTGACCGACGGGTCGGTCGCCGACGTGACGCTCACGACCACGGGGTGCTGAGCCGGCGGGTGACGACCGGGTCGTGGTGTGGCGGTACGGCGTGACCGGAACGCGGGCTCAGCGACGACCCCGACCCCGACCCCGCTCGAGCGTCTCGTGGGGCTGCTCCCCGAACCGTGCCCGGTAGCTCGCAGCGAACCGCCCGAGATGCGCGAAGTGCCACCGGTGTGCCACGTCGTGCACCGTGACGACCCCGCTCCGACGCACGATCAGCTCCAGGTGCACCCGGTCCAGCCGGACCTCGCGCAGGTAGCGGGTCGGTGTCACGCCGAACCGGCGGCGGAAGAGGTCCTGGAGACCCCGCTCGCTCAGCCCGCACGCGTCGGCGACGTCCGCGACCGTGATGGGGTCGCGTGCGTGCTCGTCCACGAACGCGACCGCTCGCCGCATCCGCTGCTCGACGTCCGTCCTGGCGCGGGTGTAGGTCGACAGGACGACCGTGGCGACGCGGTGCTTCAGCGCCCGGAGGTGCTCCTCGGGCAGGGCGGGGTCGAGCAGTCGGTCGACGACGTCCCGGAGGAGCGCCCGGAGCGGGTCGAGCCGGTTGTCCGTCGGGTCCGGCTGCACGAACCGGTGCGGTTCGTCGGTGTCACCGAGCAGCGACGGTGCGACGTGCAGGAGCGTCATGTGCGTGGCGTCGGTGTCGAAGCCGTAGGCCGCCGGTGCCGAGAGCACCATCGGCTGGCCGGGGCGGACGTCCCACCGGGCGCCGTCCTCGGCGGTCACCGTCGCGTGCCCGTCCGCGAGCCAGAACACGACGTGGTCGGGCCGGGGGCCGATCGTCCCCGACTGCGGCCCGTCCGTGCGGATCCGGTGGACCCACAGCTCGTCGTCACCGGACCGCAGTTCGAACCACCCGTCGTCCGTCGGCATGCGAGCACGGTACTCCGCTGCTCCGGGCGGAGCGACTCCCCCGGAGGAGGTCGTCAGCGGGTGGGGTGGTCCGGGACGGCATCCCAGTCGTCGCCGTACCGCGACAGCACCGTCCACCGGGACACCGGCCAGGTGGTGACGAACGCGCGGCCGACGACGTCGTCCACGGGGACCGAACCGTGCGCCCGGCTGTCCGCGGACTCGTAGCGGTTGTCGCCCATCACCCAGAGGTGCCCCTTCGGCACCGTGACGTCGAAGTCCGTGCCGGAGACCCGGTCGGAGCCCGGCTCCAGGACGACGTAGGGCTCGTCGACCTCCTTGCCGTTGACCGACAGCCGGCCGTCGGTCCCGCAGCAGGACACCCGGTCGCCCGGCAGCCCGATGACGCGCTTGATGAGGTCGTCGCCCTGGCCGGTGCCCAGCCAGCCACCCGGGTCGGTGAAGACCACGACGTCGCCGCGCCGCACCGGGACCAGCCCGGGGACGAGTTCGTTGACGAGCACGCGGTCGCCGACGAGCAGGGTGTCCTCCATCGACTCGGAGGGGATGTAGAACGACCGGACCAGGAACGTCTTCACCAGGAACGACGCGATCAACGCCGCCACGATGATGATCGCCAGGTCGCGGATGAACCGCCAGCCACCCCGCTGCTTCGTCCCGCCCGAGGTCGTCTCGTCACTCAATGCGTCAGCACCACCTTCACGAGTCCGATCACGAACGCGACCGCGGCGAGCACGATGCCGCCCCAGAGCCCCAGGAACGTCGGACGCGTCCCCGAGAACCGCTGCATGAACACCCCGACGAGCCCGATGCGGACGACGAGGATGACGACCGCCGCGACCTGCGCCCACACGGACGGCAGCCACCCGACCCACGCCGCGGCGTAGAGCACGGCGGGGATGAGCCCGGAGGTCGCGATCGGGTTCGCGTTCCGGACGATCACGACCGCGCTCTCGCGACGGGCGACGTCGTCCGCACCCCGGTCGGCGCCGATGCCGTGGGCGACCAGGTGGGCGAGCACGTGCGCGAGGTAGGTCAGCACCGCCGTGGCGAGCACGGTGAGGACGGCCGCCCCGCGCTCGATCTGCTCGGGGTCGACGGCGATCGCGGCGCTGAGCACGGTGATGTTGCCGTAGATGTACGACGACATGCGGTCACGGACGTGCTCGGCGGGGAGGTCGCGCGGGTCCGGACGTCGTGGCATCCGTCCATCATGGCCTCCCGGTGGTGCCCTCCGCCGACAGGACACCGAGTGCGATGCGATCGTCATCCATTTGGTTGACGCGTCAACCAAATGGATGGACACTGGTGGCATGCACACCCAGGACCTCCTCGCCGCCGACACCGGCATGGGCGCGGTCACCCTCCGCGTGGCCGACCTCGACCGGATGACGGCGTTCTACACGGAGGGCGTCCGGCTCAGCGTCGTCTCCTCGTCGCCCGGACGCACGGTCCTCGGCCGCGGGTCGGTGCCGATCGTCGTGCTCGAGCATGCCCCGGAACTCCGGCACGCCGGCGCGCACGAGGCCGGGCTGTTCCACACCGCGGTCCTCTTCGACACGCGTGCCGACCTCGCGGCCGCGCTGTACTCCGTCGCCACGCGGTACCCGCAGTCGTTCACGGGCAGCGCCGACCACCTCGTGAGCAACGCCTTCTACTGCACGGACCCCGAGGGCAACGGCGTCGAGCTCTACTGGGACCGCGACCGGTCCGGATGGTCGTGGACGCACGGCATGGTCGACATGGCCACGATCGCGCTCGACCCGAACGCGTTCCTCCAGGAGCACCTCACGCAGGAGGCACTCGACGGTGCCACGGCCCGTCCGGGGCGGGTCGGGCACGTGCACCTGTCGGTCGGGGACGTCGCCACGGCCAAGACGTTCTACGTCGATCGACTCGGCTTCGCCACGACCGCGGGGTGGGGCGAGGCGCTGTTCGTCTCCGCCGGCGGCTACCACCACCACATGGCGATGAACACGTGGAACTCCCGGGGCGCGGGGCGTCGCCAGCTCGCACTCGGGCTCGGCCTCGTCCGCATCGAGGTACCGGCGCTCGACGACCTGGGCTCCCTGACCGAACGGATGCGGGACCACGGCCTGCAGCTCGCAGACGACGGCAGGACGGTCGCGTTCGAGGATCCGTGGGCGAACCGCATCGAGGTGACGGCGCCCGGACGCGGCTGAACCCCGCCGGCTGCCCCTCCGGCAGGATGGTCGGGTGACTGACGACATCCGCTGGGAGGTGGTCGAGGAGAGTGCGCTGACGCTCGCCGACCACGAGGCGATCACGGCGCTGCTCGCGCAGGCCTTCCCGGACTGGTCGCACTGGTTCCTCGGGAGCCGCAGCTGGAGCGGCATGCAACCGGAGCGCCGCGTGCTCGCCCGGGACGCCGACGGCGTCGTCCTCGCCCACGTCGGGGTACGACGCATGTTCATCAGCGTCGGCAGCGAGGACGTCCTCGTCGGCGACACCGGCCTGGTCGCGGTCTCGCCACGACTGCAAGGAGCCGGCATGGGCCGCGACCTCCTCGAACGCGCCCGGAGCGTGCTCGAGGGACTCGACGTCCCGTTCGGCTTCCTCGGCGCCGGCGAGGACCGCGTGCCGTTCTACGCGAACCTCGGCTGGCACCACCTCGACGAGGTCGTGACCGACTACACCGCCTTCACCGCGGAGGGCGCGGGCATGCCGATGACCGAACAGGGCGGCTGGATGGTGCTGCCCGTCGCGTCACCCCTCGAGGACTGGCCGGCCGGTCCGGTCCGCCTGAACGCCCAGCAGGTCTGAACGCGACCAGACGACGGACGGGAGGCACGGTGCCAGCTGGCACCGTGCCTCCCGTCCGTCAGGTGGCGGGGTGGGGCTCACGCCCCTCCGCTGACCGGGCTACGCCTCGACCGCGACCTTCTCCGGGTCCTCGTTGGAACCCGGCGCGCTCGGCGCGACAGCGGCGCGCACGCGCGCGCCGAGGTCCGCGTCGACGTTCGTCCAGTAGACGAACACGCGCTCGCGCAGGTCGTCGCGGGTCACCTTCGAGACGTGCCCGGCGATGTTGCCGACCAGGCGCTCACGGGCGGCGTCGTCGAGGACCTCGCGGTACAGCGTGCCGGCCTGGCCGAAGTCGTCGTCCTCCGGGTGCAGGGTCGCCGCGGAGCGCTGCAGCGCGCCGTCGGACTCCCGGCCCGGCACGTCGTCGGTCGCCTGCGCGTCGGCGTGCGCACCACCGAGCGAGTTCGGCGCGTACACCGGCACCTCGGCCTTCTGGAAGTCGAAGCGCATCGCGCCGTCCTTCGAGTACGAGTGCACCTCGTTCTTCGGCGCGTTCACCGGCAGCTGCGCGTGGTTCGTGCCGACGCGGTAGCGGTGTGCGTCCGCGTAGCTGAAGATGCGCGCGAGGAGCATCTTGTCGGGGCTGGCCGCGATGCCCGGGACGAAGTTCGACGGCGCGAAGGTCGCCTGCTCGATCTGCGCGAAGTAGTTCTCCGGGTTGCGGTTGAGCTCGAGCTCGCCGACCTCGATGAGCGGGTAGTCGGCGTGCGGCCAGACCTTCGTCAGGTCGAACGGGTTGAAGCGGTAGGACTCGGCGTCCGCGTAGGGCATGACCTGCACCTTGAGCGTCCACTTCGGGAAGTCCTCGCGCTCGATGGCGGCGTGGAGGTCACGGATGTGGAAGTCGGCGTCCTCACCGGCGATGCGGTCGGCGTCCTCCTGCGTGAGGGTCTTGTGGCCCTGCTGGGTGATGAAGTGGTACTTCACCCAGAAGCGCTCGCCGTCGGCGTTGATCCACTGGTACGTGTGCGAGCCGAAGCCGTCCATCTCACGCCACGACGCCGGGAGGCCACGGTCGCCCATGAGCCACGTGACCTGGTGGGCGGACTCGGGCGAGAGCGTCCAGAAGTCCCACTGCATGTCGTGGTCGCGGAGGTGCGAACCCGGCAGGCGCTTCTGCGAGCGGATGAAGTCCGGGAACTTGATGCCGTCGCGGATGAAGAAGACGGGGGTGTTGTTGCCGACGAGGTCGTAGTTGCCCTCTTCGGTGTAGAACTTCAGTGCGAAGCCGCGGGGGTCGCGCCAGGTGTCCGGGGAGCCCTGCTCGCCGGCGACGCTCGAGAAGCGGGCGAGCACCTCGGTCTGCTTGCCCGGCTGGAGGAACGCGGCGCGGGTGTAGCGGCTCACGTCGTGGGTGACGGTGAGGGTACCGAAGGCGCCGCCGCCCTTGGCGTGGACGACGCGCTCCGGCACGCGCTCACGGTTGAACTGGGCGAGCTTCTCGACGAGGTAGTGGTCGTGCAGGGCGAGGGGCCCGTCGGCGCCGACCCCCATCGAGTGCTGGTCGCTGGAGACGGGCGCTCCGCTGTTGGTCGTGGTGGTGGGGGTGCCGGCGGGCTTGCCGGTCGTGTTCTGGTCGGACACGGTTCCTCCTCGGAACGTTGGTTCGGTCAGGGATGCTCGGGGTTGCTCGTGGTCCCGGTTCGGTGCCGGGAGAGGGATCGACTGCGGCGGTCGCGCCGGGCGCGTCAGACGACTGCGCCGGGGGTCGCGGGTGCTCCCGCGGGGGTCGCGGGGGCCGCGGGTGCTCCGCCGGGGGCCGCAGGGGCCGCGGGTGCTCCGGCGGGGGTCGCGTCCTCGCGCTCCGCTGCGGCGCATCGGTCGCAGATCCCCCAGTAGGTGACCTCGGCCGTGGTGACCGCGAAGCCGTGCGTCTCGGACGGCGTCAGGCACGGAGCGTGCCCGACGGCGCAGTCGACGTCCTCGATCGCGCCGCACATGGTGCAGACGATGTGGTGGTGGTTGTCCCCGGTCCGCCGCTCGTACCGCGCCGGACTGCCGGCTGGCTCGATCCGGCGCACGAGCCCGACCCCGGTCAGCGCGGCGAGGACGCCGTACACGGCCTGGTGGCTCGTCGTCGGGAGCTCGGCGGCGAGGGCGGTGACGATGTCGTCCGCGGTCGCGTGGGGCATGGATCCGGTGGCGCGGAGGACGGCCAACCGCGGTGTGGTGACCCGCAGGCCCGCGGTGCGGAGCAGCTCTGCGTCTTCCATCGGGGCCCTTCTCTTGCAGTGATCAAGACAACGGGTTCACCCTAGCACCAGGCACCGGGCCTTCGAGCCCATGTCGGCGCGGTGCCGTCGCATGCCGGACGCGGCATGTGAGGGGTCACGAAACGGCCGCGATCTGCTGGAGCTCCGCTGGGACGGCCGCAGCGCCGGGTACCGTCCCAGCATGTCCTCGCAGCAGAGCGTGCCGGAGCAGGCACACACAGCACGGGACGTCCGGGGGATCATCGCGCAGCGCGACCTGGTCGTCGACCTCATCCGGACCGCGTGCGTCGTCCTCGTCGTCTTCGTCCACGTGACGATGGTCGGGGTCGGGACCGCCGACGGGATCGAGGTGACGAGCCCGCTCCAGGAGCTCGCCTGGTACGTGCCGGCGACCTGGGTCGGGCAGGTCATGCCGCTCTTCTTCGTCGTCGGCGGGTTCGCCAGCATCGTCGGGTGGCGGAGCACGGTGACGCGGGGCGGCGGCGCGCGCGACTACTGGTCGACCCGCCTCGTCCGTCTGTTCCGCCCCGCCGTCCCGCTGTTCGTCGTGCTCGCGCTCGGACTGGGGATCGCGACGGCGCTGGGGACGCCGCCGGGGCTCCTGGCGGAGGTCGCGTTCGGCATCGGCTCCCCGCTCTGGTTCCTCGCGGCGTACGGCATCACGCAGTGCTGCGTCCCCCTCATGGTCCGCCTGCACGAACGGGCGCCGTGGAGGACGCTGGCCGTGCTGCTCGGCGCGGCCGTCCTCGTCGACACCGTTCGCCTGGCGACGGGCGTCGCGGAGGTCGGGCTGCTCAACCTCGGCCCGGTCTGGCTGTTCGCCCAGCAGCTCGGGTTCCTCTGGGCCGACGGCTGGTTCGCGCGGCGATCGCGCCTGCTCCTCGCCGTGGTCGCCGTCGCCGCGTACGTGGTCCTCGTGCCCCTGACATCGATCGGGCTCTGGGCACCCGACATGCTCCAGGACCTCAACCCGCCGATGGTGCCGCTCGCGTTCCTCGCGATCGCGCAGGCGTGTCTCGTCCAGCTGGTCCACCGGCCGCTGGCGTCCCTGATGCGGACGCGCGGCGCCCAGGCGGTCGTCTTCGTGCTCGGGCGCGACGGCATGGCGGTCTACCTCTGGTACCTGCCGCTCTTCATCGCGCTCAACGGGGTCGCCCTGCTCGTCGGGGTGCCGTTCCCGGAGCCGGGCGGCGCGCTGTGGTGGGCCACGCGACCCCTCGCGCTCGTCCTCCTGCTCGGCGCCGCGATCGTGGTCGCCCGGGCGCTCCGATCCTTCGATCGGCCACTCCCCCGGCTCGTCCCCGGAGCCGACCGGCCCGCGTGGCCGGTGCTCGTCGTGGCGGCGCTGTGCACGGTCGGACCGGCCTTCGCGGTCATGCAGCTGCACCTCTCCTTCCCGGTCGCCGTCACGGGCGCGGTGCTCGTCCCGATCGGGGTGTGGCTGCTCACCCGGACGACCCCGGCGCGGGGCGTGACCCGGATCTGAACCGGTTCTCACGGACGCGGGACCTCGGTGCCCCTGCCGGGGGCGGAGGATGGCTCCTGCAGCACGAGCACCAGGAGGCACCCCACGCCGTCGACACCCGAGTTCTGGTCCACGTGGCGCTTCGACCCCCTGGCGGCCGCGATGATCCTCGTCGGTGCCGTCGCCTACGGGTGGTGGTCGGTCGGTGCCGCCCGACGCGGCGCGCGCTGGCCGTGGTGGCAGACACTCGCGTTCGTGGCCGCGCTCCTGCTCTTCGGGGTCCTGCAGTTCGGGATCGTCGGCGTCTACGCCGAACGGCTCCGGTGGGCGTTCGTCCTCCGGCTCGCCCTCCTCTTCTTCGCCGTGCCGACGTTCGCGGCGCTGGCCGCTCCGGTCTCCCTGCTCCGGACGGGAGGCCCGGATCGCCTCGCGCGCGCCGCCACCGCCGCCCTCGGGTCGCGCCCGGTCCGGGTCCTCGGCAACGCGATCGTCTCGCCGCTGATCGCCCTCGCGATGTTCTGCGTCCTCCTCACGCCACTGTCGGCCGCGATCAGGACGTCGCCGGTCTGGGCGGTCGCCATCACGGTGTTCGTGCCGGTGCTCGGCTTCGGGTTGCTCGCGCCCCTGGCCGAACCGGGCATCCTGCGGTCGTCGACGTTCGTGACGGCGGAGTTCCTGCTCGCCTTCGTGGAGCTCATGCTCGATGCCGTCCCGGGCATCGTGCTGCGGATCACGAACCACGTGCTCGACGGAGCGACGACGACGCTCGTGGGGAAGGCCTGGTACCCGTCACCGCTCCAGGACCAGCACCTCGCCGGTGACCTGCTGTGGTTCATCGCCGAGGTCGCGGACATCCCCGTGCTGATCTCGCTGTTCGTGCGGTGGCAGCGGACGGACCGTCGGGAGGCCCGGGTGGTCGACGACCTCAGCGACGAGGAGATGGACGCCCTCACCCGGGCGCACCTCGAGCGCCGCGGGTATCGGTCGCGGGTGCGTCGGGCGGCGGGCCGGGCGGGCGCGGCGGGCGTCGGGCGCGGCGGGCGTCGGGCGGCGGGCGTCGGGCGCCGATGTGGAACGACGTCCCCGTCGTCGTACGACAACGGGGACGTCGTTCCAGGGCAACCCGGGCCGTGCCCGACGGCCTAGGCGTCCGCGTGCCGCCCGTGGTGGTCGGTCGCCGCGAGTTCGGCCTCCGGGGTCTCCGGTGCCGGCGCGGCAGCGTGCACCCCGCGTCGATCGCCGGGAGCCGACTCGTGCGCCGCTGCGGCCGAGCCCTGCGTCGCCACGGCCCCGGTCTGCTGCCACGCGACGGTCTGCTTCGGCTTCGCCAGGAACAGTGCCGCGACGATGCCGACCAGCAGCACCAGTGCCGGCAGCGCGAGCGACTGCCCCATGGCCGTCGAGAACGGCTGCTGCAGGAACGCGGGCAGCGCGCCGACCTGCTGCTCGGCACCGCCGGCGCTCGTCCCACCGGTGGACGCCGGGAAGTTCGCCGTGATCCGGGCCTCGATCAGCGCGGCGATGCCGGCCGAGCCGAGCACCGCGCCGATCTGCCGCGTGGTGTTGTAGACGCCGGAGCCGGCGCCCGCGAGCTTCGGCGGCAGGTTCCGCGTGGCCGAGACCGACAGCGGACCCCACATGCAGGCGTTGGCGAGGCCGAGGAGCGTCGACGGCAGGAGCACCCAGCCCCACGCGGCACCCGAGGCGAGCAGCGAGCCGAACCAGAACAGCGCGCCCGAGAAGCACGCGAGTCCGAACGCGGCGACCCAGCGGAGGCTCCACCGGTTGAGGTTCTTGCCCACGAGCGGCGCGAGCCCGGCGGACAGGACGGCCTGCGGGACGAGCAGCAGCGCGGCCTGGGTCGGGCTGAACGTGAGGACGTCCTGCGCCCACAGCATGATGGGGAGCGCGAACGACGAGATCGCGACGCCCACCGAGGTGATGGCGATGTTCGCGAGCGTGAAGTTGCGGTCCTTGAAGAGGCCGAGCGGGAGCAGCGGCTCACCCTTCTGCACGCCCTGCCAGACCACGAACCCCGCGAGGACGACGACGCCGGCAACGATGAGTGACCACACCGAGATCGGCCCGGTGATGGTGCCCCAGTCGTAGGTCTCGCCCTCCTGGATGCCGAACACGAGCAGGAACATGCCGAGCGCGCTCAATACGATGCCGAGGTAGTCGAACCGGTGTCCGTGCCGCTCGAACGACGGGACGAACCGCTGCGCGAGCACGAACGCGACGACGCCGACCGGCACGTTGACGAAGAAGATCCACTCCCAGCCGAAGCCGTCCACGAGCAGGCCGCCGACGATCGGCCCGACGAGCGAGGCAACACCGGCGACGGCACCCCACAGCCCCATCGCCGCGCCGCGGTTCTGCGGCGGGAAGATGCGCGTGATCACGGCCATGGTCTGCGGGGTCATCATCGCGGCGCCCAGCCCCTGCACGACGCGGGCGAGGATGAGGACCTCGATCGACCCGGCGAGACCGCACCAGAGGCTCGACAGCGTGAACACGACCAGACCGATCTGGTAGAGCGCCTTCGGGCCGAAGCGGTCACCGAGCCGCCCGGTGATGAGCAGCGGCACGGCGTAGGCGAGCAGGTACGCGCTCGTCACCCAGATCACCGCGTTGATGTCCGCGTGCAGCTTCGCGGCGATGGTGGGGGTGGCGACCGACACGATGGTCGAGTCGACGAGGATCATGAAGAAGCCGACGACCAGGGCCCACAGGGCGGGCCACGGCTTCTTTTCGGCGGTTGTCATCGAGAGCGTTCCTTGTCGTGGTGGGGGTCTGCGGAGTTCGGCGGGACGGCCGGGCCGTCCCAGGGGACGTCGCCGCGTTCGATGCGGTCGGCGGTCGCCGTGAGCCACTCGATCTGCGCGGCGAGCATGGCACGGACGTACGACACGTCGAGCCAGTAGCGGTCTGCCAGGCGCTTGGCCTGGAGGCCCGTGGCGGCCTCGTCGTACACGTCGCGTTCCACGGCGAGTGCGTCGGCGCGTGCCCGCAGGGCGGTCACCGCATCCGCGGCGCTCAGGTTGTCGACGTGCGAGACGGCGAGCTGGAACTCCGGGTACTCGTCGGCCGGCTCCGCGATCATGCGCCGGAGTCCGTCCTCGAGCGCCGCGCGCCCGTGGTCGGTGATCGCGTAGGTGGTGCGTTCCGGGCGGTTGCCCTCGCGCGCCGTGCCGAGCGCCTCGGCGTAGCCGAGGTCGACGAGGCGACCGATCTGGTGGTACAGCGTGCCGGGCCGGACCTTCACGTTCTGGTCCTCGCGACGCTGCAGCATCGTCTGGAACATCTCGTACGGGTGCATGGGCGCTTCGGCGAGGAGCCCGAGCGCCGCGAACGCGAGCGGTGTGAGCGACGCCATCCGTGCCTCCAGTCCGGTGTTCGAATGCGACTATTCGACTTGGAATATACGCTCCCGAACACTTCTCCACAAGCGGTCGGGCGCGTCGAGCCCGCCGCCTAGACTGGTCTCGTCCCACCCATCCCCGAAGTGCTGGAGTGAACACGTGCCAACGATCGTCGTCGAGGTCATGCCCAAGGCCGAGATCCTCGACCCCCAGGGCAAGGCGGTGGGCAACGCGCTCGCCCGTCTCGGCAAGGCCGACCTGACCAACGTCCGCATCGGCAAGCGCTTCGAGGTGGCCGTCGACGGCCCGGTCGACGACGCGAAGCTCGCCGAGGTCCGCGCGATCGCGGCCGACGTCTTCTCGAACGCCGTGATCGAGGACGTCGTCTCGGTCAGCGTCGAGGGCCAGTGACCCGATGAAGATCGGCGTCATCACCTTCCCCGGATCCCTCGACGACCGCGACGCCCAGCGCGCGGTCCGACTCGCCGGTGCCGAGCCCGTCGCGCTCTGGCACGGCGACCACGACCTGCAGGGCGTCGACGCCATCGTCCTCCCCGGCGGGTTCTCCTACGGTGACTACCTCCGCGCCGGCGCGATCGCGGCGAAGGCCCCGATCATGGCCGAGGTGATCGACGCCGCCGGCAAGGGCATGCCGGTGCTCGGCATCTGCAACGGCTTCCAGATGCTCGCCGAGGCCCGCCTCGTCCCCGGCGCGCACACGCGGAACGCCCATCAGCAGTTCATCCGCCGCGACCAGAAGCTCCGCGTCGAGACCACCGCGACCGCCTGGACGAGCGGCTTCACGGCCCAGCAGGAGATCACCATCCCGCTGAAGAACGCCGACGGCCGCTTCGTCGCGGACGCCGACACGATCAAGCGCATCGAGGACAACGGCCAGGTCGTGTTCCGCTACGTCGGCGTGAACCCGAACGGATCGATCGACGACATCGCCGGCGTCTCGAACGAGCGCGGCAACGTCGTGGGGCTCATGCCGCACCCCGAGCACGCGACGGAGCCCGGGTTCGGCCCGGACACCCCCGCGGCGATGGCCTCCGGCACGGACGGCCTCACCTTCTTCACCTCCGTGATCGAGTCGACGCTCGTCAAGTGACGACGGACACGACTCCAGTGACAGGGAACGACACCACCGTGACGACACACGTTCGCCCGAAGCCCGACACCGTCCAGGACGCCGCCGCGACGCCCGACAAGGAGCAGCCGTACGAGGCGCTCGGGCTCAAGGCCGACGAGTACGCCCGCATCAAGGAGATCCTCGGCCGTCGCCCCACCTCGGGCGAGCTGGCGATGTACTCCGTCATGTGGTCGGAGCACTGCTCGTACAAGTCGAGCAAGAACTACCTCCGCCAGTTCGGCAAGAAGGTCACGCCGGAGATGACGAAGAACCTCATGGTCGGCATGGGCGAGAACGCCGGTGTCGTCGACGTCGGGAACGGCTGGGCGGTCACCTTCAAGGTCGAGTCGCACAACCACCCGTCGTACGTGGAGCCCTACCAGGGCGCCGCGACCGGTGTCGGCGGCATCGTCCGCGACATCATCTCGATGGGGGCCCGCCCGGTCGCCGTGATGGACCAGCTCCGCTTCGGCGCGATCGAGCACGAGGACACGCAGCGTGTCGTGCACGGCGTGGTCGGCGGCATCTCGTTCTACGGCAACTGCCTCGGCCTGCCGAACATCGGCGGCGAGACCTACTTCGACCCGGTGTACCAGGGCAACCCGCTCGTCAACGCCCTCGCGGTCGGTGTCCTCCGGCACGAGGACCTCCACCTGGCGAACGCGTCCGGCGCCGGCAACAAGGTCGTGCTCTTCGGGGCACGCACCGGTGGCGACGGCATCGGCGGTGCGTCGATCCTCGCGTCCGACACCTTCACCGAGGGCGGCCCGACGAAGCGTCCGGCCGTGCAGGTCGGCGACCCCTTCGCCGAGAAGGTCCTGATCGAGTGCTGCCTCGAGCTGTTCCAGGAGGAGCTCGTCGAGGGCATCCAGGACCTCGGTGCGGCCGGCATCTCCTGCGCCACGTCGGAGCTCGCGAGCAACGGCGACGGCGGCATGCACATCTCGCTCGACGACGTGCTGCTCCGCGACCCCACGCTCACCGCCGAGGAGATCCTCATGTCGGAGAGCCAGGAGCGCATGATGGCGGTCGTGCGGCCCGAGAAGCTCGACGACTTCCTCGCGGTGGTCGGCAAGTGGGAGGTCGAGACCAGCGTCCTCGGCGAGGTCACCGGCACCGGCCGCCTGGTCATCGACTGGCAGGGTCAGGAGATCGTGAACGTCGACCCGCGCACGGTCGCCGTCGACGGTCCCGTGTACGACCGTCCCGTCGCCTACCCGACCTGGATCGACGCGCTCCAGACCGACACGGCCGCCTCGCTCGACCGCCCGGCGGACGGCCCCGCGCTCAAGGCGCAGTTCCTGCAGCTGCTCGGGTCGCCGAACCTCGCATCGAAGAGCTGGGTCACGAACCAGTACGACACGTACGTGCTCGGCAACACCGCGCTGTCCTTCCCCGACGACGGCGGCATGATCCGCGTCGACGAGGAGACCGGGCTCGGTGTGACGATCGCCACGGACGCGAACGGCCGCTACTGCCAGCTCGACCCGAAGCAGGGCGCCCGCCTGGCGCTGGCCGAGGCCTACCGCAACGTGGCCGTCACGGGCGCCGTCCCGGCCGCGGTCACGGACTGCCTCAACTTCGGCTCGCCGGAGAACCCCGAGGTCATGTGGCAGTTCTCCGAGGCCGTCGAGGGCCTGGCCGACGGCTGCATGGAGCTCGGCATCCCGGTCACCGGCGGCAACGTGTCGTTCTACAACCAGACGGGCACGACCCCGATCCACCCGACCCCCGTGGTCGGCGTGCTCGGGATCATCGACGACGTCGCCCTGCGCGTCCCGTCCGGCTGGCAGGACGACGGCCACAACATCTACCTGCTCGGCACCACCGCGCTCGAGCTCGACGGCTCCGCCTGGGCCGGCACGGTGCACGGGCACCTCGGTGGCCGTCCTCCGGCGGTGGACCTCGAGCAGGAGAAGGCCCTGGCCGACCTCCTGCACGCGGCATCGGGCGAGCAGCTGCTGACGAGTGCGCACGACCTCGCGGACGGCGGCCTCGGCCAGTCCCTCGCGGAGTCCGTGCTGCGCTTCGGCATCGGCGCGCGCGTCGTCCTGGACGAGCTCGAGACCCGTGACGGTGTGGACACCGCGACCGCGCTGTTCTCGGAGTCGACGGGCCGCGTCATCGTGACGGTCCGCCGTGAGGACGACGTCCGGTTCCAGGGCCTGTGCGACGGCCGCGGGTTCCCGGTCCTCCGCATCGGCGTGACCGACGCCGCGAGCGGGTCGCTCGAGGTCCAGGGGGCGTTCGAGGCCACCGTCGACGAGCTCCGCGGCACGCACGCGGCGACGCTCCCGGCGCGCTTCGGCGACGTGATCACCGAGGACGTCACCGAGGGCTACGTCGGTCGCGGTCCGCTCGACGACCGCGGGTCCTTCTCGCCCCGGACCGACTCCTGAGCGGGTCGTCCGCTGGCGCGCAGGCGTCGGCCGGCGTGATGACGACGGGCATCGCCTGATGCCCGTCGTCACCCTCCCGTTCCAGGAGCTCGTCGACCGATTCGGCCCGGTACCCGAGGGCGTCGAGCTCGCGGTGTGGGACGTCGAGCAGCCGTTCGACCGGCCGGACGAGGTCGCGATCACGCTCCTGCCGTTCTACTTCGCCGGACGCCACCGGTGGCAGTTCGTGCACGACCTGCCGAACCTCGCGCTGCTGCAGCTGCCGAGCGCGGGCTACGAGCACGCCGTCCCGCACGTCCCCGGGCACGCACTGCTCGCGAACGGTCGGGGCATCCACGACGACGAGACCGCCGAACTCGCGGTCGGCCTCGCGCTGACGAGCCTGCGGGAGCTCGGGGCGTTCCAGGCTGACCGGGCAGCCGGCGTCTGGGACTCCCGGACGACGCGGTCCCTCGCCGACCGACGCGTGACCGTCGTCGGGTACGGGGCGATCGGCTCGGCCATCGCGACCCGGTTCGAGGCGTTCCGCACCGAGGTCACGGTGGTGGCCCGGACGGCACGCGAGCAGGACGGCCGGCAGGTGCACTCCTTCGCGGAACTCCGCACCCTCGCGGCGACGACCGACGTGCTCGTGCTCATCACCCCGCTGACCGACGAGACCGCGGGGCTGGTCGACGCCGAGCTCCTCGCCGCACTGCCCGACGGCGCCCTCGTGGTGAACGTCGCGCGCGGCAAGGTGGTCGACACCGACGCCCTGGTCGCCGAACTGCGGTCCGGCAGGCTCTCGGCAGCGCTGGACGTCACCGACCCGGAGCCGCTCCCGGCCGGCCACCCGCTCTGGACGACGCCGAACACGGTGCTGACGCCGCACGTGGGCGGGAACACCGACCTCAGCGTGCCGCGCTCGATCGAGCTGGTGCGCCGGCAGGTGGCAGCCCTCGTGGAACGTCAGCCGTTCGAGAACGTCATCGAGCGCTGACTCCGGTCGTGCGCGCCGGTCAGTGGTTCGGCAGCGCCATCCCGAGGCTCGGTGCGACGTCCTCGAACCCGAGCGACCGGTAGAGCCGCTGGCCGGGCGGGTCCCCGACGAGGGTGACGTACGCGCCCTCCGGGGCCCGAGCCCTGATGTCCGCGACGAGCCACTCCACGACGGACCGGCCGATGCCGTGACGCTGGTGCGCCGGATCGGTCGCGATGTCGGCGATGTGGAAGTACCAGCCGCCGTCGCCGATCGCCCGTCCCATCGCGACGACGCTCCCGTCGGCGGCGACGACGTGGCAGGCGGTCCAGCTGCCCGCGATCGCTCCGGCGCCCTGTTCGGCGGTCTTCGGCGTCAGTCCGGAGTCACGGCGCAGCCGGAGGTAGTCGGCGAGCGGCGGCGGACCGCTGACGAGCGTGTAGGACGCATCCATGCGCCCAGTCTGGTCGATCCCGGTGACGCGCACCGTGCCTCCAGGCCGGCGCGGGGTCCGAGACTCGGCGCCCTCGCCCCGAGACTCGGCGCAGGCGACAGTTCTCGCGCTCCGAAGCGCGGATCCGGTCGCTCAGCCCGAGTCTCGCCGCCCGCGCAGCGGGGCGTGGGCGCGCCAGCGCCCGGCGCAGCCCGGCGCGCGGACCGCTCAGACCGGGACGATGCAGGCCGGCGTGCCGACCGCGATCTGCGCGACCGCAGTACCGGGCAGCCCGTCGGCGTCGAGCGGCAGGACCGCGATCGCGTCGGACATCTGGTTCGCGACGAGCAGGTACCCCGGCACGCGAGCGAAGTGTCGCGGCCAGACGCCTCCTGACGGTGCCGACCCGACGACCGACAGCCCGCCGGAAGAGGCATCGAGCACGACGATGAGGTCACGCCCGCGCACGGCGACGTGGACGCGGCCGTCGTCGTCGACCTCGATGTGGCTGAGGAGCGAGTCACCGACCTCCCCGTCGAAGGTCGGTTCCGACGCGACGACGACGAACGATCCCGACTCGTCACGACGGAGCCGGTGCACCGCACCGTCGAGCTCCCCCGCGACGATGAGGTCACCGTCGTACCAGGCCATGTGGCGCGGACCGACGCCCGGAGCGACGTGGTGGACCCGGACGAGGGCGAGGTCCGGGTCGGCGGTGACGCGGAACTCGTGGAGGGCGTCGCCCCCGAGGTCGGCGACGAGCACCGTGCCGTCCGGGGTGGCGACCGACTGGTGGGCGTGCGGGCCCTCCTGGCGGTCCTCGACGGGGCCCGTGACGTCCGGGAGGACCTCGGTGACGACCGCCGAGTCCGGCACGACGAGCCGATCCCCCGCACCGTGCGCCCCCAGCCGGTCCGCGGTGTCGGGCCCGCCGCGCCGGTCCGCGGTGTGTGCCCCGACCACGCCGTCGCTCGCGAGCACGGAGGCGGCGTGCGACTCGGCCTGCTCCAGGGAGACGGCCGTGACGGTGCCGGAGGTGTAGTTGGTGACGACGAGCGCGCCGGACGGGTCGACCCGCACGTGGCACGGCGCGTCGCCCCCGGCGGGGGCGTCCCACAGGTGCTCGAGGCCGGAGCCCGACCGGCGGAAGGCCGAGACACCGCCGTCCGCCGTCTCGGAGACGGCGTAGACCCGGTCACCGGAGACGGCGAGGAACGAGGGGTCGTCCATGACCGCGACCGTCGTGGCGACTCCGTCGTGCACGGCCGAGATGCCGGTGGCGTTCCCTCCGCCGGTGGCCGTGTAGGAGCCGACGAGCAGGTCGGGCAGGTCGGGCAGGTCGGGCAGGTCCGGCAGGTCCGGCAGCTCGGGCTGGCTCATTCGTCGCCGCCGGCGATGCGCTCGTGGTGGTGGATGACCTCCGCGACGATGAAGTTGAGGAACTTCTCGGCGAACGCGGGGTCGAGGTGGGCGTCGGCGGCGAGGGACCGCAGCCGCGACACCTGCACCTTCTCGCGAGCCGGGTCTGCGGCGGGCATCCCGGCGGAGGCCTTGAGGTACCCGACGCGCTGCGTGTACTTGAAGCGCTCGGCGAGCATGTGGATCACGGCGGCGTCGATGTTGTCGATGCTCTGCCGGATGCTCTGCAGCTCGGCGACCGCAGCCTGGTCGTACGCGGGCCTCTGGTCGTCGCTCATGACCCGAGCCTACTGGCCGTTTGCGCCCGTCCTCGCGTCGGTGACGGGACTGCCAGAATGGTGGGCATGACGGCCCTCCTCGTGATCTCGAGCGTGTTCGCAGTCCTCGCCGGACTCGTGCACGTGTACATCTTCTTCCTCGAGTCGATCGCGTGGACGAGCCCCCGTGTCCGCCGGATCTTCAGCGTCGAGACGGAGTCGGATGCCCTCGCGACCCGCTCGCTCGCGTTCAACCAGGGCTTCTACAACCTGTTCCTCGCGATCGGGGCGGTCCTCGGTGTCGTCCTGGTCGCGGCCGGGAACGGCGACGTCGGGTGGCCGATCACGGTGTTCGCGACGGCGTCGATGCTCGGTGCCGCCGTGGTGCTGCTCGGCACGGGTCGCCGCTACCTGCGCGCCGCGGTGGCGCAGGGCTCGCTGCCGTTCCTCGCCCTGCTCTTCGCGCTGCTCGGGTCGACCTTCGGCGGCTGACGCGCCGCGCGACGCGGCACGGTCCTTCCCATCACGGCCGTGGTGGACGGCGGAACCGGGCGGAGCTGATCGGAACGGGAAACGGGCAGAGCTGACCGGAACGAACGACCAGCTCCGCCCGGTTCGACCTGCTCCGCCCGTCCCAGCCGGGCGCGGAACGTCAGCCGAGCTTCGCCGCGAACTGCGACGGCAGCCTGTCGAGCGCCCACTCGATCGCGGCGGTCGTGCCGATCGAGAACGCGTTCGACACGTCCGTGTCCTGGAACACGATGTCGTGCCCGGCCTCGACCGACGGCACCTTCTGGAAGAGCTTGTTCGACGTCACCTCGGACGCGTCCACGAAGATCGGCAGGACGAGCGTGAGGTCGGCGTCGAGCAGGTCGAGGTTCTCGTCCGAGAGCTGCACCGAGAACTGCTTCCCGGCCTGCTGGTCGATCGCCTTCGGGACGGTGAACCCGAGGTTCTGCATGAACTGCGACCGGCTGTCCGACGAGGCGTACGCACCGAAGCCCTCGGACGAGTACGAGCCGACGACCGCGGTCTTGCCCGCGAACTCCGGGTGGGCCTTGCGCGCGGCGGCGTAGGCGTCGTCGAGGCCGGACAGGAGCTTCTTGCCCTCCGACTCCTTGCCGAGCGCCTTCGCGATCATCTCGACCTGCTGCTTCGTAGTCGTGAGGTAGTTCGCACCGCCCTTCGGCACCGCGACGGTCGGCGCGATCGCGGAGAGCTTCGCGTAGCGGTCCTCGTCACCCGAGCTCTTGACGTCGAGGATGAGGTCCGGCTTGAGCTTGATGATGTCCTCGTAGCTCGGCTCCAGCGTCTGGATGATCTTCGGCGACTTCGTGTAGGCACCCTTGAGCCACGGGCCGACCCCGTCGCCGCCGAACCCGAGCCAGTCGCTCGCGCCGACCGGCTGCACGCCGAGTTCGAGCGCCGTCTCGGCGTCGCCCCAGCCCAGCGCGACGACGCGCTTCGGCGCGGAGGGGATCTCGGTGGTGCCGAGTGCCGTGGTGATCGACACCGGGAACTGGCCGTCGGCCTTCGCGGACGACGAGGGGTCGCCGGTGGCGCCGGAACCGGAGGCGCACCCGGCGAGGACGAGGGAAGCTGCGACGACGGCGCCCGCGGCGGCGAGCACGCGGCGGAGTCGGGAAGGAGAGCGGGTCACGTAGGTAAGGCTACCCTAAGACTTCTGCGGGATCGGCCTGAGTACGCTGACGGGGTGCAGTACACCGACCCGCGCCGCTCCCACCTCGCGGTGCTCGGCTCCCCCATCGCGCACTCGCTCTCACCCACGCTGCACGCAGCGGCCTACGACGCGCTCGGGGTGCCGTTCACGTACGGGAGGCACGAGGTCACCTCCGACGGGCTCGCCGCGTTCGTCGCGGGGCTGGGTCCGGAGTGGCGCGGCCTGAGCCTGACGATGCCGCTGAAGCGCGAGGTGCTGCCCCTCCTCGACCGCACGACCCCGCTCGTCGACGAGCTCGGCGTCGCCAACACGGTCGCGTTCCGTACGGTCGGCGACCGGGTCGAGCTCGTCGGGGCGAACACCGACGTCGAGGGACTCGTGCGACCGGTCGAGGCCCTCGGACACCTCCCCGGCGAGGCCACGGTCCTCGGCGGCGGCGCGACCGCGGCGAGCGCCCTGACCGCATCGGTCCGACTCGGCGCCCGGCTCGTCCGGGTCTTCCTGCGTGATCCGGCCAAGTCCAGGAAGCTCGTCGACCTCGCCGTCCGGCTCGGGGTGACCCTCGAGGTGCGCCCTCTCGCGGAGCTGGCGGGCACGCACCACGGTTTCGTCCTGTCGACACTCCCCGGCGGGGCTGCCGACGAGCTGGAACTGCTCCCGTCCGGTCCGG
Organism: Curtobacterium luteum; assembly: GCF_014646995.1. Taxonomy (GTDB): domain Bacteria; phylum Actinomycetota; class Actinomycetes; order Actinomycetales; family Microbacteriaceae; genus Curtobacterium; species Curtobacterium luteum. The sequence continues at coordinate 37,438 of NZ_BMOI01000010.1, read as the reverse complement.
ACGCGGTGCTCTTCGACGTCGCCTACGAGCCGTGGCCGACCGCGGCCGCCACGCGCTGGGCGGACGCCGGCGGCCGGGTGCTCAACGGCCTGGACATGCTGACCGAGCAGGCGATCGGCCAGATCCGGTTCTTCCTGACGGGCGACCAGGACGCCCTGCTGCCCGACGAGGCCGCCGTGCGACGGGCGATGCGCAGCGCCGTCGGCCTCGAGCCGGTGATCAGCCCGCGCTGACGACCCCGTCGACGTAGGACCACCGACCGCCTTCGCGGACGAACGTGCTCGTCTCCTCGAGCACGCCGCGCTCGGTGTCGGAGCGCCACCACGCTCGGAAGGCCACGGTGCCCTCGGTGTCGAACGGGCCACCCGCTCGGGTGCCGATGACGTCGAGTCGGGTCCAGCGCTGCGCCGTGTCGAGCTCGAGCGACGTCGGGCGGGTGCTGTGGTGCCAGGTGGCGAGGAGGTACTCGGGGAGGCCGAGCGCGAACGCGGTGAACCGGGAGCGCATGAGGCGTTCGGCGGTCGGTGCGGGAGCGCCGGCGTGCAGGGGTCCGCAGCACTCGCCGTAGGGGTTGCCGCTCAGGCACGGGCAGCGGTCGGTGTCGGCGATCACCGGACGACGGTAGCGCGTGTAGGCAGGAGCGGTGTTCCGACTCGGCTGGCAGGTGTTCCGCGCTCGGCTGCCCGAGCTCGTCTCCGATCGTGATCGACGGCGGCTCGTGGTGGTGGCGTCGATCGTCGCGCCCGTGGTGTTCGTCGGGCTGGTCGTCGTGGTCGTGCTGACCGATGACGTTTCGGTCGCGTCGGTGGCCGCGTCGGCGGCGTACGCGGCCGCGGCGGGCGCCTTCTCGATGCTGTTCTGCCGGTTGGGCCCGAAGGGCTGGTCGATCCCGGCGGTGCCCTCGATCGGCTGGCGGACACAGGATGCCGTGGCGCGGTACTACCGGCGCAGCGCGCAGCCGGTCGCTCCGGAGCACCGTGACGCCGTGCTCGCGGGGATGGACGACGCACGTGACCGGATCGTCCGGACGACGTTCCAGAGTTCGTTCCTCCTGGCCTCCTGGCTGCTGGCAGTGGTCGCCGCGGTCCTGGTGGCCGTCTCCGGATCGAGTGTGCACGGTCCGGTCTTCCTGTGGGCTCCGCTGTGGCCGCTGCTCGCCGGCAGTTCCGGCGGTGTCGGAATCTGGACGCTCGGCAGGCAGGAGCAGCTGCGCGCAGAGGCGTCGGCGCTCCCACCCGTCCCGCCGGCAGCGCCGAAGCGCGGACGACCCGGTGGCCCGAGCGGGAGCAAGCTCGCGCTGCCGGGTGAGTGAGGTCAGTCCGTCGTCGCGGGCTCCGGCAGCGCGCGTGCCGCGAGCCGGGCGCGCTCGGTCCGGCCGAGGTCGGCGACGTACCCGACCAGCGAGCACCCGTACAGCACCACCCAGAACACCGGGAGCCAGTACTCGAACCCCGCGGAGCGGAACCCGACCACGGCGAAGGCGAGTGCACCGAGGAGCGGGGCCGCGCGGCCGATCAGTCCGGTGAGGCCGCGTCGGAGGAGCACCGCGTCGGCGAGCACGGCGTCGCGGTCGGACGGGTCGACGGGGACGGCCCGCCAGCCGAAGTACCGCTTCGTGGCCGGCCGGGCGGCGAGTCGCCAGTCGATCCGGACCTGTCGGCCGTTGATCGTCGCGGCCGGGTCGAGCGGGCGACGGGCCGGGACGCACCCGAGGACGAAGAGCCCGACGCCGAGCGCGAGCAGTGCGATCGCGACCACGCTGCGGACCGGACCGGTGTGGGTCCAGCCGAGCCGTGCCTCCAGGCCGACCATCGCGACCACGCTGATCACGACGGCCGCCGCGGCGATGCCGACCGCGCGCCGGACCCGCGCGGGGTCGAAGACGTCGCCCGCGTGGCGACGGAGGACGGAGCAGCCGAGTCGGAACACTCCTCGCGTTCTACCGGATGTCACCCGATCCCGCCACGAGGGGTACAGCGCTGTTCGAAGTCCACATGGCGCGGCGCGTAGGAACGGACGCATGCCCGCCACCGCGTTCTGCCTCCACGCCCTCGGCTCGAGTTCCGAGGAGTTCGCACTGCTGCACGACCGTCTGGAGGGCACGCTCGACCTCGTGGGCATCGACCTGCCCGGCTTCGGGACGAGCCCGGCCACCTCCGGCACGACGATCGAGGACATGGTCGAACTCGTCGAGCGGGCCATCGGACGCAGCGGGGCCACCGAGTGGGCGCTCGTCGGGCACTCGATGGGCGGCAAGATCGCCGCCGTGGTGGCCGACCGGACCGTGTCCGGCGCGAACGGCCTGTTCGGCCTCCGTGGCGTCGTGCTGCTGGCCGCGTCGCCTCGGTCACCGGAGCCGATGGGCGAGGACCGTCGGCGTTCGATGCTCGACTGGGTCGACTCCGGACACATCTCCACGGACCACGCCGGCGAGTTCGTGGAGGCGAACACCGCCGCGCCGCTCCCCCACGAGCGACTCCGGTCGGCGCTGCACGACGTCGAGCGCGCCGATCCGGAGGCCTGGCGCGCCTGGCTCGAACGCGGCAGCCGCGAGGACTGGTCCGACGACGTCACGAACCCGGTGCCCGCGCTCGTGCTCGCCGGAGCGGAGGACGGCGACCTCGGTCCGTCCGCCCAGCAGGAGCTCGTGCTCCCGCACTGGTCGAACGGGTCCCTCGACGTCGTTCCCGGCGCCGCGCACCTGCTGCCGTGGGAGCAGCCGGACGCCGTCGCCGACCGCATCCGACGGTTCTGGGAGCACCACGCGGACAACGGCCCCGTCGTGCCGGCCGACCACGCCCGGGTCATCGCCTCCCCTCGGGTGAGTGCGACGACGCGGGGTGCACTGGCCGTCCGGTCGCTCGCCGACGACCCGGACGCAGAGCCGCAGGCGCTCGACCGGCAGCAGCTCGCGACCCTCCGTGCGGTCGCGGCGGTCGTCGTGCCGCAGCCCGGTGACCGGACCGTCGACGTGGCGCTCCGGGTCGACGCGCAGCTCGCCGAGGGCGCCGGGGACGGGTGGCGTCCGGACGGACTCCCGACGGACGTCGAGGCCTACCGCGCTGCGCTCGACGAGCTCGCGGGTGCCGGCGCGGTGGACGCGACGCTCACGGCCGTCGAGGACGGGACGTACGAGCCGCGCGGGTCGCTCACCGTCGACCAACTCGCGGCGTGGGCCGAGGACGCCGCCGTGGACCTCGCGAAGCAGTGGCTCGCGCACCCGGCGACGATGGCGGCGATCGACTACGACGGCTACGCGAACGGCGGCGACGGCGTGCGGAAGCAGGGCTTCCAGCTGCTCGGGGCCGGGCAGCGCGAGGCATGGGAAGCAGGGGCGCCGGAAGCCGCCCCGACGACGGACGCGGAGGCAGCCCGATGAGACTCGACGGACAGCGGCACTGGGACGAGGACGAGGTCGTCGACGTGGTCGTCGTCGGCACGGGGGCCGGAGGGGCTCCCCTGACGGCAGCCCTCGCGCGGCGCGGCCTCTCGGTCGTCGCCCTCGAGGCCGGTCGCAACACGGAGCCCGGGGACCACACGCCGGACGAGGTGCTCGCCCCCGCGGACATCAACTGGATGGACGACCGCATCAGCGGTGGCGAAGTCCCGACCGCGTTCGGCCCGAACAACAGCGGGACCGGGGTCGGCGGCTCGACACTGCACTGGGGTGCCTTCACGCCGCGGCCGAGTCGGCACGACCTGCAGCTGCGCACCGAGTCCGGCGTCGGCGAGGACTGGCCGATCGACCACGACGAGCTGACCGGGTACATCGAGCACGTCGAGCACGACGTCGGCGTCGCCGGACCCGAGTACTACCCGTGGGACCCGTCGCGGCGGTACCGGATGCGACCGCCGGCGCGCAACGCGTCGTCGGACATGATGATGCGCGGCACCGCTGCGCTCGGCATCACCGCCACCGACGCACCCGTCGGCCTGACGACCGAGGACCGGCACCAGGAGCACCACGGCCTGCGCCAGGCCTGCGTCTCGTGCGGCTCGTGCCACCAGGGCTGCCGCAACGGGGCGAAGGTGTCGATGGACACGACCTACCTGCCCGCCGCCGTCGCCTTCGGTGCCGAGATCCGACCGGAGGCGTTCGTGCACGGCATCGAGCTCGACGCCCGCGGGCGGGTCGAGGCCGTCGTCTACCACCAGGGCGGTCGGGACCACCGGCAGCGCACTCGATCGCTCGTGCTCGCCGCCGGTGGCGTCGAGACCCCGCGACTGCTGCTCCACACCGGGCTCGCGAACTCCAGTGGCCAGGTCGGCCGGAACTTCACCGCGCACGGTGCGACCCAGGTCTGGGCGACGTTCGACGAGTCGATGCGCTCCTACCGCGGGTACCCGTCCTCGATCATCACGGAGGACTTCGTCCGGCCCGCCGACGCCGACTTCGCGGGTGGCTACCTCATCCAGAGCCTCGGCGTGCAGCCGCAGACCTTCGCCACGACCCTCGTGCGCGGCGGCGGGCTGCGCGGCAAGGCGCTCGTCGACGCGATGCGGGACTACCCGCGGATGGCCGGCGTCGGCATCAACGCCGAGTGCCTGCCGTCGGACCGCAACCGCCTGGAGTTGACCGACGAGCTCGACGCACACGGGGTCCCGCGGGTCCGCGTCACGTTCAGCGCCGGGGAGAACGAGGAGGCCATCGAGCGCCACTCGATCAGGACGATGACCGCGATCGTCGAGGCCGCGGGCGGCACGGACGTCCGGGTCCTCGCGCGCACCGCGCACACGATCGGGACCGCGCGGATGGGCACCGAGGCAGGGTCGTCGGTCGTGGACCGGGACGGCCGCTCGTGGGACGTGCCGAACCTGTGGGTGTGCGACAACTCGGTGTTCCCGAGCTCGGTCATCGCGAACCCGGCGCTGACCATCATGGCGCTGTCCCTGCGGACGGCGGACCGGATGCTCGCCGAGGCGCCGGACGGCAGCGGCGCGCGCGGGATGGCGGGCGCGCAGGCCTGAGGCGCGGCGGGGGCTCGGGCGCTCGTGTGCTCGCGTGCTCGTGCTCGTGCGCGTGCGCTCGTGCGTTCGTGCGCGTGCGCGTGTGCCGTGTGCGTGCGTGTGCGCGTGTGCGCGTGTGCGCGTGTGCGCGTGTGCGCGGGTGCCGTGCGCGCCTGTCGGCGGTGGCGGGCAGACTGGCGGCATGTGTGGAAGGTTCGTCGTCTCCGACACCACCGCCGACCTGCTCCCCGAGCTCGTCGGTGATCTCGCCGCGCGGACCGAGCACGTCGACGAAGACACCGGCGAGGTCCGCCCCGGCCTCGCCCCGAGCTGGAACGTCGCACCGACCGACCCCGTGTACGCGGTGCGCCAGCGTCACGGGCAGCGCGAGCTCCCGCAGATCAGCTGGGGGTTCGTGCCGAGCTGGGCGAAGGACTTCCAGAAGCAGCGGCCGAAGCCGATCAACGCCCGCATCGAGACCGTCGCGACGAGCGGCATGTTCAAGCGGGCGTTCGCCGCGAACCGGTGCATCGTCCCCGCGCAGGGCTACTACGAGTGGGTCGTGCGCGAGGACGGCAAGGAGCCGCACTTCGTCCACGAGCCCGGCGGTGCCCTCGCGATGGCCGGTGTGGTGAGCGCCTGGCCCGACCCGACGAAGCCCGAGGACGACCCGGACAAGTGGCGGCTGTCCCTCGCGATCATCACGCGCGACGCCCACGTCGCCCCGGGCGAGGTGCACGACCGCATGCCGGCGTTCCTCACGCCCGGCGGCTACGACGACTGGCTCGACGGGGGCCTCGGCACGGACGACCTGCTCGCCCTGCTCGACCACGAGTCGTTGGCGGTCGCTGCGGGGTTGGAGCAGTACGAGGTCTCCCGTGCCGTGAACAGCGTGCGGAACCAGGGGCCGCAGCTCATCGAGCCCGTGTGATCCCGGACGCGGGGGCGCTGACGCCAGCCACGCTGCACGCCCGTCGTCGGAGCTGCCGGACGCACGAACGCCCCGAACGGACGAGGTCCGGACGGGGCGCGGTGTGGTCGAGGCGCGCTGCGCTGCGGTCGGTCGTCAGCCCTGGACGACCGGGCGGAGCACCGACGGCAGCACGACGTGCAGGCGCTCGGCCAGCTTGGCCTGCGCGACCTCGAGCGACCGGAAGTCACCGACGTACGCGCCGAAGGTGTCCGCGACGAAGTAGTGCGCACCCTGCCGGTCGACCGTGCCGCCGTAGTAGCCGGCGTAGTCAGCGACCCACAGGCCCTCGTCGGCGACGTTCCAGGACACCGTTGCCCGGACCGGCTCGGTCGCGATGACCTGCGCCTCGATCTCGACGATGACCTCGATCGTCTCGGTGTCCAGGGTCACCTCGGCCTGCGGGCGGTGGGTGACGGTGGTGCTCATGGTGCTCCTTCGGGTGGTGCTGCGATGCAGGTGCTGCTGGCGGTACGGGACGTGCTGGCGGTACGGGACGTGCTGGCGGTACGGGTGCTGCTGGCGGTACGGGTGCTGCTGGCGGTGCGGGGCGTGCTGGTGGTAAGGGTGCTGCCGGCCGCAGCGGTGCTCGTGACGGGTCGCGTCACTCCACGGGACGGATCACCGGGGGGAGCATGACGTGGAGCTGGTCGGCGAGGCGGCCCTGCGCCTCCTCGAGCGAGGCGAAGTCGCCCACGACGAGGCCGAACGTGTCCGAGGCGACGTACCGGCCGTCGCGCTTGTCGACCGAGCCGCCGAAGTAGCCGCCGTAGGTCGCCACCCACTCGCCGTCGTCCTCCTGCGACCAGGTGAGCTTGGCGCGCGCCGGGCGACCGTGCACGGCGGCGTCCGCCTCGAGGATGGCGATCGTGTCCACGGTGTCCGTGTCGAGCGTGACCTCGGCCCGAGAGTCGGTCTGGACAGTGGTGCTCATGTCGTGCTCCTTCGCGTTCCGGGGTACATGTGCTGACACCAGAACGCTACGGGGAGCGAGGGGCCACTCGCCAGCCAGCCCCGTCGATTCACGGGTTCCGTCAATGCGGTCCATCGCCGAAGCCCGGATTTCCGGGGGGCGACGACGGCACTTCGGGGTACACGTCCCCCGATGGGGTACTCGTTCCGCGGATGAACTGCTTTCGGGGTACGCGCGAGACTCGCCCCCGTGCCGCCGAGACTCGCCGTCGTGCCGCCGAGACTCGCCCCCGTGCCGCCGAGACTCGCCGTCAGCGACATCTCTCGTGACGGTCGCCGCGAGCCATGTCGCTCACGACGAGACTCGCGCCACGCGCCCAACCAGCCCGCAGCACGCGGGCCGCAGCCCGCAGCCCGCAGCCCGCGCCGTCAGCGCACCGCGCGCATTGCGTCCGCGATCACCGTGACCGCGGCGTCGATCTCGTCCGCGACCCGCGCGTGCGTGGCGGCCGAGCGCCGGTAGGGGTCGTCGACATCGTCGTCGGCCGGGTCCGCCGGCGGCGCCACGGTCCCCCGGAGCCGCGCGACCGTCTCGACGAGCTCCTCGGGCGTCGAGACCCCGGCGAGGTCACCGGGCTCGAGCCCGTCGAGCACCCGCGCGAACTGCTTGATCGTGAACGCCCGCTTCGTGGCACGCGGCGCCAGCGAGACGACGGCGGCCCGGTGCGAGCGCTCGGCGGTGAGCACGAGGTCGGCGGACTCGACGATCTCCGGCGTCAGGTACCGCGAACGGTGCGACGCCGCGTCGCCGCCGAGTCGGCGCGACTGTTCGGCAGCGGCACCGTCCATGGGGGCGCCGTCATCGGCGATGGTGCCCGCCGACTCGACCTCGAACGCCGGAGCGTCCGGGCCGAGCCGGGCGACGAGTACCTGTGCTCCGAGCGGCGACCGGCAGATGTTGCCACTGCAGACGAACAGGACCCGCATGCTCAGACGGCGCCGAGCAGGTCGTGCCGCACGACGATCGCGTCACGGCCGGGGCCGACCCCGATCGCCGAGATCCGCGCGCCCGACATCGCTTCAACCGCCAGGACGTACGACTGGGCGTTCGCCGGCAGGTCCTCGAACGACCGGGCACCGGTGATGTCCTCGGTCCAGCCGGGGAACTCCTCGTAGATCGGCTTCGCGTGGTGGAAGTCCGATTGGTTCACGGGGACCTCGTCCACGCGCTCCCCGTCGACCTCGTACGCGACGCACACCGGGATGGTCTCCAGGCCGGTGAGCACGTCGAGCTTCGTCAGCACGAAGTCGGTCACGCCGTTGATGCGCGCCGTGTACCGGGCGATCGGGGCGTCGTACCAACCGCAGCGACGCGGGCGGCCGGTGGTCGTGCCGAACTCGAAGCCGTTGGCGCGGAGGAACTCCCCCGACTCGTCGAACAGCTCGGTCGGGAACGGCCCGGCGCCGACGCGGGTCGTGTAGGCCTTGACGATGCCGATGATCCGCTCGAGCTTGCCCGGGCCGATGCCGGAGCCCGTCGCGGCACCACCGGCCGTCGCGGACGAGGACGTCACGAACGGGTAGGTGCCGTGGTCGACGTCGAGCATGGTCGCCTGGCCGGCCTCGAACAACACGGTGTCGCCGCGCTCGAGTGCGCGGTGGATCTCGAGGGCGGTGTCCGCGACCATCGGGCGGAGCCGGTCCGCGAAGGACAGGAGCGACTCGACGACCTCGTCCGCGTCGATCGCCCGGCGGTTGAAGACCTTCACGAGCAGGTGGTTCTTCTGGTCGAGGGCCGCCTCGACCTTCTGCCGCAGGATGTTCTCGTCGAAGATGTCCTGGATGCGGATGCCGACGCGGTTGATCTTGTCGGCGTAGGTCGGGCCGATGCCGCGACCGGTGGTGCCGATCTGGCGCTTGCCGAGGAACCGCTCGGTCACCTTGTCGATGGTGCGGTGGTAGTGCGTGATGACGTGCGCGTTCGCGGACACGAGCAGCCTCGACGTGTCGACGCCGCGGGCGCGGAGCGCGTCGAGCTCCTGGAACAGCACCTCGAGGTCGACGACGACGCCGTTGCCGATGATCGGGGTGACGCCGGGCGTGAGGATGCCGGACGGCAGCAGGTGGAGCGCGTACTTCTCGCCGCCGACGACGACCGTGTGGCCGGCGTTGTTCCCGCCGTTGAACTTGACGACGTAGTCGATGCGGGCCCCGAGGAGGTCGGTGGCCTTCCCCTTGCCCTCGTCGCCCCACTGGGCGCCGATGATGACTGCTGCGGGCATCTGGTTCTCCTCACGTTGGCGGAGGACCGCACGCGGCCGTTCCTGCCGGTGGTCCACCCGAGTCTATCGGCTGGTCACCTGCCCGCCACCGTCCGGACAGACGGACGGGAGGCGCGGTGCCACCTGGCACCGCGCCTCCCGTTGGTTGCACGGTCGCGCCCGAATCGCGACCGCTGCCGCAGCGTCAGCTGCGGAAGAAGTCCGCGTAGGCGGGATCCCCGACCGGCTGGCTGTGGCCCGGCTCGCGGAGCCGTTCCTCGACCATGGCCTGGATCACGTCGGGCGGGGTGAGTCCCCGTCGACGCCACTCCATGGGGTTCGCCCGGAGCTGCTTGATCTCGCTCTGCGTTCGCATGCGATCACCATCCCAGAGAACAACTAGTTTGTCTAACTACCTGTCCCGTCAGCGCACTCCGGGCGAACCGTCCGACTACTTCGTGACCTTCGCGGTCGGCTTCGAGGTGGAAGATCCGTCGACGTACCCCTTGGCCTTGGCGTACACGCGCACCGTCAGCGTCGAGCCGACGTCGGCCGAGGCGACCTTGTAGCTCGACGCGGTCGCCTTCCCGATGGCCTTCCCGTTCCGGAACCACTGGTACTGGTACGTGACGCCCTTCGCGTCCCAGGTGCCGTGGGCCGCGGTCAGGCGCTGCCCGACCTTGGCCTTGCCGCTGATCGTGACGCTGCTGCCCTTCACGAGCGTCAGCTTCGGCACGACCTTCGTGGCGACGACCTGGGCCTGCTTGCCGACCCCGTTGTCGAGGTGCAGGAGCAGGACCTGGGCGTCGGTCACACCGGCGGCACGGGTCACCTGGAGGGAGCCCTGGTCGGCGAAGAGCGTCCCACCGGTGCCGCCCTGCGCGAAGGTGAGCGCGGGCTTCGCGACGTCGAACGTCGTCGGCTCGGTCACGTCCACCACGGACGAGCCGGTCGTCGCGGCACCCGGCGCGTACGCCGACTCCGTCTCGACCCGGTAGGTGAGCTTGCCGGTCGCACCGATCAGGGAGGCCGTCACCGGCAGCACCTTGACGGAGCTGTCGAAGGTGTTGACGTCCTGACCGGGCGCGCCGCCGTTCAGCGGGTAGGCGTCGACCACGGGGTCGACGTCCGGGTCGTCGGACGCGGCCTTGGCGAGGTCGATCGTCGTGACGAAGGTGGCGTCGACCGCGGAGGACTTGGCGTCGTAGACCAGGAAGTCGTCCGTGCCGTCACCGTCCACGTCGATGTACACCTCGACGTTGGTCACGGCGCCGGGGTTGGCGTCGGGACCGGCCGTCTGCACACCGAACGACAGGACGTCCGAGGCCTTGTCGTAGCTGGCGCCGTAGGAGCGCACGTCGGCAGCCTGGAGCGACTGCTTCGCCGACCCGTCCGGGAACGACTCCGCAGCGTCCGTGCCGCCGAGCACGAACGGCGCGACGGCCGCGTGGTACCCGGTGGTGAGGCCGCCCTGGTCGAGCGTGCGCCCGGTCAGCTCGACGTCCGCGACACGGGTCTTCGTGAAGGTCGCCGTGTGGCCCTTGACGTAGCTCGTCGGCTTCGGCGCCGCGTAGGTGCCGACGCGCAGCGCGTCGAGCGACGAGTCGGTCGGGGTGAACGTCACGAGCCCGGTCGCCGCGGCGACGAACTCGCGCTGGTAGCCCAGCTGGACGGCCTCCTGCGTGGGGTCGATCACCCGGCGGAGCTTCGTCGGGTCGGCGACCGTCATCGTCAGGTCGACGACGGCACCGCCACCGGCACGGACGGTGACGCGCTTCGTGCTGAGCGAGAACGCGACGCCGGGCTGTGCCACGCGCGACTGGTAGGCCACGTCGTAGGTGTGCGCCACGGAGTCCGTGTTCTCGATCAGCAGCGACCGCTTCTCGGACGTGCTGGCCGCGACCTCGACGACACCGAACGAGGCGGTGACGAGCTGGCCGTTCTGCACGCTCCGGACCGTCGTGTCGGCGTTGACCGCCTGCAGCGCGTCGACCCTGCCGGTGCCCTGGCGGAGCAGGGTCGCCGTGGTGGAGCCGTCCTTGACGTCGTGCGTCGCGGTGTTCATCAGCGCTGCCTTGACGTCCGGTGCCGACCAGGTCGGGTGCGCCTCGAACGTGAGCGCCGCGATGCCCGCGACGTCCGGGGTCGCCATGGACGTGCCGCTCATCGACATGCGCCCGTCACCGGTGCCGTTGGCGGCCGAGATGACGTTGACGCCAGGGCCCGCGATGTCCGGCTTGACGATGTCACCGAAGGAACCGTGGACACCCCGGCTGGTGAACGACGCGAGCGTGTTCACGGCCTCGGGGTCGGTGGCGAGTTCGAAGCCCTCGAGCTCGTCCGCGAAGCGCACGTGCAGGGTCCCCGCCTTCGCGGCGGCCTGGAGGCCCGTGACGCTGTCCTTGGTCAGCTCGGCTCCCGGGATGGTCGCGTTCCCGGCGATGCCCGAGTCGAAGGTGTTGACCGTGCCCGCGAGCAGCACGCCGGCGCCGCCTGCGGCGGCGACGTTGTCGAAGCGGGTCTTCGACCCGCACTCGAGCGCGCCGTCGGTCCACTTCAGCCACGCCACCTTGCCGGCGATCGCCGCGGCGTCCGCCCCGGTGAAGGGCTTGCAGCCGTCGATGTCCGTGGTCGGGACGGCGACGTCGCCCTCGACCGGGAGCGTGCCCTGGTAGTCCTGCGAGTACTGCCCGCGCCAGGTCTTCGCGACGTCGCTCGGGGCCGTGGCCTCGACGCCGTCGTAGAGGGACTGGCCGGTCGCGCTCGCGGCGACGGTCAGCGCACCCTCGGCGGTCCCCGGGGAACCACCGATGTCGGTGAAGTCGTCGGCGTTGCCGGAGGCGATCACCGGGAGGACACCGCGGGCGGTGAGGGCGTCGATCTTGGCGTTGTCGGGGTCGTCCGGCGCACCGTAGTCGGAGCCGAGCGAGAGGTTCAGGACGTTGATGTCCTTGCCCTCGGTGAGCGCCTGGCCGACCCAGTCGAGCGCGGCACCGGTGAGGTCGGTCGAACCGCCGCCGTCACCGAACACCTTCAGGGCGTAGAGGCCCGCCTCGGGCGCGGTGCCGGGGCCGACCCACATGTCCTGGACCTGCTGGGCGGTGAGCTTCGTGTAGTCGCCGTCGAAGGTCTGCTTGTCGGCGGTGAGACCGTACCCGGCGACGGTGCCGGAGACGTGCGTCCCGTGGTCGCCGCCCTTGCCGTCGATGGGGTTGTCGTCCGGCTCGGGGACCGGCTGGTAGCTGTCCGGGTCGCTCGGGTCCGCGTTGTAGGTCGGGCCGGCGAAGTCGTACCCGCCGAGGAACTTCTGCGGGTCGTACGAGCCGTCGGCCGGCGCCGCGGTCGAGTCGAGCGCGGCCTGGTAGGCCTCGGCCGTGCCGGGGCCGCCGAAGTCGGCCTGCGTGTAGTCGAGTCCGGTGTCGAGCACCGCGACGTTGACGCCCTTGCCCGTGTGGCCGGTCTGCGTCCAGGCGTTGAGCGCCCGGGTGTAGACGTCGCTCGCGGCGTTCTTCGGCGCGACGCCGTCGGCACCGGCCTTGGCCGTGCTCGGGTCGACGCCGGAGGGCGCGGCCGAGGCGTCGGCGTTGACGGTCGGCTCGACGATCTTCTTCGGCGTGAGCGGGATGATGCTCTCGACGTCGGAGCGCTTCGCGATCTCCTGGAGGGCCGCGACGTCCGCGACGACGGCGACACCGGGGACGGTGTACTCGGTCGTGTACAGCTCGGTCGAGCGCTTGTCGGCCTTCTGCACGGCGGCGCGCACGGCCTCGGTCGTCGACTTGATCGCCTGCACGCGCTGCTTCGCCTGTGCGGACGGGGCCTTCGAGCGGGTGAGGTCCCCGCCCTTCGCCTGGGCGTCGACCTCGAGCGCGCCCTTGCCGGTCGTCCGCACGAACGCGGTGACCGTCTTGGTGGGCTTGGCGTCACGCAGCGGCTGCGCGAGCTTCAGCCCGGGGATGGACACGCCGGTGTGGCTGGCGGGCGCGGCGACTGCTGCGCCGCCGACCGCGAGCCCACCGCACGCCAGGGCCGCGGCGGCGATGCCGGCGGTCAGGACGCGGGTGAGTCGGCGTGGTGTCGGGTCGGGGTTCGGTGTTGCACGGTTCAAAGGGCGCACTCCTGGCTCTGTCCGTGGTTCTCGTGGAATTCCTGTGAAGCTATGCGGTTCCTCTCAGGCCGCCTAGTCCCCACTTCGGAGGACCGACACCCGTTCGGGGGACGGCGTAGGACAACTTGCACAGCACTGTGCAAGTTATTACGATGGGCCCGTGAACACCCCCGTCCCGCCCATCCGCGCGCCCCGCCGCGACGCCACCGAGAACCGGGCCGCACTGATCGAGGCGGCGAAGGCCGAACTCCAGCGCGACCCGGACGCCGGCCTCGAGACGATCGCCGCGGCCGCCGGACTCTCCCGCCGTGCGGTGTACGGACACTTCCCGTCCCGGGACGACCTCGTGCGCGAGGTCGTCACCGCCGGGGCAGCACGGATCGCCGCGGCCATGCCCTCCACCTCGGACCTCGCCGACCTCCCGCCGGCCGCCCGGGTCGCGGCGATCGCCGTGACGCTCTGGAGCGAGGTCTCGCACGTCCGCTCGATGGCGCGCGTCGCCGTCCGCGGTCCGTTCATCGAGGCGGTCGCCGCCGTCTTCGAACCGCTGCGCGCCCAGGTCCGGGACGCCTGCGCGCTCGGGATCGCCGACGGCAGCATGCGCGACGACGTCGACGCGGCGACCCTCGGTCGCCTCGTCGAGGGCGCCTGCATCGCGGTCCTCGACGAGGCGACCCGGTCCGGCACGAGCGACGAGGACGGCCGCCGGATGGTCGTCCTCTCGGCGCTCGGCATGGCCGGCATCGACTGGCGTACCGCGCTGCTCTCCGAACCCGCCCCCGCGCACACCACCACCCAGGAGCCCGCCGCATGACCACGCTCGAACTCGACCACGTCGGCATCGGCGACGAGCCCGGTGCCGCACTGCCGACCGTGTCGGCCGTGGCCGGCCCCGGACGACCGGGCATCGTCGCCGTCGAGACCGAACAGGCGCCGGTGCTCGCCTCGCTCGTCGCCGGCGGCCGGATGCGTCCCGACCGGGGCCGCGTGCTCGTCGACGGCCACGAGGACCCAGCAGCCGTCCGACGCGCGTTCGCCCTCGTCGACACCCCCGGCGTCGCGGAGCCCTTCCCGGTGATGAGCTGCCGCCGCATCGTGCGCGAAGAACTGGCGTACGCCGGGCAGCGCCCGTCCCGGGAGCACGTCGACACCGTGCTCGACTCGCTCGGGATCACCCGGTTCGCCGACACGCACGTCCAGCGCGTCCCGACGGAGGTCCGCGTGCGCCTGCTCGTCGAGCTCGCCCTGCTGTGCGAGGGCGTCTCCGGACTCGTGATCACCTCGCCGGAGCGGCACGGCGGCGCCGTCGAGGACTGGTTCGCCGTCGTGCGCGACGTCGCCCTCCGCGGCGTCACCGTCCTGCTCGTGACCTCGAAGGCGGCGGCCCAGACCGCCTCCGCCCTCCTCGACACCATCCCCACCCCAACGGAAGACCAGAGCCCCGACGACGCGGCCCGGAACGACGGAGACGACCCGCGCCTCCAGGAAGCGTCCTGACGTGACCACCACCTCGCTCGTCCGCGCGGAGCTCGCGCGGCTCACCGCCACCCCCCTCGCCCGACTCGCGTTCATCGCGCTGATGTGCGTGCCGCTGCTCTACGGCGGCGCCTACCTGTGGGCGAACCGCGACCCGTACGCGAAGCTCGACCAGGTCCCCGCCGCGATCGTCGACCAGGACGCCGGGGCCACGCTCGACGGCGACCGCGTCGACTACGGCAAGGACGTCGCGAAGGAGGCGATCGACGGCGGCGACTTCAAGTGGACCGAGACCTCCGCGGCCGACGCGCGCTCGGGCGTGCGCAACGGCACGTACGACTTCGTCGTCACCATCCCGCACGACTTCTCGGCCGCGCTCGTCTCGGCGCAGTCGGACGACCCTCGCCGGGCGAAGCTCACGATGACGACCGCCGACACGAACTCGTACCTCGCGTCGACCATCGCGGAGCAAGCGGGCAAGACCATGCGGACCGCCGTGGCCGAGCGGGTCGGCAAGCAGGCGGCGAAGTCCCTGCTCGTCGGCCTCGCGGACGTGCGGGACAGCCTCGGCGACGCCGTCGACGGTGCCGGGCAGCTCGCGTCCGGTGCGACGAGCGCGAAGGACGGGGCCGACCGGCTCGCGGACGGCACGGGGCAGCTCTCGTCCGGGGCGTCGGAACTCGCGGCGGGCACGGAGGACCTGCCGTCGCAGACCGCGCAGCTCGACAGCGGCGCACAGCAGGTCGCGACGGGGGCGTCGAAGCTGGCGTCCGGTCTGTCCGACGCCCAGCGGCAGACGGCCGCGCTGCCGTCGCAGACGAAGCAGCTGGACACGGGCGCGAAGCAGCTCCAGAGCGGGCTGCACCAGCTCCGGGACGCGAGCGCGGCGCTGCCCTCGGGGACATCGACGCTGTCCGAGGGCGCCACGGCCGTCGCGGACGGCAACGCGAAGCTGGCCGACGACGCTGCGCCCTTCCTCGCCAGCGTACAGCAGTTGGCGGCGCAGTCCCCCGCGCTGGCATCCCAGCTCGAGCCGGTGGTCGAGGCGTCGACCGTGCTCGACGCCGACCAGAAGGCGCAGCTGGTGGCCGCGCTGGAACAGCTGCGGACGAGTTCCACCACGCTCGGCACGGGCGCGTCCGCGGTGTCGACCGGCATCGAGGACCTGAAGACCGGGAGCGCGAAGGTCGCCGCCGGCGCATCCGACCTCGCGGCGAAGGCCCCGGCCCTGACCTCGGGCATCCAGCAGGCCTCCGACGGGTCGGACCGGCTCGCAGCGGGCACCTCCACCCTCGCCGCGAAGGCTCCCGAGCTCTCGTCGGGCATCGCCTCGGCGGCCGACGGCGCGTCGACCCTGTCGAACGGTGCGTCGCAGGTCGCAGCGGGGACGTCGAAGCTCGCGGCAGCGGCCCCGACCCTGTCGAGCGGCGCCTCCCGGCTCGCCACCGGTGCGGCATCGGCCGACGACGGCGCGAAGTCGCTCGCGTCCGGCCTGACGAAGCTCGAGAGCGGGTCCACGAAGCTCGCGGACGAGCTCGACGAGGGTCGCACGAAGATCCCGTCGTCCACCGCGTCGTCGCGGGAAGCCCAGGCGTCCGTGATCTCCGACCCGGTCAAGGTCGGCGACGACAACGTGGCGTCGGCGGGCAACTACGGCGCGGGCCTCGCACCGTTCTTCATCTCGCTCGCGGCCTGGATCGGCATGTACGCGCTGTTCCTCATCCTGAAGCCGATCTCGAAGCGGGCGATCACCGCCGTACGGAAGCCGCTCCGCGTGGTGCTCGGCGGCTGGCTCACCCCCGCACTCCTCGGGGTCGTGCAGATGGTGGCGCTGTTCCTCATCGTCCGGTTCGCGCTCGACCTGAACGTGGTCCAGGCCGGTCCGACGATCGGCATCATGGTGCTCGCCTCGGCGACGTTCGCGGCGATCATCATGGCGCTCAACGTGCTGCTCGGGTCGGTCGGGCAGTTCCTCGGCCTCGTGCTCATGCTCGTCCAGCTCGTGACCGCCGGCGGGACGTTCCCGTGGCAGACGCTGCCGGGGCCGTTGGCGGCGCTGCACTTCGCGTTGCCGATGACCTACTCGGTCGACGCGATCCGGCAGACGATGTACGGCGGCTCGGCGGCCACTGCCTGGTCGGACACGGGCATCCTGCTCTGCTGGCTGCTCGGCGCGCTGCTCGTGTCGTACGTCGTGACGGCCCGGCAGACCCGGAGCCGCACGCTGCGCGACCTGCGGCCGAGCCTGATCGGCTAGCAGCGCCGCGGGGTCCGGCCGCCGCACGCTCGGCCGCCGCACAACCAAAGTCACCTCGAACCGCGCATCCGTCCGGTTCGAGGTGACTTCGGTTGTGCGCCACCGATCAGCACCCGCCGGACGCCGCCGTCCGGTCGACGGACAGGCCACGAGCCGGGCGGTCGAACTGAAATGTCACGCCGACAGCATCCGGGACACCCCCGCTAGGATCGACACGGACACCAGGAGGTCGATGCCGATCATGGGCGACGGCAAGCGCGCCGGCAGCAAGCCGGCGACCATCTACGACGTCGCCGCGCGGGCGGGCGTCTCCAAGTCGCTCGTCTCCCTCGTGCTCCAGCGCTCCCCCCGGGTCAGCGACCAGCGGCGTGCCGCCGTCCTGCGGGCGATCCAGGAGCTCGACTACCGTCCCTCGACCGCGGCCGTCGCCCTCGCCGGCACGCGGAGCCGCACGATCGGCGTGGTCCTCGACGACTTCCGGAACCAGTGGTTCGTCGACCTGCTCACCGGCCTCCGCGAGTCCCTGCAGGACCAGGGCCACCGGCTCGTCGTCGCCGACCGGTTCCTCAACACCGGGCTCGACGCGTCCCCCGTGGAGGGCTTCCTGTCGATGCGGGTCGAGGGGATCGTGATCGCGGGCGAGCCGGACACGGACCTCGCGGTCCCCGCGTCGATGCCGCTCGTCGTCGCCGGCGGACGCGTCACGATCCCCCGAGCGGACACCGTCGCGAACGACGACCGCACCGGCGGCGCGATCGCCGCTGCGCACCTCCTCGACCTCGGCCACCGTCGCATCGGCTTCGTGGGCGCGCGGTCAGCCGCCTCCGACGAACGGCGGACCGGCCTGGAGGCACGGATCGCCGCCGCAGGGCCCGGTGCGTCCGTCGTCAGTGCGGTCCTCTCCGGCGAGCCGACCGAGGAGGCCGGCGTGCGGGCCGTCGGCGTGCTCCTCGACGAGCACCCCGACGTCACGGCGGTGTTCGCCGCGAACGACGTGATGGCGATCGGCGCCCTGTCCGGTCTCGCGGAGCGCGGCCTGCGCGTGCCGGAGGACGTGTCGGTCATCGGCTACGACGACACCCCGGTCGCGGCGAGCCGCTACGTCGGACTGACGAGCATCGACGACCGCAGTGTCGAGATCGGGCGGGGCGCCGGGGAGCGGCTGCTGGCGCGCATCGCCGACCCGGGTGCCCCGGCGCGGGAGATCCTGGTCGAGCCGCGGCTGGTGGCGCGGCGCACGACCGCACGGCGCTGACACGGACCCCAGAGGTAGCCTGACCTGGTTCGCGACGGATCAGGAGAGCGGGCGATGGACACCGGAGACACGGCCTCGACGCGTGCTGCGCTCGTGGCGGCCCTCGACGTGGTCGGGGCGGCACCGTCCGAGCGCTTCGAGCGGATCGTCCGCGTCGCGCGCGAGGTCTTCGACGTGCCGCTGTCCTACGTCAACGTCCTCGACGACGACCTCCTGCACACGCTCACCCCGAACATCCCGGACGAGATCGTGTCCGGGCCGATCGGCTGGTCGTTCTGCCAGCTCACCGTCCGGCAGGTCGAACCGACGGTCATCACCGACACCACCGCCGACCCGCGGACCGCCGGTCTCCCCGGGGTGACGAACCGCGGCATCCGGTTCTACGCGGGCGTCCCACTGACCATGCCCGGCGGGGTCCCGGTCGGCACGCTCTGCCTGATGGACACCCGACCGCGCGAGTTCTCGCTCGCGGACGAGGCCGCACTGATCGACTTCGGGCGCTGGGCGGAGCGGGCCCTCGGCCAGGGCCTGCACCACGACCGTCTGCTCGACGTCGTCGGTGCGCTCACGCCGGCGTCCGTCGCGGTCCGTGGCTTCCGGGTCTCCGCCGTGTCCGTCCCGTACGGCGACACGAGCGGCGACCTGCACGACTGGTCGAGCGACGGTGACCACCTCACGGTCACGCTCGCCGACGTCATGGGCAAGGAGCAGCCCGCGGCGATCCTCGCGGCCGGCATCCGGGCGGCCCTGCGCCAGCACCGGGACGCGGCCCCCGCGGATGCCGTCCGGGCCGCGGAGCCGGCGCTCGCGGAGGACCTCGTGGCGACGAGTGCGTTCGCCACGCTCTTCCACGCCCGGGTGGCGTTCGACAGCGGTGCCGTGGAGGCGGTGGACGCCGGGCACGGGCTCGTGGTGCACCTGGCGGCCGACGGACGGCACCGGGTCGTCCGGTCGCACGACCTCCCGCTCGGCCTCCACCCCGGCGGTGCGCCTCGGGCGGTGACCCGGCTGACGCTGGACCCCGGCGACGCGCTGCTCGTGGCCAGCGACGGAGCGCTCGACCTCGGCGACGGCACGATCGACACCCTCACCGAACTCGCCCGCACGTTCGAGCGCACCCGGGACCACCACGCGTTCCTGGACGCCGTCCGGCTCCGAGCCGCCGAGCGGGCGGAGGACGACGTGACCGTGGTGCTGCTGACCCGCGACGCCTGACGCTCCGGTCAGTCGGCGGCGTGCTGGACGATCCAGCTGTGCATCACGATGGCCGCGGCCGCCGACGCGTTGATGCTCCGCGTGGACCCGTACTGCGTGATCTCGAGGTGGGCGTCAGCTCCGGCCACCGCCTCGTCGGTCAGCCCCGGCCCCTCCTGCCCGAACAGGAACACGCAGCGCTCCGGGATCGCTGCCGTCTCGATGCGCTCGGCGCCGTCGGTGTTGTCGATCGCGACGACCGGCCGCCGTTCGGCGCGCATGGCCTCGAGGAACGCGGCGACGTCCGGGTGGTACCGCACGTGCTGGTAGCGGTCGGTCACCATGGCGCCGCGCTTGTTCCAGCGTCGCCGGCCGATGATGTGCACGGTGCCGGCGAGGAACGCGTTGGCACTCCGGACGATGGACCCGATGTTGAGGTCGTGCTGCCAGTTCTCGATCGCGACGTCGAAGGCGTGGCGGCGCGTGTCGAGTTCGGCGACGATCGCCTCCATCGACCAGTACCGGAAGCGGTCGACGACGTTGCGGGAGTCGCCCTCGGCGAGGAGCTCCGGGTCGAGTCGCGGGTCGTCCGGCCACGGCTCGGGGTGGGGTCCGACGCCGTTGGTCGTGCGCTCGTGGGAGGGCTGTGGCGACGGCGCGGCACCGGGGTCGGACGGGAGGCGCTCGGTCACGCGCTCCAGACTAGGACGCGGACGCCCGTCGCCCGGCCACCCGCGCCTCGATCCCGGCGAGCAGCACGTCGATGCCGAGGGCGAATCGCTCCTCGTACGAGTGCTCGCCGAGGATCTCCCCGACGAGGGCGTGCCGCTCCGGGCGTCCGGCCTCGGAGGAGCCCCGGCCCACGAGGACGCCGACGTGTCCGACCACGAAGTCGTAGACCACGAAGAACGCGTACATCGCCTCGCGGTCCGGCAGCCCGGCCGACCGCAGCGCGCCCACGACGGTGCGGACGACCCCGTCGGACTCGCGTGACGCCAGGGGTGCGTGCTGGCTGTGCGACTCGAGCACGAGCGGGTGGGTGGTCATGAGGTCGCGGAAGGTGACCGCGAAGACCCGGACGACCTCGCGCCAGTCCGACGGCCACACGAACGTCGAGGCGAACTCGTCCACCGTGCGGCGCACCAGCTCGGCGTGCAGGTCCTCGAGGCCGCCGATCGTGCGGTGCACCGTCATCGGCGCGACGCCGAGCGCGGCACCGAGGGCGCGGAAGGAGAGCCGGTCGAGTCCCTCCTCGTTGGCGATCCGGGTCGCGGCGTCGATGACCTGCTCGCGGGAGAGCACGTTCGGTCGGCCCCGGCGTCGTCGCGGTGCCACCTCGGCCTCGCCCGCCGCGGCAGCGGGTCGGGGTGCGGTGGTGGGGACGGCGGGGTCGACGAGCACGGTGGGACTCCTTGTTCTGGTACGTGTACCGAAAAGCCTAGGGCAAAGCCGAACGACATTCGGTGAACCGACCATCCCGCACACCGCGGCCGGTGCACAAGAGCCGCTCCGGGCCTCCCGGCCTGCTCCCTGACGGCACGGGCCCGACCCGCGCCGGGTCGGACCCGCCCGCTAGGGTGAGGCCATGGCGACCCGCGACGAAGTCGAGTGCTGGCTGACCGACATGGACGGCGTGCTGGTGCACGAGAACCAGGCCCTCCCCGGGGCCCCCGAGCTCATCCAGCAGTGGCTCGACGAGGGCACGGAGTTCCTCGTCCTGACGAACAACTCGATCTTCACCCCGCGCGATCTCAGCGCCCGGCTCCGCGGTTCGGGCCTCCACGTGCCCGAGGAGCGCATCTGGACGAGCGCGCTCGCGACGGCGGACTTCTGCCGCTCGCAGATGCCCGGCGGCTCCGCCTTCGTGATCGGCGAGGCCGGCATGACCACGGCCCTGCACGAGGCCGGGTTCATCATGACCGAGACCGCCCCCGACTACGTGGTGGTCGGAGAGACCCGGAACTACTCGTTCGAGGCGATCACGAAGGCCGTGCGGCTCATCCGTGACGGCGCCCGCTTCATCGTCACCAACCCGGACGCGACGGGACCGAGCGCCGAGGGCGTGCTGCCGGCGACCGGGGCGATCGCGGCGATGATCGAGAAGGCCACCGGCAAGCAGCCGTACGTCGTCGGCAAGCCGAACCCGATGATGTTCCGCTCCGCGATGAACCGCATCGGGGCGCACTCCGAGAACACCGGCATGATCGGCGACCGGATGGACACCGACGTGCAGGCGGGCATCGAGGCGG
This sequence comes from Curtobacterium luteum, assembly GCF_014646995.1. Taxonomy (GTDB): domain Bacteria; phylum Actinomycetota; class Actinomycetes; order Actinomycetales; family Microbacteriaceae; genus Curtobacterium; species Curtobacterium luteum. The sequence continues at coordinate 15,809 of NZ_BMOI01000010.1, read as the reverse complement.
GCTTGCACACCGTGCTCGTCATGACCGGCATCAGCGACCAGGCCGAGATCGAGCGCTACCCGTTCCGCCCGAGCGAGGTCATCTCCGGAGTGCACGAGCTCGTCCGGACCGAGCCGTTCGAGGTCGAGCTGTAGCAGCGCGCGCCCGCCACGTGCGGGCGGGAACGCGGCGTGCGCGCCCGTTGCGGACGGGCGCAGGCCCGAGCGCGGCGCGTGCGGCCGCAGGCCCGAGCGCTGCGCGTGTGGCGCGGTGTCAGACCGCCTGGAGGCGCGGCTCGTCCCCGCGCACCGCGTCGGCCGCCATGGGCGGGACCGTCCGCCACCGGCGCCGCAGGCGGCGCGGCCGGTCGTCCCGCCACGCGACCACCCCGCCGGCGACGATGCCGAACGCGAGGACCGCGAACGAGAACAGCCCGATGATCCCGGCCGGGACAAGCAGGCTCGTGTCGCCCGGCCGCACCGTCGCCGAGAAGCCGATCGACCCGAAGTCCCAGAACGCGTGCAGCAGCATCGCCGGGACCAGCGAGCCGGTGAGCCGCCGCGTCACGTACAGCGTCGACCCGAACGAGGCCGCGAAGACGACCTGCACGGCGGTCGTCCCGAGACCGGCACCGGCGAGGACGTTGAGCAGGTGCAGCAGGCCGAAGAGGACGCACGACACCGCCCACACGGCGAACTCGGGCACGCGTCGCCGGAGGCCGACGAGCAGGACACCGCGGGTCATCAGCTCCTCGAACACGCCGACGAACAGCACCCCGACCGTGAGCAGGAGGAAGTAGCGGACGGGCAGCGCGCTCCAGTCGATGAGCGGCAGCCGGACGAGGCAGACGAGCAGGATCCCCAGCGGGGCGATCATCGTCCACCGGAGCGGGGTGCGGGTCGGGTCGACGGTCGCGATGCGCCACCAGCCGAGGCCGCTGACCACGACGGCGAGCGCCACGACCGCGATCCCCTCGGGGACGACCAGGGAACGGACGACGCTGTCGACGGTCTGGCCGAGGGTCGGGTAGTCGTCGCTCGGCCGTGCCCGCCAGGCGCTGACCGCGGCGAAGAGCACGAGCGGGGCGAGGCCGACCAGCAGCGACGGAGGGACCGGCCAGCGCCGCCCGCGGACCGGGGCTGCTGACGTCACGTCTGCGTTTGTACCATTGGCACATGCGGCTTCCCTCCCTCAGCACCATGGCCGAGGACTACGTGAAGCTCATCTGGAAGGCGAGCGAACGCGGCGGCGGCGGACTCGCGACGCGGGACATCGCCGCGGCGCTCCGGGTCTCGGCGTCGACGGTGTCGGGCAACCTCCGGAAGCTCGACCGTGACGGGCTCATCGAGCACACCCCGTACTACGGTGTCGTCCTCACGCCGCTCGGCCAGCAGGTCGCCGTGGCGATGGTCCGGCGGCACCGGCTCATCGAGACGTTCCTCGTGCAGCGGCTCGGGTACGGCTGGGACGAGGTGCACACCGAGGCCGAGGCACTCGAGCACGCGGTCTCGGAGACGTTCCTCGACCGGGTGGACGTCGACCTCGGGCACCCCACGCACGACCCGCACGGCGATCCGATCCCGCGCGCGGACGGCTCCGTGCCGGACTCGCCGGGTGCGCTCCTCGGCACCGTGGCCCCGGGGGCGTGCGGCACGGTCGACCGGGTGTCGGACGACGACCCCTCGCTCCTGCGGTACTTCGACGAGCTCGGAGTCGCCCTCGGGACGCACCTGCGCGTCGAGCAGGTCCGGGACTACGCGGGCGTGATCGCGGTGTCTCGGCGGTCGTCCGACGGCTCGGAGTCGCTCGTGGACCTGCCGGCCGCGGCCGCGACCGCGATCTGGCTCGCCCCCGACGGCGACTGCCGCGCGGCCGCCGCGGCCGCGCGGCAGCCGCGCGGCCCCGGCGAGGCCCCGGGACTCGGGGTGAGCGACAGATCTCGCGCGGAACCGCGCGAGATCTGTCGCTCAACGCAAGACTCGGCCCCGCGCCCCGCGCTCAGCCGCGCTCGACCGCGGGCTGCCGCCGGAACGGTGCCGCGAGCGTCGGCGCGATGTCCCGCCGGTTGATCCAGAACACGACCACCGCGGCGACGAGGTGCACGATGCTGAGCACCCACCGTCCGCTCGTGTCCGTCACCACGAACTGGACCGCGAACAGGGCCACGAGCGCGATCGCCGACCACCGGTGGAACCGCAGCGCGATGATGATCGCCACGCCGAGCACCGTCTGGGACGCGGTGAGCATGAACTCCTCGACCTGCCGACCGTCGAGCGGCAGCCCGCCCGTGGTCCCGCCGCCGAGGACGTGTGCGATCGGCAGCGACCCGACCAGCAGCGACCACTGGTTCACCTTCGAGGCGATGAGCGTCCCGATGGCCGCGCCGCCCATGCCGCGCAGGGCGAAGAGCGCGGCGACGATGAACTCGGGCGCCTCGGTCGCGAGGGGCGCGAGCCACTGCACGAGGAAGTAGCTGTCGATGCCGAGTGCGCTGCCGGAGGACACGAGCGCCTCGGCGAAGGGCTCGGCGGACGACAGGATCACGGCGGCGGCGACGACGAACAGCGCGACGATCGTCCAGCGCCGGGCACGGGTCGGCATCGAGGCGATGTTCCCCGCCATGCCGACCATCTCCTCTTCGTCGTCGTCACCGTCGGCGACCTTCGACGCGCGCCACAGGTAGGCGACGAACGCGGCGAGCAGCACGAACCCGAACCACAGCGGGATCGAGCCGAGGAGCGGGATGAGGAACGCGACGACGGCGAGGAGCGCCAGGAACCCGATGTCGAGCCGCGAGGACTGCTCGAGCTGCAGCACCTTCGTCGCCGAGGCGGGCAGCGACCCGGCACGGACGTACCGGCGGGCGACGAGCAGCGAGATCACCACGACGAGCGGCCAGCCGAACCCGAGCAGGAGCCGGTTCGACCCGGTCATGTTCGCGGCGGCGAACTGCTCGAACGCGGGGTCGGAGCCGGAGCGGAACGCGTAGAAGAGGTCGACGGCGTACTCGGGCAGCACCGCGATGAGCGCGAGTATCGCGATGGCCAGGGCACCCGCGATGTCCTTCTGCGCAGCCTCGGCGGCCCACGCGAGCAGGAACGACGCAGCGACGACCGCACCGCCGAAGACGAGGAGGTCGACGACGGGGTTCGGCGCGAAGCCGGTCAGACGGAAGACGACGGCGGGGACGGCGAGCACGACGCAGATCGCGACGCGGCCCCAGGCGCTGCGGCCCATGCGGGAGGCGCCTGCGGTCGGTGTCGACGCGGTGCGCGGTGTCGGGTTCGACAGGGTGTCGGTCATGGTGGGTCTCCTGGTCGGAGCCACGGCGGAGCATCACGGGAGGACCTCGGCCACGGCGGAACGGCCGAAGGTCTCGCTCGCCCGGGCCGGACGGCCGCGGGTGGTGCACCGGACCGATCGTCGTGATGGTCAGTGTGTCGATGCACGCGCTGGGAGCTACTCCCCTTCGACACCCACCCTGGCCGGTGTCGACGCCGACACGCAAGCCGATCCGGGGTGTTCGAGACGCCGAATCCGTGGGTTCCGTCACCCGCCCAGCGCTGGCGCGGAACGGCCTGGAGGCACGGGACGGGCCCGCCACGCGCCTCCAGGCCGTCACGGGGTCACCGCAGCGGCCCTCGTCAGCCGGAGGCGCGCTTGCTGCGTCCCAGCGCCATCTCGCGTCGCGCGCGCTCCAGCGCCAGCGAGGAGGCGGCGTCCGGGTCGTGCAGCAGCCGCTCCGTCTCGGCCACGTGCGCACGGACCGCGTCGCCGCGTCGTGCTGTCGCCCCCGCGAGGACGGGTGCGACGACGTCCTCGCCGAGCGACACGAGCGCGCGGCTCAGCGCGAGGCGCCGGTCGCGGTCGCCCTCGCCGAGTTCCAGGGCGAGGCGGCGGGCCAGGGCCGGACGCTCCGCGTCGGGGGCGAGGACCACCGCCGCACGCCAGGCGGTCCGCCGGACGCCGGGGTCGGTGTCCCCGATCCGCTCCGCGACCTCGTCGAACACCGAGCCGTCGCGGATCTTCGAGAGCGTGTGCAGCGCCTGCGAACGCGCCTGCGCCTCGGGGCGGTCGAGCTCCGCGACGAGCCGGGGCACGACGAGCTCCGCCGGGAGCCGGACGAGCGACCAGGTCAGAGCCTCGCGCACCTGCAGGTCGGGGTCGGTCGCGCACTGCTCGAGGAGGACGTCGAGGTCGGCCGGGTCCGCGGTCGTCCCGGCCGCCATGACCGCCCGGAGCCGGACGGAGGAGCGGGGGTCGGCGAGGTGGTCGGTGAGCGTGGGCATCCCCTCATGCAACACTGCGAAGCCTCTGGTCGGGCGACAGGTCGCCGGGCATAGCGTGGGAGGGTCGCGACGGTCCGCCGCGGCAACGACCACGAGAGGACCCGCAATGCCCCGCATCGGTACCAGTGACCTGACCGTGTTCCCCCTCGCCCTCGGCGGCAACGTCTTCGGCTGGACCGCTGACGAGGAGACCTCACACCGTGTCCTCGACGCCTACGCGGGCGCCGGCGGCGACTTCGTCGACTCCGCCGACGTGTACTCGGCCTGGGCGCCGGGCAACAGCGGCGGCGAGTCCGAGCGGGTCATCGGATCGTGGCTCCGGGCGTCGGGCAAGCGCGACGACGTCGTCATCGCGACAAAGGTCTCGCAGCACCCGGAGTACAAGGGCTTGTCGGCGTCGACCGTCGCGGCGGCAGCGCGTGCCAGCCTGGAGCGGCTCGGGACGGACCGCATCGACCTCTACTACGCGCACTTCGACGACGAGTCGACGCCGCTGGAGGAGACCGTCCGCGCGTTCGACCAGCTCGTCCGCGAGGGGCTCGTCCGGTACACCGCGATCTCGAACTACTCCCGAGCTCGCGCGGAGGAGTGGATCCGGATCGCGGACGAGAACGGACTCGCGAAGCCGGTCGCGATCCAGCCGCACTACAACCTCGTGACGCGGGAGCCGTACGAGTCGGAGATCGCGCCGCTCGCCGCCGCCGAGCACCTCGGGGTCGTGCCGTACTTCGCGCTCGCGGCCGGCTTCCTGACGGGCAAGTACCGCACGAAGGAGGACTTCGCCGGCGCGGACCGCGAGGGGCAGGTGTCGGGATACTTCACCGACGAGGGGCTCGCGGTCGTCGACGCCCTCGACACCATCGCCGACGCCCACGGCGTGGCGATCGCGACCGTGTCCCTCGCCTGGCTGCAGGCACAGCCGGACGTGGTCGCGCCGATCGCGAGTGCACGGAACACCGAGCAGCTGCCTGCCCTGCTGGCATCGGCGGAACTCGAGCTCACGCCGGAGGAGCTGCAGACCCTGACGGACGCGTCCGCGAAGGTCCCCGCCGCGCGCTGACCCGGCCGCGGGCTCTGGTGCGGGCGCGGGTGCGGGCGCGGGCGCGCTGCGCCGACGCGGAACGACACCGCCGCGGTCGCACGACGACGACCACGTCGCCCGACAGCGGCGTCCCCGACAGCGGCACCGCCCCCGCGGCCTAGGACGTCGGCGCGAGCGACCCTGTGAGCGTCTGCCCCGACGACCGCGTCACGAAGCACGCGATGAACGTGTCCCCGCGGTCCCACGTCGACGAATCGGGCGCGTACGACCCCTGCACCTGCACGTCGCCGTACGACGCCGCAGCCGCCGTGTCGAGTGCCGCCGAGGTCTGGCACTGCTCGCTCGCCTGCGCCGCGAGCGCGTCCGCCCCCGGCCACGCATCCGCCTGCACCGGGAGCCGCGCGGTCAGCTGCGCCACGTGCGGCGCCGAGCAGTCGACGACGGTGTAGGTCTGGGCCCACGCGTCCGTGTACGGCGCCGCCAGGCACTCCCCGCCCGCGAGCTCGGTCCACGAGTGCTCCCCGGGCGTCGCCTGCGTGGTCGCGAACACGATGCCCGCCGGCTGCGTCTGGGCGGGCTGCGCCTCGGCGGAGGGTGTGGTCGACGGCGAGCTCGACGACTCGGCGGACTGCGCCGCAGCGCTCGGCGACGAGGTCGGCGTGAGGTGGTCCGCGACGGTGTTGCCCATGATCCACCGGGCGAAGAGGAACACCAGCACGAGCAGCACGACGATGAGCACGACCGAGCCGCCGATGAGGATCTGCTTCCCGCGCTTGCCCTCGCCCTGGAGCCGGGCGAACTGCTGGTTGATGACGCCCTGCTTCGCCGGCGAGGACGACGGCGCGGTCGTGGCACCGGTCCCACGGCCGGAGGAGCCGGCGGCGGCTCCGGACGCCGCACCGACGGCGGGCAGCATCGCCGTGCCGGTGTCGTGCGGGTCGTAGCCGGTCGCGCCGAGCTGGTCGACGGCGGCGGTGCCGAAGAGGTCCTTGATCGCGCTCGTGTCGCTCGTCTCGCGGTCGGTCCACTCCGACTGGTCGATGTCCTCCGGGCGCAACGGGCGGGCAGCGGGCGCGGCGACGGGCTCGGTGACGGGACGGTCGTCGTCGGATCCGAGCAGGCCGTCGAAGTCCTGCCCGACGGAGGGCGGCAGGTGTGCGGGGTAGGTCTCGGGGGTGGGCTCGACGAGCGGCGGAGCGGCCGTCGGCGGGGCCACGTCGTCGGGTTCGGCCCACCAGGGCGACGCAGTGGCCGAGCGGGGCGGCTCGAAGGCGACGGTGGGGGTGTCCTCGGCCTCGTCCGACAGCGACCAGCTCGTGGCCGGCGTCGTCGCGGAGGGCTCGGCCGGTGCCGCCTCGACCGGTGTCGCGGGGCGCGACGGCTCGACAGGGAGGCCCGTGGCCGCGTCCGGCACGGACAGTCGCGTGGTCGGCGCGTCGGGGTCGTCCCCGTCCGACGGCGCTCCGGCAGCCGGCGCACCCGCAGGAGCCGCACCCGAAGCCGGCTCGCCCGGGGCCAGCGCAGCCGCTCCCGCCCCGGCCGCAGCGATGCCGCCCGCACCCGGCGCGGACGCAGGCTGCTCCCCCGCCAGCGCGACGGTCTCGAAGGCCGTCGTCGCGAAGGCGTCCGAGGTGAGCGCCGTCGGCACCTCACCGGTCGCGTCGTCCCGCACCGCCCAGTCGAACGGGCGGTCCGGGCCCGGAGCGTCGACGTCGCGGTCGGAGGACTCCAGCCCGAGCAGCTCGGTGAAGCTCGGCGGCTCGTCCGAGGAGGGCAGCGCGTCCTCGACCCCGAGCGGCTGGCGGGCCATCGGCTCGCCCACGGTCACCGCGCCGGTGCCCGTCCCGGTGGCGCGGCCGAGCCAGTCGACGTCCTCGCGTCCGGTCCCGGTCGGGTCCACCCGTCGACGCTCGTCGTCGAGTGCCCGCGCCTCGGCCGCACGGGCGTCGCGGTTCGACCGGGCCGTCGGGAGCTGGATCGAGCTCGGGTGTGCGTGCTGCGACGGCGCCGAGAGCTGCTCGGGCATCGAGATCGCCTGGGTGGCGGCGTCGTCGGCTCCGGCACCCGCACCGCCGTCGCGGTCGGCACGGGACGGCGTCGCGTCGTCCGGCTCCGGCGCCGAGGTCGGCTCGGGCGCCGAGGTCGGCTCCTCCTCCGGAGCGGCGAACGGCTCCGGCAGCGGTGCACCCGTCTCCTGGGCGGCCTTGATCGCCTCTCGACGCTCCCGTCGGGACGGCCAGTCGTCGGCCGAGCGGGGAGCGCCGAAGATGTCCGCGGCACTGCGGAGACCGTGGAACGGAGCGTCCGCGTCCGACGCGCGCCGCGCCTCCAGGCCGTCGGTCCCGTCTCCGGAACCGGCGGTGTCCCCGGGGCGCTGCGCGTCGTCCGGACGCTCCCCGGTCACGCGGACAACCCCAGGTCGGCCAGTCCGATCGCGGCGAAGTAGGGGTACCCGGCGGCCTCGATCTTCTCCTTCGCCCCGGTGTCGCGGTCCACCACGACGGCCCCGGCGGCGATGATCGCGCCCTCGCGCTCGAGCGCCTCGGCGGCCTTGAGCGGCGAGCCGCCGGTCGTGGAGGTGTCCTCGAGCACGATGACGCGCTTGCCCGCGACGTCGGGGCCCTCGACCTGGCGGCCGCGCCCGTGGTCCTTCGGCTCCTTGCGCACCACGAAGGCGTCGTACGCGAGTCCGCGGGCGGCCGCCTGGTGCAGCACCGCGCTCGCGATCGGGTCGGCACCCATGGTCAGCCCACCCACGGCGGCGACGTCCGGCACCTCGGCGATGAGGTCGGTCATCACCTGTCCGATGAGCGGCGCGACCCGGTGGTCGAGGCTCACCTTGCGCAGGTCGATGTAGTACGACGCCTGCTTCCCGCTCGTCAGGGTGAAGTCGCCGTGGAACACGGCATCGGCCTTGATGTGGTCGATCAACTGGGCACGCACGTCCGTCACAGCGCACCAGAGTAGCCGGTCGGGGTGGTACGCCGCTGCTGATCGCCCGCTGCACGCCGGGAGGCCTGCGCCGAGCCCGCCTCGGTACGCTCCGGAGCATGTCCCGCTCCGCACCGTCGCCCGCAGTCGAGGCCGGGCGCGCGGCCCCCGCGGGCAGGTGGGTCGCGGTCGGCCGGGAGGCACTGGGCGCGCTGGTCGCGCTGGCCCTGTCCGTCATCGCGTTGCGGCACGTCATCGCGACGCCGCGCGTCGCGCTCCTCTGGTACGACGGCGACTCGGTGCTCCTGCCGCTGGTCCGACGGTCGCTCGACGCCGGGCAGCCGTTCGAGTGGGCGATGTCCCCCGCGCTGTTCTTCTTCCCCGAGCTGCCCGTCTACCTCCTGTGCTCGGTCGTGACCGCGACGCCGCAGCAGGCGCTCACGCTGAACGGCCTGCTGGTGCTGCTCGCCGTGTACGCGCTCCTCCGTGCGGCGGCGAACGAGCTCATGCCCGCCGCCGGGCGCCCGGCACGGATCGCGGTCGCCGGGCTCGCGCTCGCCTTCGTGACGGCGCTCGTGCTCACGGAGTCGACGGCGACGGCTACGTCGCTCGAGCTCGCCTCCTTGCTGCTCACGACCACCTACTACTACGGCGCGGTGCTCGCCATGCTCGGCACGGCCGTGCTCGTGCTCCGCGCGGTGCGGACCGGCCGGGCGTCCGTGCCCGTCCTCGTCACGCTCGGGCTCGTCGCCGCGCTGACGACGGCGTCGAACCCCCTGTACGTCCCGTGGTCGGCCGGGCCGGTGATCGTGACGCTGGTGCTGCTCGCGCTCGCGCGCCGGGTGCCGTGGCGGCCGTCACTGCTGCTCGGGTCGGTCCTCGTGGTCGGCTCCGTGGCCGGGTACCTCGTCCGGGTCCCGCTGCGCCCGTTCGTCTCCCTCGACCCCGCGACGTACGTGCACCCGTCCCGTGCGGTCGACACCCTGGCGTTCTTCGCGCAGCTCACCGACGACCGTGCGGCCTCCGCGGCAGGCGACGCCGGGCTGCTGCTGCTCTTCGTCGGCGTGCTGCTCGCCGTCGGCGGCACCGTGTGGGCGTGGCGGGTCCGGACCGCACGGACGGTCCTCGTCGCCACGGTGCTGCCGCTGGTGACGGTCGTGGCGGTGTCCGTCGGGGTCGTCGTCGCCGGATCGGAGACCCCGCGCTACCTCGAGCCGATCGTCACCGCGCCGCTGCTCGCGATCGTCGCGGTCGCCGAGCTCACCCGCACCGCGGTCCGCGCCACACGGGTGCACCGACCGTCGCGGGCGGTGCGGACCGTCCTCGCGATCGGCGCGGCGGCGGTGCTCGTCGCCGGGGTCGCGGCCGTCCCGGGCACGGTCCGGACGGTCACGGACGCGCGCTACACCGCTGCCCGCTGCCTCGACCGGTGGGCGGCCGGACGGGACGTCACGGGCGTCGGTCAGTTCTGGACGGTGCGGCCGCTCGCGACGTACGCCGCCCCGAACGTCGAACTCTTGCAGGTCCGGGACACGTTCGACACCTACCCCTGGCTCGTCGACCTCGGCGCGTACCGCGGGGCACGGCCGACGTTCGTCGTCATCGGGTCCGGGGACGTGTGGACCCGGGCTGTGGAGGACTCGCTCGGGAGCCCCGCGTCGATCACCCACTGCACGGGCTTCGACGTCTACGACTACGCGGGGACCACCGGGGCGGCCGTGCTCCGCGACCGCGTGGTGCAGAGCGCCGAGCAGACGCTCCGGGACCGCGGCTTCTGAGAGTCGTCCACAGCGGCGCGCCGACAGCCGGTCCTGCCTGTACGGATGTATAGGCTCGCCACCGTGACCCGCGCCACCCGCCACCGTCCCGCCCGCCGGCTCCCGGTCCTCCCGCTCCGTCTCGCCGTGACCGGCCTGGCGCTCGCCGGACTCGTGGGCACCGTCGTGCTGGACGCCCCGGCAGCGCAGGCGAAGACGTACCCCTCGTGGGACGACGTCCTCGCCGCCCGCGGCAAGGAGTCCGACAAGCAGGGCCAGATCACCCGGATCCGCGGCATCATCGACGGGCTGTCCGCCGACCTCGAGGCGGCGCAGGACGAGGCGGAGCGGCTCGGCGACGAGTTCTACGACGCCCAGACCGCAGCCCAGCAGGCAGCCGAACGCGAGCAGCGCCTCCGCGCCGATGCCGATGAGCACGCCGAGGTGGCCGAGCAGAGCGCCGCACAGGCGGGCCAGCTCGCCGCGCAGATGGCTCGCTCCGGCGGTGCGGACGTCACCGCCTCCGTCGTGGGGAGCACCGAGGACGCCTCCGACCTCCTCTACAACCTCGGCGCCCTGAGCAAGCTGTCGGAGCAGGCCGAACGGGTCGAGGCCGCGGCGACCGCCGACGCCGCGGTGGCCCGGTCGCTGACCGCGCAGGCCGACCGCGCCGCGGAGAAGCTCGACGAGCTCGCGCAGGCGGCGCAGGACCGCATGGACGAGGCGCAGGCGGCGTCCGACCGGGTGCAGACGGCCTACGACGAACAGCAGTCGAACAAGGCGAGGCTCGACGCGCAGCTCGCGACCCTGACCTCGGGGCGCGTCCGCTCCGAGAAGGAGTTCGCGAAGGGCGAGGCCGTCCGCAAGGCCGCGGAGGAGAAGGCAGCGCGTGAAGCAGCCGAGCGCGCCGCGGCCGCCGAACGCGCGCGGGCAGCCGCGGCGAACAGCGGCGGCGGGTCGAGCGGGAGTTCGTCGGGTGGGTCGAGCGGGTCGAGCGGGTCGAGCGGCGGTTCGTCCGGTGGCTCCGCCGGGTCCGGCTCCGGCACCGGCTGGGTGCGGCCCGCGAGCGGTTGGATCACGAGCCCGTACGGGTACCGGGTGCACCCGATCCACGGCGGCGTGATCTTCCACGAGGGCGTCGACCTCGGGAGTGCGTGCTCGAGTGCGATCGTCGCGGCGGCTGCCTGCACGGTCGACTACGTCGGGTGGTACGGCGGCTACGGCAACTACGTCCGCATCTCCCACGCGGGCGGCTACCAGACCGCCTACGGCCACATCGTGAACGGCGGGTTCCGGGTGTCGCCCGGCCAGCAGGTCTCGGCCGGACAGCTCATCGCGCTCGTGGGGTCGACCGGCAACTCGACGGGCTGCCACTCGCACATCGAGGTGCACACGGGCGGGACCACCACCGACCCGGTGCCGTTCTTCGCGGCCCGCGGCGTCGCGTTCTAGCCGAGCGCCGCGCGCGGGCGGCGGGCGGCCGCGCGCCCGCGCAGCGCCCCGCCGCCGCGCGCTCGCGCCCGCGCCCGCGCTCGCGCTCGCACAACGGAAAGCACCCCGAACCGCGTGATCGCGTGGTTCGGGGTGCTTTCGGTTGTGCGCCAGCACACCGCACCGGCACCCGCACCGGCACCGGCAGGCGCCACCGCCCGCACCGGCACCGCCGCCAGCGTCAGTGCACGCGGTCCGGCTTCCCCGACCCCGCTCCCCCGCGCGCGATCTCGAGCAGCACGGGCAGCCGCTCCCCGAGCACCGCGTCGAGGTCCGCGACGACGGCCTCGACACGCTCGGTGAGCTCCCGCGGTCCCGCACCCCGGCGGGGCCGGACACGGATGCGGACGGCCCGACGCCCCCGGACCCGGTAGACGTCGACCGCGAGCGAGGGCACCTGGGGCAGGTCGCCGATCGCCGAGGACAGCGCGTGCTGGACCGCCGCGGCCTCGATCCGCACGGAGCCGGCGACACCGTCCGCGCCGCCGTCGTCCTCGACGACCGTGCCGGTCCGCCCGCCGCCGAGCGTGCTGAGCACCACGAGGGCGAGGACGCCGAGCACGACGGCCCCGCCGAGGAGCGCCGTCCACGCCGCGATCGAGGCCTGCCGTGCCGCTCCGGGGGCGAGGTCGGCGAGCCCCGCCCGGGCGACGTCCTGCCACACCGCCCCGACGGCCGGGATGGTCGGCACGAGCGCGGTCACGACCCCGACGCCCAGCAGGGCGAGCCCGACGAGCACCAGGGCGATGCGTCCGAGGACACGGTTCGTCGCGTTCACCCGTCCACCCTCCCGGTCGGCTGGACCCGGACGTGCGCGGTGACGGTCGGCTGTGCGGCGACGGCGTCGAGCTCGCGCTGCACGGCGTCGGTGGCGTCGAGCACGGGGACGTCCACGCCGGCGGCCGGGCGGAGGACCACGTCCACGGTCCGGCGCCCGACGGTGCCGACGGCCGCGTCGGGTTCGAGCCGGGTCGCCGAGCGGGCGGCGCGGGCCACGGCGGAGGCGAGCACCTCGTCGTCCACGATGACCGCGAGCCGCTCGGACGGCATCGTGTGCCGGGGCAGGCGCTTCGGCAGGAGACCCCGGAGCAGCAGGGTCAGCCCGAGGACCGCGACGACGGCGCCGACGGTGACGACGACGGTCGTGTCGAGCCCGCCGGGCGCCCGCGCAGCCGCGTCGACGACCGCGCGTGGGTCGACGCCGAGCACCCCCTGGCCGAGCAGGACGGCCGACGCGGCGATCACCACGACGGCGGCGAGGAGCACGACGAGCAGCATCGCGACGACGACGGTCCCCGAGCGGGACGCCGTCGTCTCGCGACGGAGCACGCGGCGGTGGACCCGGTCGTCCGGGGCGGCGCGCGGCACGTCGACGTCGCGTGGAGCGGCGGCGCTCACCGGACCCTCCGGGGGACGTCGACGACCGACGAGGCGTAGGTGACGTCGACCCGGTCGACCTGGCGTCCCGTGATGGCGTGGACCCGGTCCGCGATGGTGCCCCGGGCGCGGTGCGTGGTGACGAGCACGGGCTCGGTCGGCACCGCGCCGGAGCCGAGCACGGGGACGCGCAGCGGGGCGGTGACCTCGACCGACAGCGAACCGCGCCCGTCGCCGGTGACCCGGGCGCGAACGTCCCGGAGGGGCGCGCGGAGCGCCTCGGCGGCGACGGCCTGGGCCGTGTGCACGAGCGCGGCCGAACCGATGCGGTCCCAACCGGGGACGACGCCGCCGCTGCCGGGAGCGCCGGCGACGACGGCGTGACTCACGACGAGCTCCGGCGTCCGCGGAGGACGTCGGCGAGGCGGCGGACGTCGAGGTCGCCGCTCACGATCCGACCCACCAGTGCCCCGACGAGCATGGCGGCCGCCACCACCACGAACGCCCAGAAGCCGAGCGTGACGGCGACGATCGCGAGCACGGCGCCGACCCCGGCGCCGACCACGGTGGCGTTCATCGCACGCGGCCCTCGGCGTCCTCGGTCGCGGCGGGCAGTCCGGGGATCTCGACGTCGTTGATCGCCACGTTGACCTCGGTGACCTCGAGCCCGACCAGGTCGGTGACGGCGGTGGTCACGGCAGCACGGACGGCCGAGGCGACCTCCATCATCGGGACGGGGTACTCGACGACGATGGTGACGTCGACCGCGGCCTGCGTCTCACCCACCTCGACGCGGACGCCCTGCCCGAGGGCGCTGGAACCGATGGCGTCGCGGATCGCGCCGAACGCCCGGGCCGCGTTGCCGCCGAGGGCGTGCACGCCGGGCACGTCGCGGGCGGCGATGCCGGCGACCTTCGCGACGACCGCGTCGTCGATGATCGTCCTACCCTTGGTGGTGACCTGCGTCGTCGGCGAGCCAGTGGTGGGCCCGTCGACGCGGTCCGTGGTGGGTGCCATGGTGGTCCCCGATCTGATCCGGTGGTGCACCCCAGCGAACACCATCCGGCCGGGGAGGGACCGGTAGGTTCGGACCATGCGCGTGGCGACCTGGAACGTGAACTCCGTCCGCACCCGAGTGGGGCGGATCGTCGACTGGCTCGTGCGTGAGGACGTCGACGTCCTCGGCATGCAGGAGATCAAGTGCAAACCGGAGCAGTTCCCGACCGAGGCGTTCGAGGCGGCCGGCTACCAGGTGGAGGCGCACGGCCTGAACCAGTGGAACGGCGTCGCCTTCGCCAGCCGGCTGCCGATGGAGGACGTCACGCGCGACTTCCCCGGGCAGCCCGGCTTCCTCAAGGGCCACGAGGGCCCGGACCTCCCCGTCGAGGCCCGCGCGATCGGCGTCACGGTCGACGGTGTCCGCCTCTGGAGCCTCTACGTGCCGAACGGTCGCGAGCTCGGCGACCCGCACTACACGTACAAGCTCGACTGGCTCGCGCAGCTCGCCGACCGCACCGCGGAGTGGCTGTCCGACGACCCGGAACTGCCGCTGGCGCTCATGGGCGACTGGAACGTCGCGCCGCTCGACCAGGACGTCTGGGACGTGCGGGTGTTCGAGGGCGCCACGCACGTGAGCGAACCCGAGCGCGCCGCGTTCCGTGCGTTCGAGGAGCGCGGGCTGCAGGACGTCGTCCGGCCGATCGTGCCGGACGGCTACACGTACTGGGACTACAAGCAGCTCCGCTTCCCCCGCAACGAGGGCATGCGCATCGACTTCGTGCTCGGTTCCCAGGCCTTCGCCGACGTGGTGACCGACGCCGCGATCCACCGCAACGAGCGCAAGGGCGACGCGCCGAGCGACCACGTGCCGGTGTCGGTCGACCTCGACCTGGACACCTCGCTCGACGACGACCGGCCGATGATCTTCTGACGCCCGAGCGGCACCGCTCGGAGCACAGCTGCACCGCTCGGAGCACAGCGGCACCGCACCGTGTGCGGCTCTGTTACGCCCGGCGTCCGCCGCCGTTGTCGACGGCCCGGGGCGGACGTAGGTTTCCTGCACCGGCGACGCACCGTCGCCGCTCCCGAGAGCAGGTGAAGCCATGTCCCGCACGACCGTCCTCCCGATCCAGCGCGTCATGGCCGACGCCAACCCCGCCGCGTGGCGTGACGGCATCGTCGTCGAGGCGCACGAGGCTCACCTCGTCGTCGCGTTCCTCGACGGCGCGCTGACCCGGCTCCGGGTGGCGGACGCCGACGCCCTCGCGTCCGTCGGGGCCCCGGTCGCCCACCATCCGGTGGCTGAGCTCCTCAGCTCCGGCGGGGTCCGCACGACCGCTCGGGACGCCTGACCGCCTCGGCTGAGCACGGCCCGCCGAACGCGGGGTCACGTCGTCAGGCGGGCATCGCGTCCATCATCGCCCGGCACTTGGCGACCATCTCGTCGCACGCCATCGCGCAGTAGCGGCACGACTCGTCCATGTCCGCGTGCTGCCGGCACTCCGCTGCGCACGCCGTGCCCATCGCCACGCAGGCGGCGAGCATCGTGCGCATGGCCTCGGCGTCCATGCCCATCGGACGCATCATCATGCGCATGCCGGTGTCCGCGAGCATCGCCGTGTTCGAGCACATCGCCGCGCAGGTGGCCATCTCGCCGCCCGTGCGCATGTCGGAGGCGGAGCACATGGTCGCGGCCATCGACGCGGCGTTCATCGCCATCATCGTGTCCTGCATCATCTCCATGTCCATCGCCATCGGCATCGCGTCCGCCGACATGGTCTTCATCATCGCCATCGTGTCCATCGTGGTCTCCCGTTCCTCGTGGTCGTGACCGCCACGGTACGCGCGCCGTCCGCGGCGCAGGCTACGAGCGCGTGAAGAGTCCGCAGCACCCGCTCGCTCTCGGCGCGTCCGCGCCCACCACCCGACGGGAGGCACGGTGCG